>NZ_KL591074.1:456-567 GCF_000716335.1 Streptomyces sp. NRRL S-118 | reverse complement strand
CACCAACAACATCCCCGCACCCTCGGCCCAGCCCGTCCCATCGGCCGCATCCGAAAACGCCTTGCACCGGCCATCAGGCGCCAGCCCCCGCTGCCGCGAGAACTCCACGAA
>NZ_KL591074.1:0-173 GCF_000716335.1 Streptomyces sp. NRRL S-118 | reverse complement strand
AGCCCCAACGCATACGAAATACGACCCGACGCCACACTCGCGGTGTTACCCGTCAGCAGGTAGCCCTCGTATCCCTGCGCATGCTCGTAGAGGCGGGGGCCGTACTCCTGCGACATGGCGCCGACGTACACGCCGGTGCGGCTGCCACGCAGGGTGTGGGGATCGATACCGGC
>NZ_KL591073.1:368-543 GCF_000716335.1 Streptomyces sp. NRRL S-118 | reverse complement strand
GCGGCGTCCGCCGATGGCACCGGGTTCTCGGACGGTGTGGGTGTGCTCGTGGTGGAGCGGTTGTCGGACGCCAAGCGCAACGGGCATCGCATCCTCGGCCTGATCCGCGGCAGTGCGGTGAACCAGGACGGCGCGAGCAACGGCCTGACCGCGCCGAACGGTCCCTCCCAGGAGC
>NZ_KL591073.1:0-134 GCF_000716335.1 Streptomyces sp. NRRL S-118 | reverse complement strand
GACCCGCTGTGGCTGGGTTCGATCAAGTCGAACATCGGCCACACGTCGGCCGCGGCCGGTGTGGCGGGTGTGATCAAGATGGTGATGGCGATGCGGCACGGGGTGCTGCCGCCGACGCTGCACGTGGACGAGCC
>NZ_JOBL01000393.1 GCF_000716335.1 Streptomyces sp. NRRL S-118 | reverse complement strand
GTCTGTCGTTCGGATCCGGCCGGATCAGGGAGTGGCGTCCGGCGCCGCGCATCGCACGGCGGAGGAGGGAGCCACCGCGGAGCGCAAGGCGGAGGAGGGAGCCACCGCATCGCACGGCGGAGGAGGGAGCCACCGCGGAGCGCAAGGCGGAGGAGGGAGCCACCGCATCGCACGGCGGAGGAGGGAGCCACCGCGGAGCGCAAG
>NZ_KL591072.1:376-589 GCF_000716335.1 Streptomyces sp. NRRL S-118 | reverse complement strand
CTCCAGGCCCATGCGGGCCCGCTGCGAGCCCTGACCGGTGAAGAGGAACGCCGACTTTCCTCCGACGCCCTGCTCCGCCGACACCTCGGCCAGCCGCGCGAGGAGTTCGTCGCGGTCCGCCGCGACCACCACAGCGCGGCGGTCCAGCAGCGCGCGCGACGTCACCAGCGAGTACGCCGTGTCGAGCACGGACAGGTCCGGCCGCGACACCAG
>NZ_KL591072.1:0-127 GCF_000716335.1 Streptomyces sp. NRRL S-118 | reverse complement strand
CGCGACACCAGGTGGGTGCGGAGCCGGTCGGCCTGGTCGCGGAGCGCCGCGTCGTTACGCGCCGTCACCACGACCGGAACCGGACCGGCGTCCACGGCACGCTCCCCGGCGGCCTGCTCCTCGGCGG
>NZ_JOBL01000390.1 GCF_000716335.1 Streptomyces sp. NRRL S-118 | reverse complement strand
CGACCAGGGCCCGAACAGCGTGGCCGCGTCCCAGCCACCAGGGGCCGGCCACGCTTCCCGCCGGACCAGGGCCGCCGCGATCAGCTCCATCACCTCGCGGCGGCCGTCCTCGGGAAGCTCGGCCAGCGCATCTTCCACCCGGACCGCGAGATCCACCCTGTACGTCATCGCGCACCCCCGTGCTCGTGTTCAACAGGGCAGACCGTACGACGAACTACAGGCCA
>NZ_JOBL01000389.1 GCF_000716335.1 Streptomyces sp. NRRL S-118 | reverse complement strand
GCGGTGTGGAAGACGGCGGTGGGGGGATGGTCGTCCAGCAGTGCCGCCAGTGCCTCACGGTCGGCGACGTCGCACGCGGCCACCGTGACCCGGGCCCCCAGTGCCTCCAGCTCCGCCACCAACCCGGCCGCCCCCGGGGCGTCCTGGCCGCGGCGGCTGGTGAGCACCAGGTGCTCGGCACCGTTCCCGCCAGCCAGCGGGCGACATGGCCACCGAGCGCACCCGTACCGCCCG
>NZ_JOBL01000388.1 GCF_000716335.1 Streptomyces sp. NRRL S-118 | reverse complement strand
CACCGCAGGACCGGAGAGCCCGAGGCAGTACGACAGCCTGCCCGAGGCCACGCTGCCGGCGGAGCCGTATCCGAGGAAGCCCTCCAGGCCCTCCGGGATGTCCGGCAGCCGCGATCCGTAGTCGTGGTACATCACGCCGGAGAACACGCCCGTCGGGCTGCCCTTCAAACTCTTCGGGTCGATTCCCGCGCGTTCGATCGCCTCCCACGACGTCTCCAGCAGCAACCGCTGCTGCGG
>NZ_JOBL01000387.1 GCF_000716335.1 Streptomyces sp. NRRL S-118 | reverse complement strand
GCAGTGCACCGAGAACTCCACCGCCGTCAAGGGCGACAGTGCGCTGTCGCACCTGCTGGAGAACGTCCTCTCGCAGAACGGCTCCGCCTCCGTCGACTGAGGACGTGAGGACACCGGCCCGAGCGACCTCCGGGGGGCGCGGGCCGGTCCCGGTACGGCCTTCGGGGCCGCACCCCCCTGCAGGACCTGAGTAACCGCATTGCGCCCGCACGTGGGCGCGGCAAGGACGACCCGGACACACGGGTCTCTCGACGAGCAAGGATGAACCATGATCAAGAAGGTTCTGGCTACCGCCGGCGT
>NZ_JOBL01000386.1 GCF_000716335.1 Streptomyces sp. NRRL S-118 | reverse complement strand
GCGGTCGTAGGCTTTGTCCGCGTGGAGGCGCTGGGGCTTGAAGTGGCGGCCGCGGTGGGGGTCGTGTCTCGTTTGGTGACCCGCCACCATCGGCTTCAGACCTTCGCTGTCGTGGGTGTTGCCGGCCGAGACGCCGACGAGGAGGGGCAGTCCGTTCGCGTCCGACAGGACGTGCATCTTGGAACCCGGCTTGCCCCGGTCGACAGGGCTCGGACCTGTGTGTTCGCCCCTTTTTTAGCGCGGACGTGGGCGGTGTCCAGAACGACGCGGGTGAGGTCGACGAGGCCGGCGTCGTCGAGCCGGTGCAGCACGGCCTCATGCAGCCGCCCCCAGACGC
>NZ_JOBL01000385.1 GCF_000716335.1 Streptomyces sp. NRRL S-118 | reverse complement strand
GGTCCGAGCGGGCGCAGCGCGGTCCGCAGGGCCTCCGTCGCGAGCACGGCGGTCCGCCGCCCGCCGCCGCGCGCCACGGGGGTCAGGGTGCCCAGGCCCTCCGGCAGGTCCGGCCCGTCGTCCGTGCTCCGGTCCGCGGCCGCACCGCTGCCGGACGCGGGCGCGGACAGCTCCACGCGCAACGCGGCACCGGCAAGATCGAGTTCCAGGTATTCGGGCATGCGGCCATTGTGGCCGATCATGGGAGCGGCCTGCTGCGTCTTTCCGCAAGCCGCGTCAAGACAGGTGCAGATCAAGCCAGTTGACGGTCGGTGGGGCGCGTGCGGCGGTTGTGAACACCACCCGGGGGAGCA
>NZ_KL591071.1:1746-1921 GCF_000716335.1 Streptomyces sp. NRRL S-118 | reverse complement strand
ACCTGTCCGCGTTCGTGCTGTTCTCCTCGGTGGCCGCGCTCATCGGCAGCCCCGGCCAGGCGAACTACGCCGCCGCCAACGCCGCTCTCGACGCGCTGGCAGGGCTCCGCCGGGCCGCGGGGCTGCCCGCCACCTCCCTCGCCTGGGGCCTGTGGTCCGAAGCCGCGGGCATGGC
>NZ_KL591071.1:1262-1632 GCF_000716335.1 Streptomyces sp. NRRL S-118 | reverse complement strand
GCGTCCCAGCTGGGGCAGGGCGAGTTGGGCCGCCTGGAGCGGATGGGCGCCAAGGCGCTGACGACGGAGACGGGTCTCGGTCTGTTCGACCAGGCTCTCGCGTCGGACGCGGCGCTGCTGGCGCCGGTCCACCTGGACACGACGGTGCTGCGGGCCCACGCCAGGGCCGGGACGATCCCGGCCGTGCTGCGCGGGCTCGCGCCCGCCCCGGCTCGGCGTGCGGAGACCGGTGGATCACTGGCACAGCGCCTCGCCGGCGTACCGGAGGCGGACCGTGAGCAGGTCGCGCTCGAGCTGGTGCTGGCCCAGGTGGCCGGTGTGCTCGGGCACGCCTCGGCTGCCTCCATCGATCCCGGCCGCGCCTTCAACG
>NZ_KL591071.1:880-1048 GCF_000716335.1 Streptomyces sp. NRRL S-118 | reverse complement strand
GCCTGCCCGCCACGCTGGTGTTCGACCATCCCACGCCCGCGGCGGTGGCACGCCTGCTGGTGTCGCAGATCGTGGTGGATCCCGCGAGCGTGCGCGCGCGTACGACGCGGCCGCGGCGCGTCGACACCGCCGAGCCCATGGCGATCGTCGGCATGAGCTGCCGCTTCC
>NZ_KL591071.1:396-645 GCF_000716335.1 Streptomyces sp. NRRL S-118 | reverse complement strand
AGGCGTCGTGGGAGGCGTTCGAGGACGCCGGTATCGACCTGACCTCGCTGCGCGGCAGCAACACCGGTGTCTTCTGCGGCACCGTCGCCTCGGGCTACCACGCCACGATGGTCCCGGAACTCGAGGGCTACCACCTCACGGGCACCACCATGAGCGTCGTGTCCGGCCGTATCGCGTACACCCTCGGCTTCGAGGGCCCGGCGGTGTCGGTGGACACGGCCTGCTCCTCCTCCGCCGTCGCGCTGCACC
>NZ_KL591071.1:0-179 GCF_000716335.1 Streptomyces sp. NRRL S-118 | reverse complement strand
GACACGGCCTGCTCCTCCTCCGCCGTCGCGCTGCACCTGGCATCCCAGGCTCTGCGGGCGGGCGAGTGCGAGATGGCCCTGGTCGGCGGCATCTCGCTCATGGCCACACCGGACCTGCTCATCGGCTTCAGCCGTCAGCGCGGCCTGGCAAGCGACGGGCGCTGCAAGGCGTATGCGGC
>NZ_JOBL01000379.1 GCF_000716335.1 Streptomyces sp. NRRL S-118 | reverse complement strand
ATGCACCACAGCCGTCAACGGACGCTCCAGCGACCCGACCAACCGCGCCACCTGCTCACGGTCGGACACGTCGCACGCAGCAACCCACACCTGGGCACCGAGCGCCTCCAGTGCGGCCGTCAGCTCCCGCGCACCGGGCGCCGAAGGACCACGCCGGCTCACCAGCACCAGATCCCGCACACCCCGCTCGACCAAGTGCCGCGCGACCAGCGCACCCAGACCACCCGTACCACCCGTGATCAGCACACGGTCCTCCGCCGACCACTGCCGGGGCGAACCGGCCGGGGCGCGGCCGAGTCGCGGCGCCAGCAGCCGGCCGTTCCGTACGGCCAGCTGCAGCTCGTCCACGGCGAGGAGCGCACTCCACTCCGGGGCGTCGGCGTCGTCGAGGTCGACGAGCC
>NZ_JOBL01000378.1 GCF_000716335.1 Streptomyces sp. NRRL S-118 | reverse complement strand
CCCCGGCCGAGGAGTCGTCCGGCGGACCGGCGGAGGTGTCGGGCCGGGTCGGACTGACGCCCATCCAGGAGTGGTTCTTCAGCGAGCACACCGTCGCCCCGGACCACTACGGCATGTCCGCGCAGGTGGAGCTGGCCCCGGACACCGACACCGCGCTGCTGGAGCGGGCGCTCGGCGCGGTCGTCGCCCACCACGACGCGCTGCGGATGCGCTACACCCGCGACGGCGGCACGTGGCTCCAGGAGTACGGCGACGCCGACGCCGGCGGGCAGCGCCTGACCGTCCGGGACCTGTCCGCGCTGGCCGACGACGAGCGGGACGCCGCTCTGCACGAGGCGGCCCTCGCCGCACAGCGCTCCCTCGACCTGGCGAGCGGCACCGTGGTCAAGGGCGTGTTCTTCCGCCTCGGCCCGTCGCGGCTGCCGCGCCTGTTCCTGGCGGTGCACCACCTGGTGATGGA
>NZ_JOBL01000377.1 GCF_000716335.1 Streptomyces sp. NRRL S-118 | reverse complement strand
CACCCGGGAAACGACACGCCATCCCCACGATCGCAATCGGCTCGGCATCGGCGGCCGTGGCAGGGGGAACGGCCTGACCTGTCGGGGCCGGTCCGGCATCGCCGTTCAACTGGGCTCGGATGTGGCGGGCAAGTGCGAGCGGCGTGGGGTGGTCGTACGCCACGGAGCCGGGCAGCCGAAGCCCGGCGGCGGCGTTCAGCCGGTTCCGCAGCTCCACGCTGGTGAGCGACTCGAAGCCCTGCTCCTTGAAGGTGCGCTCGGGCACGATGTCACTGGCGACCCCGCGGCCGAGGGCCGCTGCCGTGTGTGCTCGCACGGCTTCCAGCAGGACCCTGTCCTGCTCGCCCGCGCTCAGCCCGACGAGCCGGCGGCGCAGAGGGGCGTCCGGCATGCCTGTCGTTGCCGGAACAGCGGTCGGCTGTTCCTCGACGGCGTCGAACCAGTAGTGCCGGCGTTGGAAGGGG
>NZ_JOBL01000376.1 GCF_000716335.1 Streptomyces sp. NRRL S-118 | reverse complement strand
GCCAACCAGGAGCAGGACTGGCTCAAGTCCAACCTCGCCCGCATCACCGGACTCATCCAGGGGCACCGCGACCTGACCGTCGTCGCCGAACTCATCGTCGACGAACTGACACCGCTCGTCTCCGCGCAGTACGGCGCCTTCTACCTCGCCGAGGACACGGCGGACGGCACCGAACTGCGCCTCATCGGCTCGTACGGCCGGCCCGCCGGCATGGAGGAGACCCGCTTCCGGCTCGGTGAATCGCTCGTCGGGCAGGCCGCCCGCAGCCGCCGCACCATCACCGTGGACGACGTACCGGCCGACTACCTGCGCATCTCGTCCGGGCTCGGCACCACGGCGCCCGGCAGCCTCGTCGTGCTGCCCATCGTGGTCGAGGACCAGGTGCTGGCCGTCGTCGAACTCGGCTCGTTCACCTCGTTCACGCCCGTCCACCAGGACTTCCTCCAGCAGCTGATGGAGGCCATCGGCGTCAACGTG
>NZ_KL591070.1:918-1402 GCF_000716335.1 Streptomyces sp. NRRL S-118 | reverse complement strand
TTCCAGCGGGAGAACTACTGGTTGATGCCGTCCGCTCAGGGTGGTGATGTCGCGGCGGCGGGTCTGGACCGGGTCGAGCACCCTGTCCTGGCGGCGGCGGTGCAGATGGGTGACCGGGACGAGTGGGTGTTCACCGGTCGCCTTTCCACCGACAGTCAGCCGTGGGTGCGCGATCACGTCGTTCTCGGCGTGTTGATCGTGCCGGGCACGGCGTGGGTCGAGCTGGCGTTGGCCGCCGGCCGCCGTGTGGGTGCTCCGGTGGTGGACGAGCTGGTCATGGAAGCGCCGCTCCTGCTGGACGAGGGGACGACCGCCCAGGTGCGGGTCTCCGTGGGTGCTGCGGGTGAGGACGGTCGTCGTGAGCTGGTGATCTTCGCTCGCACCGAGGCTGGTGAAGACGCCGGGATGACGTGTCATGCGCGGGGGTGGCTGGCTCCCCAGGAGGCGGCGGCGGTGTCGTCGTGGGCTCCGGTGGAGTGGCCGC
>NZ_KL591070.1:313-857 GCF_000716335.1 Streptomyces sp. NRRL S-118 | reverse complement strand
AGGAGGCGGCGGCGGTGTCGTCGTGGGCTCCGGTGGAGTGGCCGCCTGCGGGTGGTGTGGAGATGTCCGGTGACGCGCTGTACGCGGGGATGGCGGAGCTCGGGTTCGACTACGGGCCGGTGTTCCAGGGCGTGCGGACCGCATGGCGTGTGGACGACGTGGTGTTCGCGGAGGTGGCGCTGCCGGGTGACACCGGTGGTGAAGGGTTCGGTATCCACCCGGCGCTGTTCGACGCCTCGCTGCATGGGGCGTTCGCGGAGAAGGGCTCCGGTGGTGGGGCGACGATCCTGCCGTTCTCGTGGTCGAAGGTGAGCGGGGGCCGGTCGGGTCTGTCCCGGGTCCGGGTGCGCATCTCTTCGGGTGGTGACGCGGCGCTGCGGGTGGACGTGGTGTCCGAGCAGGGTGAGCCGGTGCTGAGCCTGGGCCGGCTGGACATGCGTCCGGTCGACCCGGCCCAGCTGGAGCGGCTGCGCCGTGGCGGGCAGCAGTCCGTCTATCAGCTGGACTGGGCTCCGGTGACGGTCGGCGCGAGCCGGTCCGCCGA
>NZ_KL591070.1:0-162 GCF_000716335.1 Streptomyces sp. NRRL S-118 | reverse complement strand
GGGCTCCGGTGACGGTCGGCGCGAGCCGGTCCGCCGAGATCGCGGTGCTCGGTGATCTGGCCGAGTTGGAGAAGAGCCTGACCGAGGGCGCGACTGCACCCGAGGTGGTACTGGCCGCGGTCGGAGCCCCCGAGGGGGACACGGCCGGGGCGGCTCGTACCG
>NZ_KL591069.1:1664-2096 GCF_000716335.1 Streptomyces sp. NRRL S-118 | reverse complement strand
AGCCGCTCCAGCACCACCAGGCCCAGACCGTCGGCGAACCCCGTTCCGTCGGCGGACGCCGCGTACGCGCGGCACCGGCCGTCCGTGGACAGGCCACGCTGTCGGCTGAACTCCCGCAGCATGAACGGGCCGGGCATCAGGGCCACACCACCGGCGAGCGCGAGGGAGCACTCGCCGGCGCGCAGCGCCTGTGCGGCCAGGTGCAGGGCGACGGCGGAGGAGGAGCAGGCGGTGTCGACCGACACCGCAGGGCCCTCCAGGCCGAACAGGTAGGAGATGCGGCCGGAGGACACGCTGGCCGAGCCGCCGGTCAGCTGGAAGCCTTCCACCTGCGGCAGGCTGCCTTCCGGGGCCACGCTGTAGTCGGTGACGCCGAGTCCGCAGTAGACGCCGGTGTCACTGCCCCGCAGCGAGGTCGGGTCCATGCCGGCG
>NZ_KL591069.1:1263-1421 GCF_000716335.1 Streptomyces sp. NRRL S-118 | reverse complement strand
CCGCGTCGAACTCGCCGATGCGCTCCAGGAATCCGCCACCACGGGCGTAGACCTTCCCCGTCTGGTCCGGGTCCGGGTCGTACAGCCGCTCCAGGTCCCAGCCACGGTCGGTGGGCAGCCCGGTGATGGCGTCGCGGCTCGAGGCGACGAGCTCCCAC
>NZ_KL591069.1:615-1115 GCF_000716335.1 Streptomyces sp. NRRL S-118 | reverse complement strand
GACGATCGCGAGCGGCTCGGTCGCCCGGGACTCGACCTCCTCGAGCTGCGCCCTCGTCTCGTTCAGTTCGACCGCGACCTTTTTGAGGTAGCGGACGAGCTTCTCCTGCTGATCGATGTTCTCCGTCATTCCTGTGTCCCCCGTCACTCTTCGCCCAACTCCACATCGATCATCTGGAAGATCTCTTCGGCGGTGGTTGCCGCCTCGATCCGCTCCCTGGCGTTCTGCTTCCTGTCGCCCTGGGCGCCGTCGCTCGCACCGGCGCTGATGCCGGAGAGCAAGGTGCGCAGGCGCTTGGCCACCCGCTGCTGCTCCTCCGCGGAACTCGCGGCGAGCATGTCCTCGAGCTTCCTCATCTCCTGGTCGATGAGGGGCTCGGCCGGTTCCCCGCCGCCGATCTCCGACAGCAGCAGGCCGGCGACCGCGGCCGGCGTGGGGTGGTCGAACACGAGCGTCGCGGGCAGGCGCACCCCGGTGGCCTGCGTGAGCCGGTTGCGCAG
>NZ_KL591069.1:0-551 GCF_000716335.1 Streptomyces sp. NRRL S-118 | reverse complement strand
CCTTGAACGCCCGCTCGGCCTCGACGGAGGCGGCCGACGCGTGTCCGAGCACCGCGGCCACCTGGGCCTGGACCAGTTCGAGGACGATCCGCTCCCGGTCGGCCTCCGGCACCCCGGCCAGCCGCTGCACCAGCGCACCCGAGCCGGTGTCGGTCACCCGGGCCGGAATCCGCACCAGTCCGCGCAGCAGCGGCGGGAGCATCCCCGCGCGGGCCTGGGCCCGCAGCGCGGTCGTCTCCAGCAGGACCGGAGCGACCACGGCCGCGTCCACGTCCAGGGACTGGTCGAACAGCGCCGTACCCGTCTCCGCGGTGAGGGCGCTCATGCCCATCCGCTCCAGACGCGCCAGCTCTGCCTCGTCCAACTGCGCCGCCATGCCGGTGGCTTCCGACCAGACACCCCAGGCCAGGGAGGTCGCCGGCCGGCCGGTCGCCCGGCGGAGCCCTGCCAGCGCGTCCAGAGCGGCGTTCGCCGCCGCGTAGTTCGCCTGACCCGGGCTGCCCATCAGGGCCGCCACCGAGGAGAACACCACGAACGCGGACAGGTCGGCG
>NZ_JOBL01000368.1 GCF_000716335.1 Streptomyces sp. NRRL S-118 | reverse complement strand
AAACCACTCCGCGAAGCCTCGATCGCAGGCGCGGAGCCGAGCACGCGGGAACGGAAGCCTGGCGTTACAAAGTGGTCTGGAAGGGGCTCTCGGCAGAGGCAACGCCCCGGCTGTCCGGTCGCTGGCTGCTGGTTCAGCCGGAGGGCACGGACCCCGGCCCGGCGGATGACATCGCCGACGTACTCAGCCACCACGGCGCCACCGTGCAGCGGTTGGTGGCCGATCCCGTGGCGCTGGGACGTGACGGTCTCGCCGCGCGGCTGTCCGGCACCTGGGAGGGCATCCTCTCCCTCCTTCCGATGGACGAGCGGCCGCACCCCGACCACCCCGGTCTCGACCGCGCCACCGTCGGTACGGTCCTCCTCGCGCAGGCGGCCTCCGACGCCGGTACGAGTGCGCGGTTGTGGACCGTCACCTGCCGGGCCGTCGCCGTCGCGACGGGAGAGCGGCCCTCCACGGCCGGAGCCCAGGTCTGGGGTGTCGGGCGTGGCATCGCCCTGGAAGTGCCCGCCCTGTGGGGAGGTCTGGTGGACCTCCCCGACGCGCCGGACGCCCGGTGCCTGCGACGGCTGGCCTGGGTGCTGGCAGCGGCCGGTGCCGAGGACCAGGTGGCCGTACGAGCCTCCGGCGCCTACGGGCGCAGGCTGGCACCCGCCGGGGGAGCGGCCGGTGCCGGCCGGGCGTACACCCCGCGGGGGACGGTGCTGGTGA
>NZ_KL591068.1:1336-1582 GCF_000716335.1 Streptomyces sp. NRRL S-118 | reverse complement strand
GATGAGAGGAAACCGTCTCCGGCGAAGGTGACCGTCACGACGTCGAAGCCGTCACGGGGCCGTCGCTCCGCGCCCGTCTCACCGGCCATGGCTCCCGCCCGTGACCAGCCGGTCGCCGAGGGGAGGCGCCGACACGGGGCCCCGGCACGGCGGACCGCGCGGTGGACGGTGCGTGATGTGGCCGCCAAGTGGCTCTCGCCAACAGCCGCGTCGATCACCACGGAGGCCCTGCGGATCGCGGGCATC
>NZ_KL591068.1:889-1137 GCF_000716335.1 Streptomyces sp. NRRL S-118 | reverse complement strand
GCGGTGGACGGTGCGTGGTCTGGCTGCCAAGTGGCTCTCACCGACAGCCGCGTCGATCACCACGGAGGCCCTGCGGATCGCGGGCATCACCCTGCTGGGCATTCTGGCGGTCCTGTTCGGCGCCGTCCTGGCCCAGCACGCCATGCCCGACGAGCCGCACGCCCCTCGCCCGGGCATCACGCTCCAGCCGCCGGCCCAGACCCCCGCCGACCGGGCCCCTGCCGAGCAGGTTCCGGCGGATCCGCCCG
>NZ_KL591068.1:0-720 GCF_000716335.1 Streptomyces sp. NRRL S-118 | reverse complement strand
CCGGCGGATCCGCCCGCGGCCAAGCCCGAGCCCAAGCCGAAGCCGTCCCCCAAACCGGGCCCGACCACGGTCCTGCTGCGGCCGGGGGACACCCTGTGGTCGCTGGCCCAGCGGCACCACACCACGGTGGCCGCCCTGCAGGACGCCAACGGCCTGGGCTCCTCGACCACCATCTACGCCGGTAAGCGCCTGTACCTGGCCCCGCCCCGCCCCGCCGGGCCGCCCACCGCGCCCACCGCGCCCACTGCGTCCGTCCGGATCGATGCCGCTCCGGGGGAGTTGGCGAGCCCGGCGAACGGGGCGGTGCGGGCCGTGTCGTTCGCCCGGGCCCAGCTGGGCAAGCCCTACATCTGGGGCGGCACGGGGCCGCGCGGTTATGACTGCTCCGGCCTGGTCCAGGCGGCCTGGAAGGCCGCGGGGGTGGAGGTGTCGCGCACCACGTACACGCAGATCCACGACGGCCACCGCACGACCCGTTCGAACCTCGCCCCCGGCGACCTGGTGATCACCAACCATGGCCACCACGTCCTGCTCTACGTCGGTGGCGGCAAGGTGATCGAGGCACCCAAGCCCGGCACCGTCATCCGCACCGCCCCCCTGCCGCCCCATCACCAGGTCGTCGCCTACCGGCACATCACGGGCTGATGCGGCACAGCCAGGCATGCGCGTTTCTACGGGTCGCAGACGCCGGGCGCAGGCGCCGCAGCGCGTGCTGCACCG
>NZ_KL591067.1:1921-2110 GCF_000716335.1 Streptomyces sp. NRRL S-118 | reverse complement strand
CACCCACACCGTCCGAGAACCCGGTGCCATCGGCGGACGCCGCATACGCCTTGCAGCGCCCGTCCGGCGAAACGGCCCGCTGGCGGCTGAACTCGGTCAGGAGGTAGGGGCCGGCCAGCAGGGTCACACCGCCCACCAGGGCGAGCGAGCACTCGCCCGCCCGCAGGGCCTGGGATGCCAGGTGCAGCG
>NZ_KL591067.1:1459-1676 GCF_000716335.1 Streptomyces sp. NRRL S-118 | reverse complement strand
AGCAGGCGGTGTCCACGGACAGTGCCGGGCCTTCCAGGCCCAGCGAGTACGCGATACGGCCGGACACGACGCTCGTCGTGGTGCCGGTCAGGCGGTAGCCCTCCAGCTCGCCGGAGGCCATGCCGCCGTAGTCGGTGGTCACCACGCCGGCGAACACGCCGGTGTCGCTGCCCCGCAGCGTCGTCGGGTCGATGCCCGCGTCCTCGAACGCCTCCCA
>NZ_KL591067.1:900-1277 GCF_000716335.1 Streptomyces sp. NRRL S-118 | reverse complement strand
AAGAACTCCGCGTCGAACTCGCCGATGCGCTCCAGGAAGGCACCGCCACGGGTGTTGATCTTCCCGGGCTGGTCCGGGTCGGGGTCGTAGATGTCCGGGTCCCAGCCGCGGTCCGTGGGCAGCCCGCCCACCGCGTCGCGGCCTGCGGCCACGAGCTCCCACAGCTCCTCCGGCGACGTCACGCCACCGGGGTAACGGCAGCTCATGCCGACGATCGCCAGCGGCTCGTCCAGCGTGGACCGCTTGGGACGGGCCGCGGGCTTCGGCGCCTCCGCGCCGCCACCGAGGTCGGCGAGCAGCAGCCGTGCCACGGCCGCCGGGGTGGGATGGTCGAAGATCAGCGTGGCGGGCAGGCGCACGCCGGTGCTCTGGGTGAG
>NZ_KL591067.1:0-794 GCF_000716335.1 Streptomyces sp. NRRL S-118 | reverse complement strand
TCCTTGAAGGCACGATCGGTGTCGATCGCCGCGGAAGAGGCGTGGCCGAGGACGGATGCGACCTGCTCCCGGACCACGTCCAGGACGATCCGCTCCCGGTCGGCCTCCGCGACGCCGGCGAGGCGCTGCGCGAGCGAGCCTCCGGTCTCGGGGCGCCGGGCGGGGACGGGCGCCAGGCCGCGCAGCAGCGCGGGCAGGTGACCGGCCCTGGCCTGGGCCCTCAGCGCGGCCGGGTCGAGCTGGACGGGCGCCAGGAGCGCCTCGCCGGCGCCGAGCGCCAGGTCGAACAGTTCGAGCCCGCGCTGCTGGGACAGCGCACCCATGCCGGTGCGCTCCAGACGGGCGACGTCGGCCTCGCCGAGCTCACCCGTCATTCCGCCGACGTCGCCCCACAGGCCCCAGGCGAGGGAGGTGGCGGGCAGGCCGACGGCGCGGCGTGACGCGGCAAGCGCGTCCAGAGCGGCGTTCGCCGCCGCGTAGTTCCCCTGACCAGCACTGCCGATCAGCGCCGCCACCGACGAGAACACCACGAACGCCGACAGCTCCGCATCGGCCGTCAACTCATGCAGATGCCACGCGGCGTCCACCTTCGGCCGCATCACCCGCTCGACCTGCCCCGGCGTCAACGCCTCGACGACACCGTCGTCGAGCACACCCGCCGCGTGCACCACCGCGGTCAGCGGACGCTCCACCGAGCCCAGCGCGGCAGCGAGCTGGTCGCGGTCGGCGACGTCGCACGCCACGACCCGCACCGCGCAGCCCAGGCCCTCCAGCTCGGCGACCAGCTCGGCCGC
>NZ_JOBL01000360.1 GCF_000716335.1 Streptomyces sp. NRRL S-118 | reverse complement strand
CCGGCGCACGGTGGCACACCCCGGCGTCACGGAAATCTTGCCAGGGCCACGTTCACGTGTACGCGGACACGGGACCTGCTTCTGGACCCCGGGTGCACGGCCGGCCGTGTCGCCGCCGGGCTTCGGACAGGGCAACCACCACCTGACACCCCGAAGCATCGGCAAAGCCCGCGGACCACGCCCGCGCCGGCCGCCTCTTCCTGGTCCTCCCGGCACCCGCGGGGATTGTCCAGACCGCTCACGGGGTGGAGGAAGAGCTGATTGCACGCCGCCAACGGGCTGTCCAGGAGGACTGGCGAGGCGGGATCGAGGTGCTCGGCCTCACACCCACCTTTCTGCGGGGCAAGCGCGAGCAGGCCCGCCGTATCGCGCGCAGCGGCCCGCTCTCCCTCGGCCTTCCCGTGGTCCCTGACCGCAAGCCTGAGGTCACACCAGGGTGATCGGCGCCAAGCCGAACCGGCTCTTGCACGTCGGCGCCGGCGTTTTCTGGAGATCGCGGCCGGGCCGTGCGGCTGCCGGATGCGAGCGCGCCGGACGGCGAGATGGTCGTGTGGGACGCAGCCGGGCGCCTCGCGTTCGAGCGGCTGCAGGACCGGCTCGCCCGGCGCCGCGCCAGTGCGGCCCGGTCCGCAGGCGGGCGGCCGGCGCACTTCGCCGCGTTCGATGCCCTGTGGCTGTCCGGGACCGACACGACCGCGTGGCCGTACCAACGGCGCAGGGCGCGCTGGAGTCCTGTTCGCCGCACGGCGGACAGACAGCGGACGGGAAGCGGACGGACGACGACACGGCGGAGCGCCGGGGATCGGCTGCTCTGCGGCGGTGGGCAACGGCGGAAGACCGGCGGCGCCCGGCCGGGGCGCGGGCGGCGGGCCGGGCGCG
>NZ_KL591066.1:835-1941 GCF_000716335.1 Streptomyces sp. NRRL S-118 | reverse complement strand
CCCCGCATCGAACTCACCCGCCCCATGCAGGAAACCACCCTCCCGCGCGTATGTCTTTCCGGGGGTTCCCGGCTCCGGGGAGTAGATCGCGTCGAAGTCCCAGCCGCGATCCGTGGGAGGGGTGCCGATGACGTCCCGCTCCCGCAGTACGAGGTCCCACAGCGCTTCGGGGCTGTCCACGTCACCCGGGAAGCAGCAGGCCATCCCCACGATGGCGATCATGTCGTCGTCCGTGGCGGCCTGGAAGGGATGGGGCAGGTTTCCGGCCCGCTCCGTTCCCTCGTCGTCCCCGGCCGTGAGCCTGGAGAGGATGTGGTCGGCGAGCGCCGCGGGGTTCGGGTAGTCGAAGGCGATCGTCGTGGGAAGCGACAGTCCGGTGGCGGCGTTGACGCGGTTCCGCAGTTCCAGCGCGGTGAGCGAGTCGAAGCCGACCTCCTTGAAGGCCCGCTCCGGGCCGATCGCATCCGTGGTGCTGTGGCGCAGTACCGCCGCGGCCTCGCCCCGGATCAGCTCGACGAGCCGGTGCAGGCGCTCGGCTTCGGTGCGGCCGACCAGGAGCGGCGTTGGTTCGGCGGCACCGCGCGCGGCCGGGCGCCGGCGACGGGCCGTGTCCAGGGCATCACGCGCCTCCGACACGGTCGAGAAGAGGCGGGTTGCCCGTACGGCGTCGGTGTTCGGGGCGAAGCGTTCCCAGTCGACGGCCGCGACGGTCACGCAGGTGTCGTCCCGGTCGAGGGCCTGCTGCAATGCTTCGACGGCCCGTACGGGGTCCATGGCCTCGATGCCGCGCCGGACGAGGCTCTCCTCGCCGGCGCCCTCCGCCATGCCGCCGCCGGCCCACAGGCCCCAGGCGATCGCGGTGGCCGGCAGGCCGTCGGCACGCCGTCGCTCGGCAAGGGCGTCGAGGGCGGCGTTGGCGGCGGCGTACGCGGCCTGGCCGCCGTTGCCCCAGACGCCTGTGACCGAGGAGAACAGAACGAACGCGTCCAGATCCCGGTCGGCGGTCAGTTCGTGCAGCAGCTCGGCGGCATCAGCCTTGGGCCGGCTCACGAGTGCGAGACTGTCGACGGACAGCCTGTCGATCACCCCGTCGGCGAGCACACCGG
>NZ_KL591066.1:0-758 GCF_000716335.1 Streptomyces sp. NRRL S-118 | reverse complement strand
CCGTACCGCCCGTGACCAGCACCGTCCCCCGCGGTCGCCAGTGCGTGCGGGCCACGCCCGGGGCGCGTACGACACGACGCCCGTACGCCCCGGAGCTCCGGATCGCCACCTCGTCCTCGGCGCCGTCCGCCCTTCCGGCCGCTCCGAGGACAGCGACCATACGGCGCAGGACGCGCTCACCCGGCGGAACCGTCGGCAGATCGATCAAACCGCCCCACACCTCGGGCAGTTCCAAGGAGGCCACCCGGCCGAACGCCCAGAGCCGGGCTCCCATGTCGTCAGGCACCTCCCCCGGCATGGCAGCCACGGCACCCTGGGTGACGGCCCAGACCGGGGCTCCCAGACCCACGTCGTTCACCGCCTGGACGAGCGAGACGGACGCTGCCACAGCAGAAGGCGCACGCGAGAGTCCGAGCAGAGACAGCACTCCCTGGACAGCCGGTTCCTCGTTCTCCGTACGGTGTGCCGCGAGCAGCTCCGCGAAGTGGGCGCGACCGGCGGTCAGTGGCACGGGCACGCCCTCGACGTGGGCCCCGCAGCGGGTGAGTACGTCAGCGATGTCATCCGCCGGGCCGGGGTCCGTGCTCTCCGGGAGGACCAGCAGCCAGCGCCCGGACAGCCGAGGTGTGTCGTCCGTCGCCACACCCCTCCAGGCGACCTGGTACCGCCAAGCATCCACACCGGACGGCGTGGCGGCGGCTGCCGACGCCTGCGTACGCGGGCCCGACTCCAACCAGTAATGCTCACGCTGGAAGGGG
>NZ_JOBL01000357.1 GCF_000716335.1 Streptomyces sp. NRRL S-118 | reverse complement strand
CGTCCGGCGAGACGGCCTGCTGGCGGCTGAACTCGGCGAGCAGGAACGGGCCGGACATGATGGTCACGCCACCGACGAGGGCCATGGAGCACTCGCCCGCCCGCAGGGCCTGTGCGGCCATGTGCAAGGCGACCGCGGAGGAGGAGCAGGCGGTGTCCACGGACACCGCGGGGCCCTCCAGCCCGAACACGTAGGAGATGCGGCCGGAGGACACGCTGGCCGCGCCGCCCGTGAGCTGGAAGCCCTCGATGTGCGGCAGGCTGCCCGCCGGCACCGTGCAGTAGTCGCTGGTGCCGACGCCGCAGAAGACACCGGTGTTGCTGCCGCGCAGCGAGGTCGGGTCGATGCCGGCGTGCTCGAACGCCTCCCAGGACGCCTCCAGCAGCAGACGCTGCTGCGGGTCCATGGCCAGCGCCTCGCGGGGGCTGATGCCGAAGAACTCGGCGTCGAACTCGGCGATCCGGTCGAGGAAGCCGCCGCCGCTGGTGGACACGGCGCCGGGCCGTCCCATGGTCGGGTCGTAGATCCGCTCCAGGTCCCAGCCGCGGTCGGCGGGCAGCCCGGTGATGGCGTCGCGCCCCGACGCGACGAGCTCCCACAGTTCCTCGGGGGTGGTGACGCCGCCGGGGTAGCGGCAGCTCATGCCGACGATCGCCAGCGGTTCGCCGGCTTGGGCGAGCAGCCGCTTGTTGAGCTGGCGGAGCCTGTCGGTCTCCTTGAGGGACTTGCGGAGCGCCTCGATGAGCTGGTTCTGATCGGTGGCCATGTCTATTCCTTCATCTCCAGGCTCATTGCGGCGACGGCGTTCTCGGCCGGGGTCATGCGAGGTCCTCCTGGGCCATCCGGATGAGGGCTTCCGCGTCCATGTCGTCGAACGACGCGGCGTCCCCGTCCTCGGTGGCCGCCTCCGGCGGGTCGTTGTCGGCCAGTTCGCGCAGGGTGTCGAGCAGCCCGGCCTTGCGCAGCCGGTCGATGGGGATCGACGCGAGCAGCGCGCGGATCTCGTCCTGCTCGGACCGCGGTGCGGCGGCGGAGTCGGGGACGATCTCCGGCAGCAGGTGGCGGGCGATGGCCGCCGGGCTGGGGTGGTCGAACACCACGGTGGCGGGCAGGCGCACCCCGGTGGC
>NZ_JOBL01000356.1 GCF_000716335.1 Streptomyces sp. NRRL S-118 | reverse complement strand
ACCGCGGGCGTTCCCCACTCCGGTGCGTTTCTGGGCCTGCGTACCGCTGGCATGGCCGACGTGTACGGCGGCAAGGTCGCCGGCGCCCGCCACCTGGACGAGCTGACCCGCGAACGGGACCTCGACGCCTTTGTGCTGTACACGTCCGGCGCCGGTGTCTGGGGCAGCGGTGGGCAGACGGCGTACGGTGCGGCGAACGCGGCGCTCGACGCCCTCGCGGAGCGGCGGCGCGCCGACGGCCTGCCGGCCACCGCGATCGCCTGGGGCCTGTGGGGCGGCGGTGGCATGGGCGATGGTGAGGGCGAGGAGTTCCTCAGCGAGCGCGGCCTGCGCGTCATGTCCCCGGAGCGGGCCGTGGAAGCCCTCGGCACGGCTCTTGAGCGTGGCGACACCTGCGTGGCCGTGGCGGATCTCGACCTGCCCCGGTTCGCCCGGTCCTTCACCGCGTTCCGGCCCAGTCCTCTGATCGGCGACCTCCCCGGAACGGGCGGGGCGGGGGAGCGGTCCGAGGACGGGGCGGACGACAACGACGATCAGCAGTTGCTGGCGCGGTTCACCGCGTGTGGCCCGGTCGAGCGTCAGGAACTGCTCCTCGACCTGGTGCGCCGGCAGGTGGCCGTCGTGCTGGGCCATGCCGGGCCCGAGGAGGTACCGGCCGATCAGGCGTTCCGGGACCTCGGGTTCAGCTCGCTCACGGCCGTCGAGGTGGCCACCCGGCTGGGCCGGGCGGTGGGTGCGAAGCTGCCGCCGACCCTGGTGTTCGACCACCCGACGGCGGAAGCGGTCGCAGACCAGCTGGCCGAGCTGCTGGGGGCGCGCATCCTGGCGGAGGCGTCGCGGAGTGAGGAACTGCGGATCAGGACGGTACTGGCGTCGCTGCCCGTGGACGCGCTGCGGGAAGCGGGGCTGCTCGACGAACTGCTCGCCCTCGCCGCGGCACACGAACCGGGGGCCGCCCAGGCGGCTCCGGAGCTCTCCTCGGCGCCCGCCGATGCCGCCGTGCCCCCCGATGCCGCCGGACCGGCCGATGCCGCCGGACCGGCCGATGCCGCCGGGCCCGCCGACCCGCTCGACGCCATCGACGAGTTGGACGACGACGCACTGATCGCGCTCGCATTGGGCGAATCCGGCGCCTGACCCGCCCCCCGCCCCCCGCA
>NZ_KL591065.1:394-1587 GCF_000716335.1 Streptomyces sp. NRRL S-118 | reverse complement strand
GGACCAACGACCGCCTCGCCACGTAGGACACGGTCTACTGAATCTTTCGTTAGTTCTGTGGGGTTGGTGGGTGGATGGTGAGACCGGTGTGGGTGAGGAAGGACCAGGGCAGCTGTGGTTTCTGGTTGATGCGGTGGATGCCTTGCTCGGTGGCGTCGGCAACATCGGCGAGGTGGTCGCCGGCGAGGTTGGCGAGCTCGCGTTTCTTGAGCGACGACCACAGCAGTTCCACCGGGTTGAGCTCAGGCGCGTACGCGGGTAATCGTTCGAGGGTGAGCCAGTCCTGTTCGGCGACCCAGGAACGCATGGCCCGGCTCCAGTGGGCGGACAGTCCGTCCCAGACCAGCACCACCCGCTCCCCGCGGTAGAACACCTTGAGCTGTTCCAGGACCTCGATCAGAGCGGTGGTGTCGTAGCTGCCGGGCTTGAGGTGGAAACACAGACGGGGCCCGCAGCCGGGATCGGCGGCGTGGTAACCGAGAGCCGCAGCCATGGAGGCGCGCTTCCAGTTCAGCCGGTGCCGCAGGAGCAAAGTACGGCCGCGGGGCGCGTAGGTGCGTCGGACCTGGGGCAGCAGCGAGACGCCTGATTCGTCGAGGAAGACGATCCAGGCACGTGTGTTCACCGCCCCTTTTTGAAGCGCGGCCACTCGTGCGCGATCCAGCGGGCGATCTCCGACTCGTCCCGCTCGACCGCCCGCCGCTCGGGACGTTGCAGACTCCATCCGAGCCGGCCAGTCAGCAGACGCCACACCGACGCCCGCGACAACGACACCCCTGCCACCCGCTCGACCACCAGACCGACCCGCTCCAGCGTCCACAGATCAGCCTCGAACCCGTGCGCCTGGGCACCCTGCTCCAGCGCGGTCCGCACCTGCTCGACCTGGTCGTCGTCCAGCTTGGGCGGACGACCGGTGGCCGGGCGCCGCCGCAAAGCATCAGTGCCGCCCTCCTCCCACACCCGTTTCCACCGCCGCACGCTCTCGTCACTGACCCCCAGCATCCGCGCGATCTCGACACTCGAGCGTCCCTGCTCGAACAACTCGGCCGCCCGCACACGCCTGGCCTCGGCCAACTGCGGCCGCGTCAAAGGAGGAACGACAGGCCCGGAACCGACAGACGAAGGCTTAAGACCGTGTCCTACGTGGTGAGGCGTCGTTGACCTCGGTATGGGGCGGGATACGTGGAGTTGGA
>NZ_KL591065.1:0-188 GCF_000716335.1 Streptomyces sp. NRRL S-118 | reverse complement strand
CGGTATGGGGCGGGGTACGTGGAGTTGGATTGTTCCGGATGGGTTGTGGGAGATCGCCAAGCCGCTAATCCCTCCGTCGAGGGTGCGGCCTCAGGGCGGCGGAACACAGGACACGCCTGATGAGACGCTGTTCGCAGCCATCATCTACGTGCTGGTCAGCGGCTGTGCCTGGCGCCAACTTCCGCCTT
>NZ_KL591064.1:1388-1511 GCF_000716335.1 Streptomyces sp. NRRL S-118 | reverse complement strand
CCGCCGGGCTGCCCGCCACTTCCCTGGCGTGGGGTGTCTGGTCGCACGGCACGGGCATGGGGGCGCGGCTGGACGAGGCCGAGCTGGCGCGTCTGGAGCGGACGGGTATGAGCGCCCTCACCG
>NZ_KL591064.1:0-1212 GCF_000716335.1 Streptomyces sp. NRRL S-118 | reverse complement strand
CCGCGGAGACGGGTACGGCGCTGTTCGATCAGTCCCTGGACGTGGACGCGGCCGTCGTGGTCCCGGCACAGCTGGACACCGCTGCGCTGCGCGCCCAGGCGCGGGCCGGTACGCTCCCGGCGCTGCTGCGCGGACTGGTGCGGACGCCCGCCCGGGCCGAGGCGAGCTCGGGCGCGCTGGCCCAGCGGCTGGCCGGAGCGCCGGAGGCCGACCGGGAGCGGATCGTCCTCGAACTGGTCCAGGCCCAGGTGGCGTCCGTACTCGGCCACGCGTCGGGAGCCTCCGTCGAGCCGGACCGCGCGTTCAAGGAGCTCGGCTTCGACTCGCTCAGCGCGGTCGAACTGCGCAACCGGCTCACCCGGAGCACCGGCGTCCGCCTGCCCGCCACCCTTGTGTTCGACCACCCGTCTCCGGCGGCCGTGGCACGCTTCCTGATGTCGCAGGTGGCCACGGGTACGGGTTCGGGTGCCGAGGCTGCGAGCGGCGGCCGTGCCGTGGCGCGGACACGACAGGTCGACGCGGGCGAGCCCCTTGCGATCGTCGGCATGAGCTGTCGCTACCCGGGCGGGGTGACCTCCCCCGAGCAGTTGTGGGACATGGTGGCGTCCGGCCGGGACGCGATCGGCCCCTTCCCGACCGACCGCGGCTGGGATCTGGAGCGGCTGTACGACCCGGACCCCGACCAGATCGGGACGGTCTACACGCGCGGCGGTGGTTTCGTCGAGGGCGCCGGTCTCTTCGACGCCGACTTCTTCGGGATCAGTCCGCGTGAGGCCACCGCGATGGACCCGCAGCAGCGTCTGCTGCTGGAGGCGTCGTGGCAGGCGTTCGAGCACGCCGGGATCGCACCGACCTCCCTCAAGGGCAGCAACATCGGCGTCTTCTGCGGTGTCAGCTCCTCCGACTACGGCGTCAGCGGCTCGCAGTCCCAGGTCGAGGGCTTCCGCCTCACGGGCTCCAGCACCAGCGTCGTGTCCGGCCGTATCGCCTACATCCTCGGGCTGGAGGGCCCGGCGGTGTCCGTGGACACGGCCTGCTCCTCCTCCGCGGTCGCCCTGCACTTCGCGTCCCAGGCCCTGCGGTCGGGTGAGTGCGAGATGGCGCTCATCGGCGGTGTGACCATCATGTCCGGACCCTTCCTGCTCACGGAGTTCAGCCGTCAGCGCGGCCTGTCGCCGGACGGGCGCTGCCGTGCCTACGCGGCGTCCGCCG
>NZ_KL591063.1:1108-2356 GCF_000716335.1 Streptomyces sp. NRRL S-118 | reverse complement strand
GTGAGCACCTGGCCGGCCAGGGCGAGCTGGACGTACGAGCGGTCGGCCGCGCCCTGGCGACCACGCGCGCGCGGCTCGAGCACCGGGCCGTCCTGATGGGAGAGGAGGGGGAGACCCTTCTCACCGGCCTCGATGCCCTGGCGGAAGGCGGCGGCACCGGTGGGCTCATCCGCGGTGTGGTTGGTGGGCCGGTGCGTGTGGCGGTGATGTTCACGGGTCAGGGCAGTCAGCGGGTGGGGATGGGCCGTGAGTTGTATGCGGTGTTCCCGGTGTTCGCGGAGGCGTTGGACGAGGTCGCGGGGTTGTTCGACCGTGAGCTGGGTGGGTCGTTGCGTGCGGTGATGTTCGGTGAGGCGGGCTCGGACGAGGGGCTGCTGGACCGGACTGAGTTCGCTCAGCCGGCGATCTTCGCGTTGGAAGTGGCGTTGTTCCGGCTGGTGTCGTCGTGGGGTGTGCGGCCGGACTTCCTGATCGGTCACTCGGTCGGCGAGATTGCCGCGGCGCATGTGGCGGGGGTGTTGTCGCTGGGTGATGCGGTGCGGTTGGTGGCGGCGCGGGGCCGGTTGATGCAGGCGTTGCGTGGTGATGGTGCGATGGCCGCGGTCGAGGGTTCGGAGGAGGAGGTCCGGGCGGCGTTGGCGGCCGGGGACCTCGGTGGCCGGGTGGAGGTCGCGGCGGTCAACAGTGCTTCGTCCATCGTGGTTTCGGGTGACGACGGTGGGGTGGAGGAGTTCGTCGCGGTGTGGAAGGGGCGTGGGCGGCGGGCCAAGCGGTTGGCGGTCAGTCATGCGTTCCACTCGCGGCACATGGACGGGATGCTGGAGGACTTCGAGAGCGTTGCTCGCGGGTTGGATTACCGCTCTGCGGAGTTGCCGCTGGTCTCGAATGTGTCGGGTGCTCTCGTGGAGGCGGAGCAGCTGTGTTCGGCGGAGTACTGGGTGGGGCATGTGCGCCGGCCGGTGCGTTTCCTGGATGGTGTGCGGTGCCTGGAGGCCGAGGGTGTGTCGGTGTTCCTGGAGCTCGGCCCGCAGGGTGTGCTCTCGGCTCTGGGGCCGGATTGTGTGACGGGGGAGGAGGACACCGCTCCGGTGTTCGCGGCCGGGCTGCGCGGTGCGGATGTGTCCGAGCCGCGGGCGCTGGTGGAAGCCCTGGCCCGGGTCCACGTCCGCGGGGCGGGTGTGGACTGGCCGGCCGTCCTGGGCACCGGCCCGGCCCTCCGGGACCTGCCGACGTATCCCTTCCAGCGGG
>NZ_KL591063.1:793-929 GCF_000716335.1 Streptomyces sp. NRRL S-118 | reverse complement strand
CCTTCCAGCGGGAGCGGTTCTGGCTGGACGTGCCGGCGCGGCCCGGTGACGCGGCAGGTCTCGGCCTGACGCCTGCCGGTCATCCGCTGCTGGGGGCGATGGTGTCGCTCCCCGACGGCCGGGGTGTGCTGTGGAC
>NZ_KL591063.1:0-594 GCF_000716335.1 Streptomyces sp. NRRL S-118 | reverse complement strand
GCTGTGGACAGGCCGGCTCTCACTCACCGGGCAACCCTGGCTCGCCGACCACACCATGTTCGGCCACACCGTCCTCCCCACCTCCGCGCTGGTCGAACTCGCCTTCCAGGCGGGCGATCAGGTGGGACGACCCCGTCTGGAGCGGCTGACCTCGCACGAACCCCTGGTGCTGCCCGACGGCGCCACTTCCCCCCTGCCCATCCAGATGCTCGTGTCCCATCCGGACGAGGACGGCCGCAGCACGGTGGAGGTCTTCTCCCGCCCCGCGGACGCGGCCACCGACGCACCCTGGACCCTGCACGCGTCCGGGACCCTGACCCCCGCCACCGCCCCTGACGCCGACACCACCCCTGATACCGCACCCGCCTTCGAGGGCGTACGCCCCGACGCGTGGCCGCCCGCCGGAGCCGTCCCGCTGCCGGTCCAGGAGGTGCACGGGCACACGGCCCGGTCCGCGATCGGCCTCGGACCGGCCTTCGACGGCATACAGGCCGCCTGGCGGCGCGGCGACGACGTGTTCGCCGAGGTCGCGCTGCCGGAACCGGCGGACGGAGAGGCATCGGCGTACGGCATCCACCCGGCGCTCCTGGACGC
>NZ_KL591062.1:857-2166 GCF_000716335.1 Streptomyces sp. NRRL S-118 | reverse complement strand
GTGGGTGGGCCTGTGGATAACCGTCCCCGCGCGCAGATGCAGCAGCGCAGCACGGGTCATAGCCTGAAGGTGCTCGGGGCTTGTCGAAGCCGTTCGCCGAAGCATTTGGCCCGGCGCGAAGGAGCTGCTGACGCGGTAGACCCGGACTGGCAGCACACACCACACCCCGATCCGCGAGTCGACCGGCCCCGCGCAGAGCCGCCTCCCAGACATGAAGAACCGCAGCCTTTGCCGCAGCCGTACCCGGCGCCTGAAACTCCTTCGGGCTGGTGGCTACGGCTGCGGCGGAGGATGCGGCGGCTGCGTCCTCGACGCCGACGGCGACCACGACGGGCTGAGCCTCCTCCTTCCCCACCACCCACTACATGGCACCGCAGAGGCGCAGGAGAGGACGAATTAGTTGACCTATAACTTACGAGGCAGCCAAAGCCAGACTTGAGGTCAGACGAGCACTCTTGAGAGCCTCAGAACACGGGCTTCGGCCATCACCAGCGTTGCTGCCCTTTGTCACCTTCTTTCTCGGCTGGACTCGGCCTGGTGAATGCGGATCCGGCCCAGGGGCGCCTCTTGCCCGAGTGGGCCCAATGGACCCTACTGGGCATGCTTATGGCCATCGTTCTCTGCGCCTTCATCGTTCTATTGCCGACACGGCAGTGGCTGCACGGCCCATCGGCCCGGGTCATCTTGGAGCGGTGGAAGGACGGCGCGGAACGAAGGATGTGAAGGTGGATGTAACTGCGGCGATGGTTGATGCTCAGCGTCGCAACAGCGATGAGCTGACCAGACGCTCAAGGGCGTACCGGATTGCTGTCATCCTTCTCCTTGGCCAGGTTCTGGTCCTTGCCGCAGCCGCCGCCCAGTCCTGGGCTGTCTAGTCGAGGAAACCGAGCACCGCGTCTGGCCGACACTGCGAGCAGGGTTTGACCCCGTCTGCCAGGGCGCGCAGCGCCTGCTCCCTGCTGATGCCCTTCGGCCGGTGGCCGGCGTTCCAGCAGTCGGGAGCGACGGCGCACCGGCGCTTTGCCGAGTGGTCGAAGGCTCGAATGTGGGCAAAGCTCCACCGCCTGGTCCTTGACGAGCTCGGCGCCCGCGGCGACCTGGACTGGTCCCGCTGCGCGATCGACTCGTTGAACATGCGGGCCCTGAAAGGGGCTGACAGGCCGGAATCCTGTCGACCGGCACTTCCTGACCTTCACCAACATCGCCTGCACCCTCATCTGCTACCGCCGATTTACCAAATGAGATGGCGCCTAAGACCGTGTCCTACGTGGCGAGGCGGTCGTTGGTCCGTTCATGGGGCGGGGTACGT
>NZ_KL591062.1:445-615 GCF_000716335.1 Streptomyces sp. NRRL S-118 | reverse complement strand
GACCGTGTCCTACGTGGCGAGGCGGTCGTTGGTCCGTTCATGGGGCGGGGTACGTGGAGTTGGATTGTTCCGGACGGGCTGTGGGAGATTGCGAAGCCGCTGATCCCTCCGTCGAGGGTGCGGCCACAGGGCGGCGGGACGCAGGACACGCCTGATGAGACGCTGTTCGC
>NZ_KL591062.1:0-161 GCF_000716335.1 Streptomyces sp. NRRL S-118 | reverse complement strand
TTCCTGATCTGGTCCAGAGCCGGCGTCTGGGGCCGCTTGCACGAGGCCGTGCTGCACCGGCTCGACGACGCCGGCCTGGTCGATGTGACCCGTGTCGTCCTCGACACCGCCCACGTCAGGGCTAAAAAGGGGGCGAACACACAGGTCCGAGCCCCGTGGAC
>NZ_JOBL01000345.1 GCF_000716335.1 Streptomyces sp. NRRL S-118 | reverse complement strand
GTCGACGAACAGCGTGGGCCCTGCCAGCACGGTCACACCACCGACCAGCGCCAGCGAGCACTCACCGGACCGCAGCGACTGTGCGGCCAGGTGCAGGGCCACCAGCGAGGAGGAGCACGCGGTGTCCACCGACTCCGACGGGCCTTCGAGGCCGAGGGCGTAGGACACCCGGCCCGACACCACGCTCGTCGTCGATCCGGTCAGCCGGAACCCCTCGATCTGGGGCAGGCCGCCGGCCGGCGCCGCCGCGTAGTCCGACGGGCCCACGCCGCAGAAGACGGCCGTGTCGCTGCCGCGCAGGGACGTCGGGTCGATGCCCGCGTTCTCGAACGCCTCCCAGGCTCCTTCCAGCATCAGCCGCTGCTGGGGGTCCATCGACAGTGCCTCGCGCGGGCTGATCCCGAAGAAGTCCGCGTCGAACTCGGTCGCGGTGTCCACGAACCCGCCCACGCGGGAGTAGGAGGTGCCGAGCCTGTCCGGGTCCGGGTCGTAGAGCCGCTCCAGGTCCCAGCCGCGGTCGGTCGGCAGCCCCGACATCCCGTCACGGCCCGAGGCGACGAGGTCCCACAGGTCCTCCGGCGAGGTGATCCCGCCGGGGTAGCGGCAGCTCATGCCGATGATCGCCAGCGGCTCGTTCGCCCGGTCCTCGACCTGCCGGAGCCGGCTCCGGGTCTCGCTGAGCTCGACGGCCGTCCTCTTCAGGTACTGAACGAGCTTTTCCTGCTGTGGGTCGGTGCTTTCAGCGCTCATGTTCACTTTCCTCTTCACCCCTCGCCGATCTCGGCGTCGATCAACTGGAAGACCTGGTCAACGGTCGTGGCCGCCTCGATCAGTGCACGCGTGCTCTCTCCGCCCTCGGTGATGTCGGCGAGCAGCTTGCGCAGCCGGTCCGCCACGCGCTGCTTCTCGCTGTTCGCGCTCGCGGCGAGCATGCCTTCGAGCTTCGTCAACTCCTGGTCGATGAGCGGCTCTTCGCTTCCTCCACCGATCTCGGCGAGGATCAGCCGGGCGACCGCCGCCGGTGTCGGGTGGTCGAAGACCAGGGTCACGGGCAACCTCATCCCGGTGGTCTGGGTCAGCCGGTTACGCAGGCCGACCGCGGCCAGCGAGTCGAAGCCCAGCTCCTGGAAGGCCCGCTCGGGCGCGATGGTGGCCGCCGAGGCGTGGCCCAGGACGGCCGCGACCTGTTCCCGCACCAGGTCGAGCACGACCTTCTCGCGGACGGCCTCCTCCGCCACCCCGGACAGCCGCTGGGTCAGCGACCCGCCCGTGGAGTCGGCGCGCCGTGCCGGCGTGCGCACCAGTCCGCGAAGCAGCGGTGGGAGCAGCCCG
>NZ_KL591061.1:295-1635 GCF_000716335.1 Streptomyces sp. NRRL S-118 | reverse complement strand
GGACGAACCGATCCGGATGCTCCGTCTGCGCGCTGCGCACCAGGCCCCACACCGCCGCCTGAGCCACGTCGCAGGCGCCGCCGTCCACCGCGACGGCACCTCGGGTCGTCACCACCAGCAGGGTCTCGCCCAGCCATTCGCTCGCCAGCCACCGCTGCACCAGCGGAAGCGCCCGGGCGGCGGTGGCGCGCGCCGAGGCGGGGGTGTCCTCGCCGGTGGTGGCTACGGCGGCGAGCACCGCGCGCGGCGCGGGCGCGCCCTCGGCGAGCGCCCGCTCCAGGGCGTCGAGGTCCGGGTACGTCTCCCCGTCGCCGATCCGGACGAGGTCCGGCGCCCCGGCGGCGGACCCGGTCTCGATGCGCGTCCAGTCCACCGAGTACAACGACTGCCGCGCGTCCCCGCGCGCACCGTCGATGCGTTCCTGCTCCACCGGGCGCACGACGAGGGAACGCACGGACACCACCGGGGCGCCGTTCTCGTCCACGGCGTCCAGCCGCAGCGAGGTGTCGCCGGTCATGGTGGAGCGGACCCGCAGTCGCTGGGCGCCGGGGCTGTCGAGCCGCACACCGCTCCAGCTGAACGGCATGAGGTGCGCCGCGGCGCCGCTGCCGGTCAGGAGGATGACACCGCTCTGCAGAGCGGAGTCGAAGAGCGCGGGGTGGATGCCGAAGCCCTCGTGCCCTTCGGGCAGGGTCACTTCGGCGTAGGTCTCGTCCCCGGCGCGCCACACGGCCTCGACACCGTGGAACAGGGGTCCGTAGTCGTACCCCAGGTCTGCGAGACGGCTGTAGAGCTCGTCGACGGGCATCGGTTCGGCGTCCTGCGGGGGCCACTGCTCCGGCCAGGCCGGCGCGGGCGCGCTCTCGGTGCCGAGGGTGCCCCTGGCGTGGCAGGTGGTCTCGGCCTCTTCCTCGCCGTTCTCCGGCCGCGAGTAGATGGCCACGTCACGGCGACCGTCCGCGGCGGACGCCCCGACCGTGATCTGGAGGTGCCGGGTGATGCCGTCCTGGACGAGCAACGGCGACTCGAGCACCAGCTCGTCCAGTACCGGCGCACCCGTACGGCGGCCGGCGGCCAGGGCGAGCTCGACCAGACCCGTACCGGGCACGACCATGGTGCCGAGCAGCAGGTGCTCCGTGACCCAGGGCTGGTTCTCGGTGGAGAGGCGGCCGGTGAACACCCACTCGTCCCGGTCGCCGACCTGCACGGCCGCGGCCAGGAGGGGATGCTCGACCCCGACGAGTCCGGCGGCCGAGACGTCGCCCGTGGCGGCGCCCGGGGTCAGCCAGTACCGCTCGCGCTGGAAGGCGTACGTCGGCAGCTCGACGCGCCGCGCACCC
>NZ_KL591061.1:0-144 GCF_000716335.1 Streptomyces sp. NRRL S-118 | reverse complement strand
GTCAGCCAGTACCGCTCGCGCTGGAAGGCGTACGTCGGCAGCTCGACGCGCCGCGCACCCGTACCGGCGTAGAACACGTCCCAGTCCACACCGACACCCGCAGTGTGGGCGCGGCCGAGGAAGCCGGCGAACGTCTCCCGCTCA
>NZ_JOBL01000342.1 GCF_000716335.1 Streptomyces sp. NRRL S-118 | reverse complement strand
ACGCTCGGTACCGCGCCGGGTGATGTTTCGGCCGCGGGGCTCATCGCCGTCGAGCACCCCGTACTGGCCGGCCGGGCACTCGTCGGTGACCGGGACGAGTGGCTGTTCACCGGCCGGATCTCCACCACGCACCAGCCCTGGACGCGTGACCACGTCGTCGCCGGCACGGTCGTCGTACCGGGCGTGGCGCTGGTCGAGATGAGCCTCACCGCCGGCCGCGAGGTCGGCTGCCCCGTGCTCGACGAGCTGGTCATCGAGGCGCCGCTGGTGCTGGACGAGACGGCGGCGCGGCAGGTGCAGATCGTCGTCGGTCATGCCGACGAGGACGGGCGCCGTGAGTTCGTCATCTTCTCGCGGCCCGAGGAAGGTGACGCGGAGGAGCGGTACGAGGCGACCTGCCACGGCCGCGGCTGGCTGGGGGCGGAGGCCGAGGCCCTCCCCGCGTGGGACGCCGAATGGCCGCCGCAGGATGCCGAGGCGCTCTCGGCCGAGGCGCTCTACACGCGCATGGCCGACATCGGCTACGACTACGGCGCCCTGTTCCAGGGCGTGGTGGAGGCGTGGCAGGCCGAGGACGGCGTCTACGTCGAGCTGGCGCTGCCGGACGACGCCGACGCCGGCGCCTTCGGCATCCACCCGGGACTCTTCGACTCCGCGGTGCAGAGCTCGCTGTTCGGTGAGAAGCCGGACGACACGCTGGTCATGCCGTTCTCGTGGAACGGCGTTCGGATCGGCCGGACCGGTGTGTCGCGGGCCCGTGCCCGACTCACGCCGGCGGGCGAGGCCGCGTTCCGCATCGACATCGTCGACGAGTACGACGAGCCGGTGCTCAGCATGGAGAAGCTGGTCTTCCGCCCGGTCGACCGGGCCCAGCTGAAGCGTGCCGCCGAGACGCAGGGTTCCCTGTACCAGCTGGACTGGATCCCGGTCCCGGTCGGTACCGGCAGGTCCGCCGGAGTGGCCGTGCTCGGGGGGCTCTCCGCCGAGGGGGAGCAGTACGAGGACCTGTCCGCGCTGGAGCAGGCCGTGGCGAACGGCGCCCAGGCGCCCGAGCTGGTGCTCGCGGCCGTCGAGGCCCCGGAGGCCACTGCGGCCGCGGTCGAGGCGCTGGCCCTGGTGCAGCGGTGGCTGGCCGGTGAGCGGCTGGGCGGGGCGAGGCTGGCAGTGGTGACCCGGCGCGCAGTCGCCGTCGACGGCGAGGCTCCCGACGCCGCGCAGGCCGCCGTGTGGGGTCTGCTGCGCAGTGCGCAGTCGGAGCACCCCGGTCGCTTCCTGCTGGTCGACCTCGACACCGATGCCGTGGCCGAGGGGCTGCAGTGGGGCGGATTGCCGGACCTGGACGAGCCGCAGGTGGCGGTGCGTGGGGGTCGGGTGCTGGCGCCGCGGCTGTCCCGGGCGTCCGCCGG
>NZ_JOBL01000341.1 GCF_000716335.1 Streptomyces sp. NRRL S-118 | reverse complement strand
CCCCGCGTCGCGAACACCAGCCGCGAACCCGCCACCCGCTCATCCGCCAGCCACCACTGCAGCAGCTCCAGCGCCTGGGCCGCGGCCTCCCGCGTCGCCTCCACCGGGGCCGCTGTGGTGTCGCTTGCGTCGATGGTGGCGACGACCGCCTCGGGCACCGTGGCGCCGTCGGCGAGTGCCTTCTCCCACGCGGCACGGTCGGCGTAGTGGTTCTCCGTGCTCGTGCGAGCCGCCCCGAGGAATGCGATCCGGGGCGTGCCGGCGGCCTGGTCGGCCGTGACGGCGGTCCAGTCGAGCCCGAACAGGGAGTCGCCCCCGCCGCGCCGGCCGGTCTGCAGTTGCGCCTGCTCCACCGGTCGCACGTCGATGGAGTCGACGGAGACGACCGGGGTCCCGGTGTCGTCGACCGCGTCGAGCCGTAGCGAGGAGTCGCCGGTGGTGGTGGTGCGGACGCGGAGCGTGGTGGTGCCGCGCTGCTCGATCCGGACGCCGGTCCAGCTGAACGGCATCTTGTGCCGGCTGTTGTCGCGGGCGGCCAGCAGGGCGGCGCCGCTCTGCAGCGCGGCGTCGAACAGCGCGGGGTGGATGCCGAACGTTCCGCCGTCGACGTCGTCGGGCAGGGCCACCTCGGCGTAGGTCGCGTCGCCGTCGCGCCAGGCGGCCCGCACGCCCTGGAAGACGGGGCCGTAGTCGTAGCCGAGCTCGGCCAGATCTCCGTAGAGCTCGTCGACGGAGAGCTGCTCGGCACCTTCCGGCGGCCATGCGGCGGGCCACGGTACCGAAGTCCCGGCCCCGGCCTCGGCGGTGAGGAGACCTCGCGCGTGGCAGGTCACGTCCCGCTCGGCGTCCTCGGCTCCGGTTTCGGGGCGCGAGTAGATCGCCACCTCGCGGCGGCCGTCCTCGCCTGCCTCGCCGACGGTGACCTGCACCTGCCGTGTGACGCCGTCCTCCAGGAGCAGCGGCGCCTCCAGCACCAGCTCTCCGAGGACCGGGCTGCCGGCCCGGCGCCCCGCGGCGAGTGCCAGCTCGACCAGTCCGGTGCCCGGCACCACGATGGTGCCGAGCAGCATGTGCTCGGCGGCCCACGGCTGGGTGTCGGTGGAGAGGCGGCCGGTGAACAGCCACTCGTCACGGTCGCCGACGGAGACGGCCGCCGCGAGCAGCGGGTGGTCGAGCCGCCCGAGTCCGGCCGCGGTCGCGTCCCCGCCACCGGTGTTCGGGGCCAGCCAGTACCGTTCGCGCTGGAACGCGTACGTCGGCAGCTGTGTCCGCCGGGCTCCGGTGCCCGCGTAGAACGCCGCCCAGTCCACCCGTACGCCCGCGTTGTGCGCCTGCGCGAGGAACCCGGCGAAGGTCTCGGCCTCGGAGTGGCGGGCGCGCAGCGCCGGTACGAAGACGACGTCGTCCTCGTTCTCCAGGGACTGTCGTGCCATCGCGGTCAGCACCGCGTCGGGGCCCAGCTCCAGGAAGCGGC
>NZ_JOBL01000340.1 GCF_000716335.1 Streptomyces sp. NRRL S-118 | reverse complement strand
CCACGACAACTTCTTCGAACTCGGCGGCGACTCCATCCTCTCCATCCAGGTCATCTCCCACGCCCGCCAGGTGCTCGGCGGACGGCTCTCGCCGCGACTGCTCTTCGAGGCACCGACGGTCGCCGAGCTCGCGGCCGCCGTCACCCCGGAGACGGAGGAGGATGCGGAGGCGGACGGCGTCCCGGTGATCCCGGTGGTGCCGCGCGACGGCCTGCTGCCGATGTCCTTCGGCCAGCAGCGGCTGTGGTTCCTGGAGGACTTCAACGAGGGCGGCACCGAGTACCACTCGGCCGTCGGACTGCGCCTGTCGGGCCGTCTCGACCCGGACGCGCTCCGTGCGGCCGTCGGTGACCTCGTGGCACGCCACGAGGCGCTGCGGACGACGTTCGACGTGGTCGACGGCCGTGGGGTGCAGATCGTCCACCCCGTGCTGGAGCCGGAGTGGCGCACCAGGGAGGCCGCGAGCGAGCAGGTGCTGCGTTCGCTCGCGCAGGAGGAGCTGGCCCGCCCGTACGACCTGCGCACCGGTCCTCTCGTGCGGGTGCTCCTCGTCCGTCTCGGCGCGGACGAGCACGTCTGCGTCCTGGGGATGCACCACATCGTCACGGACGGCTGGTCGATGGGCGTCGCCTCGCGGGAGCTGGGCGAGTTGTACGCGGCCCGCACCGAGGGCCGCGAGCCCCGCCTGCCGGAGGTCCCGGTCCAGTACCCGGACTTCGCCGCCTGGCAGCGCGCCCGGCTGGAGGACGGCGGGCTGCTGGAGGAGCAGCTCGACTGGTGGCGCGCCCGCCTCGACGGCATCTCGCCGCTGGACCTGCCCACCGACCGGCCGCGCCCGGCCGTGCGCTCGTCGAAGGGCGGCGTCCACGGCTTCGACGTGTCGGCCGCCACCGTCGACGGGCTCAAGGAGCTGGCGCACGCGCACGGCGCGACCCTTTTCATGGCGCTGACGGCGGCCGTCAAGGCGGTCTTCGCCCGCTACACCGGGCAGCGGGACATCGCTGTCGGCACGGCGTCCGCCGGCCGGGACGGCGCGGGGCTGGAACAGCTGGTCGGCTTCCTGGTCAACACGGTCGTGCTGCGTTCGGACATCGACCCGGACACGCCCTTCGGCACCCTGCTGCGGCAGGTGCGGGGGACGGTCCTCGACGCGTTCGCCCACGAGGACGTGCCGTTCGAGCGCCTGGTGGAGGCCGTGCAGCCGGAGCGTGACACCAGCCGCACGCCGCTCGTGCAGGCGATGGTGGTACTGCAGAACGCGCCGGGCATGCACCCGAGCCTCGGCGAGGTCCGCGTCACCGACTACCCGCTGGAGCGGGACTCGGCTCTGTTCGACCTGACCATCGAGTTCGAGGAGTACGAGGGCGGCTTGCGGGCGCTTGTCGAGTACAGCGCGGAGCTGTTCGACGCGCCGACGGTCGCGCGCTTCGGGGAGCACCTGAACACACTGCTCTCCGCCGCCGTGGCCGACCCCGCCCGGCC
>NZ_KL591060.1:5714-6036 GCF_000716335.1 Streptomyces sp. NRRL S-118 | reverse complement strand
CGCTGCACGTGGACGAGCCCTCCCCGCACATCGACTGGCACTCCGGACGCGTCGAGCTGCTGACCGAGGCCCGCGAGTGGCAGGTCGAGGGCCGCCCGCGCCGCGCGGGTGTGTCGTCGTTCGGTGTGAGCGGCACGAACGCGCACCTGATCCTCGAGGAGGCCCCCGCCGAGGAGCCGTCCGAGGACGCTCCCGCCGAGGAGGTGCGGCGACCGGCCGGTGCGGTTCCGGTGGTGCTGTCGGCGCGTAACGACGCGGCGCTGCGGGCGCAGGCGGAGCGGCTGCGGTCGCATCTGGTGTCGCGGCCGGACCTGTCCGTGGT
>NZ_KL591060.1:5388-5568 GCF_000716335.1 Streptomyces sp. NRRL S-118 | reverse complement strand
GTGGCCGCTGATGCGGACGTGTCCGTCGCGGACATCGGCTTCTCGTCGGTGACGTCGCGGGCGTTGCTGGATCGCCGCGCTGTGGTGGTCGCCACCGACCGTGAGGAGTTGCTGGCGCGGCTGGCCGATGTGGTCGGTGAGTCCGGTGTTGCGGGCAAGTCGGCGTTCCTGTTCACGGGT
>NZ_KL591060.1:4522-5227 GCF_000716335.1 Streptomyces sp. NRRL S-118 | reverse complement strand
TGGAGCTGGCCGAGGCGTTCCCGGTGTTCGAGCGGGCGCTGGCCGAGGTGTGTGCGGAGGTTGATCCGCGTCTGGGCCGGTCGCTGCGGGAGCTGCTGGCCGAGGACAGCGATGTGCTGAACTCGACGGAGTTCACGCAGGTGGCGTTGTTCGCGGTCGAGGTGGCGCTGTTCCGTCTGGCGGAGTCGCTGGGCATCCGCGCGGACTACCTGATCGGGCACTCCGTTGGTGAGATCGCTGCCGCGCATGTGGCGGGTGTGCTGTCGCTGGCCGATGCTGCGGAACTGGTGGTCGCTCGTGGCCGGTTGATGGGTGCGCTGCCCGTGGGGGGTGCGATGGTCGCCGTCCAGGCTGCTGAGGCGGAGGTTGCGGAGTCCCTGGCCGGGTTCGAGGGCCGGCTGGAGATCGCCGCCGTCAACGGTCCGTTGGCTGTGGTGGTGTCCGGTGACGAGGACGCGGTGGGGGAGTGGCTTCCGAAGTGGGAGGGGCGTAAGACGTCCCGGCTGCGGGTGTCGCATGCGTTCCACTCGCCGCGCATGGAGCCGATGCTGGAGGAGTTCCGCACGGTCGCCGAGCGGCTGACCTATGCCGAGCCGCGTATCCCGGTCGTGTCCAACGTCTCCGGCGAGGTCGTGACGGTCTTCGACGCGGAGTACTGGGTACGCCACGTCCGTCAGGCCGTCCGGTTCGCCGACGGGGTGCGCA
>NZ_KL591060.1:4240-4415 GCF_000716335.1 Streptomyces sp. NRRL S-118 | reverse complement strand
TGCGCACGCTGTGGGACCTGGGTGTGCGCCGGTTCCTGGAGCTCGGCCCCGACGCCGTGCTGACGGCCATGGCGCGCCAGTGTGTCGAGGACTCCGAGGCCGCGTTCGTGCCGGCCCTGCGGGCCAAGCGCGGTGAGCGGGAGACGTTCGCCGGCTTCCTCGGCCGCGCCCACAC
>NZ_KL591060.1:2537-4037 GCF_000716335.1 Streptomyces sp. NRRL S-118 | reverse complement strand
ACGTACGCCTTCCAGCGCGAGAACTACTGGCTGTCCCGCACGGCCGGTGCCGCCGACGCCTCCGTTGCCGGGATGGACCGGATGCGGCATCCGATCCTGGCCGCGGCCGTCCAGGTCGGGGACCGTGACGAGTGGGTGTTCACCGGCCGCATGTCCCAGGAGACGCAGCCGTGGACACGTGACCACGCGGTGTTCGGCATCGTGCTCGTACCGGGCACGGCGATGTGCGAGATGGCGCTGACCATCGGCCGCCGGCTGGGCTGCGACGTCGTGGACGAGATGGTCATCGCCGCGCCGCTGGTCCTGGAGGACGACGTGACGCGGCAGATCCGGGTCACGGTCGGCGCGGCCGGTGAGGACGGCCGCCGCGAGATCGCCTTCTTCTCCCGCATCGAGGCGGGCGAGGACACGGTCACCGAGCTGACCTGCCACGCCCGTGGCTGGCTGTCCGCCAAGGCCGAGCCCCTGGAGCCGCTGCCGGTTCCCTGGCCGCCCGCGGACGCCGAACCGCTCGCCGTGTCCGAGCTCTACACCCTGCTCAACCGCAACGCCCACCTCACCGACGTGGGCTTCGACTACGGTCCGGCCTTCCGTGCCGTCGAGACCGCCTGGCGTCGGGGCGACGAGGTGCTCGTCGAGCTGGCGCTGCCCGAGGCGGCCGGCCCGGCCGACGGGTTCGCCATCCACCCGGCGATGTTCGACTCCGCGCTGCACGGCGGGCTCGGCATGCTCGACATGGGGGAGAACAACCCGAGCGGACTGCCGTTCTCGTGGTCCGGTGTCCAGTTGGGGCGCTTCGGCCTCACGCGGCTCCGCGTGCGGATCACGCTGCCGGACCCGATGTCCCTGCGGCTCGACATCGCGGGTGAGGACGGACTGCCGGTGGCCTGCCTGCGGCGGCTCGACGTGCGCCCGGTGGAGCAGGCCCACCTCGAAGCGGCGCGGAGCGACGGCGAGCGCCACCTCTACGAGCTGGGCTGGGTTTCCGCTCAGGCCGGGCAGGCCGCGCACACACCGGCCGCCGGTGTCGCCGCGCTGGGCGGGATCGCCGGGCCCGCGGACCGGTTCGCCGATCTGACCGCCCTGGAGAAGGCGCTGGCCGACGGGGCGAAGGCCCCCGAGGTGGTGCTGGCCGCGGTCCGTACCCCGGACGGTGACGTACCCGGGGCGGCTCGGGCGGCCACGGGCGAGGCGCTGGCGCTGGTGCGGCAGTGGCTGGCCAGTGAGCGGCTGGCCGAGGCGCGGCTCGCGATCGTGACCCGAGGTGCGGTCGCCGTGGACGGCGAGGCTCCGGACGTGGCCCAGGCCGCGGTGTGGGGCCTGGTGCGCAGTGCGCAGTCGGAGCACCCGGGCCGCTTCGTCCTCGTCGACCTCGGCGACGACGACCTCCGCGACGACGAGCCCGACTGGGGCGCGGTGCTGGGTGCCGACGAGCCGCAGCTCGCGGTGCGGGGCGGCCGGTTGCTGGCGCCGCGGCTGTCCCGGGCGTCCGCCGGTGAG
>NZ_KL591060.1:2138-2372 GCF_000716335.1 Streptomyces sp. NRRL S-118 | reverse complement strand
AGGCGCCGCCGAGCTGGTCGCCGAGCTGGCAGAGCTGGGGTGTGCGGCTCGGGCCGTCGCCTGTGACGTGTCCGACCGTGCACAACTCGCCGCCGTACTCGGCACGCTGGATCACCGGCCCACCGCGGTGGTGCACGCGGCGGGTGTGCTCGACGACGGGGTGATCGGGTCACTGTCGCCGCAGCAGATCGAGCGCGTGATGCGTCCCAAGGTGGACGCGGCCTGGCACCTGCA
>NZ_KL591060.1:1451-1950 GCF_000716335.1 Streptomyces sp. NRRL S-118 | reverse complement strand
CGCGCTCGCCGCGTCCCGCCGGGCCGCCGGGCTGCCCGCCACCTCGCTGGCGTGGGGCCTGTGGTCCGACACCGCGGGCATGGCCGCCCAACTGGGCCGGAACGAGCTGGCCCGCCTGGAGCGGATGGGCTCCAAGGCGCTGACGGCCGAACTCGGTCTCGGCCTGTTCGACCAGGCGCTCACCTCGCACTCCGCGATGCTGGCGCCGGTCCGGCTGGACACGGCGGTGCTGCGGGCCCAGGCCAGGGCCGGGACGATCCCGGCCGTGCTGCGCGGGCTCGCGCCCGTCGCGGCCCGGCGGGTGGACACCCCCACGGTGTCGCTGCGCGACCAACTGGCGGGAGTGGACGCGGCCGACCGGGAGCGCATCGTCCTCGACATGGTGCGGACCCAGGTGGCGACCGTGCTCGGACACGCCTCGGCCGCGGCCGTCGAACCCGGGCGGGCCTTCCAGGAGATGGGCTTCGACTCGCTCGGCGCCGTCGACCTGCGGAACCGG
>NZ_KL591060.1:819-1360 GCF_000716335.1 Streptomyces sp. NRRL S-118 | reverse complement strand
CCGGGGTGCGCCTGCCCGCCACGCTCGTGTTCGACCATCCCACGCCCGCGGACATCGCCCGCCTGCTGCTCGCCGAGTTCGGCGGCGCGGCCGCCGGCGAGCCTCCGATCGAGAAGGAACTGAAGAAGCTGGAAGACATGCTTGCCGCGATCGCCGACAACGAACGGCGCCCGGTGGCCGAGCGCCTGCGCCGCCTGCTCGCCGTCGTCACGGACGACGACGAGGCGGAGACGGCCGAGCGCATCGAAGCGGCCACCTCCATGGACGAGGTCTTCCAAATGATCGACGCCGAGTTCGGCGAAGCGTGACAAGGGGCGGGGAAATGGCAGAGAACACCGATCAGCAGGAGAAGATCGCCCGCTATCTCAAGAAGATGGCGAGCGACCTCAACCAGGCCCGCGCGCGCCTTCGCGAGTACGAGTCCCGCGACGGGGAGCCCCTTGCCATCGTCGGCATGAGCTGCCGGTACCCGGGCGGGGTCACCTCGCCGGAGGACCTGTGGGAGCTGGTGGCCACCGGGCGTGACGCCATCGGCCCGTTC
>NZ_KL591060.1:0-638 GCF_000716335.1 Streptomyces sp. NRRL S-118 | reverse complement strand
CGAGTTCGACGCGGACTTCTTCGGGATCAGCCCGCGTGAGGCGACGGCCATGGACCCCCAGCAGCGCCTGCTGCTGGAGGCCGCCTGGGAGGCGCTGGAGGACGCGGGCCTCGACCCGAACTCCCTGCGCGGCAGCGACACCGGCGTCTTCTGCGGCGTCGGCCCGTCCGACTACGCGTCGATGCCCGCAGGGACCCTCCCCGAGATCGAGGGCTTCCGCCTGACCGGCTCGACCACCAGCGTGGTGTCCGGTCGCGTCGCCTACAGCCTCGGCCTGGAGGGGCCGGCGGTGTCGGTGGACACGGCCTGCTCCGCCTCCGCCGTCGCCCTGCACCTCGCCGTGACCGCGCTGCGCGCCGGCGAGTGCTCCCTCGCTCTGGCCGGTGGCGTGACGGTACTCTCCGGACCGTTCCTCCACATGGAGTTCAGTCGCCAGCGCGGCCTGGCCCCCGACGGCCGCTGCAAGGCGTACTCGGCCTCGGCCGACGGCACCGGCTTCTCCGACGGCCTCGGCCTGGTGGTGCTGGAGCGGCTGTCCGACGCCAAGCGCAACGGGCGCCGGATCCTCGGTCTGATCCGTGGCAGCGCGGTCAACCAGGACGGTGCCAGCAATGGCCTCACGGCGCCGAACGGTCCGT
>NZ_KL591059.1:1733-2183 GCF_000716335.1 Streptomyces sp. NRRL S-118 | reverse complement strand
CGCACCTGCGCCGTGAGGTTGCCCGCCATGAAGTTCACGGAGTCGGTCAGGTCCCGCCAGGTGCCGGAGACGCCCTTGACGTCGGCCTGGCCGCCGAGGATGCCCTCGGTGCCCACCTCCCGCGCCATGCGCGTGACCTCGTCGGCGAACGAGGAGAGCTGGTCCACCATCGTGTTGATGGTGTTCTTGAGCTCGAGGATCTCTCCACGGGCGTTGACGGTGATCTTCTGCGACAGGTCACCCTGGGCCACTGCGGTCGTCACCTGCGCGATGTTGCGGACCTGGTCGGTGAGGTTGCCCGCCATGAAGTTCACGGAGTCGGTCAGGTCCCGCCAGACGCCGCCGACGCCCGGCACCTCGGCCTGGCCTCCCAGCCGGCCCTCGCTGCCCACCTCGCGGGCGACCCGGGTGACCTCGTCGGCGAACGCCGAGAGCTGGTCGACCATCGTG
>NZ_KL591059.1:0-1607 GCF_000716335.1 Streptomyces sp. NRRL S-118 | reverse complement strand
CTCCAGGATCTCGCCGCGGGCGTCCACGTCGATCTTCTGCGACAGGTCGCCCTTGGCCACTGCCGTCGCGACCTGGGCGATGTCCCGGACCTGCGTGGTCAGGTTGCCCGCCATGGCGTTCACCGAGTCGGTCAGGTCCGCCCACGTACCGGAGACCCCGGGAACGACGGCCTGGCCTCCCAGGGTCCCTTCGGTACCGACCTCGCGGGCCACCCGGGTCACCTCGGAGGTGAACAGCGACAGCTGATCGACCATGCCGTTGAAGACCGTGGCGATCTCCCCGATCAGCCCGTCGCCCTCGTCCGGCAGCCTGGTGCCGAAGTCCCCGTCCCGTACGGCCGTGAGCCCGGCCAGCAGCTGGCGCAGCTCCGACTCGCCCACTTTGCCGCCCCCGCGCGAGGACCGCGACCGCGGCACGGAGCGCGCTTCTTCGACCGCAGCCTCAGCCATGACCAACCTCGTTCCGTCAGATGCCGTGAAGAGAGTGAGAACGGCTTCGGTCCGCCCGGTCTGTCCTGTCGGGGGGACCATGCCATCTTTTTACACTTAAATCGTTGCCGTACGACAAATATTTCGAAGGTTATCCCACACGCCGAGCGGAGAGCAATCGGGCGCTTGGTACCGGTTCGCACCCCTCCCCGGGGCGGACCATGACGCGGACGTGCCTGGAAGACGGAACGGGAGAAAGGGCGGCGACCTCGCTGTCCAAGCCGTCCACCCGAAAAACAGTTGCCGTCCGGCAATTGTATGGCCGCGGGAGACGCGGTATGCCGCTGTGGACGGGTACCAGCCGAGAGGCACGACCACAGCCCCCATGCGAACCCGAGCGGTGGACCATGAGTGACAGTGAGAGCAGGACCATCCTGGGCCCGGCGGAAGCCGAGGCGCACGCCGACGCCAGGACGGCCGCCGCGGCCCTCGTGGCGCTCTGGGAGTACGCCGATCTCCACGCTCCCGGACCCCTGCCCCATCTGACGCTGCGCGCCCTCAGCGCCGTCCACCGGTCCACCACCCTCGGCCCGGCCGAACTGGGCAAGGCGCTCGACATCACGCCGGCTTCGGCCAGCCGCCTGTGCGGGCGGCTCGAAAGGGCGGGATGGCTGACCCGGCGCTCGCACGCGGACGATCGCCGGAGGACGGTGCTGGAGATCACAGCGAGGGGTGCCGAGGAGATGGAACGGATGCGCGCCCGGTGCGTGAACGCCATGGCGGCCGCCCTGCCGCGGTCGGCCGCCCGGCTGCGGGCCGTCGAGACCGCGTGCGACATCGCCCGGACGCTGCTGCGCCGGGCGGTGTGCCCGGACAGGGAGGACTGAGGCGGTGGCGGTGACGATGTCGGCGGGACGTCCGGTGCGGCCGGAGGTCCTTTCCCCACGGAAACTGTTGTCGTTTGACAACTGTGTGCCCGAGGAAACACCCTTGCGTCGTGCGAGTTCGTTGCGTGCCCCCCTGCGGTCCCACGCTCAAGAGCAATGGCAGGTGAACGGTGAAGCGGACGACAGGCCGGCCCCCCATGGCGGTCAGGCGGACTCCGCTGCACCACCAGCCGCAGCGTCAGCCTGCTGCGTGGTGTCCGCGACCGCGAGGCGGAAGCTGCTCAGTCCCGC
>NZ_JOBL01000328.1 GCF_000716335.1 Streptomyces sp. NRRL S-118 | reverse complement strand
GTGCTCGCGTCTGCACCGGCCGCGTCAGGTCGGCGCGGCGCGACGGCGCCCGCTGGCAGCTCTCACTCGATCACGGCAGCATCCGGGCCCGGTACCTCATCGATGCCACGGGGGCAGGTGCACGGCTGGCGCGTCAGGCAGGAGCCACCCTCGTGAGGGCTGACCGTATGGTCGCTCTCGCGGCCTGCCTGCCGTTCGGCGCGCCGGGTCGCGGTGTGCCCCGGAGTTCGCTGATCGAGTCGGCGCCCTTCGGCTGGTGGTACAGCGCGCCGCTGCCCGCCGGAACTTGCTTCGTCATGGCGATGACGGACGCCGACCTCGTCGCCGGGCAGGCGCTCCACAGGCCAGACCACTGGTGGGGGGCGCTGCAGGAGACCACCCTTCTTCGCCAACGCGTGTGGCGCGCAAGGGCAGCCCCGCCTTCCGGGCTGCGCATCGTACGGACGGCGACGTCGTGCACCAGCCCCGCGGCAGCTCCGGGATGGGCCGCGGTGGGTGACGCTGCCACCACGTCCGACCCGATCGCCGCGAGGGGCATCATCACCGCACTCGCCACAGGCATCGCGGCGGCCGACGCCCTTCACGCCGACGCGGCAGGCGACTCCGCCGCTCTGAGTGCTTATGCCGGACTGGTCGGGGCGAGCCACAGCGAGTTCTTGAGGGGCCGCCTCATCTGTTACGGGAGGGAGCGGCGGTGGGACACACCGTTCTGGAGGAGACGGCGCTCCGGAGCGTCGGACCCGGCTGCCGGTCTCGAGTCGTCATGATCCCTCCTCTCCGGCGTCACGGGCACTTGCCGCGAAGGTGAGGACTTCGAACCCAGGCGTTACGTGCACCCTTCGCGCGCCGGTCGTTCAGACGGCCCTCGCGGCGAAACGAAGCTCCTACCCGGCGGTGCGCGCACGCGCGTGTCTGCCGAGCAGTTCGGCCAGGCCACGACGGGTCGTGGCGAGGACGGCGCGGCCCTCGGGCTTCAGGACGTAGCCGGGATGAAGGTCCCAGACCAGACCCGTGGGGTGCCGTTCTCCGTCGGCTGGGCGGGGGGTGGCCAGGCTGGGGCGCCGGTCGGCGGGCGCGGGGGTGTCGAGGGCGAGGACGCGCCAGGCCCCGGGCCGGAAAGCCTCGGCGATGGTGCGTCCCCGCAGCTGTGGGTGGCCGGCGACCTCCAGCGCGGCGAAGAGGAGGACCCTGCGCTCGACAGGTATGGCGCCGAGGATCTGGCGTCCCATCATGGCTCCGGCGAATGCGGGCGCGGCGAGGTGGGAGACGCTGCGGCTGCGGGTGAGGGCGTCGGGGTGGGCGGCGCGCAGGGTGCGGTAGACGGCGGTCGCGAAGTCGTCGTCGTACAGCCGCAGCGCTACGCGCAGGTCCGGCTTGACCGTACGGGCGTAGAGGGCGGCTTCGAGGTTGGTGGTGTCCGAGCTGGTGACGGCCAGCAGTGCGTGCGCGCGGTGGATCTTGGCCGCCTCCAGGACGCCTTCCTGGGTGACGTCGCCGATGACAGTCGGTACGCGCAATCGGCGGGCGAGTGCGACACCGCGGGCCTCGGGGTCCTCCTCGACGCACACCACAGGGATGTCGAGGTCGCGCAGGCGGGCCAGAACCCTGGCACCGATCTTGCCCAGACCGAGCAGCACGACGTGGCCGGAGAGTCCGCGCGGCGGGCAGCGCAGGGCGGATGCGTTGCGGAACGCGCCCGGCGCCCCCAGCACCCCCGCGAGGAGGAGAGGCAGGAGCGGGTGTCCAGATCGGCCTGGGTGGCGATGACGCGGGCGCGGGGCTCTGCGGCGGCCACA
>NZ_KL591058.1:2811-2977 GCF_000716335.1 Streptomyces sp. NRRL S-118 | reverse complement strand
ACCCTGTGGAACCTGGAGGTGCGGCGCTTCCTGGAGCTCGGCCCCGACGCCGTGCTGACCGCGATGGCCCGCCAGTGCGTCGAGGACGACACCCAAGCCGCCTTCGTACCCGCGCTCCGGAGCAAGCGCGGCGAGCGCGAGACGTTCGCCGGCTTCCTCGGCCGCG
>NZ_KL591058.1:2203-2650 GCF_000716335.1 Streptomyces sp. NRRL S-118 | reverse complement strand
GAGACGTTCGCCGGCTTCCTCGGCCGCGCCCACACCGCCGGCGCCGGCGTCGACTGGAACGCCTTCTACGCCGGTACCGGCGCGCGGCGCGTTGACCTGCCCACGTACGCCTTCCAGCGCGAGAACTACTGGCTGATGCCGTCCGCTCAGGGCGGCGACGTCACGGCGGCCGGTCTCGACCGGGTCGAGCACCCCCTGATGGCCGCGGCCGTGCAGCTCGGCGACCGGGACGAGTGGGTGTTCACCGGTCGCCTCTCCACCGACAGCCAGCCGTGGGTGCGCGACCACGTCGTCCTGGGCGCGGTGATCGTGCCCGGCACGGCGTGGGTCGAGCTGGTGTCGGCCGCCGGCCGCCGTGTCGGTGCTCCGGTGGTGGACGAGCTGGTCATGGAAGCGCCGCTCCTGCTGGAGGAAGGCACCGCGGCGCAGCTGCGGGTCACGGTCGGT
>NZ_KL591058.1:0-2091 GCF_000716335.1 Streptomyces sp. NRRL S-118 | reverse complement strand
GCGGCCGGTGACGACGGCCGCCGCGAGGTGGCGGTCTACGCCCGTCCCGAGGCCGGAGACGACGACCGCACCGTGGCGACCTGCCACGCCCGCGGATGGCTGGCCGCGGAGGACACCGCACCGGTGGCGTCGTGGATTCCCGCGGAGTGGCCGCCCGCCGGCGCCGTGGAGGTCACCGCGGACGCGCTGTACGCGGGGATGGCCGAGCTCGGGTTCGACTACGGGCCGATGTTCCAGGGCGTGCGTACGGCGTGGAAGGCTGACGGCGACTCGTACGCCGAGGTCGCCCTGCCCGGTGACACCGGCGGCGAGACCTTCGGCATCCACCCGGCGCTCTTCGACGCCTCCCTGCACGCGGGCCTGCCCCAGGACGGGCCGAGGGACACGGCCGTGCTGCCGTTCTCGTGGTCCGGGGTGCGCACCGGCCGGCGCGGCCTGTCCCGGGTGCGCGTCCGCATGCGCCGGGTCGACGAGACCGCCTTCGGCCTCGAGGTCGTCGGTGAGCAGGGCGAGCCGGTGCTGAGCCTGGAGCGGCTGGACCTGCGTCCGGTCGACCCGGCCCAGCTGGAGCGGCTGCGCCGCAGTGGCCGGCAGTCGGTCCACCGGCTCGACTGGGCCCCGGTCGAGGTCGGCGCGGCGCGGCCCGCCCGGGTGGCGGTCCTGGGCGGCCTGGCCGCCGCGGGCGACCGGTTCCCGGACCTGGCCGCGCTGGAGACGTCGCTCGCCGGCGGCGGCACGGCCCCGCACCTGGTGCTGGCCGCCGTCGGCACCCCGGACGGGGACACGGCCGGGGCGGCCCGTACCGCTGCCGCCGAGGCGCTCGCCCTGGTGCAGCGGTGGCTGGCGAGCGAGTGGCTCGGCGAGGCGCGGCTGGTCGTGGTGACCCGGCGCGCGGTCGCCGTCGACGGCGAGACCCCCGACGTCGCCCAGGCGGCGGTCTGGGGCCTGCTGCGCAGCGCCCAGTCCGAGCACCCCGACCGCTTCGTCCTGGTCGATCTCGACGGTGACGGTGACGGGCCGGACTGGGGCGCGCTCCTCGACACCGACGAACCGCAGGTCGCCGTGCGCGGCGACGCGGTGTTCGCGCCCCGCCTGACCACGGCCGCCGCGCCGGCCGACGACGTGTGGCACCTGTCCGTCACGCGCAAGGGCTCCCTGGAGGACGTGGAGATCACGCCCTGCGACGCCCGTCGTCCGCTCGCCGCCGGCGAAGTACGGATCGGGGTGCGTGCCGCGGGGGTGAACTTCCGCGACGTGCTGATAGCCCTCGGCCTGTACCCCGACGACGTGCCGCTGGGCGCCGAGGCGGCCGGTGTGGTGCTGGAGACCGGTGCGGACGTCACCGGGTTCGCGCCCGGCGACCGGGTGTTCGGCATCGTGATGGAATCCTTCGGCCCGGTGGCCGTCGCCCATCAGGGCCTGCTCGCCCGGATACCGGACGACTGGTCGTTCACCCAGGCGGCGTCCGTGCCGGTGGCCTACGCGACCGCCTACTACGGCCTGGTGGACCTGGCCGGGCTGCGCGCGGGGGAGCGGGTCCTGGTGCACGCCGCCGCCGGTGGCGTGGGCACGGCGGCCGTGCAGATCGCACGGCACCTCGGCGCCGAGGTGTTCGCCACGGCCGGCCCGGCGAAGTGGGACGCCGTACGGGCCTCCGGAGTGGCGGCCGACCACATCGCCTCCTCGCGGGAGACCGGCTTCCGGGAGACGCTGCTGGCCGCCACCGGGGGTACCGGGGTGGACGTGGTGCTGAACTCGCTCGCGGGCGAGTTCGTCGACGCCTCCCTGGACCTGCTGCCGCGCGGCGGCCGGTTCGTGGAGATGGGCAAGGCGGACATCCGCGACGCGGAGACGATCGCGGCGGAGCGGCAGGGCGTCGCCTACCGCGCGTTCGACCTGTGGGAGGCGGGACCGCAGCGACTGGGCGAGCTGCTGACCGAGATCGTGGCCCTGTTCCGGCGGGGGGCACTGGAGTTCGCGCCGATCCGCACCTGGGACGTCCGGCAGGGCCGCGAGGCGCTGCGCCACCTGCGCGAGGGTCTCAACGTCGGCAAGGTCGTGCTGACCGTCCCGGCACCGCTGGGCCCGGAG
>NZ_KL591057.1:405-2527 GCF_000716335.1 Streptomyces sp. NRRL S-118 | reverse complement strand
GCCTATGTCCAGAGCCGCGTACGGATGAACGTGCAGAGCAAGGAGACCTGTGAAGCGCCGACGTCGTTGTTCGAGATGATGGGGCGGTGTCTCTTCGCTACTCCAATCAGACCGGCTGGACCGCGATCTTCAGCGGCACCGACACCGAGATCGGCCGCATGGTACGTGTTGAGGGCTGGGACCAGGCGACCCCGCGCCACTATTCTCCGCGTGATGCCACTTCGCCAGTACACATACTTCGCGCTGTTCAGCCAGCACACCTCGGCAGACGACATGGCCTCCCAGCTGGGCATCACACCCGACGAGGTGACGGTTCGCGGCAGCCGGTTCACCGAGCCAGCGCTGGTTCCGGTCGACCACTCGTGGATGGTTGTCTGCCGGGAGCCGGGTCTGCGCGTCGACGAGCAGATCACCCGCATTCTCGACAGCCTCCAGCCCGACACGGACCGCATCTGCGACCTCACCAGGCATCTGGCCCGCACCGGCGGCGGAGCAGTGCTTCAAATTGTGCGCTACTTCAACGACACCGACCAAGCCCAGCCGGGCGCAGCGGATGCCCCCAACCTCTTCGGATGGCACCTGGACCACAAGGTCCTGGACTTCCTCAGCGCCACCGGAGCCGAGCTCGACATCGACGAGTACGACATGGCCGGAGCCGAGGACGCCAAGTGAGTAGATGACCTCGTAGTCGCCTGGCACATGAGTCGCACTCCGACGGCTTGACAACAGCATTAGGAAGCCTCCTCGGTCGTCCCCGCATGCGCGGGGATAGTCCCTTCCGCGTCACCTGGAAGGTCTTCCAGCACGCGTCGTCCCCCGCACGCGCGGGGGTGGTCCCAGGGCAGGACACGGAGACACCTCAGGCACCCAACTCGCAAGCTGAGCCTCCATGCGCGTTTGGGGAGTCGAACAGTCGGTTCGCTGGCTTGGCTTGCGCGTCGATCTCTGGTTGCGCGAGAGGGCGGCTGACGCAGTCTTCGGGGCGTATCGCCGCGGGCTAAGGGGGACTGACGGGTGTGCAGCACGGATCTGGCTGCCAAGGAGGCGGAGATCACTCGGTTCCTCCAGGATTACCCGCGGGCGGTTGATGCTGGCCGTGCCCATCCTGCCCTCCGCGGGTGTGAGGAAGTCCGCTGGTCCGAGTTCCCGGAGTGCCCCGCCGCGATCCCTGTGCTGCTGCACGGCCTTCTCGATCAGGCTGCCGCACCCGAGGCGAAGCGGGTACTCACCAACTCCATTCTCAACAGCGTAAGAGAGATGAACGCGGCCATGCCGGTCGTACTGCCGTTCCTGTTCCCCCTCGCAAGCGACCCGCAGGTTCCTGTGCAGTCCGGACTGCTGGATCTTGTGGTCTCGATTGCTGGGTTCTCCGAGCCGATCGATGGGCGCAACGAGGCCATGGTTCGTTGGTTCGGCAGCGACAGCGATCATCCCGAGCGTGAACAGTGCCGGGCCGTCTTCACGGAACACGCGAGCGTAGTGGCCACGCTGGCGGAGCAACTGAACAACCCCGACGCCCGAGCCAAGCTTCGGCAGGCTGCCGGACTCCTGTGAGACTCCCGCACTCAGGCCACTTGTGCGAAGTCATCGAGCATGTGCAGCAGCACGGATGGCACGTCGTGATGGTTCCCGAAGACGAGATCGGTCCTGGATTCGCCTACACGATCGGCCTCGCGCACACCCACGGCGGACCTGAAGTCGCCATGTTCGGGCTCGGTGTCCACGCCATGCACCGCATGCTCAACACGCTCGGAGAGAAGTCCGCAGCGGGCGAAGTGCTGGCGGACGGCCAGAGCCATCCTGATGTTGTCCACGGGTATCGCGTCGCGCTCAGGCAGGTCGATCACAGCTGGTACCGGACCTTCTTCGGGCAGGCCATCGGGTTCTATCGGCGGCCGCCTCTCCCCGTGCTGCAAGTCGCGTGGCCTGATGCCGAGGGCCGTTTCCACTGGGATGAGCAGGCTGACGAGAGGCATCGCGACTCACAGCCTCAGTTGTGGATCCCTATGAGTGACCATCCTGTCGGGGTTTGGACGGCCGATCTCTGATCTTAGACCGTGCCCTACGCGGTGAGGCGGATGAGTCGTTTGTAGCAGCAGAGGGCGGCGGCGAGGCCGAGAAA
>NZ_KL591057.1:0-183 GCF_000716335.1 Streptomyces sp. NRRL S-118 | reverse complement strand
AAAAGCCAGGTAGTTGCGGGGATCGCGCTCGTAGCGAGGGCTCAGACGTCGGTAGCCGGACAGCCAGGACATCGTCCGCTCGATCACCCACCTGCGGCGGCCCAATCGTTCGCTGGACTCGATGCCTTTACGCGCGATCCGTACTCCGATGCGTTTGCCACGTAACCATTTCCGCAGGTCGGC
>NZ_KL591056.1:5684-6224 GCF_000716335.1 Streptomyces sp. NRRL S-118 | reverse complement strand
CCGCGTGGGAGGCGATGGAGGACGCGGGCATCGACCCGACCTCGCTCCACGGCAGTGACACCGGTGTGTTCTGCGGGTTGATGTACGGGGACTACCAGCACCTGGCCGGGATGAGCGACCGGCGGGACGAGATCGAGGGATACCTGTACATCTCGTCCGCCGCGAGCGTGGCGTCCGGACGCATCAGTTACACCTTCGGGTTCGAGGGCCCCTCGATCGCGGTCGACACCGCGTGCTCGTCGTCGTTGGTGGCGATCGCCCAGGCGATCGCGTCGCTGCGGTCCGGGGAGTGCTCGCTGGCCCTGGCGGGCGGGGTGACCGTGCTGTCCCGGCCCAACATCTTCGTCGAGTTCAGCCGCCAGCGTGCGCTGTCCCCGGACGGCCGGTGCAAGGCGTACGGGTCCGGCGCGGACGGTGTCGGCTGGAGTGAGGGTTCCGGTCTGCTCGTACTGGAGCGGCTGTCGGACGCGCGCCGCAACGGGCATCAGGTACTGGGTCTGCTGCGGGGCAGTGCCGTCAACCAGGACGGTGCGAGCAACG
>NZ_KL591056.1:5273-5490 GCF_000716335.1 Streptomyces sp. NRRL S-118 | reverse complement strand
GCCGCTGGGCGACCCGATCGAGGCCCAGGCGCTGCTGGCGACCTACGGCCAGGAGCGGGCCGGCGACCCGCTGTGGCTGGGGTCGCTGAAGTCGAACATCGGGCACACACAGGCGGCCGCGGGTGTGGCGGGTGTGATCAAGATGGTGATGGCCATGCGGCACGGCCTGCTGCCGCGCACGCTGCACGCGGACGCGCCGTCGCCGCACGTGAACTGG
>NZ_KL591056.1:4164-5061 GCF_000716335.1 Streptomyces sp. NRRL S-118 | reverse complement strand
TGAACTGGTCGGCCGGGCAGGTGGAGCTGCTGACCGAGTCCCGGGAGTGGTCCGTGTCGGACCGGCCGCGGCGGGCAGGTGTGTCCTCCTTCGGTATCAGCGGCACCAACGCCCACGTCATCGTGGAGGAAGCACCCGCACACACACCTGCGGAGGAACCGGCCGCCGTGGAGCGGCCGGCGGGCGCGGCACCTGTGGTGCTGTCGGCCCGCACCGACACGGCCCTGCGGGCACAGGCGGAGCGGCTGCGGGCCCGGTTGGTCGCGGAGCCGGAGTGGTCCGTCGCGGACACGGCGTTCTCGTCCGTGCGTACGCGGGCGCTGCTGGAGCGGCGTGCGGTGGTCACGGCGTCCGGCCGTGAGGAGCTGCTGGCGGGTCTTGCCGCGCTGACCGCGGGTGAGGCAGAGGCAGGGGGCAGGACGGCTTTCCTGTTCACCGGCCAGGGGTCGCAGCGGGCGCGGATGGGGATCGAACTGGCGGAGACGTTCCCGCGGTTCGCCGAGGCCCTGGACGAGGTGTGCGCCGAACTGGACCCGCGCGTGGGCCGTTCGGTGCGGAGCCTGCTGAGTGCCGAGAAGGGTTCCGGCGAGGCCGCCTTGCTGGACTCCACGGAGTTCACGCAGGTGGCGTTGTTCGCCGTCGAGGTGGCGCTGTTCCGGCTGGTGGAGTCGATGGGTGTCCGCCCGGACTACCTGGTCGGGCACTCGGTCGGCGAGCTGAGCGCCGCCCATGTGGCGGGTGTGCTGTCGCTGGCCGACGCGTGCGAGCTGGTGGTGGCCCGCGGGCGGTTGATGGGGGCGCTGCCCGCCGGCGGGGCGATGGTGGCGGTCCAGGCCGATGAGGCCGAGGTGCTGGCTTCGCTGGCCGGGTTCGAGGGCCGGCTGGATGTCGCGGCGG
>NZ_KL591056.1:1747-4038 GCF_000716335.1 Streptomyces sp. NRRL S-118 | reverse complement strand
CGGTGGGATGGACGCAAGACCACGCGCCTGCGGGTCTCGCACGCCTTCCACTCCGCGCGCATGGAGCCGATGCTGGCGGAGTTCGAGGCCGTGGCGCGCGGAGTGCGCTTCGGCGAGCCGCGCATCCCCGTGGTGTCGAACCTGACCGGGGAGCCGGTGCCGGCCTTCGACGCCGGCTACTGGGTGCGGCATGTCCGCGGGGCGGTGCGGTTCGCCGCCGGGGTGCGGACCTTGTGGAACCTGGGTGTGCGCCGGTTCCTGGAGCTGGGTCCGGACGCGGTGCTGACCGCGATGGCCCGGCAGACCCTGGACGGCGAGAGCGGCGCGGTGTTCCTGCCGGTGCTGCGCGCCGGGCACCCGGAAGCCGCGACGTTCGCGACCTTCCTGGGCCGGGCGTACGCGTCCGGGCTGCCGGTGGACTGGCCGGCGTACTACGCCGGTACGGGCGCACGCCGCGTACCCCTGCCCACCTACGCCTTCCAGCGCGAGCACTACTGGCCGGCGCCGGGCACCGGGATGGGCGACGTCACCGCGGCCGGCCTGGGCCGCGTCGATCACCCGGTCCTCGCGGCCGTGGTGCGGCTCGGGGACCGCGACGAGTGGGTGTTCACCGGACGCGTGTCCACCGACACCCAGCCCTGGCTCGTGGACCACCAGCTGTTCGGCACCACCGTCGTCCCGGGCGCCGCACTGGTCGACCTGGTCCTCGCGGCGGGTGCCCGCACCGGCCTCCCGGTCCTCGACGAGCTGGTGCTCGAGGCCCCGCTGCTGCTGGAGGACGGTGTCGCACGGCAGCTCCAGGTCACCGTCGGAGCGGCCGGCGACGACGGCCGCCGCGAGGTGGCGGTCCACTCGCACGCCGAGTCCGGCGAACTGCTGCTCTCCTCGCACCCGGAGGCGGGTGACGGCGAGACGGACACCGTCTGCCACGCGCGGGGCGTCCTGAGCCGCGGGACCACGGCAGTGGCCGCGCAGTGGCCCGCCGTGTGGCCGCCGGAGGACGCGGAACCCCTGTCGGTGGACGACCTCTACAGCCACCTGGCCGACATCGGCTACGGCTACGGCCCCGCCTTCCAGGGCGTGCGGGCCGCCTGGCGCGACGGCGACCGGTGCTATGCCGAGGTGGCGCTCCCGGAGAGCGCCGGCGGTGGCGCGCACGGCGTGCATCCCGCTCTGTTCGACGCCGTGCTGCAGAGCGCCGTCTTCCCGCTGTCCGCCGCCGACGACAACCGGCTCCGTGCGCCGTTCAGCTGGAGCGACGTGCGGATCGATCAGCCGGGGGCCACACGGCTGCGGGTCCTCTCCACCCTCACGGGCGAGGACACCGTGCGACTGGAGGCGGTCGACGAGACGGGCGCCCCGGTGCTGTCGGTCGCCTCCCTCACCGTCCGCCCCGCCCAGCAGGCGAGCTTCGACAGCGCCAAGCGGTCGCTGTACACCCTCGACTGGACGCGCGTCACCGCGACCGGCGCGGCCGTACGAGCGGTGGATCTCGCGGAGCTCGACCAGGCACTGGCCGAGGGGCCGCCCGATGTCGTGGTCACGTCCGTCGGGACGCAGGCGGGCGCCTCGGCGCGGACCGTCGCCCTGGCCGCTCTGGAGCTGGTCCAGCGCTGGCTGGCGGATGAGCGGGTGGCGGGTTCGCGGCTGGTGTTCGTGACGCGGGGTGCGGTGTCGGTGGCGGGTGAGTCCGCGGACGTCGCGCAGGCCGCGGTGTGGGGCCTGGTGCGCAGTGCCCAGTCGGAACACCCGGGCCGGTTCGTCCTGGTGGACGTCGACCCTGAAGCCGGGGGCGACGGAGCCGACTGGGGCGCCGTGATCGGTTCCGGCGAGTTGCAGGTGGCCGTACGGAACGGCCGGCTGCTGGCGCCGCGACTCGGCCGCGCCCCGGCCGGTTCGCCCCGGCAGTGGTCGGCGGAGGACCGTGTGCTGATCACGGGTGGTACGGGTGGTCTGGGTGCGCTGGTCGCGCGGCATCTGGTCGGGCGGGGTGTGCGGGACCTGGTCCTGGTGAGCCGGCGTGGCGGTGCTGCGCCCGGTGCGGCGGAGCTGGCCGCCGAGCTGACGGGGCTGGGCTGCGACGTACGGGTCGAGGCGTGTGACGTGTCCGAGCGCGATCACGTGGCTGCCCTGCTCGATGCGCTGGAGCGTCCGTTGACGGCTGTGGTGCATGCGGCGGGTGTGCTGGACGACGGTGTGGTGGAGTCGCTGTCGGCGGAGCAGGTCGAGCGGGTGATGCGGCCCAAGGTCGATGCGGCGCTGCATCTGCACGAGCTGACGGCGGGGATGGA
>NZ_KL591056.1:649-1626 GCF_000716335.1 Streptomyces sp. NRRL S-118 | reverse complement strand
ACGGCGGGGATGGACCTGTCGGCGTTCGTGCTGTTCTCCTCGGTGTCCGCACTGATCGGCACCCCCGGGCAGGCCAACTACGCCGCGGCCAACGCCGCCCTGGACGCGCTCGCGGCCGGGCGCCGGGCCGGAGGACTGCCCGCCACCTCCCTCGCGTGGGGCCTGTGGGCCGACGGGCGCGGCATGGAGGGGGAGCTCGGCGAGGCCGATCTCGCCCGACTGGCGCGGATGGGTATCGGCGCGCTCCCCGCCGCCGAGGCGCTGGAGCTGTTCGACCATGCGCTCGGGCAGGACACCGCGCTGCTGGCACCGGTGAAGTTCGACCTGCCGGCCCTGCGGGCGCAGGCGCGTACCGGACTGCTGCCCGCCCCGCTGCACGGGCTGGCCCCGGCGCCACGCCGCGCCGACACGGGCGGATCGCTCGCGCAGCGGCTCGCCGGCGTCGCCGAGGCCGACCGGGAACGCATCGTGCTGGAACTGGTGGCCGGGCACGTCGCGGCCGCCCTCGGACACGCCTCGGCCGGGAGCATCGATCCGGAGCGGGCGTTCAAGGACCTCGGCTTCGACTCGCTGACCGCCGTCGACCTGCGCAACAGCCTCAGCCAGGCCACGGGTGTGCGACTGCCCGCCACCCTGGTCTTCGACCACCCGAACCCGGTGGCCGTCGCACGGCTGCTGCTCCGCGAAGTCGGTGCGATCGCCGGAACACGACGTCCGGTGGTACGGCCACGACGGGTCGACGACGAGCCGATCGCCATCGTGGGCATGGGATGTCGGTTCCCGGGCGGAGTGAGCTCTCCCGAGGAGCTGTGGGAACTGGTGGCGTCCGGCCGTGACGCCGTGTCGGAGTTCCCGGACGACCGGGGCTGGGACGTGGAGGGACTGTTCCACCCCGACCCCGAGAACCCGGGCACCTCGTACACGCGGGAGGGCGGGTTCGTCGACCGTGTCGGCGAGTTCGACGCGGAGTTCTTCGG
>NZ_KL591056.1:0-512 GCF_000716335.1 Streptomyces sp. NRRL S-118 | reverse complement strand
CCTCGCTGCGGGGCAGCGACACCGGTGTGTTCACCGGTCTGATGTACGCGGACTACCAGCACCTGGCCGGGATGAGCGACCGGCGCGACGAGATCGAGGGTTACCTCATGATCTCGTCCGCGGCGAGTGTGGCGTCCGGACGCATCAGCTACACGTTCGGGTTCGAGGGCCCCTCGGTCTCGGTCGACACCGCCTGCTCGTCCTCCCTCGTCGCGATCGCCCAGGCGACCGCGGCGCTGCGGTCCGGCGACTGCTCGCTCGCCCTGGCCGGCGGCGTCACCGTGCTGTCCCGGCCGAACGTGTTCATCGAGTTCAGCCGCCAGCGCGGTCTCGCGCCCGACGGCCGGTGCAAGGCCTACGGGTCCGGTGCCAACGGCGTGGGCTGGAGCGAGGGCTCCGGTCTGCTGGTACTCGAAAAACTGTCGGACGCGCGCCGCAACGGTCACCAGGTACTGGGTCTGCTGCGAGGCAGCGCGGTGAACCAGGACGGTGCGAGCAACGGTCTCACCGCG
>NZ_KL591055.1:4640-4837 GCF_000716335.1 Streptomyces sp. NRRL S-118 | reverse complement strand
TTCTTGAAGTGGCCCGTCTGGCTGGGGCCCGGGTGGGGCTGGAGCCGAGCCGGTATGACCGGGCGCTGGCGGATCTGGGACCGTGGACGGGGCGGGTGGCCCGCTTGTTGTCGACGGGCTGCCCGCCGGCCTGCCGGTGCCGGAGGGTGGTGCCGCGGATGCGGGGGTCCGGGGCGGTGGTGTGCGGTTGTACGTGC
>NZ_KL591055.1:1712-4392 GCF_000716335.1 Streptomyces sp. NRRL S-118 | reverse complement strand
CTGCCGCAGCTGCGGGCCTCGCTGTGTGAAGCGCTCGGGCTGCCGCCGGGGGCGTTGCCGCACCGGGCCGGGCCGCTTCCCGGCCCCGGCCACGCTCCGCCCGAGACGTCAGCGCGATCTTGGTGCTGCGCCTGGAGCGCAGCACCACCCGGGCCCCGTCGCCGGAGACCAGCGCCCGAAATCCGTCCCCCTCCCCCTTCGAAGCTCCCGCCCGGCCCGGCCGCAGATCGAGCCCGGGCGCTGCAGGAAATCGGGGTTGTTGAACAGAGCGGTGTCTCTAGGCTTCCCTCATGAGAGAGCCGACGACGAACTGCGGATGGTGCGGTGCATTCGCAGCAATGCAATTCGTGAAGTTCAGCGTGGCGCCGACAGGTTGGCCTGGGCGTCGGCGGAAGTAGGGAACCCATCTGGATACTCCGGGGGCGCGGTGGGGGGCGGGCGATATCAGGCAGGAGACTCATGAGCTCGTACGACAGCAGCGTGCGCACAGCCACAGCAGTCGGTCAAGCGACGCAGGGCCGCGCCGTCCGGCGAAGATCTCGCTCATAGACCGCGTTCGGCCTCGAACACCGCCAGGAAGATCGGAGGTCAGGAGGAAGCCTGGCGGCTGCCGGCCAGCGAACTCCAGGCTGGCTACGACCTGGCGATATCGACTTTGGCAGTAGTAGTGGTGGTGGCAAGCGGTCGGACGAGAGACATTCACCAACGGCCCCGCTCCTTGCTGAGTCGTGGCCTCTCTTCGTGAACCAATTGGTGTTCTTGATGACTGACAGCAAAAGCAGGCGCAGCCTGGAACAGGCCTGGGGTGAGTTCGTGTTGGAGCATTCCTCTCCGCATGCAGAAAGCTACAACTGGGATGCGGCCCTCTGGCCTTTGGTCAGGTCGGCTGCGCTCCATCCTTTGTACCGCTCTATGTATCCATCGCTAGCCATGGGGCAGCTTCACGTCTCGCGCTCCGACAACTGGTGGGAGCAAGGGGAGGACCCTTTCCCGTCGATACTGGCTTACGAGGGCGAGTTCACCTTGATTGCTTATCCGGCCAAGTATGGGCATGTGCTCCTGAAGTCGCAGGACCCATGTGAGGTCGTATTCAGGGCAGCGGAGATAATTCGGGTTGAACTATCCAGCTGGTCAGCTCGGTGAGGTTTGCCGCGTTGGAGCCGCTGGTCCGCCTACAGCCGTCGGCGGTCCGCGGTCGGCGTGCTTCTTCGACCTGCCTGTGCTGTGCCGCGGCTGTCCGTCTGCCGCCACCCTGCCGGAGTAAACCGCCGGTCTGCCGCTGTCGCTACGGCGCCGTGCCGGAATGGTGCCGGTGTCCGGGCCGTCGACCAAGTTCGCCAGGTCTTCCGCGTCGGCCGGCCGCCGCGACGCCGTTCAGCTTCCTCAGCACCCACCCCGAAGGCCAGCGCTCCGCGAGAACCTCGCGTACCGCCGACCGCGCTGACGGCTCCCACCAGCGACGACCTGGTCGTAGTCGACGCTGTCAGACGGCCGCACACGCTCCGGGGCACGTACCCACACCCCGGTGCTCCGCCGCTTCCACGTACGCCCGCCAGACCACACCGGATTGATCCGAGTGTCGCTCACGCCGCCGGGCCCGACCCGCACACGCAGGTCGGGCTCTCATGGAGGTCCCCCGACTCAGCCCCGCCTGAGACGGGCAGGGGCCGGTGGCGGTGTCAGCAGGTGTAGGTGGTGCCGTCGGCGGCTGTGTTCCAGTTGCAGGCGGTGATGCTGCCGGTGCTCGTGTTGTTGTCCGGGCCTGGGCTTCTTCAGCCGCAGGTCTGGGGTCTTCGCGGTGCTGGTGGCCGTCATCACGTCGGCTCCGTACCACGTGCTGGATACCGATGAGGATCGGCTGTCCTGGTGGCGGCAGCACGATCAGCGGCTTCGCGTTGCCCGCGGAGAGGGCTGGTACGGATACGGAACGACCCAGATCGTGATGTGGCGGGCTGACATCCTGGCCGACGTAGACCCGGCAGGTTGAGAGTGCCGGGGTGACATGGCGGGTGCACGCCAGGGACCGGTTCGCGCTCTTGCCGCACGGGCTGGGCACCGTCACCTTCAGAAGTCGGACAACCGATACGAGGGGGACACCGTTGGCCAACCCGCCCGCACCCGTACCCAGCTCCATCACCCTCTGGACCGGCCGAGCACTGCTCAGGCTGGCCGTCTTCCTACAGCAGACCGTCGCCGGGGAGACACCGAAGCAGGCACACGTCGCCCGCCGGAACCGTGCCATGCGCGCCGCGCACGCTCGCGGGGTACCCGTCGATGTCCTGGCCTGTCAGGTCGGGCTGTCGCGGGGTCAGGTCGGGAACATCCTGCGCGGCGCGGAGGACGACGGGTAGGCGCCGGCCGCGCGCTACGATCCCGCGTGCGGGTCACCGACCGGTGATCGTCTATAGGCGGCCCGCTGGCCGTGCCCCCGGACCAGCGTCTGGACGGGGGCACGAGCGCTCCGGCCGCTGCTACTTCAAGCGGGTGCGGATGAGGTCGGCCACGCTGTTCGCAGGCGGATCATCGAAGGTGCCGATCAGCGTGGCGATGGCGGCGCCCTGGACGGCCGGCGCCCAGTGCGCAAGGACTTCCATGGCAGCGGGGAACGACTCCGCGTACACATACTCGTAGTTGTCCCCGCTGGAGGCGAAGATCTCGTGCAGTCCCATGCCGACCTGTG
>NZ_KL591055.1:0-1608 GCF_000716335.1 Streptomyces sp. NRRL S-118 | reverse complement strand
GAACGGCCCCGAAGACCACGGCGGCGACTTCGCGGCCGCGCTGCGCGCGGGGTACGCGTTGCTCACCGCGCACCGGGAACCGACCGGCGTGGCGATTGCTCTGGAGCACGCGGCGCGGATCGCCGAGGCGATCACCGCCGGAACCCTGCCCCAGGCCGAGGGACAGGCTCAGGTCCTGGCAGCCCTCAGCGCGGCGGGGACCCTCGACGCGGGAGCACATGGGGTTTGACCGGCTGCTGCGCCACCCCGTCCCCGTCCGCCGCCATGGGGGCGTGGCGGAAGGGCACGGTCGCGCTGGCCGTAGGGTCGAAGCCCACCCGTCACTGGGAGGCCGGGAACGAGGAGTCTGTCTTGTCCGCCCTCAGTGTTGCCCTGACCACCGCCATCGGAGCCGTGGCCGGCGCTGCAGCGCGCCCCGGGTCTTCGCCCGGTCAGTGCTGGCACCTGCGGCCGCACGCAGCAGCTGTCCGCACTGCGGCGGCGTCATCCTCGACCGCCGGCTGCCGGTCCTGCCCTCTCCGGGCGCTGTCCGGCATGCGCGAAGGCGATCGGTCCGCGCCCGCTCCTGCCGGAGGCGGCGGCCGCGATCGCCTTCGCCGCTATCGCCGTGGGCGGGGCGAGCGGCTGGTTCGCCGCCGCCCAGTACTGGGTGGCCGCGTGCGGGGTCGCGCTGGCGCTGATCGACATCGCCGTGCAACGGCTTCCCGACGTCCTCACCCTTCCTGCCTGCGGCGGGACGCTCTTCCTGCTCACCGCGGCCGCGCTGGCGGGTGAGACCGGAAGCCTGGGCCGCGCGGCGGCCGCTGCTGCCGTACTCACCACCGCCTTCCTCCTCATGGCGTTCACCGGCGCCATGGGGCTCGGAGACGTCAAACTCGCGCCGGCCATCGGGGCGCTCCTGGGTTGGAGCAGCTGGACGGTCCTGTTCTGGGGAGCAGCTGCGGGCTTCGTCGTCGGCGCCGTCTCGGAGGTGGCGCGGATGGCAGCCGGCCGCTCCCGCCGTACGCACGTCTCCTTCGGCCCCTATATGGTCATCGGTGCTCTTGCCTATTCTGTCGTCACTGCCTGATCGCAGGCCCTCAATATAAGAAATTCCCCTCGTTGGTAAGAGCTCCAGCGAAACTAGCCCCAGACTTCGCAGGTCACCGTTTCAGGTCTTGTGACTGGGGCTGACCGGCTACGGGGCTGCCTGGCGGAAGAGGGCCAGGAGGGCGTGCGTTGCGGGGTGCCCGCGTCGAAGAACTGCGTGGCCAGTGCGGGTGGCACGGCGGTTCCATGCATGCGGACTTCATGGCATCTGAAGCAGAACGCCGCCTCGAACAGCGCCAGGTCGAGAGTGTCCGCGTACGCCCGGACGCTCCACCCGGCGAAAAGCCGCAGCGGTGCTGCTCGCTGCCGGGCAAGCTCTCGATCAAGGCCAGGACGCTGTCTGCCTCGCTCCCGATCCAGTGGGCGCCCGCCCTGCCGGGATATGGGGTGCCCCGCATTGTCGGGAGTTCGGAGATCCTTACGACCTCCAGCAATGCAGCGGTGGCCACGGCTTCGGCGGGGAGCTGCATGTGCGTAGTCTGCCCGCGCCTAGGAGTTGTGGCGTCAAAGTGTCAGGCC
>NZ_KL591054.1:3843-6566 GCF_000716335.1 Streptomyces sp. NRRL S-118 | reverse complement strand
GATGTGTATAAGAGACAGGTCCTCGAAGGCGGGACGGGGGTTGTTCCAGGGGGCGTCCGTGCTGCGGGTGCGCGGCGGGGGCGCCGGGGTCGCCTCGGCCGGGGCCTGCGGGGCCTGGCTCGCCGAGCCCTCGCTCGCGGTGCGCGCGCGACGCGCGGGCGTCTGGCTCGCCGAGCCCTCCGCGGCCGTACGCGCGCGGCGGGCCGGTGCCGCCGGAGCGGTCGAGGCCTCCGGGGCCTGGCTGGCCGAGCCCTCGGCGGCCGTACGGGCACGGCGAACCGGGCGGTCGCCGGCCGCAGCGCGAGCAGGGCGTTCCCGGGCCGGACGGGCCGGGGCGGGCGGGAGCTGGCCCTTGAGGGGGCCCCACTCGTTCGGGTCGGGCACTCCGGGGGGCAGCATCTGGCGGCGCTTGGGGCCGCCGTGCTCGGATTCGCCCGGCTCCTTCGCGCCCGGCCACGCCTTCGCGACGCGGGCGGCCAGCACGAAGTCCTTGCGGAGGGGGTTGCCCTCGAAGTTCTCCGGGAGGAGGAGGTGAACCAGATTCGGGTGGTCCTCGAAGCGGACGCCGAACATCTCGAACGTCTCGCGCTCGTGCCAGGCCGCCCCCGCGTACACCCCGATGGCGGTCGGCAGCACCGGGGCGTCGTGCGGGACGGTCGTGCGCAGCAGCAGCCGTCGTACCTGCCGCCCGTCCAGGGCGACCAGGTGTGCGCAGACGCGGAAGCCCGTCGCCGGTTCGTCGACGGCGCTCAGCCAGTCGAAGTAGGTGCAGCCCAGCACGTCCCGTGCGGTCTCCAGCGCGGTGATCCACGAGGCGGCCGGGACATCGACCGTCAGGAGGTCGTACGCGTGCTCGGCGGTGGCCTGCTCGCCGAACAGCTCGGTGACGCCTTCGGGGAGGCGGTCGTACGCGGTCACGCCGTACCTCCCGGCGAGGACGACGGCGGGGTGGAGGGAGTGGAAGCGGAGGCAGCCGAGGAGGACGACGGCGGGGCGGACGACGGGGAGGGCGGGGTCACCAGGCCGCTGCGCAGCTCCGCGACGGACGGGCGTCCGTGGCCGTACCGCTCGCCCAGCGACTCGCGGGCGATCTTCTCCTGGAGCTTGAGGATGCCCTGGAGGAGCGCCTCCGGCCGCGGCGGGCAGCCCGGGACGTACACGTCGACCGGAATGATCTGGTCCACGCCCTTGGTCACGGAGTAGGAGTCCCAGTAGGGACCACCGCAGTTGGAGCAGGCTCCGAAGGAGATGACGTACTTCGGCTCCGGCATCTGCTCGTAGAGCCGCTTCACCGCCGGGGCCATCTTGTCGGTCACCGTCCCCGAGACGACCATGAGGTCGGCCTGACGCGGTCCGGGCGCGAACGGGATCACCCCGAGGCGGATGAAGTCGTGCCGCGCCATGGAGGCGGCGATGAACTCGATGGCGCAGCAGGCGAGCCCGAAGTTGAAGACCCACAGGCTGTAGCGGCGGCCCCAGTTCAGGACCACCTTCATCGGCTCGGGTGCGAGCCGGGCGAGGGCTCCGAGCCTCTTCGGCTCGGGGAGGTCGACAGGGGTTACGTCCATGTCAGGACGCCCTTCTTGTACGCGTAGAGCAGTCCTACGGCGAGGAAGCCGAGGAAGATGAACATCTCGACCAGCGTCGTGGCGCCGTACCCCGGCGCTGCGAAGACCGTCGCCCACGGGAAGAGGAAGATGGAGTCGACGGCGAAGATGACGTACAGAAAAGAGTAGACGTAGTAGCGGACCTGGGTGTGGGCCCAGCCCTCCCCCACCGGATCGACGCCGCACTCGTACGTGAGCATCTTCTCCTGCGTCGGCACCACCGGCCGCAACAGCCGTCCGGCCGCGAAGGCGACAGCCACGAACAGCACGCCGATCAGGGCGAGCAGCCCTACGACCGAGTAACTCTGGAAATAGTCGACGGCGAGTACGGTCGATGCGGTCGTCTCCGGCACGTCCGTGTCCCTCGCTCCCTGCCGCGCGGCGTGATGCTTATGCGTTCCGTACGCACGGGAGTCTAGGCCCTGGCTTCGGACCACCCATCAGCCGTGCCGCACTTCAGGTGGGGATAGCCCTACTACACCCCACCTACGAACCCCATGGCGCCGGGCCGGTGACCGCAGGCAGGCTGTGTCGCATGACCGCACGCATGGCTTTCGGCCGACAGGCCTGGAAGGAGGTCGCGCACCTCCTGACCGACTTCCCGATGGCGCTGATCGGCTTCATCTACGTGGTAGTCACCGTGAGCGTCGGCGTGGGCCTGTCGGTCACCGTCGTGGGCCTGCCGCTGCTCGCGACCGGCCTCGCGGGAGCGCGGCAGCTCGGCAGGCTGGAGCGGGCAAGGGCGAGGGCACTGCTGGGCGTGCGGATCGAGGAGCCCAGCCCGCTGCCGCACCGGCCGGGTGCGGGCTTCTTCGCCTGGCTGTGGACGGGGCTGAAGGACCCGGTGGCCTGGCGGACGATGCTGTACGGCTTCATCCGGCTGCCCTGGGGCGTCCTGACATTCGCCGTGACCCTGGTGGCGATGGTGGTGCTGTGGCCGGTGCTCGGTTACGTCACGCGGGGCCTGACCACCGTGGACCGGGCGTTGGTACGCGGGCTGCTGGCGCCCTCCGACGAGCTGGAGCGGCGGATCACCGAGCTGGAGTCGGACCGCAGCGTGGTCGTCGACACGGCCGCCGCCGACCTGCGGCGAATCGAACGCAACCTGCACGACGG
>NZ_KL591054.1:2016-3695 GCF_000716335.1 Streptomyces sp. NRRL S-118 | reverse complement strand
GCTCGTGGCGCTCGCGATGGGCCTGGGCCTCGCCAAGGAGAAGCTGCTGGAGGATCCGGAGGCCGCCGCAGCGATGGTCGAGGAGGCGCACGGGGAGGTGAAGCTCGCCCTCCAGGAGCTGCGCGACCTGGCGCGCGGCATCCACCCCGCCGTACTGACCGACCGCGGCCTGGACGCCGCCCTGTCCGCGGTGGCCTCCCGCTGCACGGTGCCCGTCCGCGTCACCGTCGACCTGCCCGAGCGGCCCGCCGACGCGATAGAAGGAATCGCCTACTTCACCGTCTCGGAGCTCCTCCAGAACGTCTCCAAGCACTCCCGGGCCCGTACGGCCGCCGTCGACGTATGGCGGGCGGACGACCGGCTGCTGATACAGGTGACGGACGACGGGCGGGGCGGGGCCCGGCTCGACGGCGGAACCGGCATGGCGGGCCTCGCGGAACGGCTGGGCGCGGTCGACGGGCTGTTCGTGCTGGACTCCCCGGCCGGCGGTCCGACGACGGTCACCGCGGAGCTCCCCTGGCGCCACCGGGACGCCGCGCACCCGGCGGCTCGCTAGCTCCGCCGACCGTTCGGTTCGCGCAGGCGGCCGCCCCGCTGCCCGGCCGTGCGCACTTCGCCCGTCGGCAGCCGGCAGGCACCGGCCGCCTGACGCCTGTTGCTTGATGCTGCTTGATGCCTGACGCCCGACGTCGGCCCCCTGTCACCTCACACCTGACCCTGACTCCACGGTCTGCCACGGCCGAGCGGTAGGGAAAACCCCCGGTCGAGACGGCGACCCTCCTCATGGTGGGGCGGGGTGCGGAACCGGCAGCCTGGAAACACGACGACGCCACCAGCCCGGCTCACCGGCAGAAACGGACGGACCAAGCAATGGCCATGGCTTACGGACCGGGTACCGCCCGGCACCACCGCCTCCCCGCCGCGCTCCGCGCGCCGCTCGAGGCCCGTACCTGGCGGGAGTTCGCCTACCTCCTGCTCAGCCTTCCGCTCAGTGTCTTCTACTTCGCCGTCGCTCTCACCATGGCGTCGCTCGGCGCCGGGCTGCTCGTGACGTTCCTGGGCATACCGGTGCTCGCCGGCGCACTGGCGGTGTGCCGCGGATTCGGCGCGCTGGAGCGGGCCCGGGCGCGGGGCCTCCTGGGAGCCGAGATCGCCGACCCCGTCCCCGTGCCGAGCCGGTCGGGCAGGGAGTCCGGCGCCGGAATGATGGCGTGGGTCGGCGGAGTGCTCAGGAGCGGTGTGTCCTGGCGGCACTTCCTTTATGCGGTGGTGCACCTGCCCTGGGCCGTCTTCGCCTTCGCGGTGTCGCTGGCCTTCTGGGCCTATGGGTGGGCGTTGCTCACCTATCCGCTCTGGCAGTGGGTCATCCCGATGCACGCGGGAGTGGACGGGCTGCAGCTGTACAGCGACCGGACGCACAGCATCTACCTCGACTCGCCCTTCGAGCTGGTGCTGACGAGCCTGCTCGGGTTGATGTTCTGGCTGATCACGCCATGGGTCATCCGGGCGCTGGCGACCGTCGACCGGCTGCTGGTCATAGGGCTGCTGGGCCCGTCCCGGCTGGCCACACGGGTCTCGGAGCTGGAGTCGGACCGGGGCGTGGTCATCGACACGGCCGCCGCCGACCTGCGGCGCATCGAACGCGACCTGCACGACGGCGCCCAGGCACGGCTCGTGGC
>NZ_KL591054.1:0-1949 GCF_000716335.1 Streptomyces sp. NRRL S-118 | reverse complement strand
ACCTGCACGACGGCGCCCAGGCACGGCTCGTGGCACTCGCCATGGACCTGGGCCTCGCCAAGGAGAAGCTGACCGAGGACCCGCAGGCCGCGGCCCGCATGGTGGAGGAGGCGCACGGCGAGGTGAAGACGGCGCTGCAGGAGCTGCGCGACCTGGCACGCGGCATCCACCCCGCCGTACTGACCGACCGCGGCCTGGACGCCGCCCTGTCCGCGGTGGCCTCCCGCTGCACCGTCCCGGTGGCGGTCGACGTGGATCTGCCGGCCCGCCCGGCGCCGGCGATCGAGGGCATCGCCTACTTCACGGTCTCCGAGCTGCTGCAGAACGTCTCCAAGCATTCCGGCGCCAGCCGGGCCGGGGTGGACGTGTGGCGGGTGGAGGACCGGCTCATGCTCCAGGTGACGGACAACGGCCGGGGCGGCGCGCGGGTCGACGCGGGCACCGGTCTGGCGGGGCTGGCCGAACGGCTGGACGCGGTGGACGGCGTCCTCGCCGTGAGCTCGCCGGACGGCGGGCCGACGGCGATCACCGCAGAGCTGCCCTGGCGCGGCCGCTCCTGACGCCGGGCTGACGCCCTGGCCGCCTGGGCTCGCCGAGCCCCTCCCTCACCCGAGCGGAACCACGCCGCCCCGCTCACCTTGCTCACCCCTCACGCCTCACCACCCGTGCACCCCGCTCGCGCCGCTGACGGCGATCCCCGCCGCTCCGCCGGCTTCGACGCACCGGTTGTCCACAGGCCGCCCACGGTGGTCCGGATGCTGGGATGCTGTAGCAGACGCGGTGATCGCGGCGAGCAGATCGATTCACAGGGGTTCGAGGGGGCGTGGGGGACGTGGTGAACGTGGCGGAGGACAGGGTCCGGGTGGTCATCGCCGAGGATTCCGTACTGCTGAGGGAAGGACTGACCCGGCTGCTGACCGACCGGGGGCACGACGTCGTCGCGGGCGTGGGGGACGGTGAGGCGCTGATCAAGACGATCGGCGATCTCGCGGCACAGGGGGCCCTCCCGGATGTGGTGGTCGCGGACGTGCGCATGCCGCCGACGCACACCGACGAGGGAGTGCGGGCGGCCGTCCGGCTGCGCAAGGAGCACCCGGGCATCGGAGTCCTGGTGCTGTCGCAGTACGTGGAGGAGCGGTACGCCACGGAGCTGCTGGCCGGCACCAGCCGGGGGGTGGGGTACCTGCTGAAGGACCGGGTCGCCGAGGTCCGCGAGTTCGTGGACGCGGTGGTCCGGGTGGCCCGAGGCGGCACGGCTCTGGACCCCGAGGTGGTGGCGCAGCTGCTCGGGAGGAGCCGCAAGCAGGACGTCCTGGCGGGTCTGACCCCGCGCGAGAGGGAGGTGCTCGAGCTGATGGCGGAAGGGCGGACGAACTCGGCGATCGCGCGGCAGCTCGTGGTGAGCGACGGCGCGGTGGAGAAGCACGTGAGCAACATCTTCCTGAAGCTCGGACTGTCGCCCAGTGACGGGGACCACCGGCGGGTACTGGCGGTGCTGACCTACCTGAACACCTGACATGCCTGGTGCTCCGTGCCTCGAAAACGCCTGAAAAGAGGTACCGCCTGCGGCAGGCTTGACAGTGGCGGCCCGGGGACGAACGGGCGAGCCGGGAGCGTCATTCACGCGGGAGTCGGGGGGAGACGAAGCATGATGAGTCCGGGCAGAAGGACGTCCCACGATCACGTCCACCATTTGAGCGGTCCAGGGAAGGCGACCCTTACCGACGTAGGGTGGGCCTTGGGAGCACCGGTCGGCAGGCCGTCTCCCGAGCGTTCCCCCGCTGACGGCGGGGAGGCCCCTTGTCTCGAGGGAGGTCCAGTTCAGTGACCAGCCAGGTCAGTAGCCCGGCCGAGCGGGCCGGCGGCGCCGGCGAGGCCGACGAGGCTGTCGTCGGGGAGCAGCGCGGCACGACGGCGCAGCGCGGTGGCGAGAAGGAAGTACGTCGTCT
>NZ_KL591053.1:6111-6243 GCF_000716335.1 Streptomyces sp. NRRL S-118 | reverse complement strand
GGCGTCGGCGTCGTCGAGGTCGACGAGCCGGAACCGGTCCGGGTGCTCCGACTGGGCACTGCGCACCAGGCCCCACACCGCGGCCTGCGCGACGTCCGGGGACTCACCGGCCACCGACACCGCACCCCGCGT
>NZ_KL591053.1:3066-5935 GCF_000716335.1 Streptomyces sp. NRRL S-118 | reverse complement strand
GCGTGACGAGGACGAGCCGCGTGCCGATGAGGCGCTCGCTGGTCAGCCAGCGCTGGATCAGTTCGAGCGTCCGCCCGGTGGCCGCCCGCGCGCTCTCGCCCGTGCCGGCCCCGCCGGCCGGGGTCTCGACCCCGACCAGGACCGCGTCCGGTGCCGCCGCGCCCTCCGCGAGGGCCCGCTCCAGCGCGTCGAGATCCGCGAACCGCTCGTCGGCCACGGCGTGCGCACCGAGGGCGGCACATCGCACCGGCGTCGGCGCCCCGGCCCTCACCGGGGTCCAGTCGACCTGGAACAGCGGGCTGCCGGAGTGGCTGCGTGCCGCCTCGATCTGCGCCTGCTCGACCGGCCGGATGTCGAGCCGCTCCACACTGGCGACCGGACGGCCGTCCTCACCGGTGATGTCGATCCGCAGCGCGGTGTCGCTCGACGGCCCGCTCCGCACCCGCAGCCGTGTGAGGCCGCCGCGGTGCAGACGCACCCTGGTCCAGGAGAACGGCAGCCCGCCCCGGGTGCCGCCGCCCTGGCCGAGCATGCTGAGTCCGCCGTGCAGTGCGGAGTCGAACAGCGCGGGGTGGATGGCGAACCCCTCGGCCGGTCCCGCGTCGTCCGGCAGCGCGAGTTCGGTGCAGACCTCGTCGCCGGAGCGCCATGCCGCCTCGACGCCCCGGAAGGCGGGGCCGTAGTCGAAGTCGTCGTCGGTCAGGTGTGCGTAGGTGTTCACACGGGCGTAGAGCGTGTCGACGGTGACCGGTTCGGCACCGGTCGGCGGCCACTGCGCCGGGAGCGCCTCGGACGGCTCCGTGTCCACGGCCAGCCAGCCACGCCCGTGGCACGTCGGCTCCGGCCGCTCGTCGTCGGCTCCGGCCTGCGGTTGCGAGAAGATCGCGACCTCGCGCCGGCCGTCCTCGCCGGCTTGGCCGACGGTGACCTGGATGTGCCGTACGGCGTCCTCCTCCAGGATCAGCGGTGACTCGATCACCAGCTCGTCGAGCATCCGGCAACCGACCTCGTCACCGGCCGTCAGGGCGAGTTCGACCAGCGCGGCACCCGGCACCACGACCGCTCCGAACACCGTGTGGTCCCGGGTCCAGGGGTGTGCGTCGATGGACATGCGGCCGGTGAACACCCACTCGTCGCGGTCGCCCATCCGCACCGCGGCGGCGAGGACCGGATGGTCGACGCTGCCCTGCCCGGCCGTGCTCGCGTCCGCTGTCCGGGCGCCCGGCGCGAGCCAGAACCGCTCACGCTGGAACGCGTACGTGGGCAGCGGCACGCGCCGGGCACCACTGCCGGTGTACAACTCCGGCCAGTCCACCTCCACCCCGGCCGCGTGTGCCTCGGACAGGGAGGTCAGGAACCGCCTGAGACCACCCTCGTCCCGGCGCAGCGACCCGATGATCGCGGTGTGGTCGGCGGCGCCGTGCGCCTGGACGGTGTCCTCCACCGCCATCGTGAGCACGGGGTGCGGCGACACCTCGACGAAGCACCCGGCGCCGTTGTCCGCCAGGGCGCGAACGGCCTGCTCGAAGCCCACCCGGCCGCGCAGGTTCCCGTACCAGTAGCGAGCGTCCAGGGTCGCGGTGTCGACGAACCCGCCGGTCGCGGCGGAGTAGAACGGCACCTGTCCGGACACCGGCTCGATCGGCGCCAGGACCTCCAGCAGCTCGTCCTCGATCGCCTCGACGTGAGCGGAGTGCGAGGCGTAGTCCACCGCGACCCGGCGGGCCCTCACCTTGTCCCGCTTGCAGACGGCGACGAACTCGTCGAGCGCGTCGGCGTCACCCGCGACCACCACCACCGTGGGGCCGTTCACCGCGGCGACCGTCACGCGGCCCCCGTACGGGGCGAGGAGTTCCTCGACCCGCTCGACCGGCTGCGCCACCGACACCATGCCGCCACGACCGGCCAGCCGCTCGCGGATGAGCCGGCTGCGCAGGGCCACGACCCGGGCGCCGTCGGCGAGCGACAGACCGCCCGCCACGCACGCGGCCGCGATCTCGCCCTGGGAGTGGCCCACCACCGCCGCGGGCTCCACACCGTACGAGCGCCACAGCGCCGCCAGCGAGACCATCACGGCCCACAGCGCCGGCTGCACCACGTCGACCCGCTCCAGCGACGGAGCGCCCTCCGCCTGCCGCAGCACGTCCTCCAGCCGCCAGTCCACGAAGGACGACAGCGCCACGGCGCACTCCGCCATCCGCTCGGCGAACACCGGCGAGGTGTCGAGCAGTTCGACGGCCATGCCCGCCCACTGCGCCCCCTGGCCCGGGAACACGAAGACCGGCTTGCCTTCCGTCACCACGCCCTCGACCACACCGTCCGCGGGGGAGCCCGCCGCCAGTGCGCCGAGACCCGCGAGCAGTTCGTCGCGGTCCGAGGCCACCACGGCCGCGCGCCGCTCCAGCTGCGCACGCGTCGTCACCGACGACAGGCCGATGTCCACGAGGTCCAGCCCGGGCCGTGCCGCGAGGTGGGCGCGCAGCCGCTCGGCCTGTGCCCGCAGCGCCGTCTCGTTGCGCGCGGACACCAGCACCGGCACGACGGCGGGCCGGGCGGACCCGCCCCCGGCCGGCCCGGCCGGCAGCCGGTCGTCGGCCGGGGCCTCTTCGAGGATCAGGTGTGCGTTGGTGCCGCTGACACCGAACGACGAGACGCCCGCGCGCCGTGTCCGTCCGGAAACGGGCCATTCCTTGGCTTCCGTCAGCAGCTCGACCTCGCCCGCGGCCCATTCCACGTGCGGTGAGGGCTCGTTCACGTGCAGCGTGGCGGGAAGGACGCCGTGCCGCAGCGCCTGCACCATCTTGATCACACCGGCCACACCGGCAGCGGCCGAGGTGTGCCCGATGTTCGACTTGACCGACCCCAGCCA
>NZ_KL591053.1:2781-2998 GCF_000716335.1 Streptomyces sp. NRRL S-118 | reverse complement strand
CCGGTGCGGTCGCGGCCGTACGTCGCCAGCAGAGCCTGCGCCTCGATGGGGTCGCCGAGCTTCGTCCCGGTGCCGTGGCCCTCCACGGCGTCCACGTCCGCCGGGCGCAGCCCCGCGTTCGCCAGCGCCTGACGGATCACGCGCTCCTGCGAGGGGCCGTTGGGGGCGGTGAGACCGTTGCTCGCACCGTCCTGGTTGACGGCCGAGCCACGCACCA
>NZ_KL591053.1:2167-2680 GCF_000716335.1 Streptomyces sp. NRRL S-118 | reverse complement strand
CCGAGCCACGCACCACGGCGAGGATCTCGTGGCCGTTGCGCCGGGCGTCCGACAGCCGCTCCAGCACCACCAGTCCGACACCGTCGGCGAAGCCGGTGCCGTCCGCGTCCGAGGAGTAGGACCGGCAGCGCCCGTCGGGTGACAGGGCCCGCTGCCGGCTGAACTCCGTCAGCAGGTACGGCCCCGCCATCAGCGTCACGCCACCGGCCAGCGCCAGCGAGCACTCGCCGGAGCGCAGTGCCTGCGCGGCCAGGTGCAGGGCCACCAGCGAGGAGGAGCACGCCGTGTCCACCGACATCGAGGGCCCTTCGAGGCCCAGCGTGTAGGAGATCCGCCCGGACAGCACGCTCGTCGTCGTGCCGGTCAGCCGGTACCCCTCCAGTTCCTGTACGAGCGCGCCGCCGTAGTCGGAGGTGACCGCGCCGGTGAACACTCCGGTGTCGCTGCCGCGCAGCGACGTGGGGTCGATGCCGGCGTCCTCGAACGCCTCCCAGGCCGTCTCCAGGACGAGCC
>NZ_KL591053.1:1396-2027 GCF_000716335.1 Streptomyces sp. NRRL S-118 | reverse complement strand
GGCTGATGCCGAAGAACTCGGCGTCGAACTCGCCCGGCCGCTCCAGGAATCCGCCGCCGCGTGTGGAGACCTTTCCGGGCTTGTCCGGGTCGGGGTCGTAGAGCCGCTCCAGGTCCCAGCCGCGGTCGGTCGGCAGACCGGAGACCGCGTCGCGCCCGGAGGCGACGAGCTTCCACAGCTCGTCCGGCGACATCACGCCGCCGGGGTAGCGGCAGCTCATGCCCACGATCGCGAGCGGCTCGTCGGCCTCCGTACGCCGGGGCCGCGCGACGGCCCGCGGTGCCTTGGCGATCTCACCGACCTCTCCGAGGATCAGCCGTGCGACGGCCACCGGTGTCGGGTGGTCGAAGACCAGGGTGGCGGGCAGTCGCACACCGGTCGCCTGCTGGAGGCGGTTGCGCAGCTCGACGGCGCTCAGCGAGTCGAAGCCGAGGTCCTTGAAGCTGCGTCCGGTGCCGATGGTGGCCGCCGAGGCGTGGCCGAGTACGGCCGCGACCTGCGCCTGTACGAGTTCGAGCACGACGCGCTCCCGGTCGGGCTCGGGCACTCCGCCCAGCCGCTGCGCCAGGGAGCCACTCGCCGTGGCACGGCGGGTGGGGGCCGGTGCCAGTCCGCGAAGGAGCGGTGGGAG
>NZ_KL591053.1:1086-1260 GCF_000716335.1 Streptomyces sp. NRRL S-118 | reverse complement strand
AGCGGTGGGAGCAGCCCGGCACGCGCCTGTGTGCGCAGCGCGGCGGTGTCCAGCCGGACCGGCGCCAGCAGCGCCGCGTCCGAACCCAGCGCCCGGTCGAACAGCTCCAGACCCAGCTCCGCCGACAGCGCACCCACACCCGTGCGCTCCAGACGCGCGAGCTCCGCCTCGCCC
>NZ_KL591053.1:641-840 GCF_000716335.1 Streptomyces sp. NRRL S-118 | reverse complement strand
AGGTGACCGGTCATTCCGGTGGCGTCGGCCCACAGCCCCCACGCCAGGGAAACCGCCGGCAACCCGGCCGCACGCCGCTGGTGCGCCAGGGCGTCCAGCGCCGCATTGGCCGCCGCGTAGTTGCCCTGCCCCGGACTGCCGATCAACGCCGCGACCGAGGAGAACAGCACGAACGCCGACAGATCCATCCCCGCCGTCA
>NZ_KL591053.1:0-394 GCF_000716335.1 Streptomyces sp. NRRL S-118 | reverse complement strand
ATGCACCACAGCCGTCAACGGACGCTCCAGCGCATCGAGCAGCTGGACCAACTCGGCCCGGTCGGCCACGTCACACGCGACGATACGCACCTCCGCACCGAGCGCCTCCAGCCCGGCCGTCAGCTCCCCGGCCCCGTCCGCCGCAGGACCACGCCGGCTCACCAGCACCAGACGCTTCGCCCCGTGCTCGACGACCAGATGCCGCGCGACCAGCGCACCCAGACCACCCGTACCGCCCGTGACGAGGACCGTGCCCTCCGGGTCGAGCGGCGCCCCGCCCGGCACCACCGCACCGGCCCGCCCGAGCCGAGGAGCCCACAACCCGCCCGCACGGACGGCCAGCTGCGGCTCGTCCACGGCGAGGAGCGCACTCCACTCCGGGGCGTCGGCGTCG
>NZ_JOBL01000302.1 GCF_000716335.1 Streptomyces sp. NRRL S-118 | reverse complement strand
GGGCACGGTCTCCGCCGTGGCCGCCGCTTCGGCGAGCACGGCGGCGCGGGCCGCGAGTTTCAGGCTCAGCGGGTGGCCGCCCACCCGGTCGGCCAGCAGCCGGGCCAGCTCCGGGTCGGCCACGCCGCACGACTCCAGCAGCCCCACGGCCGCCTCCGGAGGGAGCTCGGGGAGTTCCAAGGCGTGCGAGGCCACCGTCTGCGCCGGATGCCCCACGGGTGCCCGGCCCGAGACGAGGACGCGGGTCCGCGGGTAGACGCTGCAGAGTGCGGTGTACATGGACCAGAGACGGCCGAGCACCGGCGAGGCGCGGTACTGCGCCTCCTCGAACGAGTCCAGGACGAGGACGAACGGCGCCCCCGCCTGCCCGGCCCCGGTGACCGCCCGCGACATGACCTCCGCGACGCCCCGCATCAGGGCGGTCTCCCGCTCGGCGGCCAGCAGGTGGAACTCCTGCGACGAGCGGCGGCCGAGCACGGCCCGTGTGGTGGCGAGCCGGTGCAGCTGACTCACCCGCTCCTGGCCCTCCCGCTCGCTGCCCGCGACCTCCTGGCACTCGTCCGCCAGGGCCTCCAGGTCGGCGCGGTGCGACGGGTACTGGACGCCCAGCTGCCGGGCCATCTCGGCGATGAGGGTGATCGGTTCGTGCACCGAGAGCGTGGGGCGCTCGTAGTCGATGTACGCGAACGGGAACCCCGGCGCCAGGTGGTGGACGCCGTCCAGCAGGAAGCGGGCGAGCAGGGTGCTCTTGCCGATGCCACCGGGTCCGTGGACCACGAGGGGACCGGTGGGCGCTCCGGGTTCGGCGGGCCCTTCCGGGCCGGCGGGTGCTGCGGTCAGCCCGGTGTAGGCGCCCAGTGCCCGCAGTTCGCCGGTGCGCCCGAGGAACGGCCCCTGCGCGAGCCGCTCCAGCGGCTCCAGCAGCCTGGCCCGGTCCAGGGCGCGGGTGACGTCCGCGGAGTCGGGCAGCCCCGTCACCCCCGGCACGCGGGAGAGCCACAACACCGCCTGGAGCGTGTCGGCCAGCTCGTCGGCGCTCTGCCGCGCCAGGTCGGGCGGGCGGCCCGACAGATGGGCCAGGCACACCTGCTCGGGGCCGGGCTCGTCGGCGAACTGGTGGGCGTTGCACTCCAGGAGCCGCAGCGCGGTCCCGGGGCCGTCGAGGCCGGCCAGCACCTCCTCCCGCACCGAGGGCTTGAGGGTCCACAGGCCGCTGGCGCGGCCGCCGACGGCGGTGCAGTCGTCGAGGAGTTCCAGCGTCGCGTACCCGGCGGGCCCGGCGGCGTCCGGCAGCCTGAGCCGTTGCGGGTCGAACCGGCTGAGCAGGGCGGCGGCCCGGCGATAGGTCCGGCGTGCGTCCGCCACGGCGGGCGCGCCGCGCTCCTGGCCGGTACGCAGCTCCTCGCGCAGCCGGGCGGCGAACAGGTCGCGCAGCCCGGCGGCGCCGGAAGCCACGGCGGCGCCGGAAGCCACGGCGGAGCCCTTCGTACCGGCGGAACCCTCCGAACCCGCGGCACCGGCGCCATCATTACCACCTGCGGCAGCAGCGGAACCCGCCGCACCCGTGCCCCCCACCGCACCGGCGGCACCTACCGCACCCGGCGCGGACCGGTCGGGACCGCGGATGCCGTCAGAGGGCCCGGTAGACACGGATCGCCCCCTCCGCCGCCGTACAGAGCCTGCGCATGTAGCTCTCGCCGCCGCCCTGCTCGGCGGCGCGCAGTACCTCCTCGACAGCCACGTCCACCAGCGCGGTGACCGCCGCGTCCCGGGACGGCCCCGCGGGCAGGGAGCTCACCGCGGCGGACGGGCACTCGCGGAAGTACTGCTCGAAGAAGGCACGCAGATCGGCGCGGTCCGCGACCCTCGCGGTGTCGCGGCACACACTGCCGCGCACGTCGTAGGGCAGTTGGCGCATCGCGGGCCCGTACCCGAGGAGGACCAGGCGGGGCGCCTGGTCGCCCCGTACCGCGGCGTGCTCGTAGATGGCGAGGGCCAGCTGTCCGATGAGGTCCCACACGTCGGAGCCCGCGTCGAGCTTGTCGCACTCGTCGAGCACCAGCCAGAAGGTGTCCTCCGCGTCGGTGGCCCGGCGCACCACCCAGTGGACGGCGTCCTCGACGGACGGCAGCAGGTCGTCGAGTTCCGCGGCGCCGAACGGCGCGACCGCGTCGCGCGGCTCGGTGACGAACTCGGCGAGCCGTCGCACCACGCGGGTGGCGGTCGAGGTGGGGGAGAGGGTGACCCGCGCGGGACGGAAGCCGCTGTGCTGCCCGACGTGCCGGATCAGGCGGTACGTGTACGACCGGCCGCTGTCCGGCTCGCCGTCGACCATCAGCACCGATGTGTCCGGGTCGTGGACGAAGCGGCGCAGGGTCTCCCGCAGGTCCTGGCGGTCGATGAACGCCTCGGTGCCGTTCTTGAGGACGAGGGTGCGGAAACTGTCCTGGGAGGTGTGGATGCTCAGGTCCTCCCTCAGGCGGTCCAGGAACTCGTGCGCCTTGGCTACCTCGGGCCGGACGGACAGGCGGTCGGTCGCGGCGACGGCCTCGACGAGCAGCAGCTGGCGCTCGATGTCCCGGCGGCACGCGTGGACGAGCGCGCGGGCGTTCTCACCGCTGACCGCGGTCAGCGGCAGCGCGGCGACGAAGTCCGGGGGGAATCCCGCCTGGGCGAGTCCGGTGTACGGATCGGTCGTGTCCAGGAGGTACTCGCGCACCCACAGGGTCACGAGGTCCCATTCCGTTTCGGCCAGAGGCATGCGGCCACCTATCAGAGCGGAGAGGTCGCCTCTCTCCCCCCTCTTTGTCATATTCACACCCAACCCAGGCCCCCGCAAGGCGGTCGCGAGCCGTCCACCACACGCCCGTCCACCTGCGCTTTCGACAGCCGGCGACGGTCGGCGGGCACCCTGCCGGGGCATCGGACGCGCAAGGTGATCGCCCGCCGGGCACGGACGCCACCCGAACAGCCGGGTTCGGCCGGGCGCGGCCCATGGAACGCATCGGAGCGGCACGCGTCCCGTTTCGTGCGGCCCGCGCGCCTCGTACGGGCCCGTACGAGAGGGGACGGCCCGACGTCCCCACCCCGCCCGCATCCCGCCCCCACCC
>NZ_KL591052.1:4837-5279 GCF_000716335.1 Streptomyces sp. NRRL S-118 | reverse complement strand
AGCCGCTCCAGCACCACCAGGCCCACGCCGTCGGAGAAGCCGGTGCCATCGGCGGACGCCGCGTACGGCTTGCAGCGGCCGTCGCGGGCCAGGCCGCGCTGGCGGCTGAACTCGACGAAGAGGAAGGGCCCGGCGAGGACCGTGACACCGCCGGCGAGCGCCAGCGAGCACTCGCCTGCGCGCAACGCGTTCGCCGCGAGGTGCAGGGCCACGAGGGAGGCGGAGCAGGCGGTGTCGATCGAGACCGCGGGGCCTTCCAGGCCGAGGCTGTAGGCGACGCGGCCGGACATGACGCTGCTCTGGGTACCGGTCACCCGGAACCCTTCCAGTTCGGGCAGCGTCGACGGGCCGTAGTCGGAGGAGACGGTGCCGGCGAACACGCCGGTGTCGCTGCCCCGCAGCGTCGTCGGGTCGATGCCCGCGTCCTCGAACGCCTCCCACG
>NZ_KL591052.1:4453-4641 GCF_000716335.1 Streptomyces sp. NRRL S-118 | reverse complement strand
GTCGATGCCCGCGTCCTCGAACGCCTCCCACGCCGTCTCCAGCGTCAGCCGCTGGGTGGGGTCCATGGCCAGCGCCTCGCGCGGGCTGATCCCGAAGAAGTCCGCGTCGAACGTGGTGACGGTGTCGACGAACCCGCCTTCCCGCGCGTAGGCGCTGCCCGGCCGCTCGGGGTCCGGGTCGTAGAGCC
>NZ_KL591052.1:3177-4276 GCF_000716335.1 Streptomyces sp. NRRL S-118 | reverse complement strand
TCGCGATGGGCTCGACGTCACGCTGCTCCAGCTCGTGCACCCGCCGGTTGGCGGTGCGGAGTTCGGCGGTCACGCGGCGCAGGTAGGTGCGGAGTTTCTGCTCGTCGCTCATCGATCCACTCCGGTTGTCGTCCGTCTTCCCGGTCATGCGGATCCGAGCTCCTTGTCGATCAGGTCGAACATCTCGCTGTCGGAGACGAAGTCGAGGTCGTCGTCGAGGGTGTCGTCGTGCTCGTCGTCGTGGTCGGTGCTCGTCTGGCTCAGCAGGGTCCGCAGGCGGTTGCTGAGCGAGCGCAGGCGCGGCTCGGCGCCGGCGAGCTGCTGCTTGTGACCGGACACGGCGATCAGGAGCGCCTCCAGCCGCTGCAGCTCCTCGTCGAGCGGCGAGGGCCGCGGTCCGGATCCGGCTCCGCCGACCTCGGCGAGGATCAGCCGCGCGGTCTCGAGGGGGGTGGGGTGGTCGAAGACGAGCGTCGCGGGCAGGCGTATGCCGGCCACCTGGCTGAGCCGGTTGCGCAGCTCGACCGCGGCGAGGGAGTCGAAGCCGAGCTCCTTGAAGGCGCGCTCGGGGTCGACGGCGGCGGCGGACGCGTGGCCGAGGACGGAGGCGACCTGGGTGCGCACGAGGTCGAGGACGACCTGTTCGCGGTCGGCCTCGGGCACTCCGGCGAGCCGCCGTTCCAGCGACCGGTCGTTGTCGGCGCGGCGGGCGGGGGCTCGTACCAGACCGCGCAGCAGGGCGGGCAGCATTCCGGACCGGGCCTGGGTGCGCAGCGCGCCGAGGTCCAGGCGGACGGGGGCCAGCAGGGCGGCTTCGGAGCCGAGAGCCTGGTCGAAGAGTTCCAGGCCGAGGTCCTGGGAGATCGCGCCGATGCCGGTGCGCTCCATGCGGGCGAGGTCGGTCTCGTCCAGCTCGCCGGTCATGCCCGTGGAGTCGGACCACAGGCCCCACGCCAGGGAGAGGGTGGGCAGGCCGGCTGCCTGCCGCAGTGCGGCGAGCGCGTCGACGGCGGCGTTGGCGGCGGCGTAGTTGGCCTGGCCCGCGTTGCCGAGGAGTCCGGCGGCGGAGGAGAACAGGACGAACGCCGACAGGTCCATG
>NZ_KL591052.1:0-3114 GCF_000716335.1 Streptomyces sp. NRRL S-118 | reverse complement strand
CGAACGCCGACAGGTCCATGCGGGAGGTCAGCTCGTGCAGGTGCCACGCGGCATCCAGCTTGGGGCGCATGACGTGGTCGATCTGCGCGGGGCTGAGCGACTCGATGACGCCGTCGGCCAGCACACCGGCGGTGTGGATCACCGCGGTGAGCGGGCGGTCGAGCGAGTCGAGCAGGTGGGCGAGCTGGTCGCGGTCGGACACGTCGCAGGCGGCGACGCGGGCCTGGGCGCCGAGTGCGGCGAGTTCGGTGACCAGTTCGGCGGCGCCGTCGGCGGCCGGGCCGCGCCGGCTGACCAGCAGCAGGTGGCGGGCACCGCGCCGGGTGACGAGGTGCCGGGCGAACAGGGCGCCCAGGCCGCCGGTGCCCCCGGTGACGAGCACGGTCCCCTCGGGGTCGAGGGGTGCGGGCACGGTCAGCACGACCTTGCCGACGTTGCGGCCCTCGCGCAGGTAGCGGAACGCCTCCTGTCCGCGGCGTACGTCCCAGGAGCGGATCGGCGAGGGGGTCAGCACTCCGCCGGCGAACAGTTCGGCGATCTCGACCAGCATCTGCTGGATGCGGTCGGGTCCCGCCTCCATCAGGTCGTACGAGCGGTAGCGCACGCCGGCGCTCCGGTGGGCGACGGCCTCGGGGTCGCGGATGTCGGTCTTGCCCATCTCGATGAAGCGGCCGCCCCGGGGCAGCAGTTCCAGTGACGCGTCGACGAACTCGCCCGCGAGGGAGTTGAGCACCACGTCCACGCCGGCACCACCGGTGGCGGCGCGGAGGGCGTCGCGGAAGCCGAGGTCGCGGGAGGAGGCGATGCGCTCCGCGGGGACGCCGAGGGCGCGTACGGCGTCCCACTTGGCGGGGCTGGCGGTGGCGAAGACCTCGGCGCCCCAGTGGTGGGCCAGTTGTACGGCGGCCATGCCGACGCCACCGGCGGCGGCGTGCACGAGCAGCTTCTCGCCCTCGCGCAGGCCGGCCAGGTCGACCAGGCCGTAGTACGCGGTCAGGTAGACGACGGGGATGGCGGCCGCCTCGGCGAAGGTGAGGCGTTCCGGCATGCGGGCGACGGTCTTGCGGTCGGCGACGGCGACGGGGCCGAAGGCGTCCATCACCAGGCCGAACACGCGGTCGCCGGGCCGGAGGTCGGTGACCGCGGAGCCGACCTCGAGGACGACGCCCGCCGCCTCGCTGCCCAGGGGTGCGTCGCCCGGGTACATGCCGAGAGCGATGAGCACGTCGCGGAAGTTGAGGCCGGCGGCGCGGACGGAGATGCGGACCTCGCCGACGCCCAGCGGGCGGGCGCCGTCGGAGGGCACGACGGCGAGGTTCTCCAGGGAGCCCTTCTCCGTGCTGGCCAGGCGCCACGCCGCACCGGACGGTCCGGCGACCGGCCGTCCCAGGCGGGGGGCGAGGAGCGCGCCGCCGCGCACGGCCAGCTGCGGCTCGTCCAGCCCGGTCAGGGAGCTCCAGTCGGGCTGGGCGCCGCCGTCCGTGTCGACCAGGACGAAGCGGCCGGGGTGCTCGGTCTGCGCGCTGCGCAGCAGACCCCACGCGGGGGCCTGGGCGAGGTCGACGGATTCCGCGCCGACGGCGACGGCGTGCCGGGTCACCGCCACCAGGGTCGCCTCTCCGAGCCACTCGCTGGCGAGCCACCGCTGGGCCAGGGCGAGGGTGTGCTCGGCCACCAGGTGTGCGGCGTGGACGGGATCGTCCCCGGCCGGGGTCTCGATCTCGGCGAGGACGACGTCCGCGCCCGCGGCGCCGTCGGCGAGCGCGGCTTCGAGGGCGGGCAGGTCGGCGTAGCGCTCACCGGGTGCGTCGAGGTCGCCGAGGACCACGACGCGGGCCGGGGAGGACGTTCCGGTGACGGGCGCCCACTCGAGCTGGAACAGCGTGTTCTGCTCGCCCTGGGCACGCCCGAGCTGCGCCGGGTCGACGGGGCGCACGGCGAGGCTGTCGACCGCGACGACCATGTCGCCGTTCTCGTCGGCGATGTCGACACTGAAGGCGGACTCGCCCGCGTTGCCGATGCGGACGCGCACCCGGGAGGGCGCGGTGTTTCCGCACCGTACGCCGGACCAGGAGAACGGCAGGTCCGGGGCGGACGCGGTGTCCTTGTCCACCATGCCGGCGTGCAGGGCGGCGTCGAACAGCGCCGGGTGGATGGCGTACCCGTCGAGAGCGGTGCCGGCGATGTCGTCCGGGAGGGCGACCTCGGCGTACACGTCGGTGCCGCTGCGCCACACGGCCTGCACGCCCTGGAACAGCGGGCCGTAGTCGAGTCCGATGTCGGCCAGTCGCTCGTAGAGGGCGTCGGCGGAGGACTCGACGGCGGCGATCGGCGGCCAGGCGGCGGGGAAGGGCGTCGCGGGCGCGGCCTCGGGGGCGAGCCAGCCGCGTGCGTGCCGGACGACCTGGCGTTCGCCGTCCGGTCCGGTTGCGGTCTCGGCCAGGGAGTGGAGGGTGACTTCGCGCCGGCCGTCCTCACCGGGCCGGCCGACGGTGACCCGGATGTGCCGGGCGGAGCCCTCGTCGAGGGTCAGCGGGGATTCGAGGACGAGCTCGTCGAGGAGTTCGCAGCCGAGGTGGCGGGCCGCGGCGAGGACGAGTTCGACGAGCGCGGCGCCCGGCACGATCACCGTGCCCAGCACCACGTGGTCGCGCACCCACGGCTGCGACTCGGTGGAGAAGCGGCCGGAGAACACCCATTCGTCGCGGTCGGCGACCTCCACGGCCGCCGCGAGGACGGGGTGCCGCATCCGGTCGAGGCCGGCCGCGGCGACGTCACCACCCTGCGCCGAGGGCGTCAGCCAGTACTTCTCCCGCTGGAAGGCGTAGGTCGGCAGGTCGACGCGCTGGGCACCCGTGCCCGCGTAGACCGCGTCCCAGTCGACCTTCACACCGACGGTGTGCGCCTGGCCGAGGGAGAGCAGGAAGCGGGCCAGTCCGCCTTCGCCCCGGCGCAGCGACCCGACGACGGCCACCCGGCCGACGGCGTCCTGCGCCTCGACGGTGTCCTCGACCGCCATCGTCAGCACGGGGTGCGGCGACACCTCGACGAAGCAGCCCATGCCCTTGTCGATGAGGCTGCGGATGGCGGGTTCGAACCCGACCTGTCCGCGCA
>NZ_JOBL01000297.1 GCF_000716335.1 Streptomyces sp. NRRL S-118 | reverse complement strand
CGGTGGCGGCAAGGTGATCGAGGCGCCCAAGCCGGGCACCGTCATCCGCACCGCCCCTCTGCCGCCCCATCACCAGGTTGTCGCCTACCGGCACATCACCGGCTGATCTTCTCCAGCCGTACCGCCAGGCGTGTGCGTTCGTACGGCGCAGCTGCTACGGATGGGCCGGCGTGCGCGAGCTGCGTCGGGGGTCGGCGAGGCGCGGCCCGGCACCTGTACCGCACCGACCATCAGCGTCCGGCGCCTGCCCGGCGCCGCCGTCACCGGCCGGACCGGGCATGCCTGAAGCTCGGCCGGACCGTCACCGCCATGTGCCAGCGACGGCCTGAGCGGCACCCGTCGTCGACAAGCCGCCTTGACGCACAAGACCCGCGATTGATCGTTTCACCGGTGAAACCGGCCACTCACCCGAGTGAGAACCACCGCATCCACATGCCGCCCTCCGGGCTCCGCCGGTACCTGTGTGGTCGTGATCTCTACACTCAAGCGCGCCGCCATGGCCGCTACCACCGCTGTCCTGCCGCTGACCCTCACCTCACCCGCGCAGGCCGCGGAATCTCTCCCGCTTGGCGCCGCCGTCCAGCAGCTCGACGTCGCCAACGAGTCGCGCGAGGGCTACACCCGCGACAAATTCAAGCACTGGAACACCGGCGCCGACCCGTCGGACGGCTGCCACACCCGCAACGAGGTCCTTCTGGCCGAAGCCGTCGAGCCGCCTGCGGTGGGAGCCGGCTGCCGGCTCACCGGCGGGACCTGGTGGTCCTACTACGACAAGACGGAAGTCGCCGGTCCGTCGGGGCTGGACATCGACCACATGGTGCCGCTCGCCGAAGCCTGGGACAGCGGCGCATCCGCCTGGACGGCCAAGCGCCGCGAGGCCTACGCCAACGACCTCGGCGCGGACCCCTCCCTCGTCGCGGTCACCGCGCAGCAGAACCGGCAGAAGGCCGACCAGGACCCCGCCACCTGGCTCCCCCTGAGCAAGGACGCCCACTGCCGCTACGCCACCGAGTGGACGGCGACGAAACTCCGCTGGAACCTCAGCATCGACGCCGCCGAGCGCCGGGCGCTGTCCGGCCTCGCCGCCCGGTGCCCAGGGACCGTGGTGACGTACGAACCCGCACAGTGAACAACGCCTTTTCGCACGGAAATTCGGTTCGTCCTGGTTTGGTAACACGCAGCTAATCGGAAGCCAGCACTCCATACGGTGTTCAACTGCCGGGCCGCGATGTGGGGAGCGGCCCGGCACTCTCTCATCACCATGAAGGGGACTTCTCATGCTGCGTATGCGTTCCGCTGCCGCCGCCGTCACGGCGGCGGCCTTCGCCGGCCTGCTCGCCCTGCCGTCGCCCGCCCAAGCGGCAGGCTCGGTTCACCTGTACAAGATCTACTACGACAGCCCCGGCACGGACCGCGGCGCGAACTCCAGCCTCAACGCCGAGTACGTCGTCATCCGTAACACCACCGGCGCGGCCGTCAGCCTGAAGGGCTGGACCCTGACCGACGCGGCGAACCACAAGTACACGTTCGGCACCTTCACCCTCGGCAAGGGCAAGTACGTCACCATCCACACCGGCAAGGGCACCAACACCACCGCCCATCGCTACCAGGGCCGCTCCTGGTATGTGTGGAACAACAACTCGGACACCGCCACCCTGAAGAAGGCCAACGGCACCCGCGTCGACACCTGCTCCTACAACTCCACCAGGGCCGACTACAAGATGTGCTGACCCGGCCCCAGCTCGGCGGCCCGCTCGCGTACCCGGGGCGGGCCTCACCGTATAGGGCGAGGCCGCCCCGGGGCAGCCGGGCAGCCGTTAGGGCTCCGGGGGACGCGAGGTCCCCGCCCAGCCGGTTCTCCGGCCGCGGGCCAAGCACCCGTATGAGGGAGCCCCATCGCCGACCGGCCCGGTCGCGGTCGCGCCAGGGTGTGCTGGTCGCCATCGGCCCGATGGAACGGGCACTCCCGGGACGGTCGCTCATGCACGAGCTGTCCCGTGATCGTCTGACTTCCGGTCAGGCTCAGCCCGGCCGCAGCCGTGGAGCTCCAGACACACGGTATGCGCGCGACGTAGGCCAGAAGCTAGCTCTCTGTTAATTGTCAGTGGCGCATCGTAGCTTCGTCGTATGGCGCACGGTGTGTTCCACAAGGAACTCGGAGCGATCAATCTCTCCGACCTGGATCTCGACGTTAGTGAAGACCGACGGCTGTGGGAGTCGCTGTACGGCAGGACCGTCAAGGGCGACCTGGAGTGCCGGGAGAACGACCCCGGGTGTCCGCAGTGGATGTTCCTCCAGCTGCGCAAGGGGCGGCCGATCGCCGTCCACTACACCACCGGCATCCGGCATCCCACCGCGCCGGAGAGCCCACGGCACAAGGCGCTCAAGGAACGTATCGCCCGGGCCGCCGAGAACGCCGGCTTCACCGCTGAGCTCGAGGCGCGCGCACCTGATGGCCGTCGCCGCACCGATGTCCTTGTCCACGGAGAAAACGGGCTGCAGCTCGGCTGCGAGATCCAGTTGTCCTACGCCACCGCCCAAGCGGTGGCCAAGCGCAGCGACATCGCCCGCGCCGACGGGCTGAGCCCGCTGTGGACCACCGACGACATCAGCGCACCCCTCATCGAGCGCACGCCCTGGGCCCGCATCGACAAGATGCCGCTGGAGGCGTTCTCCAGCGGCAATGCCCTTCTCGTCCGCGGCGGCGTGAAGGACCTCAAGCTCAAGAAGTGCGACAGCCGCAACCCGCTGCCCTGCCCGGACCGGGGATACGGGCGCTGCAATCAGTGGCACGGGACCTGGGCACCCACCCTCGGCATGCACCTCGACCGCCTCATCGGCGCCACGGCCGCCAAGGAGTACGTGCCCCTCTACATCCCTGCCCAGCCCGGCCGCCGCGGCCGGGCGTCACACCTGTGGGTCAGCACGCAGGACCACGAAAGGTACCTCGACGCCACCAGCGACTCCGTAGCAGATCCGCAGCCGGGAACCGTTGACGACATTGACCCCTCCGCACCGGAACGCCTCCCGCTGAGCCGCCAGTGCTCCTACCAACAAAGGCAGCAGGAGAAGGAGGGCCGCAGCAGCACGCCCCGGGACACCGTCGCCATCCTGCCCGCCGGCATCACCGTGCCGGATCCGGGCGCGCTCACCCCCTCTCGGACTTCGGCGGCGACGCACGCCGCTCCGGCCGTTACGGCCCCGGCTTCCGCGCCAGCACTGCCGCGGCCGGCCGGTCCTCCGGCACAGCCCACTGCCGCCGGGGCCGCATCCCGCCAGCACCTCCGAACCACGGTCCAGCCCTTGAGCTGCCCGCCCGAACACGTTGGACCGTGCGCGTCCTGCCGAGAGCTCACCCACCGGTACGGCGAGGGAGGAAACCCGCTGTGCACGGCATGCCGACGCAGCCGATCATCCCCTTGACGCCGCCAACGCTGCTGCTAGAAAGCCACCGCTCCGGGCTCGTCGGCGGCCTGGGTCGGCAAGGTCCGGCAGAGCGCCAAAGTGGGGGAGCGCGAGCTTCTCGGGATGGGTGACCTGCGGTCTCCGGCACCCAACGGCATGCAGGCCAGCCGCGGTGCGGGCCACTCTGCCGGAGACCCTCTGGCGCTTCTCTGCAGTAGGAAGGCAGTCGGTGACCAGACCTGCCGGTCGTACGATGATCAATTGTGACCGCCGACAGACGCCGCCCCCTTGGCC
>NZ_KL591051.1:5946-6712 GCF_000716335.1 Streptomyces sp. NRRL S-118 | reverse complement strand
CGATCGAGGCCGAACTGCTCGACGTACTGGCACCGGTCACTCCGCAGTCCGGCCGGGTGCCCCTCTATTCGACGGTGACCGGGGACTTCATCGACACCGCGATCATGGACGCCGCCTACTGGTACGGCAACCTGCGCGGCCAGGTCGGGTTCGAGCCCGCGGTGCGGGCCCTCATCGACAACGGCACCGGCTGCTTCGTCGAAGCGTCACCGCACCCGGTGCTGGCCATGGCCGTCGAGGAGACGGCCGCCGCACACGGCGCGGCCGACCGCGTCGCCGTGATCGGCTCGCTGCGCCGCAACGAGGGCGGTCTTCGGCGGTTCGCGACCTCCCTGGCCGAGGCACACGTCGCCGGTGTCCCGGTGGACTGGTCGCCGTTCCACGCCGGGGCACGCCGCACGGCCCTGCCGACGTACGCGTTCCAGCGCGAGCGGTTCTGGCTCACCGCCGGGACCCGGGCCGGCGACGTGACGGCGGCCGGCCAGACGCAGGTGGCGCACCCGGTCCTCGCCGCGGCGGTGCCGGTCGCCGACCGCGACGAGTGGGTGTTCACCGGCCAGGTGTCCCAGGAGACGCAACCGTGGACACGGGACCACATGGTGTTCGGCACCGTCCTGGTGCCGGGCACGGCCCTCGTCGAGATGGTGCTGGCCGCGGGACGCGAGCTGGGCTGCACCGTGGTGGACGAACTGGTCCTGGAGGCGCCGCTGCTCCTGGCGGACGGCGTCACACGGCAGGTGCAGGTCATCGTCGGCTCCGCGGGGGA
>NZ_KL591051.1:2107-5918 GCF_000716335.1 Streptomyces sp. NRRL S-118 | reverse complement strand
GCCGCTGCTCCTGGCGGACGGCGTCACACGGCAGGTGCAGGTCATCGTCGGCTCCGCGGGGGACGACGGCCGCCGCGAGGTGGCGATCTACTCCCGCCCCAGGGGCGACGAGGAGGAGCAGCCCGAGACCACCTGCCACGGCCGCGGATGGCTGGCCGTGGACGCGCTGCCGCCGGAGCCGTTCCCGGCGCAGTGGCCGCCCGCCGGCGCGGAACCCGCGGCCGCCGGACTGCTCTACGAGCGGCTGGCGGACATCGGCCTCGACTACGGGCCCCTGTTCCAGGGAGTCCGGGCGGCCTGGCACGCCGGGGACACGGTCTACGCCGACGTCGCGCTGCCCGACGACACCGCGACCGGCGGATTCGCCCTGCACCCCGCGCTGTTCGACGCCGCGCTGCACGGTGCGCTGCTGTCGAAGGAGGCCGGAACGCCGGTGGACCTGCCGTTCTCCTGGTCCGGAGTACGGCTCGGGCGGACCGGGCCCACCCGGGTACGGGTGCGGATCACGCCGGCGGGCTCCGCGCTGCGCGTCGACATCGCGGACGACGCCGGGGCGATGGTCGCGGCGGTCGACGCCCTCGGGCTGCGCCCGCTGGAGCCCGGGCAGCTCGACGGCGCACGGGCCGCCGGGAACACGCTCTTCCAGGTCGACTGGGCCGAGGTCACGGCCGGGCCGCCGGCGTCGGCGAAGGTCGTGCGGCTCGGTACCGACCATGCGGACCTCGACGCGCTGGAGCGGGCACTGTCCGAGGGCGCACAGGCGCCGGACCTGGTCGTCGCCGTGATCGAGGCGCCGTCCGGCGAACCGGCCGCGGCGGCGCGCGCGGTGGGCGCCGACACGCTGGCCCTGGTCCAGCGGTGGCTGGCCGGCGAGTGGCTCGGCGAGTCCCGGCTGGCCGTGGTGACCCGCGGCGGCATCGCCGTGGGCGACGAGCCGGCGGACGTGGCACAGGCCCCGGCCTGGGGACTGGTCCGCAGCGCCCAGTCCGAGCACCCGGGCCGGTTCCTGCTGGTGGACCTCGACGGCGCCGACGAGCCCGACTGGGGTTCGCTGCTCGCTCCCGACGAGCCGCAGCTCGCCGTACGGGCGGGCAGGCTGCTGGCGCCGCGGCTCGGACGTACGGATGAGCCGCTGCCGGTGGACGGCGCGTGGCGGCTGGCCGTCGGCCGCGCCGGCTCGCTGGACGACCTGGCGATCGCTCCGTCCGACGGGATGCGGTCCCTCGGCGCCGGTGAGGTGCGCGTCTCGGTCCGGGCCGCGGGCCTGAACTTCCGCGACGTACTGATCGCACTGGGCCTGTACCCGGGTGAGGCCCCGCTCGGCAGCGAGGCCGCCGGCGTGGTGCTCGAAGTCGGCGCGGACGTCACCGACCTGGCCCCCGGGGACCGTGTGTTCGGCCTGATCACCGACGCGTTCGGACCGGTCGCCGTGGCCGACCGGCGCACGGTCGTACCGATGCCGCCCGGGCTGTCGTTCGTGGAGGCCGCCGCGGTGCCCGTGGTGTACCTGACCGCCTACTACGGCCTGGTCGACCTGGCCGGACTGCGGCCCGGCGAACAACTGCTGGTGCACGCGGCGGCCGGTGGCGTCGGGATGGCCGCCATACAGCTGGCCCGCCACCTCGGGGCGGAGGTGTTCGCGACGGCGAGCCCGCACAAGTGGGACGCGGTACGGGCACTGGGCGTCCCCGAGGAGCGGATCGCGTCCTCGCGCGACCTGGACTTCCGGCAGGCGTTCCTGGACGCCACCGGCGGCGCGGGCGTGGACGTGGTCCTGAACTCGCTCGCCGGTGAGTTCGTCGACACCTCGCTGGAACTGCTGCTCCCCCGGGGCGGCCGGTTCATCGAGATGGGCAAGACCGACATCCGCGACCCCGAGGTCGTCGCTCGCGAGAACGCGGGCGTCCGGTACCGCTCCTTCGACATGATCGAAGCCGGGCCGGAGCGGATCCAGGAGATGCTGGCCGATATCGCCGCACTGTTCGGCCGGGGTGTGCTCACCCCGTCGCCGATCCGCACCTGGGACGTGCGCCGGGGCCGGGAAGCGTTCCGGTTCCTCCGCGAGGGCCACAACATCGGCAAGATCGTGTTCACCCTCCCGGCACCGCTCGACCCCGACGGCACCGTGCTGGTCACCGGTGGCACCAGCGGCCTGGGAGCCCGGTTCGCCCGGCACCTGGCCGAGCACCACGGCGCCCGGCACCTGCTGCTGGTGAGCCGCCGCGGCCCGGCCGCCGACGGTGTGGAGCAACTGGTCGGCGAACTGGAGGCGCTGGGCGCCACGGTCCGGGTGGAGGCGTGCGACGCGGCCGACCGGGACCGCCTGGCAGAAGTGCTCGGTTCCCTGGAACGACCGCTGACCGCGGTCGTGCACTCCGCCGGCGTACTCGACGACGGAGTGGTCGAGGCCCTCACCGCGGAACAGGTCGACCGGGTGATGCGCCCGAAGATCGACGCCGCGTGGAACCTGCACGAGCAGACCCTGGGGCAGGAGCTGTCCGCGTTCGTACTGTTCTCGTCGGCCGCGGGGCAGCTCGGCAACCCGGGTCAGGCGAACTACGCCGCCGCGAACGCCGCCCTCGACGCGCTGGCACACCAGCGGCGCGCGACGGGTCTCCCGGCCACCTCCCTCGCATGGGGCCTGTGGGCCGGTGCCACCGGCATGACCGGCGCCATGGACGAGGCGGATCTCGACAGGATGGCGCGCACCGGCATCGGCGCGCTCTCCGCCGACCTCGGCCTGGAGCTGTTCGACCGGAGCCTCGGATCGGACGCGGCCCTGACGGTGCCGCTGCGGCTGGACCTGCCCGTGCTGCGCACCCAGGCGCGGGACGGGACGCTGCCGGCCCTGCTGCGCGGGCTCGTCCGCGCACCGGCACGGCGCGCCGCGCCGGCGGGCGGTTCACTGGCCCAGCGGCTCGCCGGAGTGGCCGGGCCGGAGCGCGAGCAGGTCGTACTGGAACTGGTGCAGGCGCAGGTCGCGGCCGTCCGCGGCAACGCGTCCGCGGCCGAGGTCGAGCCGGACCGGGCGTTCAAGCTGCTCGGGTTCGACTCGCTGGCCGCGGTCGAACTGCGCAACCGGCTCGCCAGGCAGACCGGTCTGAAGCTGCCCGCCACCCTCGTGTTCGACCACCCGACCCCCGCCGAGGTCGCGCGGCTGCTCCTCAAGGAGGTCGGCGGGGCCGCGGAACAGGAAGGGCGGTCGCCGTTCGACGAGGAACTGCGCGCGCTCGAGGAACTGCTGATCACCGTGGCGGACGACGAACTCACGCTGGCCGGCCTCGAACCGCGCCTGCGCTATCTGAGCAACCGGCTGCGCGCCCTGCTCAGCGGAACGGGCGGAGAACCCTCCGCCGTGGACGCGGAGCCGGATGAGGACCTGGACGTGGCGTCCGACGACGAGGTGTTCGACCTACTCGACAAGGAGTTCGGATCCGCATGAACGGGAACACGAACGAGCAGAAGCTGCGCACCTACCTGCGGAAGGCGACCACGGAGCTGCGCACGGCCAACAGCCGCGTGCGCGAGCTGGAGGAGCGCGACAGCGAGCCGCTGGCGATCGTCGGCATGAGCTGCCGCTACCCCGGGGACGTGACGTCGCCGGACGAGCTGTGGGAGCTCGTGGCGGCCGGTCGGGACGCCACGACCGGCCTGCCGACCGACCGCGGCTGGGACCTGGAGCGGCTGAACGGCCCGGATCCCGACCAGCCCGGGACCGTGACCACCAGCAGGGGCGGCTTCGTCCAGGGCGTCGGCGACTTCGACGCGGACTTCTTCGGGATCAGCCCGCGCGAGGCCCTCGCCATGGACC
>NZ_KL591051.1:1604-1954 GCF_000716335.1 Streptomyces sp. NRRL S-118 | reverse complement strand
AGGCGTTCGAGGACGCGGGCATCGACCCGACGTCGCTGCGCGGCACCGACACCGGTGTGTTCACCGGCGCGGTCACCTCCGACTACGGCGGGACGATGCTGCCGGAGCTGGAAGGGTTCCGCCTGACGGGCACGCAGGGAAGCGTGGTGTCGGGCCGGGTCGCCTACAGCCTGGGTCTCGAGGGGCCCGCCGTCACGATCGACACGGCGTGCTCGTCGTCCCTCGTGGCGATCCACCTGGCCGCGCAGTCGCTGCGCTCCCGTGAGTGCTCGCTGGCACTCGTCGGTGGCGTGACCGTGCTCGCCGGACCCTTCCTGTTCGTCGAGTTCAGCCGCCAGCGGGGTCTGGCC
>NZ_KL591051.1:1114-1375 GCF_000716335.1 Streptomyces sp. NRRL S-118 | reverse complement strand
GTGGCTCGGCCGTCAACCAGGACGGTGCGAGCAACGGTCTCACCGCGCCGAACGGCCCCTCGCAGGAGCGCGTCATCCGGGACGCCCTGGCGAGCTCGGGGCTGAGCCCCGCCGAGGTCGACGCCGTGGAGGGCCATGGCACCGGAACCCAGCTCGGTGACCCGATCGAGGCGCGCGCCCTGCTCGCGACGTACGGGCAGGAGAGGAAGCGCCCGCTCTGGCTGGGGTCGGTCAAGTCGAACATCGGGCACACCTCGGCGG
>NZ_KL591051.1:434-1035 GCF_000716335.1 Streptomyces sp. NRRL S-118 | reverse complement strand
GGCATCAGCGGCACCAACGCGCACGTGATCCTGGAGGAGGCACCGGCCGAGGCCCCCGCCGCGCAGGAGGCGCCCGCCGGGGCCCCGGTGCCGGCCGAGGACCAGGCGTCGGGCGAGGACGAGCCGCCGGCCGGCGGCCTGGTGACCCGGTCGGTGGACGTGCTCCCCGTGCTGGTCTCGGGACGCAACCAGGCGGCGCTGCGGGCGCAGGCAGGGAGGCTGCGGGCGCACCTCGCCGCGCGGCCCGAGGTCCCGCTGCTCGACGTCGGCTTCGCCGCGGCGACGTCGCGGGCACAGCTGGAGCACCGCGCCGCGGTCGTGGCGTCCGACCGGGAACGGCTGCTGGCGGGCCTTGAGGCCCTCGCGGGAGGCGAGCCCGCACCGGGGGTGACCGAAGGCCGCGCGATGGGCGGCAGGACGGCGGTGCTGTTCACCGGCCAGGGTGCCCAGCGGGCACGCATGGGCGCGGAACTGGCGGAATGCTTCCCGCGGTTCGCCGAGGCCCTGGACGAGGTGTGCGCCGAGCTGGACCCGCGGATCGGGCGGCCGGTCCGGGAACTGCTCGACGCCGAGGAGGGCTCCGACACGGCGGCCCTGCTGG
>NZ_KL591051.1:0-269 GCF_000716335.1 Streptomyces sp. NRRL S-118 | reverse complement strand
CCTGGGTGTGAGCCCCGACTACCTCATCGGGCATTCGGTGGGCGAACTGGCGGCGGCGCATGTGGCCGGCGTGCTGTCGCTCCCGGACGCGTGCGAGCTGGTGGTGGCGCGCGGCCGGCTGATGGGTGCGCTGCCGGAGGGCGGCGCCATGGTGGCCGTCCAGGCCGGCGAGGCCGAGGTCGCGGAGTCGCTGGCCGGCTTCGGGGGACGGCTGGAGATCGCGGCGGTGAACGGGCCGCGTGCGGTGGTGGTCTCCGGTGACGCCGACG
>NZ_KL591050.1:3568-8289 GCF_000716335.1 Streptomyces sp. NRRL S-118 | reverse complement strand
GCACGGGATGCTGCCGCCCACGCTGCACGTGGATGCGCCGACCCCGCACGTCGACTGGGCGTCGGGCGAGATCGAACTGCTCACCGAGGCGCGGGAGTGGCCGGCCGGCGAGCGNGCGAGCGTCCCCGGCGCGCGGGCGTCTCGTCGTTCGGCGTCAGCGGCACCAACGCCCACGTGATCATCGAGGAGGCACCGGCCGAGGAGGAGGCCCCCGCCGCGGAGACCTCCGCCGCACCGCCGGTGGTGCCGGTGCCGCTCTCCGGGCGCAGCGAGGCCGCACTGCGCGAGCAGGCCGAGCGGCTCCGCGCCCACCTGGCCGCACGGCCGGAGGTCTCCCTGCTGGACGCCGGCTTCTCGGCGGCGACCACGCGCGCCCAGCTCGACCGGCGGGCCGTGGTGGTCGCGGCGGACCGCGACGAGCTGCTCGCCGGGTTGGCCGCGGTCGCCGCGGGCGAGCCCGCGGACGGTGTGGTCGAGGGCGTGGTGACGGAAGGCAAGCCGGTCTTCGTNTCGCCGCACGTGAACTGGGAGTCGGGCGCCGTCGAGCTGCTGACCGAGTCGCGGGAGTGGCCCGCCTCGAAGCGGCCGCGCAGGGCAGGTGTGTCCTCCTTCGGCATCAGCGGCACCAACGCCCACGTGATCATCGAGGAGGCACCCGCTGACACACCGGCCGGGAGCGGGGCCGCGCCGGTGCCCGTGCCCTCTCCGGCGGTGCTGCCGGTCCCGGTCTCCGCCAGGAGCGAGGCGGCGCTGCGGACACAGGCCGACCGGCTGCGGGCCCAGCTGATCGCGCAACCCGAGCTGCCCACCGTGGACATGGCGTACGCGCTGGCGACGACACGCGCGCAGCTGGAGCACCGCGCGGTGGTGGTGGCCACCGATCGCGGCGCGCTGCTGACCGGTCTCGGCGACCTCTCCGCGGCGGAGCCGTCGGCAGCCGTGGTCGAGGGCCGTCCCGTGGGCGGCAAGCCGGTCTTCGTGTTCCCGGGCCAGGGGGCGCAGTGGGCGGGTATGGCGGTGGAGCTGCTGGACACCTCGCCGGTGTTCGCGGAGCGGATGGCGGAGTGCGCCGTGGCGCTGTCGCCGTTCGTGGAGTGGTCGCTGGAGGACGTGCTGCGGGGTGTCGAGGGTGCGCCGTCGCTGGAGCGGGTGGATGTGGTGCAGCCGGCGTTGTGGGCGGTGATGGTGTCGCTGGCGGCGTTGTGGCGTTCGTACGGTGTGGAGCCGTCCGCGGTCGTGGGGCATTCGCAGGGTGAGATAGCCGCCGCGGTGGTGGCGGGTGCGCTGTCGTTGGAGGACGGTGCGCGGGTGGTGGCGTTGCGCAGCCGGCTGGTGCTGGAGCGTCTTGCGGGGCGTGGTGGCATGGTGTCGGTGGCGGTGCCGGTGGAGCGGGCCGAGGAGCTCGTGGCGCCTTTTGGGGGCCGGGTGTCGGTCGCGGCGGTGAACGGGCCTGCCGCGGTGGTGGTCGCCGGGGAGCCTGCCGCGCTGGACGAGATCGTCGCGGGGTGCGAGCGGGACGGTGTGCGGGCACGGCGGGTCAACGTGGACTACGCGTCGCACTCGGCGCAGGTCGAGGCGATCGAGGCCGAACTGCTCGACGTACTGGCACCGGTGCGCCCGACCTCGGCGCGCATCCCCTTCTACTCGGCCACACGGGGCGAGTTCCTCGACGGCGAGGCGCTGGACGCCGCCTACTGGTACGGCAACCTGCGCGGCCGGGTCGGGTTCGAGCCCGCCGTCCGGGCTCTGGCGGACAACGGCGCCGGATGCTTCGTCGAGGTCTCGCCGCACCCGGTGCTGGCCATGGCCGTGGAAGGGACGGTCGCCGCGCACGACACCGAGGGCACGGCCGCGGTGGTGGGATCGCTGCGCCGGGACGAGGGGGGCCTGCGACGGTTCCTGCTGTCGCTGTCCGAGGCCCACGCCGCCGGGGTCGCCGTCGACTGGTCCGCCCTGTTCACGGGCACCGGCGCACAGCAGGTCGGGCTGCCCACGTACGCCTTCCAGCGCCGCCGGTTCTGGCTGACGCCGGGAACCGGCGCGGGGGACGCGTCCGTGGCGGGACTGAGCCACGTCGATCACCCGGTCCTGAGCGCTGCCGTGCCGGTCGGCGACCGCGACGAGTGGGTGTTCACCGGCCGCGTCTCCGCGGACGGCCAGCCCTGGACCCGCGACCACGTCGTCCTCGGCACGGTGATCGTCCCGGGCGTCGCACTGGTCGAGATGGCCCTGACCGCCGGGCGCGAGCTGGGCTGCGCCGTGGCGGACGAGATGGTGCTGGAGGCGCCCCTGGTGCTCGCCGACGACGCGGCGCGCCAGGTCCAGATCACCATCGGCCTGGCCGACGCCGACGGCCGCCGCGAGGTGGCGATCTACTCACGCCGGGAGACCGACGAGTACGAGGCGCAGCGGGCGATCTGTCACGGACGCGGCTGGCTCGCCCCCGAGACGGATCCCGCGCCCCCGGCCGCCGAGTGGGCGCAGGTGTGGCCGCCGGCGGGTGCCGAGGCCGCTTCGGTCGACGCGCTCTACGCCGGCATGACGGACCTCGGCTACGACTACGGACCGCTGTTCCAGTGCGTGCGGGCCGTATGGCGCCTGGACCACGAGGTCTACGCGGAGATCGCGCTGCCGGACGGCGCCGACAACGGCGGCTTCGGCGTCCACCCCGGACTGCTCGACGCCGCTCTGCACGGCGGCCTGCTGGAGAAGGGCCCGGGCAACGCGGTCGTCCTTCCGTTCTCCTGGTCCGGCGTCCGCCTCGGTGCCGGCGGACCGGCCGGCGCCCGGGTGCGGCTCTCCCCGGCCGGTGACTCGGCGCTGCGCGTGGAGGTCGTCGGCGCGTACGGCGAGCCGGTGCTGCACATGGACAAGCTCGTCTTCCGCGCGGTCGACCCGGCGCAGCTGGAGAGCGCCACGGGGACCGGCGACCCGCTGTTCCGGATGGACTGGGCCGAGGTCACCGTGCCGAGGACGACCGGGCGGGTCACCGTACTCGGCGGGGAGTTCGCGGACCTCGACGCCCTGGAGCGCGCGCTCGCCGAGGGCGGGAGCGCACCGGACGTGGTCGTAGCCGAGGTGGCGGCGCCCGTGGGTGCCGTACCGGACGCGGCCCGCGACTCCGCCGTACGGGCGCTGGCGCTGGTGCGGCGATGGCTGGCCTGCGAACGGCTGGCCGGCGCGCGGCTGGTCGTGGTGACGCGCGGCGGCATCGCCGTGGGCGACGAGCCGGCGGACGTGGCGCAGGCCCCGGTGTGGGGGCTGGTGCGCAGTGCCCAGTCCGAGCACCCGGGCAGGTTCCTGCTGGTCGACACCGACACCGCCATCGACACCGACGACGCCCCGGACTGGGCGGCGCTCGTGGGCGCGGACGAGCCGCAGCTCGCGCTGCGCAACGGCCGGGTGCTCGCACCGCGGCTCGGCCGGGCGGCCGAGGGACCGTCCGGCGACGCGTGGCGGCTGTCCACCGGCCGGAAGGGCTCGCTGGACGATCTGGCGATCGCTCCGTCGGAGGGCGGCAGGCCGCTCGGCGCGGGCGAGATCCGCGTCGGCGTGCGTGCCGCCGGCCTGAACTTCCGGGACGTACTGATCGCGCTCGGCCTGTACCCGGACGAGGCGCCGCTGGGCAGCGAGGCCGCGGGTGTCGTGCTCGAAGTCGGGGCCGACGTGACCGATCTGGCCCCCGGCGACCGGGTGTTCGGCTTCGTCCCGGAGGGCTTCGGCCCGCTGGCCGTCGCCGACCGCAGGATGGTCGTGCCGATGCCCGCCGGCTGGTCGTTCACCGAAGCGGCCGCGGTGCCGGTGGTCCACCTCGCCGCCTACTTCGGCCTGGTCGACCTGGCCGGTGTGCGCGCGGGGGACCGCGTGCTGGTGCACTCCGCGGCGGGCGGCGTCGGCATGGCCGCGGTGCAGCTGGCCACCCACCTCGGTGCGGAGGTCTACGCCACCGCGAGCCCGCACAAGTGGGACGCGGTGCGCGCGCTCGGCGTACCGGACGAGCGGATCGCCTCGTCGCGCGACCTCGGTTTCCGGGACGCGTTCCTGGAGGCGACCGGCGGCCTGGACGTGGTGCTCAACGCGCTGGCGGGCGAGTTCGTCGACGCGTCGCTCGACCTGCTGCCGAACGGCGGCCGGTTCATCGAGATGGGCAAGGCGGACGTGCGCGACCCGGAGGCCGTGGCCGCCACGCACGCCGGAGTGCGGTACCGCTCGTTCGACCTGTTCGACGCCGGCATGGACCGGCTGCAGGAGATGCTGACGGGGATCGTCGCGCTCTTCGAGCAGGGCGCGCTCACCCACGCCCCGGTCCGTGCCTGGGACGTCCGCGACGCCGCCGGGGCCTTCCGCTTCCTGCGGGAGGGCCACAACACCGGCAAGGTCGTCCTCACGGTTCCGGCGCCGCTCGACCCGGAGGGCACGGTCCTCGTCACGGGCGGTACGGGTGGTCTGGGTGCCCGGGTCGCGCGGCACCTGGTCGCCGAGCACGGGACGAAGCGTCTGCTGCTGGTGAGCCGGCGTGGTCCCGCGGCGGAAGGTGCCGCGGAGCTGACGGCCGGGCTGGAGCAGCTCGGTGCGGAGGTGCGGGTCGTCGCGTGTGACGTGGCGGACCGTGAGCAGCTGGCGGGCCTGGTGGGTTCGCTGGAGCATCCGTTGACGGCAGTGGTGCATGCGGCGGGTGTGCTGGACGACGGTGTGGTGGAGTCGCTGTCGGCGGAGCAGGT
>NZ_KL591050.1:2582-3423 GCF_000716335.1 Streptomyces sp. NRRL S-118 | reverse complement strand
GCCGGCGGTTTCCCTGGCGTGGGGGCTGTGGGCCGACGCCACCGGAATGACCGGTCACCTCGAGGACACGGAAAGGACGCGGCTGCAGCAGCGGGGTGTCGGCGCGATGCCCGCCGAACTGGGGCTCGCCCTGTTCGACCGGAGTCTCTCCACGGGCGCGGCACTGCCGGCGCCGGTGCGGCTCGACCTGGCCGCCCTGCGGGCGCGGGCCCGCGACGGGATGCTCCCGGCCCTGCTGCGCGGGCTGGTACGCGCTCCGGCCCGTCGCCCGGCGGCGGGCGGGTCGCTCGCCCAGCGGCTCGCCGGAGTCGCCGAGGCGGACCGCGAGCAGGTCGTGCTCGACCTGGTACGGACGCAGGTCGCGTCCGTGCTGGGACACGCGTCGGCCGACGCGATCGAGGACGGCCGGGCGTTCAAGGACCTCGGTTTCGACTCGCTCAGCGGCGTCGAACTGCGCAACCGGCTCACCCAGGTCACGGGTCTCCGGCTGCCCGCGACCCTGGTCTTCGACCACCCGAACCCGACAGCGGTCGCACGGATGCTGCTCGCCGAGCTGGGGGCCGTCGAGGCACCCCGCCCGGTGGTGCGGACGCGGACCCGTGCGGCGGACGCCGACGAGCCGCTGGCCATCGTGGGCATGAGCTGCCGCTACCCCGGCGGTGTGTCGTCCCCGGACGACCTGTGGGAGCTCGTCCTGTCCGGCCGGGACGCGATCTCCGCGCTGCCGGGCGACCGGGGCTGGGACCTGGAGCGGCTGTACGACCCGGACCCGGACCAGCCGGGAACCCTCTACACCCGCGGTGGCGGATTCATCGACGGGGCCGGCGACTTCGACGCCGAG
>NZ_KL591050.1:1861-2437 GCF_000716335.1 Streptomyces sp. NRRL S-118 | reverse complement strand
CCCGCGCGAGGCCCTCGCCATGGACCCGCAGCAGCGGCTGCTGCTGGAGGCGGCCTGGGAGGCGTTCGAGAGCGCCGGTATCGACCCCACGTCCCTGCGCGGCAGCGACACCGGTGTGTTCACCGGCGCGGTCACCTCGGACTACGGCGCGGCGAAGCTCCCGGAGATGGACGGCTACTTCCTGACCGGCACCACCACCAGCGTGGTGTCCGGGCGCGTCGCCTACAGCCTGGGCCTGGAGGGGCCCGCCGTGTCCGTCGACACGGCGTGCTCCTCGTCGATGGTGGCCCTGCACCTGGCGTCGCAGGCGCTGCGCTCGGGTGAGTGCTCGCTGGCGCTGGTCGGCGGCGTGTCGGTCATGACCGCGCCGCACCTGCTGGTCGACTTCAGCCGGCAGCGGGGCCTCGCGCCCGACGGCCGGTGCAAGGCCTACTCGGCATCGGCGGACGGCACCGGCTTCGCCGACGGGCTCGGTCTGCTCGTGGTGGAGCGGCTGTCGGACGCGCGGCGCCACGGCCACGAGGTCCTCGCCGTGGTGCGTGGCTCGGCCGTCAACCAGGACGGTGCGAGCAACGG
>NZ_KL591050.1:1372-1785 GCF_000716335.1 Streptomyces sp. NRRL S-118 | reverse complement strand
GGACGGTGCGAGCAACGGCCTCACCGCGCCCAACGGTCCCTCGCAGGAGCGGGTGATCCGGGCGGCCCTCGCCAACGCCGGGCTGTCGCCCGCGGAGGTGGACGCGGTGGAGGGCCACGGCACGGGTACGACGCTGGGCGACCCGATCGAGGCCCAGGCGCTGCTGGCGACCTACGGCCGGGAGCGGGAGGCCGGTGACCCGCTGTGGCTGGGATCGGTCAAGTCCAACATCGGGCACAGCTCCGCGGCGGCCGGTGTGGCCGGTGTGATCAAGATGGTGATGGCGCTGCGGCACGGTGTGCTGCCGCCCACGCTGCACGCCGACGAGCCGTCGCCGCACGTCGACTGGGCGTCGGGCGCGGTCGAGCTGCTGACCGGGGCGCGGGAGTGGCCCGCCTCCGGACGGCCGCGGC
>NZ_KL591050.1:738-1282 GCF_000716335.1 Streptomyces sp. NRRL S-118 | reverse complement strand
TGTGTCGTCGTTCGGCGTCAGCGGCACCAACACGCACGTGATCCTCGAAGAGGCTCCCGCGCAGGAAGCGGTGGACACCCCGGCGGAGCGGCCGGCGGGCGCGGTGCCCGTCCTGGTGTCGGCCCGCACGGGTGCGGCACTGCGGGCGCAGGCCGAGCGGCTGCGTACGCACCTGGCGGCACGGCCCGAGCTGTCCGTCGCGGACGTCGCGTTCTCGACGGCGACGTCGAGAGCGTCGCTGGACCACCGGGCGGCCGTGGTGGCCGCCGACCGCGAGGAGCTGCTGGCCGCACTGGCCGCGCTCGCCGGGGAGGGGTCCACGGCCCGGGCCGTCGACGGCCGTCCGGTCGCGGGGAAGACCGCGTTCCTGTTCACCGGCCAGGGATCGCAGCGGGCTCGGATGGGGCTCGAACTGGCGGAGCGGTTCCCCGTGTTCGCCGCGGCTCTGGACGCGGTGTGCGCGGAGGCCGATCCGCGGCTGGGCCGGTCGCTGCGGGAACTGCTCGCCACCGGCGGCGAGCTGCTCGACTCGACGGAGTACACG
>NZ_KL591050.1:374-636 GCF_000716335.1 Streptomyces sp. NRRL S-118 | reverse complement strand
TCGAGGTGGCGCTGTTCCGGCTCGTGGAGTCCCTGGGCGTCCGCCCGGACCACCTGATCGGCCACTCGGTCGGTGAGATCGCCGCCGCGCATGCGGCGGGGGCTCTGTCCCTGGGCGACGCGGTCGCCCTGGTGGTGGCGCGCGGCAAGCTGATGGGGGCGCTGCCCGCCGGCGGGGCGATGGTCGCGGTGCAGGCCGAGGAGGCCGAGGTCGCGGAGTCGCTGGCCGGGTTCGACGGCCGGCTGGAGATCGCGGCGGTGAA
>NZ_KL591050.1:0-115 GCF_000716335.1 Streptomyces sp. NRRL S-118 | reverse complement strand
GGGTGGAAGGCGCAGGACCACGCGCCTGCGGGTCTCCCACGCCTTCCACTCCCCGCGCATGGAGCCGATGCTGGCGGAGTTCGAGGCGGTGGCGCGGGGGCTGGAGTTCGGCGAG
>NZ_JOBL01000282.1 GCF_000716335.1 Streptomyces sp. NRRL S-118 | reverse complement strand
CCCGAAGGCCGGAGGCCCCATTGCGGAGCCACGAAAACGGTAACGGGGGGGGGAGCCGCCCGCCGTACGCGTCGGGGGCGGGGCGGAGAACGCGGAAGGGCCCGGCCGCGGCGTGCGGCCGGGCCCTTCCGCGTGCGGGTTACGCCTTGCGGAGGCGGAACGTCAGGGACAGGGACTCGTCCGAGAACGGAGCGCCGAAGGTGTCGTCGGCCTCGGTGTCGGCGAAGTCCGTGCACAGGACCTCGTCGGCGATCAGGGCCGCGTGGTCCGTGAGGGCCGAGGCGACCTCCGGGTCCGTGGACCGCCAGCGCAGCGCGATCCGGTCCGCGACGTCCAGGCCGCTGTTCTTCCGGGCCTCCTGGATCAGGCGGATCGCGTCACGGGCGAGGCCCGCGCGGCGCAGCTCGGGGGTGATCTCCAGGTCCAGGGCGACCGTCGCGCCCGCGTCGGAGGCGACCGACCAGCCCTCACGCGGCGTCTCGGTGATGATCACCTCGTCCGGCGTGAGCGTGATCGTCTCGCCGTTGACCTCCAGGGTGGCCTCGCCACCGCGCAGGGCCAGGGACAGCGCCGCCGCGTCCGTCGCGGCGATCGCCTTCGCCACGTCCTGGACGCCCTTGCCGAAGCGCTTGCCCAGGGCGCGGAAGTTCGCCTTGGCGGTCGTGTCGACCAGCGAGCCGCCCACCTCGGAGAGGGAGGCGAGCGAGGAGACGTTCAGCTCCTCCGTGATCTGGGCGTGCAGCTCGGTCGAGAGCGACTCGAAGCCCGCCGCGGCGACGAGCGCCCGCGAGAGGGGCTGGCGGGTCTTGACCCCGGACTCCGCTCGCGTGGCGCGGCCCAGCTCCACCAGGCGGCGGACGAGCGCCATCTGCGAGGAGAGGGAGGGGTCGATGGCGGACAGGTCCGGCTCCGGCCAGCCGGACAGGTGGACCGACTCGGGTGCCTCCGGCGTCACCGGCACGACCAGGTCCTGCCAGACCCGCTCGGTGATGAACGGGGTCAGCGGGGCCATCAGGCGCGTGACGGTCTCCACGACGTCGTGGAGGGTGCGCAGGGCCGCCTTGTCGCCCTGCCAGAAGCGGCGGCGTGAGCGGCGCACGTACCAGTTCGACAGGTCGTCCACGAAGGCCGACAGCAGCTTGCCGGCGCGCTGGGTGTCGTAGGCCTCCAGGGCCTGCGTCACCTGGTCCACGAGCGCGTGCAGCTCGGACAGCAGCCAGCGGTCCAGCAGCGGCCGGTCCGCCGGGGCCGGGTCCTCGGCCGACGGCGCCCAGCCGGACGTCCGCGCGTACAGCGCCTGGAATGCGACGGTGTTCCAGTACGTCAGGAGCGTCTTGCGGACGACCTCCTGGATCGTTCCGTGGCCCACGCGCCGCGCCGCCCACGGGGAGCCGCCGGCCGCCATGAACCAGCGCACCGCGTCCGCGCCGTGCTGGTCCATGAGCGGGATCGGCTGGAGGATGTTGCCCAGGTGCTTGGACATCTTCCGGCCGTCCTCGGCGAGGATGTGGCCCAGGCAGACCACGTTCTCGTACGACGACTTGTCGAAGACCAGGGTGCCGACGGCCATCAGCGTGTAGAACCAGCCGCGGGTCTGGTCGATCGCCTCCGAGATGAACTGCGCCGGGTAGCGCTTCTCGAACAGGTCCTTGTTCTTGTACGGGTAGCCGTACTGCGCGAACGGCATGGAGCCCGAGTCGTACCAGGCGTCGATGACCTCGGGGACGCGCGTCGCCGTCCCCCGGCACGTCGGGCAGGGGAAGGTCACGTCGTCGATGTACGGGCGGTGCGGGTCCAGGGACGACTGGTCGGAGCCCGTGAGCTCGCTCAGCTCGGCGAGCGAGCCGACACAGGTGAGGTGGCCCTCCTCGCAGCGCCAGATCGGCAGCGGCGTGCCCCAGTAGCGGTTGCGGGACAGCGCCCAGTCGATGTTGTTGTTCAGCCAGTCGCCGAAGCGGCCGTGCTTGACGGAGTCCGGGAACCAGTTGGTGTTCTCGTTCTCCTCCAGCAGCCGGTCCTTGACCGCGGTCGTACGGATGTACCACGACGGCTGGGCGTAGTAGAGCAGTGCCGTGTGGCAGCGCCAGCAGTGCGGGTAGCTGTGCTCGTACGCGATGTGCTTGAAGAGCAGGCCGCGGGCCTGGAGGTCGGCGGTGAGGGCCTCGTCGGCCTTCTTGAAGAACTGGCCGCCGACGAGAGCGAGGTCCTCCTCGAAGGTGCCGTCCGGCCGGACCGGGTTCACGACGGGCAGGCCGTACGCGCGGCAGACCTTGAGGTCGTCCTCACCGAAGGCGGGCGCCTGGTGGACCAGACCCGTACCGTCCTCGGTGGTCACGTAGTCGGCGTTCACGACGAAGTGGGCCGGCGCGGGGAACTCGACGAGCTCGAAGGGGCGCTCGTACGTCCAGCGCTCCATCTCGGCGCCGGTGAAGGTCTGCCCGGTGGCCTCCCAGCCCTCGCCGAGCGCCTTCTCCAGCAGCGGCCGGGCGACGACCAGCTTCTCCTCGCCGTTGGTGGCGACGACGTAGGTGACCTCGGGGTGGGCGGCGACGGCGGTGTTGGAGACGAGGGTCCAGGGGGTCGTCGTCCAGACCAGGAGGGCGGCCTCGCCCGCGAGCGGGCCGGAGGTCAGCGGGAAGCGCACGAAGACGGACGGGTCGACGACCGTCTCGTACCCCTGCGCCAGCTCGTGGTCGGACAGGCCCGTGCCGCAGCGCGGGCACCAGGGGGCGACGCGGTGGTCCTGGACCAGGAGCCCCTTGTCGAAGATCTCCTTCAGGGACCACCAGACCGACTGGACGTACTCCGGGTCCATCGTCCGGTAGGCGTCGTCCAGGTCGACCCAGTAGCCCATGCGGGTCGTCAGCTCGGCGAACGCGTCGGTGTGGCGGGTCACGGACTCGCGGCACTTGGCGTTGAACTCGGCGATGCCGTACGCCTCGATGTCCTTCTTGCCGGAGAAGCCGAGCTCCTTCTCCACGGCGAGCTCGACCGGCAGGCCGTGGCAGTCCCAGCCGGCCTTGCGGGCGACGTGGTAGCCCCGCATGGTGCGGAAGCGGGGGAACACGTCCTTGAAGACGCGGGCCTCGATGTGGTGGGCGCCGGGCATGCCGTTGGCGGTCGGGGGGCCCTCGTAGAAGACCCACTCCGGGCGGCCCTCGGACTGCTCGAGGCTCTTGGCGAAGATCTTCTGCTCGCGCCAGAACTCGAGCACGGCGTGCTCGAGGGCGGGCAGGTCGACCTGGGCGGGTACCTGGCGGTACTGCGACATCGAATCCTCCGGCGGACTGTTCCTCGTTCCGTCGGAGGGACGAGAGCGCGCTGCGTGCTCCCGCGGTACCACCCTCCTTGGCCCCGGGCGTCCGGCCGGACGTCCTGAGCCCCCTCATTGGGGTCGCGATGCCGGTTCTACTGGCCTTGCGGCGTTCTTCCGGCGGCTCCGGGGTGATGATTCACGTCGGGCTCGCCCCCGGGCTCTCACCGTCCCCGGGTCGCTCATGGCTGCGTACGACGCTACTGGTCCCCATCCACGCCTTTCGCTCCGCCCAGTGTACGGGCCTCGCGGGGGCGGAGCCGACCGCTTTTCGCCGGCGCCGCGGCGGGCGGCGGGGTGACCCGAATGGCCACATGCGCGCCGCCAGCTCCGCAACGGCCGAGGTGGCCGGATTACGGCGCGGGGAGCTGGGCACAACGGATGCAGGCTGTCCTGCCGCGGGCATGGGGCCACCGGAACCGGCGGCGTGCCCCGTTGCCGCGGGGCTGGAGTCGATTTATCGTCCCAGCACGATTCGCGAGCAAGATCACAATATGTGAAGGGGCCGCGACATGGTGGCGAAGAAGACCGCCGCGGAGAAGACGGCCGCCAGGAAGACGACCGCGAAGGCGGCGCGGGCCGCGCCGGCGGAGGCACCCGCGCGGGCGCCTGCGCACCGGGTTTCCACGAGGTCGTCCGCTGCCGCCTCGCGGAAGGCCCCCGCCAGGAAGGCCCCCGGTCCGGTCGCCGAGGCCCGCGCCGAGGTGCTGGTGGACGCGGCGCCCGCGCGGAGGGCCCCGGCGGGGAAGACGCAGGCCGGAAAGGCCGCCGCTGGGGCAGGGGGGGAGCCGGCCGCCGGAAGGGCTGCCCGAAAGGCGTCCGCCAAGAAGACAGCCGCCAAGGAGGCTCCCGCGAGGAAGACCGTGGCCAGGACGTCGCCCGCCGAGGAAACGTCCTCCAGGAAGGCGGCCGCAAAGGAAACGCCCCACAAGAAGGCGTCCGCGAAGAGGACGTCTGCACCGGAGGCGGTTGCCGAGGAGCCACCCACGTCAACGGCACCCGCCGAAGAAGCGTCCTCCAAGAAGAAGACCGCCAGGAAGGCGCCCGCCACGCACGCGTCGGGC
>NZ_KL591049.1:4585-5019 GCF_000716335.1 Streptomyces sp. NRRL S-118 | reverse complement strand
CTTGTCGCCGGTGTGCGTGAGGTCGTCGATACCGGCGGACGCGGACGTCATGACGGCCTCGGTACGCAGCGGGTTGATCTCCGAGACGGCACCGACGAACGTGGTCTTGCCCACGCCGAAGCCGCCCGCCACCACGATCTTCGCGCTGGTGGTTGAGCGGGCTGCACCGCCGCTAGAGCTTGCGAAGTCCACTGAGCACCCTTTCGAGCAGTGTCACGTCTGGCTGGCCGCCGGCGGACTCGTCGCCGCCGGGCTGGTGGATGGCGACAAGTCCGGCCTCCGCCAGGTCGGCTACGAGGATCCGGGCGACGCCGAGGGGGATGGAGAGGAGTGCCGAGATCTCAGCCACCGACTTGATCTCGAAGCACAGCCGGCAGATCCGCTGGTGTTCGGGCAACTGCCCTTGCAGCCTGGATGGATCCGCCGTGGTCGAC
>NZ_KL591049.1:0-4452 GCF_000716335.1 Streptomyces sp. NRRL S-118 | reverse complement strand
AGCGGATTGTGGTTCCCCGTGGAGCCGGACGAGGGCGCCGGCTCCGGGGCCCTGCGCCGCTGCTGCACCGGCTGGATGCGCGGTGCCTGCGGCTGAACGTACGACGGAGGGCCCTGGTAGGGCTGCTGGGCGCCTTGCCCGCTCGGCGTCGAGGGGAAGTTGAAGCGGTTCTGGCCGTTCTCACCCTGCGACTGGTGCGCACCGTCATATGGGTGGTGTCCGCCTGGGGGTGTTGCCACGTTTCTTCCTCCTCCGACTGCCGTTCGCCGGTCCATGTCCCTGTGGACCCGCGCCACCGCACCCTATGGTGCGGTGGCGGGAAACGCACGGTCCGTCTGTTAGTTGAGAAGACTGCCCTGCAGTTCGGCGCGCAGGTCCGGGGTGAGGACACTGCCCGCGCGATCCACCAGAAGGGCCATCTCGTACCCGACGAGGCCGATGTCGGCGTCGGGGTGCGCGAGGACGGCCAGCGACGAGCCGTCCGAGATGGACATGATGAAGAGGAAGCCGCGCTCCATCTCCACCACGGTCTGGTTGACCGCGCCGCCTTCGAAGATCCTGGACGCCCCCGCGGTCAGCGACGTCAGGCCGGACGCGACGGCGGCGAGCTGGTCGGCACGGTCACGGGGGAACCCCTCGGACATCGCCAGCAGGAGTCCGTCGGCGGAGACCACCACCGTGTGGGACACCCCGGGGGTGTTGTCCACGAAGTTGGTGATCAACCAGTTCAGATTCTGCGCCGCCTGGCTCATCGGGCTCACACTAACGCTCCTGGTTGTAGGTGCTACCCGGGCCGAGGCCCGGTCCGTTCGTGTCCGTTCCCGCGTTGCGTCCCTGCTGGACACCGCGCCGCAGGTTGCTCAACCTGCCACGCACGTCCTCCGGGGCGCGGGAGACCTGTGGGCCGCCCTGCGGGGTCTGCTCGGCCTTGCCCTCGACCAGATTGGCCTTGGGGACCCGCCGCGGCAGCCCGGACGGGGTGACCCCGCCTGCCGCGGGCTTGCGGAGCTTCTCGGCCCGCTGCCAGCGCTCGTCGTTCGCCGAACGCCAGCCCTCGGAGCCGTCCTCGCCCTGCTGAGCCTGCTGCTGCGGAGCCGTCTGCTGCTGTGCCTGCGACCGCTCCTGCTGCTGCGCTTGCTGCTGTGCCGGCTGCGAGGCCTGCTGCGGGCCGCCACTGCTGCCCCGGCGCGGCAGACCTGCGTCGGTCAGCTCGTGTCCGGTGCTCGGAGCGGGGGGACCCGAGGAGAAGCCTACGCGTTCCCGGCCGTTCGCGGGAGCGCCCTGGGCAGATTCCGATTCCGTACCGTACGACCTGTCGAAACCGCCCGTGTACGTGCCCTGGTCCGCCCAGTCGCCCTGGTGGGTACCGGTATCGAACTGGCGGTCGTACTGCGGCTGCTGCGCCTCGCCATCCGAGAAGGACGGTTCCGCATAGCCGGGTGCGGCGTACTCGCCGGTCGCGTAGTCGCCACCACCGTACTGGTCGTACCCGGTGCCCGGCTGCTGCTGCTCGTAGCCGCCGTCCTGCCCGTACGCCGACGCCTGCCGGCCGTACTGGTCCTGCGCGTCGTACCGCTCCTGCGTCTCGTACGACTCCTGCGGTACGTACTGCTCCTGCGAAGCGTCGTAGCGCTCCTGGGAAGCGTCATAGTGCTCCTGGGAGCCGTACGCGTCCCGCTGGGGGTCGTACTGCTCCTGCGGCTGCTCGTCCGTCTCGTCGCGGAACAGCTGCGCGCCCAGCGCCGCGCGGCGCTCCTCGCGCTGCAGGGAGCGGCCCACCGGGTCCAGAGCGGTGCCGTCGCCGGACGGCTGCTCGTAGCGGGAGTCGTCGAAGCCGAGCTCCGCCGCCGTGCGCAGCGGGGCGGCCTCGAAGGCCTGCTGCTCCGGGATGATCTGGGAGACGGTGAAGTCGTCGTCCAGCATCGGGTCGCCACCACCACCGTGGGTGATCGCGTCCGGCAGCATGACCAGCGACGTCGTACCCGCCTGCTCGCCCGAGGGGCGCAGCTGGACGCGGATGCCGTGCCGGTCGGCGAGGCGGCCGACCACGAACAGCCCCATGCGCTGCGAGATCGCGGCGTCCACGGTCGGCGGGTTGGCCAGCTTGTGGTTGATGTCGGCGAAGTCCTCGGCGGTCAGGCCGATGCCCTTGTCGTGGATCTCGACCATCACGCGGCCGTCGGGGAGACGGGTGGCGGTGACGCGGACCTTCGTCTGCGGGGAGGAGAACGTGGTGGCGTTCTCCAGCAGCTCGGCGAGCAGGTGCACGAGGTCGGTCACGGCCTGTCCGTGGATCTCCGACTCCGGCACACCGGTGATCTCGATGCGCTCGTACTGCTCCACCTCGGAGGAGGCGGCGCGCAGCACGTCCACCAGCGGCACCGGCTGGTTCCAGCGGCGGCCGGGCTCCTCGCCCGCGAGGATGAGGAGGTTCTCGCCGTTGCGGCGCATACGCGTGGCCAGGTGGTCCAGCTTGAAGAGGTTCTCCAGCTGGTCCGGGTCGGCCTCGTTGTTCTCCAGGTCGGTGATCAGGGTCAGCTGGCCCTCGATCAGCGACTGGTTGCGCTGCGACAGGTTGGTGAAGATCGCGTTGACGTTGCCCCGGAGCAGGGCCTGCTCGGCCGCGAGCCGGACGGCCTCGCGGTGGACCTGGTCGAAGGCGCGGGCGACCTCGCCGATCTCGTCCTGGGAGTTGATCGGGATGGGCTCCACGCGGGTGTCGACGCGGCCCGGGTCGGTGCGCGAGAGCTGGTCGACCAGCATCGGCAGGCGCTGCTCGGCGATGGAGAAGGCGGCGGTGCGCAGGCGGCTCATCGACGTGCTCATCTGGCGGGCCATCATCCCGGCCAGGATGAACGCCGCGAGCAGCGCGATCACCACGATGGCACCGTTGACGAAGGCGTCCGTCTTGGCGTCGCCGGAGATCTCCGCGGCCTCGTCCACCGCCTTGGTGACGAGGTCGGCCTCGATCTCGCTGTAGCCGTCGAACTTCGCGGTCGCGGCGCCCATCCAGGTCTGCGGCGTGACGTCCTTCGCCCGCAGCTCCTGGATCCCGTCGGCGTCCTTGGCCTTGCCGATCGCACCGGCCATACCGGTGAAGACGGAACCGTCGACCACCGGCGGCTTGAGACCGGCCTCCTGCAGCCGCTTGGCGCCGTCGGCCGCCTTGCCGGCCATGACCTGCTTCAGCTTCTCCGTGTCCTCGGCGGTGCCGCCGGACACGTACTCGCCGATGGCGATCTGCTCCAGGTAGTTGTACGAGTTGAAGGCCACCGACTGCTGGGCGAAGTCCTCGTCGTCCTTGCTCGGCCGCACCAGCAGGTGCATGCCGATGGAGCGCTGGAGCGAGGTGGCGGCCTTGGCGAGCTGGACGGCGTAGACGGTACGGCCGTAGCTGGTGATGTTGCCGGTGCCGAGGCCGAGCTCGTTGGAGAACTCCATCAGCGAGTGCTGGACCTTGACGTAGCCCTCTTCGGTCCGCACCGGGTCGAGGGCCTTGGTGTACGCGCTCTCCCGGAGCTGCTCCAGGGTCGGCTCCTCCGCCCGGAACAGCTTCAGGCGGCGCTCCAGGCCCTGGTCCTCCGGCATGTTCGCGACGGCGGCGTCGAACCGGACCTTGGCGGCGTCCGTCGCGGCGTACGCCTGCTTGACCTCGGCGGCCTCGCGGTCCTGCGCGCTCTTCGCGGTCAGCAGCGGCGCGGCGGTGAGGTCGCGCTCGTTGAGCAGGGCCGCGCCGTACTCGGAGGCGGCGCGCACCACCAGGGCTGTCTTCTCGGCGTCCTGGGCCTCGCTCCAGGTGTCGATCGACTGCTTGACCTGGAAGCCGCCCATGACGAGGCCGACCAGCACGGGTATGAGGAGGATCGCGTTCAGCCTGGTCGGCACCCGCCAGTTGCGCGGGGACAACTTGCTCGTGCTGCCGGTGCCGGCGGCCGCGCCGTCCGACAGGGCTCCGGGCGCATCGGCAGGCGGCACCGCAGTGCGCGCGGGCGGGGTGAAGTTGCCCCGCGCCTGCTGCTCCGCGGCGCTGTTCTTGCTTCGCCTCACTCGACCAACAACCTCTCGGCGCCGGCACCTACGTTGTGCCGTTTTCTGTTCAGGGCCGTACTACTCGGGAGTTCGTCGCATTGCAGCATGTAAAGCGGCCCCGTTCCAAACAGCGGAAATAGGCCATTGCCACTGGTCCAGACCCCAGATAAAACGGGCATAAAGAGCGAGCCCCGCCAAAAGGCGGGGCCCATGTGAGCACAGCGGCACCAGCCGAATGCGCCTTGTGTCCAGTGCCCACCAATTCTCTGTCGAAACGTTATGAACCTGGCGGGCGGGACCGTGTCGGACGACACACGGCATCCCTGTAGGCACCACCGAATGTCTACGACAACTTCCGTATATCCACGCTTACTTGAGTCGTGCCATCAGCGCATGCTCCACGAGCGTGATCAATGCGCTCTT
>NZ_JOBL01000279.1 GCF_000716335.1 Streptomyces sp. NRRL S-118 | reverse complement strand
CTGGACAGTCACCGGCCGGCACGGAACCTGATCAGGAGCCGCTCCGCCGGAATGCCGGCAACGGGACCTGCGGTATCGAGTCCATGTTCGTTCTCGGCCACCGCAGGTCCCGTTCGCGTGCCCGGAACCCGGAAAAAGGTTTGCGTCCGCCGGTGTCGCGCCTCCTGCCATGGTGGTGAAAGGGGGTCAACTCCCTTCGGTAAAAGTGCTGTTGCCATACTGATTCCGTGGCGTGTACGGAATCGAGTGGGAGGCACTGGAAATGATCCGCACTGTGGTCCCCGTGGGATTGGCGACGGTACTCACGGCAGCCGGCGTGATGCACTTCATCTGGGCGTTCTCGCCCTGGCCGATGAAGGATACGGTGACGTTCACCAAAACGATCGGTGGCACCGACGATGGCGTGATGCCGTCGGCGGCGAGCGCCATGATGGTCGGCCTGGCGCTGTTCGGTGGCGCCGTCCTCACCCTCATGGTCAACGAGTCGATCCCGTCGATCGGCCCGGACTGGCTGCGGCTGGTGGGCATGTACGGGCTGGCCGGGGTGCTGCTCGCCCGTGGTGTCGGCGGGTATTTCATGAACTCCGGGGCCGCCGCCGAATTCCAGCGCTGGAACAGCGTCCTGTACTCGCCGTTGTGTGTGGCGCTCGGCGTCCTGGGCGGCATGGTCGCGGTGGCCGCGAGCAGGCGTTACTGACCGATCGGCGGGTGCTGTCGGCGCCCCGGACCGTGCGGGTCCGGTGGTGCGAGGCACCCGTCGGTGTGCTCGCCGGGGTTCCGGGCCCGCCGCCCCGCGGATACGTCCCGGCCCCGGCGTACGACGGCAGCCGCGGCCGGAGGCATGCCGCCTGGCGCCGCGCGTACGTGCCCCCGCACCGGCGACCCGCATCGAGGTCACGTCCCTCCCCGGGCGGTCCACCGCGACCATCGGCGCAAACGCCGACGACCGACCGGGGCATCAAGCTGCACCGCCTGCCCCGGCTCGGATGACCTATCCGGCCACGCTGGCAGCAAGCTGCACCGTCGCCCCGGAAGACGAAGCACCAGTTCCGCTTGCGTCGCGCACCGTGCCGCTCCTTGCGCGGAGCGTGCCGACGGTGTCCGGTCCTGGCCAACTGCGCCCCTGCACATCCCCGTTCAAGCCATGATCGAGCCTACGGTGGCCCCCTGACCACAAGTCGCACGGGGATGAGTCAGCTCACAGATGCGCCGTTCTTCCACGCCACCGACACCGCTGTTCAAGCGCCGGGTGGACCGCCCACCGGGATGTCATCCGGAGATCGGCACCGCCGCCGGCCGCGACGCGCCGGAGCCCGGCGCCCGCTCCGGTGAGCGGCACGGCCCCCGCCGCGCCGACGCCGCGTCCCCGGGCTTCGCCGCCCGCCGGCCGGCCGCCGGCCCGGCCGTGCCACCAGGGCCGGGCCCCGGCCCACGGCAGCGGCGCCCCGGACGCCGATCAGCGCCCCCCGAGCCTTTCGGCCACCTCCTCGCTCCCGGACGACCTTCACGCCCTTCATCCGATTCGGCACACACGCCGCGTTCGGCGTGCCCCGATGCCAGGAGACGAACCCGACCGTGACTTCCTCGACGCTTCCCACCGCCGCGTCCCCGAACACCACGTCCCCGAACACCGCGTCCCCGACAACCCCTTCGTCAGGCACCGCTACGGGCACCCTCACCGACCTGCTCCTGACGGCGGCCGAGCAGTATCCCGCCTCCGGACTGCGCCACTGCCACGGCGCGGCCCACCTCGGGTACGAGGCCCAGAGCCACCCCGAGCTCCTGGAGCGGGCCCGCCGGATCCTGTCCGGGCTGCGGGCGCGGGGACTGCGACCGAAGGACAGGGTCGTCATCGTCCTGGAACGCTCGCAGGACTTCCTGCCCGCGTTCTGGGCAGCGGTGCTCGGCGGCTTCCTCCCCTGCCCGATGGCGGCACCGGCCGGTGACCCGGTGGCCTTCGCCGAGCGGCTGCGCCATGTGGCCGCCCTGCTCGGCGACCCGCTGACCGTGACCACCACCGCCCTCGCCGACGGACCCGCGCACGTCCAGGGGCTGCGGGTGGCCGCGCTGGAGGAGCTGTGCGATCACCCACCGGCCGGTGAACCGCACCGCGCCTTACCGGACGACACGGCCCTGCTCATGCTGACCTCCGGTTCGAGCGGTGCCCCCAAAGCGGTCATGCTCAGCCATGCCGCGCTGCTCGCCTCCATGGCCGCCAAGAACGGCCACCAGCGGCTCACCGCTGCCGACACCATGCTGAACTGGGTCTCCTTCGACCATGTGGCGGCGCTCCTGGAATGCCACCTGTTGCCACTGTCCACGGGGAGCCGCCAGGTCCACGCCCCTGCCGCGGCGGTGCTCGGTGATCCGCTGGAGTTCCTGCGGCTGGCCGACCGGCACGGCGTGACGATGACCTTCACCCCGAACTTCCTGCTCGGGCTGATCAATGCGGCGGCCGGCCGGCTGGACGCCGAGCCCCGGCCCCTCGACCTCAGCAGGCTGCGGCACATCGTCAGCGGCGGCGAGGCGGTGGTCGTGGCCACCGGGGAGACGTTTCTGCGTACGCTCGCCCCGTACGGCCTGGCGCCCGACGCCCTCTGGCCGGCCTTCGGGATGACCGAGACCTGCGCGGGCAGCGTGTACTCCCGCGGTGCCTTCCCCGAGGCCGACCGGGGCGCGGAGTTCGCCCACCTCGGTACCCCGGTCGAGGGGCTGCGCATGCGGGTGGTGGACGAGGACGGGCGGGTGCTGCCCGACGGCGAGGCCGGCGAACTCCAGCTGCGCGGCCCCGTGCTCACCTCCGGCTACTTCAACGACCCGCAGGCCACCGCGGCGGCCTTCACGGCCGACGACTGGTTTCGCAGCGGCGACCTGGGCCGTATCGACGACGGCCGGCTCACTCTCGTCGGGCGCAGCAAGGACAGCGTCATCGTCAACGGTGTCAGCTACTTCAGCCACGACATCGAGGCCGTGCTCGAACGGCTCGACGGGGTGACCCCCACCCATGTCGCGGCCTTCCCCACCCGCCCGGCCGGGAGCGACACCGAGCAGCTCGTCATCGCCTTCACCCCCGATCTCCCCGCCGGTGCCGAGGACGGCCTGCACGGTGTGATGACGGCCATCCGCAGCACCGTGGTGATGCACTGGGGCTTCCGGCCCGCGCTGGTCCTGCCACTGCCCGCCGAGTCCTTCCCGAAGACCAGCCTCGGCAAGATCCAGCGCGCCCGGATGCGGCGCAGCCTGGAGTCGGGCGCGTACGACGCCGAGCGGCGCGCCGCGGACGACCTCCGGCAGCGCATGCTGGGAGACCACACACCACCCGAGGGGCCGCTGGAGCGGGCGATCGCGGTGATCTACGCCGAGCTGTTCGGCATGGACCCGGCCGCGATCAGCGCCACCGCGAGCTTCTTCGACCTGGGGGGCACCTCGATCGACATCCTGCGGCTGCGTGCGCTGGTGGCGCAGCGCCTCGGCATCACCGGGATGGAGGTCGTCACCGTCCTGACCTCGCCCACGGTCCGCGACCTGGCCGCCCGCCTGGCCGGCGGCGGCCGGGCCGGGACGGGGATCCGGGCCGGAACCGGGACACCGGCCGGCGTCCGCCCGTACGACCCGATCGTGCCGCTGCAGACATCCGGTACCAGGACCCCGCTCTTCTGCGTCCACCCGGGCGTCGGCGAGGTGCTGGTCTTCGTCGGACTCGCCACCTACTTCACCGGGGACCGCCCCTTCTACGCCCTGCGCGCCCGCGGCTTCAACGAGGGCGAGAAGCCCTTCACCTCCTACGAGGAGATGGTCGACACCTATGTGACCGCCATCCGGGCGCGGCAGCCGCACGGTCCGTACGCCCTGGCCGGCTACTCGTACGGCGCCTCGGTGGCCTTCGAGATCGCCAAGGTCCTGGAGGCCGGGGGAGAGCGGGTCGACTTCGTCGGCAGCTTCAACCTGCCACCGCACATCAAGTACCGGATGGAGGAGCTGGACTTCACCGAGACCGCCACCCACCTGGCGGCCTTCCTCGACCTCATCGACAAGGAGCAGGCCGCCCGGCTCCCGGCCACGCTGCGGGCGCTGCCCCGGGAGGCGCAGGTGTCCCGCCTGCTCGGTCTCGCCCCGGCCCAGCGGCTGGCCGACCTCGACCTCGACGAGGAGAAGTTCGCCGCCTGGGCGGAGGTCGCCGACGCGCTGACCGATCTGGGGCGCGGCTACGAGCCGGCCGGGACGGTGCGCTCGATGAGCGTCTTCCACGCGGAGCCCCTGCGCGGCACCAGGGAGGACTGGCTGGAGCACGAACTGCGCCGCTGGGACGAGCACACCACGGAGCCCAACCGGTACCTGGAGGTGCCCGGTGAGCACCACACCCTGATGGGGCCGCGCCATGTGGCGGCCTTCCAGGCCATCCTGCGCCGGGAGCTGAACCGCTGCCTGGCCGAGGCCGACGCCGCGCGCGCCACCGGCGGCACCGTACGTACGACCGATCACGGGGGAGAGACGACGTGACACGAGGCAAGAAGATCCTGATAACCGGCGGCACCGGGCAGGTGGCGCGGCCGGTCGCCCTGGCCCTGGCCGAGCACAACGAGGTCTGGTGCCTGGGCCGGTTCGGCGCCCCGGGCGTCGAGCGCCAACTGGCCGACGCGGGGATCATCACCTGGCGCTGGGACATGGCCGACACCTCGGAGAACGCGTTCAAGGGCGTGCCCGAGGACTTCACCCATGTGCTGCACTCCGCCGTGGACCGCGGCGAGGACGGTGACTTCAACCGCGCCGCCGAGATCAACACGGTGGCCACCGGCCGCCTGATGACCCACTGCCGCGCGGCCGAATCCTTCCTGTACGTCTCCACGGGGGCCCTGTACGCCCGGCGGACACTGGACCACGCCTACACCGAGGACGACCCGGTCGACGCCTCCGCCGACTGGCTCCCCGCCTACCCGATGGCCAAACTCGCCACGGAGGGCGTGGTCCGCGCGTTCGCCCGGGTGCTGGACCTGCCCACCACCATCGCCCGCCTCAACATCGCCTACGGGCCGGGCAGTTACGGCGGTGTGCCGATGCTGTACTTCCGGCAGATGCTGGCCGGGGCGGCGATCGCCGTGCCACCGACGGGCCAGAACTGGTGCTCGCTCCTTCACACCGACGACCTCGTCGCGCAGGTCCCGCACCTGTGGCGGGCCGCTTCGGTGCCCTCCACGCTGGTCAACTGGGGTGGCGACGAGTCGGTCGGCGTCACCGACCTGCTCCGTCACATCGAGGCGCTCACCGGTGTCGAGGCCCGGCTCGTTCCCGACGAGGTCACCCGGGAGACGTACCGGTTCGACCCCACCCTGCGCCGGCGGCTCACCGGCCCCTGCCGGGTGGGCTGGCGTGACGGCATCGAACGCACCCTGCGCGCCCTGTATCCGCAGCACATCCAGGTCTGAAGCAGCTTTTCGAACAACGGGGACACACGACATGAACAGCATGACCACAGCCGCAGACACAGACACAGCCGCAGACACAGACACAGCCGCAGACACAGACACGGCCACAGACACAGCCACGGCCGACGGGCACCGGGCTCTCATCGAGCGCGCCTACCGCGCCTTCCACGACCGCGATGTGGCGGCCCTGCTCGACACCCTCGACCCGCAGGTGGAGTGGGTGCATCCCGACGGGATGGCCGCTTACGGCCTCGGCGGTACCCGGCACGGCCACGCGGGCGTCCGGGAGTTCCTCTCCCGGGTGCCGCAGGTCCTGGGCGGGATGCGCCTGGAGCCCCGGGAGTACGTGGTCTCCGGGGACCGGGTCGTGGTCTTCGGCGTCCGCCAGGTCACCTCCCTCCGCGGCACCACCCGGACGCTGCCCTTCGTCCACTCGTGGACCCTGCGAGGCGGGGTCGCGGTGCGGATGGAGGACGTGTTCGACACGGTGGCCCTCCAGCGCCTGATCGAGAGCTGAGCCCCCGGGTGGCCGCCGTGCCCCGGTCGCAGCGCCGGCCGGGCGACACGGCGGCGGCCCGGACGTGGACACGGGATGACGGGGTGACAGTTTCCTGCCCGGGCACGGGACATCCCGCAACGGAGAGAACCGGATTCGCGACGTTCCGTAGAGCGACCGGCAGGGCATGACAGCTACCTGTCCCCCGGTGGTTGGGGTCCGGGAAAGTGGCCTAAAGTCGCACTCACCATTTACGAACGCAGGGCGCCGCTTGAGCATCGCTGTTCGCCGCGCGCGTTTCGCTGAAATGTCTGATGAGACTCAAGGCAATGCAATGCATGACACACGGGGGAGTCACGGAAGCATGCAAGGTGAAGTAGTGGCATCCATGCCATGCGGCAGGGCCGAGTCACTCGGTGAATGCGCCGGATGAGGATGCGCACAGCTCGTTTTTGAGATTTTCTGCCGGGGTTTGACATTCCAAAGACCTTCTTTGGTGCCCTTTGCAGTGCGTCGCGACGCCGTCGAGCCCTTTTGGCGTGCCGGGAACGTCACTTCGGCGCAGTCGGAATGTCCCGTACCGAGAGATGGCCCGACCGCGGACGCATGTCCGGCGGTCCGGTGTGGACGAGGCCGTGACTCATTGGCGCAACAGGGGAGCGCGCGGCATGAGAGCAGTCGAGAACCTGGTCGCATCGCCGCGCCCGGGTCAGGAGGGGTAGGCGTGGCCACCGACAAGAACGACATCATCGGAGCCCTTCGGAGGTCGGTCAAGGAGACCGAGCGCCTCCGGCGACAGAACCAGGAACTCGTGGACCGGGCGAGCGAACCGGTGGCGATCGTGGGCATGGGATGCCGGCTGCCGGGCGGGGTGAGCTCGCCGGAGGAGCTGTGGGAGCTGGTGGCGTCGGGCCGTGACGCGGTGTCGGAGTTCCCGGGCGACCGCGGCTGGGACCTGGACGCGCTGTTCGATCCGGATCCGGATCACCCGGGGACCGCGTACACGCGGGAGGGCGGCTTCGTCGAGAGGGCCGGGGAGTTCGACGC
>NZ_JOBL01000278.1 GCF_000716335.1 Streptomyces sp. NRRL S-118 | reverse complement strand
CTGGAAGGAGACGGCCTCCGCCGTCCGCCCGCTGCCGCGTGACGGTTCCGGTGACGACGGCGCCAACACCTTCGGCGCGGCGGCCGTCACGTCCGTGCGGCTCGACCGCGCCGGGACGGAGGCGCTGCTGCAGCGCGTGCCCGCCGCGTACCGCACCCACATCAACGACGTGCTGCTCACCGCGCTCGGCCGCGTGCTGCGCGACTGGGCGGGCGACCCGGTGACGATCGCCCTCGAAGGCCACGGCCGCGAGGAGCTGTTCGACGACGTGGACCTGTCCCGCACGGTCGGCTGGTTCACCACCATCCACCCGGTCACGCTGGACGTGCCCGACGGGGACTGGGGGCAGGCCCTCAAGTCGGTGAAGGAGCGGCTGCGGGCCGTCCCGGGCCGCGGCATCGGGTACGGGGCGCTGCGCCACCTGTCGGAGCCGGGCAGCCCCGCGCTCACCGCGCTGGGGACCGCCCCGCACCCCGAGGTCAGCTTCAACTACCTCGGTCAGTGGGACGGCTCCACCGGGGACAGCGGCCTGGTGCGCGCCCGGCTGGCCGCGCTCGGCGCCGACCAGGCGCCCGAGCAGCCCCGCCCGCACACCATCGACATCGTGGCCGCCGTCGGCGACGGCGAGCTGCGCGTCGACTGGATCCACGCCCCCGCCGTGCACCGCACCGCCACCGTGCGGCGGCTCGCGGACGCGTTCCTCGCCGCGCTGCGCGGGGTGGTGGAGCACTGCCTGGACCCGCGGAACGGCGGCGCGACCCCGTCGGACTTCCCGCTCGCCCGGCTCGACCAGGCGGCCGTGGACCGGATCGCCGGCGACGGCCGGGACGTCGAGGACATCCATCCGCTGACGCCCCTGCAGAGCGGCATGCTGTTCCACACCCTGTCCGACCCGGGCGCGTACGCCGAGCAGATGTCCTTCGAGCTCGACGGCGTCACCGACCCCGCGCTGCTGGCGCGCGCCTGGCAGGCGGTCGCCGACCGTGTCGGCGTGCTGCGCGCCTCGCTGGAGTGGCGGGACGTGGAGCGCCCGCTGATGGTGGTCCACCGCCGGGCCGAGCTGCCGGTCACCCACCTCGACTGGCGTGCCCTGCCCGCCGCCGAGCGGGACGAGGCGGTGCGGCGTCTCCTGGCCGAGGACCTCGCCCGGCCGGTGGACCTGACCACCGCTCCGCTGATGCGCCTCACCGTCGTCCGGCTGACGGACGCGTCGGTGCGGCTGGTGTGCGCCTTCCACCACATCCTGCTGGACGGCTGGTCCACCTTCGACGTCCTCGCGCGGACCCACAAGGCGTACGCGGACCTGGCGGCCGGCCGGGAGCCCGCGCTGCCCACCGGCCGGCCCTTCGGCGCGTACGTCGAGTGGCTGGAGCGGCAGGACCTGGCGGCGGCCGAGACGTACTGGCGGGACACCCTCGCCGGTTTCCGGGCGCCGACCCCGCTCCCCGCCCTCCGGCACCCCGCGCCCGGCCACCGCACGGGATCCACCGCCCGGATCACGCGTCGTCTGTCGCCGGCGGCCTCCCGCGAACTGTTCGACTTCGCCCGCCGGCAGCGGCTCACCGTCAACACGGTGCTCCAGGGCGCCTGGGCGCTGCTGCTCGCCCGGCACGCCGGAGCGGACGACGTCGTGTTCGGCGCCACCGTCTCGGGCCGCCCGGCCGACCTGCCGGGTGCCGAGTCGATGATCGGCATGCTGATCAACACGCTGCCGGTACGGGTCCGCGTCGACGGGACCGCACCGGTCGCCGACTGGCTGGCGCAGGTGCAGCGGGCGCAGGTCGAGGCACGCCAGTACGAGTACGTGCCGCTGCCGCGCATCCAGGCGTGCGGCGACGTCGAGCGCGGCGACGACCTGTTCCGCACCCTGGTCGTCTTCGAGAACTACCCGATGGACGACGAGGCGGCCGCCTCACACGGGCTGCGCGTCCGCGGCCTGACCGGCACCGAGGCGACCAACTACCCGCTGAACCTCATCGCCTACGGCGGTGACGAGCTGGCCTACACCCTCGCGTACGACGCGGAGCTGTACGACCGGGAGACCGCCACCCGGCTGTGCGGCCACCTGGAGGCCCTGCTGACCGCGCTGCCCGCCGCCGGCGATGCCGCCCCGGTGGGCGAGGTGCCGATGCTCACGGCCGCGGAGGCCGAACTCACCGTACGGGCCTGGAACGACACCGCCCGCGACCTGCCGGAGGTCTCGCTCACGGAGCTGTTCGCCGCGCGGGCCGCCGCGCACCCCGACGCCGTCGCCCTGACGTACGGGGACGAGGAGCTGACGTACCGCGAGCTGGACGAGCGGGCCGGCCGGCTCGCCCATCACCTGGTGTCGCTGGGTGCCGGACCCGGCGCGTTCGTCGGCCTGTGCCTGGAGCGGGGCGCGCACGCGGTCACCGCGCTGCTCGCCGTCCTGAAGGCCGGCGCCGCGTACGTGCCGCTGGACCCGGACTATCCGGCCGACCGGCTCGCGTACATGATCGGTGACGCCGGGGTGGAGCTCGTGGTCACCGAGGAGGCGACGCGCGACCGGCTGCCCGCCTCCGCGGCCCGCACCGTCGACCTGGACGGGGACGCCGCGGCGGTGGCCGTACGGCCGGCGACGGCGCCCGGGCCGCACCCGGCCCCGGACCACGTCGCGTACGTGATGTACACCTCCGGCTCGACCGGTACCCCGAAGGGCGTGCTCACCCCGCACCGGGCCGTCGTCCGGCTGGTGCACGAGGCGGCGTACACGGACGTCGGCCCGGGTGACACGGTCGCGCAGTTCGCCTCGCTGTCCTTCGACGCGTCGACGTTCGAGGTGTGGGCGGCCCTCCTGCGCGGGGCGCGGCTGGCCGTGCACCCGCAGGGGCTGCCCACGCCGGCGGAGCTGGGCCGGTTCCTCAAGGAACGCGGCGTCACGCACCTGTGGCTCACCGCGGGCCTGTTCCACCAGGTCGCGGACGACGACATCGGTGCGTTCTCAGGGCTGCGGCAGCTCGTCGCGGGCGGTGACCGGCTCTCCCCGGAGCACTGCGCCCGGGTCCTGGACGCGCACCCGGCGCTGCGGCTCACCAACGGGTACGGTCCCACCGAGGCCACCACGTTCACCACCACCCACGACGTGCGCGGCTCCCTGGGCGGCGGTTCCGTGCCGCTGGGCTCCCCGCTGCCCAACACCCGCGTGCACGTGCTGACCGAGGGGCTCACCCCCGCGCCGGTCGGTGTGCCGGGCGAGCTGTACATCGCCGGCGACGGCCTGGCCCACGGTTATCTGGGGCGGCCGGGTCTGACGGCGGAACGGTTCGTCGCCGACCCGTTCGGCGCGCCCGGCGCCCGGATGTACCGGTCGGGGGACCTCGTGGCGTGGCGAGCGGACGGCACCCTGGAGTTCCTCGGCCGCACCGACGGACAGGTGAAGATCCGCGGCTTCCGGATCGAGACCGGCGAGGTCGAGGCCGCGCTCGTCACCCACCCGGCGGTCGGTGACGCGGCCGTCGTCCCGCACACCGACCCGGCGTCGGGCCGCACCGTCCTGGTGGGCCACGTGGTCCCGGCCGACGGGGCGCCGGTGCCCGGGGCGGCCGAGCTGCGCGCCCACCTGGCGGCGTCGCTGCCCGAGCACATGCTCCCGGCCGTGTTCACCACGCTGGAGGCGCTGCCGCTGACCGCCAACGGCAAGGTCGACCGCAGGGCGCTGCCCGCCCCCGAGCAGCGTCTCGCCACCGGCACGGCGTACGAGGCCCCGGCGACGCCCACCGAGGAGCTGATCGCCGAGGTGTGGCAGGAGTTGCTGGGTGCCGAACAGGTCGGGGTCCACGACGACTTCTTCGAGCTGGGCGGCGACTCGCTGCTCGCCCTGCGCACAGTGTCGCGGATCAACGCCCTGTTCGGTACCGCCCTGTCGCCGCGTGCGCTCTTCGAGAGGCCGACGGTCGCCGGGACCGCCGCCGGTGTCGAGGAGCTGGTCCTGGCCGAGCTGGAAGCGGCCGCCGGGACGTCCTGACCCACCCCCGCCCCCCTTCATCCCTCACGCGAAAGGTCCATCGTGTCCAACCCCTTCGAGCAGTCCGACCGTTCGTACGACGTCCTCGTCAACGAGGAGGGCCAGTACTCGCTGTGGCCCACCGGCACCGCCGTGCCGGCCGGCTGGGAGACCGTTCTCGCCGACCGGCCCCGCGAGGAGTGCCTCGCCCATGTCGAGGCGCACTGGACCGACATGCGCCCGCGCAGCCTGCGCACCGCCACCGCCTGACCCGGGCCGCCGCCCGGTCCCCCGCCACCGCCGGCGGGGGGCCGGACGGGCCGCCTTCTCGACCTGCTGACCAGCACTCTCCTGGGGGATCCCGCCAATGAACACGCCGTCTTCCCGCGCGGACCGGATAGCCGCCCTTCCCGAACGACTCCGCGAGGCGCTCGCCCAGCGGCTGGCTGGCCAGGGCGGGGCCGCCGCGGCCGCCGCGCCCCTGGTCCCGGCGGTGCCGCGCGACGGTGATCTGCGGCTGTCCTTCGGCCAGCAGCGTCTGTGGTTCCTGGAGGACTTCGCGCCGGGTGGCGCCGACTACCACTCGGCGCTGCCCGTCCGGATCAGCGGGCCCCTCGACGCGGACGCGCTGCGGGCCGCCGTCCGCGACCTGGTGGCCCGCCACGAGGCGCTGCGGACGACCTTCGCCTCCCGGGACGGCCGGGGCGTGCAGATCGTCCACGACCGGCTCGACCCCGGCTGGGGGACCGTCGACGCCGAGGACGAGGACGCCGCGCGGAACGCCGTGCGGGCGGAGATGAGGCGCCCGTACGACCTGACGGCCGGCCCCCTGGTCCGCGTCCTGCTGGTGCGCCTCTCCGACGTGGAGCACATCTGCGTGCTGGGGATGCACCACATCGTCACGGACGGCTGGTCCATGGGCGTCGTCGCCCGCGAACTGGGCGAGCTGTACGCGGCCCGCACCGAGGGCCGCGAGCCCCGCCTGCCGGAGGTCCCGGTCCAGTACCCGGACTTCGCCGCCTGGCAGCGTGGCCGGCTGGAGGAGGGCGGCCTGCTGGAGGAGCACCTCGGCTGGTGGCGCGAGCAGCTGAAGGGCATCGCCCCGCTGGAGCTGCCCACCGACCGGCCGCGGCCCGCCGTGCGCTCGTCGGCCGGCGCGGTGTACGGCTTCGAGCTGCCCGACGACACGGTGGCGGGGCTGAAGGAGCTGGCCCGGGAGCGCGGCGCGACGCTGTTCATGGCGCTGACGGCCGCGGTGAAGACGGTCTTCGCGCGCTGGTCCGGTCAGGAGGACATCGCCGTCGGCACGTCCTCCGCCGGGCGTGGCCACCGGGATCTGGAGCAGTTGGTCGGGTTCCTCGTGAACACCGTCGTCCTGCGCACCCAGGTCGACCAGGAGCTGACGTTCGCGGAGCTGCTGGGCCGCGTGAAGGACACCGTCCTGGACGCGTTCGCCCATGAGGACATCCCGTTCGACAAGCTGGTCGAGGCGGTGCAGCCGGAGCGCGACCCGAGCCGCACGGCACTCGTGCAGGCCATGGTCGTACTGCAGAACACCCCGGCCGACGCGCTGGCCCTCGCGGGCACGACCGTCTCCCCGTACCCGCTGGACCGCGACGCCTCCCTGTTCGACCTCACCTTCGAGTTCGAGGAGCGCGACGGGCGCCTGCACGGCCTGGTCGAGTACAGCACCGACCTCTTCGACGAGCGGACGGTCGCCCGGCTGGCCGGCCACCTCGGCGTGCTCCTGGCCGGCGCGGTGGCCGACCCCGACCGGCCCGTGGCGGCCCTGCCGCTGCTCACCGAGGACGAGCGCCGCCAGGTCGCCACCGACTGGAACGCCACCGGACTGCCAGCGGGCGACGGCGCCCTGATCCATCAGCGGCTGGCGGCGCAGGCCGCCCGTACCCCCGACGCGGTCGCCGTGATCGCCGAGGACGCCACCCTCAGCCACCGGGAGCTGGACGAGCGCGCCAACCGGCTCGCCCACCACCTGATCGCGCTCGGCGCCGGCCCCGGCTCCCTGGTGGGCCTCGGCGTGGAGCGCGGCTCCGCCATGGCCGTCGGCATCCTCGGCATCCTCCGGGCGGGCGCCGCGTACGTACCGCTCGATCCCGGCTTCCCGGCCGACCGTCTCGCGTACATGCTGGCGGACTCGGGCGCCCGGATCGTCGTCACGCAGTCCGCGGTGCGCGACCGCCTGCCGGCCGCCGACGGCCTGCGGATCGTGGACCTGGACACGGAGCGGGAGGCGATCGGGCGGCTGCCCGCCACCCCGCCGCGCACCGCCGTCACCGCCGGGGACCTGGCGTACGTCATCTACACCTCGGGCTCCACCGGCGAGCCCAAGGGGGTCGCCGTCGAGCACCGCAACGTCCGGCACATCGTCACGGCCTGGGACGAGCGGTACGGGCTGGAGGCGCTGAAGCTTCGTTTCCTGTCGGTGTCGAGCCTCTCCGTCGACCTGTTCTTCGCCGACCTCATCCGCTCCCTGCCCTTCGGCGGCGCGCTGATCATCGCGTCGAAGGACGTCACCACCGAGCCGTCGGCGCTGCTCGACCTGATCGCCGCGACGGGCGCGACGGGCCTGGAGATCGTCCCCTCGCTCCTCAACGCCGTCCTGCAGGAGGTCGAGCGGCGCGGTGAGGCGTTCCCGCCGCTGCGGCTGATCTCGGTCGGCTCCGAGGGCTGGCGGGTCGAGGACTGCCGTGCCCTGCTGCACCGCATCCGGCACGACTGCGTCGTCGTCAACGCGTACGGGGGCACCGAGGCGACCGTCGACTCGACGGTCTTCGCCCCGACCGAGGAGAGCCTGCTCGGCCAGGTGTACGTGCCGATCGGCCGTCCGCTGCCCAACACCCGCGTCTACGTCCTCGACACGCACGGCAACCTCGTCCCGCCGGGCGTCCCGGGCGAGATCTGGATCGGCGGCGACGGTGTGGCGCGCGGCTACCACGGCCGCCCGGAACTGACCGCCGAGCGGTTCATTGACAGCCCCTTCGTGCCGGGCGACCGGCTGTACCGCACCGGGGACCGGGCGCGCTGGCTGGCCTCCGGGGACCTGGAGTTCCTGGGGCGCGCCGACGACCAGGTCAAGATCCGGGGCTTCCGCATCGAGCTGGGCGAGGTGGAGAGCGCCCTGCTGACCCACCCGGACGTGCGGGACGCGGTGGTCCTCGCCTGGCAGGACGACACCGGCCGGCGGCGCCTCGTGGCGTACGCCGTGACCGAGGGCGCCGACGCCGGGGCGCGGACGTCCGACCTGCGCGCCCACCTGTCGGGACTGCTGCCCGACTACATGGTGCCCGCCGTCTTCGTCGGCCTCGACCGGCTGCCGCTGACGCCGAACGGC
>NZ_JOBL01000277.1 GCF_000716335.1 Streptomyces sp. NRRL S-118 | reverse complement strand
TCAGCGGGTTTGTCTTCCGGGCCCGTTGGGCCGTTCCGACGTTCCAAACCTTAGCGGATTTCCCGGGCGGCTCATAATCGGGCCTTCGAAATGAATTCCGGCATGCCGAAATTCGTCCCGGTCGGGAGATCGTGCAGGGTTTGGGTGCCGCGTTCGCGGCGGGATGGCCGTCGCAGAACCGTTCCGGCTCCGTGACAACTCGAAGAACCTTACGGATCCGCAAGGGCCGTGTCAAGGCCCCTGGTGGCGGGCCGGGAGGGCGCGTCAGTCGAGGTCCGTCAGGCGGCCGCCCGCGTCCGGCTGGGCGTGTTCCACCCGGCGCAGGAGGCGGATCAGGAGCTCGCCGAGGACGGCGCGTTCCTCGCTCGACAGGTCCTGGAGGAGGTCCTCCTCGAAGGCGGTCGCCATGCGCATCGCCTCGAGCCACTTGGCGCGGCCCTCGTCCGTCAGCTCCACGATGACCCGTACCCGGTTGTTCTCGTCGCGGTCGCGGGTGACCAGTCCTTCGCCCGCCATGCGGTCGATGCGGTGGGTCATGGCCGCGGGGGTCAGCCCCAGCCGCTTGGCGAGTTCGCCGGGGCCGAGGCGGTACGGGGCGCCGGAGAGGACGAGGTGCTTGAGGACCTCCCACTCGGCGTTGCTGATGCCGAGCTCGGCCACCTGGCGGCCGTACGCCACGTTCATGCGGCGGTTCAGCCGGCCGAGCGCCGAGACGACCTTCTCCACCTGGGGATCCAGGTCGCGGAACTCGCGCTGGTAGGCGGCGATCTGCTCGTCGAGGCTCGGCTCCTGCGTTGCGGACATGCGCAGGAGTATCCCACGGAAGCGGCTTGGCGTTGAAGTCCTTCGATGTGTAGAGTTAAGCATCGAACTTTAGTGTTGAAGTCTTCCGAGGTAAGACCTCCGAACCGAAGCAGGTGAGTGTGACCGAGGCGATGGGCGCGGCGATGCGCCGGATCCAGGCGGGGAACGTGCTGAGCGCGTTCGGGCTGGGGTTCACCGTTCCGTATCTCTACGTGTACGTGGCTCAGGTCCGGGACCTGGGCGCCGGGACGGCGGGGGCCGTGCTGGCGGTGTTCGCCATGGCCGCCCTCGTGGTCCTGCCCTTCACCGGGCGGGCGATCGACCGGCGGGGCCCCCTTCCGGTGCTGGTCGTGGCCGCGCTGCTGGCCTCCGCCGGGGCGCTCGGCATGGGCCTGGCGGGGAGCGTGCCCACCGTCGTCCTGGCCGCGGCGCTGCTGGGTGCCGGTACGGCGGTGATGCAGCCGGCGCTCGCGACCATGATCGTCTGGTGCTCCTCCACGGCCACCCGTACGCGTGCCTTCGCCCTCCAGTTCTTCCTGCAGAACCTGGGGCTGGGCATCGGCGGTCTCATCGGCGGGCAGCTCGTCGACGAGAGCAGGCCCGGCAGCTTCCTGCTGCTGTTCTCCATCGAGGCCGCCATGTTCCTGGTGCTGGCCGCCATCGCCGCCACCGTACGGATGCCGCGTACGCCGTCGATCACGGATGCGCGCCCGGAGAGCAAGGGGGGCGTGCGGGCGCTGCTCGGGCACCGGGCCATGGTGCAGCTGTGCGTGCTGGGCTTCGTGCTGTTCTTCGCCTGCTACGGGCAGTTCGAGTCGGGGCTCGCGGCGTACGGCACCGAGGCCGCAGGGATCGAGCCGTCGACGCTCGGCATCGCGCTGGCGGCCAACACGGCGGTCATCGTGGCCGCCCAGTTCCTGGTGCTGCGCTTCGTGGAGCGGCGCCGGCGGTCCCGGGTGATCGCCGCCGTCGGGCTGATCTGGGCGGTGGCGTGGCTCTTCGCGGGGTACGCCGGGCTCGGGCACGGCAGCCAGGCCATGGCGACGGCGGCGTTCGTCACCACGTACGGCCTGTTCGGGCTGGGCGAGGCGATGCTGTCGCCGACCGTGGCACCGCTGGTCGCCGATCTGGCGCCGGAGTCGATGGTCGGGCAGTACAACTCGGCGTTCGCGCTGGTCAAGCAGCTCGCGCTGGCGGTCGGGCCGGCCGTGGGCGGGCCCATGGGAGCCGCGCTGCACGGGCCGTACATCGTGACCTTCGTGCTCTTCTCGCTGGGCATCACGCTGCTGGCCCTGCGGCTCGGCGCGAAGCTCACGCCGGCGCAGGACCACCCGTACCTGGTGGCGAAGTCCCGGGTCGTCGCCCAGCACAGGCCGGGGCAGCCGGTCGAGGCGGCCGTCTAACCAGGCAGGGCGAACTCGCACCAGACGGCTTTGCCGCCGCCCGGCGTGCGGCGGCTTCCCCAGGACGAGGCGATCGTGGCGATGATCGAGATGCCACGACCCGCCTCGTCCTCCGTATCGGCGCGGCGGCGGCGCGGCAGGTGGTCGTCCCCGTCGGTCACCTCGATGATCAGGCGCCGGTCGGTGCGGCGGAGCCGCAGGCGCATGGGCGGGGTTCCGTGCTGGAGGGAGTTCGCCACGAGTTCGCTGGTGGCCAGCACCCCCAGGTCGCGCAGCTCCACCGGGAAGCGCCAGCTGGACAGGACACCGGAGGCGAAGGCCCGCGCGCGTGGCGCCGCCTCCACGCCGCCGAGCAGGTCGAGCGCGGCGTTGTGGAACAGCTCCGCGTCCGGGCCCGTACGGGTGGGGTGCTGCAGGACCAGGACGGCGACGTCGTCGTCGTGCTCCGCGGTGACGCCCAGGGAGCGCAGCAGCCGGTCGCAGACGACCTGGGGGCTGCCGGTCGCGCCGGACAGGGCGCGCTCCAGGGCGGCGACGCCCTCGTCGATGTCCTCCCGGCGCCGCTCGACCAGCCCGTCGGTGTAGAGGACGGCGGTCGACCCGGGCGGCAGGGCGATGGTGCCGGAGGTGTGCAGCCAGCCGCCGGTGCCCAGGGGCGGGCCGGTCGGCTCCTCGGCGCGGCGGACCGTGCCGTCCTCGTCCCTGACGAGGATGGGCAGGTGGCCCGCGGAGGCGTAGACGAGACGGCCCTCGTTCGGGTCGTGGACGGCGTAGACGCAGGTGGCGATCTGGCTGGCGTCGATCTCGGCGGCGAGGCCGTCGAGGAGCTGGAGCACCTCGTGGGGCGGCAGGTCGAGGCGGGCGTAGGCGCGTACGGCGGTGCGCAGCTGGCCCATGACCGCCGCCGCCCGCACGCCGCGGCCCATGACGTCGCCGATGACCAGGGCGGTGCGCCCGGCGCCCAGCGTGATCACGTCGTACCAGTCGCCGCCGACGGCCGCGTCGGTGCCGCCCGGCTGGTAGGTGGCGGCGACCCGCAGGTCGTCGGGCTGTTCGAGCTCCTGGGGGAGGAGGGACCGCTGGAGGGTGACGGCGGTCTCGCGGTGGCGGCGCTCGCTGGCGCGCAGCCGCTCGGCGGCGTCGGCGTGGTCGGTGACGTCGGCCGCGTGGACGAGGACCCCGCCGCCCTCGTGCCCGGGCGTGTCGACGGGGAGGCAGGTGACCGTGTACGAGCCGCCGTGCGTGCGGCGGGACTTGACCGTACGGGGCTTCCCGCTGCGCAGCACCTGGTCCATGAGCGGCAGCAGGCCGAGCTCGGTCAGCTCGGGGCAGCCGGCGGCGAGGGTGGCGCCGGGCGGGCGGTGGCCGAAAGCGATGGCGTAGGCGTCGTTGACGTACGCGATGCGGTGCTCGGAGCCGTACGTCAGGGCGACCAGCCCGGGGAGGCGGCCGAGGATCTCCCGTACGGAGAAGTCCTCCAGGGCGGGGACGTCCCCGGGGACGCCGGCGGGGGCGTCGCCGGGCAGGGGGTCTGGCTGCTGACCAGGCTCATCCTTGCCCGACTCACCTCGCGCCGCGGGGACGGAGCCGTCCCCGCGCTGCGCCGGCGAAGCCCCAGGGTCGGTTCCGCGCGCGGCGGCGCGGCGCTGCGTACCGGGGAGCCGGGCGCTCCAACGCGTGAAGTTCACGGATCTGTATGCCTCGTGGTGTCGTAGCCGTGCTGAGTCGCAGGGTGCTGAGTCGCTGGTTCGCTGGGTCACTCTGTGCAGGTGTGAGCCCACCTATGGTCACACGTCCAGTGTGACCGAGCGCACTGACAAGGGCATCGGCCGATGCGTCATCCCATACGTCAGTCGGACTTGGGGGCGCCGTCCGCGGTTCCGCCTTCGGCCATGTCCTTGGGGTCGGACGAGGGCGGTGGTCCCGCGGCGAGTTCGAACTCGGCGCGCGGATGCTCCAGCGACCCCAGCGAGACGATCTCGCGTTTGAAGAGCCCGGCCAGCGTCCACTCGGCGAGGACACGTGCCTTGCGGTTGAACGTCGGCACGCGGCTGAGATGGTACGCGCGGTGCATGAACCAGGCGGGGTAGCCCTTCAGTTTCCGGCCGTAGACGTGGGCGACGCCCTTGTGCAGGCCGAGTGAGGCGACGGACCCGGCGTACCGGTGGGCGTACTGCTCCAGTGGCCGGCCCTCGAGGGCGGCGACGAGGTTGTCGGCGAGGGCCTTGGCCTGGCGCACGGCGTGCTGGGCGTTGGGGGCGCACTCCTTGCCGCTCTCCGCGGCGGTGACGTCCGGGACGGCTGCCGCGTCCCCGGCCGCCCAGGCGTGTTCGACGCCGTCGACGGTGAGGTACGGGGTGCACACGAGGCGGCCGCGTTCGTTGCGGGGGAGGTCGGTGGCGGCCAGGACGGGCGCCGGTTTGACGCCGGCCGTCCATACGACCGTACGGGTGGGCAGGCGGGTGCCGTCGCTGAGGACGGCGACCCGGTCCTCGCAGGATTCGAGGCGGGTCTCGAGGCGTACGTCGATGTTCCGGGAGCGCAGCTCGCGGACGGTGTACCGGCCCATGTCCTCGCCCACTTCGGGCAGGATCCGGTCGGTGGCCTCCACGAGCACCCATTTGAGGTCCTCGGGCTTGATGTTGCGGTAGTACCGGGAGGTGTAGCGGGCCATGTCCTCCAGTTCGCCGAGCGCCTCCACGCCGGCGTAGCCGCCGCCGACGAAGACGAAGGTGAGGGCGGCGTCACGGATGGCCGGATCGCGCGTGGAGGAGGCGATGTCCATCTGTTCGATGACGTGGTTGCGCAGCCCGATGGCCTCCTCGACGGTCTTGAAGCCGATGCCGTGGTCGGCGAGGCCGGGGACCGGGAGGGTGCGGGAGACGGAGCCGGGCGCGATGACCAGCTCGTCGTAGCGGATCTCCACGGGGACGGCGTCCGCCTCCTCGGTGGCGAGGGTGGCGACGGTCGCGGTGCGCTTGGCGTGGTCGACGGCCTTGGCCTCGCCGATGAGGATGTGGCACTGGTCCAGGACGCGGCGCAGCGGCACCACGACGTGGCGGGGCGAGATGTTGCCGGCCGCCGCCTCGGGGAGGAACGGCTGGTACGTCATGTACGGGTCGGGCGTGACCACGGTGATCTCGGCGGTTCCGCTTCTCAGCCGGTCCTTGAGGCGCCGCTGGAGGTGCAGGGCGGTGTACATCCCGACGTAGCCACCGCCGACAACGAGAATGCGCACAGGTTCGGTCACCCTCCCATGACGCAACGCCCTTCGGGGTTTGTCCACAGGCCCGGCAATTCGTGTGACCGGCGGGTGCGCGGGGGGCGGGGTGGCGCGTATGCCCGGTGAGCCGGAAGGTGCGCAGGTCAGAAGGCGGGAAAGGGGTGGTGGGAGGGGTCGGAATCGGGAGTGTTCCGGTCCTTGCTCCGATCGAGGGGCGCACCGTACGGAACTGCCCCTTCTGAATTGACTCCGACTCAACTATGTTCGTATGTCGTCGGGGAGTCCGGGCGTTGCGCATGACCTGAGCGCGGCGGGGCCGGCCCCTGATCGTCAGGGCGGGGAGTCTCCGGGGGGAGACGTCATTACCGGGGGAACGCATGCATGTTCAGGATTCGCATTGGCAGACCGTCGTCACGCCGTCGGCCGGCGGGACGAGCGGTACCGGGGTCGGCACGGCGAGCGGCACCGGCACCGGGCTCGCCGGTAACGGCACCATGAGGCCGGTGGCCGGCGGTGCCGGGCGCACCTCGCCGCTGCGCGTGGACGCGCAGCGCAATCTGGAGCACGTCCTGCGGGCGGCTCGTGAGGTGTTCGGCGAGCTGGGGTACGGCGCGCCGATGGAGGACGTGGCGCGCCGGGCGCGCGTGGGTGTCGGCACGGTGTACCGGCGCTTCCCGAGCAAGGACGTCCTGGTGCGCCGCATAGCCGAGGAGGAGACCTCCCGGCTGACGGAGCAGGCGCGTACGGCGCTGGGTCAGGAGGAGGAGCCGTGGTCGGCGCTCTCCCGGTTCCTGCGCACCTCGGTGGCCTCGGGCGCGGGGCGGCTGCTGCCGCCGCAGGTGCTGCGGGTGGGCGTGGACGGGGACGACGCTTCCCCGGCCGAGGCGCTCGACGCCTCGCGCGTGCCGCAGCAGCGCGGTATGACGGCTGCCGGTGAGGACCTGGCCGCGGGCGAGGCCGGGGCGCGCGTGGTCGCGCCGCGGGCGGTGCCGGCGGCCGAGCAGGACGACGCGGGCGCGTCGGAGCTGCTGGAGGTCGTGGGCCGGCTCGTGGACCGGGCCCGGGAGGCGGGCGAGCTGCGCGGTGACGTGACGGTGGCGGACGTGCTGCTGGTCATCGCGACGGCGGCGCCCTCGCTGCCGGACGCGGCGCAGCAGAGTGCGGCGTCGGCACGGCTGCTGGACATCCTCCTGGAGGGTCTCCGCTCGCGTCCCGCGTGACCGCGCTGTCGCGCCGGACGCGTGGACCCGGCACTCGACCGGGCTGCCGCCCACTGACCCGAAAGGGTGATGCGGCGCGCCCGGATCCGGGAAACCTCCCCGGATGAGTGGTTGACGGGCCAACAACCCCGGGTGGACCGGACCTCTGTGCCACGCTTGCCCGGTGTTCCGGTCCGAGCAGCGATACGGGGGCTTCCGCCATGAGCGGTGAAGGTCGCGAGGAGCCGCTCGGCGGTGCCGGGACCGGCGAGACGCGCGGGCTGCCGTCCCACAGGGTGCCGATCCAGGGCGGGGCCGCCGGTGGCGGCTCCGGTGCGGCGGGCAGCCCCGGCGGGGCCCCTCGCACCGGCGCCCGGGACGCGGAGGCGCAGGACCCACGCGCCCCGCGGGCCGGCGGCGAATCCGGCACGGGCGTACCGGCGCAGCGCACGGGCGGCTTCTCCGGGTCCGTACCGCCCCCGCCGATCGAGCTGCCGCCCCCGGACGCCGTCCTGGTGCGGCGGATGCGGGACGGCGACGACGCCGCCTACGAGGAGCTGTTCCGGCGGCACGCGGAGGCGGTACGGCGGTACGCGCGCACCTGCTGCCGGGACGGGCACACGGCGGACGACCTGACCGCCGAGGTGTTCGCGCGGACGCTCCAGGCGGTACGCGGCGGTGCGGGACCCGAGCACGCGGTGCGGGCCTACCTGCTGACCACCGTGCGGCGGGTGGCGGCGGCCTGGGCGCGGACCGCCCGGCGGGAGCATCTGGTCGAGGACTTCGCGGTGTTCGCCGCCCAGGCGACGCGTACCCCGGAGGTGTCCGGCGAGGGCACGGTCGAGGTGGGCGCCGACGTGCGCGCGATGCACGCGGCCGAGCGGTCGCTGGCCATGCAGGCGTTCCGTTCGCTGCCCGAGCGGTGGCAGGCGGTGCTGTGGCACACGACCGTCGAGGAGGAGTCGCCCAGTGAGGTGGCGCCGCTCTTCGGGCTGACGGCCAACGCCACGGCCGTGCTGGCCAGCCGTGCCCGGGAGGGCCTCAAGCAGGCGTACCTGCAGGCGCACGTGAGCCGGGCCCTCACCTCCGGAGGCGATTGCGCGCGGTACGCCGACCGGCTGGGCGCGTACGCCCGGGGCGGGTTGCGGACGCGCGCCGAGCGGGGGCTGCGCAAGCACCTGGAGGAGTGCGCCGCGTGCCGGCTGGCGGCGGGCGAGCTGCAGCAGGTCAACGCCGGGATCCCGGCGCTGCTGCCGGTCGCCGTCATCGGCTGGTTCGCGGCCGGGGCCTCCCTCGAGGCGGCCGGCGCGGTGACCGCCGGCGGTGCGGTGGGCGCCGTGGGAGCCGCGGGGGCGGCGGCCGCCGCGGGTTCCGCGGGCGCGGGGGGCGGAGGGGCCGCCGGGGCGGGGGCGGGAG
>NZ_JOBL01000276.1 GCF_000716335.1 Streptomyces sp. NRRL S-118 | reverse complement strand
CGCCGCGATGGGGCAGGCCCTGAGCCGGTACACCGCCGACTGAACGGTTACCGGCGGGACGGCGGGACGGCCGCTGAGTCGGACCCCCGTCGGCTCCTGCCTGCCGCGCAGGAGGATGACCGCCGGCCCGATCCCCCCGGTCGGTCCGGCCGAGGCCCCGCCGGATCGCCCGGCGGGGCCGTCCGGGCCCCGGAGGGACCCGCCAGGAAGGGACCGGCTGCCCGGCTCAGCCGCCGATGGCCTCCACCTGCCCGCGGTGCAGGTCCGCGCGGGCGACGGGGAGCAGGGGCGTGGTCCGGCGGCGGGGGCGCTCGGCACCACCGGTCAGCGCGACCAGCTCGTCGACACAGGCCAGGGGGTCCTCCTCGGCTGCGGTACGCCGCATCCGGTGCGCGGCACTGCCTTCCGCCAGCGCCCTGTCCGCGAGCTCCCGCACGGCCGGCCAGTCGCCGCACGCCTCGAGCTCGGCGCGGAGCCGGGTCAGCATCGTGCGGATCACCCGGGGCGCGGGCGCGGGCCGACGGGACACCGGGTCGATCAGGTCCCCTTCCAGGCCCGACCGCGCGGCGCGCCACGTCGCCGCCCGCAGCCATTCGTGCCGGCCCCGGCAGCGGGGCGCGGGCTCGTTCGCCAGGCGTGCCCCTGCCCGCATCACCAGGGCCCGGAACAGAGCGGCGACCAGGACGGCGGTCTCGGCCCTGGGCGCGGAGTCGCAGACACGCAGCTCCAGCGTGGGCTGGTGGTCCGAAGGCCGGAGGTCGTAGTAGATCATTCCGGGGTCGTTCACCACACCGGAATCGATGAGCTCGGTCACCGCCGCGTCATAGGCCGCGGCGTCCGCGAAACAGCCCGCCGGGCCGGCGGTGGGCCAGCGCTGCCACAGCATGGTGCGCCAGCTCGCGTACCCGGTGTCCGACCCGTTCCAGAAGGGGGAACTCGCCGAGATCGCCAGGAGGGCCGGTATCCAGGGGCCGATCAGGCACATCATGCGGACGGCGGTGTCCCGGTCCGGCACGTCCGCGTGGACGTGCAGACCGCAGATGAGCTGCTCCTCGGCGACTCTGCCGTACGCGGAGACCATCCGGCGGTAGCGGCCGCCCGGGGTCACCCGTGCCGCGCTCTCGTGGAGGTAGGGCACCGTGCCCGCCGCCGCCACGGCCAGCCCGTGCCGGGACGCGGCGGCCTGCAACTCGCGCCGCGCACTGCTCAGGTCGGCCAGCAGCCCGTCGAGCGTCGCGTGCACCTCGCTGTTGGTTTCCACGGCGGACTGCAGGAGTTCCGTGGTGAAACGCTTGTCCGGCAGGTCGCCGAGAACCGTACCGGCACGCGGGACGAGCTCTCCGGTCTCCACATCGAGTACGTGGAACTCTTCTTCCACCCCGACACGAACCGTCACGGGAACTCCTTGGAGGGTCAGTGTGCGGCGTCACCGCATCTCGGGCCATCGGGTGCCCCGGAAGATCCGGAGCTACGCCTCGAAGCTTCACGGGCGTCACATCCCGCACACCTGGTGCGCCGGGGCATGGCGCCGGGGAGACCCGTCCGGCCGGGATCCGGTGGTCAGCCGCTGCGGTCGCGAGGGGGCATGGGCACCCCGGCGAGGGGCGCGGTGCGGGAGCTCCACGGTGCGGGCCCGAGCCATTCGCAGAGCAGGATGGTGGCGTCGTCCTGGAGCTGCCCGGCGTGGTGCTCGAGGACCGCGCGGATGAGCCGGCGCAGCGTCTCGGGGACGGACAGGTCGCCGGCGTGGTGGCGGACGAGGAAGTCCGTGAAGCGCTCGAGCCCGAATTCCTGGCCGCCGGGCGTCCGCGCTTCGGTGATGCCGTCGGTGTACAGGACGAGGCGGTCACCGGGCTCCAGCTGCTCCTGCCCGACGTGCGTGGGCAGGCCGAGGTCGGTGCCCATCGGGTGGCAGGGCCGGCATTGCAGATGGGTGGTCCAGCGTCCGCCGCGGATGACGAGCGGCGGGTGGTGGCCCCGGCTGACCCAGGTCAGCCGGCCGTTCGAGGTGTCCAGGTCGGCCAGGATGCCGGTGACGTAGCGGCTGGGGCCGAACTGCTCGAGCAGTACCCGTTCGACGGCGTCGCCGAGATCGGCGAGCCCGGTGCCCTGCCGGCGGTGATTGCGGCAGGCGCCCAGCGCGAGGTTGGCGGTCAGGCCGGCCGCGGTGTCGTGGCCCATGGCGTCGAAGACGGACAGGTGGACGAGGTCCTCGGCGGTGGCGTAGTCGTAGGCGTCCCCGCTGACCTGGTACGCCGGTTCCATCACCGCCCCGATGACCACCCGGCCGTCGGCGTACGTGCGCGGCGGCATCAGCTGCCACTGCATCTCTGCGGCCACGTTCATGGGGCTCGTCCGGGCCAGACGGGCGTAGGAGTCGCTCGTGTCCCGGCTGCCGACCACCATCATGGCGACCAGGGCCGCCAGGGCCAGCATGTCCTGCACGGTGTGCTCGTCGTCCACGGCGGCCGTCAGGTGCAGGACCCCCAGCCGCTCGGTGCCGTCCAGCAGGGGGACCCACCGGTGGTGGGCGCCGTCCTTCCCGCCCGCGGGCAGGATCTGGCCGTACTGGTACGCACGCCCGGCGACCGTCCCGTCGACGGTCAGCTCCCTCTCGTACGGCGTGCCGCCCCCGCCGGCGTCCGGGCCGCGCCCGGTCAGCAGCCGGAGGACGTCACGCTGCAGATCGCCGAGGTAGATCCGTACGTCACTGAGCCCGGCGGCCCGCGCGTGTGCCGCGACACGTGAGGGCAGCAGCTCGAAGGGCGTCAGATGGCTCTCGGCCAGCAGCCCGGCGAGCATGCGCCGGGAGCTCTCGTCCCGGTCCGTCACGGCCCCTCTTTCCGTCGGCCGGCATGGGCGGTAGGCCCAGTCCACCCAGTGTGCGCGGTCGCGCCGTCCGCCTGCCCCGGGCGCCGCGGAAGGACGGCGGCCGCGCAGGCCCGCGCGCGGTGGCGGGGCCTGGCGCGTGTCCGTCCCGGTGGGCGTCAGCCCCGTCGGCCTCGCCCGCTGAGCATGTCCCGCAGGCGGTCGACCATGCCGGTGCCCGGCGCGAGGAGCTTGTTCGCCGGCGGAGTGTCCGGAGCGGACGGGTGCGGGCGGGTCGGTGCGGTCCTCTTGGCCGAGCGGACCTTCTCGCCCAGCTCGTCCAGGGCTCCGGCGGAACAGCACTCGACGAGCAGGCCGAAGAGCCGGTTCTCCTCGTCGGCGACGTGCGCGCCGACGGCCGTCCGCAGCCGCGTGATCAGCGTGTCGAACCTGCCGTCACCGGGATCGCAGCCTTCGAGCTCCTTCAGCATGCGCTCGACCTCGCTGTGATCGGCGATCTCCTTGTCGGCGAGGTCGTCTCCTCCGTCGACGTACCGGCGCACCGTCGGGTACAGGTACTCCTCCTCCGCGACCGCGTGCCGGATGAGCTCCATGGTGAGCTCGTCCGCCAGGTCGCGCCGCCTCTCGTCGCCCGCGGGGAGTGCTTCGATCCGCGCGAAGAGCTCCTCCACCTCGCGGTGGTCCGCGGTCAGTTCCTGAATGACGTTTCCGCCATGTCCCATGGTCCGCTCCTTGTCGTTCCTCGTTCGGGGTTGTGCGCGGACCGGCCGTCCCGCTCTCCGTCCGCGTGGGCCGGCCGCGTCTCGCGTGTACCCGTCGGCCGTGTGCGCGCACGCGCCGATCCGGTCGGCAGTCGGCGGTGGGGGTGGCCGGTGGCGCCGCTCGTGTCGGCGCGCCCGGCCGGAGCGTCCGCGGAGCGGCGAGCTGCCGGTGCGGGGCCGGGGGCCGTCACGCGAGCGGCCGGGGACGTCGTCCGCGTACGCACCACCACGTGCTCCTCACTCCGCACGCACGCCGCACGTACGCCGTCGCCGGGCGGTACCGACACAGGGGCGCTGCCTCGGCACCCAGCACGGATACGTCCCACGCGACACGCCGACGGCCTCGCACGGGCGCCGCACTTCACTCCGGTGGCCGAGGGTGAGCGGTGGCACCGCGGCCCCTCGCCGGCGCAGGAGCGGCTCAGCCTTCGACGCCCGTGGCGTCGTGGGCCGCGCCGACGGGCTTGGACTCCGGGGATCCGCGCTGCCTCAGGAAGACGGCGAAGACGGCCATGGAGGCGACGGCCAGCAGTTCGGACTGCCAGTTCTGCAGGGAGCGGCTCCAGAAGTCCGCCGAGGACAGGTAATGGGACCACGTGGTCGGTGCCTGGAGCCGGCGCAGCTGCTGTTCGTTGTAGGCCGCGACACCGGTGATCGACTGGGTCAGCCAGGACAGCAGGAAGATGCCGCCCATGACCAGGCCGAGGGAGCGGGAGAAGACGGTTCCCCGCCAGTCGCGGTGCTTGGCCCAGCGGGGGGATCCGGCCTTGGCGTGCTCTCCGACCATCTGCTCCTCGTCCGACTCGGTGCCGGCCTTGCCGAGCTCCTTGGACTCCGGTGAGCCGCGTTGCAGCAGCCAGACGGTGGCGAAGATGTAGAGGAAGAACTGCAGGTACTCCGACTGCCAGTTCTCGGTGACGTCGACGGCGAAGTCCGACGTCGTCAGGTAGGTGCCGAAGCCGACGGGGGCGAGTCCCTCGGCGACGAGCTCGTTGTTGAACTCGGCGTGCCCGGCCACCGCCTGCCCCATCAGGGCCAGCAGGAACGTGGTGAGGAAGAACAGGCCGAGCCCGTTGTGCCGGAGGAAGCGCCGCAGCCGGTGCTCGTCCGCTGCGGTGCCCTGGCCGGCTTCCGGCGCGGTGCTCATCGGTGCATCAGTCCCAGCGTCATGAAGTACGCCAGACCACCGACGATCACCAGCAGGATCCCGATGAACAGGGTCTTCACGGTCGTCACCCGCCCTTGATCGCGCACTGGTACGGCCGCTCGGGTCGTGGCCGGCAGCCGGCGGCCGTCACCTTCCAGCCGGCGGGAAAGCGCGCCAGGAACACCGTGTCCTGCTCCAGCACCACCCGGGCCTGGTCGCCGTAGACGTCCACCCCCCGTACGGCACCGCCCGCGGTGATCTCCCGCTCCTCGAGGGCGTCGCCGATCGCCTCCGGGCACCCGCTCCTGGCGGACTGCTCCAGCTCTTCCCTGGTGGCGGGTGCGAGCGCCGCGCAGAGCCGCTCACGCTCTCCGGCGTCCAGCGCCTGCTCGAACCGGGTGACTTCGGCGGTGACGTCGTCGCGCCGCTCGGAGGGAGTGCCGCACGCAGCGACCGTGGTGAGGAGCGCCAGCGCCGTGGCCCCTCGGCCGTACCAGCGTCCTCGCATCTCGCCTCCCGGCGGCCTGGGCGGCTGCGTTCCCCTGCCGGTCGATCATGTGCCGTGCGGTTACCCGCTCATGGGACATCCACGCTCACACCTCCGCAACCGGGGGACGGACCGGAGGTCTTTGCGCCCCGCCGCCGGCACGCGAGCCGGTCGGCCCACCCCGGCGGGCCGGTCGGCCCTGTCCCGCGGGCCGCCGGAAGCGGAGTCTGGGCAGTGGATGGAGGAGGTGACAACGACGACCTCCGCTGCCGGGCGCAACGCCACGCGCTCCCGGACCATCCCTGTCCGGCGACCTTCCTGAGGGAGCTCTTCATGATCACCGCAGCGATTCCGGACACCGCGGCCGTCACCTCGTGGGTCGGCGACGCGGTCCTGGCCCCTTCCATGCACAACGCCCAGCCGTGGCGCTTCCGCTGGCAGCCGGACACCGGCGTCCTGCTGCTGGACATGGACCCTTCGCGTGCCATGCCCCGTACCGATCCGGCCGGTCGCGGCCTGCACGTCGGGTGCGGGGCGGCGCTGTTCGATCTGCGCGTGGCCGCGGCACACTCCGGCTGGACGGCGCGCGTACGGCTGCTTCCGGATGCCGCCGGCACGCGGGTGCTGGCCGCGCTCACCTTCGTACGGCCGGCCGAGGAACCGGACCTGGACCTGCTGCACCCGGCGATCCGCCGGCGCCGCACGAACCGGGAGCCGTTCACCAGCGAGCCCGTGGCACCGGAGCTGCGCGACGGCTTGTGCGCCGCCGCGCGGGCGGAGGGAGCCCACCTGTCGTTCCCGGGCACGTGGCACCTCGAAACGGTGCTGGAGCTGATCGCCTCCGCCGAGGCGGCGGAAGCGCTCTCGCCCGCGGTACGGGAGGAGATCGCCCGCTGGACGGCGAGCGGGGACGCGAAGGGGCGCACGGACGGCATCCCCGCGTCCGCCTTCGGCCCGCGCCGGTACGACGGCCGGGCCCCCGTGCGCGACTTCGCCATCGGTTCCCGCCCGCGCGAGCGATCTTCGGCCATCTTCGAACGCCTGCCGTCCCTGGCCGTCCTCGAGACGCACGGTGACACTCCGGCGGACTGGCTCATGGCGGGGCAGGCGATGCAGCGGGTGCTGCTGCAGGCCACCCTGGACGGGCTGGCCACCACGCTCAATTCGCAGGCCGTGGAATGGCCGGCGCTCCGGTGGGCGCTGCGCGACCCGCTGTCCTCCGAGGGACACCCGCAGATGGTGATCCGCCTGGGCTACGGGCCGGAGGTGCCGCCGACCCCGCGCCGGCCCGTGAGTGAGGTACTGGAGGTCACCTGAGCGCGGGGGCACACGGTGACCCTCGCGCACGGGGGGGGGGCCGGCACTCCGGCCACGCGGCGGGCGCAGTCGCCCGGCGTGCTGCGGGGCTCCGTCAGGCATCCGGCAGGACGAGCCGGACCTCGGAGAAGGCGAGGCCGTGCTCGTGGGTCACCACCCCGCACGGACAGCCCAGCGTGACCTGGCGCCAGTCGCAGGTCACGGTCCACGGACCGTCCTGACCGCCGCACCCCGGGCAGCCGACCGTCTCGGCGGTCCACACCCCGGGTGCGGGCCGGACGTGCCGGCGGAATCGGCCGGCGTACCGGACCTGCCAGGGCACCGCCGGCGGCGTGAGCGGGACGGTCCCGGGCGCGCTCGTCGCGGCGAGGGCGCTGAACAGTCCGGCCAGATCGGGGAGCAGGGCTTCGCCCGCTTCGGTCGGCGGCGCCACGCCGTCGTCCCGTCGCGGTGCCGCTCCGTACCGCGGGGCCGCGGCCCCGGCGGGCGGGTTCGGGGCGGCATGCCAGGGCAGCAAGGCGCGGGCCACGGCGGCCAGGAGGGCGGCGGCAGGCGGGCTGACGGCGCCCGCGTCGAGGTGGTGGACGGTGGTGCGGAAGACGCGTTGCAGCCGTCGGTCCCGGTCCGTCGCCCGGGTCCGTGCCGCCGGGCACCGGCGCGCCGGGAGCGGGGCGGTGAGACGGGCCAGGACGGCTGCCGCCAGCTTCGGCGTCCGCGGCGGCGGGACGCCACTGCCCCGAGGCGATGAGGCGCCGGGCCCGCCCGGCCTCCCGGGTGAGCGCACGCGTCGACAGGGGGACCGGCGCTTCTGCGTGCCTGCCGTGCTCGGTGGACATCGTGCCCCGCCCGCCCCTATCGCCCCGGAGGGCATCGTGATCCGCCCCGCGCCCGCTGTGAGCGCCGATGGGCATCCCGCATCGCATCACATGAGCGGTCCGCCCGCACGGCCTGGTCGGCCCGGTCGGCGTCCGGCGCAACCCGCTGGGTTCTGCGCCCCTCTGCGCCGGCCCGGCCGGAAGGAGGAGGCCGAGGAGCTGATGGATGGTCAGAGGCCTTTGCGATTATCGCCGTTGCGGTCCGGCGAGGAGCGCCGGGACAGCTCCACGACCAGCCGTCACGCCGTACGCATGACGGAGCTGCTGGGCGTCACCCGGGGACTCGCGCCGGAAGATGCCTTGGCGAGCGGCCGGAGGCCGCCAGGGACACGAGCTGGGCATGGACATGACCAGGCGAGGGTGACGGAGCCGGCCGCCACGGTCGGTGATGGGGGGCGGCGGGCCGGGACGGCTGCGACACGCCGATTCTTCGCCCATTCAACGGACAGGCTTTCACCCAGATACCAGCCCGAGTGGTGAGCGGCCCGTAGCTGGCTGACGGTAGCCACGTCGCCGCTGCGGTCCCACTAGCAGACAGCACGTCAGCTGACGCAGGCTGCGACGGAAGGATCTCTTCATGCGTTCTGCTCGCACTCTCCTCGCTGCAGTCACCGTCACAGCCGCCCTCACCATCACGGCCCCCAGCGCTTACGCCTTCAGCGCCGGCGACCGGGAGAAGGACGACCACTCCTACAGCAGCAACCACGAGTCGAAGAAGGACGAGGACAAG
>NZ_KL591048.1:8657-10311 GCF_000716335.1 Streptomyces sp. NRRL S-118 | reverse complement strand
CTACCCCTTCCAACGCCGCCACTACTGGGCCGAGACATCCCCCGCAGGCGTCGGGGATCTCGCAGCCGCTCGCTTCGGCATGACCTGGCAGGAGCATCCGTTCGTCGGCGGTGCGTTCCGGCCGGCGGGCTCGGGAGAGGTGTTGCTCGCCGGGCGGTTGTCCCGTGCCACGCACGCCTGGATGACCGACCACGCGGTGTCCGGCACCGCGCTCCTGCCCGGTACCGCATTCATCGAACTCGCCCTGCATGCCGCCTCGGTCGCCGGGTGCAACGTGGTCGAGGAGCTCGAGGTCCGTGCACCGCTGGTCCTGCCGGAGCGCGGCGGGGTGCAGATCCAGGTCCGCGTCGCCGATGCCGACGAGTCGGGCAGGCGTCACGTGTCGGTACACGCGCGGCCGGACGATCTCATCGTCGCCGGAGCCGGCGGTCCCGGTACGGACGCGGACGATGCCCCCTGGACACTGCACGCCGTCGGCATGCTGGCCCCGGCGAGCTTGCGGCCTCCGGAGGCCGGCAGCATGGCAGATGCCTGGGCCGGCGAGGCTTGGCCGCCCGCCGACGCCGTGCCCGTCGAGCCGGCAGTGCTGTACGACCGGTTCTCGGAGCTGGGATACGAGTACGGCGAGGTGTTCGGCGGTCTGCAGTCGGTCTGGCGCCGCGACGGCGAGGTCTTCGCGGAGGTACGGCTCCCCGGTCGTGTGGTGGCCGACGCCCCGCGCTACGCGGTCCATCCCGCGCTCCTCGATGCCGCGCTCCAGCCGTGGCTGGCGGGCGGCCTGTTCGAGGTGCCGGCCGACAGCCTGCTGCTGCCGTTCGTCTGGCGGGGCATGACCGTGCAGGCATCGGGCGCGGACGCGGTGCGCGTCCGGCTGACCCGGGACGATGACGGACACTTGTCCTGCCGTGCCGTGGACCTGTCCGGAGCTCCGGTGTTCTCCCTCGACGCGCTGGCCATGCGTCCCGTGAAGCGTGACCGGCTCGCCGCTGCTCTGGGCGCTTCCGCTGCTGCGGCTCCTCTCTACGAGGTCACGTGGCGCGAGGTCCGTCAGCGGTCGACCGGCCGGCCGGTGCGCTGGGCGCTGATCGGCGGTGACCGTCTCCGGGCCCGTCCCCGACCCGGCACCGAGGCCGAGGTGGCCGGGTTCACCGCGTACGCGGGTCTCGACGACCTGCGCCGCGAGCTCGACGCGGGTGGCGTAGCGCCGGAAGCCGTCGTGGTCGCCTTCGGTCCCGGCACCGTGCCCGACCGGGCCGTCGACGAGGAAGTGCGGGCGGTCCTTCACGAGGGACTGGCCTTCGTCCAGGAGTGGCTGGCGAGCGAACGGCTCGCGGACATCCGGCTCGTCGTACTGACGGAACGCGCGGTGGCCGCCGGCCCGGACGAGGACGTGCATGCGCTGTCCCACTCGGGCTTGTGGGGGCTGCTGCGCTCGGCGCAGTCCGAGCACCCCGGGCGCTTCGGGCTCGTCGACGTGGACGCCCACGACGCCTCGGTGGCGGCGATCCCGGCCGCCCTGGGCGAGATCGCCGAGGGGGCGCCCCAGCTCGCGGTGCGCGGGGGCACGCTGTACGCGCCGTCCCTGGTACGTTCGCAGGCACCGGCCGGCGCACCCGGCGGCTCCAACGCTCTCGGCGCCCCGAGCGCATCCGGC
>NZ_KL591048.1:332-8559 GCF_000716335.1 Streptomyces sp. NRRL S-118 | reverse complement strand
GATCCGCCCCGAGCGCATCCGGCTTGAGCGGATCCGCCCCGAGCGGGTCTGGCCCGAGCGGATCCGGCCCGACGGCCGGTGACGTCAGCGACCTCAACATCCTCAGCGACCTCAGCGACCCCCGTGGCCCTGGTCGTCCCGGTCCTGCGGCCGACGGCCCACGCCTCGGTGACGGCACCGTGGTGGTCACCGGCGCCACCGGCACGCTGGGCCGCCTGTTCGCGCGGCACCTGGTGCAGCGCCATGGCGTACGCCACCTGCTTCTCCTGAGCCGCAGCGGCGCGACCGCCCCCGGCGCGGACGAGCTGATGGCGGAGCTGCGGGAGCAGGGCGCGGAACCGGAGCTCGTCGCCTGCGACGCGGCGGACCGCGACGCGCTGCGCCCGGTGCTCGCCGGCATCCCCGGCACGCGTCCGCTCACCGGAGTGGTGCACGCGGCCGGAGTCCTCGACGACGGCGCGATCGAGGCGCTCGACCCGGCCCGCGTCGACTCCGTACTCCGCTCCAAGGCCGACGCCGCTCTCCATCTGCACGAACTCACCGCGGACCGGCAACTGGCGGCGTTCGTACTGTTCTCCGGAGCCGCCGGGCTCCTTGGCCGGCCCGGACAGGGCAGCTACGCGGCCGCGAACACGGTCGTCGACGCCTTGGCGCACCGTCGTCGCGCCCAAGGTCTGCCCGCGCTGTCCCTCGCCTGGGGCCTGTGGGGCGAGGCCACGGGGATGACAGGTCACCTCGCGGAGCGGGACCTGCGGCGGATGCGGCGCTCGGGCATCGCTCCGATGCCGAACGAGCAAGGGCTCGCTCTTTTCGACCGCGCCCTCGCGCTGGCGTCGGACCATGCCCTCCTCGTACCGATGAGGCTGGACCTGGCGGCCCTGGGCCGGGAGCGTGCCGTCAACGGTCCCGACGCCGTTCCCGTACTCCTGCGGACACTCGTCCCGGCGGCGGACACGGCGCAGCAGACGTCGACCGGGGCCGGGGCAGCGCGGTCCGGGACGTCGGCCGCGGAGGACGCCCGGGGTTCGTCGGACGTCACGCCAGGGGCGCTCGTCGAGCGGCTCGCGCACCTTGACGAACCCGCCCGTGGCCGTGAACTGCTCAAGCTGGTCAGGACACAGGTGGCGAAGGTCCTCGGCTGTTCCGGTCCGGACGCCGTGGAACCGGGGCGTCCGTTCCGCGAGAGCGGGTTCGACTCGCTGATGTCCGTGGAGCTGCGCAACCAGCTGAACGCCGCCACCGGTCTGCGGTTCCCCGCGACCGTCGTGTTCGACCACCCGACGCCGCGGGCCGTCGCGGAGCACATCGGCGCGGAGCTCGGCCTGGACGGCGCGGGCGAGGACGCCGGAGACGTGGCCCTGTCGAGCCTGGAGGCCCTCCTGGCCGCCGTGTCGGGCATGGAAGCGGACGACAGCAGGCGCGACGTGGTCCGCAGGCAACTGGAGGCCGCGCTCGTGGCGGTCGGTGCCGCCGGAGCTGCATCCGATGCCCCCACCGGCAGGTCCCGGTCCGGTGAAGACCCCACCGGTACGCGGGCGGCGGTGGAGGAACGGCTCGACTCTGCGAGCGACGACGACCTCTTCGCCTTCATCGAGGAGCAACTGTGAGCAACGACAAGGCCCCGGACGACAAGGCCCCGGACGGCAACGCCCGGGACGACAAGACCCGGGACGGCAAGGCCCGGGAGTACCTCAAGCGGCTCACCGCCGAGTTGCTCAGCACGCGGGAACGGCTCAAGGCGCTGGAGGACGGCGCCCGCGAGCCGATCGCGATCGTCTCGATGAGCTGTCGCCTCCCCGGCGGGGTGACGACTCCCGAGGACCTGTGGCGGCTCCTCGAGACGGGGACGGACGCCGTGTCCGGGCTGCCCGAGGACCGTGGCTGGGACCTGGCGGCGCTCTACGACCCCGACCCCGGTTCCACGGGCACCAGCTACGCCCGGGAAGGGGGCTTCCTCGACGACTGCGCCGGCTTCGACCCCGAGTTCTTCGGCATCTCCCCGCGCGAGGCGCTGGCCATGGACCCCCAGCAGCGGCTGCTGCTGGAGACGCCGTCCTGGAGACGGCCTGGGAGGCGTTCGAGGACGCGCTGGCCATGGACCCCCAGCAGCGGCTGCTGCTGGAGACGTCCTGGGAGGCCCTGGAACGCGCGGGCATCGATCCGACGACCGTCCGGGACAGCCGTACCGGCGTGTACGCGGGCGTGATGTACGACGACTACGGCGCTCGACTGCTCCACCAGCCCGGCTCCGGCGCGCCGGCCGACCTGGAGGGGTACCTCGTCAACGGCAGCGCGGGCAGCGTCGCGTCGGGTCGCGTCTCGTACGCTCTCGGCCTGCGCGGACCCGCCGTCACGATCGACACCGCCTGCTCGTCGTCGCTGGTCGCGCTGCACCTGGCCGCGCAGGCGCTGCGGCTGGGGGAGTGCGACCTCGCGCTCGCGGGCGGCGCGACCGTGCTGTCGACGCCGACGATGTTCATCGACTTCTCCCGCCAGCGCGGGCTGGCCGCGGACGGACGTTGCAAGGCGTTCGCCGACGCCGCCGACGGTACGGGCTTCGGCGAGGGTGCCGGGATGGTCCTGCTGCAGCGCCTCTCCGACGCCCGCCGGGAGCGCCGGCCCGTCCTGGCCGTCATCCGCGGCTCGGCGGTCAACCAGGACGGTGCCGGCAACGGCCTGACCGCGCCGAACGGCCTGGCCCAGCAGCGGGTCGTCCGGGCCGCGCTCGCCCATGCCGGTCTGGGGTCCGACCAGATCGACGCGGTCGAGGCGCACGGCACCGGGACCCGGCTCGGCGACCCGATCGAGGCGCAGGCCCTGCTCGCCGTGTACGGCCGCGAACGGCCCGCCGACCGGCCCCTGTGGCTCGGTTCTCTGAAGTCCAACATCGGGCACACGCAGGCGGCAGCCGGTGTCGCGGGCGTCATCAAGACGGTCCTCGCCATGCGCCACGGCGTGCTGCCGCGGACGCTGCATGTGGACGCGCCGTCGTCGCACGTGGACTGGTCGTCGGGTGCGGTGGAGCTGCTGACCCGCCCGGTGCTCTGGCAGCCCCGCGCCGACGGTGAGCCGCTGCGCGCCGGTGTGTCGTCCTTCGGGGCGAGCGGCACCAACGCGCACCTGATCCTGGAGAGCGTTGCCGCCCCGGAGCCCGCCCCGGAGCTCGGATCGGAGCGCCGATCGGAGTGGGACTCGGGCCGATCGGAGCGGGACTCGAAGCGCGACTCGGAGTCGGCCCCGGAGTCGGCCGAGGTACCAGCCGCGGTCGCGACGGAGCCCGCCGACTCCCGCGACACGGCCCCCGTGATGTGGACCGTCTCGGGCCGGGATCGCGAGGCGCTACGAGAACAGGCGGACCGCCTGCACACGCACCTCAGCGGTCTGGAGGCCGCTCCGGCCGCCGTGGCGAGCGCCCTGGCCCACCGCCGCACCGCCTTCCGCCACCGGGCCGTCGTTCTCGGCAACGACCGCGAAACCCTGCTGAGCGGACTGCGGGCGCTCGCCGACGGACAGGAGCCGGGCCCGGGCACCGCGGGCGTGCGGCTCGTCATGGGAGAGGCGTCCGGGGAGCGCCGGACGGCCTTCCTCTTCTCCGGCCAGGGCAGTCAGCGCCCGGGCGCGGGGCGGGAGCTCTACGCCCGGTTCCCCACCTTCGCGCGGGCCTTGGACGCCATCTGCGCCGAAATGGACCGGCACCTCGAACGGCCGTTGCGGGCCGTCATGTTCGGCGAGATTCCGCACGACCCCGCCCGGGCCGGAACCGGAGCCGGAACCGAAACCGGAACCGAGAACGGGAGCGGGAGCTGGAGCGGGAGCAGCGCCGGAACCGGAACGGAATCCGGACTGCTGGACCGTACGGAGTACACCCAGCCCGCGCTGTTCGCCCTGGAGGTCGCCCTCTTCCGGCTGCTGACCGAGGAGCAAGGCATACGCCCGGACGCCGTCATGGGCCACTCCGTCGGCGAGATCGCCGCCGCCCACGTCGCGGGAATCCTCGACCTCGCCGACGCCTGCGCCCTGGTCACCGCGCGCGGCCGCCTCATGCAGGCGCTGCCTCACGGCGGCGCGATGGCCGCCGTCGCGGCGAGCGAGGCCGAGATGGCGCCGCACCTGGCGGGCCGGGAGACGGAGATCGCCCTCGCCGCCGTCAACGGCCCCTCCTCCGTCGTGATCTCGGGCGACGAACAAGCCGTACTGGACGTGGTCGAGCTGTGGCGATCACACGGCCGGGACACCAAGCGGCTCACCGTCAGCCACGCCTTCCACTCGCCCCGCATGGACGGCATGCTGACACAGTTCGAACAAGTTGCTCGCGCACTGCGCTACCGGCGACCGACGCTTCCTGTCATGTCGAACCTGACCATGGAGAACGGCGCTGCCGCTGATCCGTGCACCCCGGACCACTGGGTCCGCCACGTGCGCGAGCCGGTGCGGTTCCTCGATGGCATGCGTGCCCTGCGCGCCGACGGCATCGACACCTTCCTGGAGGTGGGGCCCGACGCGGTGCTCACCGCCATGGCCCGTTCCTGCCTCGACGACGACATCGCACACTCCACGCAGGACCCGACGAGCACCCCGCTCACCGTGCCGGTGCTGCGCCGGGGCCACGGTGAGACGGAGGCCCTGACCCGCGCGGTGGCCGAGGTGTACGCCCACGGCGTGCCCGTCACCCTGGCCGCCCCGCCGGACGACCCCGGCGGCGCCGCCGCCCAGTTGGCAGCGGGTCTGCCCACCTACCCCTTCCAGCGCAAGCGCTACTGGCTGGACGCTCCGGCGGCCTCCGATCCGAAGGCCATGGGGCTCGACGAGAGCCCGCATCCCCTGCTGTCCGCCGCCGTGGCCCTCCCCGACGGCCGGGGCACGGTGTGGACCGGGCGCCTGTCCACCCGCAGCCACCCGTGGCTGGCCGAACACACGGTGCGCGGCCAGGTGGTCGTACCGGGAACCGCTCTGCTGGAGCTCGCCCAGTACGTCGCCGACACGCCGCACGCCGCCGCGGCCACGGTCACGGCCACCGCCACGGCCACGGTGACCGCCCACCCTGCCGACAGCACCGTCTCCGAACTCACCCTGGAGACCCCGCTGGTGTTGCCGCATCAGGCGGCGGTACGCCTGCGCGTCACGCTGGGAGCGCCGGACGAGCACGGTGAGCGCATCCTGCAGATCCACTCGGACGCGTCGGAGACATCGGGGGACACCGGCTGGATACGCCACGCCTCCGGCACCGTCGGTCGCGCGGACGAACCGCCCGCTGACAGGCCGCCGTTCGACACCACCTGGCCGCCGGAGAACGCCGAGCCTCTCGACCTCACGACCGAGTACGAACGCTTCGCCACCGCCGGCATCGGTTACGGGCCTGCCTTCCGAGGCCTGTCCGCCGCCTGGCGGCGGGGCACCGAGGTCTTCGCCGACGTCCGGCTGCCCGGCGCGTACGCCGACGAAGCCGGTCGCTACGCCGTCCACCCCGCGCTCCTGGACGCCGCGCTCCACGCCACCGCGCCGGGCCTCGGTCTGGAGCACGGGCTCGTGCCCTTCTCATGGACCGGCGCCCGCCTGCACGGCCCGAGTGCCGACGCCCTGCGCGTACGCATTACTCCCGTGCCCGGTGCCGCAGGAGGCGACACCGTCACGATCACGGCCGTCGACGCCGTCGGCCGCCTCGTGCTCACGGTGGACGCGCTCGCCCTGCGCCGCCCCGACACCGACGGCCTCGCCGCCGCGGGAGCCGCACACCTGCCGCTTCACCGGCTGCAATGGACCGCCCTCCCCGGTCTGCCTGCCCCGGCCGGGGCCACGCCCGGACCCGAGGACGTGCGCGTACGCTGGGCCGACGCCACCGACGAGGAGCTCTTCGCCAAGGCGGCCGAGGAGAGCCGCCGGGACCGGCTCCCGCTCCTCGTGGACCTCGGTGGCGCACCGGGCCCCGACCCGGAAGCGGCGCGCGGCACGGTCCGGCGGGCCCTCACCCTCGTCCAGCGATGGGTCGACGACGCACGCGACGATCTCGCACGCGACGACGACGCACGCGACGATCTCGCACGGAATGACGAGGCGCACCAGGACGACACACACGGTGCCGAGCGCCTCACCTTCGTCACCCGTCGTGCCGTGGACACGGGCGACGGCAGCATCGATCCGGCAGCCGCGGCCGTCTGGGGGCTGCTGGGCTCCGCACAGGCCGAACATCCGGGCCGCATCGCCCTGGTGGACACCGACGGGGCCCCCGCCTCCCGGCACGCCCTGGCCGAGGCCGCCGCTCTCGGCGGTCGGCTGGCCGTCCGCGACGGCGTCGTGCTGCGGCCCGGACTCGTCCGCGCCGACTTCGTCCGCTCCTCCCACGTCGGCTCCGACCCGGGCACCGCCGCACCGGGCACCGTCGCACCGGCCTGGCCGACCGCGGAGGGCACTGTCCTCATCACCGGCGGCACCGGAAGCCTGGGCGCGATGGCGGCCAAGCACCTCGCGGCCGTCCACGGCGTACGCCACCTGCTGCTGCTCAGCAGGCGCGGACCCGCAGCGCCCGGTGCGGACGAGCTCGTCCGGGAACTGGCCGCGCTCGGAGCCCGTGCCGAGGTCGTGGCGTGCGACGCGGCCGACCGCGACGCCCTGCGCACCGCGCTCGACGGCATCCCCGGCGACCGGCCGCTGACCGCCGTCCTCCACACCGCCGGGGTCCTGGACGACGGCATCGTCACCGCGCAGAACCCCGAGCGCCTGGACGGTGTCCTGCGCCCCAAGGCCGACGCCGCCTGGAACCTCCACGTACTGACCAGGGACCTGCCCCTGTCCGCCTTCGTGCTCTACTCCTCCGCCGCCGCGACCCTGGGCAGTGCCGGCCAGTCCGCCTACGCCGCGGCCAACGCCTACCTCGACGCGCTCGCCGTACACCGCCGGGCCGAGGGTCTGCCGGCCGTGTCCCTCGCCTGGGGGCCGTGGGACAGCGGCATGGCCGGCACCCTCACCGACGTGGACGCGGCCCGTCTGCGGCGCACCGGCATCGTCCCCCTCCACCGGGCCGAAGGCCTCGCCGCACTGGACGCCGCAGCCGGCGGACCTGGGGACGCGGCGGTGGTCCTGCCGATACGGGTCGACCCGGCCGCCCTGCGCGACCACGACGACCCCGAGCAGGTCCCCGAGGTGCTGCGCTCCCTCGCCGCACCTGCTACCACCTCTGATTCCGTTCCCGCTTCCTCTTCGGCGTCCGTGAACGCCGGGACGAACGCGTCCGGCTCCGACCGGCGGGGCAAAGTCACGCTTGCCGAACGCCTGGCCGACGCATCCCGCGCCGAACGGGCGGCCGTACTCGCCGAGGCGATCCGTACGGACGTCGCGGCCGTGCTCGGACACGGCGACACCACGGGCATCACCCGTGACCGCAGCTTCCGGGAGCTCGGCCTCGACTCGCTCACGGCGGTGGAACTGCGCAACCGGCTCGCCGCAGCCACGGGACTGCGCCTCCCGGCCACGCTGGTCTTCGACCATCCGACCCCCCAGGCCCTCGTGGCGTTCCTCGAGAGGGAACTGCCAGGCCCCGACACAGCCGTACTCCGCACGCTCGACCGACTCCAGGACCAACTCGACGACGCACTCGAGGCAGCCGTCAACGACGACGACGCCTTGCGGGGGCGTATCACCCGACGACTCGAAGCGCTGCTCGCGGCGCTCACCGGGCCCGGGCGACCGGCCACCGACGCTCCGGATGTCCGCGACGGTCACGGCGGTGCTGCGGCCGTGGACCCCGTCGAGCCCGTCAAGCCAGCAGATCCGGGCGGGACCGTGGGGGATCGCCTGCGAGCGGCGACCGACGACGAGCTGTTCGACCTGCTCGACAACGGATTCCGGCAGTGACCACCCGGCCGATGCACGCGCCCTGAGGCGACGACCGCACTACGACACCTTCTCAGGAGAACTGTGTCCACGAACGACTCCGACTCCGCGAACGGTTCCACCACCGAGGCGAAGCTTCGCGACTACCTCCGCCGCGCCATGGTGGAGCTCCATGAGACCCAGGAGAAGCTGCGCCAGGTCGAGGAGCGGGCCCACGAGCCGATTGCGATCGTGGGGATGGCGTGTCGTTTCCCGGGTGGGGTGGGTTCTGCGGAGGATCTGTGGGATCTGGTGGTTGCGGGGACGGATGCGGTGTCGGGGTTCCCGGTGGATCGTGGGTGGGATGTCGCGGGGTTGTTCGATCCGGATCCGGATGCGGTGGGGACGTCGTATGTGCGGG
>NZ_KL591048.1:0-144 GCF_000716335.1 Streptomyces sp. NRRL S-118 | reverse complement strand
AGGGTGGTTTCCTGCATGGGGCGGGTGAGTTCGATGCGGGGTTCTTCGGGATTTCGCCGCGTGAGGCGGTGGCGATGGATCCGCAGCAGCGGTTGTTGCTGGAGACGTCGTGGGAGGCGCTGGAGCGGGCCGGTATCGATCCCC
>NZ_KL591047.1:3648-13483 GCF_000716335.1 Streptomyces sp. NRRL S-118 | reverse complement strand
GTTGCCCTGGGCGCGCCATCGGCGAGTCGGCGCAGTTCGACTTCATCAAGCCACCAAGGAACCCTCCACAGCACGACCAGGATGGCCCCGAACAGAGCGGCGCCGAGCAGGGTGGGAAGCACACGTCCGGTCGGCTGTGCGGTGTCGTCGCCATTCGGCATGGGGCGCTCCGGGGATAGTCGCGGCATCAGCTTCGGCTGCTAACGCATCGGCCCAATCCTCTGCCGAGACCCGCCTGTACGGTACGGACACGCCGCGCGAGGGCCACGCTCGGGTTCCGTACGGGCACAAGAAGGGCGGCTACCCGCTTGGACGGTGGGTCGCGGAGCAGCGGCGGTCCCACACGGCCCGGCGCGCTGGACGGTCACCATGGGTGGGGACAGGCGCTGCGCGACCCGGCGGCCATCGAAGAGACCCGCTCGGCGCTGCAACAGCAGCTCGAGGACGCACAGCGCATCCAGCAGTCCGACGAAGCGCACCTTCAGGCCGCCCAGGAGCACTCCCAGCAGCTCGGCTTCGTTGTCTCCAGCCTGCGCCGGCAGCTCGATGCACAGACCCGTGATGCCGTCGCCCCGCCGGGGGTCCGGACCCCCGGCCAGGCGTCCAGTCAGCGGACCGTGAAAAGCTCAAGCATGCACATATCAAGGCAAGTGGCCGTGGTCGCAGGGCTGGTGGTGGCGCTGATGCCCCTCAGCGCCCCAGCCGCAGGCGCCGTGGACGACCCGGTGGGGGTGGCCGCCACCTTCAACGACCCGGTAGGCACCGCGGCTCAGCAGGACGCGATACGCAACCAGCTGATCTCATTGATCGACAGGTCGCCGGCGGGCGCCGAGATCAACGGTTCCGTCTATCTCATCACCGATGGCGGGGTACGCGACGCCCTGGTCTCGGCCAAGCAGCGCGGAGTCAAGGTCAAGCTCATCGTGGACGGGGACGCGGTCCCGGACAGCGACCCCGACAACGGCAAGGCCACCGGGTCGGAGTACTCCGCGCTCGCCGCGGCGAGCGGGCTGGGCACCGATCTTACCGCGGACTCGTGGGTCATGGCCTGCCCGGCGGATCGCGGCTGCGTCGGCAACCGAAACCTCGGGGGCGGCGACGACGGCGCGATCAACCACAATAAGTTCTTCCTGTTCTCCAAGGTCGGTTCGACGGAGAACGTGGTCTTCCAGACGTCGGCGAACCTCACGTCCAGCCAGCGCCGCAACCTCTACAACAACGCCGTCACACTGCCTGACAACGGGTCGGGGCTCTACGCGGCCTACCGGTCCTACTGGCAGGACCTGCGGACCCACGGGTCCTCCGGCGCGGGCCTGGCGGACTACGACAGGACCCATAACACCGGCCCCTACACGACGCACTTCTTCCCGCGTCGGGAGAAGACCGGCACCACGTACTCCACCGACCCGAGCACGGACACCGTCGTCTCCCTGCTGAACGACGTCGAGTGCGCCGGTGGGTCCAGCCGGATCCGCATCGGCATGTACGCCTTCACGCGCCCCCAGGTGGCCGACAAGCTGGTCCAGCTCCAGGCCGCGGGATGCCAGGTGGAACTGTTGCACAACGGCGAGGACGGCAACCTCGGGACCACCGTCCAGAAGACCATCGCCGGCAAGCTGGGTTACATCGCCCGCTGCTCGGGCACGGTGACCGGCAGCGACGGCACCTCCCGCACGATCGGCATCCACTCGAAGTACCTGCTCGTCGAGGGCACGTACCGGGGAGTCCCGAACCGCAAGCTGGTCTTCACGGGAAGCCACAATTACACCTTCCCCAACCTGCGGTCACATGACGAAACCCTCCTGACGATCGATGACCCGGCGGTCCACGACGCGTTCCGGTCGAATTTCGAGGCCATCAAGGCCAGCCCCCACTGCACCAGCTGGCCGCAGACCCCGGCCACCCCCGGGGGGAAGACCTCGTCCCTGGTGCAGGCCGGCACCAGCCTCTACCACGGCATCCATCTCGCCGACGGCTCCTGGACTGGCTTCACCGACGTCCAGTCCAAGGCCGGGCACATCAGCGGCATCCGCACGGCCGCCGCAGCCGGTATCAACGCCGACACCCATGTCGTCGCCCTCGGCGGCGACGGCAGGATCCACCACACCATCCGCACGGCCGACGGCACCTGGGCGAAGTTCGGTGACGTCGGCGCCGTAGCGGGCACCCTCGGCAACGTCTCGCAGGTCTCCGCCGTCTCCATCGGCAACGACCTCCACGTCGTCGCGGTCGCGGGCGGCAAGGCCTTCCACACCATCCGCAACGCCACCGGACACTGGACTTCCTTCGGTGACATCTCGGGCGCCGTCGGACCGATCGGCACGGTGACCACCGCCGCCACCGCCAGCGTCGGCGGCGAGCTCCACCTCATCGTGGTCAGCAGCGGCAAGGCCTTCCACACCATCCGCAACACCGCCGGACAGTGGACCGCCTGGGGCAGCGTCGCCAGCGCCGCCGGCACAACCGGCCCTATCACCTCGGTAAGCATGGCCGGCATCGGTGACGACGCGCAGATCGTCATCGCCACCGACAACGGAACTCGCCAGTACCACACCATCCGCAAGGCGGACCGGACCTGGTCCCCGTTCGGTGACCTCAAGGACCACCTGGGCACGGTCACCGTCACGTCCCTCGGCGCCGCACACGTCGACGGCGAGCTGCAGCTCACCGCCACCACCAGCGACAACAAGCTCATCCACATCATCCGCCACGCCGACCGCACCTGGACCCCAGCCACCACGGTCACCCTCCAGGGCGTAACGGGAACCCTCGGCACCACCGCCATCACCGGCACCCTCTGAATAGCAGTTCCAGGCGCCGTCCCGCCGACTCTCCGGCGGGACGGCGCACGCGGTAAGGACTCGCCGAGGGCGGCCGTCAGCCGACCGCTGCCGTCCGCGCCCGGCGGAGCAGCGCGGACCGCCGCCTTGACGGCGGCTTCGACACCGCCCGCGGCCACAGCTCCAGGCCGACCGCACGCACGCGGCGAACCACTGGGCGCTGTGGCAAGGTGCGCTGCCCCTGCCGCAGCCGGACGACCGTTTCCTACGCGACCGGGACCTCAGGGGCTGGGATCGGGCGACCCTGCCGCGCGGCCTGTGGGCGGGCCGGGCCGGCTTCCACCGCCAGGTCGTCCACGCGACGCCATCGGCGAAGGGGCCGAGAGTTCCTCAGGCGTCGCAACCGCCTGGTCGCGAGCAGCGTTCATGGCCCGGTGCTCGGTGTCGGTGATGATGCCGAGCCGCCGCGCGTGCGCGCTCTCGCCACGTCCTTCCACTCGTATCGGCGAAGGCCGGGGTCGATGACCAGTTCCACGATCAGGCTGAAGGTGTCGAGCCCTGCGGTGGTCCGGACAGGGGCCGCTTGAAGTTCCAGTGGGCTGCGCGCAGAAGGGCCCGAACAGGGCGCGGCGCGGTCTCCCAGACCTGCCTGCGCCGAGGCCAGGGTCTCAGGCGGCAAACGGGCTGGTGTCACCGGGCAAGTGCTGCCCCGGGCGCAGGAACCGCTGGCCGCCCTGTTCATCGCGCACCTCGAGGTACCCGGCGTCCGTCAGCCGCTGTGCGATCCTCCCGCGGCGGATCGCGCCCACCCTGAACGCCACGGTGAAAAGCAACGCGACCGCCCCGCCGGAGGCCATTGCCTCGACCGGCGATCTGTCGATGAGCAGGAGGAGGGTCAGGACAGCGCAGGCAAGGTAGCTGCCCACCTTCTGGCCCCGGTTGGCTACGTAGGGGGCCATGACATCGAAGGCGATGAGGTCCTTCAGCACGGCCACGGCAGAAACCGCTTCGGGGAGCGGTTTCAGCGAGCCCTGCTTCAGCCCCGGCACTGTCCCGCGGTTGCCCGCCTGCGGATGGGCGGTGATGGTGGCCGCCTCGCGGACGCGCGCGTCGGGCTGCGGGTCCCGGTACATCCGGACCTGGACGAGCGAGTTCTTGAACCCGGTCCTGTACGCCATGCCGTACGTGTAGCCGTACTGCTCCGCCACATGCGCCAGCGCGGCCGCCTTCGGCACGGAGCCCTGCGGGGCGATCTCGACAATGTCCTGCTGACGGGCGATCTGCTGGAGCATCCCCGCTATATGACGTTCCACGGACATCCTGCTCCCCGCCCACTGGGACCCCTGCGCCTCGGGCCGACCGGCGCACAGCCTAGTAGCCCTGGTCCATGTTCATCACGACCCAACTGTCCACGCCGGAGAGGCCCGTCCAGCCCCCCAGCCACTCCCGGGCTGAGGCCGGCTCGGTGGTCATCGGGCACAGCGTCCACGGTGCGATCCGTGCGCGGCTGGCGAGGAGGACCTCGCCCGCGATTACGCTCGCCTGTCTGAGGCGAACCGTCCGTTGCGCTGTGGTGCTCAGCACTGACGTCCGTTCCCGGGCGCTCCGGACCCGGAGCCGGGAAAGGCCCTCATCGCTGCCACAGAAGCGCGGCCTCCTACAGGGGCGGCAGTGAAAGACGTAGCTGAGGCCGCCTCTGCCGAAGTTGGCGGAGGTAGCGAAATCGGCTCCCTCTTCGAGTTCGGCCGTGAAGGTCATGGGGGCGGTGCAGGACAGGCAGCAGGGAGTTTCGTGCCCTCACGGCTAGCCTGGTTCGCCACCCAGTCGGGAGCAATGCTCAGGACCTGTGGATCAGTCCGGGAGGTCACCGAGCAAGGCCGACGTTGCAGCGCCTGCCGGGAAGGCACGTCCGTGCTCCGCGTAGTGAACGACGACGGCACCACCGTCAACGGCTCCTCCTTGATCGATGAGATCGTCCCGGGACGGCGCGAGGCGGATGCTGGCCGCCGCGTTGGAGGCCGAAGTCAGCGCCTACATAGCCGAGTTGGCGCACAAGAAGGATTAACGGGGGCACCGGCTCCTGGTCCGCAATGGTCACCACCAGCCGCGGAAGGTCACCACCGCCGCCGGAGTCGTCGAGGTGCAGGCCCCGCGCGTCAACGACAAGCGCATCGATGAGGCGACGGGGGAGCGCAAGCGGTTCTCCTCGGCGATCCTTCCGCCCTGGTGCCGCAAATCCCCGAAGATCAGCGAGGTGCCCCTGCTCTACCGGCACGGCCTGTCGTCGGGCGACTTCGTGCCCGCGCTGGAGCAGTTCCTCGGCAGCTCGGCGGGCCTGTCTCCGGCGACGGTCACCCGGCTCACCCAGCAGTGGCAGGCCGACCACCAGGCGTTCGGCCAGCGCGATCTGTCCGGCAGCGACCATGTCTACCTGTGGGCCGACGGCATCCACCTGCGCATACGCCTGCGGGAGGCGAAGTCGTGTGTGCTCGTGCTGATGGGCGTGCGCGCGGACCGCACCAAGAAGCTGATCGCCATGAGCGACGGCTACCGGGAATCGGCCGATTCCTGGGCCGACCTGCTGCGCGACTGTCAGCGGCGCGGGATGCGCGCCCCTGTCCTGGCGGTCGGCGACGGCGCGCTCGGTTCCTGGAAGGCTCTGACCGAGGTCTTCCCCGAGACCCGCCATCAGCGGTGCTGGGTTCACAAGATCGCCAACGTCGCGAACGCCCTGCCGAAGTCGGCCCAGCCCGGGGCGAAGAAGGCCCTGCGGGAGATCTACAACGCCGAGGACCGCGACCACGCGCTCAAGGCGGTCGCGGCGGTTCGAGAAGACCTACGGGGCGAAGTTCCCCGAAGCCGTCAAGAAGATCACCGACGACATGGACGAACTGCTCGCGTTTACGACTTCCCCGCCGAGCACTGGATCCACCTGCGTACCACAAACCCCATCGAGTCCACCTTCGCAACGGTTCGGCTTCGCACCAAGGTCACGAAGGGTGCCGGCAGCGCGGCCGCCGCCTTGGCGATGGTCTTCAGCTGGTGGAGTCCGCCCAGCAGCGGTGGCGGGCCGTGAGCGCACCCCACCTCGTCGCGCTGGTCCGTGCCGGGGCAAGCTTCGAGCGGGGCGTCCTGGTCGAGCGATCCGCGGTCCGCGCGGCATGAACCCCGCCGACTGCCGCCGGCCGGAAAACCGGTGGCAGGCCCGGCCGCCCCGTGGTGAAGATCGCGGCATGTCCAACTTCCTGGAGACCGACCGGCTCGTCCTGCGCGCGTTCACAGCGGCCGACACCGACCACCTGCTCGCCCTGGACAACGAACCCGAGGTCATGCGCTTCATCAACGGAGGCCGCCCCACCAGCCGCGCGGCGATCGAGACGCGGGTCTTGCCGCGACTCCTGCACGACTACCCGTGCTGGGGGACCCGCGGCTACTGGGCCGCGCAGGAGAAATCCACCGGCACCTTCCTGGGCTGGTTCGAGTTCCGGCCGCTGGACGAGCACAGCCCCGCCGTGGTCGAACTCGGCTACCGGTTGAACCAGGCGGCATGGGGGCACGGCTACGCCACCGAAGGGGCCCGGGCCCTGATCCACAAGGAGTTCACGGACCTGGAGGTCGAGCGGGTCACCGCGAACACGATGGCCGTCAACACTCGTTCCCGCCGTGTCATGGAGAAGTCGGGCCTGTCCTTCATCCGGAACTTCACCGGGGACTGGCCGGAGGCGATCGAGGGCTCCGAGCACGGTGAAGTCGAGTACGAACTCACCCGGACCGAGTGGGAACAGCGGTAGACGGCAACGACCCAGTCCACAACTCTTGACAATTTTTCCCCAGTCGGCCCAGCACCGGCCTCTCGGTCGGGGTGTCGGCCGGGTGGCGGCGCAGGGCGGTTACAGCGCCGAGCAGCGTCTCGCCCCCGGGAGGTGGCCGCCGACAGCGGGCCTGTTAAGACATCGGGCTTCAGAATGAGATCCGGAGGCAGCGAAGGCATACACGATGCAGCCGGTTGAGGCGGGGGCCTGTCCGGCCTGCCCATGCAGCTTCGTCTCACGGTCTTCTCTACGACGGCCGGCAGCCGCACAAACTTGACCGTCCGGCCTGGGCGCTGTGCATAGTGTGCTCATGGATCGATTCGTGGGCCAGGCCAGCCTCGAATGGTGGGCCAATCGCGAGATCTGCCTTGAGAAGTACGGCATCGACATCATCGTCACTGTCGACGAGGTCGGTACGTGGCAGGCCACCGGTCGGCATGCCGATCTCCTCGACACGACCCAGCGGGAGGGCTGGGACTTCCTGATGGAGATGGACCCCCACTTCTCCGTTGTGTTTCCCGGCGAGGACAACAGCGGGATCCTGGTGAGAGTCTTCGAAGCAGAGGATGGAACCCTCACGCTCATGGAGGTGCCGAACGGGCACGGTTCGGTGAACATTACCTTCGACCTCACCTGAGCTCAGCCCCAAGGGCAGGAACCGACTTGGCCGCCCTACCCACCCCGACATGTCGCCCCTCGCTGATCTTTCAGAAGGAAGTTCGCAGACGGCGAAGGCATATGAGGCAGCAGGCCAGTTCGAGCAGGCCTTGATGCAGATCCGCGCGTCGTTCGTAGCGGATGCGGAGCCGCTCGAACTGATGCAGCCAGGCGAAGGCGCGCTCGACGACCCAGCGCACCTTGCCCATACCGGAACCGTGGGTGACGCCGCGTCGTGCGATCAACGGCTTGATGCCGCGCTTCCGCACGAGGCGACGGTACTTGTCGAAGTCGTAGCCCCGGTCCGCGTACAGACGTCGGGGCTTGCGGCGGGGACGTCCCCGCCGACCCCGAATAGGCGGAACGGCGTTCAGCAGCGGCAGGAGCTGGGTGACGTCATGCCGGTTCCCGCCGGTCAGCGTCACGGAGAGCGGCATTCCGTGGCGGTCGACGATCAGGTGGTGCTTGGAGCCGGGGCGGGCGCGGTCGCCGACCTGCGCGACTCCAAAATCCGCCCCCGCGTCGTCCCTGTCCCCTACGGCTCCCGCCCCTCCATCTGCCCGGTCCGCGCCTGGCACGCGTGGAAGGAGACCGTCAAGCTCGACGACCCGGACGGCCACGCGTGGCGCCGCCTGCACTCCCGCTGGCACACCGTCATGAAGGGCGGCCTGCAGCCCGAGTCCATCGGCGACGTCATCACCCGCGCCGGCGAACGCGCCGGGATCGAGATCCGCTTCACCGGCCACAGCCCCCGCCGCGGCCTCGCCACCTCCTCCCGCCTCAAGGGCCACGACCAGGTCGTCATCGCCAAGCAGGGCGGCCGGGCCCCGCACTCCAAGGTGCTCGCCGGCTACCTCGAAGTCGTCGACCAGTGGGAGGACGACGCCCTGCTCGGCGTGCTGTAGACGGGGGTGTCGCACCAAAGAGATTCCCAGCCGGCCGGCCGCTACCGGTCACGAGGCGCTGCCCCGACCAGTAGCGGCGTCGAGCGCATACACCCTCTTGTCGTCGCTGCCGATGTAGACGGTGCCGTCCACGACCGCCGGCGTCGTTTGGACCCGGCTGCCGGTGGTGTGCGTCCAGGGCTGACGAATCTCGCTGCTCACCCCTCGACCCTACGTGGCCCCTCCATCGAGACGTTTGCCCAGGTCAGGCCCGGCACCCGAAAATCCGGGCGTCGGGCCTGACCTGCGTAAACGAGTCCTGACCGACGTTGGGCGAGGGTCACGCACGCCCGCGCCATGTACCCCTTGAACTGCACGCACACCTGCGTGCCCGCGGGCACCTTTGGGCCGGTGTGCCCGTCCCGGCCCCAGTGCGCCTCTACGAACGTGCCCACGGGGGTGGCCCGCTTCCAGCCGGCCCCGGCTTTCACCGCCTTGCCGGGGGCCTGGCAGGTCCACCGCGCCCGGTGGGTGCTTCCCTATCTTTGCCGGGGCTTTCGAGGCGTACACCCAGCCCACGCCCCGTGCGGACGACCCGGCGGCGTGCCAGTACTTCACCACGATGCCCGTGCTGCACCCGCCGCTGGCACGCGGCAGGCATCTGCTTGCCCGCTTGTCCACGTAGGAAGCGGCCGGTGCCGGTGAGAGGCCCGCCGCAGCTGTCAGGGCGGCCGCCGCGGCGAGGACCACGGTACGGGCGGCACGGAGAGCTGCTGCAGTCGTCATGCGGCGTACAGCGACCCCGGCCGCCAGGCGGCACGGCGACATGATGAACGCCCCCGGCCTTCCCGGTTATCTAGACAGCTCACACCGCCCGGTCCTGCCGTTAGGAAGGGATTAGGCGTGTGAGGCACGTAGGACTCCGGGAACGGTTCGGTCGGCAGCCCGTCGGCACGATGGGTGCGGTCGAATGTGCGACATCCCGCGAGTCCCCCTGAGCCCCGCTGAATCTCTGGGTCCGTGGCCAGGGGCTTTTCCTCCGGTCCGGCTGTGTAGGGGCTTGTCCCGGCGATACGCTCGCGGTGAACCTACGGGGTGAGGGGGGGTTCGAAGTGCTTGATGAGGCGTTGATCGCGGTGGCGGCGTCCGGGGGGACGGCGTTGGTGCAGGCGGCGGGCACGGACGCCTGGACAGGGCTACGCCAGGCGGTGGCGGGCTGGTTCGGACGCGGTGATGCGCAGCGTGAGCGGGCTGAGCTGGAGCGTCTGGACCAGACTGCGGACAGTGTGCAGGCCGCAGACGCGGGCGAGGTGAAGCGGGTGCGCGACCGCCAGGAGGTTGTCTGGCAGACCCGTATCGAGACTGTGCTGGAGAACCTGGACACCGCCCAGCGGGAGCAGGCGGCCGAGGAGCTTCGTTCCCTGCTCGCCCAGCATGCCCCGCAGGCGGGGGTGAGTGCCGGGCAGGGCGGGCTCGCTGCGAATACGGTGGACATCCGCGCCGACCGGGGCTCGATCGCACGAGGGGTCATCAACGGCGGGGCGCAGATCGGCCACCCTCCCCTGCCGGATCCGCCGCAGGGCTGAGCGGACCGGTCAGCACAAGCCCACCCAACATCCCGCATCGCTCCGGCAGGGACGGCAGCGTCATGGTCGTCACGGCGGCCGGTAGCAGCATCGCCGCCGGCATGGTCACCGGCGGG
>NZ_KL591047.1:0-3360 GCF_000716335.1 Streptomyces sp. NRRL S-118 | reverse complement strand
TCACCGGCATACCGGCCCCCGTGAACCCGCGCCCTGGCCCCACCAGGTCGGCGTCATACCGTTCCGGGCGCAGTGCTTCCAGCAGCGCGCCGAGGCGGACCGGCTGCGCGCCGTCATCGAGGGGGGCGGCACCGCAGTCCTGTGCCAGGTGCTGACCGGGATGGGAGGGGTCGGCAAGACCCAGCTCGCCGCCGACTACGCCCGCACCGCCTGGGACACCGGCGGCCTCGACGTCCTGCTCTGGATCACCGCCGGCAGCCGACCGTCCGTCGTGGCCGCATACGGGCAGGCCGGTGTGGAGCTGTGCCGTGCCGACCCCGACGACCCCGACGAACAGGCCGCCCGCACCTTCCTGGCCTGTCTCTTATACATCCTGGCCTGGCTGACCCCCAAAGCCGGTCAACGGCCGTGCCGGTGGCTCATCGTCCTGGACGACGTCGCCGACCCGGCGGACCTGCACAAGCTGTGGCCGCCGGCCAGCCCGCACGGCCGTACCCTGGTCACCACCCGCCGCCGGGACGCCGCCCTGACCGGCCAGGGCCGCCATCGGGTTGAAGTCGGCCGGTTCACGGAGGCCGAAGCCGTCGACTACCTCACCACGTCCCTGGCCTCACACGGCCGGGCCGAACCGCCGGGCCAGCTCACCGCCCTGGCCGCGGAACTCGGTCACCTGCCCCTGCCCCTGGCCCTGGCCCTGGCCGCCGCCTACCTGATCGACTCCGGCGACAGCGCCGCCAGCTATCGCGACCGGCTGGCCGACGAACAAGCCAGCGCACTCGCCGACCTCGCCCCCGACGCCCTGCCCGACGAACAGGCCGTCGCCCTCGCCGCCGCCTGGTCCCTGTCCATCGCCCGCGCCGACACACTCCGCCCCGCCGGCCTGGCCAGGCCCATGCTCCACCTCGCCGCCCTGCTCGATGCCAGGCATCCCCCGGGACGTCCTGACCGGCGAAACCGCCCGCGCTCACCTTGCTGCCCACCGCACCGGCACCAGCCTGGGCATCACCGCGACGCCGGCCCCCGTCTCCCACCGCGACGCGGTGCGCGCCTTGCGCACCCTGGACCTGCTCAGCCTCATCGACCACAGGCCGGACACCCCTCACCAAGCCGTCCGCATCCACCAGCTCATCCAGCGCACCACCCGCGACACCCTCACCCATGAGCAAAAAAGCCAGTACGCCCGCACCGCCGCCGACGCCCTCTTAGCCGCATGGCCCGACATCGAACGCGACACCGCCCTCGCCCAGGTCCTTCGCGTCAACACCGAAGCCCTCACCCGCCACGCCGAAGAAGCCCTGTGCCGGCCAGACGCCCACGCGGTGCTGGATCGTGCCGGCCGCAGTCTCGGTGAATCCGGTCAGATCACCGCCGCTGTAGAGCACTACGGCCACCTGGCCGCCACCACCCGCAGCCGCCTCGGCTCCGGCCACCCCCGCACCCTGGCCACCCGCCACGAGCTGGCCTACTGGCGGGGGATGCGGGGGATGCGGCCGGTGCCGCGGCCGCGTTCGCCGAACTGCTGGAGGAGATAGTGCGGGTGCTGGGCCCGACCACCCCCGCACCCTGACCACCCGCCATAACCTGGCCCACTGGCGGGGGCAGGCAGGGGGCGGGACCGTTGGGCAGCCGACCGATTGATGTGGAGTGGTGTGAGCGGCGGTACCGACCGGCCATCGACCTGCTCACACTTCGCAGTCCTGCTTCCCAACCTGGCGGGGGCTCTGCAAGAGCCGGAAACGTTACGACCGTACCGTTTCCAGGGCTGTCGCCTGGCGCCTCAATGGCCGCCCAAGCAGAAGGACCTGGGCCGCCGCGCGGCCGCGGCCCAGGTGCGCAGTAGCGGCATACGCCGCGCCCCCGGCCGGGTCTGGTCCGAGACTGAGGCGCAGAGCGACGCGGCACGTCTGTGACGAGCATGGGGGTAGGCGTCGTTCCGACCGGCGCCTACCCTCCGGGGTGCAGGTTTGGAAAAACGTCGGATTACCGGCGCCACTGCTGGCTGGGGGCGTCAGTGCAGTCCCGGATGACCAAGCGGGTGCCAGCGGTGGTGCTGGGGGCAGTCACACAACGGTTGGCGGTCGTGTTGCGGAGGCGGTAGAGCCCGTACCTGTAGGTGTCCACAGCAACTACCTCCCACCTCCAACGCTGAGTGGCACTACGGCTGTCGCAGGGTTGCTGGACAAGTGCGGTGCCGTCGGCAGTCGAGTTGCCTGCCAGGTCCAGGCACTGGCGGGAATGAACGACCCACAGTTGGGAGGCGTAACCGTCGGGCAGCGTACTGGTATACCAATCCTGGTTGCGCCCGCCCCAGTAATACCACAGCCATACGGGTGCCCCGGCTGCGGTGGATTCTCCCCACACGTCCATGACCTTGTCGCTAGCGGGGTTGCTCACAGGGTGGGTCAGGAGCCACTCCTGGCCCGCATTGGCGGCGCATGATGCCTGGTACAGGACAGCGCCATCCCCGATTGTGTTGGCGGCTTGTAGGCACAGGTGGCTGTTGTCGTTGACCAGGCGGTACACCGGCTGGCCCGAACTGTCGTTGCGGATGACGAATGGCTCCCAGGCCTGGCTCCAGCCGCCGTTGCACGGGGCTTGCCGGATACGGGCACCTGCCGCGCGACTGCCTCCTTCGACGTCCATGCACATCCGGCTATGGGAGGCCTTGATCTCCCAGGTGTAAGGGTTGGACGAGCGAGGGAGGAACTGCCAGCGCTGATTCTGCTCTCCGTGAAAGGACCACAATTGCACCCCTGCACCTGACGCCGTCGAGAAGCCCTCCACGTCCGCGACCCTGCCGGTGCTCGGGTTGGCCAGATAGGCGTTTTCGGCCCAAAGCTGCTGATCGGCCGCGCTCGCGGCGGGCGCAGCTATCGTCGCCACCAGAGCGAGGATCACTGCCACCACAGCCGAACTCGCCCGCACGGCTAGGGACCTCGCTGGCTGCCAGCTGCCGGAGCGTGTCGCGGTGGGTGGCTGCTCCGGAGTGCGAGCAATCGGGGACACCGCACATATGTTGGAACGATGTGCGCGACTGGTCATGGGCCCTCCTTAGACGGGGTGTCGCCCATCGTTGGTGACTCCAACGCCGCTTGACAGAGCGCAAACTACGGCGCAGGAAGCGTGCAACAGCGCACTACGAGGCCGTGCACCAGGGCACTTGTTTGAAAGGGTTCACGGGAACAGCGGCGACGGCCAGCCGCCGGTCGTGCGGTGCGAGGACTGCGGCCGCACCTGGACGGATGCGGCCGCTGACGTGGCGTGACGCCCGTCAGCCCGCCCAGCCGAGGTCCAGGACGTCGATCCCGTCCGAGTAAGCCGCGATGGTGATCCACGACCAGGGCCCGAACAGCGTGGCCG
>NZ_JOBL01000270.1 GCF_000716335.1 Streptomyces sp. NRRL S-118 | reverse complement strand
AGGACCACACCGTGTTGTAGTTCACGGAGCTGGCCATCACCGCCACCAGCGCCTCGCCGGGGCCCAGTTCCGGTATCGGCACCTCCTGGACGTGCAGCGACTTGCGCGGGTCCTTCTCGGCGCTCGCCATCCCGGCGAACATCTCCGTCTCCTCCTTCCGGAGGGTCACGGCCCTGAAGGACTCCGGCAGTTCGAGGGCCGCGAAGTCGGCGGAGACGGCCGACGCCGAGCCCCCCTGTCCGGAGAGCGAATGGATCGCCTCGACGATGTGCCGCATCCCGTGTCCCCCGCCGTGTGTCATGCCGTGTGCCATGCCGTGTGCCATCCCTCGTCGCTTGTCAGGCGCGAACGCCGATGAAGAGTCCGCGGTCGGTGGCGGCCTGCGGGAGGTACTCGACGGACAGCCCCGCCGCGGCGAACGCCGCCTCGTACTGCGCACGCTCGAAGAGCGTGATCCGATGGGTCTCCTTCAAGTGCTCCACCCCCTCCCCCGGTACGCCGACAAGGTAGTCCACATCGATCCGGGTCGCGCCGTCCTCGAGCGCGGAGTGGGAGAAGCGCGCGATGGTGCGGCCCTCGGCCTCGACGAGGCTCGCGCCGACGTACCCCGGCGTGAACGTCTCCGGGAACCACCAGGGATCGACGATCACGACGCCGCCGGACGGCAGGTGCGCGGCGAACCGGCCGATCGCCGCGTCCAGTTCCCGCTGGTCCCGCATGTGGCCGATGGAACTGAACATGCAGATCACGGCGTCGAAGCGGCGGCCGAGGGCGAAGTCCCGCATGTCGCCCCGGTGGATGCGGACGTCCGGATTGCGCCGCTGCGCGATGGCCAGCATGTCGGGGGACACCTCCACCCCGGCCACCTCCTCGAAGATCTCACCGAGGTGCCGCAGGTGCATCCCCGTTCCACAGGCCACATCGAGGAGGGAGCGGGCCCGGGGACGCCGCTGGGTGACCAGCGCGGCCAGCTCCTCGGCCTCCGCCTGGTAGTCCTTGCCTTTGCCCTGGTGCACCAGGTCGTACAACCGGGCTATGTCGCCGCTGTATTCGAGGTTCATGGGGGGCTCCTAGGGCGGGATCAGGCGCGGCGGTGCGCGGCGGTGAGGCGTTCCAGGCGGGGGACGAGCGCCGCCGGGGTGGGCGCGGCGAGCATCTCGTCGGCGAGGCGGCGCGCCGCCGCGGCCATCTCGCGGCTCTCCAACGCCTGCACGACGGCGCTGCGCAATGTGTCCACGCCCAGCTTCCCCGGGTCGAGGGCGATACCGGCGCCTGCCTCGGCGAGTTGATGTGCCTTCAGGGGCGCGTCCCAGAGGGAGGCCACGACGATCTGCGGGACGCCGTGCAGGGTGGCCGTGAAGCAGGTGCCCGCGCCTCCGTGGTGGACGATCGCGGCGCAGCTCGGCAGCAGGGCGTCCAGCGGGACGAAGTCGACGACGCGCACGTTGCCGGGCAGTCCCGCGGAGTCCGGGAGCTGCCCCGCGTCGAGCGTCGCGACGATCTCGGCGTCCACGTCGGCCAGTCCGGCCAGCAGTTCGTGGAACGGGACGTCGTCCGTGCCGTACGTCTCCCGGGTGGAGACCCCGAGCGTGATGCAGACCCGGGGCCGGGTGAGCGGCTCGGACAGCCAGCCGGGAACGACCGAGACGCCGTTGTACGGCACGAAGCGCATGGGCACGACCTCGCCGTCCACCGGCAGCCGTAGGCTCCCGGCGCCGGGGTCGATGGTCCACTGCCCGGCGAACAGTTCCTCGATCGTGTCCTCGCCGGCGGCGAGGCCGTGGCGCTCCAGGGTCCACGTGAGCCATTCGCCGACCGGGTCCTCGCGCTGCTCGACGGGGCGCTCCGCGAGCAGCCGGGTGAACTGCTGCCGCGCGTTGAGGACCACGTCCGGGCCCCACAGCAGCCGGGCGTGGGCGGCGCCGCAGGCGTGCGCGGCGACGGGTCCGGCGTAGGTGAAGGGCTCCCACAGGACGAGGTCCGGCTTCCAGGAGCGGGCCAGCGCCACCATGTCGTCGATGGTGCTGTCGCCGTTGAGCGGCGAGAAGCACATGGCCGACATGATCGTCTGCTGCCCGAGGGCGTGCTCCCAGGACAGCGGCTCGTCGCGGGTGTCCACGAAGTCCATGCCCTGCTGGTAGAGGACGAGGTCGTCGCCGATCTCGGTGATCAGCTCGATGATGGCCCCGTCGTCGCCCACGGGTACGGCGGTCAGCCCGGAGCCGGTGATGGTGTCGGTCAGCGAGGGCTGGCTGGCGACCCGTACGTCGTGTCCGGCGGCGCGCAGCGCCCAGCCGAGGGGGACCAGGTTGTAGTAGTGCGTGTTGTGCGCGAACGACGTCAGCAGGATACGCATGGGGGGCACTCCCTCCTCAGTTCTGTGCGGCGGTGGCGGACAGGTCACGGGCCGCCCGGTCGGCGGCGACGGGGAAGCGGGCATGTCCGTGCAGAACCGGTGAGCGGCGGCGCCGGACGGCCGGTCCGGCGGCACGCAGCCCGGGGAGCCGTGCGGCCAGCGCACCGAGCGCGGCTTCGGCGACCGTCCTGACCAGGGGTCCGGCGAGGCGGAAGTGCAGGTCGCCGGGGAGCCCGAAGGGCCCCGGCACGGACCCGGACGCGGACAGGGCTGGGCGCGACGACGTTCGCGTGGACGCGGCCGTCGGTGCGGGCGTCGTGAGGTCGAAGGGTGCGGCGGTGAGAGGCCGGCCGTCGCCGTGCGGGGCGGTGGGGCTTGCGCCGGTGGCGGCGGCCGTGCTGCCGCTGTCCGCGGACCCGGCGGCGGGAACGCGGTTGACGGCGGCGACGAGGATCACGACGCGGCCGCCGGCGGGGATGCGCTCCCCGGCGACCTCCGTGTCCTGGCGGGCGACCCGCCGTTCCAGACGGACGGGCGGGGCGGCACGCAGCGTTTCCGTCACCGCGGCGGCCGCGAGGCGGGGGTCCCGTGCGAGCTCGGCCCACTGTCCGGGATGCGCCAGCAGCTCCTGTACGGCGTTGCAGACGAGGGTGGTGGCGGGCTCGGCGGCGCCGACGGCCAGGGCGCGGGCGGCGGCGACCGCACCGGGTTCCCGGCCGGCCGGTGTCCCGCGCAGGACGGAGGCCAGTACGGCGGCCAGTTCGGCTTCCGCGCGCGCCCCCGCCACGGCGTCCGCGAGGAGCTGCGGGCACAGGAGACCGTCCAGGGTGCGGCGGCAGCCGGCCAGCGCCTCGTCGAACACGGCCGCCGATTCCTCCGGCACGCCGAGCTGTTCGCGGAGGACCAGCGCGGGCAGCCTGCGGGCGTACGCGTCGACGAGGTCGACGGTGCCGCCGGCGGCGAGGGTTGCCTCCACACCGTCGAGCAGTGCGTGGGCCCGCCGCTCGGCCGACTCGCGCAGCGCCCGCTCGTGCGGCGCCGGCATCAGAGGCCCGCCCCAGGCGGTGAGGGCCCCGAACCGTTCGTACGTGGCGCGGTCCGCGTCGAGCGCGGTGCCGGACAGCGGCAGCTCCCGCGCGCCGGGGCGCCGCCCGTCGGCCGTGAGCCCGTCGAAGGCCGGTGAGGCGATCACTTCGTCGGCGACGGCCCTGCCGGCCGTCACCCACGTGTCGAGCGGCTCGCTGCGGAAGAACGGCCCGTGGGCCCGTATCCGCTCTTCGTACGGCGTCGGGTCGGTGACCTCGGCGCGCAGCAGAAGCGCGTACGGGTCGTCCTGGGTACCCGCGAACCACTGGGCCGCGCGGGTCAGTTGCAGGCGACGGCCGGCGGCGGCCGGGTCGTCCGTGATCGGTGCGGGGCTCACTGGTCCCTCTCGTCGTCGGTGGTTCCGGTCGCCGGGCGGCCGTCCGCGGCCGGGAGGAGCAGGCCGTCGAGCCAGTCGAGGACGGCGCGTGCGGTGGCGGGCGCGTACTCGCCCATCAGCGTGAAGTGGGTACCGGGCAGCGCCGCGGCGGTGTGGGCGTACTCCCAGCGCGACTGCCAGCCGTCCGGTGCGCCGGTCCACTCGCCGAGGGGCTCGGAGGCCCGGAGGTGCAGGACGGGTGCGCGCGTGGGCCGCGGCTTCCAGTCGAGCAGCATCCGGTGGTAGGCGCCCATGGCGGTCAGGCGGGTGTCGTCCAGGGGGACGGCGGAGCGCCCGGCGACCCATTCGAGCATCTCGTGGCGCCATACGCCCATCGCTCCGGGGTCGCTGGGCGTGTAGACGTCGATGAGGACCAGGGCGGCGGGCCCGCCACCGTCCTCTTCGAGCCGGCGGGTGAGGGCGTGGGCCAGGTTGGCCCCCGCTGAGTGCCCCAGCAACACGAAGGGCCGCCCGGCGGTGTGGCGGGCGAGCGCGGCGGCCTGCGAGCCGAGGAGCGCGTCGAGCGAGGCGGGGAGCTTCTCGCCGTGCTCGAAGCCGGGCTGGGGCAGTGCGGTGACGTCGCACCGGCCGTCGAGGGCCCGGGCGAGGGAGAGGAACTCGTGCGGGCCCGACGCGACGGACGTGCCGGCGCAGCCGATGATCAGCGGCCGGGTCGGCCGGCTCAGCCGATTCTGCTCACTCCGCTGCCTCTGCCGTGGCTGCCGGCTCTGCCGGTCGGGCCCGGTCCCCTGGTCGGGTCGGGGCTGTGGGCTCTGCCGGTCGGGCCCGGTCCGCTGGTCGGGCCGGGTCCGCGGACGGGGCTCGTCGGGCCCGCCCGGCCGGCTCGGCCGATCCGGTGCGGCGGTGACGGGGGCACCGCTCAGGACGACCGGCGTCAGGGGCTGTTCGTCGGCGGTCCGGAAGGCGGGACGGAAGGCGGCGGCCGCGGCGAGGAGGTCGACGGCCTCACCGACCCGGCGGGTACGGACGGCCTCCTCGTACAGGACGGTGAAACTGCTCCGTACCGGCGGTTGGGCGGCACCGCCGCCCGTCCGGTCGGGCGTGCGGTCGATGCTGCCGTCGTCCCGGTCCGCGGTCAGCAGACCGGCCAGGTGGCCGGCGAGCGCACGGGGTGTGTCGTGGTCGAAGAGGACGGTGGCGGGGAGTTCGACATCCAGCGCCGCGGCGAGTCGGCGGCGCATCTGGACCGTGGCCAAGGAGTCGAAGCCGAGCTGGAGGAACCGCTCGTCGGCCGGAACGTCCCGCGGGTCCGGGTGCCCCAGGAGGTCGGCCGTCTCCTCGCGGACCAGCGCGAGCAGGGCGGCCGGGCGCTCGTGGGGGTCGAGCCGTTCGATGCGCCGGCCTGGGGTGTCGGGTGCCCCGGCCGGTCGGCCGGTACGGGTGGCGGCTCCCGGTGCGGTCGCCTCCTCGGGGGCGCCCGGGTGGGCGGGGGCGGGGCGTGTGTCCGGCAGCTCGGAGATCAGGGGGCTGGGCCGGAAGGCGGTGAAACCGTCGGCGAACCGGGGCCAGTCCATGTCCGTGACGGTGAGGCAGGCGTCCTCGCCGCCGATGGAGCGGGCGAGCACGTCGAGCGCCGCCGCCGGGGCCATGGCCCGTACGCCGCGGCGGCGCAGGTACTCGGCACCGTCGCCGTCACCCATGCCCTCCCCCGCCCACACGCCCCACGCGAGGGAGGTGGCGGGCAGGCCGTCGGCGCGGCGGCGCTGGGCGAGGGCGTCGAGTTCGGCGTTGGCGGCGGCGTACGCGCCCTGCCCGGCGCTGCCCCACACCCCGGCCCCGGAGGCGTACAGCACGAACGCGTCAAGGTCGTGGGAGCGTGTCAGCTCGTCGAGGTGCCGCGCGCCGGCGACCTTGCCGGAGCAGACCTCGGCGAAGAGTCCCGGGTCCGTCCCGGTCAGGGGGCGGACCTGCGGAACGCCGGCGGCGTGGAAGACCGCGGTGAGCGGGGTGTCCGCCGGGACGGCGGCCAGCACCTCGGCCAGCGCGTCGCGGTCCGCGACGTCGCACGCGGCGAACGTCACCTTGACGCCGCGTTCCAGCAGCTCGGCTTCGAGCGCGGCAGCCGCTCGGCCGCGGCCGCCGCGCCGGCCCACGAGGAGCAGGTGCTCCGCGCCGTTGCGGGCCAGCCAGCGGGCGAGGTGCCCGCCGAGCGCCCCGGTGCCGCCGGTGACGAGGACCGTGCCCCGCGGCCGGTAGCGCGCAGTGCCCGGTCGCGGCGCGGCGCGGACCAGCCGGCGGCCGTGGCCGCCGGAGTCGCGGACCGCGACCTGGTCCTCGGCGCCGCCGAGCAGCCGGACCGCCTCGGCCCAGTGGGTGTCCTGCGCGGCCCCCGGCAGATCGATCAACCCGCCCCAGCGGACGGGCATTTCGAGTGCGGCGGTACGGCCGAGCCCCCACAGCTGCGCTCCGGCGCCCGTGGGCCGTTCGTCGCGGTCCACGGCCACCGCGTCCTCGGTCACGCACCACAGGCGAGCGGGCACCGCCTCATCCTCCATCGCCTGGGCCAGGAACAGGGTCGCCAGCACTCCTGCGGCCACCGGGCCGTGCTGGGGATGCTCCCGATCATCGGTGCCGAGCAGCGACAGCACGCCCGGGACGGGGGCGACTGTGTCACTCTCCATGTCACCTCCGGGCTGCGGCGCCGGCAGGGCCCGTACGAGGGCGGCGGCCAGCGAGGACCGGTCCGCCGAGTCCACGTCGACCGGGAGCGGGATGACGACGGCGCCCGCGCCGGTCAGGGCCCGCTCGGCGGCCCGGGCGAGCTCGGCGCCCCGGCCGCGGTCCGGGTGGACCAGCAGCCAGGGGCGGCGCGGAGGGGTGGCCGGGCGCTCCGGTGTCGCGGGGGGCGTGTCCCGGCCCGGGGCCGCGGGCGAGGCGTCCCGGCTCGGAGCCGCGGGCGACGCGCCGTGGCGCCTGTCCCCGCCCGGCACCACGGACAGGGGCCGCCAGGTGGTGCGGTAGCACCAGTCGGGCAGCGCGCGCCCGGCGGGGGCGGCGGGTTCGATCCAGTACCGGCGGTGCTGGAAGGCGTACACCGGCAGGGGGACGCGCCGGGCTCCGGATCCCGCGAACAGCGCGGTCCAGTCGACACCGGCCCCCATGGTGTATGCCGTGGCGGCCGCCCTGAGCACGGTGGTGCTCGCGGAGGGCGGCGCGGAGGCCGGGGTCCCCGCCCCCTGGCCGGAGCGGCCCAGTACGGGCACCAGTGCGACCTCGGGGTCGTCGGCGAGGCACTCCCCGGCCATCGCAGTCAGTGCCCCGCCCGGGCCGAGCTCCATGAACGTCGTGACGCCCTGCGCGCGTGCCGTCCGTACGCCGTCGTGGAACCGGACGGTCCGCCGGACGTGTTCGACCCAGTGGTCGGGACGGCGCAGTTCGTCGGACGCGACGGGCCGTCCGCCGGTCGCGTGGGCTACGACCGGGATGTGCGGGGCGTGGTAGCTCAGACCTTCGGCGACGCGGCGGAAGTCGGCCAGCATGCCGTCCATGAGGGGCGAGTGGAAGGCGTGGCTCACGCGGAGCCTCTTGGTGGCGCGGCCCAGGGCGGCGAACCGCGCGGCCAGTGCCGTCACCGGCTCCTCCGCGCCTGATATCACCACGGCATCGGGCCCGTTGACCGCCGCGATGCCCACGGGTGCGGTGCTGCGGGCCAGCAGCTCCAGGACCTCCGTCTCCGACGCCCGCACGGACACCATGGCCCCGCGTTCCGGCAGTTCCTCCATCAGCCGGCCCCGCGCGGCGACCAGGGCGCAGGCGTCGTCCAGGGCGAGGATCCCGGCGGCGTGCGCGGCGGCGATCTCGCCCACGGAGTGCCCGAGCAGCCGGTCGGGGCGCATGCCCCAGCTCTCCAGCAGCCGGAACAGCGCCACCTCGACGGCGAAGAGCGCGGCCTGCGTGTACCGCGTACGGTCCAGCAGCTCCGCGTCCCCGCTGCCCGGCGCGGCGTCCAGCACGGCCGACAGCGGCCGCTCCAGCCCGGGGTCGAGCCGCCGGGCGACCTCGTCCACGGCGGTGGCGAACACCGGGAAGGCGGCGCGCAGATCGCCCGCCATCCCGGGGCGCTGGCTGCCCTGCCCGGTGAACATGAACGCGAGCTTGCCGTCGCGCCGGCGTACACCGCTGATCACGTGCGGGGAGCGCCGGCCTTCCGCGACCGCGCGCAGGGCGTCCGCCAGCTCGGCACGGGTGGAACCGAGCAGGACCGCACGGTGCTCGAAGGCGCTGCGGGTGGCAGCCAGCGAGTAACCGACGTCGAGCGCACTCGGGTCGGGCGCCTCGCGCACGTGCCGCTGGAGACGGTCGGCCTGGGCCCGCAGGGCGGCCTCCCCGCGGCCCGATACCACCCAGACCACGGGCATGGGATCCACGGGGGCCGTCACGGGCACGGCGGCCGGCGCGGGCACAGGTGACTCGGGCACAAGGGCGGGCGCGTGGGACGACCGGGCACCGGTGGTCGCGGGGGGCGACTGCGCACCGGTGGGCGCGGGCTGGGGCGCGTGCGCAGGAAAAGGTGCAGGGGAGGGCGCTTCCTCCAGGATGACGTGGGCGTTGGTCCCGCCGACGCCGAAGGCGGAGACCGCGGCGCGCCGGGGACTGCCCGCCCGCTCCTCCCAGGGGACGGTCTCCGTCAGGAGCCGTACCGCGCCCGCCGACCAGTCCACGTGTGGGGTCGGGGTGTCGGCGTGGAGGGTGCGCGGAAGCACTCCATGGCGCATGGCCTGCACCATTTTGATGACCCCGCCGACACCCGCGGCCGCTTGCGCGTGCCCGATGTTGGACTTCAGCGACCCCAGCCACAACGGCCGGCCGGGGCTCCGGTCCTGGCCGTACGTGCCGATGAGCGCGCCCGCCTCGATGGGGTCGCCGAGCCGGGTGCCGGTGCCGTGCGCCTCCACCGCGTCCACCTGGTCGGGCGTCAGGCGGGCGTCGGCGAGCGCCTGCCGGATGACCCGTCGCTGGGCGGGGCCGCTGGGTGCGGTCAGTCCGTTGCTGGCGCCGTCCTGGTTGACGGCCGAGCCGCGTACCAGGCCCAGCACCCGGCGGCCGTCCCGCTGTGCGTCGCCGAGCCGCTGGAGCACCAGCACACCGACGCCCTCCGCCCACCCTGTGCCGTCCGCGTCCGCCGAGAACGCCTTGCACCGCCCGTCGGCCGCCAGCCCCTTCTGCCGGGAGAACTCGACGAAAGCGGCCGGGTCCGGCATGACCGCCACCCCGGCGCCCAGGGCCATCTCGCACTCACCGCGCCGCAGCGCCGCGACCGCCACGTGCAGCGCGACGAGCGACGACGAGCAGGCCGTCTCGATGGTCATGGAGGGGCCTTCCAGCCCGAGGGCGTACGACACGCGTCCGGAGAGCACCGCGTCGGCGCTGCCTGTCAGCAGGTGCCCCTCCGACCCCGCGGGGACCCGGCCCGGGTCGGAGGCGTAGTCCGAGTGCGCCGCTCCGACGTACACCCCGGTGCGGCTGCCCCGCAGTGTCAGGGGATCGAGCTCGGCCCGTTCGAGGGCCTCCCAGCAGACTTCGAGGAGCTGCCGCTGCTGCGGATCCATCACCACGGCCTCCCTCGGCGAGATGCCGAAGAAGGGAGCGTCGAACTCCGCGGCACCGGTCAGGAACCCGCCTTCACGGCAGTACGTGGTCCCCTGCGCCTCCGGGTCGGGGTCGTACACGCCGTCCACGTCCCAGCCTCGGTCGGTGGGAAACGGCCCGACCGCGTCCGTCCCGCCGGCGACCAGTTCCCACAGCGCCTCGGGCGAGTCGACGCCGCCGGGGTAGCGGCAGGCCATTCCGACGATGGCGACGGGCTCGTGGGCGGCTTCCTCGAGCTCGCGGTTGTGCCGCCGGAGCCTCTCGGCCTCCTTCACGGAGGTGCGCAGGGCCTCCACCAGCTTCTCGGTGGAGGTCTGGGCGGAGGACATGGGCATGAGGGGGTGTTCCTCTCGGAGCGGGGGCGGAGCGGTCCGTACGGACGGACGGGGGAGACGTGTGCGGGGACGGACGGCGCTGACGGCGGAGGCGGAGGATGCGGATGGAGGGGCGGATGCGGGGGCGGGGT
>NZ_KL591046.1:9974-13521 GCF_000716335.1 Streptomyces sp. NRRL S-118 | reverse complement strand
GGCCCCACCGCCCGCTCGTTGCGCACCTGACGCACAACGCAGACAGCGTGCCCCGCAGCGGGGAGACCGTTCACCCCGCGCAGCGAGGAGAGCTTGGACGAGACTCTGGACGGCATCGAGCAGTCAGTCCGTGACTTCACCGGAGCCGAAGCCGAGCTCGCCGAAGCCCAGCAGCGGCGCGACCGGACGCGGCAGATCGTGCTGGAGCAGGTAGAGCGACTGCGGAGCGAGGTGGATGCCGTCCATTCTCCGGAGCTGATCGCGGTGATCAGGCATCTGTACTGGCAGCAGCCAGGGATCCACGGACGCCCCCTGGCAGAGGCCGCCGACCTCCACCTCAACGACATGCTCGCGGCGATCGGCCCGTCACCCTCCGACGGCGGCCGGGCCGCCGATGCGGGCGAGCGCGGCGACCGGTTCGCGGCACTGTCCACAGACGACGCATCCGCCGCATCCCTCGCACCACTCCTTGGGAAGGCGCGGGCACGAGCAGATCGGGTCCACACCCACCCCTCGGTCGGCGGCCAATGGAAAGGGCAGGGCGGACAGGCCCATGCTCTTCTGCCAGGCCCACCCACTGCACCGCTTCGAGCACCAGCGTCTGTTGGGGATCTGCCGATGGGGTTCTGGCATGCCTCGCAGGTCACGATGGGGATCGCTTCCCGTTCGCGCCGTCGTGCCCGGTAGGCGGCCTCGCGGCAGGTGTGTGAGCAGTAGCGACGCTTTCCGAGACTCGGATGGAGAGGCTTCGCTCGCAGTGTGCGCAGGTGATGAGGCGCTCTCGGCCGGCTTCGGTGGCCTGGGCCGGTTTCTGCGGTAGCTCTTCGTGCGACAGGCGGCCGAGCAGGTCCGGCGCTGGGTGCTGCTCGCGATGGACCTTTCGAGACCATGCGGGCCATCGGATCACTGTTGATCTCCGCGACCAGCCGGCCTGTTTCGTCGTAGTCCATGGTGGCGCCGATACCGAACGCGGTGATCAGGACACGGTGGAGCGTGTGCTGCCCGTACGCGGCCAGCAGGGTCGGCAGCGGGCGCTCGCGTGCACCGCCCGCCAGGACCGCCAGGCCGTCGTCGTTGTTCCGACGACGGCCTCCAGCGCAGCCAGGCTGCGCGGTCGACTTCCTGCTGTAGGCGCGGGACCGGACCGTACTCCCACGGCTGAGACTTCCGGCCCGGCCCGGAGAGCGGCGCTCACCAGTTCATCCGAGGCGAGCGCCGTTCTCGTTCGTGCGCTTCCGCTCCGGCGGCTCACCGAGAGGGCTCCCACGCCTCTGGGCCGGCGCCTCGCCACTCCACGAAGTCGGGGTCGGTGAGGTCCACGTCCTCGGCGTTCTCCAGCCCAGCGGCCGCGAGGAAGACCCTGATGTCGGCCTGCCGGTGCGCCACCCCGATCGCAACGCCGTCGTAGCGCACCCGGCGCCAGCCCTGCTCGTCGGGCGGGTAGACGATCAGCTTCGCGGACATGCGCCCAGCCTGTTCCCGTCGCTCCCCACCGGCCCCTGCCCCGACCTCGATGAGGCGTTCACGAGCCGCCGGCGGTCCTGATGACCAGCGCCGCGCCCGCCGCCTACGGCGCGCACCCCGCCATCACCACGTCACGGCCAGCTCCTCGGGTCCGCGAAAGATCGTGCCGGGCTGCCATCGCACCTGATGGGCGGGGTGGGCGAGCCGCAGGCGGGGAAGGCGGCGCAGCAGGGTCCCGAGCAGGACGTCCGCTTCCATGCGGGACAGCGGGGCGTCGGGGCAGTAGTGCGGGCCGTGTCCGAAGGCCAGCTGGGGTGGTCCCTGGCGGGTGAAATCGATCCGGTCGGCGTCCGGGTGGGCGTCTTCGTCGCGGTTGGCGGTCATACGGCCGGGCGGCCTGCGGCCAGTCCCCGGCGCGGCGCCCGCCCGGCGCGCGGTCCAGCGGCGGAGCGCTGCGCCAGGTCGGACGGTGCGGGCGTCGCGGCCCGCATCCGGTCGAAAGGTCGGGGTCCGTGGTCATCGCGGTCGTCGTCGCCCGCGACAGTGCGCCGCGCACTGCGGGGGCCATCAGCGCGGTGCTGGCGGACAGGTGGTGTTCGGCGCGGTACTCCGCGGCGGTCATCCGGTGCGCGCGGGCCAGGTGCGGGCCCAGGGAGCGGAACCGGCGGCCGCAGGAGAGGCAGGGCACCAGCTCGTCGCGGTCGGCGCCGGATGGGCGGGGGGGTGCCTCTATGTCTTTCGTCAAGCGAGGCGGGGGGTTCTGTGTTCGTAGAAGGTGCCGTCGCGGAGCATCGCGAACAGCACGCTGATGCGGTGGCGGGCCAGACGGAGAAGTGCCTGCGTGTGGGTCTTTCCGCGGGCCCGGCAGCGGTCGTAGTAGGTGCGGGAGGCGGGATCGTGCAGGGCTGCGAATGCGGAGAGGAACATCGCGCGTTTCAGTTGCCGGTTGCCCCCTCTGGGTGCGTGTTCGCCGTGGATCGAGGTCCCCGACGATTTCGTCGTGGGGGCGAGGCCGGCATAGGAGGCCAGGTGGGCGGCGGACGGGAACGAGCTGCCGTCGCCGATGGTGACCAGGAGGACTGCGGCGGTCCTGGCGCCGACGCCGGGCATCGACGTCAGGACCTTGGAAAGAGGGTGGGCCTCGATCTGGGCCTCAAGGGCCCGGCGTTGTTCGTGGACGGCGGCCAGTGACTTCGCCAGTGAGGGCACGATCACATCGAGGGTGGCCGTGCCGGGAACGACGACGGTCTGTTCGTCGAGGGCGGTGAAGATGTCGTCGATGAGCCGGGTGGCCATGCGGGGCGCCTTGGGCCGGATGACCTCGACGAGCTTGCGGCGGCCGGCTTTGCGCAGAGCGGCCGGGGATCCGTAGCGCTCGAGGAGCCAGGTGATGGCTGGGTGGTCCAGGCGGGGTCCCAGGACGCGTTCGAGGCTGGGGGGAACTGGGTGAGCAGGCCGCGGATGCGGTTGGAGGTGCGGTTGGCCTCGCCGGCCAGATCCTGGTCGAAGCCGGCCAGCATTGTCAGTTCGGCAGTGATCTCGTCGGCCGGTTCGAGACGGCGCAGGGTGTGAGGCATGGTGCGGGCGGCGTCTGCGATGACGGCCGCGTCGCGGGCGTCGGTCTTGGCCTCGCCGGGGTAAAGGTCGGCGATCCGCCTCATCGCCAGGCCGGGAAGGTAGGCCACCTGGCAGCCCGCGTCGCGGGCGACGGTCAGCGGCAGGGCTCCGATGGAGGCTGGCTGGTCCACGATCACCAGGACGGTGCCGAACTTGGTCTTGAGTTTGTCGAAGACGGCCCGCAACTGGGGTTCGCCGTTCGGCAGCGGCTTGTCGAAGACCTTCTTCCCGGCCGGGGTGAGCCCGTGACCGTGATGGTTGCTCTTGCCGACGTCCAGGCCGAGGAAGACGCCCACCTGGTCGATGTCGATCACCGTGCCCCCCACATGCGTCGATGCTGTGCCGGCCTCGCGGTCGGGGCCGTTCGCGCGCATCCACGTTATGCAGACCTGCCGCCCGCGAGTGGCCCGGCATTGCGCCGGGCCGGACGGCGGTCGGACCTCTGATCAGCGTCTCCGACGGCACC
>NZ_KL591046.1:0-9900 GCF_000716335.1 Streptomyces sp. NRRL S-118 | reverse complement strand
GCCCGGTGACACCACCCCCCGGGTCATCCGATCGACAGGGGGCAACAGTCATGCCGGGCCCGGAGGCCAGCGGCCCTCTTGCAGGACCGCGAAGAAGATAACGGGGGACCGCGGTGGCGGCCTGCCGGGCGGCCGACCGGATTACCGGTTTGCTTCCGGTCCGGTGCCGAGTGGACGGCGGCCGGCGGCCGACCGGTGCGGCTGAACCTCTGCCGGGGCGGAGGCGAGGTGGGCGGCTAGCTCGGCCACGGTGCGACCGCGTTCTGCGCGGTCGTCCGCTTCGGCGGCGGGCGTCTGTCGGGGGCCCAGCGGGCGGCGCGTCGTGCTCACGGGGTCAGTCTCCCAGCATGTGTGAGTCGAGGACGCCCCGGTCCCTCAGTTCGGCCACGTCGGGCAGCTGCAAGTGGTGGAGGGGGCCGGTGTCCAGATCGGCTTCGGTGGCGATGACGCGGGCGCGGGGCTCTGCGGCGGCCACACCCGAAGCGGTTCCCGGCTTGATGGGGCCGTGGCCAAGGGGGCGGCGTCTGTCGGCGGTCACAGTTGATCATCGTACGACCGGCGGCGCTGGTCACCGACTGCCTTATTACCGAAGAGAAGCCGGTTCCCTGACCTGTCCTGTAGGGCTGTGCGGCGCAGCTCTCAAGTGGGGGCCCGTACACACAGCTCAGCCCAGTGCTTGCGGGGCTAACCCGGCCTTAGAAGGTGTGGGACGACGCCGGGAGCGGCGCGGAGCGGACGTCGGCACTCGCGGTGGCGGGCAACGGGCGGCTGAGCGGCGGAGCGACCCGGCCCCGGGGCGGTGGAGACAGCGACCGTACGACGACCCCAGCCGGCGCGGCATCCCGGCGGTGCGCCGACCAGCCCGAACGCGCGGAGCCGGCGAACGCGTCCACCTCGACCTGAGCGGACGCAAGAACGGCACAGCCCGGCGGCGCGGCGGCGGGGCTGCACGGCGCTACCCCGGCGCAAGGCGGAACGGCGGCTGACGACGAACGGTGCACGCGGGATGCGGCCGTACGGCGGCGGAGCAACGCCCGAACGGCGCCTGGACGAACACGAGGCAGCGGGGCCGCGGCGGCGCACGGAGCGGCCCGGTCGTACAGCGACCTCGGCCACGGAGTACGGCGGACGTACGGCCAGTGCGGCGGAACGGCCCCGGCACGCGGCGGCGGGGCGGATCGCATCGGCGCGCTCGCTACCGGCACGCGCAGCGGCCCGGCGCTGGGCCGCGGCCGCCGGGAAAGTCGGTGGTGCGACACCCGGCCGGCTGACATGCTGGCGTCCGCGAAGGGGTGTAGCTCAGATGGCCAGAGCGCCGGTCTCCAAAACCGGATGTCGCAGGTTCGACTCCTGTCACCCCTGCCACACAAGCAGTCCAGCGCCCCCGCCGATACGATGGGGGCGCTGAAGTCGTGCTGCCCCCCTGACCCGCAAAGGTCCGCGACTCCGTACGAGCGAGCCCGTCTCACCGCCGACGCGCTGAGGGTCCGGGCCCGCGGGCAGCCAGCGGCACGGCGGACCTCTGAGGCCAATGAGCGGGCAGCGGACGGCGGCGCGGGAGGCCCCGGGGCGCGGCGTGCGCGCGGGAGGCCCCCACGATGGGCGGCGAGACGGCGGGCGACCTCGACGTCGCAGCGGGCAGGCAGCGGCACGGCGCGACCCCGACGCACGAGCGCGCGGAGCAACGCCCGAACGGCACTTGGACAACCAGCCCGAACGCACAACGGCTGCCCGCCGAGCAGCGCGCGTATGCCGATCGCGCCCACCACCGGCCCCACCGCCCGACGACGAACACACGACCACCCCAGCGCGGGACCCCGCTCCCGAAGAACAGGCGCGGCTGGCGACACGGCGTACCCGCAGGGCCCCTCACAACGGGTCGCGGCGGCGCGGCTCCAACACGCAGCGGCAGCCCTGCGAGAGCGGCGGACAACGGCGCAGCGGCCGACCGGATGACGAGCGAGGCAGAGCAGCGCGGCCCCCGTACGGCCGGGCGCGGTACAGCGACCAGCCCGAACGCGCGGAGGCGGCGAGCGGCGGGCGCGAAACGCTGCCTCACTCCACGAACGGCGGGCGCGCTGGTGGCCTTCACGAAGCCGGTGTTCCTGACGGCCGCCGCCGACTCACGCCTGGTACTCGCTGAGATCGATGGCGTGCACGCGGAGCGGGAGGCCGAACTGCGGGTCGGTCGTGTCGCGCTCTGGGGCCATGCCGAGCTTGCGCATGACGTTCTGGGAGGCCGTATCGGAGATGTGGGCGATGGCGATCACCCGGTCGAGGCCGCGGTCCTGAAGCGCGAACTCCAGGACCGCGTGGGCGGCCTCAGAGGCGTACCCCTGCCCCCAGAAGGAGCGCCCGATCCGCCAGCTGATCTCCACCTCGTGCTGCAGCGCGGGCAGAAACTCGGGCACGGAGAGTCCGGCGAAACCGATCAGCTCGCCGGAACCGAGGAGCTCGACGGCGAAGAGCCCGAAGCCTTCGTCGTCCCACTCCTCCTCCCACCGCTCGATGGACTCGGCGGTCCGCTCCAGATCCTGGATGGACCCGTCGCCGATCCAGCGCATCACTTCGAGGTCTGCATTGATCTCGGCCATGGGGACGAGGTCGTCGTCGGTCCAGCGGCGCAGGAGGAGGCGGGGCGTGAGGATCTCGGTCATGTCTCCATCGTCGCTCACTCCGCATTCCACCCACCCGCCCGCACGCGCGATGTCATCACCCGCTCCGCCTACAGGCCCAGGAACCGGGCCAGGTCCGCCGAGGCGGGCGCGGCGTGGCGGGGGCCATCCCCGCGGGCACGGGAAGCAACTTCCCTGGACCTCGCAACTCCTGAACGCATCGCCGAGGAAGCCCTGTTGATTGTGGATCAGGACGGGCACACTGCTCTCAGCTTCCGCACCCTGGCCTCCGCGCTGGGCATCTCCGTCGCCTCGCTCCAGCGCCGCTGCACCGACCTCGCTGGACTGATGGACCTCGTCACCGATCACCTCGCCGCTCAGCTGCCCGACATCCCACCCGGCACCGACTGGCCGACAGCCACGGAAAAACGGTTCACCGCGCTGTACGAACTGCTGACCGCCCACCCGGGCCTGATCGCCCTGCGGGGGTGCCCGGCCCTGGCTCGGCCAGCAGCTGCTCAAGCGCCTGGCGGAGCCGCAGCTCGCCGACTCCCTCGCCGCCGGCATGACCCCGCAGGACGCGATCGTCACCTACCGGCGGCTGTACCTGCTCACCCTGGGCAGCGCGAGCTTTGTCGACCACCGCAACCCGAAAGCTGCCCAGGCCACCACCCGCCGGGCACTGGCCGCGCTCGATCCCGAGGAGTACCCGGCGCTCACTGGACACCTGGCCGCGATCCTGCCCGCTGTCGTGGACCACGAGGTCTACAACGGCGCGCTCCGCCAGCTGATCCGCGCTGCCATCTCACCTGGAGCGGTAACCCAGGCGCCCGGGCCGGCGGCCAAAGAGAAGTAGCGGGCGGGACCGGGGCCTCGCTGTCCGCCAGCTGTGATAGGTAGTAATCCTGGAGACAAGCGGACGGTGAGTGTGACGGTTTCCGCCCGCACGCGGCGACCGAGCCCGACGGTCAGTAGTCGGTACTTCCCTGCCAGGGCCGGCTGCTAGACATGCCGGACTAAGGTCATAACCACAGCCCGGATTTTGCAGAGAGGTAGACATGTCTTCACCCGCCCCCCAGAGCCCAGACGAGCTGCTTCAGCACTTCGGCCGGGAGGGCATGAGGCGGTTCAAGGAGAACAGCCTTTGGGGCGCACGCCTCCCGGACGCAGCGAAGGCGCTGCTGACTGAGGTCGGAGTGCCGTGCGGGGTTCGGCCGTACTGGCGGGCGGCTGCTACGCATGAGCCGGTACGACTTGGAGTTGCGGCAGCCCAGTCTTCGGGACCTCGTGCGCCCGCTGCCCTGGAGTCGTGGCTGCGTATCGGCTTCGATGGCCTGGCGCACATGTGTGTCCGTCCAGACGGCGCTGTGCAAGCCGTCGTGCTAGAAGACGTGACAGATGACATGTTCGTCAACACAGATCTCGCCACACTCAATGCTTCACTTCTGGCCCTGGACCGTGCGCAGCCGGTCATCGTCGCGTCATCGGGATTGCAGGAAGCGGCGGCCGTCTTCCGCGACTTGCAGGCGGAGCTCCGGCGCGTCGATGGAGCAGCTTTCGAGCAGCGGGAGTCATGGTGGCCACGGGTGCTCGACGACATCCGGCACACGCTGAACTTCCCCTTCTCGGCAGCGTTCGAGTATGTGGATGCCGCCGGTGAGAAGCATGTGGTCACGGAGGCGGCAGGGCCTGGACGTCCGCATCCGGAAGAGGCTCTCTGGCATCGTTTGTCTGCTGATGGTGTGGATGCGAGTCATATCCGGCGTGTGTATTGCGAGCTGGAGCCGTGTCTCCTGCCGGGGCACTACTGCGCGGTTTGGATGCGGGCCGCCTTTCCGCAGGCGCAGTTCACCCACAGCTTCGATTACGGGGAGACAGCAGAGTCCCGTGAGGAGGGGCTGCAGCAGTTGATCAGGCATGCAGCTGAGCAGGCGAGGCGCGGCTGATGCGCTGGGAACGCCCGGTTGATGGCCGGGAACCTGCCGCCGCCGCCCTCCTGGGCTGGCTCGTCGATCCGCATGCACCTGGTCTGTGCCTGGTTTCCGGTTCTGCAGGGTGTGGAAAGTCTGTGCTGCTGGCGTGGCTTGTCCACCACGGCACTCAGGAAGGCACCTCCGCGGAGCGTAGGGTTCATGCGGTCGTGCCCTCGGCTGGCGACAGCCTGCAGAGCACTGTATGGGCCTTGGCGAACCAACTCGGAGTGACAGCCAGCACTGTGGAGCATCTCGCGGCAGCGCTGGGGGCAGATGCCCGCCGCGCCGTCATCGTTCTGCCGGATTGCCACGCGGACAGCGCCGTCGAGCTCGTACTCTCCCTGACCCAGCTGGCCCATGTGCGGCTGATCGTTGAGTCCCGCACGGCCAGTCCTGCTCACCGTTACCTCAGCCGGACCGCATGCGCGGAGATGGACCTGGATCTCGACCAATGGAGGGACAGGGACCGGTACGAGCTATGGCGAGCATCGCAGGTTGAAGCCCCCGCTCCTGTCCTGCCCGCGTCTGACAGCCCGCAGATAGATTTCTCCGACCCGGTCGCCGTCTGCTCAGCCGACCCGTGGACGGTTACCGAGGCATACGAGACGGATGAGCAGGATCACGGCGGTCTGCGTTCCGCCTGGCTTCAGGCGGGACAGTCTCTGTGCCAAGAGCAGTCACCGGCGGCACGCGCGCTGACTCTCGCTTCTGTGTTGGGAGACCGCGCCGACCCCAGACTTGCTCCAGCCCTTGCGGATCTGGTCAAGCATGCACCGTGGCGACTGGAGTGGAGTCGCGTCCGCGGAGACCTGACCCCGCCCTGGCCCGGGCCGGCCATGGCCCTGGCGACGGGCGCGGGCCCGCTGGCCGGTTGCCTCCTGGTGGCCGACTACCAGGGCACCGTGCGGGTGGTGAGTATGAGCGATGCGACGACACGCGGGCGTATGGCGACAGTCAGCGGGCGTTTCCGCTCCGTGGCGGTCATGGCGAACGGCACCGTTCTCCTGCTCGACCAGAGCGGCCGTGTGCGTGCAGACACCACACGGGCCGCGCAGCCGGCGAAGTCAGGGCTCGCGGCGCTTCTTGAAGCGGGCCCGACTAACGTGGAGCGCCTTGTTGCAGATCTGGGGCAGCACACAGCAACTGCTCTTGCCACCATCACCGGCCCGGCCACCGGATTCGTGATAACAGGCACCGGAAATGGCATGGTCAACGTGCACGGGGACGCGTCAGACGCGACATCCCTGCATGAGGGAACGGTAACTGCCGTAGCCGGACTTCTTCTGCCCGTCGACGGTGAAGCAGCCATGCCGATCATCTACAGCGGCGGAGCTGACGGCACGGTGCGTACCTGGTCTCCCGGACATCCTCCCATGGCCGTACCCGTACTTCAGCGCCCTATCCCCGTGGTATCCCTCGACGCCGCAACGACAGCGGACGGACCTGCGGTGGCGGTCGCATGGAGCGACGGCACAGTGAACCTCATTCACTGGGAGACAGGTACTCAGCGCACATTCCGGCCGGGTCGCCGTGTCCACTCGGTGGCCCTCACCGAGGACAGCCGCCTGTTCGCCGGGACAGACCAGTCCCTCACCTGCCTCTCTCCCCATCCGGCAACCTGAGGGCCTCAGCTCCCGCCAATACGGACCGGACTGGTTTCACTGCCCCCTCACCTGCGGGAACTTGACGGCTGATCATCTCAGCCCGGAAGGTTGGACGGTTGAGCAAGGGGGGTAACGATGGGCATGCAGCTGCCGGATGACCTGGTCGAGGTACTCGACCTGGTCGGTGTGGACTGGCCGCAGATAGACGAGGACGAAGTCAAGGCTTCGGCCAAGGACTACCGCAACCTGGCCGAAGGCATCCGCGACGCGGTCAAGGAAGGGAACAACGCCTGCTCCCACATCGTTGGCGGCAAGAGCAAAGGCGAGACGGTCAAGGCCATTGATCGCCGTTGGGGAACCCTCACCACCAGAGACCTCGCCACTTTCGCCAACAGATGTGACGATCTCGCCGGCGCCCTGGACTCCTGTGCTGACCTCATCGTCGGCTGCAAGATCGCGATCATCACCAAGCTGACCGCCACCGCCGCCACGGCTACCGCTGGCGTCGTCGGCATGTTCTTCACCGCCGGCCTCAGCGGGCTGCTGTCTGCCGCAGCCATCGGAGCGGCACGCTTGATCATCCAAGAGGCCATCGACTATGCCATTGACCAGATCACCACGATCGTCACCGACAAAATCGAAGGCAAAGTCCTCGCGGAGATCGAGAAGCTGTTCACTACGGGCGGCACCTACGACGTCATGGCCTCGGGCAGCGCCGACATGGCGCAAGACCTGGTCATCGAGTTCGACGAGTTCGAACAGGCTGCGGGCGGCTACCAGGAGACCGCCACCAACTTCGACAAGAAGAAAGGCACCTTCAAGGAGGGCGGCGCGCAGCGCAAGACTTCCGTCAAGAAGGACAGCCGGTTCCACAAGCTTGCCACCGCCATGGACAAGGCCGAAGACGCGGTCGAGAAGAAGGCCGACGAGATGGTCAAGACTCTCGAAGACCACGGCGGCAAGATCGACAAGAGCAAAGGAGACCACAAGGGAACCGACGCCGGGGCAAAGGAAGAGATCGACAAGTGCAAGGTCGACAAGCATGATGCCGACGACGTCCCCATGTACCTTCTCAACGCCGACGGCTCCGTGCAGGTACTACTCCCCAGCGGTGACACCGAAAAGCTATCTAAATCCGATGACTCGGGCATCTGGAACATTCTAGATAAAAAGGATGGGACTGCCTGGCGCCCCGCACCAAGAGAGAAGCACGACTGGAACGTTCCTCAGACCCGAAAAGGCCCCAAAGTCACATCCACCAAGATTGAACCTGGCAGCACCGATCTCTCTCGCGCAACCGAGATCGCACGGTACGCCAAGAACGACTACCGTGGAACGAACTTTGCAGCAGGCCGTTACGTCGACCCGGACACCGGCCGGGAAATGATTCTCGTCGGAGACAGCCAGGGCCCGCACTCCGAGCGGACAATCGGATATCCTCTACTAAAAAACGGCCGCGAGGCAGGCCTGCAGGAGGTGTATACCGAACGAGAGCCATGCCAACTTTCGCCCAAATGTGACCAATGGCTGGACCTCCATTTCAAATCGAAGAATCCTAACTTGGAAGTCACGCACGCCAACGACTATGACCAAACCGAGAAAAGCCTGTATAAGAGAGACATAGAACATCGGAAATATATGGAAGCCCTAGAGAAGCGCCACAAGGATCAAGGTCATCCGTAACCCGAGAGGCGATTGATATGATGATTAGCATCGCACCCGAGGATGTATTGCGCATCTTCGGGCTGACTGGCGTCACCTATTTCCCTAAATCTGCACAGCAGCGTCTCCACGCAGGAACTGCGCTCTTCCTGTCTCGCGTCGGACTCCCCTCAAACGAGACATTTTCTCCGAAGCTGGACCTGGACGACCACGCACGTCTTCTGAGTGCTCCCAGTCTCAAGCTGGAGATCGAGAGCCAGGGGGGGCAGTGCCCGCCTGAGGCCGAAGACTGGGAAGTCCTCGGCGAATTCCAGTACGCCCTGGTGGCCATTGACCCCAGCGACGGAAAAATCTACGCGTTCCCCGAGGGAGAGGACCTCTATGCGCCTCTCCATGGTGACGTGTCATCACTAGTGCAGTCGCTCATCATCCTGGAAGAAAGCCAGGAGCATTATAAAGGCCTACCCAATGATGACGCGGGTTATCAGGCCAGGATCGAAGCAGTGGAGCGAATGAAGAAGCGCATTGCCGAATATGACGAGACACCTCTACACAGCGACAGTCCATGGTCGTCCCTTTTCGACGAGATCTCCATGGGCATGTGGGGCTGAATCAATAGCCCGAAATGTTCGGATCCAAGTTTTTCATCGGTGAGCCGGCGTCCACCGTTTCAACGCTCACTTTGGCCGACTACCGCCAACCTCCGTCGAGACGCTCTGGCGGCGTGACTCGGTGGAGCCGCTCACAGGCGCTTCGGGGTCCCGTCAGTCATGCCGTCACGGAACCACAACCAGGACTCCGCAATCGGCCATACCAGCCGACCTAGGAGTTGTCGTCAAATGTCACGCCCACATCAGCAGGGATGCCAGGGTGACCGCGGCCTGATAGAAGTCGGCGGTCTTGTCGTAGCGTGTGACGATGCCGCGCCACTGCTTCAGCCGGTTGAAGCACCGTTCCACCACCCGCTTGTAGATCTGCTGATCGAAAGCTGAGGGCCAGCCGCCGCGGCTGCCGCGCCGGAGGCGGTTGCGGACCTGGTCGGTCCGCTGACCTTGAACTTCGGCTTGTACACGACGCGGTAGCGCATGCTGCTGCTCCCATCGATGATGAGGCGGAAGGTCATCCGGGGCTGGGGGCTGAGCGCCGCGCCGGTGCGCCGCGCCTCGCCGGGCCCCACGCCGTGCACCGCGCGGAACGCCCGCGCGAATGCCTCTCCCGAGCCGTATCCGTACCGCACCGCGATCTCCAGCAGCGTCCGCTCACCGGCCAGTACCTCCGCGCCCGCGACAGTCAGCCGCCGGCGCCTGATGTACTGCGACAGCGGCATCCCTCGAGCGCCGAGAACATCCGCCGCAGGTGGTACTCCGAGGTGGCCGCGACCCGCGCCAGCTCGCCTACGTCGACGGAGCTGTCGCTCGATGTGCTCCATGGCCTCATTGAGCCGCTCCAGCACGCTCGCCTCCAAGATCCCGACCACCGATTCAATCCGGTGCGGCCCTGAACGCCTCACCCGAGAAAGGCGGTGCGGCAAGTGTCGGGTGAACGGGACGGGCGGCGCCGCACGATGGAGGCATGGACGACACGACCTTGGTATCTCGCTTCCTCCGCGACGGCTTCGTCAAGCTGGAGGGCGCCGTCGCGCCCCGCGTGGCCGCGAGCTGCGCGCGGATGCTGTGGCGGGAGACGGGCTGCGACCCGGACGACCCGGAGACGTGGACGCAGCCCGTGCACTGGGTCGGCGGGATGGCACAGGGACAGTTCGCCGCCGCACCCAACTCCCCGGTCCTGCACCGGGCGTACGACCTGCTGGTCGGCGCCGGGCGCTGGGAGCCGCGCTACTCGCTCGGCGCCTTCCCGCTGCGCTTTCCGCACGAGGAGGAACCCGACGACGCGGGCTGGCACATCGAGGGCAGCTATGCGGTGGAGGGCGAGACGTAGCCTTTCACCAATCTCCGCTCACGCGGCCGGGCCCTGCTGATGCTATTTCTGTTCACCGAGGTGGGGGAAGAGGACGCCCCGACTCGGATCCGGGTCGGCTCCCACCTC
>NZ_JOBL01000267.1 GCF_000716335.1 Streptomyces sp. NRRL S-118 | reverse complement strand
CCGCGCACCCCACCCCTCCAACGCCCCCTCTTCCTGGGCACGGAGCATCCTGCGCCGCAACTCCGCAACGTTCCCGCCCGCCTGAGCGAGGACCTCCCACAAGGCGTCACTCAGCGAAAACCCGCCCTGCCGCGGCCGCGCCTCAACATGGCCCCGGCGCCCATCGGCCAGCCACCGCCACACCGTCCGCTCCGCCGCGATCCGCACATGCAGCGCAGTCAGCGTCCCCTCCCCATCCACCGCAAGAAGCCGCCGTACCACCACACCCCCGCCCGGCACAACCCCAGCCGACCCCGCCCCGCCCCCGGCCACACCCGCCGCCCCATGCACCGTCATACACGCCAGCCCACCCGACCCCGCCCGCCCCTCACACAGGAACAGCGAAACCCATGACAGCCAGCAACCAGACCTGCTAACCGCCCCACAACAGCCGCTTGGTCACCCATGACAGCGACCACAACCCCGCCCCACACCACCCACCAGGACATCAACACCGCGATCCCGCTGACGACCACCCACTGCCACCCCACCACCCACTCACAGGCTCCGGAGTCACCAGCGCCGTCGGTTGCAGTGCCGCGCGCAGGGCTTCGCACAGCAGCTTCACCCGCACGGCGCTGCCTCTGCGGCGCGCCACCCGAGGCGTTGACCCCACGCGCGGGAGAAGCTGAGGGGGCGTGATCAACATCACCCGCCCGGGTCGGCTCCCGTTCCACGACGAGGTGGCGGACCGACGGGGCGGCGCACCACTCCATGTGAGGGAGGCCGTCATGGCTGAGGAACACGAACGCATTTCGGAAGACGAGGTCGCGGCATTCGTCCGGAAGCTCGAGCAATGGAGCGAGGGCCTCGACGACAAGGAAAAGGCCCTGCTGCAGGCCATGATGACTCCTCCTGAGGACGTGCAGCACGGCACGACAAGTCTTGAGGAGCGCGGCTTCAAGTTCAACAAGTTCAGCATCGAGGTTCCTCTGGAGAGCCTCCTGTACCGCTTCCGGTACGAGCAGGAGGGTCCCGGGAAGCGCGTGTACATCAAGGAGGCAGGCCCGTCGTGGGTGAGATTCATTCAGCGGCAGAGGTGAGGAACGGCATGGAATCGACCTCGGCAGTGCAGCCGGACAAGCAGACGGCGGCCGGTCTCGCGGCCAAGCTCTTCGACTGGGGCAATGCGGAACTCTCCGAGAGGGAGCGCGCGATCCTCATCGACCTCGCCTGGCGTCACGCCGGTCCTCACGACCGCATGCGCGTGGAACAGGTGGACGTGCTCGACCCTTCGGAGGAAGCTCTCGTCCGTGAGCTCGAATCGGAGTTTCGGCGGCCGGAATGACCAGTGTGGAACTCATCGTCAAAGCGACCCGACTGTGCAACCTGCGCTGCACCTACTGCTACGACTGGCGCGCGGGCGAGGGCAACACCATGTCCTTCAGCACTCTTGCACGGCTCGTCGCCAGGACGCTCGGCCACCCCGACCATCGTTCGGCCGGGTTCGACTGGCACGGCGGTGAGCCCACGGTCCTTCCCCTCGCCTTCTTCAAGAAGGCACTTCATCTGCAGGAGCGCTTCCGGCAGCCGGGCCAGCTGGTCCGGAACGCCATCCAGACCAACGCCACGCGGATCACGTCGGAGTGGGCGCGGTTCTTCGCGGACAACCACATCGACGTGGGCATCAGCATCGACGGGCCGGCTGCCGTTCACGACCGCTACCGTGTCGACAGAGCAGGTCGCCCCACATTGGCCCGGACGCTGGAGGGGCTCCGGCGGCTGCGGGACCACGGGATCGAACCGGGCGTCGGAGTCGTCGTGGACCAGGCGGCCCTGGACGTGGGCCCCGCAGCCCTGTTCGACTTCCTCATCGAGCATGACATCAGCGTCGCCGGTCTCAATTTCGTGATGCCGGACGCCCTCGCCGATGCGATCGGGCACGGCGACGGGCGGCACTACGTCGATCCCGGGCAGTCCGCCCGGTTCCTCATCGGCCTGTACGACCGCTGGCGCCGGCACACAGGCCCGGACATCCACATCCGGGAACTGGCCGCGCTCGTGGAGTCGCTGCACGGCAGGAAGCCCTCGCCGTGCACCCTGGCGGGTCGCTGTTTCGGCATCGTCTATCGCATCGAGCCGAACGGCGACGTCCGCCACTGCGACTATTTCGGAGAAGACCCCCGCTATCGCTGGGGGAACATCAACACCGACGACTTCTCCGCCATCCGGCGGAATGCCGGCCTTCACGAGCGGTCCAAGGCCCATGCGCAGGACCGCGAGCGGATGCGCTCCTGCGACGAATTCAGTGTGTGCAACGGCTGGTGCCCCCATGTACGGCACACATCACGTCAGCACTACGCGGGGCATCGCGAGGACTGCTGTGGCCTGCGGCCGCTCATCACGCACATCCGTGCGAACCCGCCGCAGAACGCCGAACCGGCTCCGGCCGTATCAGGTTGACCGACTTCAGGGAGAACAGCGCGATGCGCGACGTCGGGCTCATTGTCAAGGTAACCCGCTTGTGCAACCTGCGGTGCTCGTACTGTTACGACTGGCGGTCAGGACCGGATCAGAGGATGCCGTTCCGAGTGGCCGCCCGCATGACGGCCGCGGCGCTCCGGGACCCCGAGCACCGGGCGGTCGAGTTCCTCTGGCACGGCGGAGAGCCCACGCTGGTTCCGATCGACTATTTCGAGAAGGTGATGGCGGTACAGGGGCGTTTCAGGCGCCCGGGACAGCCCATCGTCAACTCGATCCACACGAATGCCCTCCACATCAGCGATAGGTGGATCGACTTCTTCCGCCGGTACGAATGGCAGGTCGGCATCAGCGTGGACGGCCCGCGCGAGGTCCATGACCGCCACCGTGTGGACGCGGCCGGCCGTCCCACCCTGGACCGCGCGCTGCGCGGCTACGCGAAGCTCCGCGCGGAGGGGCTCGGTGTGGGAGTCATCTCGGTGGTGGACCGGCAGGCACTTGCCCTCGGCCCTGACGCGCTCTTCGACTTCATGGCAGAGGTCGGTATCCGTGACTACGGCATCAACTTCGCCATGCCCGAGCCGCAGCCCCATGCCCCGCCCGGCACCAGGGTTGATCACTACATCACGACCAAGGAACGGACGGAGTTCCTGATCGGCCTGTACGACCGGTGGCGGGCTCACGGCGACCGGGGCATCGAGATCCGGGAGATCTCCACGGTGCGGCACCGGCTGGCGAAGATCCGCGGCGGCTCGTTGCCGTGCACGTTCGCGGGCGACTGCTTCGGAAACCTCTACACGGTCGAAGCCAACGGTGATGTCAACCATTGCTGCTACCTGCTGGGCGACCCGAGCTACCAGTGGGGCGACATCATGCACCAGGACTTCGCGGCCATCCGGCGAAGCCCGAACATGAAGGTGGTCGTTGCCGAGCGAGCGGAGGAAGAGGCGTCGCTGCAGCAGTGCCCCGAGGTCGAGGTGTGCCGGGGCGGATGCCCCATGGAGACGTACATGGCCGCGCGTCATGATCCGGAACCCGTCGGCGGGTGCTGCGGGCAGGCCGACTTCATCCGCCACGTCCGAGCACATCCCGTGGCGGACGAGCACGGATGACCGGCCGGACGAGTGATACGAGAGCCACATCCCGATCCGGCTCCGCCCCCACCAGCCCCGAACGGTGCGCCGGCTCCGCCGCACTCGCACGGGAGCCGTATCGGCACGCTCTCATCGACGGATTCCTCGACGAGGACATCGCCGCCCGCATCCTCGACTGGCTCGAGAAGCAGGGCTCCTGGGCCGTCGAGCGCACCGGTCTTTACGAGCAGCACCGCTGCGTGAACCTCCTGGATCTTCTCTTCGCCGACTCGACCTGCACCAGCGCGATGCTGCTGGGCGCAGCCGACCGGCTGGAGGAGGTCTTCCGCCGTCCGATGGAGCGGCGGCGTATCGAGGTCAGTGCGCACAAGCTGGTGGAGGGGCAGTACATCCGGACGCACACCGATGTACCGCACGGCCTCACCGAGACCCATCGAGCGGTGATCTCGTTCGCGTCCCCCACTCCCCCCGTCACAGGGGGAGAGCTGATGCTCCAGCGCTCGCAGTTCTCCTCGGACGACGCCGTGCGCGTGCGGCCGGTGCACAACCGTGCGGCGCTCATGGAATTGTCCGACCGCTCCTTCCATTCCGTCCTCCCGGTACGGAGCGGCATCAGATACAGCCTGGTGCTGTCGTACTGGGCCGCGGATGCGCGCGAAGGACTGCGCCGCGGTCGGGACGCGGGGGCTCTCCCCGGTCACCTACGGCAGTTCATGGAGCGGATCGGGGCCCATGAGGTTCCGCATGCCGGTCGGCGGGCTGCCGCCTCCGGACCCCGGGCGAGAACGCGACCACTATCCGATCGGGCTCTTCCACGGGATCTACGGACCGCTGGGCCTCGGCACCGCCCTCCTGCCCCCGGACGCCCGGGCCACACTGCGGGAGGTCATCGGCGCGAAGGCCGAACAACTCGTTCACCTCTACACGACCCTCGACCGCCGTACCGACCGGCCCACTTCCGGCGGTCGTTTCACTGCTCGCATCCTCGGGGAGCCCGCGGCTGCCCATCTGGACGGCAGCACAGCGGCAGGTGTCTTCCTCATCTCCTGGGCCAGCCTGCGCGAGCAGGTTCCCGACGTCGAAGTGTCCGGAGCCGAGGTGGATGAAATCCTGGGCCGGCTCGAGCTGTTCGGGCCTCTAGTTCCTTCCCACGCGGCCGCTGATCTGAGGGCGACGTTCTGCCCCTGATGACATCGCAGGACCCACCACCAGCGCCCCGGCCGGCGGCCGGAGTGTCAGCAGGGTTGCCAGCCCGGCAGTCCACCGTCGTACTGATCCCTGAGACGGGTACGGGCATACTCGCCGGCCACCCGCACGTGTGCACGCAGGAGTTCGACGCCGACGTAGTCGTCGTGCGCATCGGCCGACCACGACATCTGTCCGAGGTGGCGGAACTTGGCTGCGACACCGGGCGGGAAGGGCTTCCACGGCACTTCTTGCCGTTGCATCTCCTCGAAGAGAGCGGCTGCCGTGTCGTAGAAGGCCGCTGACGGGAAGCCGTCGAAAGCCGACGGATCAAGAACATGGTGGCGTGCACGCGCGTACCACCGCTCCTCCTCACGTGGGTCGCCGAACCGCAGAACCTGGCGGAAGGGGACGCCGAGCCCGCGGAATGCGTCGGTGCGCAGCAGGAGCAGGTAGGTCGCGAGGCGATCCTGGCAAGGAAACCGGCCGGGTTCGAATTCGCCGACGGCTGCCAGCCCCTCGGCTTCCGCAAGGTCGACGAGATCGCTGAGCCACCCCGGGGCCAGAAACTCGACATCGGAGTCGAGCAGCAGAAAGTACGGCGTGTCCACCTGGGGCGCGAGCCAGTCGAGAGCTGTGGAATGCTGGCAGAGCTCGCTGTCGGTCGGGAGCACGATCTCCACTCCGGTCCTGAGCTTCTCGAGCAAGAAGCGCTGCCCCGCTGGGCACTCGGCGACCAGCGCATCCATCTTCTTCTTCAGCTTCCGCAGCGTCCTGCGCGCTTCCAGCGCCTCCTCCCGGGCACGGCGCTTCCTCTCGTCCAGTGAGAAGACGGTCACCCAGTCGAGCCGCCGTAGATCGTCGAGCGTGCCGTCAGTGGATCCGTTGTCCGCCACCAGCACGCGAACGGGTTCGGGAGTGTGGCGACGGAACGACGCGTACGTCAGGCGGGTCACCGGACGTGCGTTCCTCGTCGCTCCGATCACCGTCACCCGCGGGTCTGCCGTCACCCCTTGCCCGGTGCGCCGGTCCATCAGAGTCGTGTCCGTTCGACGTCGAGGGTCAGTGCACACAGGTCGTGCCGTGCCGTGATGCGAACGGCCGCACCCGCCTTCGTCGTGACCGGCGCGGGGAAGGTTTGCACTGCCTGCTCCCAGTGGCACGAACCCGCGCCGTGGTTGCTCACGGTGATGCCGTTGCCGAGGTCGAGTTCGAACCACATGACGGCGGCGTGTGCGATGCCGTCCCTGGTGACGGGGACCGTGAGCTGCCGGGTGCGGGGAACGGGTGGTTCACCGAAGGTGAAGTCGAAAAGCCTGAACGCGGGAGCCAGAACGGTATGGGGGTGACAGTCGATCCGGCGCGGGAAGTAACCGCGCGTGCTCGCAACGTTGAACGGGCGCAGGTCGAAGCCCTCCACGACATCGACGTGGTTGAGCCCGTGGAGGCTCTCGCTCTCCACCAGCTGCGCCCAGAGGCGGCCGCCGGAGGGAACGAGGCGCGTGGTGGAGGAGATGAGCTCGCGGTGGGCGTGCTCGAGGGCATGCAGGGCCGACTCACCGATCAGCCCGCAGTCGAAGATCTCAGCGGTGACGACGTCCGGTTTTCCGGGGAGGTCGCGGCCGACAACGAGCTCGGTGGACGAGCGCGGAATCAGTGTGATCCGGTCGCCGTAGCCGTTGGCGCTGATCACCCGGTCTGCGAGGAACGCCGTGTGAAGGTTGCTTTCGCAGGTGAAGACCTGACCACCGGCGCGAGCGGCGAGCAGCGCCGTGACACCGGCGCCGGTACCGATGTCCAGGACGAGGTCACCGGGGCGAACGGCCGTCTCGATCGCTTGCCGATAGGCGTGATTTCGCTCCTGGTCGTTCATCATGGCGAAGTGCCAGGGAGGGATCGCCTGTTGCATCGTCAATTCCGCGGCCCGGGGGAGCTCGGCGGACAAGGAGGTCACCTGTGCATGTCCAATCGGGTTCCGTCATCACAGAATCAGCCGGTACCCGTTTCCCGGAGAGGGCTTCTCCCAGGACGTGAACACCGGCAAGGTTCCCCTCCTCGTTGCAGCGTAGCTCCTGATCTCTACTGTTGGCCTGCCCGGCGCGGCACAAACCCCCCGACGCCCGCATATGCGACCATGCGGACGTTTCCAGCCCACTCTGCGACGACCCCCTGGGCAGCATCTGGGGGAATGCCTGCGCGTCAATCGGCCGTCGCAGTTCCTGACGGAGGCCTGGTTGAATCCTGACGAGATCGCCTATTGCGAAATCCATCCGACGGTCGGCGTCGCACGAGTCGGCAACAGCCCGGACGCGTACTTCGTCGGGCCGGAGTCACCGGGCATCCCGGTCCGTCCGGAGGGTGGTTTCAAAGATCCCGAAGGACGGATCAAGCGCCAGGCCGCACGCTTTCGTGTCTATGCGTTCGACAAGGACGGCAATGTCCTCGGCGAGGTGTCGGCTGCCGATGCAGACGTGGAATGGTCGGTCGAGCTGTCCAATACCAAAGCGGCGTGGTTCCAGTTCCGCGGGCGATTCTATCAGTCGGTATCCCTGGAGAACCGGCGTAATCAGCACGTCGATCCGGCGGATCCGCAGGCGCGTGCGACGCTGATGATCACGCCGGGGCCGCGACGGGTCAAGGGCCCGGACGCGGATGGCACGGACGCCCAGTTCGACACCGGGACCTTTCTCGGGAAGCCGGTCCCCCTCGGGGAGCTGCGGACCGACGAGGCGGGGCGGCTCCTCGTCCTGGGCGGCTTCGGGCAGGCGGCCTCCGTGAAACCGGACAACCCTCTGACCCACTACGCGAACAACGACCACTGGTACGACGACACCTCCGACGGACCGGTCACGGCTACCGTGCGTGTCGGCGAGCACCGCACGGTTCCCGTGAGGCCCGCCTGGGTGATCGTCGCTCCACCCGACTTCTCACCCGACACGTCGAATCTCGTGACCCTGTACGACGTCGCCCGCGATGTCGCCGAGCGCACCGGCCGGCTGCCGCAGGCCGGCGAGGTGTCGTTCACCCGTGACATCCGCCCACTGCTGGAACGCATCCATGGCTACTCATGGGTGAACAGGAACGCTCTGCGAGGGCACGGCCGGGGCACGCAGGGCGATTTCCTGAACCCCGGCCTCCTTTCCCGCCTGGCATCGAACGCCCCGGAGGACTCGGGCGTCAGGAAGGCGGTCTTCGACCGGCTGCGCACGCCCGGCGCGGAGGACGTGACCCAGGCCAACTACGCCTTCATGCCACAGCTCGCGGGGGACGACGGAGCTCCGACCGACGGCAAGCCCCGCACCTGGACGTCACTCCTGCCGGGACAGTACGAACAAATGCGCCGATGGGCCGCAGGCGAATTCATCGCCGACGGCACGGGCCCGGTCGAAGCGGTTCCGCTCAGCGACCTCCCTCTTGCCGAGCAACCGCACGCGCTGGTCCGGGCTTCCCTCGAGGCATGTGTCGGGGCGTCGTTCTTCCCAGGCATCGAGATGACGTACATCGCCGCTGAGCCGTCGACCTGGTCGGAACCGTTCCGCCTGCGTGAGGACCTTCGGGCCGGAGATGTCACCAAGCATATGGCCGTGCCGTGGCACGCCGACTTCTACGAGTGCCATACGCACTGGTGGCCGGCTCAACGCCCGGACGACGTCCTGCCCGAGGAGCAGTACCGGCGGCTCATCAGCACGGCGGAGGCCCATTGGGAGCCCACCGAGCTCAGTGTGTACCGCAGGCCATGGGCGCGTGGCGTCGGCGTCCAGCCGGTCTACCCTCCGCAACTCGATCCGCTGCCGGGCGAGAACGAGCAACAGTACCTCGACAGGGTCGCCGAGCGCTGGACCCTGCTGCGCGCGCACGCCGGAGACAACGAGATGGTCGAGAAATGGAGCAGCCTCGGCTTCGTCGTGTCCCGTACCGGTACGTCGGGCGAAACCATGCTGGTCGAAACCGAACGCGCGGAGCACGTCGGACTCGGCGACCGTGACTGGTTCCACATGCTCCAACACCCCGACCGGTACCCCGAGCAGGCGGATGCTGCCCAGCGCTACGCGGAGGCGGTGCTGGCCCAGGCCCGGGCAGCACAGACCACCGACCCCTTGTTCCCGCTGATGCTGCGTCCGTTCCGCTACACCCGTGACGCATTCGAAGCACGGCTGCAGCTCATCTACACGAACATCGTGGAACGGGTGGAGAACGCAGACCCCGCACTCGACCCGCTCCGTACCCGTAGCGACGTCATCGAGCGGATCCGTCAATTCGCGCCGTTCAACCTTCTGGACGGCGCCTGGTTGCGCAACATCACTCCCCTGGGGCCGATCGACGAGGTCCATTCACTGCTGTTCTCCATCTGGATCGACGAGATCGGCGGCGGTGATCCCGCCCTGAACCATTCCAACCTCTATGCCGATCTGTTGCACAGTGTGGGCCTGTACCTTCCACCGGTCGACTCCTACCAGTTCGCCATGCTCCCGGAGATGCTTGATTCGGCGTACACGGCCAGCGTGTTCCAATTGGCCATCTCCCAGCATTCCCAGCGCTTCTTTCCGGAACTGCTCGGAATGACACTGCAACTGGAGTGGAACGTTCTGGAGATCGTGCCGGTCGTGCGGCTGCTGGACTATCACGGCATCAATTCGCAGTTCTACAGGATGCACATCGGCATCGACAATGCGGCGGCGGGTCACGGTGCCAAGGCCCGCGATGCGGTCATGCTCTACCTGGACAAGGTGCACGAGAGCGGCGGAGATGAAGCCGTACAGGAGCACTGGCGACGCATCTGGGACGGCTATGTGGCCTTCCTCATCGTCGGCACCCTGTCCGATGACCTCAGAGCTCTGGTGGCCGACCGGCCGACACCGCAGGAGCGGCTGATCGGCCTGATCGAGCGCAAGGCTCCCTTCGCCCGCATGAACCACCACGACAAGCGGCTCGGAGGCAACACGATCAACGACTGGTTCCTCGACCCTCTCGGTCTTCTGCTGGAGCTCCAGGAGTCGGGACTGATCGTGCCGGGGGAACCGGAGAAGAGCCCCTTCTTCGAACTGACCACGTTCTCCGGGCCCATGTACAAAGTCTTCGAGGAGAGCGAGCTCGAGCTGTGGCGCGAGTGGACTCGTTCACTCGCCCTTCCCCCCGACGGTCACCCTCACCTCTCACCGCTGCAGGCAATGATCCGGTTGGTCGACACGCTGCGCCCGCGGCAGACGGGTTCGGTCGCCCACACCGGCATCCGCATCACCGGCCCCGACCCCGGCGACCCGACCCGCACCAGGCACGAGTCGGTCGCCTGGTGGTTCACCCAGCCCACGGTGTTCCTCCTGAGCGCCGTCGCCCACCTGGGCAACGAGCTCGTCTCACCCGGCCGCCCGGAGGAGAGCGCCTTCCTCGGCCTTCTCGCACCGTCGACCAGCATGGGCAGGGCCTACGCCGGCGTGGTGCCCGGGACGGGGATGACCGGCCGCGAGATCACCATCAACTGGATCGCTGCGGGTTGTCCGCTGCCGGACCTGACGCCTCCGGCCAACCGGCCTCTTCTCTCGGCACCGTTGCCGGCCAAGGCCCCCGGCGCCGGCGCCGGCGCCGCGGAGAAACCGCCGATGCACGTGTACGGCATGGGGGCCGTGCACTGATGAGTGAACCTTGGGCCGGTGCGTGCAGTGACGTGGCCGTTGCCGGGGCGGGGCCTGCGGGGGCCGCGGCCGCGATCACCCTTGCACACCACGGTGCCTCCGTCGTCATCATCGACCCGGGCAGCAGACATCCGTGGAAGCCCGGTGAAAGCCTGGCGTCCCGGGCGAGACCTCTCCTGGAGCGCCTCGGCGTGCTGGACGCGGTGGCCACCGGGCCCCACACCCCGTGCTTCGGCAATCAGTCGCTCTGGGGTGGTGACACGCTCGATGAGGTGGACTTCCTCTTCAGCCCCTATGGAACGGGGTGGCACCTCGATCGCACTCATTCCTGTCTCTTGGCGCGTCAGGCAGGAGCCACCCTCGTGAGGGCTGACCGTATGGTCGCTCTCGCGGCCTGCCTGCCGTTCGGCGCGCCGGGTCGCGGTGTGCCCCGGAGTTCGCTGATCGAGTCGGCGCCCTTCGGCTGGTGGTACAGCGCGCCGCTGCCCGCCGGAACTTGCTTCGTCATGGCGATGACGGACGCCGACCTCGTCGCCGGGCAGGCGCTCCACAGGCCAGACCACTGGTGGGGGGCGCTGCAGGAGACCACCCTTCTTCGCCAACGCGTGTGGCGCGCAAGGGCAGCCCCGCCTTCCGGGCTGCGCATCGTACGGACGGCGACGTCGTGCACCAGCCCCGCGGCAGCTCCGGGATGGGCCGCGGTGGGTGACGCTGCCACCACGTCCGACCCGATCGCCGCGAGGGGCATCATCACCGCACTCGCCACAGGCATCGCGGCGGCCGACGCCCTTCACGCCGACGCGGCAGGCGACTCCGCCGCTCTGAGTGCTTATGCCGGACTGGTCGGGGCGAGCCACAGCGAGTTCTTGAGGGGCCGCCTCATCTGTTACGGGAGGGAGCGGCGGTGGGACACACCGTTCTGGAGGAGACGGCGCTCCGGAGCGTCGGACCCGGCTGCCGGTCTCGAGTCGTCATGATCCCTCCTCTCCGGCGTCACGGGCACTTGCCGCGAAGGTGAGGACTTCGAACCCAGGCGTTACGTGCACCCTTCGCGCGCCGGTCGTTCAGACGGCCCTCGCGGCGA
>NZ_KL591045.1:16243-21003 GCF_000716335.1 Streptomyces sp. NRRL S-118 | reverse complement strand
CGCTGCACCTGCACGAGCTGACGGCCGGACTCGACCTCTCCGCGTTCGTGCTGTTCTCGTCCGTCGCCGGTGTGTTCGGAGCTGCGGGACGGGCGAGTTACAGCGCGGCCAACGCCTTCCTCGACTCCCTCGCCCAGCAGCGGCGGGCCCTCGGCCTGCCCGCGGTCTCCGCCGCCTGGGGCCTGTGGGAGGAGGACCGGGGCATGGCCGGCCACGTGACCGGGGCCGACCTGGCCCGGCTGCGGCGCGAGGGCGCGGTCCCGATGCCCGCCGAGGAGGCTCTCGCCCTGTTCGACGTGGTCCTGGTCCGCGACCGGGCCCTGTGCGTGCCGGCCCGCCTGGACCTCGCGGAGCTGGGCGGCTCGGACGCACCGCCGCTGTCCGTGCTGCGCCGGCTCGTCCGGCCCGCGCGCAAGCGCCTGGACGCGGTCGCCCGGCAGGAGGACGCCCCGGCGAACGCGGCCGACGACCTCGCCCGGCGCCTGTCCGGACTGCCGGACGCCGAGCAGATCCGTACCCTCGTCGGTCTCGTACGGGGCCACGCGGCCACCGTCCTGGGCCATGCCGACCCGGCGGCCGTCTCGCCGGACCGCGGCTTCCTGGAGTCGGGGTTCAGTTCGGTCGCGGTGGTCGAGCTGCGCAACCGCCTCAGCCGGGCGACCGGCCTGCGGTTCTCCGCGGCGACCCTGTTCGACCACCCGACCCCGCGGGCCGTGGCCCGGCACATCCGGACCGCGCTCGCCGAGGCGACCGGTGCCGCGGGCGGCCTCGCCCCCGGGGCCGGCGCCGACGACGCACCGGGCATCGCCGACGCGGAGTTCCGCGCCGCCCTCTCCGCGCTGCCGCTCTCCCGCCTCAAGGAGGTCGGCGTCCTGGACGCCCTGCTGCGGCTCACCGGGTTCGACGCCGTACCCGGTGCCCCGGCACCGGCCGCGGGGACCGGCGGACCGCAGGACCCGCAGGGGGCCGCCGACGACGCCGAAGCGGCGGCCGTGACACCAGAGTCCATCGACGCCATGGATCTGGAGAGTCTCGTTCACATGGCTATCAACACCGACGCCTGACTACCTCCCGGAGTTTGCTGATGGACACCACCGACGCACGCGTCGTCGAAGCCCTGCGCGCCTCGCTGAAGGAGACCGAACGGCTGAAGCAGCAGCACCAGCAGCTCGTGGACTCGCTGCACGAGCCGATCGCCGTCATCGGGATGGCCTGCCGTTTCCCCGGAGGGATCGCCTCCCCGGAGGACCTGTGGCGGTTCGTGGCCGAGGACGGCGACGCGATCGGCCCCTTCCCCGACGACCGGGGCTGGGACACCGACGCGCTGTACGACCCCGAGCACACCCGCAAGGGCACCCTGTACGTCCGGGAGGGCGGCTTCGTCGACGGGGCCGCCGACTTCGACGCCGCGTTCTTCGGCGTCAGCCCGCGGGAAGCCGTGGCCATGGACCCCCAGCAGCGGCTGCTGCTGGAGACCGCCTGGGAGTCCTTCGAGCGGGCCGGCATCGCCCCGACCTCCCTGCGGGGCAAGGACGTCGGTGTCTTCTCCGGTACCAACATCCAGGACTACTCCTCACTGCTCCTGCGCTCTCCCGGTGCCTTCGAAGGCCATGTGGGCACGGGCAACGCGGCCGCGGTGCTCTCCGGCCGCCTCGCCTACACCTTCGGCTTCGAGGGCCCCGCGGTGACCGTCGACACCGCGTGCTCGGCCTCGCTCGTCGCCCTGCACCTGGCCAGCCAGTCGCTGCGGCAGGCGGAGTGCTCGCTGGCACTCGCGGGTGGTGTGACGGTGATGTCCACGCCGATGGGCTTCGTCGAGTACAGCAACCAGCGGGTGCTGGCCAAGGACGGGCGCTGCAAGGCGTTCTCCGGCGCGGCGGACGGGACCGGCTTCTCGGAGGGCGTCGGGGTCCTGCTGCTGGAGCGGTTGTCCGACGCCCGGCGCCTCGGGCACCCCGTCCACGCCCTCATCCGCGGCAGCGCGGTCAACCAGGACGGTGCCAGCAGCAGTCTGACCGCGCCCAACGGCGGCGCCCAGCAGCGGGTGATCCGACAGGCGCTGGCGAACGCCCGCATCCCCTCGGACCAGGTCGACGTGGTGGAGGCGCACGGCACCGGCACCGAACTCGGCGACCCGATCGAGGCGGAGGCGCTGCTCGCCACCTATGGGAAGGACCGTACGCCGGACCGGCCGCTGTGGCTCGGGTCGGTGAAGTCCAACATCGGGCACACCCAGGCGGCGGCCGGCCTGGCCGGAGTGATCAAGATGGTCATGGCGATGCGGCACGGCGTCGTGCCCAGGACGCTGCACGCGCAGGAACCCACCCCGCACGTCGACTGGAGCACGGGCACCGTGCGGCTGGCCAACGAGCCCGTGGCCTGGCCGGAGAACGGGCGGCCGCGCCGCGCGGGCGTCTCCTCCTTCGGCATCAGCGGCACCAACGCGCACGTCATCGTCGAGCAGGCCCCGGCCACCGCGCCGGCGGAGGACGCCCCGGCGGCTGTCCCCGCGCCGGCCGACGACGCCCCGGCGCCGGCGTCCGCTCAGGCGCCCGCGCCGACGTCCGCGCAGGCGACCGCGCAAAGCCCGGCGGCCCCGGACGCCACCTTCCTGTGGACCGTCTCCGGGCGCAGCGAACAGGCGCTGCGCGCCCAGGCGGAGCGCCTGTCGGACCACCTGCGCGCCCGTCCCGACGTGCCGTGCACCGATCTCGCCGCCTCCCTCGCGGCCCGCACGGCGTTCGAGCACCGTGCCGTCCTGGTGGGCACGGACCGGGCCGCCCTCGAGGCGGGGCTCGACGCGCTGATGGCCGGCCGTGAGGACGCCCGCCTGGTCAAGGGGACGGGCACCACGTCCGGCAAGACCGTGTTCGTCTTCCCCGGCCAGGGCTCGCACTGGCCGGAGATGGCCGCGAGCCTGCTGGAGTCGTCGGCGGTGTTCCGCGAGCGGATCGACGCGTGCGGCGAGGCGCTCGCCCCGTACGTCGACTGGTCGCTCACGGACGTCCTGCGGTGCCGGCCGGGCGCGCCGTCCCTGGACCGCCTCGACGTGGTGCAGCCCGTGCTGTTCTCCGTGATGGTGGCCCTCGCCGAGCTGTGGCGGGCGCACGGCGTCGAGCCGGACGCCGTCGTGGGCCACTCGCAGGGGGAGATCGCCGCCGCGTACGTCGCGGGCGCCCTGTCGCTGAAGGACGCGGCCCGGATCGTGACCCTGCGCAGCGTCCTGCTGAACCGGCTGACGGGCAAGGGCGCCATGGCTTCGCTGCTGCTGTCGGCCGAGGAGGCCGGGCGGCGCATCGCACCGTACGGCGACCGGCTGGCGATCGCGGCGGTCAACGGCCCCACGTCGGTCGTGGTGTGCGGCGAGCCGGAGGCCGTCGACGCCCTGGTGGCCACGTGCATCGCGGAGCGCGTACGGGCCCGCAAGGTGCCCGGCGCCACGGCGGCGGGCCACTCCCCGCAGGTCGAGGCCCTCCGCGAGGAGTTCGTCGCCAACGTCACGTCGCTCGCCCCGCGCCGCGGACGCGTGCCGTTCTACTCGACGGTCGTCGGCGAGGTGGTCGACACGGCGGCGCTGGACGCCGGCTACTGGTACCGGAACCTGCGCGAACCGGTGCTCCTGGAGGGCACCGTACGCCGGCTGCTGGAGGACGAGCACGGCTTCTTCCTCGAGATCAGCCCGCACCCCGTCCTGACCGTGGGGCTCCAGGAGACCTTCGAGCGGGCGGGCGCGCCGGCCGTCGTCGTCGGCACCCTGCGTCGTGACGAAGGAGGGGAGGACCGATTCCTCACCTCGGTGGCCGAGGCGTACGTACGAGGGCTCCCGGTGGACCTCGCCCGACTGCCGCACCTGTCCGGCGCGCGCCGCACGGACCTGCCGACGTATACCTTCCAGCGCAGGCGGTTCTGGCCCGACGACGCGACGGCCCCGGTCCCGGTGGGGCCCCGCCCGGACGGCGCCGTGGGCGACCCGGACACGGCGAACGCCGCGAGCGCAGCGAGCGACGCAGGCGCCGGGCCGTCCGGTGACGGCACGGCGTCCGGCGACGGCACGGCGGAGAGCACCACGGGACACGTCCTGCGGCACCTGGCCGAACTGCCCGCGGAGGAACGCCCGGACGCCCTGGTGGACCTGGTCCGCGAGCAGGCAGCCGCGGTGCTCGGCCACGGCTCGGACGACGAGATGGAGCTGTCGCGGCCGTTCCAGGACCTGGGCTTCGACTCGCTGACGGCCGTGGAGCTGCGCAACCGGCTGGGTTCGGCACTCGGTCTCACGCTCCCGGTGAGCCTGGTCTTCGACCACCCCACGCCCCGGGACCTCGCCCACCACCTGGCGGGCGCCGTCGCGGAGGCCCTGCCCGACCCGGCGGCCGCCACCCGTTCCGAGGCGCTGAACCACCTCGACAAGTTCGAAGCCGCGCTGGCCGAGCTGACCGCGGACCCGGACGCGAACGAGGTGATCGGCCGGCGCCTGGAGCGTCTCCTCAGCGACTGGACCGAGGCCCGGGCCGCCGGCACCGGGAGCCGGGAGGGCGGCGCGTTCCAGGCGGCGTCGGACGAGGAGATGTTCGACATCATCGGCAAGAAGTTCGGCATCTCGTGAGCCGGCCACCGCGTCCGAGTCCGACGAACCAGGCGTGAAGGGGGCCGACATGGCTGACGAAGAGAAGCTCCGGTACTACTTGAAGCGGGTCTCCGCCGAACTGGAGGCCACGCAGGAACGACTGCGCGAGGTCGAGGCCCGGCACAACGACCCGATC
>NZ_KL591045.1:15892-16142 GCF_000716335.1 Streptomyces sp. NRRL S-118 | reverse complement strand
CGACCCGATCGTGATCGTGGGCATGGCGTGCCGGTATCCCGGTGGCGTGCAGACGCCCGAGGACCTGTGGCGGCTGGTGTCCGACGGCACCGACGCCATGGGCCCCTTCCCGGACGACCGGGGCTGGGACGTGGGCGAGACGTTCGACACGGAGGCGTACGCCGCCGAGGGTGGTTTCCTCTATGACGCGGCCGAGTTCGACGCCGGCTTCTTCGGCATCTCGCCGCGTGAGGCGGTGGCGATGGACCCG
>NZ_KL591045.1:15429-15649 GCF_000716335.1 Streptomyces sp. NRRL S-118 | reverse complement strand
TGCTGCTGGAGACGTCGTGGGAGGCGATCGAACGCGCGGGAATCGACCCCCTGCGCCTCAAGGGCACCGACACCGGAGTGTTCCTGAGCACCAGCTACCAGGAGTACCTGGCGCGCGTGCAGCGGACCGGCGCCGATGTCGACGGATTCATGCTGTCCGGCAGCAGTGTGAGCGTCGCGTCCGGCCGGGTCTCCTACGTCCTCGGGCTCTCCGGTCCCGC
>NZ_KL591045.1:14749-15221 GCF_000716335.1 Streptomyces sp. NRRL S-118 | reverse complement strand
ACCGTGATGTCGTCCCCCTCCGCCTTCGTGGAGTTCAGTCGTCAGGGTGGGTTGGCGTCGGACGGGCGGTGCAAGGCGTTCGGGGCGGGTGCGGACGGTACGGGCTGGTCCGAGGGTGCGGGTGTCCTTGTGCTGGAGCGTCTGTCGGACGCGGTGCGCAATGGGCACCGGGTTCTGGCGGTGGTGCGGGGCAGTGCGGTCAATCAGGACGGTGCGAGCAACGGGCTGACCGCGCCGAGCGGTCCGGCGCAGGAGCGGGTGATCCGGCAGGCGCTGGCGAACGCGGGGGTGAGCGCGGACGAGGTCGATGTGGTGGAGGCGCATGGCACCGGTACGCGCCTGGGTGACCCGATCGAGGCGCAGGCGCTGCTGGCGACCTATGGGAAGGATCGTGCGGCGGAGCGGCCGTTGTGGCTGGGGTCGTTGAAGTCGAATCTCGGGCACACGCAGACGGCTGCGGGTGTGGCGGGTG
>NZ_KL591045.1:14274-14618 GCF_000716335.1 Streptomyces sp. NRRL S-118 | reverse complement strand
GTGATCAAGATGGTGATGGCGTTGCGGCACGGGGTGCTGCCGCGGACGTTGCATGCGCAGGAGCCGACGCCGTTGGTGGACTGGTCGGCCGGTGCGGTGGAGTTGTTGCGTGAGGCGCAGCCGTGGTCGCCATCGCGGGAGCGGGTGCGGCGGGCGGGTGTGTCGTCGTTCGGGATCAGTGGCACCAACGCGCACGTGATCCTGGAGGAGGCGCCCGCGGAACCGGAATCCTCGGGGCAGGGGAGTGAGCCGCTCCCGGCTGGTGGTGTGCCGGTGCCGTGGGTGGTGTCGGGGCGTAGTGAGGCGGCGCTGCGGGCGCAGGCGCGCCGGCTGCGTGAGCACCT
>NZ_KL591045.1:11767-14096 GCF_000716335.1 Streptomyces sp. NRRL S-118 | reverse complement strand
CCTGGGCGGCCAGGGTGAGCTGGACGTGCGGGCGGTGGGTCGTGGGCTGGCGACCGCGCGGTCGGCCTTCGAGCACCGTGCGGTGGTCCTGGCCGAGCACACCGACGCCTTCCTCACCGCCCTGGACACCCTCGCCGACACCTCCGCCGACGACACCGACACCCCCGCCGAGAGCGTGACCACCGGGGCGGCGGCCCTCGTGCGCGGTGCGGCCACGACCAAGGGGAAGACGGCCTTCCTCTTCACCGGGCAGGGCAGCCAGCGGGCCGGCATGGGCCGTGAACTGCACGCCGCCTTCCCCGTGTTCGCCCGCACCCTGGACGAGCTGGCCGCACACTTCGACCAGCACCTGGACGAGCCGCTGCTGCGCGTGATGTTCGCGCGCGAGGACGACGCGCTCGCCGCGCTGCTGCACCGTACGGACTACGCCCAACCCGCCATCTTCGCCTACGAGGTGGCGCTCTTCCGGCTGCTGGACAGCTGGGGGGTACGCCCCGACGTGCTGGCCGGCCACTCGCTCGGCGAGGTGTCCGCCGCCTGCGTGGCGGGGGTGTTCCCGGTACCGCAGGCCGTGGCCCTCGTCGCCGCCCGCGGCCGGCTCATGCACGCCCTGCCGGCGGGCGGCGCGATGGTCGCCGTACAGGCCACCGAGGAGGAGGTGCGCGCGGCCCTCGAAGGCCATGAAGGAGCGGTCGACGTCGCCGCGCTGAACGGTCCGGCGTCGGTCGTGCTCTCCGGTGACGCGGACGCCGTGACGGCGCTCGCCGCCGAGTGGGCCGCTCGCGGCCGCAGGACCCGCCGGCTCAAGGTGAGCCACGCCTTCCACTCCCCGCACATGGACGCCATGACGGAGGAGTTCGGCCGCGTCGCCGCGGGACTGTCGTACGCCGCTCCGCGGATCCCGATCGTCTCCGACGTCACCGGGGAACTCCTCGGGGCGAGCGAGGCCCGGGACCCCGCGTACTGGGTCCGGCACATCCGCCGCACGGTGCGCTTCCACGACCAGATGCGCAGGCTGGAGCGGTACGGGGCCGACGCCTACGTCGAGATCGGCCCGGACGCGGTGCTCGGCCCGGCCGGCGAGGGCTGCCTGACGGCGGAACCCGGCCGGAGCGCGCCCGTACTGGTGTCGGTCTCGGACGCCGGCCGGGACGAGGTGACCGCGCTGTCGACCGCCCTCTCCACGCTGCACACGCGCGGCGTCCGCGTCGACTGGCAGGCGTGGTTCGGGGCCGGGCCCCGTACGACCGACCTGCCCACGTACGCGTTCCGGAAGCGGCGCCACTGGCCCACCGGCCCCCTCGGCCGCCCGGGCCGCCCCGACTCCGGCACCTTCGGCTCCGCCGGCCCGGACGCCGGGCCCGCAGGGGCGGAAGCCCGCGAGGTTCCCGACGACCGCTCGCAGGCCGACGACCGCACGCAGGCCGACGACCGCACGCAGGCCGACGACCGGACGCGGGCCGGCGGCCGTACGGAGGACCGCGCGGCCGCATGGCGCGCGCTGCCCGCCGGGGAGCGCCACGAGGCGCTGCTGCGGATGGTGCGCACCGAGGCGGCCCACGTCCTGGGGCACGACGGACCGGAGGCGGTGGATCCCGAACGCGGCTTCCTGGACCACGGCTTCGACTCGGTCATGGCGGTCCGACTGCGCAACCGCCTGGCGGCCGTGACCGGGCAGGAGCTGCCGACGACCCTGCTGTTCGACCAGCCCACGCCGGCCGCCGTCGCCGCGCACCTGTCGGCGGCGGTCGCCGCCGCCGGCCCGGCGGCCGACCTGCCCCTGTCGGAGCAGCTCGACCGGCTGGAGGCCGCACTGGCCGGGCTGCCCGACGACGACCGGGAACGCGCCCGGGCCACCGAGCGGCTCAAGGCCCTGCTCGCGGTCCACGCGCCCGCCCGCCGTGCCGCGGAGGCGGACGGCGCGGACCACGTCGCCCTGGACGCGGCCACCGACGACGAGATGTTCGCGCTGATCGAAAAGGAACTCCACCGTGGCTGAGGACAACGAGACCAAACTCCGCGAGTACCTGCGGCTGGTCACGGCCGACCTCCGGCGGACCCGCCGGCAGCTGGAGGAGGCCGAGGAGGCCGCCCACGAGCCGGTGGCCGTCGTCGGCATGGCGTGCCGGTTCCCCGGCGGCGGCGAGGACGTCGCCTCGCCCGAGGACCTGTGGGAGCTGGTGACCGAGGGCCGCGACGCCGTCACCGGGTTCCCGGAGAACCGGGGCTGGGACGTCGACGCCGTGTACGACCCGGAGCCGGGGACTCCGGGCCGGACGTACTCCCGCCACGGCGGCTTCCTCAAGGACCCGGCCGGGTTCGACGCCGC
>NZ_KL591045.1:0-11738 GCF_000716335.1 Streptomyces sp. NRRL S-118 | reverse complement strand
CCCCGCGCGAGGCGCTCGCCATGGACCCGCAGCAGCGCCTGGTGCTCGAAGCGTCCTGGGAGGCCATCGAGTACGCGGGCCTCGACGCGACCACGCTGCGCGGCGAGGACGTCGGGGTGTTCGTCGGCTCCAACAGCAACGACTACCTGATCAACGTCCTGGACGCGCGGGAGACGGCCGAGGGCTTCATCGGCACCGGCAACTCCGCCAGCATCCTCTCCGGCCGGGTGGCCTACACGTTCGGTTTCGAGGGCCCTGCGGTATCCGTGGACACCGCCTGCTCCTCCTCGCTGGTCGCCCTCCACCTGGCCGTGCAGTCCCTGCGGCAGCGCGAGTGCTCCCTGGCGCTGGCGGGCGGAGCGACGGTCATGGCCACGCCGACCGCGTTCATCGAGTTCAGCCGCCAGCAGGGGCTCGCCCCCGACGGCCGCTGCAAGTCCTTCTCCGCGACCGCCGACGGCACGACCTGGTCCGAAGGCGCGGCGGTGCTGCTCCTGGCCCGCCTCTCCGACGCCCGGCGCCTCGGATACCCGGTGCACGCCGTCGTCCGGGGCAGCGCGGTCAACCAGGACGGCGCGAGCGCCGGGCTCACCGCACCCAACGGGCCGTCGCAGCAGCGCGTGATCCGCCAGGCGCTGGCGAACGCGCGCCTCACCGCCGACCGCGTCGACGCCGTCGAGGCCCACGGCACCGGCACCCCGCTCGGCGACCCGATCGAGGCCCAGGCCCTGCTGGCCACGTACGGGAAGTCCCGCGCCGACGGCAGGCCCCTGTGGCTGGGGTCGCTGAAGTCGAACCTGGGGCACACCCAGTCGGCGGCCGGTGCGGGCGGTGTCATCAAGATGGTGATGGCCATGCGGCACGGCGTCCTGCCCCGCACGCTGCACCTGACCGAGCCCACCCCGCGGGTCGACTGGTCCGCGGGTGACGTACGGCTGCTGACCGAGGAGCAGCCGTGGCCGCGGACCGGCGAGCCGCGCCGCGCGGCGGTGTCGTCCTTCGGTGTCAGCGGCACCAACGCCCACGTCGTGCTGGAGAGCCCCCCGCCCGCCGACACCCCGGCCGAGCCGGCCGCGCACCGCACCGCCGACGGCACCGCGCACCGCACCGCGCACCGCACCGCGGACCGTGCCCCCGATGGCACCGCCGGCCTGCCGCGTGACGCGGGGCGGGCTCCCGCCGGTCCGCTGCCGTGGGTCGTGAGCGGCCGCAGCGAGGCGGCCCTGCGCGCCCAGGCGGAGCGGCTGGCCGCCCATCTGGCCGCGCGCCCGCAGGCGTCCCCGGCCGCCGTCGCCGCGTCTCTGGCCACCACGCGCGCGGCGTTCGAGCACCGGGCCGTCGTCGTCGGCCGGGAGCGCGAGGAACTGCTGGCCGGCCTGACGGCCGTGGCGGGCGGCGTCCGCGCAGCGGGCGTGGTCACCGGCCGCACCCTGCCCCCGGGCGGCCGGACGGCGTTCCTCTTCCCCGGCCAGGGCAGCCAGTACGCCGGGATGGGACGTGAACTGGCGGCCCACCAGCCGGTGTTCGCCGAGGCGCTGGACGAGGTGTGCGGCGAACTGGACCGGCACCTCGACCGGCCCCTGCGCGAGGTGCTGTTCGCCGCCGACGGCACCCCCGAGGCCGGCCTGCTCGGCACGACGGCCTTCACCCAGCCCGCCCTCTTCGCCGTCGAGGTGGCGCTGCTGCGCCTGCTGGACGACTGGGGGCTGCGCCCGGACGTGGTGGCCGGCCACTCGATCGGCGAGCTGACCGCCGCCTACGCGGCCGGTGTGTGGTCGCTCCCCGACGCCTGCGCCCTGGTGGCGGCGCGCGGCCGGCTGATCCAGCAACTCCCTGCGGGGGGCGCGATGTTCGCCGTGCAGGCCACCGAGGAGGAGATACGCGCCCGGCTCGCCGACGGCCGTACGGCGCTGGACATCGCCGCCGTCAACGGACCGGACGCCGTCGTGGTCTCCGGCGACGAGGAGGCCGCCGCGGAGCTGGCGCGCGACTTCGCCGGACGCGGCCGCCGGACCCGCCGGCTCCGGGTCAGCCACGCGTTCCACTCGGCGCAGATGGACGCGATGACCGCGGAGTTCGCGGAGGTCGCCCGCCAGGTGTCGTACCGGGCCCCCGGTCTCCCGGTGGTCTCCGCGCTCACCGGGACGCTCGTCACCGACGAACTCGGCCGCCCGGAGTACTGGGTGCGCCACGTCCGCGACACGGTGCGGTTCCACGACGCCGTCCGCGCGCTGCGCGACCACGGAGTCACCCTGTTCCTGGAGGCCGGGCCCGGGGGCGCCCTGACTGCCGCCGGACGGCAGTGCCTGCCCGAGGCCGCCCCCGAGGCGTTCGTTCCCGTGCTGCACGGGCGCGCGCCCGAGCCGGACGCCGTCCTCACGGCCGCGGCCCAGGCCCACGCGCTCGGCACGTCACCGGCGTGGGACCGCCTGCTGCCGGCCGCTCCCGGGCGGGTGGCCCTGCCCACGTACGCCTTCCAGCGCCGCCCCTACTGGCTGGCGGGCATGGCGGGCGCCGGCACCACCCCCGGCACGCGGTCGGCCGCCGGCGCGCGGTCCGGAACCGGCGCCCTGCCCTCCGGATCCGCCGCCGACTCCGCGCCCGCACCGGACGGCCCCGCCACACCGTGGCTGCGCCGGCTCGCCGACGCGGCCGGTGAGGAGCGCGACGACCTGCTGCTGGCCCTCGTACGCGAGCAGGCCGCCACCGTGATCGGCGGCGCGGACCAGGCGGAGATCGAACCCGGCCGCGCCTTCCTGGAGATGGGCTTCGACTCCCTCATGGCGACGGAACTGCGCGCGGCCCTGGCCGCCGAGTGCGGTCTCACCCTGCCCGCCGGAGTCGTCTTCGACCACCCCACGCCCACCGCACTGGCCGCGTTCCTCGGGCAGCAGCTCACCGGGACCGACCGGGCCGTCCCCGGCGCGGAACCGTCGCCGTACTCCCTCGAAGCGCTCTACCGCAACGCCAGTACCCTCGACCGCCCGGACGACGCCCTGGAGCTCACCAAGGCCGCCTCCCGCCTGCGGCCGAGCTTCCGCACCCTGGCCGAGGCGGGCCACGACGCCGTCACCGTCGAACTGGCCCCGGCGACCGAGCGCCCCGGCCTGATCTGCTGCCCGGCTCCCGTGCCGCTGTACGGGGCGCAGCAGTACGCCCGGCTCGCGGCGGCCTTCCGGGGCACGCGCGGCGTCTCCGCCCTGCTCGCGCCCGGCTTCTCGGCGGGCGAACTGCTGCCGGCCGACTTCGGCCTGATGCTGGACTTCCTCGCCGAAGGGGTCCGGCGCCGGGCGGCCGGCGCGCCGTTCGTCCTCCTGGGCCACTCCTCCGGCGGCTGGTTCGCCTACAGCCTGGCGGCCCGCCTCGCGCGCACCGGCCCGGCCCCGCAGGCCGTGGTGCTCCTCGACACCTATCTGCTGCAGGACCCGGCGCTCCACCGCATGCAGCGCGAACTGGCGCAGGGCGTCCTGGACGGCGAGGAGTACTTCGGCCCGATGACGGACGTACGGCTGTCCGCCATGGGGCGGTACTTCGAGTTCTTCACCGACTGGGTGCCCGAGGAGCCCGGCGTACCCACCCTGCAACTGAGGGCGTCCGAGCCGCTCGGGCAGGTCGTCGAGGGCCAGGACTGGCACCCCGACTGGAAGTTCGACAGCACCGTCGCAGACACGGAAGGCGACCACCTGACGATGATGGACGACCACGCACCGCGGACCGCACAGGCCGTGAACGCCTGGCTGGCGGGCCTCGCGGGCGGAAAGGGCTGACCGGGGATGACCACGCACACCCAAGGACACCGGGCCGCCGACCCCGCCGTCTCCCGCTGGATCCGGCAGTTCCACCCCGCCCCGCAGGCGCCGGTGAGGCTGCTGTGCCTGCCGCACGCCGGGGGATCCGCCAGCGCCTACTACGCGCTGTCGAAGGCGCTCGCGCCGCAGGTGGAGGTGCTGGCCGTCCAGTACCCCGGACGGCAGGACCGGCGCCGGGAACCGCTGCTGGACTCGATCGACGCGCTGCGCGAGGGGCTCGCCGAGGAGCTGGCGCCGTGGCGCGACCGGCCCCTCGCCCTCTTCGGCCACAGCATGGGGGCCGTGCTCGCCTACGAGGTGGCGCGCAGCCTGTGCGGCGACTCCGGCGCACCGCCCGTCCACCTCTTCGTCTCCGGACGCGGCGGCCCGGAGCAGCAAGTGGAACTGGCGCTCGACCAGATGGACGACCGGGCGATGGTCACGGCCCTCGACGACCTCGGCGGAACGGACATGCGGTTCCTGGACGACGAGGACGTGCTGCGCCTGGTCGCGCCCGCCATCCGCAGCGACTACCGGGCCGTGCGCACGTACCGCCACGTGCCGGGCCCGCCGCTGCCGTGCCCGGTCACCGCCATGGTGGGCGACCGTGACGCCATGGCACCGGTCGGAACGGTCGAGCCGTGGGGTGCGCACACCTCCGCGGATTTCCGGCTGGAGGTTTTTCCGGGCGGTCATTTCTACCTGGCCGAAAACCTCCAGGAAGTACAGCGACTTGTGTACGATAGGATCACTGAAGCGCACTCCGTGCGGATAATCGGCTGACGGATTCGAGAATCTTCTCCGTCCTGGTCGACCACTTTTCTCCCTTCCTTTGCGGCGGCCGTACGGCCCGCTTTCCGACAATGCTCGGATCCGGCACGAGATGGAATCCAGACAGGGGTCTGCGTGCGAAACGATCTTTTCGAACTGGGTGACATACCCCCGCTCGGCACCGTGCCCGAGCGCATGTACGCCTCGGTGATCCGCCGGGAGCGTTACGGACCGCCGCACCAGGCGTTCCGGACCGAAGTGGTGGACGTGCCCGAGGTCGGGCGCGGCCAGGTGCTGGTCCTCGTCATGGCCGCCGGCATCAACTACAACAACGTCTGGGCCTCGCTCGGGCGGCCGCTGGACGTGATCGAGACGCGCCTGCGTCGCGGGGAGCGCGAGGACTTCCACATCGGGGGCTCCGAGGGCTCCGGGGTGGTCTGGGCCGTGGGCGAGGGCGTCGACCAGCTCTCCGTGGGCGACCCCGTGATCCTCTCCGGCGCCCAGTGGACGGAGACGGCCGCCGACATCCGCCTCGGCGCCGACCCCATGACCTCCGATTCGCAGTCCGTATGGGGATACGAGCGCAACTACGGCTCCTTCGCGCAGTTCGCCCTCGTCGACGAGTACCAGTGCCACCCCAAGCCGGCCTCGCTGACCTGGGAGGAGGCAGCGTGCTTCCTGCTCACCGGAGCCACCGCCTACCGCCAGCTGTGCGGCTGGGCCCCCCATGACGTGCAGCCCGGCGACCCCGTGCTCATCTGGGGCGGGGCCGGCGGCCTGGGATCGATGGCCATCCAGATCACCCGGGAGCGGGGCGGCATCCCCATCGCCGTGGTGTCCGACGACGAACGCGCCCGCTACTGCAGGCGGCTCGGCGCCCAGGGCACCATCAACCGCCTCGACTTCGACCACTGGGGCCGGCTGCCCGACATCGGCGACCACGAGGCGATGGCCCGGTGGACCGCGGGCGTCAGGGCGTTCGGCCGCCGCTTCTGGGAGGTGCTCGGCGAGCGCAGGGCGCCGCGTCTCGTCCTGGAACACAGCGGTCAGGACACCATCCCGACGTCGATGTACCTCTGCGACACCGCCGGCATGGTCGTCATCTGCGGCGGCACCACCGGCTACAACGCCGACGTCGACCTGCGCTACCTGTGGATGCGCCAGAAGCGCCTCCAGGGCTCGCACTACGCCAACCTGCGCCAGTGCCGCGACATCATCCACCTCGTCGCCGGCGGCCGCATCGACCCGTGCCTCTCCTGGACCGGCGGGTTCGAGGACATCGGGAAGGCGCACCAGCTGATGAGCGACAACCAGCATCCGCAGGGCAACCAGGCCGTCCTGGTCAACGCACCGACGACCGGTCTGAGCACCCTCTGAGAAGTCCCGGAAGATTCGACGCCCCGCCGGCGCCGGCCCCGGGACACTCTCCGAGTCACGACCCGAACCGTATTCCGGGCGGCGTCCGCCTGCCTTTCCCCAAAGGCCCCTCCCTGTCCGGGAACCGGGCACACGGGAAAGCCGGGGAAATGCCCGCGGAAACAGCCCCGTGACACCACTCGAGAGCTCTCGAAAAGCCTCTGAAGAACCCCGCCGATTCCGCGGAGAAGACCGCAGAGGAACGCGGCGACCCACCGAAGGAGACCCCATGGACCAGCTCGACATCCTCTGGAGCGAGCGCGAGATCCGAGCCGTGCTGCAGCGCTACTGCCGCGGCCTGGACCGCCTCGACGAGGAACTGGTCAAGTCCGCCTACCACGACGACGCCCACGACGACCGCGGCGTCATCCGTGGCAACGCCCACGATTTCGTCAAGCAGATCGTCCCGCTGCTCCGCGACACCTACAGCGGCACCCTGCACACCCTGCACGGCACCACCATCGAGATCGACGGGGACGCCGCGGGCGTGGAGAGCTACTGCATCGCCTACCACTACCGCGAGAACGACGGCACCAAGCGGGTCGAGCAGTTCGCCGGCCGGTACGTCGACCGGTTCGAGCGGCGCGACGGCGTCTGGAGGATCGCCCGCCGGCTCGTCCTGAACGACTGGAGCCTCGCGCACGAGGTACCGCTCGACCCGGCCGAGGCGCAGGCGGGCTTCAACGCCGGCCGGCGTGACGGCGACGACGCCAGTTACCAGGTGCTGCCGCTGCGCGGCCCCGAGGCCCCCACCCTCTGACACGGCCCGCCCCCGGCCGCCGTCGACTCCCCACCCCGATCCCAGGAGGCACCACCGTGTCCGAGACCGAGCAGCGCCCGCCGACGCTGCCCCGAGAGCGCAGTTGCCCCTTCTCCCCGCCGCCCGAGCTGGAAGAGCGGCGGCACGCCGACCCCGTCAGCCGGATGCGTTTCGCCGACGACTCCGAGGGGTGGCTGCTCACCCGCCACGCCGACGTCCGCGCCGCGCTGGCCGACCCCCGCGTCAGCTCCCACCCGGCCAAGGCCCCGCAGCCGTGGCGGAACCTCGCGCCGGAGATGAAGGCCGAGGTGTACCTGCCCGGCTTCCTGATCTTCATGGATCCGCCGGACCACACCCGCTACCGCCGCCTGCTGACCAAGTGGTTCACCATGCGGGCCATCCGCAAGCTCCAGCCGCGGGTCGACCAGATCGTGACCGACGCGCTGGACGCCATGGAGGCCCAGGGCGGCCCCGTGGACCTCGTCCAGAGCTTCGCGCTGCCGATCCCGCTGTACGTCATCTGCGAGCTGATGGGCGTGCGGTACGAGGACCGGGCCGACTTCATGGACATGGTCCTGCGGCTCCAGGCCCTGGACGCCTCCCCGGAGGAACTCGGCGCCACCGGCGCGCGGATGAACGAGTTCATGATGAACCTGGCCGCCGACAAGCGGAAGAACCCGGGCGAGGACCTGCTGAGCCACCTCGCCCACGACCCCGACGCCAACCCCGCGCTGACCGACCTGGAGATCGCCGGGATCGGCGTGCTGATGCTGATCGCGGGGCACGAGACCTCCGCCAACATGCTGGGCGTCGGCACCTACACCCTGCTGCAGAACCCGGACCAGTGGGCCCTGCTGCGGGACGACATCGGCCTCATCGACCAGGCGGTCGAGGAACTTCTGCGCCACCAGACCATCGTGCAGCAGGGCCTGCCGCGCGGTGTCACCGAGGACATGGAGATCGGCGGCCACCCCGTGAAGGCGGGCGAGGCGGTCCTGGCGTCGCTGCCGGCCGCCAACCGCGACCCGGAGGTCTTCCCCGACCCCGACCGCCTCGACATCACGCGCGAGCACAACCCGCACCTCGCCTTCGGCCACGGCATCCACCTCTGCCTGGGCATGGAGCTGGCCCGGGTGGAGATGCGCTCGGCATGGCGCGGCCTCGTCACGCGCTTCCCGACCCTGCGCATGGCGGCACCGCCTCAGGACATCCGGTGGCGTGACGACCAGATCGTGTACGGGGTCTACAACCTCCCGGTGACCTGGGACGAAGCCCGGTGACCGGTACCGAGGCTAGCGGGCGCGGCTGCCCCTTCGCAGCCGGTGAGGCACCCGCGTACCCCTTCCACGCCCCCGACCGGCTGGAGCCGGACCCGTACTGGGAGCCGCTGCGCCGCGAACAGCCGCTCCAGCGCGTCACCCTGCCCTACGGGGGCGAGGCGTGGCTGGCCACCCGCTACCAGGACGTACGGAAGGTCTTCACCGACCGGAGGTTCTCCCGGGCGCTCGCCGTCGCGCCCGGCGCCCCCCGGTTCCTGCCGCACCAGCCGCCGCCGGACGCGGTGCTGAGCGTCGAGGGCCCCGACCACGCCCGGTTGCGCCGGCTGGTGGGCAAGGTCTTCACGCCGCGCCGCGTGGAGGAGATGCGGCCGCTGATCCAGCGCACCGCCGACGGGCTGCTCGACGCCATGGAGGAGATCGGCCCGCCCGCCGACCTGGTCGAGGACTTCTCCCTGCCGTTCGCCGTTGCCATGATCTGCGAGCTGCTCGGCGTGCCGCCCGAGGACCGCAAGCGGTTCTGCACCTGGTCCGACGCCCTGCTGACGACCACCGCGCACACCCCCGCCCAGGTGCGCGACTACATGATGCAGATGCACGACTACCTCGGCGGGCTCGTCGCCCAGCGGCGGGTGCGACCCACCGACGACCTGATCGGTGCCCTGGTCACCGCGCGCGACGAGGAGGACCGGCTGACCGAGGGCGAACTGGTGCGGCTCGCCGAAGCCATCCTCATCGCCGGTTACGAGACCTCGGCGAGCCAGATCCCGAACTTCGTCTACACCCTCTTCCGCCGGCCCGAGTTGCTGGAGCGGCTCAGGGCGGACCACGGCCTGATCCCCGACGCCGTCGAGGAACTGCTGCGCTTCGTGCCCATCGGAACGGTCGACGGGTTCCCCCGTACCGCCGCCGAGGACGTCGAACTCGGGGGAGTGCTCGTCAGGGCGGGGGAGACCGTGGTGCCGTCGATGGGCGCGGGCAACCGCGACCCCGAGGTGTTCAGCCGCCCCGACGAGCTGGACCTGACACGGCGGCCGAATCCGCACCTGGGTTTCGGCGCCGGGCCGCATCACTGCCTCGGCTCCCAGCTGGCCCGCGCGGAACTGCAGATCGCACTGACGACACTGCTGCGCCGGTACCCCGGCCTGCGGCCGGCCGTGCCCGAGGAGAACCTCTCGTGGAAGGCGGGGCTCATGGTCCGCGGCCTGCACACCATGCCGGTCACCTGGTGAGGACGCGCCCGGCCGCCGGCGGCCCCACCGTTGCCCGTACCCAGCGAACGAAGGTGAGCGATCGCACGTGAACACCATCGACGACCGCGACGACCGCAACCACGACCGCGAACACAGCCCCGAGGACCTGGACATGGACCCCGCCGTCCTCGAGCGGCTGACCGAGGTGGTGCAGTCGAGGGGCGGCGCGGCGCAGGTGTGCGTCCTGAGGCGGGGCGTCACCGTCCTCGACCGCTCGTTCGGCTGCGCGCCCGACTCGCTGTTCCTCCTGTACGCGGCCACGAAGCCCTTCGCCGCCCTCACCGTGCACCTGCTCGCCGAGCGGGGCCTGATCGGGCTGGACGAGCCGGTGGCCGCCCACTGGCCGGAGTTCGGCCGGCACGGCAAGGGCGACGTGACCGTCCGCCACGTCCTGCAGCACCGGGCCGGTGTCCCGGCCGGCCGGGGCATGGTGCGCACCATGCGGACCGCCACCGACTGGCAGCGCTCGGTGCGCGACCTCGAGGAGGCCCGGCCCCGCTGGGCGGGCGGCGAGGTCGCCGCCTACCACTTCATGAGCTACGGCTTCATCCTCGGTGAACTCGTGCAACGCGTCACGGGACGGACGTTCCGCGATGTCCTGACGACCGAACTGTTCGCGCCCCTGGGGCTGGACGATTTGCATCCAGGATTGCCCGACGAGGCCTGGGGCCGCCACGTACCCGCCCGCGCCGACCACCCGTCGGAGTGGCCGAACCAGTGGATGAGCAACCGCCGCAGCTACCGCCAGGCGGTGATTCCCTCCGCCGGTGTTTCGGGCACCGCGGCACAACTGGCGCGCTTTTACCAGATGCTTTTGGAGGGAGGCACGCTCGACGGAATCCGCATATTGCGCCCCGAAAGCGTTGCGGAGGCCAGGAGGCCGTCCAACGACGGTGAAACCGACGCGTCCCTGAAGCGCCCGGTGAGATGGGCGCATGGATTCATGCTGGGCGGGCCGGGAGCGGATCCGCGGGACCTGTCCGGCGTGATGGGCGGGAAGAGCGACCGCGGCACCTTCGGCCACGCGGGCACGACCTCCAGCGTGGTGTGGGCCGATCCATCCCGTGAGCTGGTCTTCGCGTATCTGTCCAACATTCAGCCGGAGTTCGGGGCGGGCATCGGGCGACTGCGCGAGGTGAGCGACCTGGTGCTGGACGCCTGCCTGGCGCGCTGAGACGCGGCGCTTTTCCCTCCTTTCTCCCGCGGTAAACATCGAAGGCGGCGGACCGCACAATATGGCGTGAATCATGGCGGCGGTCCGCCGATCCCGCTCACGTGATGAGTGATGCATCGCACATCGCATGGCTCGATATCGGTGGCATCATGATCACTGCCGGTGTTCGAGCGGGTACGTTCAAGGACCACCTTGTGTCCCGCCATAATTTCTGAGACCTCAAGGGGGATGAGTGCTCACGTCGTCCGAGCAGATGGTCGGGTTAAGCCCGGGTTGCGCTCCGCAAATCGGAATACTCGGTCCTTTGGAGGTCCATCCCGCCGGGTGTTTCGAGCGCGGGGTGTCGGTGGGCGGTATTCGCATCCGTGCATTACTGGGCGCGCTGACCGCGCGGCTGGGGAAGGTCATGACGACCGAGCACATCCTCAAGGAGGTGTGGGCCGAGAGTCAGCCCTCCACCGAGCGCAAGGCGGTGGCCGTGGCCGTCCTGCGTCTGAGGCGGGTGCTCGGCGACTCCGAGGGGCGGTGGCTGCTGACCCGGCCCTCCGGGTACGTCCTCGACATCCCCGCGGACCACCTCGACTCCGTACGGGCGGAGCGCCTGGTGTGGGAGGGCAAGGACGCGCTGGCCGCCAACCGGCCCCGCCTCGCGTCGCGGTGCCTCACCCGGGCGCTGGCACACTGGCGCGGGGATCCGTACGCCGACGCCGGTACCTCCTCGGCGGTGGTGCAGCACGTCACCGAGCTGGAGAGCCTGCGGTCGGAGGCCGTCCAGGCGCGCATCGACGCCGATCTGGCCCTGGGGCAGCACCGCGAACTGCTCGGCGAGCTGCGGTCGCTGACCACCGCCAACCCGCTGCACGAGCCGCACTGGCTCCAGTTGATGCTCGCCCTCTACCGCTCGGGCAAGCAGGCCGAAGCCCTGGCCGCCTACATGAGGCTGCGTCAGACGCTGGCCGAGAACATGGGAGTCGACCCGGGACAGCCCCTCCAGGAGCTGTACTTGCGGATCCTGCGGGTCGACGCCGCGCTGCTGAGCGGCCCCGCCCCCACCCTGTCGCGATAGCGGGACGCGCCGCCGCCGGGCACCGGGCGTTCCTGGTGTCCCACGGCCCGCTCCGGGCGACGCAGATCACTCTCCGCGCGCTGGGGGAGGCGGGGCAATCTTGGGTAACGTCGGTGCCTGATGGGTAAGTTACCGCTTAGTATTTTTGGCATCCCCGCCCTTGCCGGCTCGAGGAGTCCCTAGATGCAACTCGCCGCGATCATCGTGTCGCTGGTCCTGACCTTGGTGGGTGC
>NZ_KL591044.1:22135-32804 GCF_000716335.1 Streptomyces sp. NRRL S-118 | reverse complement strand
CCCAGCTCCTGCTCGACTCCGTCAAGACCCCCGTCGACCCGGCGGGCGAGACCGCACCGGCGACGGAACCGGAGACCGAACCGGTGAAGTAGCCCGACCGTCGGCGCAACGCCCGGTGACGCACCGGGCGTTGCGCCGACGCCCCGCGAGGCACACCGACGAACGAGTCAGGACAGATGCCCACGAAGCAGGTGCCGCCGCCGTCGGGCGCGCGGCGGCGTTCGGAACGGACCCGCAAGGGCTACGCCACGGACTGGAGCGCCTGGTCGAAGTTCTGCGCCGAGTCCGGCCTCCCCTTATCGGCCGTCACCTCCACCACCCTGGTGCGGTTCGTGGACTGGCTGTGGACGCAGCCGGGCTGGAAGAAGGGCACCCGCACAGCACCGTCCACCATCGACCGGCGCATCGCCGGCACGGTGGTCACCGCCCGTACCGACCACGGGCTGCCCCTGGAGAGGAACGTCGCGCGCAGCGCCCGCCACCGGCTGAAGCAGCTGGTCGCCCAGATGGAAGAGGGAGCCGAGACGCGCGGCCGGGGCCCCTGGCCCTGGCACGAGAAGGACACCCCCGCCCCGCCGGCCGTCACCCCCCGCTGAGCCGGCGGCACTCCGCGGCGCACCGGGTGTCGCACCTGCCCGGTACGTCGGTTCCGACTCCCGTGACACGTCCGGGGTTCCGCCACGCCGACGGGTGCCGCACGGAGGGGAGCAGACCACGACGCCCGACCCCCCGGGGAAGCCCGGTGCCCGACGCCGACCGGCGTGATGTGGCGTCAACTGGCCAGGCGGGTATGCGCATCGCCTCACGTGTCAATGCTCCCTGCGTGCGCCCGGCTCCTCCGGGCACCCCCTGCGCCCGTCCGGAGGTCACGCATGCCTCGTCGCTCCGTCCGCCGCCTCGCCGCGGTCGCCCTCGCGCTCCCCATGGCGCTCCTCCCGGCCACAGGGGCGTCGGCCGCCCCGCCGCCGGACAAGGCGCAGGTGCTGAGCGCCTGGACCCAGACCCCCGCGAGCAGCTACCGGGCGTGGTACGCCGCCCGGCAGAACCAGGCGGCGTGGCGCGCCTACGCCTTCGACTGGTCCACCGACTACTGCTCCGGCTCGCCCGACAACCCGCTCGGCTTCCCGTTCAAGTACGCCTGCGCGCGGCACGACTTCGGCTACCGCAACTACAAGGAGGCCGGCACCTTCCCGGCCGTCAAGCGGCGCCTGGACAACGCCTTCCACGCCGACATGAAGCGTGTCTGCGCGGCCTACTCGGGCACCACCCGCACCAGCTGCGACCGGACGGCCTGGATGTACTACCAGGCCGTCGTCCTCTTCGGCAGCGCCGCGGCGCCGGGCGCCCCCGCCGTCGCCTGACCGCGCCGCGCATGCCCGCCCCGCCCCGGCGGCGCATCCTGGAGGCATGGTCCGAGCCAACGAAGAGGTGCAGGCACTGCTCCAGGAGTACGCCGACCTCATCTCCATCACCGGCGGCGACGCGTTCAAGGCGCGCGCCTACGAGAAGGCCGCCCGCGCGGTCGGCGGGTACCACGCGGACGTGTCCACGCTCGACGCCGGGCAGCTGCGCGACATCCCCAACGTCGGCAGGTCCATCGCCGACAAGATCGTCGAGTACCTGGCCTCCGGCCACGTCTCCGCCATCGAGGAGCGCCGCGACGCCATCCCCGCCGGGGTCCGCGAGCTGATCACCATCCCCACACTCGGCCCCAAGAAGGCCATGGTGCTCCACGAGGAGCTCGGCGTCTCCTCCGTCGACCAGCTCCTCGACGCCATCCACCACGAGCGGCTGCGCGACCTGAAGGGCTTCGGCGAGAAGACGGAGGAGAACATCCTCCACGGCATCCGCCTCATGCAGAAAGCCGGCGACCGCATCCTCCTCGACGCCGCCATGGACACCGCCGAGCAGATCGTCTCCGAGCTCTCCGCGATCAGCGGCTGCGAGCGCTGCGCGTACGCCGGGTCACTGCGCCGCATGCGCGAGACCATCGGCGACATCGACGTCCTCGTGGCCGCGGAGCGGTCGGCGCCCTTCATGGACGCCCTGGGCAGCCTCCCGTACACCGCCGGGGTCATCGCGCACGGCGCGAAGAAGACCTCCATCCGCACCACCAAGGGCCTCCAGATCGACGTCCGCGTCCTGCCCCCCGAATCCTGGGGCGCGGGCATGCAGTACTTCACCGGGTCCAAGGCGCACAACATCCGCACCCGCGAGATCGCCGTGCGCCACCGGCTCAAGCTCTCCGAGTACGGCCTCTTCGACGCGGAGAGCGGCCGAAGGATCACCTCGGAGACCGAGGAGGAGATCTACGCCCGCATCGGTCTGCCCTGGATCCCGCCGACCCTGCGCGAGGACCGCGGCGAGATCGCCGCCGGACTGCGCGGCGAGCTGCCCGCACTGGTGCAGGAGAGCGACATCAAGGGCGACCTGCACACCCACACCGACCTCACCGACGGACTCGCCCCGCTGGAGGAGATGGTCGCCGCGGCCGCCGCCCGCGGCTACGCCTACTACGCGGTCACCGACCACGCCCCGGACCTCGCCATGCAGCGCATGACCAAGGAGAAGATGCTCGCCCAGCGCGAGCGCGTACGGGCCCTGGACCGGGCCCACCGCGGCATGCGGCTGCTGCACGGCACGGAACTCAACATCGGCCCGGACGGGAGTGTCGACTGGCCCGACGAATTCCTGGCGACCTTCGACCTGTGCGTGGCCTCCGTCCACTCGCACTTCAACCAGGACCGGCAGGCCCTGACCCGCCGCCTCGTCCGCGCCTGCGAGAACCCGCACATCGCCGTCATCGGCCACCCCACCACCCGCCTCCTCGGCAAGCGCCCCGGCATCGACGCCGACTTCGACGCCGTCTTCGAGGCCTGCGCCCGTACCGGCACCGCCCTGGAGATCAACGCCCACCCCAACCGCCTCGACCTGTGCGACGAGGACATCCTGCGGGCCAGGCGGTACGGCGTGAAGTTCGCCGTCAACTCCGACGCGCACGCCGTCACCCACCTGCCGTACCTGCGCTACGGCGTGGGCACGGCCCAGCGTGGCTGGCTCACCGCGGACGACGTCATCAACACCTGGCCGCTGACCGCACTGCGCCGCTTCCTGCGCGCCGCGTAGAAGACTGCGCACCGCGCAGGCCGCGCGCACCGCGCAGGCCGCGCGCACCGCGCAGGCCGCGCGCACCGCGCAGGCCGCGCGCACCGCGCAGGTCCCGCACGCCGCGCGCGGCACGCGCGCGTGGCGAAGCCTGTCCACGGAGCCTGGTGAGGCCCTCGGCGAGCCCCTCGCCGCGGCACTCAACGCGGGCGGGGCCGCAGCGGCAGCTCGGCCCAGACGACCTTGCCCTCGCCCGTGTACCGGGTGCCCCAGCGCTCCGCGAGCTGCGACACCAGGAACAGGCCGCGCCCGCCCTCGTCGGTCTCCGTCGCCAGGCGCAGATGCGGGGCGGTACTGCTGCCGTCACCGACCTCGAAGATCAGGGACCGGTCGCGGATCAGGCGTACGCGGATCGGGGCGGCGGCGTGCCGGATGGCGTTGGTGACCAGCTCGCCGAGGATCAGTTCCGCGGTGAACGCCTCCTCCACCAGACCCCACCCCTCCAGCGTCCGGCCGGCCTGCGCCCGCACCCGCCCGACGGCCGCGGGCTCGGGCGGGACGTCCCACGCGGCGGTACGGTCGGCCGACAGCCGCCGCGTCCGCGCGACGACCAGGGCCACGTCGTCGCGGGGCCGCTCGGGCAGCAGGGCGTCCAGCACCGTGCGGCAGGTCTCCTCCGGCGTCCGGCCCGCCTGCGCCAGGGTGCGGCCCAGCAGCTCCATGCCCTCGTCGATGTCGCGGTCGCGGTCGCGGTCCTCCAGCAGCCCGTCGGTGTAGAGCACCAGGCTGCTGCCCTCGGGAAGCCGTACGTCGGCCGTCTCGAAGGGCAGCCCGCCCAGACCGAGCGGCGGACCCGCCGGCACGCCGGGGAACACCGCGCGGCCGTCGGGGTACACGACCGCGGGGCCCACGTGTCCGGCGCGGGCCATGGTGCACACGCCCGAGACGGGGTCGTACACGGCGTACAGGCAGGTCGCGCCGGTGATCGCCGTGGCACCGCCGCCGTCCACGGAACCGGCGTCCCCCTCACCGCTCTCCTCCTGGTCGATCCGGGACACCAGCTCGTCCATGTGCCACAGCAGCTCGTCGGGAGCCAGGTCGAGCGTGGAGAAGTTGTGCACCGCGGTGCGCAGCCGCCCCATCGTGGCGGCGGCGCGCACCCCGTGGCCCACCACGTCGCCCACGACGAGCGCCACACGGGAGCCGGGCAGCGGGATGACGTCGAACCAGTCCCCGCCGACGCCGCCCCGCCCGGCCTGCGCGGGCAGGTAGCGGTGCGCGATGTCGAGCGCGGTGTGCTCGGGCAGGGAACGCGGCAGCAGGCTGCGCTGGAGGGTGACCGCCATGGCGTGCTCGCGGGTGTAGCGGCGGGCGTTGTCGATGCTCACGGCGGCGCGGGCGACCAGCTCCTCGGCGAGGGACACGTCACCGTCGTCGAAGGACTCCGGTTCGTCGGCGCGCCAGAAGGTGGCCACCCCCATGATGACGCCGCGGGCGCGCAGCGGCGCCACGATCATCGAGTGGATGCCGTACTCGACCAGCTGGCGGGCGCGCGCCGGCTCCTGCTGCTGCCAGCCGTCGAAGGCGGTCATGTCGGCCTCCAGCACGGCCCTGCCGGTGGCGAAGCCGCGTGCCTGCGGCGTGTCCGGGACGAAGCGGATCAGGGTGCCGGGCGGGTGGAGCGGGGTGTCGTCGCGGATGCCGGCGTAGGCGACCCGGCGCATGTGGCGCACGTGCCCGCCGCCCGCCGGCTCCTCGCCGCGCAGGACGGCGTCCGGCAGGTCGACGGTGACGAAGTCGGCGAACCGCGGCACCGCGAGCCTGGCCAGCTCCTCGGAGGTGCGGACGACGTCGAGGGTGGTGCCGACCTCCACCCCCGCGTCGTAGAGCAGCTTCAGACGGCCCTGGGCGACGTCGGCCCTGCCGCTGACCAGCCGCAGCTCGGTGGTGTCCCGCAGGGTGGCGACGGCGCCGGGCGGGCCCCCGTCACCGCCCGTGAGGCGCACGCTGACGGCGAGCTGCCGTTCCCCGGCCGTGTGCACCCGGTCGGTGACCGGCTGCCCGGACTCCAGGAGCCGGGCCACACCCGGGTCGATGCCGAGGTCGCGGGCGTGGCGGCCCTCGGCGTCCGGCGGCAGGCCCAGCAGCCGCCGGGCCTCGTCGTTGGCCAGCAGCAGCCGGTGCTCCCCGTCCACGATGAGCACGCCCTCCCGCACGGCGTGCAGCACGGCGTCGTGGTGCTCGTACATCCGGCTCATCTCGGCGGGCCCGAGGCCGTGCGTCTGGTGCCGCAGCCGCCTGCTGACCAGGGCGGTGCCGGCCGTGGCGAGGCCGAGGGCGGCGGCCGCGGCGCCGAACAGGACGGGAAGCTGCTCCTCGACGACCCCGCTGACCCGCTCGATCGTGACCCCGGCCGCGACCAGTCCGACGACCCGGCCTTTCGCGTCGGTGACCGGGACGACGTGCTGGACGGCCGGGCCGAGGGTGCCGGCGACGGTCTCGGTCACCGTCCCGCCCGCCGCGGCGGGCGCGACGGTTCCGGCGAACGGCCGGCCGATCCGCTGGGGCTCGGGGTGGGTGAGGCGCCTGCCGTCGGGGGTCATCGCGACGACGTAGTCGACGCCGGACGCCGTGCGGAGCTCCTCGGCGCTGGGCTGCAGGTCGGCGGAGGGCTCGGACCCGGTCAGGGAGTCGACCATGCCCGGTGTCCGCGCGAAGGTCTCGGCCACCGCGACCGCGCGCTGACGTGCCTCCCGCTCACCGTCGGTGCGGGACTGGAGCACGAGCGCCACCACCGTGGCGACGATGAGCAGCACCACCACCGCCACCTGCAGGGCGAACACCTGACTGGCGACGGCACGCGAACTCAACAGCGAGCGCCAACGGCCGAAAGGTCCGGCCATATCTCATTTTCTCATACGGGCGACACGCTGAGTGTTGAAGTTGGGCCGAACGGGTGAGGCGGGCGAGGATAGCCCCATGAGTAGGTACGAGAGGTACGACGTCACCGACGAACAGTGGGAGGGCCTGGCCCAGGTCGTCCCGCTCCGGGGGCGCAACGAGTGGCCGTCCAGGATCGACCACCGGACGATCCCGCAGGACTACGAGGCCGCCGAGCAGCGCCGCATGGTCGTACTGCGGGTGCAGGTCTTCGCGGACGCGCGCGAGGTCGCCGAGTACCTCATCGCGCAGATCCCGGTCCTGCTGGACCTCACCGGGGCGGACACCGACGTCGCCAAGCGGATCCTCGACTTCAGCAGCGGCGTGGTCTTCGGCCTCGGCAGCGGCATGCACCGCGTCGACCGGAACGTCTTCCTGCTGGCGCCCGTGGGCACCGAGGTCGAAGGTGCGGCGGCCGAGACGGCCGTCCCCCATTCGTAGGAGGCCCGTCCGGGCGGAACGGTTCGGCGAGGACGCGTGCTCGTACGGTCCGGCCATGGACTCCACCCGCCCCGCCGCTCCCGGCGGCCCTGTCGTTCCCGCCGCCGTTCCTGCCGCCCCCACCCGTCCGGCAGCTCCCGGCGGCAGCCCCGTCACCGCCCGTCCCCCCGCCGCTGCCGGCCCCGCCGTAGTGGGTCCCGCCGTCACCCCCCGCCCCGCCCTCACCGCACTGCGGCTCTCCGCCTTCAAGGCGCACCGCGGGGCGGTCCTCCCGCTCGGCCCGGTGACGCTCTTCGCCGGGCCGAGCGGCAGCGGCAAGTCCAGTGCGTTACAGGCCTACGAAGCCCTCGCGCTGCTCGGTGCGGGCGGCCCCCTGCGGAGCGCGTTCCCGGACCCGGCCGGGTGCGTGCCCGAGGGCGCGGTGCCGGACGCGCAGGGCCGGCGGGGTTTCCGCATCGGCTGCACCGTGGACGGCCCGGCCGGCGCGGTACGCCTCGACCTCGCCGTGCAGGCGGAACCCGAACCGCGCATCGTGGGCGAGCGGCTGACGGACGCGGACGGGCGGACCCTGCTGGCCACCGCGCTGCGCGATCCGCGGCGGCGCACGGTGCAGGCCGAATGGCACACGGGCGACAGGTCCCACGTGACGCGCGCGCCCCTGCCCGACGACCGGCTCGCCACTGCCCTGCTGCCGCTGCGGGTGGCGGGCAGCACGGAAGGACAGCGGCGGCTGCTGGCCGCGGCGGAGCAGGTGGTCCTCGCCCTCCGCTCGGTCTTCGCCTGCGACCCCCGGCCCCACCGGATGCGGACTCCCGTGCCCGTGGGGGAGGGCCGGCTGCGGCGCGGGTGCGACAACCTCGCCGAGGTGCTGCACCGCACACGAGCCGACTGCACGCGGCGCCATGCCCGGCTGGTGGCCGCAGCCGCGGCGGGATGTGCCGGGCCGGTACGGGACCTGGACGTCGAGCGGCTGGCCGACGGGACGGTGCGCGCCCTGCTCGACCGGGGCGACCGCCCGAGCGGCAGCGGCGGCGCCCCCGGGGGCGCCGCCCGGCGCCCCGGCACGCCGCTGGAACGGCTGGGCGACGGCGAACTGCGCTATCTGGCGCTGGCTCTGGTGCTGCTCACCGGGCCCGGGGTGCTCGCGGTCGACCAGGCGGCGGAGGTGCCGGGTGCGCTGCAGACGCTCACCGTGCTCGCGGACGGCTTCGACCGGGGCCTGGACCGGTGGCAGGCGGGAGAGCTGCTGCGACTGGCGGCGGAGATCTGCGCGGAGGGGCACATGCGGTTCGTGGCGACGGCTGGCGAGGCGGTGGCGGAGGCCGCCCGGCCGGGGGAGGGGCTGACAGTGGTAGACCTGAGGCGTGAGTGAACAGGATGTACGAGAACTGCAGCGCCGGCTGGCGGAGTTCGCCGCGTCACGGGAGTGGCAGCCGTACCACACACCGAAGAACCTGGCGGCGGCGCTCAGCGTCGAGGCGGCCGAACTGCTGGAGATCTTCCAGTGGCTGACGCCGGAAGAGGCGGCGCGCGTGATGGACGACCCGGGGACGGCCCACCGGGTCGCCGACGAGGTCGCGGACGTGCTGGCGTACCTGCTGCAGTTCTGCGGTGTGCTGGGCGTCGATCCGCTGGCCGCGCTCTCGGCGAAGATCGACCGGAACGAGCTCCGCTTCCCCGTGGGACGGCCACCGGGGCGCGCCGCCCGCACCGATCGTCACTCTACGGAGTGAGTGAGTTATTCGCACTGAGCTTCCTGTCCACAGATTTCCGAATTCCTCTGGCGTTTGGGTCCATTCAGCTTCACTCTGGGTAGTGAACTAGTGGGCGGACAGTCGTACGAACGGGGGCGGCGTACATGGATGCGGAACGGCTCATCGTGGCCGGGCGGGGTGCCCTGGCGCGCAGCACGGTGGCGCTCGACATCGTGGCGGAGGCATGGCAGGCCCAGGCGCTCGCCCGGGCGATCGGGCACCACCTCGCGCTCTGCGGCCCCCGGGAGTTGCGGAGTGAGGCGCGGGGGCTCTGCGACACCGGCGGACGCGAGGTCACGGGGCCGGACCACCCGGCGCTGCGCGGCGGGGGGATACGGGCGGCGCAGTTGACGGGCGTCGCGGATGTGCGCGGTGCGTTGCTCGGGCTGGGCGCGCTGCTGGGCGAGGTGGGGATCGCCCTCGTCGGCGTCGCCTGCGCCACCGACGAGGAGGGGTTGTACTGGCAGTGCATCGAGGCCATCGACGCCGCCGACGAGTCCAACGACCGGGTGCGCATGATGCTGCGCCGGCTCACGGTGCGCCAGCGCGGCAGACCGCCCGGTGCGGGCCGCGACGGACCATGCTGCGACCGGCTGCCCTCCGGCGGGCCGCTGGACCACGACGGGCCGGCGGACGGACGCGCGGACCGGGTCGGGGCGGAGCTGGCGGAGGTGACGGCTCCCGACCTCGCGGGGCAGGCCGGACTCGCGGACCCCGCGGACTCGGCGGCCGGGACGTCGTGACCGGAGGCGCGCAGCCACCGGCCCGGCGCGGTGTTCCAGGCGGTGTCGCGCGCGGAGTTCCGACGTGGCCGCCGGCGCCGGCGGCCACGGGGCGTGCGGGTCCGGCGTCAGGCGGGGTGCTCCGGGCCGGTCGCGTCGGCGCGGCCGCGGTCGGCCGAGGACTGCAGGTCGGCGTCGAGCTGCGAGAGGTCGGCGGTGAGCGCCGCCATCAGTTCCTCCATCTGCTGCAGCAGGCCCTTGGGCGCGTCCGCGCCCAGCTGCTCGGGAACGGCTTCCTGCGACATGCGGCCTCCTCGGCCCGGCCCGTCCCGCCGGGAGGGGCCACACGAGAGAACGACGCGCCGACAGCTCCCGCCGGCACGCGGGCCGGGCGGTCCGGCTCCAGCCGAGCCAACGACGCCCACCGACGGCGGGTCACCAGGTGCGCTGATCTTCACCCGGGTGGGCCCGTGAGGTGACGTGCGTTCGAAGGGGCAGGATGGACGCATGGATGTGCGCATTTTCACCGAGCCCCAGCAAGGGGCGAGCTACGACACCCTGTTGACCGTGGCCAAGGCCACGGAGGACCTCGGCTTCGACGCCTTCTTCCGCTCCGACCACTATGTGAGCATGGGCGCGGCGGACGGCCTGCCCGGACCGACCGACGCGTGGATCACGCTCGCGGGCCTGGCCCGCGAGACCCGGCGGATCCGCCTCGGCACGCTGATGACAGCCGGTACCTTCCGGCTGCCCGGTGTGCTCGCCATCCAGGTCGCGCAGGTCGACCAGATGTCGGGCGGCCGCGTCGAACTGGGCCTGGGTGCCGGCTGGTTCGAGGAGGAGCACCGGGCGTACGGCATCCCGTTCCCCAAGGAGAAGTTCGGGCGCCTCGAGGAGCAGCTGGCCATCGTCACGGGCCTGTGGGAGACGGAGCCCGGCAAGACGTTCACGTACGAGGGGAGGTACTACCAGCTGACCGACTCGCCCGCCCTGCCGAAGCCCGCGCAGGCGAAGGTGCCGGTGCTGATCGGGGGCCACGGTGCCACGCGCACACCGCGGCTGGCCGCGCGGTACGCCGACGAGTTCAACATCCCGTTCGCCTCGCTGGAGGACACCGAGCGGCAGTTCGGCCGCGTGCGGGCGGCCGCGGAGGAGGCCGGGCGCAGGCCGGACGACCTGGTGTACTCCAACGCGCTGGTGGTGTGCGTGGGCAAGGACGACGCCGAGGTGGCGCGCCGCGCGGCCGCGATCGGCAGGGAGGTGGACGAGCTGAAGGAGAACGGCCTCGCGGGCTCGCCCGCCGAAGTCGTCGACAAGATCGGCCGCTACGCCGCGGTGGGCTCCTCCCGGATCTACCTCCAGGTCCTGGACCTGCACGACCTGGACCACTTGGAGCTGATCTCCTCGCAGGTCCAGTCCCAGCTGGGCTAGGGCCCGGTGAACGCGGTGCGGGGGGCGGCGGAAGCCGCACCCGCACCCCTCCAGGCCCTGGGGCGCCACCGCGAGCGGCGAGGGGCACGCCGAACCGGTCAGGGCCGCGGAAGCCGGCGGTCGTGGGTCCGCCGACCTGTCGTCAGCCGTCACTCGATCGTTTGCCACTCCCGGGCCGGTCGGTCGGCCCGGGCGGATTGCTTCCTCGATGTGGGCGGGTCGGACGGCGAGGATCTCCTCCCGAGCGCGATCCGAAGCGTACGGCGAGGATCTCCT
>NZ_KL591044.1:11793-22074 GCF_000716335.1 Streptomyces sp. NRRL S-118 | reverse complement strand
GGCGGGTCGGACGGCGAGGATCTCCTCCCGAGCGCGATCCGAAGCGTACGGCGAGGATCTCCTCCCGAGCGCGATCCGAAGCGTACGGCGAGGTGTTCGGTGCCGGTCAGGACGCCGTCGCAGTCGCGGATCACGCGTCCCGACGGTTTCATCGTTTGTCGCAGGGCGGGCGCCGGGCCCACTGCGGTCACGGCTGGTCGGCGGTCAGCGGTGAGAGCGGCCGCTCGAAGAAGGTCTCCAGGACCACCGTCGCCTGCGTTCCGCTCACCCCGTCGATGGCGTAGATCCGGCGCAGCACGTCTTGCAGCTGCTCGGTGGTCGCGGTCCTGACCTTCACCAGCACCGAGGCACTGCCGGCGATGACGTGCGCCTCCAGGATCTCGGGGAGCGCGGCGAAGTCCGGCGCCGAATCACCCATCCAGGACGTCGAGTCGACCATCACGTAGGCCAGGACGGCGCTGCCCACGGCGGCCGGGTCCACGTCGACGGTGGTACGCCGGATGACGCCGCGCTCCCGCAGCTTCCGCACCCGCTCGTGGGCGGCACCGGCGGACAGGCCGACGGCCTGACCGAGCGCGGCGTAGGGCTGGGTGGCGTCCTGCTGGAGCTGCGCCAGCAGCGCCCGATCAATGTGATCCACAACTCTCCGTTCGGAATCGACTAGTCACGGCAGTATCTCATCTTGCAGCATGCGCTTCAGGCCGATTCACATTCGGCATGTGCTGACTTTCGTGAGGAGCGGACTCCATGAGCGGCGAGCGCCCGGGGCTGTACGAGATGCTTGACGACCGGTTCCGTACCGGGAGGTGCATGAACGGTGATGAGGCACTGGAGGTCCTGTACACCGGCTGCCGTTGGGCCGAGGGGCCGATCTACCTGCCCGCCTGGCGCCAGGTGGTCTGGAGCGACATCCCCAACGACCGGATGCTGCGGTGGGACGAGGAGACCGGCTCTGTCAGCGTCTTCCGCCGCTCCGCCGGACACACCAACGGCAACACCCTCGACCGCGAGGGCCGGCTGATCACCTGCGAGCAGGGCAACCGCCGGGTGACCCGGACCGAACACGACGGCACCCTCACCGTGCTGGCCGACCGCTGGCAGGGCAAGCGCCTGAACAGCCCGAACGACGCGACCGTGAAGTCCGACGGTTCCGTCTGGTTCTCCGACCCGGACTTCGGCATCACCAGCGACTACGAGGGGTATCGGGCGCAGAGCGAGATCGGCTCCAACAACGTCTACCGGATCGATCCGGCCACGGGCGACGTGCGACTGGTCGCGGACGGCTTCGGCGCGCCGAACGGGTTGGTCTTCTCACCCGACGAGCGGCAGCTGTTCGTCTCCGACACCCGAGCGGGCTTCATCCGGGTCTTCGACGTGCGCGACGACGGCACCCTGTCCGAGGGCGAGGTCTTCGCCGAGGCCGGGGCCCGCGGGAAGGCCCGCTTCGACAACCTCCGTTTCGACGACGGCGGCCGGCTCTGGGCCGCCGCGATGGACGACGGCGTGCACTGCTACGACCCCGACGGCACCCTGATCGGCCGCCTGAACGTGCCTGAGGCGGTTGCCAACATCGCCTGGGGCGGCGCCAAGCGCAACCGCCTCTTCATCACCGCGGAGACCAGCCTGTACTCGGTGGTCATGGGCGTCACCGGCACGCACCCGACCGGACCGGGGCGCAGGCCCTGGCTGGAGCCCGCGCCCCGGTGAACTCCCGGTCGGTCCGTCACCGCACCGTCGGGTCCGCGGGGTGCGGGCCGAGCGGGGCTCACCCCGCGCGATGGTGCTCCCGCGCCACCGCGGCCCCGGCTGAGCGCTGTCCTGAAGTGCGGTGTCGTTCAGGGCCCGTGGAGGGCGGGATGATGAGCCGCGTGACGAACAGTGTTGAGATGCACCCCGACCGGATACCGGGATACGACGGCGGCCCGTTCAGCCACCGCCCCGAACTCCTGGACGACAGGATGTTCTGGCTCGGCCACCTGTACAACTGCGTGCAGGACGAGGGAGCCGGCGAGCTGCTGCTCGGCGTCGACGAGGAGCAGGCGACGGATTTCCACCACCGGTTGCTCACCGGTGACGACTGGCCGGTCTTCACGGTGCCGCTCGCCGGCGGCCACCGGCTGCACGTGGTGTATCGCGCCTTCCAGGACGACGAGGGAGTCGACTACCTCCTGCACCATCCCCACTGGAAGCAGGTCGAGCACCTCGCCCAGGACGAGGGGCATTTCATGGGTCCGGCCCTGAACTGGGCCGAGCTGTGCGCCGCGGCCGACAGCGGACTTCCCGGTGGGAGCACGGACGACCCGCATGCCCGGCTGCTGCTCCTCCTGCCTGCGTGCGGCGACGACGCGGTGCCCGGTGACGCGGTCGACCGGCTGGCGGCCGCGCTCCACGCCCGCGTCGCCGTGGACGCCCCGGACAGGCTGGCGGCCGCTCTTCTCGAAAGCCAGCAGCCGGCCGGTCCTGTGCACTGGGTGAGGACCGAGGACACCGGCTGGATCAACGACGGGCACTACTCCTACCGCAACCCGGCCAATCGCTTCGCCCTGCCCACGACCCGCCTCGCCCGCGTCAGCGCCGCACTGGCCCCCGGCACGGGCGGTCCTCGCGGGCACCGCAGCCAGCCGTGATCCCCGGAGCTCCCGGGACATCGGCAGCCGGCCGGAGCCCGGCCGCCTGAGCGGGGGCGGGTCCCGGGGGGCGGGTCCCGGACGCGGGGACGTGGAGAGGGCGCGGGGTCCCGGACCCGCGCCCCTCCGGCGGCCGGCGGGCCGGAGGAGCGCTTCACCGATCAGGCGGGCTCGCGGCGCCCGGCGGGGCACCTCGGCGGTCCGGCCTGATCGACGGGGCGCCCCTGGCGCTACAGGCGCGGGTCGACCGGTTCGGACTCCAGGGCGAGGACCGCGAAGACCGCCTCGTGGACGCGCCACAGGGGCTCGCCGTCCGCCAGCCGGGCCAGTGCCTCCAGGCCGAGCGCGTACTCCCGCAGGGCGAGGGAGCGCTTGTGGCCGAGGAAGCGGCTGCGCAGCCGCTCCAGGTTGTCCGGACGGGTGTACTCGGGGCCGTAGATGATCCGCAGGTACTCCCGGCCGCGGCACTTGATGCCCGGCTGGACCAGGCGGCCCTTGCCGTCCCGGGCCAGCGCCGCGAGCGGCTTGACCACCATGCCCTCACCACCGCGGCCCGTCATCTCCCGCCACCAGTCGACACCGGCCGCCACCGACGCCTCGTCGCCCGTGTCGACGTACAGGCGGCGCGTGGTGCGCAGCAGCCCGGTGGTGTCGTGCTCGACCATGCGGTCGATCAGTGCCAGCTGCTCGTCGTGGGGGAGCGTGGCGAGGCTGCGGTCCCGCGCGGCGAGCAGCTGGAACGGCGCCAGCTGCACGCCCTCCAGCCCGTCGGTGGTCCAGCAGTAGCGGCGGTACGCGTCCGTGAAGGCGGCCGCGTCCGCGGCCCGCTCCCGCTGCCGGGCCAGCAGCCCGCCGACCTCCACACCACGCCCTGCCGCCGCTTCGAGGGCCCCCAGGGCGGCGGGGAAGGCGGCGGAGGACGCCGCGCCGACCGCCGCGTACTGCGAGCGCAGCAGCCCGGACGCCTTCAGCGACCAGGGCATCAGCTCGGCGTCGAGCAGCAGCCAGTCGGTGTCCAGCTCCTCCCACAGCCCGGCCGCCGCGATCGCGGCGCGCAGCCGGCCGAGGATCTCCTCGGTGACGGCGGCGTCGTCGAAGAAGGGCCGTCCGGTGCGCGTGTAGAGCGACCCGGTCGGACCCGCGTCCACGCCGAAGTGCTCCCGGGCCGCGTCCGCGTCCCGGCACACCAGGGCGACGGCGCGCGACCCCATGTGCTTCTCCTCGCACACGACGCGTCCGATCCCGTCGGCCGCGTAGGCGGCGAACGCCTCGGCCGGGTGCTCCAGGTAGCCGTCGAGGCGCGACGTGGCGGTGGGCGCCATCGTCGGCGGCAGGTAGGGCACGAGCCGCGGGTCGATCGCGAAGCGGCTCATCACCTCCAGTGCCGCCGCGGCGTTCTCCTCGCGCACGCCCACGTTGCCCGCGTACCGCGTCTCCACGACCCGGCGTCCGTGCACGTCGGCCAGGTCGAGCGGCCGGCCCTGGTGCCCGCCGGGCGCCTCCGTGGCGAGCGGCCTGACCGGCTCGTACCAGACCTTCTCGGCCGGTACGTCGACCAGTTCGCGCTCCGGCCAGCGCAGCGCGGTCATCCTGCCGCCGAACACCGCACCGGTGTCCAGGCAGATGGTGTTGTTGATCCACGAGGTGCTCGGCACGGGCGTGTGGCCGTAGACGACGGCGGCGCGCCCGCGGTAGTCCTCGGCCCACGGGTAGCGCACGGGCAGCCCGAACTCGTCGGTCTCGCCGGTCGTGTCGCCGTACAGCGCGTGCGAGCGCACCCGCCCCGAGGTCCGGCCGTGGTACTTCTCCGGCAGGCCGGCGTGACAGACGACGAGCCTGCCCCCGTCCAGGACGTAGTGGCTGACGAGCCCGCCGATGAACTCCCGCACCTGCGCGCGGAACTCCTCGCTCTCCTTGCCGAGCTGCTCGACGGTCTCGGCGAGGCCGTGCGTCTGCTGCACCTTCTTGCCGGAGAGCCAGCGGCCGAGCTTGTTCTCGTGGTTGCCGGGCACGCAGAGCGCGTCGCCGGAGGCGACCATGCCCATGACGCGGCGCAGCACGCCGGGGCTGTCCGGTCCGCGGTCGACGAGGTCGCCGACGAAGACGGCCGTGCGTCCCTCGGGGTGGTGGCCGTCGACGTAACCCAGCTTGGCGAGCAGCGTCTCCAGTTCGGAGGAGCAGCCGTGGATGTCGCCGATGATGTCGAAGGGGCCGGTCAGGTGGCGCAGGTCGTTGAACCGCTTCTCCAGGACGACCTCGGCCGCCTCGACCTCCTCCACGCCGCGCAGCACGTGCACCTTGCGGAAGCCCTCGCGCTCCAGGCCGCGCAGCGAACGGCGCAGCTCGCGGCGGTGGCGCTGGATGACGTGGCGCGGCATGCCGGCCCGGTCGGGGCGGGCGGCGTTGCGCTCGGCGCACACCTCCTCCGGCAGGTCGAGCACGATGGCGATGGGCAGCACGTCGTGCTCGCGCGCCAGCCGTATCAGCTGCCTGCGGCTCTCCTGCTGCACGTTCGTGGCGTCGACGACGGTCAGCCGACCGGCCGCGAGGCGCTTGCCCGCGATGTAGTGCAGGACGTCGAAGGCGTCGCCGCTGGCGCTCTGGTCGTTCTCGTCGTCGGCGACCAGCCCGCGGCAGAAGTCGGACGAGATGACCTCGGTCGGCTTGAAGTGCTTGCGCGCGAAGGTCGACTTGCCGGAGCCCGTGGCGCCGATGAGGACGACGAGGGACAGGTCGGTGACCGGCAGTCTGCGGGTCGGGGTCGGGGTCGGGGTCGTGGTCATGCGACCTTCTCCTCGGATGCCGGTGCGGATGCGGTTGCCGGCGCGGGCGCGGGTGCGGGCGCGGCCAGGGTGAAGACGGCCATCTGGGTCGGCGGGCCGACCTCGGGGTCGTCGGGGCCCACCGGGACGAACTCCACGCCGTACCCGTGTCGTTCCGCCACGGACCCGGCCCAGGTGCGGAACTCCTCGCGGGTCCACTCGAAGCGGTGGTCGCCGTGCCGGACGTGCCCGGCCGGCAGCGATTCCCAGCGGACGTTGTACTCGACGTTCGGCGTCGTCACCAGCACGGTCGCCGGGCGGGCGGCACCGAAGACGGCGTACTCCAGTGCGGGCAGCCGCGGCAGGTCGAGGTGCTCGATGACCTCGCTCAGCACGGCCGCGTCGTACCCCTTGAGCCGCTTGTCGGTGTACGCGAGGGATCCCTGCATCAGCCGGACGCGTTCCGCCTGCCGCTCACCCATGCGCTCGATCCGCAGCCGCCGCGCGGCCAGGGTCAGCGCCCGCATCGACACGTCCATGCCGACGATCTCGGTGAAACGCGGGTCCTTGAGCAGCTCGCGGACGAGCTGGCCCTGCCCGCAGCCGAGGTCCAGCACCCGGCTCGCGCCCGCGGCGCGCAGCGCCTCGATGATCGCCTCACGGCGCTGCACCGCGAGCGGGACGGGCCGCTCCTCGGTGTCCGCGTCCTCGTCGACGGCGTTGTCGAGCTCCTCCACCTCGGAGTCGTCGGCCGCGGCCAGCCGGGCCAGCTCGATGCGCTCCATCGCCTCCCGCGTCAGCGACCAGCGGCGCGACAGGTAGCGACTGGTGATCAGCTTGTGCTCCGGGTGGGCGGCCAGCCAGCCCTCACCGACCCGCAGCAGCTTGTCGACCTCGTCGGGCGAGACCCAGTAGTGCTTGGCGTCGTCCAGCACCGGCAGCAGCACGTACAGGTGCCGCAGGGCGTCGGCGAGCCGCTGCTCGCCCTCCAGGACGAGGCGTACGTAGCGCGAGTCGCCCCACTCCGGGAACCGCTCGTCCAGCGCGATCGGGTCGGCCGTCACCGTCCAGCCGAGCGGCTCGAACAGCTTGCGCACCAGGTCCGCCCCGCCGCGCGCGGGCAGCGCCGCCACTTCGATGCGCAGCGGCAGCGTCTGGCCGGCGAGCTCGGGCCGGGCGTTGCACTGCCCCTTCAGAGCGCTGGAGAAGACATTGCCGAGCGCGACGGCGAGCAGCGAGGAGGCGGCGTAGGGGCGGTCGTTCACGTACTGCGCGAGCGCCTGGTCGGGTGCGCCGCCGCGCCCCTTGCCCTTCCCGCGGCGTACGAGCGCCACCGGATCCACCTCCAGCAGGAGCGCGGCCGTGCAGCGCTCCGCCGACGCCTCGGGGTAGACGACGTGCGCCGTGCCGTAGGAGGTGGAGAACGCCTGCGCCTTGTCGGGATGCTTGTGCAGCAGGAACCCGAGGTCGGTCGCGGGGCGTTCAGGGATGCCGGTGGTACTGATCGTCAGGAACACAGGTCCGAGTATCACCCAGCGTGACGTGCCCGACCATGGGTTTTCGGTCCGGCGACGGTCCCGGGGCGCGTGGGAGGCGCACGGGGAGCACGGGGAGGATCACCCGTTTCGTGCCGCCCGGGGCGTGTTGACGCCGGTCTGGGCAGCCCCTACGTTCATCACCCACACGACTTCAACTCACCCGGTGAGCTGGGGAGTTGCATGCGAACGGACGAGCGGGCGGCACCGCAGTGCGGAGATCGGCGCGTTCCCGGAGCGGGCAGCACGGTACGGGCAGGGGAACGGCTTTCGGGGGTGCACGGTGAGTCTTTCCGGTCAGGACCGCGCCAGTGCGGAAGCGGTTGTTCCAGCAGGTGGTACGGCTCTGGAGCAGATCGTCTTCCGCTGGGACACCGGTACCGGTGCCGGCACCGACGCCGGTCGCGAGGGTGCTTCCGCCGCCTCCGGCGGCACCGCCCCCGGGCCGGTTCCGGTGGCCTGGTCGCCCGGCGCCGCCGGGGCGGAGGCCGGCCTCGGCCGCGCCGGAGCCCTGCTGCGCCCCACCGGCGGGGAACCCGCGCCGGCGCTGGTGCGGCTTCGGTACGGCGACGGCGTCCTGCTCGCCCACCGGTCGCCGTGGCGCGACGCGGACGGGCGCACCGGCACCCTGTGCCACGCGCTCGTCGGGCCGGCCGACCTCCTCGACCCCGCGACCTGCCTGGGCCTGCACGGGTGGTGCTGGCAGGGCAGCAGACTGCCGCCCGGCGTGCGCGGGCCGCTGCCGCCCGTCCCCGGCGCCGTGCTGCGCCCGACGGCCGAGGAGGGCCGGCTGCAGCTCGCCCGGACCGTGTCGCGCGCCCGGGACGAACTGACGGGCGCGGTCGCGGAGTTCCTGCGGGACCCCGCAGCCCGCTTCACGCTCCTGGACCCCTCGGGCGGTACGACGGCCTGCCGGGTGCTGTGGGGGCTGCACGGCATCTTCGGCGAGCACGCCGGGGACGGCTGGACGTTCGCCACGCACGACACCGCCGAGGCGGACGACCTGCGGTTCGTGTTCCTCGGCCACTGGACTGGCCGGCCGCCCGGCGGCGGGGCACGGCGGCGCACGGACCCCCTGGAGCGGCGCGCGGACCGGGCCGAGGAGGTCGCGCGGCGGCTGGTCTCCCACCACCTGCGCGACCTCGGCGAGGACGGCCGCCCCGCGCGCCGGGTGCGCACCGCGCTCAGGAGCGCCGCCGGGCACGCGTCGCGGCCCCTGCTGGAGGTGGCGGAGCACGCGCTGGTGCTGCTGGCGGACGAGGAGCATCCCGCCGCCCGGCCGGCGCGCCCCCCGGTGCAGCGGCCGCACAGGGCGGCGGACGCCGCTCCCGAGCCGCCCACCGCTCCCGAACCACCCGCCGCTCCGGAGCCGCCCGCCGCGCCCGAGTGGCCGGTCCCGCGCCGCGGAGTGCGCAGGTGGCGGCGCGCCGGGCGCTCACGGCGCGGGCGCCCCGGCCACCTGCTCGCGGTGGTGGCCCGTCCGTACGACCCGGCCGACCCGCACGCCCCGGGCGAACCGCTGTCCCGCGAGGTGCTGGACGGGGCCCCGGACGCGGACCTGCTGCGCGCGCTGCGCCAGCCCGTCCACTACGACGTGCTGTCGCAGCTCGTGGAGGAAGCCGTGGAGCGGTGGCCCGCCTGGAGCCGGGAGACGCGCACGCAGTTGTGCGTCGTCCTGCTCGACCAGGGGCTCTTCCTCACGGACCGCGCGGTGGACCTCGGCGACCCCGACGGCGGGGTACGGGCCGCCAACGCCGCCTCCCTCTACCGCTGGGCGGTCCGCCCGCTGCTCGGCGACCCGCGGATCTCGGACCGGCTGGCCGTCCTGCTGCCTCGGCTGAGCACCGGGCCGCACCGGGCCGCGCAGGCGGCGGTCCGCCGGATCGTGGAGAGCGACGAGCCCCGCCTGCCCGAGGCGGCCTGGCAGGCGCTGCTCATGGCCGCGTACACCGCCGCGCCCCCGGCCCCTTCGCAGCCCCTCGCGCCCCCGGCCTCTCCGCCCGCGCCCGTGGCACCGACCCGGGCCCCGGTGCCCGAGGGCACCACGCCGGCAGCCGCGCCCCCGGCCGGACGCCGGGAGGGCTCCGATGACCAGCGAGCCGTGCAGGACGGCCGGTTCGTCCTCTTCGGCCTGGGCGCCGCCCTGGTGCTCCTCCTGGTGGTCCTGATCGCGCTCCTGCTGGCGATCTGACGGTACGTCGGTCCCGCACGCGGGGGCGCGCGGAGCGCCCGCCTCGGCCAGGATGGAGGCATGGGATTCCATGTCGATTCCGAGACCGGGCGGCTCCGCCGCGTCATCCTGCACCGGCCCGACCTGGAGCTGAAGCGGCTGACGCCCAGCAACAAGGAGGGGCTCCTCTTCGACGACGTGCTCTGGGTGCGGCGGGCGCGTCAGGAGCACGACGGGTTCGCCGACGTGCTGCGCGACCGGGGCGTAATGGTGCACCTCTTCGGTGATCTGCTGCGCGAGGCACTGGAGATGCCGGCGGCCCGCAAGCTCGTGCTGGACCGGGTCTTCGACGAGAAGGAGTACGGGCCGCTCGCCACGGACCACCTGAGGGCGGTCTTCGACGCGATGGAGACGGCCAAGCTGGTCGAGGCGCTGGTCGGCGGCATGACGAAGCGGGAGTACCTGGCCGGTCACCCCGAGCCGACCTCCGTCCGGTTCCACGTCATGGACCTGGACGACTTCCTGCTGCCGCCGCTGCCGAACCACCTGTTCACCCGCGACACCTCCGCCTGGATATACGACGGTGTCGCCATCAACGCCATGCGCTACCCGGCCCGGCAGCGCGAGACGGTCCACTTCGAGGCGATCTACAAGCACCATCCCCTCTTCACCGGTCCCGAGGCCGGTTCCTTCCACCACTGGTCGGAGGGGCAGGACGACTACCCGTCCACCATCGAGGGCGGTGACGTGCTGGTGCTCGGCAACGGCGCGGTGCTCATCGGGATGAGCGAGAGGACCACCCCGCAGGCGGTGGAGATGCTGGCCCGCGGCATGTTCGCGGCCGGTTCGGCGCGCACGATCGTGGCGCTCGACATGCCGAAGAGCCGCGCCTTCATGCACCTGGACACGGTGATGACGATGGTCGCGGCGGACACGTTCACGCAGTACGCGGGGCTCGGCATGCTGCGCTCGTACACCATCGACCCGGGGGACCGGGGCGGCACGCTGAAGGTCTCGGACCATCCGCCCGAGCAGATGCACAGCGCGATCGCGGCGGCGCTCGGCCTGACGTCGATCCGGGTGCTGACCGCGACGCAGGACGTGCACGCGGCCGAGCGCGAGCAGTGGGACGACGGCTGCAACGTGCTGGCGGTGGAGCCGGGGGTCGTGGTCGCGTACGAGCGGAA
>NZ_KL591044.1:0-11757 GCF_000716335.1 Streptomyces sp. NRRL S-118 | reverse complement strand
TGGGACGACGGCTGCAACGTGCTGGCGGTGGAGCCGGGGGTCGTGGTCGCGTACGAGCGGAACGTCACCACCAACACGCACCTGCGGCGCGAGGGCATCGAGGTGATCGAGATCCCGGGCAGCGAGCTGGGCCGGGGTCGCGGCGGCCCGCGTTGCATGAGCTGCCCGGTCGAGCGGGACGCCGAATGAGCCCCCCGAGCCCTCGCGCCCCGGGCGCAGCCGCGCCGCCCTGAGCCGTGGTCCCGGAGAGCCGCACCCGGGGCGGGCCGTGCTCCCGGGGAGCCGCGCATCCGGGCGCCACGCCCGGGCCTGGACCGCGCCGCCCTGAGCGGCGCTCCCCGGGAGGCCGCGCCCCCGGGCTGAGCCGCGCACCCGGGGAGTGGCAGCTCCGGGCGGAGCCGCCACCGCCCGAGCGGCGCTCCCCGGGAGGCCGCGCCCCGGGGCTGAGTCGTACCGCCGGAACCGCTCGGCGGAGTTGTGAGGCCGGGCCGCACGGTCACGGCGGCGGCCGCCGCGCGCCGAGCGCACGGCCGCCCGCGCGCGGGCCGGCTGCTCCGTAGCGGCTGCTCGTGGCCGGAGTGGCGGCCATGGCCTCCCGCGGACCCGTTCCGGATGAGCGCCGCCGCGTCAGCCCCCAGGATGGAGCCGTACCGGCCGGTTCGGCGGTGCGGGGCGACCGTGCCGCGTACGCCTCCCCCTGACTGAATAGAAATTCTGGCACTCGTATAGACTTCCACGGTCCCCGACCCCGGAACCCAGGAGCGTCCCCATGGCCACCGATCTCTCCGGCCGCCATTTCCTCAAGGAGCTGGACTTCACCGCGGACGAGTTCCGCAGTCTGATCGACCTGGCTGCGCAGCTCAAGGCGGAGAAGAGGGCGGGGACCGAGGTCCAGCGGCTGCGCGGCCGCAACATCGCCCTCATCTTCGAGAAGACCTCGACGCGCACCCGCTGCGCCTTCGAGGTCGCCGCCGCCGACCAGGGCGCATCCACCACCTACCTGGACTCGTCCGGTTCGCAGATGGGCCACAAGGAGTCGGCCAAGGACACCGCCCGCGTCCTCGGCCGCATGTACGACGCCATCCAGTACCGGGGCGACGCCCAGTCCACCGTCGAGGAGCTCGCCGCCCATGCCGGGGTCCCCGTCTACAACGGCCTGACCGACGACTGGCACCCCACGCAGATGCTCGCGGACGTGCTCACCATGACCGAGCACACCGACAAGCCCCTGGAGCGCATCGCGTACGCGTACATGGGTGACGGCCGCTACAACACGGGCAACTCCTACCTGGTCACCGGCGCGCTGCTGGGCATGGACGTGCGGATCGTCGCGCCCAGGGCGTACTGGCCGGCCGACGACATCGTGGCGCGGGCGCGCGAGCTCGCCCGGACCAGCGGCGCCCGCGTCACGCTCACCGAGGACATCGCCGAGGGGGTCGCGGGCGCCGACTTCGTCATCACCGACGTCTGGGTCTCGATGGGCGAGCCGAAGGAGGTCTGGGACGAGCGCATCGCCGCCCTCGGCCCGTACGCCGTGACCATGGACGTCCTGCGCGCGACGGGCAACCCGCGGGTGAGATTCCTGCACTGCCTGCCCGCGTTCCACGACCTCGGTACGTCGATCGCCCGCGACATCCACGAGCGGCACGGGCTGACCGAGCTCGAGGTGAGCGACGAGGTCTTCGAGTCCGAGCACTCGGTCGTCTTCGACGAGGCCGAGAACCGCATGCACACCATCAAGGCGCTCATGGTCGCCACGCTGGCCTGAGGGCGGGAATAGCCATGCGGCCGATTGGGTGAATATGTGATGTACCGGTTAGTCTCGAAGGACATGGCGGGGTTCGGGCTCACATGCCCGGACCCCTTTCGCCTGTGCATCATCCCCGCACCGGCCCGCACCGCCCAGCACAGCCCATGCACCACCCGGGAGAACCCCCTATGCAGCGCCTCAAGACCCCCGCCCAACTGGTCGCCGAATCCGGCGCCGACCTGGAGGGGCACGGGCTGAAGCGCACCATGGGCCTCTTCCAGCTCGTGTGCTTCGGTGTCGGCGCCATCGTCGGCACCGGCATCTTCGTCGGGCTCTCGGACAGCGTCGCCGAAGCCGGCCCCGCGGTCGTCGTCTCCTTCGTCCTGGCCGCGATCACCTGCGTGTTCACCGCCTTCTCCTTCGCCGAGCTGGGCAGCGCGATCCCGGTCTCGGGCAGCTCCTACTCCTTCGCGTACGCCGCCCTCGGCGAGCGCGTGGCGTTCCTGACCGGCTGGTGCCTGCTGCTGGAGTACGGCGTGTCCGTCTCGGCCGTCTCGGTCGGCTGGGGCCAGTACCTCAACGAACTGCTCGACGGCCTCGTCGGCGTCCAGCTGCCCGCCGCGCTGTCCGCCCCGCCCGGCGACGGCGGCATCGTCAACATCCCCGCCGTCGTGGTGATCATCCTCGCCGCGGTGCTGCTGGTGCGCGGCGTCCGCGAGAGCGCCCGCGCCACCGCCCTCATGGCGATCGTCAAGATCGCGATCCTGGTCGTGTTCTGCGCGCTGGCGCTGACCGCCTTCCGCTCGGGCAACCTCTCGCCGTTCGCGGCGCACGGCCTCGCCGGCGTCACCTCGGGCGCGTCCCTCGCCTTCTTCTCGTACATCGGCTTCGACGCGATCACCACCGCGGGCGAGGAGGTCAAGAACCCCCGCCGGACCATCCCGCTCGCGATCATGATCTGCATCGGTGCCGTCACGCTGCTCTACTGCCTGGTCGCGCTCGCCGCCATCGGCGCCATGTCGGCCGATGACGTCGCCGGCAGGCCGGCCGCGCTCTCCCTCATCGTCGACGAGATCACCGGCTCCGCCATCGGCGGCGGCATCATCGCCTTCGGCGCGGTCGTCGCCATCGCCTCGGTCGTCCTCGCCGTGATGTACGGCCAGACCCGCATCCTGATGTCGATGTCGCGCGACGGGCTCGTCCCGCGGGTCTTCGCGAAGGTCTCCCCGAAGACCTCCACCCCCGTCGCCAACACGTGGATCGTCGCCGCCGTCTTCGCCGTCCCGGCCGCCGTCGTCCCGCTGGACGTCGTGATGAACCTGACCACGATCGGCACGCTCGCCGTCATGGCGGTCGTCAACGTGGCGGTGGTCGCGCTGCGCCGCCGCCACCCCGACACCGAGCGCAGCTTCCGCGTGCCGCTCTACCCGGTCAGCCCGGTGCTGGGCGTCGCCTTCTGCCTGTACCTGATGTGGGGCACGGGCTGGACCACCTGGGTGCAGTTCGCCGTCTTCCTGGTGGCCGGGGCCCTGGTGTACGCGTGCTACGGCCGGCGCAACTCGCGACTGGCCACCTCTCCCGCCGTGGAGGCGGAGGCGACCGTGGAGACCGGGGCGACCGGGGCGACCGGGGAGGCCGGGACGGAGGAGGACCTCACGCCGTCCCGAGTGCCGGCAGGGTGAACCACACCGCCTTGCCCTGAGCGGTACGGCGGTGCCCGCACGCCGCGCTGAGCGTACGGATCAGCAGCAGGCCGCGGCCGTGCTCCTGCCACGGGTCCGGTGGCGTGGTGTGGGCGGGCGACAGATCACCGGGCGGGTCCGGGTCGCGGTCGTGCACCTCGACCTGGCACCCCGTCTCCAGCAGCTCCACCACCAGCTCGATCGGCGGGTCGCCGGGGTCGGTGTGCTTCACCGCGTTCGCCACCAGTTCCGCCGTCAGCAGCTCCGCCGTGTCGGTGTCGGCCGAGGCCGTCGCGTCGAGGTCGGCGAGCGCCGTCCGCACCAGGGCCCGGGCGAGCGGCACGGCGGCCGTGGAGTGCGGCAGCGCGAGACGCCAGTAGGCGGGTCCGGACGCTTTGAGCACGGTGACGGTCCTCCGTTCGGTTTCTGTTCAACGGTTCGGCGGGTGGGTTCCACCTTACGGACCGGATCCGGCCACACCAGGGGCGCATGCCCGCCCGCCGGGAGACCTGTGCCACAGCTGGTACAGGACCCTCGCCGGTCGCGGACAGTGTGACGGCCGTCCGTCGCTCTATCGCGTCTGCGTGACGGCGGTCACGTATGAGTGATAGCTTCGAGGTGTGGGCACTTCGGTGCCCGTACAGGCACCGGCACTCGGGCATTCCGCTCGCCGAGGGAGGCCGCATCCCATGAGCCCGTTCACCAGCTCCGCGCCCCGCACCCCCGAGTGGCGCCATCTGCGGCTCGCCATCGACGACGGCGTCGCCACCGTCACCCTCGCCCGCCCCGCCAAGCTCAACGCGCTCACCTTCGGCGCCTACGCCGACCTGCGCGACCTGCTCGCCGAGCTGTCCCGGGAACGGACCGTACGGGCCCTGGTCCTGGCCGGCGAGGGGCGCGGCTTCTGCTCCGGCGGCGATGTCGACGACATCATCGGCGCCACGCTCGCCATGGACACCGCCCAGCTCCTGGACTTCAACCGGATGACCGGCCAGGTCGTGCGGGCCCTGCGCGAGGCGCCCTTCCCCGTGATCGCCGCCGTGCACGGGGTGGCCGCGGGCGCCGGCGCCGTCCTCGCCCTCGCCGCCGACTTCCGCGTCGCCGACCCGTCCGCGCGGTTCGCGTTCCTCTTCACCAAGGTGGGACTCTCCGGCGGCGACATGGGAGCCGCGTACCTGCTGCCCCGGGTCGTCGGCCTGGGCCACGCCACCCGGCTGCTGATGCTCGGCGAACCGGTCCGCGCGCCCGAGGCCGAGCGCATCGGGCTGATCAGCGAGCTCACGGAGGAGGGCCGTGCCGGCGAGCACGCCGCCGCCCTCGCCCGCCGGCTGGCCGACGGCCCCGCCCTCGCGTACGCCCAGACCAAGGCCCTGCTCACCGCCGAGCTGGACATGCCGCTGGCCGCGGCCGTCGAGCTGGACGCCGCGACGCAGGCGCTGCTGATGAACGGCGAGGACTACGCCGAGTTCCACGCCGCCTTCACCGAGAAGCGCCCCCCGAAGTGGCAGGGACGATGACCCGCCCGCTGCGGGTCGCCGTGATCGGCGGCGGTCCCGGTGGGCTGTACGCCGCCGCCCTGCTCAAGCGCCTCGACCCCGCCCGTGACATCGCCGTCTGGGAACGGGGCGCCCCGGACGACACCTTCGGCTTCGGCGTCGTCCTGTCCGACGAGACCCTCGGCGGCATCGAGCACGCCGACCCCGAGGTGTACGCCGCGCTCCGGGCGGAGTTCGTCCGGTGGGACGACATCGACATCGTCCACCGCGGCCGCACCCTCACCTCCGGCGGCCACGGCTTCGCCGCGCTCGGCCGGCGCAGGCTGCTGGAGATCCTCCACGAGCGCTGCCGGAGCCTGGGCGTACGGCTCCGTTCCCGTACCGAGGCGCCCCCCGCCGCGGAACTGGCCGCCGCGTACGATCTGGTGATCGCCGCCGACGGTGTCCACAGCCGCACCCGCGGGACGCACGCCGACGTCTTCCGGCCGACCGTCACGACCCACCGCTGCCGCTACATCTGGCTCGCCGCGGACTTCGCCTTCGACGCGTTCCGCTTCGAGATCGCGGAGACCGAGCACGGCGTGATGCAGCTCCACGGCTACCCGTACGCGGCGGACGCCTCCACCGTCATCGTCGAGATGCGCGAGGAGGTCTGGCAGGCCGCCGGGTTCGACGAACTCGACGTCCAGGAGTCCGTCGGCCGCTGCGCCAAGATCTTCGGCGAGGCGCTGCGCGGCCGCCCCCTGACCTCCGACAAGAGCACCTGGACCGCCTTCCGGACCGTCGTCAACGAGCGCTGGTCGCACGGCAGCACGGTCCTGCTCGGCGACGCCGCCCACACCGCGCACTTCTCCATCGGATCCGGCACCAAGCTCGCCGTCGAGGACGCCCTGGCCCTCGCCGCCTGCATCCAGGAGCAGCCCGCGCTCGCCCCGGCCCTGGCGGCGTACGAAGCCGAACGCCGCCCCGTCGTGGAGTCCACGCAGCGCGCGGCCGCCGCGAGCCTGCGCTGGTTCGAGGACCTGGCCGGCTACCTGGACCAGCCGCCGCGCCAGTTCGCGTTCAACCTCCTCACCCGCAGCCGCCGGGTCACGCACGACAACCTGAGGCTGCGCGACGCGCGCTTCACCCAGGCCGTCGAGCGGGACTTCGGCTGCCCGCCCGGCACCCCGCCGATGTTCACCCCGTTCCGGCTGCGCGGCCTGACGCTGCGCAACCGGGTCGTCGTCTCGCCCATGGACATGTACTCGGCCGTGGACGGGGTCCCCGGCGACTTCCACCTCGTCCACCTCGGCGCCCGGGCCCTCGGCGGCGCCGGGCTGGTCATGACCGAGATGGTGTGCGTCAGCCCCGAGGGCCGCATCACCCCGGGCTGCGCCGGACTGTGGACGCCCGCGCAGGCCGCCGCCTGGTCCCGGATCACCGACTTCGTGCACCGGCAGGCGCCCGGCACCGCCATCGGCGTGCAGCTCGGCCACTCCGGCCGCAAGGGCTCCACCAAGCTCATGTGGGAAGGCATCGACCAGCCCCTCGACTCCGGCAACTGGCCCGTGGTCGCGGCCTCCCCGCTGCCCTACCGCCCCGGTGTCAACCAGGTGCCGCACGAGCTGCACCGGGCCGCGCTCACCGACATAAGGGAACAGTTCGCGGCCGCGGCGCGCCGCGCCGCCCGCGCCGGCTTCGACCTCCTCGAACTGCACTGCGCCCACGGCTACCTGCTCTCCGGGTTCCTGTCCCCGCTCACCAACCGCCGCACCGACGCCTACGGCGGCTCCCTGGAGCGGCGGCTGCGCTTCCCGCTGGAGGTCCTCGACGCGGTACGAGCGGCCTGGCCCGGCGAGCGGCCCCTGACCGTACGCATCTCGGCCACCGACTGGGCGCCCGGCGGCACGACCGCCGAGGAGGCCGTGGAGATCGCCCGGGCCTTCGCCGAGCACGGCGCCGACGCGATCGACGTCTCCACCGGCCAGGTCGTGCCCGACGAACGGCCCGAGTACGGCCGCTCGTACCAGACGCCGTACGCGGACCGGATCCGCAACGCCCTGAAGGTCCCCGTCATCGCCGTCGGCGCGATCTCCTCCTGGGACGACGTCAATTCCCTGCTCCTGGCGGGCCGCGCGGACCTGTGCGCCGTGGGCCGCCCGCACCTGTACGACCCGCACTGGACCCTGCACGCCGCCGCCGAGCAGGGCTACGACGGCCCCGCCGCCCCCTGGCCCGCCCCGTACCGTGCCGGCAGCCGCACACCCCCGGCGGGCCGCACCGACGCCCCGAAGCCGCGCCTCAGCCTGACGCCGCCCCGCTCCTGACGAAGCCCTCGCCCTTGTCCCGCAGCAGCCCGTGCAGCCCGCCGAAGACCGCGGCCGCCCGGCCCCCGGGCCAGCCCGCCGGGAGCAGCGCGGCGGGCAGGCCCGGGTCCGCGTACGGGAGCCGCCGCCAGGAGTCCAGGGCGAGCAGGTAGTCGCGGTACGCCTCCTCGGCGGACGGTTCGCGCGTCGACCAGGTCCGCAGCACCGGCTCGTGGAGGTCGAGGAACTCCTCGTACAGCTTGGCGATCGCGGCGAGGTCCCACCAGCGGCCCACCGCCTCGGCCGTGGGCGCGAAGCCCAGGTGCTCGCCGCGGAAGAGGTCCACGTACGGGTCCAGGTGGAGCCGTGTCAGGGTGTGGCGGGTCTCCTCGTACAGGGCGGCCGGGGCGATCCACACGCCCGGCGCCGCCGTGCCGAAGCCGAGGCGGCCCAGACGGGACCGCAGCAGGTGCCGCTTGTGCCGCTCGGCCTCCGGCACCGAGAAGACGGCCAGCACCCAGCCCTCCTCGCCGGCCCGCTCCCCGGTCGCGTAGATGCGCCGATCGCCGTCGTCGAGGAGCTGCCGGGCGTCCGCCGACAGGGCGTAACCGGCGGCCCCGTCCGCCGTTCGGCGCGGCTGGAGCAGCCCGCGCCGCTTGAGCCGGGACACCGACGACCGCACCGAGGGGGCGTCCACGCCGAGCACCGCCAGCAGCCGGATCAGCTCGGCCACCGGCAGCGGGGCGTCGTCGGGCGTCCGCCCGTACGCGCCGTACAGGGAGACGATCAGGGAACGCGGGGTGTGCTGCTCGGCCACGTGATCACTTTACGGGCGCGTCCTGCGCGCGCAGCCGGAAGCGCTGGAGCTTTCCGGTGGCCGTCCGCGGCAGCGCGTCGAGGAAGACGATCTCGCGCGGGCATTTGTACGGGGCGAGGCGCGTCCTCACGAAGCCGCGCAGCGCCTCGGCCGCGGCACCGTCGCGGGCCGCTCCCTCCCGCACCACCGCGTACGCCACGACGACCTGGCCGCGCAGCTCGTCGGGCCGGCCCACCACGGCCGCCTCGACCACGTCGGGGTGGGCCAGCAGGGCGTCCTCGACCTCGGGGCCCGCGATGTTGTACCCCGCCGAAATGATCATGTCGTCCGCCCGGGCGACGTAGCGCAGGTAGCCGTCCGGCTCGCGGACGTACGTGTCCCCGGTGACGTTCCAGCCGTGCCTGACGTACTCCGTCTGGCGGGGATCGGACAGGTAGCGGCAGCCCACCGGCCCGCGCACGGCCAGGAATCCCTCCTCCCCGTCCGGGACCGGCCGTCCGGAGGCGTCCACCACGCGTGCCTGCCACCCCGGCACCGGGACGCCCGTCGTGCCGGGCCGGATCGCTCCGTCGGCCGCCGAGACGAAGATGTGCAGCAGCTCGGTGGCGCCGATGCCGTTGATGATCCGCAGCCCGGTCCGCTCGTGCCACGCCCGCCAGGTGGCGGCGGGCAGGTTCTCGCCGGCCGACACGCACCGGCGCAGCGAGCCGGTGTCGTACCCGTCGAGCTCCTCCAGCATCACCCGGTAGGCGGTCGGCGCGGTGAAGAGCACCGTGACCCGGTGCTCGGCGATGGCGGCCAGCAGCCGGCGGGGCCCGGACTGCTCCAGCAGCAGCGCCGACGCGCCCGCCCGCAGCGGAAAGATCACCAGACCGCCGAGGCCGAAGGTGAAGCCGAGCGGGGGACTGCCCGCGAACAGGTCGTCCGGCCCCGGGCGCAGCACCTGCGCCGAGAACGTGTCGGCGACGGCCAGTACGTCCCGGTGGAAGTGCATGCACCCCTTGGGCCGCCCGGTGGTCCCGGAGGTGAAGGCGATCAGCGCCACGTCGTCGGCGGCGGTGGGGACGGCGTCGAACGAGCCCGGGTGACGGGCCGCCAGCCGCAGCAGGTCGTCGGGCGCGTCACCGCCGTACGCCGTCACGCGGAGCCCCGGCACCTCGGCCTTCACCAGGTCGTCGACCGTCCGGACGTCGCACAGCGCGTGGCGGACATCGGCCATCCCGCACAGCACGGCCAGCTCCGGGGCACGTGCCTGCGCCAGGACGGTGACGGCCACCGCGCCCGCCTTCATCACCGCGAGCCAGCAGGCCGCCAGCCACGGGGTCGTCGGGCCGCGCAGCAGCACCCTGTTGCCGGGCACCACACCGAGCTCGCGGGTGAGGACGTGGGCGATCCGGTCGACCCGGTCGCGCAGTTCGCCGTACGTCCACACGCCGCCCGCGCCGTCCCGGAAGGCCGGGCGGCCGGGGCCGAAGCGTTCGGCCGTGCGGTCCAGCAGTTCCGCACCGCAGTTGAGGCGGTCCGGATAGCGCAGCCCGGGCAGTTCGAAGAGGAGCTCGGGCCACTGCTCGCGGGGCGGCAGGTGGTCGCGGGCGAAGGTGTCGAGGTGGGCCGATCCGGTCAGCTCCATGGTTCGCCCCCTATGGGTGGTGGGAACGCCCATCGAGCGTATCGTGATGGTGACGACAGTCAATGGTGCGCGATACGACTCGGCGGCGGAGGGGCGCGAATGCCCGTATTCTCACTCGAACCCGAACGAACCGCATGGTGCGAAGAGCTGCGTGTCCTGGCCGCCGAACGCCTGCGGCCCCTCGCGGAGAAGGGGGAACCCGGCCGCGTCAACCGGCCGCTCGTCGCCGCCCTGGGCGAACTGGGGCTCCTGGCGCGCGTCTTCGGGGCCGGAGCCCTCGACCTGTGCCTGATGCGCGAGTCCCTCGCCCGCGAGTGCACGGAGGCGGAGACCGCACTCGCCCTCCAGGGGCTGGGTGCCCACCCCGTGGCCGCGTCCGGCACGCCCGAGCAACGCGCGCGCTGGCTGCCGGAGGTGACCGCCGGACGGGCGGTGGCCGCCTTCGCCCTCAGCGAGCCGGATGCCGGGTCGGACGCGGCCGCGCTCGCCCTCGAAGCCGCGCCCGACGGGGAGGGCTGGCGGCTGTCGGGCGAGAAGTGCTGGATCTCCAACGCGCCCGAGGCCGACCTCCACACCGTCTTCGCCCGGACGACACCGGGCGCCGCAGCCCGTGGCGTCACCGCCTTCCTGGTCCCCGCGGACCGGCCGGGCCTGACGGGCCGCCGGCTCGAGATGCTGTCGCCGCACCCCATCGGCAGCCTCCGCTTCGACGGCGTACCCGTCACCCGCGCGGACGTGCTGGGCGAGGTGGACCGGGGCTTCCGCGTCGCGATGACCACCCTGAACCTCTTCCGGCCCAGCGTCGGGGCCTTCGCCGTCGGCATGGCGCAGGCGGCCCTCGACGCGACCCTCGCCCACACCGCCCGCCGGCCCGCGTTCGGCGGCGTGCTGAAGGACCTCCAGGCCGTCGCCCACCAGGTCGCCGAGATGGCCACCCGCACCGAGGCGGCCCGCCTCCTCGTGTACGCGGCGGCGGCGGCGTACGACGAGGGGGCCGGGGACGTCCCGAAGCGCGCGGCCATGGCGAAGCTGCTGGCCACCGAGACCGCGCAGTACGTCGTCGACGCGGCCGTCCAGCTGCACGGCGCCCGCGCCCTGCAGCGCGGCCATCTGCTGGAGCACCTGTACCGGGAGGTGCGGGCGCCGCGCATCTACGAGGGCGCCACCGAGGTGCAGCGCACGATCATCGCGAAGGAGCTGTACGCCTCATGAGCCTCGAACGCGTCAACCCCTCCGAGCTGTCCCCGCCCACCGGCTTCTCGCACGCCGTCACCGCCACCGGGTCGCGGCTGGTCTTCCTGGCCGGCCAGACGGCGCTGGACGGGAACGGCAGGGTGGTGGGGGAGACCCTTCTCGAACAGTTCGAGACGGCCCTCGGCAACCTGCTGGCCGCGCTGAAGGCCGCCGGCGGCACACCCGCCGACCTGGCGCGTGTCACCGTGTACGCCACGGACGTCGCCGACTACCGCGCCCGGGCGCCCGAACTGGGCCGCGTCTGGCGGCGGCTGGCGGGCCGGGACTACCCGGCGATGGCGGTCGTCGGGGCGGTCCGCCTCTGGGACGAGCAGGCGATGGTGGAGCTGGACGGCTTCGCGGTCCTGGACTGACGGGTTCGCTCGGCGGCGCCGCTGGAGGGGCCCGGGCCCCGCGGACCGGTGGCCCCGCCCGCCGGTCCGGGGCCGACGCGATCCGTGCGGGCTTGAGGCGATGCCAGGACGGGTCTGAGGCCGAGGGTGAGGCCGGGGCCGGGGCGGCGACGGTCGGCAGGCTCCGCCCCCGGAGGCTTCGTCCCCGAGGGTCGTGGGGCCCGATTTCTCCGGGTTCGGACTCCCGGTTCGCATCCGCTGTACACGGAAATGGTTCTGACGGGTTGTCAGTGCAATATCACATTACTATGTTACGCATCGCACATCAGTGGCATGCACTCGACAACCCGGCCCGCCTTCCCTTCAGGAGCCGCAAGTGCCCCAGCCGTCACCGCACGGACCCGTGCGCAGAACCCTTCTCGCCGCAGCACTCGCCACCGCGACCCTGCTCGGCGGCGCACCGGCCTTCGCCGTGCCGCCCACCCCCACCACCCCCACCACCCCCACC
>NZ_JOBL01000256.1 GCF_000716335.1 Streptomyces sp. NRRL S-118 | reverse complement strand
TTCGGCCACTTCTCGTCCTCGCCGGCCGCTGGCCGGTACAGCCGCGCTGAGCCGACGCTCTTCAGCCTGGGGAGCAGGTTGAAGCCGAGCATGTGGGCGAAGGCGAACCCGACGATGGAGGCGCCGTGCGTGTCGGTGTACTGCCGGTCGATCTCCACGTCCGTGCAGTGCCGCAGTACGCCCTCGATCATCGCGGCGACCTCGGAGGCGGAGCAGGACTTGAGCTGGCTGTAGACGCACAGCGACTTCTTCTCGACGTGCCAGTAGATCATCACGCCGGGCCCGCGGTACCGCTGGTGCCACTCGGTCATGAAGTTCGAGCTCCAGGAGCCGAACTTCTTGGAGTCGCTCGCGCAGGCGGTGCCCTCGCCCCACCACGCGGCATCGCGGGCGGCGAAGGTGGCGTTGACCAGCCGCACCAGCGCCGCGCGCATGTTGGTCCGGTTGACGAACAGGTGCCGTACGCGGCGCAGGACGGCCTCGCTCTCGCCGTGCTTGCCGGTGACCGCGACGCGCTTGATGCCCATGTTCGTCCCGAGCGCGAACAGCACCAGCAGCAGCCGGCGCCGCAGCACCGCCTTCGGGACCGCCTCCCTGGTGGCGACCGAGGTGAATTCGCCGGTGAAGCCGGTGGCGAACTCGGCCTCCTTGAGGATGTCGATCAGGTCGATTGTGCCCCAGCGGCGTTCGATCTCAGCCTTCAGCGCGACGAGGTTCTCCGGCTCCTCCTGCTTGCCCAGCGGCGAGACCTTGATCCACGGCTCGCCGTGCTTCTTGACGATGTCCACCCCGCCCGTGGTGCCCAGCTCCAGCGCCGCATCGAAGCGGGTCAAAGCCTCGCGCAGCCCTTTCTCCAGGGCCTCGATGAACTTCTCCGGGTCCTGCGGCTGGCGGATCGCGTCGTAGTGCACATCGCGGTTGTCCTCGAAGTCCGGCGGCAGTCGTTCTCCGGGTTCTGCCACCGGTTCGCGCCCGGCACCCAGATCTCCCGCCGCCGCAGCGCGTCCCGCAGCGCCACGACACGCACAGCTCGTACGGGATGCGTTCGACCCGGCCGCGCTCATCCACCACCGCCTTGCGCCACTCCTCGCGCACCACCCCGGCCAGCGGGATCTTCTCCGCCTCGTCGAAGAACGCACCCTCCTTCGCGATGGGTTGGTCCAGGTAGCGCTTGAGCAGATCGATGGCGTCCATCACCGGCCGGTAGGCGGTGTTGTTGCACTTCAGCTCCAGCACGTTCAGCAGCGGCGAGAGCATCCGCCGCCAGTGGCCCGAGTACGACGAGCGCAGCACCGTCCGCACCCGGGCCCGGTAACGAGCCTCGTTCGCCGCGGCCTCCGCCGCCAGCGCCTTCAGCGTGGACTCCCCGGCCACCGGATAGATCACCTTGCGGACCGTGCCGCGGCTCCGCGACGGCAGCCTCCGCCAGCCGCAGCAGGATGCCCTCCTTGCCGCGGACCCGCTTGAGCTCCTTGGTGAACTCGCCCTCGACCTTCTTCTCCGCCCGCGTGTTGATCTTCTGCACGAGCTGGATGAACAGCTCCACCAAACGAGTCGGTGATCTCCGTCTCCCGCACATGGCACAGCGTCGACAGCAGCGTGTACCGCACCGGCCCGGCCGCCGCCCGCAGGTCCGAGGGATACTCCTTCGCCGCACGCGCCCGCCAGGCCGCCACCAGCTTCCCCGACACGTCCGCGAACAGCTCCGGCGGCAGCTGAAGCCCGCGCACCCGCTGGAGCTTGTTCACTCCGCCAGCAGGCTGTCCAGCCCCAACGCGCCCGGGTCCGCCTTCAGCTCGGTGAAGAACGTGCCCCCGCCGCCCGCGCTGTCCGCGTCCGCGCCGGCGTCCTCGGCGATCAGGTCGTCCAGCCGGGACCGGGTCGCCGCCGACAGCCGGCCCACGGTGGCCGCGCAGAACCGCTCCTCGAAGGTGCTGACCGCCGAACCACCAGCCGGGCGATACGCCCCGGCGTCGGCGGCTCCAGCCGGTCCTTGCGGCAGCGGGCCACCACGGCCTCCGCCAGCCGGTCCCGGTTCAGCTCCACCCCGCACAGCTCGACCGCCAGCCACTCGGCGAGCTGGGCCTGGTCCTCCTCGGCGCACTCACGGAAGCCGAACGCGCCCCGGATCTCCATCCGGTGCCGCTTGATCGCCCGCCCCGACCAGTCGTATGCGGCCCACTCCTCCGCGGGCACCTTCACCTGCTGGGCGACGTACGACACCGCCGGCGCCGGGATCTCCCCGGCGTCCTCCGGGAACAGGGCCTCCACCTCGAAGAACTTCAGCAGCAGTGCGAACCCCAGCCGGTTCGCTCCCGACTTGTTCCGCAGCCGCTCCTGGTCCTCCTCCAGCAGCGTCCAGACCTCGATCAGGTCTTCCGGTTCCCACTCCTGCCGCACCACGGGCTCCTTCCGGTCGTCATGACCGGACCAACCTGGCCGAGCACGGCATCCGATGAGCCCAGAAGATCCAAAACACTGACAAGCGCACCCCAGATCCGCTACAGAGAGCTACTTGTCACTTCGTGGCAGCTTCGGGAGAACCGGGCCCTGTCGGCCGTCCGGACGTGGATGCCGGACGACAAGAAGCCGGGCACCAGCCTGGCCCGGGCGATGCTGCGGGAGTACCGGAAGAACTGGAGCAAGCGCAAAGCGCGTCAAGAAGGCCCCACCGATCACGGCGGCCACCGATACCGTGGTGAGTAACGCCAGTTCTGCGCCGGTATGGAGTGCGTGGGGCAGGCCTCATCCCCCGGATGACGGGACCGCAGTACGGCCGGGGCTGCCCCCACCCCCCGGCGCGCCGCGCCCGCCCGACCCGCGCCCCCTTCCGCGGCGGCCCCGCCGCGGAGCGCGGCCGCCACGCGCATCAGGCGAGTGATCCCTCGGCAAGGTGTATAGGAGTCGGCCCTGCGCCGGGTCGCTCCTCGCAGGCGGCGGACTCGTCCGACAGATCCCGCTGGGGCGTCCGGCGCTCATGGGGGGATCCGTTGATGATCGAATACGGGCATAGGATGGCGCTCGTGGAGAACATCGGGGCATAGATCGAAGAATTGGTGAAGGAAGCTGAACGGCTGATCCGCGATCAGGTGTGGGTCCTGTCGTTCGACGACCGCACCGTCGCGGCGAAGGCCGCTGCCGATCTGCTCGCCGCCGTGGGCAACCCGGAGTCCCAGCAGAGCTTGCCTGAGGTCGACCGGCTGGAGCATTTGCGGGAAGCGCTCGCTGCTGTGGCCATCGCCTGACGCCACTCGCCCGGGCAAGCCGGGTGGTGCCGTGCTCGTCACGGCCTCGGGACATCCGGCCGCTTGCCGGGCCCCGGAGCCCGCTTGCGACGGAGTGCGTCAACGTCTTGCGCCGGTAAGCGCACACGCCCGCCTCCCGCAGAACCCGAAACGACAAGGCGCCCCCCATCGTGCTGGTGTGGGGCGCCTTCGTGCACGCCCGTTCAGACAACCCCGAGTTCCTCCAGCACCGCGACCCGGTCCGCGGGGAGCATCGCGCGGCGGGAGCGCTGGTTGGACAGCCATACGCCGAGCTTCACCGCGCGTTCCTGCCCCTCGTGCACAGCGTGTTTGACGTGACCCCGGCTGACGCCCGTCAGGGTGCCCTCACGGGCCAGGTACGCGCGGGCCGCTGCCACCCCCCGCTCCCACGCGGCTGCCCGGCCGCCGCCGGCCCGCGGCGTGGTGGGGGCCGGTTCCGGCGCCGTGACGCCGAGCGCGCCCAGCCGCTCCCGCTGCGCCTCGACACCGGCGTCGCGCTGGCCACCGAGCTGGGGCAGTTCAGCGCCGGCGGCCGAGCCCTATACGACCCGCGCCCCGGCGACCCCGGCCGCTGGGACTGGACTGGCGACACGCCCTGACCGTCGCCGGGCCGACTCGCCCACCAGTCCGACCCGGGGCACGCTGGGAGGCGTGAGCAGCGCGCCGATCGTCGTGCACCGGCCCTCCCGTTCTGGCGGCCGGAGAGTCACCGTGCACTGGCACGGCCGGGACGAGATTCTCGGCACCGCCTACAGCGACCACGACCTGGTCGTCTTCCTCGAGGGCGCCGGTATCACCGAACCCGATGCCGTCCTGGATGACCCGCGGTGGGTGGAGTGGCGCGACGGGCCTGCTCATCAGTTCAGTGCCGCCTGATGCGCAGGGATGGCGGCGCTGCCCCGGGCCGGCCTGTCCATCCGCAGTGGCTGCCCAGGGGCGGCAGGGCGCGGTCGGCCGGGGCACCGCTGGCGACCGCTGAAGGCGGCCTGCCGTGCGCGGGCGGGTGGCGGCCGTGGTCGGGCATGTCAGCGGGCTGATGGCTGCCGTGCGGCCGTCCGGGCCTTCGGGGATGCGCAGGCCGCATACCCCCGCCGGTATCAAGAACTCTGAGGAGGGGGAAGGACGATGAGGTCGAACGTCCCGTTGGTCACCATGACATTGTGTCCCTGGCTGGCAAGGACAGCCCTCACCGCTGTGAATACAGCCGCCTGTGTGTTCTGACCCGAACGGTCGAGAGGCCCGGTCAGTTCGGCGGATCCGCCCAAGGGGGTCCAGCACACCATGGCTCCCGCCGGCACCTGGACCACTCGCATGCTGGGCGCCCCGCTCTCATCTCCGTCCACCAGGCTGAAACCTGCCCGCAGCAGCTCACGCCTCACCCGGCATACCAGCTCCTTGTGCGTGCCACTCATGTCGCCCATCCGTCTCATATGGACCTGCAAATGGGCCGCTCGCCAGATTATCCCCGCATGTCGACTGCTCTCACCAGCCAAGGTCTTCCTCGCCCCTTGGCGCAGGGTGTCGTCGCGTGCAGCGTCCCTGCCGGGTTTGCTCTCAGGCCGCCCAGCAGGGTGCGATCGACGAACCGCCGGCAACTCGGCCCAGTGATCACCGAAAGGCGAAACGTGACGGCCTTCGTGCGGCTGTTTCCGTGAAGCTCGTCGTCGGGTCGGGTGCGCTGAGGCGTTTGGGTACAGTGCCTGGGTGCTGACTGTCTGGTCGGCGCCTTCCTGGGGGGGATGAACGAGACGAGGGTTATGCCCGAGCAAGCGAGCCTGCCTGCGATAGCACCGAGCGGGCCTGTGGCCGCGTCGGCCGAGGCGGCGCGGATGGCGGCGGTGCGCCGTTACGACATTCTCGATACCCCTCCGGACGGCGCCTACGACAGAGTCGCAGCGCTGGCCGCGCGTCTGTTCGAGGTGCCGGTGGCGACGGTGACGATCGTGGACGAGGACCGGATCTGGTTCAAGGCCACGCACGGCCTGGAAGGCGTCACCGAGATCGGCCGCGACCCGGGCCTGTGTGCCTCGGCGGTCCTGACCAATGACACCACCGTCATCCCCGACACCCTGCTCGATCCGGTCGCCTGCTCCAACCCCCTGGTCGCCGGCCCGATGGGGGTGCGGTTCTACGCGGCCGCTCCGATCATCACCGCCGATGGGTATCGGCTGGGCACGGTCAACGTCCTCGACACCCGCCCCCGCGAGATCAGCAAGGCGGATTCGGCCACGCTCGCGGACTTGGCGGCGGTGGTTTTTGACCAGCTTGAGCTGCGGCTATCGGCGCTGCACGTCGTGCGCGCCGAACAGGAGCGCCGCAAGATCGAGCAGGAGAAGCGCCAGGCGGAGGAAGAAGCCCGCAAGCGGGCGGAGCGGGACAAGGCGGCCATCGCCGCGTTCGCCTCCACCCTGCAGCGCACCCTGGTGCCTCCCGCTCTCCCCGCGGTACCGGGGCTGGAGCTGGCCTGCCACTACAAGACCGCCTCCCCGCAGGAAGTGGGCGGCGACTTCTACGACGTCTTTCCCATCGGCGCAGGCCGGTGGGCGTTCTTCGTGGGCGATGTGTGCGGCAAGGGCGCCGAAGCCGCCTCGGTCACCTCACTGACCCGCTACACGCTGCGGGCCGCAGCCCTCGTCGACGCGGACCCGATGGCCGCGCTCAAAGCCCTGAACGCCGCGCTGCTGCTGGACGCGGCGGTCGGCACCCGCTTCTGCACCGCCATCTTCGGCCTGCTCGACCCGGCCCGGGACGGCGGTTTCACGGTCACCCTGGCCACCGGCGGCCACCCGCCCGCCTACCACCTCAGCCCCGCCGAGACCGGCGGTGTACGGGTCGAGGCGGTCCGCGCCAAGGGCGGCATGCTGGTCGGCGCGTTCCCCGAAGCCGCCTTCGCCTCAAGCACCCTGCATCTGGCACCCGGCGAGGGACTGCTGCTCTACACCGACGGGCTGACCGAGGCACGCACCGCCGATGGTGACATGCTCGCCGACAGCGGTCTGGCGAACTTCCTGGCCCAGCGACCGGCCCCGCTCGCTGCTGGCGCCCTGATAGACGACACCGTCGCACTCCTGGACACCCTCCCCGACACCGAACGCGATGACGTGGCGCTGCTGGCCCTGTCCGTCCCCACCCTCGATGCCGCTCCCACCGGCATCACCACCACCGCCCACAGCGCCGCCGCCCCGACCGCCGACGTCCCCGTCGGGCAGGAGAACCGACGCCCATGACCGACGCCTTCCACATCGACGTCCTGCACACCGACGGCGCCCTGGCCGTGATCGCACTGGCCGGTGACTTCGACATCACCACCGCACCCGCCGTGCGGGCCCGCGCCCTGGAACTCATGGCGGCCGGGCACCCAGACCTGGTCGCTGACCTGTCGGGCGTCACCTTCTGCGACTCCTCCGGGCTGGGTGCCCTCGTCGGCATCTGGCGCTGCGCCAAGGACGCTGACGGCTCGCTGACCCTGGCGGCCATCCCCGACCGGCTGAGCCGCCTGCTCAGCGTCACCGGGATGGACACCTTGCTGCCCACCTTTCCCAGCGCCGACGCCGCGCTTGCCGCACGCCAAAGCAACCGCACCACCGCCTGAAACCTCTCGCTCGCCAACGCGGCGCCGACAGCTGGCACCGAGGTCACACCGCTACGCGCCCTCGTCCGCCCACGTCTTCAGCCAGCCGACGACCGTCTGCCGGGTGGTGCCGTGCTCGTCACGGCCTCGGGACATCCGGCCGCTTGCCGGGCCCCGGAGCCCGCTTGCGACGGAGTGCGTCAACGTCTTGCGCCGGTAAGCGCACACGCCTGGCTCCCGCGGAACCCGAAACGACAAGGCGCCCCCCGCCGTTCTGGTGTGGGGCGCCTTCTTGCACGCCCGTTCAGACAACCCCGAGTTCCTCCAGCACCGCGACCCGGTCGGCAGGGAGCGTCGCGCGGCGGGCGCGCTGATTGGACAGCCATACGCCGAGCTTCACCGCGTGCTCCTGCCCCTCGTGCTCAACGCGTTCGACGTGCCCCCGGCTGCGCTCCCATGCGGCTGCCCGGCCGCCGCCGGCCTTCGGCGCCGCGCCGGGGGCGGGTTCCGGCGCCGTGACGCCGAGCGCGCGGCTCGCGGTGCCGGGACAGCACAACCCCGGCACCGCCCCTCCCGCAGCGGCTCCTGCGGACCTGGCCCAGCTGGCCTGGGCAGCCCGACGTGCCGGTGCCCTCGCTCCAGAGCGCGGAGGCGAGGGCACAGGGGCGGGGGCTGACAAGGCGCTCACCGGGTGGTGATCCCGCCCGGCGGTTACGGTACCGGCTCGTACACCACGGTGGCCCCCGGACACTGCGCGGCCGCGGTGGCCAGGGCTTGGCGCTCGGCGTCGTCGACGGTGAGCGCCCAGCGCAGCTTGGTGGCGGTCCAGTCGGCGAGGTACGCGCAGTGCTGGGCGGCGGCCGGCGGCATCCACTGGGCCGGGTCCTGGTCGGCCTTCGACCGGTTAGTCTTCGCGGTGACGGCGATCAGGGACCGCTCGGCGTCCAGGTCGTTGGCGTACGCCTGACGCCGCGCCGCCGTCCAGCCGCTCGCCCCCGAGTCCCACGCTTCCGCGAGCGGCACCATGTGGTCGACGTCCAGGGCCGACGCCGCGGTCACCTGCTGCTCGTCGTACATCGACCACCACACCCCGCCGGTGAGGGCGCAGCGGGCGCCGACGGTGGGCGGCTCGATCGCCTCGGCGATGAGGACCTCGGCGCGGGTGTTGCACCCGTCGCGGTCGGCGTCGGTCCAGTGCTTGAAGCTGCTGCGGGTGTAGCCGTCGCGGGACTCGGCGGCGCGCGGGAGGGAGGTGATGGCCTGGCCCAGCGGCATCGTCACGGCCGCGCGCGGCGCCGGGGCGGCGGTCGCGTGGGCCGGAGCGGTGGACAGGGCGGTCAACGGCAGCACGGTGAGCGCGGCCGCCGCGGCGGCATGGAGAAGAGGAGTGATCACGCGCCCCGGTCTACCGGCTCCAGCCACACACCGGGTCGATCGAGAAGGGTGCATCACTCGCGCGGGTCGCGGAATTCACCGGGTGAACGTTCCGCCCGGCCAGCGCACAGGGGCCTCGCGGAACACCCTGTGCAGACCGTCCAGACCCCGACCGGCTCGGCGTTCAGGGTGAGGCGGCCGCCGCGTCCCCGCTCGGAGTCCCGACGTCTGGCCGCCGCGACCGCTCATCCACGCCTCGGTGAACAGCGCGGATCGGCTTGGACCATCAAAGTCCCTTTCGCGTAGCTCTGCCCCGATGAGTACCACCGTCGCGCCTGGCGGTCGTCGTCCGCAGGGAGCGCGCCGCTGAGCATCCCGGCGATCTTCTGCCGGTCCGATTCCCGCGGGCCGGCTGCCCGGCTGCGCTGCTGCCGGGTCTGGAGGTACGACGCGAGCGCGTCCATTGAGATGTTGGTGTGCTCCTTGCAGTACGCGGCGATCAGCATGGACCCCGGCCCGGCCACCACTTCACCCAGCACACACCGACCCCAGATTACGGCGAACTCGACCTGTTGTGGGCCGCGCTTTCTTCCGTAGAAGACTGACTGCCTGACGCATGACATGCGGCGCTGGATAGGGTCGGCGGCAGCTCGTGCCGGTATGGAGTGTGCGAGTCAGGCCCGGTGCCCAGACGCCTCTGGGGGCAGTACCACCGGGCCGCTCCGCCACCACCATGCCGCGCCGCCTCGATCGCATGCCCGGGGGCCGCTATCGGCACCGGCCGCGGCGGGAGAGACTGCGGCAGTGACTGCTGCACCCCGCCGGGCGCTCGGACCCGGGCCCGATCTTCCCGAGCCACGGCCGCATGACTTGCGCGCCCGCACCGCTGCGGAGCGCGCCGCCGATGGCGACCGGATCCCCGAGCCGGCACCGCCCCAACGCCCGGCGCCCGGACGACGCCGCCGGCTCGGCCCCGGGCTGGCAGACCCCGGCACGCCGCCGACCTCTGCCCATGACCGAGCCTGGCCCGTAACCGACGGTACGACAGAGTCCCGGCACCTGTAGGTCAGGCTCCGGGACTCTGGTTGCACGGTCAGACGTTGGACCGGGGCCGGTCCGCTAGCAGCACTTCAACACGGGCCTGGACCCATTCCCGCAGAGGTCCGTCGGCGAGCGCCTCCATGAGAAGATCCGCCGTGAGGTCCGGGCTGATCCCGGCCTTGTTCGCCTCACTCGCGAGCCACCTGCTCAGCCACTCGATGTGTCCCGCGCTCAGGACCCAACCCGACGACGATGGAGCCGGGGCAGCGCCCGATCCGCTGGCGAAAGACCCCGCGTCGCTCATTCCCAAATTTGGGAATGAGCCGTCCTGGCTCTTGTGGACGACCGTGCCCGTCACCGGTTCACCCTTGCCGCTCCCAGCCTGCCCGGCTGGAGCGGTCGGAGCAGGCTTGCGTGGCGTGGCTGCGGGCGGCAGCTGCCGGGGGACGAACAGCGCCTCCAGCCACTCGGGCTCGGTGCCCGAGCGAAGGAAGTCGGCAAGGGTTGGCCGCTACGTCCGCGGTCGCCCGGCGTCCGACCTGTCGGCCGTGGCGGTGCAGTTCGGCATACCAGTGCACAACGGGTCCGGTGCCCTGCTTCTCGGCGACGTCGACCAGGGCGCGGACGTGCGAGTCAGGGGCGGGCCGCTCGCAGACATCGGAGAATGCTTTGGCCAGCGGCCACTCGCCGATCTCCCGGTAGGCGGCAGACTCGCTGATCCCGTCCCACTCGTCATTCAGGTACTGCTGCCGCGTCCGCTGCCCGTCCTAGCCCCGGTACAGGCGCCGCCGGAACGCAGCCTCCAGCGCCTTACCCCGCATCCACTTGGCGCTCTGATAGTGATCGCGGGCGGCGTGGATCCGCTCCAGGTCCCGTTGCTCCTTCGCGTCCAGGGGACCGGTGCGGTCCAGGTCCTGAGGCTCGGGGATCAGCTTGGGGACGAACGCGCGAGCCCGGTCCCGCCGACCGAGAGACACGTCCGTGCTCATGCGCCCCGCCTTCCAAGTCAGCGACTTTTGTGGTTCAGGCCCGTCAGGCATGGCTAGCCGATCGTCCAGTTCCTGAGAGGAGCGGAGGCTAGTCTTGGTGCGCCGCAGTGACGTCCGCGGGGAGGGAGTAGTCAGCGGTGCAGCCTCTGAAGGAACAGGACCCTGATCGGATCGCGGACTACCGATTCATCGGCCGCCTGGGGGAAGGCGGCATGGGCGTGGTCTACCTGGCCCGCTCCCCACGTGGCCGGATGGTCGCGGTGAAGACCATCCGCACGGAACTGGCAGCAAACCCGGACTTCCGGCTCCGGTTCGCAAAGGAGACCGCCCTCGCCCGGCAGGTCGGCGGGGCCTGGACGGCTGCTGTTCTGGACGCCGACCCTGATGCGGAACTGCCCTGGGTCGCCACCGCGTACGTCGCCGGGCCGACCCTGCACCAGGTGGTGGCCGAGCAGCACGGACCGCTGCCCGAGCACTCGGTGCGCGGTCTGGCCTCCGGCCTGTGCCAAGCCCTCGGCGACATCCACGCCGCCAGTCTCGTCCACCGCGATCTGAAGCCGTCGAACGTTTTGGTCACCATCGACGGGCCGAAGGTGATCGACTTCGGTATCGCCCGCGCCCTGGACTCCTCCAGCACAGGAGGCCTGACCTCCACCGGAGTGGTGGTCGGCTCACCCGGCTTCATGTCACCCGAACAGATCCGGGGCGAGAGCCTGACCGAGGCGAGCGACATCTTCTCCCTGGGCACGGTACTGGCCTTCGCCGCCTCCGGACGGCTGCCATTCAATGCGCCTGCGGGCCAGTTACACGCCCTGATGTACCGGGTGGTGCACGAACCGCCTGACCTCGCCGGCGTACCCGAGCCGCTGCTCCCGCTCATCAAGGACTGTCTGGCCAAGAACCCGGCCGACCGGCCGACCCTGGCCGAGCTGCGGGACAGGGAAAGGACGCAACACCGCTCGCTGACCCCATGGCTGCCGCCGATCTTGCTCGCCCGGCTGGGCCAGGAAGCCGTCCAGCTCCTCGACCAGGAGGACCCCCGCACCCGGATGTCCCCCGGCGCACAGGCAAATGCAGAGGTGATAGCCGCGGCCGGGGCCGTCCTACCCAAACCGCTCACCGCCCCGCTCACCGAGCTTTCCGGCAACCCCACGGGGCGCGCTGGCGTCAGTCAGGCGGGGCCTACAAAGCTCCGGCTGGCCGACGAACGCCGCCGCGCCCGCAGCCACGTGGACGTCGCTGACGGGTACCGGGTCGCCGTCTATTGGCTCCTCGCCCTCGTCGCGCTGACCTCCGTACTTACGGTCATCCACCAGCTCACCGTCTTTGAAGAACCGGACCGCCTGTATCCGTCTTACGACCGCTTTCCGGGCGCAGACGATCTTTGGGGGAACCTGGTCTTCGTAGATGAGTGGAGCAACCCCGCTATTCATCTCCTATGGGAAGCCCAGCACCTCTTCGGCGCAGCACTGGTCGTGTGCTGGCTCATCTGGTTTGCTCGCGTACGCGCCACCGCCGAGAAGTTCGCGCCGGGCCGCCTGCGGTACCGCTCCTCCATGGCGGTGATCGGCTGGTTCATTCCGCTTGCCAACCTCTTCCTGCCGAAGCAGATCGCCAACGACGTCTGGCACGCCTCCAGCCCGCCCGGCATGGCCCCCGCCCCAGCCCGTGTGCTGAACGCCTGGTGGACGCTGTGGCTGGCCACCTTCCTGACCTGGCCCCTCTTCTGGACCCCCTGGACATCGCTGCTCATCGAGCACACCCCCACGCGTGCGATGGACGCGAGTCTCCTCTATCGATACGAGTTCGGGGCGGAGACCTGGTTCAGTCTCATCGCGCACGTCCTCGTTGTGCCAGCGTCCGCCGCCGCGGCCCTCTACATTCGCCGGCTGACCGCCATGCAGGCCGCCAAACTGAACACCTGACCACTCGGCACGCCCGCTCATCCGCATGCCGGCGGTGTGATGGTGGTGCGGCGGCCGCCCATCAGGCAACGGGAATGGCTCCGACGCCTGGCCACACGGAGCCGGTCCGCCTGGCGGTAAAGGCAGGGATGATCAGTCGATCGTCCAGCCATGCTCTTTAGACCGTGTCCTATGTGGTGAGGCGGACGAGCCGTTTGTAGCAGCACAGGGCGGCGGCGAGGCCGAGAAAGGCCAGGTAGTTGCGGGG
>NZ_KL591043.1:42167-44666 GCF_000716335.1 Streptomyces sp. NRRL S-118 | reverse complement strand
CTCCGCCCGTACGTCGCCAGCAGTGCCTGCGCCTCGATCGGGTCGCCCAGGCGCGTACCGGTGCCGTGCGCCTCCACCGCGTCGACCTCTTCGGCACCGAGTCCCGCGTCGGCCAGGGCCTGGCGGATGACGCTTTCCTGGGCAGGGCCGCTGGGGGCGGTCAGTCCGTTGCTGGCGCCGTCCTGGTTGACCGCGCTGCCCCGGATGACCGCGAGCACCCGGTGCCCGTTGCGCACCGCGTCGGACAGGCGCTCCAGCACGAGGACGCCGACGCCCTCGGACCAGCCGGTGCCGTCCGCACCCGCCCCGAACGCCTTGCACCGCCCGTCGACCGACAGTCCGCCCTGGCGGCTGAACTCCGCGAACATGACGGGGCTGGACATCACCGCCACACCGCCGGCCAGGGCGAGGGAGCACTCGTCCCTGCGCAGTGCCTGCACGGCGAGGTGCAGGGCGACGAGCGACGACGAGCACGCCGTGTCGACCGTGATGGCCGGACCGGTGAGACCGAAGGTGTACGGCACGCGGCCCGAGATGACCCCGGCCGCCGTTCCGGTGCCGTAGTAGCCCTCGATCTCGGCGGGCACGGACGGCAGTCCCGCGGCGTAATCGTGGTACATCACACCCGCGTAGACGCCCGTACGGCTGCCCTTGAGGGTGGTGACGTCGATGCCCGCCCGCTCCACCGCTTCCCAGGAGGTCTCCAGCAGCAGCCGCTGCTGCGGGTCCATGGCNGCCCGCTCCACCGCTTCCCAGGAGGTCTCCAGCAGCAGCCGCTGCTGCGGGTCCATGGCCAGCGCCTCACGCGGTGAGATGCCGAAGAAGTCGGCGTCGAAGTCGGGCGCGTCGTAGAGGAAGCCGCCCTTGCGGGTGGCGCTCTTCCCGGGCCGGTCGGGGTCCGGGTCGAAGAGGGCGTCGGTGTCCCAGCCCCGGTCCTCGGGGAAGTCGGAGATGGCGTCACCGCCCCGGTCGACCAGGCGCCACAGGTCCTCGGGGGAGTTCACTCCGCCCGGGTATCGGCAGGCCATGCCGACGATCGCGATCGGCTCGCGGTGGCGCTCCTGCGCCTCCTGGAGTTGCCGGCGCGTCTGGTGCAGCTCCCGCGCGGCCCACTTCAGCTTGCTCAGCAGGTTGTTTTCGTCGGTCATGAGAGGTCGCTCCCGCAAGGCACGTCGAGGTCGGGCTGGAAGGACAGGTTCAGGAGTTCCCGAACTCTTTTTCGATGACGTCGAGGATCTGGTCGGCCGTCGCGGCTTCCAGTTCGTCGGCGAAGTCGGGGCCGTCCGCGGGCTCCGGCTGTGTGAGGGGACCGGCGGTCCGCCGCCCGGGTGAGGAGAGGGCCAGCAGCGCGGTGAGGCGGTCGGCGATGCGTTCCCGGGCGTCGTCGCCGAACTCCGCTCCGGCCAACGCCTTCTCGATCCTGACGAGGTCGTCGAGGATCGGGTCCACCGCGGGGCCGTCCGTCACGGCCAGTTCGGTCCCCACGTACGCGGCCAGTTCCTCGACCGTGGGGTGGTCGAAGACGAGGGAGGCGGGCAGACGCAGGNCTGCACGCCACCGGGATACCGGCACGCCATGCCCACGATCACGATCGGGTCGTCGGACGTGACGGCTGCGGCCACGGTGACGGCCTGCGCCGCTTCCGCCGTACCCGCGAGCTCCCGCGTCACGTACTCGGCGATGTGCTTGGGGGTCGGCTGGTCGAAGACGAGGGAGGCGGGCAGACGCAGGCCGGTGGCCCGGTTGAGCTGGTTGCGCAGCTCGACCGCCATCAGCGAGTCGAAGCCCAGGTTCTTGAACGGCGTGTCCACCGCGACCAGCCGGCCCGGCCCGTACCCCAGCACCTCACCCACATGACGCCGCACCACATCCAGCACCACCCGGCGCCGCTCCACCTCACCCAGACCCGCGACCCGAGCCCCCAGCCCCGCACCCTCACCCAGACCCCCGGCCCGCACCGCACGCCCGACACCCGCACCACCACCCACCAGCGCACGCAACACCGACGGAACCTCCGCCGACCCACGCCGCCGCAACCCCGCCACATCCAACGCCGCCGGCACCACCAGACCACCACCCGACACAACCCCCGCGTCGAACAGCGCCAAACCCTCCCCCGCACTCATCGCCGACAACCCCAGACCCACCAGACGCGCCCGGTCCACCCGCGACAAACCACCCGTCAAACCACCATCCGAACCCCACCACCCCCACGCCAACGACACCCCCGCAAGACCACGACCCCGCCGATACGACGCCAACCCGTCCAGCACCGCATTCGCCGCCGCATACCCCGCCTGCCCCGCACTGCCCACCACACCGGCGAACGACGAGAACAACACGAACGCGGAAAGATCGAGTCCGACCGTCAGCTCATGCAGGTGCAGCGCCGCTTCGGCCTTGGGGCGCAGGACGGTGGAGAGGCGGTCGGGGGTGAGCGATTCGAGGATGCCGTCGTCGATGACACCCGCGCAGTGGACGATGCCGGTGAGGGGGCGG
>NZ_KL591043.1:41731-42001 GCF_000716335.1 Streptomyces sp. NRRL S-118 | reverse complement strand
GGGGCGGTCGTCGGGGATGGAGCCCAGCAGTACGGCCAGGGCTTCACGGTCGCCGACGTCGCAGGCCTCCACCCGTACCCGGGCACCGCACCGCTCCAGCTCCGCCACCAGGTCCTCGACGCCCTCGGCCGCCGGACCGCGGCGGGACACCAGCAGCAGATCCCGCACCCCGTACACCGACGCCAGATGCCTCGCCACCAGCGCACCCAGACCACCCGTGCCACCCGTCACCAGCACCGTGCCCGAAGAACCGAACACCACCTCACCGGA
>NZ_KL591043.1:41192-41569 GCF_000716335.1 Streptomyces sp. NRRL S-118 | reverse complement strand
ACCAGACGGGGTGCGAGCGCCCGGCCGGCGCGCACCGCGACCTGCGGCTCGCCCGACCCCACGGCCACCAGCACCGCGGCCTGCTCCGCCTCCGCGGACAGACCCGGCTCCACATCCACCAGCACCAACCGGTCCGGATGCTCCCGCTGCGCCGAACGCACCAGACCCCACACCGACGACGCCGCCACATCCGCGACACCCTCGCCCGGACCGGCACCGACCGCACCACGGGTCAGCACCACCAGACGCGACCCCGCGAACCGCTCACCCGCCACGAACTCCTGCACCACCGCCAAAGCACCCGCCGCAACCCGCGACACATCCCCCGACATCCCGTCCGGGGACCAGACGACATGGGCCGGCGCAGGCTCAGTGCC
>NZ_KL591043.1:40860-41022 GCF_000716335.1 Streptomyces sp. NRRL S-118 | reverse complement strand
TCCGGGAACTCGTCGCCGACGGACCACACCACCACCTCCGACGGCACCGGCGCACCCCACGGCGAGCACTCCACCGACGACCCCACCCGGGCCACCACCGGCACCGGCATCGGCACCGGCTCCCACGCCACGTCGAACAGCGCATCGCGCACACCGCCACCA
>NZ_KL591043.1:39925-40649 GCF_000716335.1 Streptomyces sp. NRRL S-118 | reverse complement strand
TCCGCCACCGCCACCGCCACGCCGGCCTCACCCGACGGCGAGAGCGTCACGCGCAGTACGGCTCCCGGCGGGCCGGAGAGCTCGACCCCGGACCACACGAAGGGCAGGCGCACTTCGTCCGAGGACGGGTCGATGGACATGTGGAACACCGCGTCCAGCAGCGCGGGGTGGATCCCGAAGCCCTTCGTGTCCGCACTCGGCACGTCGGGGAGAGCGACCTCGGCGAACACGTCCTCGCCGCGCCGCCAGGCGGCCCGTACGCCCTGGAACAGCGGCCCGTACTCGTAACCCATGTCGGCCAGCCGGTCGTACAGGTCGTCCACGCCGACCGGAACGGCCCCACGCGGCGGCCACACCTCCGCGGCCGGGCGGGACGGACCGTCGTCGTCGGCAGCCACCAGGGTCCCCGTCGCGTGAAGCGTCCACACCTCCTCGTCCGGCACCGCTGCCGCACCACCGCGACCGTCCGGGCACGAATGGACCGTCACGGCACGCCGCCCCTCCCCATCCGCACCCGCAACAGCCACCTGAAGCCGCACACCAGCCGCCTCACCCACCACCAAAGGCTGCTGAAGCGTCAACTCCTCCAGACGACCGCACCCCACACGACCACCCGCCTGCAACGCCAACTCCACCAACACCGCACCCGGCACCACCACCGAACCGAACACCGCATGATCCGCCAACCACCCCTGCTCGGAGAGCGAAAGCCGACCCGTCCACA
>NZ_KL591043.1:37846-39793 GCF_000716335.1 Streptomyces sp. NRRL S-118 | reverse complement strand
CCAGAACCGCTCCCGCTGGAAGGCATACGTCGGCAGGTCGACCCGCCGGGCTCCCGTGCCGGCGTAGACCTGGTCCCAGTCGACGGCGAGGCCGTGGACATACCCCTCGGCGAGCGAGGTGAGGAACCGCTCCGGGCCGCCCTCGTCGCGGCGCAGGGTCCCCAGGGCGACGGCGTGGCCGGTATCGGCGTCCTCGAAGGTCTCCTGGAGGCCCATGGTCAGTACGGGGTGGGCGCTGGTTTCGACGAAGAAGCCGAACCCGTCCGCGAGCAGGGCCCTGACGGTCTCGTCGAAGCGCACCTCCTGGCGCAGGTTGGTGTACCAGTACTCGGCGTCGGCACCGGCGGTGTCGAACAGTCCGCCCGTGACCGTCGAGTAGAACGGGATCTCGCTGCTGCGCGGCCGGATGTCCGCCAGCGCACCGGTGACCTGTTCGCGGATGGTCTCCACCTGGGCGGAGTGGGAGGCGTAGTCGACGGGGATCTGCTTGGCACGCACGCTGTCGGCCTGGCAGGCCGCGAGCAGTTCGCGCAGGGCATCCGGCTCGCCGGAGACGACCGTGGAGGACGGGCCGTTGACGGAGGCGACGGAGATCCGGCCGCCCCAGGGGGAGCAGCGCTCACGGACCTGGTCGGCGGGGAGCGGTACGGACACCATGCCGCCGCGCCCGGACAGGCCCCCGGCGATGGCCTCGGCCCGCAGCGACACGACCTTCGCCGCGTCCTCGAGGGAGAGGGCGCCGGAGACGGTGGCGGCGGCGATCTCGCCCTGGCTGTGGCCGATGACGGCGGCGGGCCGGACGCCCACGGACTGCCAGAGCGCGGCGAGGGAGACCATGACGGCCCAGAGCGCGGACTGCACCGCGACCACGTCGTCCAGGGACGGGACGTGCTCGTCGTCCGGGCCCCCGCCCTGCTCCTCGCCCCGCGTCTCGCCTCGCTCCTCGCCCCGGATCACGTCGGTGACCGACCAGCCCACGTGGGGCCTCAGAGCGGCGTCGCACTCCGCGAGCCGTTCGGCGAACACGGTGGAGGACTCCAGGAGTTCCGCGGCCATCCCGCGCCACTGCGAGCCCTGTCCCGGGAAGACGAACGCGACCCGGCCGGGTTCCTCGGGTGCCGTGCCGGTGACCGTGCCGGCGGCGGGCAGGCCGTCGGCCAGGGCGGCCAGGCCGGCCAGGGCGCTCGCGCGGTCCGACGCCAGGACGACGGCACGGTGCTCGAACGCGGCGCGTGTCGCGGCCAGGGAGTGGCCGACGTCCGCGGCGGCGAGGTCGGTGCGGGCTTCCACGCAGGCGGAGAGCCGCTCGGCCTGGGCGCGCAGGGCGGCCTCGGACCGGCCGGACACCGGCCAGGGGACGACGCCGGGGGTGACGCCGGGGGTGACAACGGGGACGACATCGGGAACCGTGCCCGGCGCCGGCGCGGTGCCGCCGGTCGCCCCGGCGTCGGCGCCGTCGGACCGGGCCTCCTCGACGATGATGTGGGCGTTGGTGCCGCTGATGCCGAAGGAGGAGATCCCCGCGCGGCGCGGGCGGCCCTCCGCGTCCCACTCCACCGCGTCGGTGAGCAGTTCCACCGCGCCCGCGCTCCAGTCCACGTGCGGGGACGGCCGGTCCACGTGGAGGGTCCGCGGCAGCACCCCGTGCCGCATGGCCTGCACCATCTTCATGACGCCGGCCACGCCCGCGGCGGCCTGTGCGTGCCCGATGTTGGACTTGACGGACCCCAGCCGCAACGGCCGGTCGGCGGGCCGGTCCTGGCCGTAGGTGGCCAGGAGCGCCTGCGCCTCGATCGGGTCGCCGAGGGTGGTGCCCGTGCCGTGGGCCTCCACCGCGTCCACCTCGGCCGCCGTCAGGCCGGCGTTGGCCAGGGCGGCGCGGATCACCCGCTGCTGCGAGGGCCCGTTGGGGGCGGTGAGGCCGTTGCTGGCGCCGTCCTGGTTGAC
>NZ_KL591043.1:37200-37780 GCF_000716335.1 Streptomyces sp. NRRL S-118 | reverse complement strand
CGTTGGGGGCGGTGAGGCCGTTGCTGGCGCCGTCCTGGTTGACCGCGCTGCCCCGTACGACCGCGAGGACCGGGTGTCCGTTGCGGCGGGCGTCCGACAGGCGCTCCACCAGCAGGACGCCCGCGCCCTCGGCCCAGCCGGCGCCGTCCGCCGCCGCGGAGAAGGGCTTGCAGCGGCCGTCCGGCGCCATGCCGCGCTGGCGGCTGAACTCCACGAAGACCCACGGCGTGGCCATGACGGTCACGCCGCCGGCGAGGGCCAGGGAGCACTCGCCGGAGCGCAGTGCCTGCACGGCCAGGTGCAGGGCGACAAGGGAGGAGGAGCAGGCGGTGTCGACGGTGACGGCCGGTCCCTCCAGGCCGAAGGTGTAGGCGACGCGGCCGGAGGCGACACTGCCCTGGGTGCTGGTGACGCCGTAGCCCTCGAGGCCCTCGGGTACGTCGGAGGCGGAGCCGTAGTCATGGTGCATGACGCCGGTGAACACGCCCGTCGAGCTGCCCTTCAGGGTGGCCGGGTCGATCCCGGCCCGCTCGAACACCTCCCAGGACGTCTCGAGCAGCAGCCGCTGCTGCGGGTCCAT
>NZ_KL591043.1:36057-37074 GCF_000716335.1 Streptomyces sp. NRRL S-118 | reverse complement strand
GCCAGCGCCTCACGAGGTGAGATGCCGAAGAAGGCGGGGTCGAACTCGCCCGCGTCGTGGAGGAACCCGCCCTCGCGGGCGTAGCTCCTGCCGGTCGCCGCCGGGTCGGGGTCGTACAGGTCCGTGTCCCAGCCCCGGTCGTCGGGGAACGGCGACACGGCGTCCTGTCCGGTGGCGACGAGCCGCCACAGGTCCTCCGGGGAGCTCACGCCGCCCGGGTAGCGGCAGGCCATGCCGACGATCGCGATGGGCTCGTCCGCGGGACCGCCCGGCACGGACCGCCCGCTCCCGAGCGCTCGGTCCGCGAGCCCTCCGTCCGCGGCCTGCCCGCCGAGGAGTTGTTCGCGCAGGAAGTCGGTGAGCGCCCCGGGGGTGGGGTGGTCGAAGACCAGCGTGGCGGGCAGGCGCTGTCCGGTGGCGGCGTTCAGGCGGTTGCGCAGTTCGACCGCGGTGAGCGAGTCGAAGCCGAGGTCCTTGAACGGCCGTGCGGCGGAGACGGTGTCGGGGGTGGCGTGTCCCAGGACGGTCGCCACCTGCGCGCGCACCACGTCGAGCAGAGCCCGGTTCTGCTCTTCCCGGCCGAGACCGGCGAGCTGCCGGGCCAGGCCGCCGGCCGCGGGCGCGTCGGCGGCGGCAGCGGCGGTCCGGCGTGCCACGGTGCGGACCAGCCCCTGGAAGAGGGGGCGCAGCATGCCGGAGGCGGCCTCCTTGCGGAGGGTCGCCGTGTCGAGGCGTACGGGGACGAGGTGGGCGTCGTCCCGTGCGGTCGCCGCGTCCAGCAGGGCCAGACCGAGGTCGGACGGCAGCGGGCGGATGCCGGCGCGCCGCATCCAGGCGAGGTCGTCCTGTTCGAGGTGCCCGAGCATGTCGCCGGAGTGGGCCCACAGGCCCCAGGCGAGGGAGTGCGCGGGCAGGCCCAGGGCGCGGCGGTGCACCGCGAGGGCGTCGAGGAAGGCGTTGGCGGCGGCGTAGTTGCCCTGGCCGGGGTTGCCGAAGGTGCCCGCGACGGAGGAGAAC
>NZ_KL591043.1:31998-35883 GCF_000716335.1 Streptomyces sp. NRRL S-118 | reverse complement strand
GGTCATGGCCGAGGGTCAGTTCATGCAGGTTGACGGCCGCGTCGACCTTGGGTCGCATCACGTCCGCGAGCCGCTCGGGCGTCAGGGACGCCACCAGGCCGTCGTCCAGGACGCCCGCCGCGTGCACCACCCCGGTGAGCGGGCGGTCGGCCGGTACGGCGTCCAGTACCGCGGCCAGCGCGTCGCGGTCGGCGGCGTCGCAGGCGGCGATGTCGACATGGGCGGCGCCCAGGGCGAGGAGTTCGGACTCCAGCCGGTCGGCGCCTTCCGCGTTCCGGCCGCGGCGGCTGGTGAGCAGCAGATGCCGTACGCCGTGCTCGGTGACCAGGTGGCGGGCGAGCAGCCCGCCCAGCGCCCCGGTGCCGCCGGTGATCAGGACCGTTCCGGTCGTGGTGGCGAGCGGCGCGGCGTCCCCGGCCGGTACGGCGGCGGTGGCGCGGACGAGGCGGGGGACGAGGGCGGTGCCCCGGCGCACGGCGACCTGGGGCTCCTCCGCGGCCAGGGCCGCGGCGACGGCGCGGGCGATGCCCGGCCCGTCGGTGCCGGGGTCGGTGTCGACGAGCAGGAACCGGCCGGGGTTCTCCGACTGCGCCGACCGCAGCAGCCCCCACACGGGTGCGTGCGCCAGGTCGGTGACGTCCTCACCGGCCCGGGTGGACACGGCGCCCTGCGTGACGACGACGAGCCGGGAGCCTGCTGTCCGCTCGTCGGCGAGCCAGGCGCGCACGAGGGCCAGTGCCTCGGTCGTCGCCGTACGGGCGGCGGCCGCGAGGTCGCCGCCGGCGGACGCCGCGGGGCGGACGGCCACCACGACCTCGGGTGCGGCGCCGTCGGCGAACAGCTCCGCCACGCCGGGGGCGTGCCGGACGGCGTCGAACGGAGCGGCGTCGAACGGAGCGGTGTGCGGTGCGCCGAGCACGGCCCAGCCGGTGGTGTCCACGGCGTCACCGGCCGGGGGCAGCTCGGTGGGCAGCGCGGCCCAGTCGGTGCGGAACAGTGCGTTGCCGGTGGTGTCCGCGGCGCCGGCGAGCTGCCGCCGCGACACCGGGAGCAGGGTGAGCCGGTCGACCGAGGCCACCGGCGCGCCCGCGGGGTCGGTGAGGGTGACGGACACCGCGTCCGGGCCCGCCGGGGCGACCCGCACCCGCACGGACGTGGCTCCCACCGCGTGCAGGGTGACGCCGCTCCACGCGAACGGCAGTCGTACGGGGGCCTCGTCCTGCTCCTCGACCGCGCTGAGCAGCGCGGGGTGCAGGGCGGCGTCCAGGAGGGCCGGGTGGATGCCGAACCGGGCGGCTTCCGTGGCCTGTTCCTCGGCGAGCGCCACCTCGGCGTGGATCTCCTCGCCGGTGCGCCAGGCGGCGCGCAGGCCCTGGAAGGCGGGGCCGTAGCCGTAGCCGCGGTGCGCGACCTGCTCGTAGAAGGAGTCCAGGTCGATGCGTTCGGCGCCGGGCGGCGGCAGGACGGCCGGCTCGGCTGTGGGGGCGGGTGCCCCGGCGGTGGCACCGGGGCCGCCGGACGGTCCGGACGGGGCGGCCGTGGTCAGCACGCCGGTGGCGTGCCGCGTCCAGGGCTCGTCGGTGCCGGTGGTCTCCGCGGCGGTCTCCGGGGCCTCGGGCCGTGAGTACACCGTCACGCGGGCCCGGCCGGCCGGGTCGGGCCGCTCCACCGCGACCTGGAGCTGTACGCCGCCGCGGGCGGGCAGGGTCAGCGGGGCTTCGAGGGTGAGCTCGTCCAGCCGGTCACGGCCCACCGCTTCCCCGGCGCGCAGGGCCAGTTCCACGAAAGCGGCACCGGGCAGCAGCACGGTGTCCAGGGCGGCGTGGTCGGCGAGCCAGGAGTGCGTGGTCAGCGACAGCCGGCCCGTGAGCAGCAGGTCGCCGCCGGCGGCGGTGCTCACCGCCGCGCCGAGCAGCGGGTGGTCGGCGGCGCCGAGTCCGAGGCGGCGGGGGTCGCCGCTGTCGGCGGGGGTGGTCTCCAGCCAGTAGCGCTTCCGCTGGAAGGCGTACGTCGGCAGCTCGGCCGGGCGTGCGTCCGTGCCGGTGAACCAGGCCCGCCAGTCCACGCCGGGCAGGCCGCGGACGAACCCCTCGGCGAGCGAGGTGAGGAACCGGTCCGGGCCGCCCTCGCCGCGGCGCAGCGACCCGAGGGCGACCGCCTCGGTCCGCGTGTCCTCGAAGATGGCCTGCAGACCGGTGGTGAGCACCGGGTGCGCGCTGTTCTCGACGAAGAACCGGAACCCGTCGTCCAGCAGTGTCCGTACGGTGGCCTCGAAGTTCACCGGCTGCCGGGCGTTGTCGAACCAGTACTCCGCCGTCAGGTCCCCGGTGTCCTTCCGCGCGCCGGTGACGGTGGAGTAGAACGGCACGCTGCCCCGGCCGGGGGTGATGCCGGCGAAGAGCTCCAGGATCTCGTCGCGCAGCGGGTCCACCTGGGCGCAGTGGGACGCCACGGTGGAGCCCACGATCCGGGCGCGGACGTCGCGGTCGCGGCAGGCGGCGACGAACTCCTCCAGCGCAGGGACGTCGCCCGCGACCGTCACCGCGCGGGGGCCGTTGCGGCCCGCGATCACGAGCCGGCCCTCCCAGCGGTCCAGCAGCCGCTCGACCTCTCCGGCGGGCAGGGCCACCGAGGCGACCGCGCCGTTGCCGGCCAGTTCCCGGGCGAAGAGCGCGCTGCGCAGCACGATCAGCCTGGCGGCGTCGTCGAGGGTCAGCGCCCCGGCGACGTACGCGGCGGCGACCTCGCCCTGGCTGTGCCCCACGACGGCGGCGGGCCGCACACCGGACGCCTGCCACACCGCGGCCAGCGCCACGTTCACCGCGAACAGCACCGGCTGGAGGATCTCGATCCGGTCGAGGGACGGGGCGTGCGGTGCCTGGCGCAGCACGTCGGCCACCGACCAGTCCACCAGCCGCCCGACGGCCGCGTCGACCTCCGCGAGCCGTCCGGCGAACACCGGTGAGGTGTCGAGGAGCCGTACGGCCATGCCCTGCCACTGCGAGCCCTGGCCGGGGAAGACGAACACCACCTTGCCCTGTACATCGGCAGCGCCGGAGACCGTGCCGACCGCGGGCAGGCCGTCGGCCAGCGCCGTCAGCCGGGCCGGGCTGTCCGCGGCGGAGGTGAGGGCCACGGCCCGGTGCTCCAGCACCGCCCGGGACGCCGCGAGCGTCCAGCCGACGTCCGCGGGGGACAGCTCCGGGCGGGCCTCCGTGAACGCAGCGAGCTGTGCGGCCTGGGCCCGCAGGCCCTCTGCGGAGTGGCCCGTCACCACCCACGGCACGAGGCCGTCGCCGGCGGCGAGGAGCGGGGTGCGGGCACCGTCGGCCGCGGCGGGAAGCGGGCCGGGGACGCCAACAGCCGGGGCGGGAAGCGGGCCGGGGGTCGCCGTCCGGGCCTCGGCGGGGGCCTCTTCGAGGACGAGGTGGGCGTTGGTGCCGCTGATGCCGAACGACGACACACCGGCCCGGCGCGGCCGGCCGTCCGCCGTCCACGGCGCCGGCTCGGTCAGCAGTTCCACCCGGCCCGCGGACCAGTCGATGTGCGGCGACGGCTCGTCGACGTGCAGGGTGCGCGGCAGCAGGCCGCAGCGCCATCACCATCTTGATCACGCCTGCCGCGCCGGCCGCCGCCTGGGTGTGCCCGATGTTCGACTTCACCGAACCGAGCCTGAGCGGACGGCCGTCGGGCCGGTCCTGCCCGTAGGTGGACAGCAGGGCCTGCGCCTCGATGGGGTCGCCCAGCGTGGTCCCGGTGCCGTGCGCCTCGACCGCGTCGACCTCCTGGGGGGTGAGGTGCGCGTCGGCGAGGGCGTCGCGGATGACGCGTTGCTGCGACGGCCCGTGGGGTGCCGTCAGTCCGTTGCTGGCGCCGTCCTGGTTG
>NZ_KL591043.1:24862-31877 GCF_000716335.1 Streptomyces sp. NRRL S-118 | reverse complement strand
TCCTGGTTGACGGCGCTGCCGCGGATGACCGCGAGGACCTGGTGGCCGTTGCGCAGCGCGTCCGACAGCCGTTCCACCAGCAGGACGCCGGCGCCCTCGGCCCATCCGGTGCCGTCGGCCGCCGCGGAGAACGCCTTGCAGCGTCCGTCCGGGGACAGCGCGCCCTGGCGGCTGAGCTCCACGAACATGCCGGGCGTCGGCATGATCGTCACTCCGCCCGCGAGGGCCATGGTGCACTCGCCGGACCGCAGCGACCGTACCGCCCAGTGCAGCGCCACCAGGGACGACGAGCAGGCGGTGTCCACCGTCACCGCGGGACCCTCCAGTCCGAGGGTGTAGGCGACGCGGCCGGAGGCCACGCTGATCGTGCCGCCGGTCAGCCGGTGGCCGTCGACGCCCTCGGCGCCCTCCCGGAGCTGGGGCCCGTACTCCTGGAACATCGCTCCGAAGAAGACGCCCGTCCGGCTGCCGCGCAGCGCGTGCGGGTCGATGCCGGCGCGCTCCACGGCCTCCCAGGAGGTCTCCAGCAGCACCCGCTGCTGCGGTTCCATCGCCAGGGCCTCGCGGGGCGAGATGCCGAAGAAGGCGGGGTCGAACGCGTCGGCGTCGTGGAGGAACCCTCCGTGCCGTACGTAACTGGTGCCGCGCCGCTCCAGGTCGGGGTCGTACAGGTTCTCCAGGTCCCAGCCACGGTTGTCCGGGAAGTCGCCGATCACGTCCTGCCCGTCGACGAGCAGGTCCCACAGCTGCTCGGGGGACGTCACCCCGCCGGGGAAGCGGCACGCCATGGCCACGATCGCGATCGGCTCGTCGGAGGAGCCGGCGGTGTGCGGCGCGGGCCGTCCGGCCGGTGCGTCGTCGGTCCCGGTGAGCAGGCGGTGCAGGTGGGCGGCGGTCGCGGACGGCGTCGGGTGGTCGAAGAGGGCGCTGGTGGTGAGGGCCGCGCCGGTCGCCGCCTTCAGCCGGTTGCGCAGGTCGACCATGGCGACGGAGTCGAAGCCGAGCGCCTTGAACGTGCGCTGCCCGTCGATGTCATGGGGCCTGTCGTGCCCGAGGACGACGGCGACCTCCTGCCGTACGAGGTCGGCCGTCGCTTCGGGCGTCACCGCACCGGCCGGGGCCGCCGGCGCGGCGGCGCGGCCGGACCGCCGCTCCGGGTGCGGCTCGGGGCCTGCCTGGGGACGGGGCTGCGGGCCGGCGTGCGGATCCTGCGGGGTCTCGGCCGCCGTGGCCGCGGGCAGCCAGTGGCGCCGGCGCTGGAAGGGGTACGTCGGCAGGCCGGCCGCCTTCGGTCCGCGGCCGAGGACGGCGGTCCAGTCGACGTCGACGCCGCGGGTCCACGCCTCGCCGGCCGACAGCAGGAAGCGGTCCCAGCCGCCCTCGCCGCGGCGCAGGGTGCCCACCACCAGGGCGTGGTCGTCCGCGCCGGCCGCTTCGAGGGTCTCCTCCACCGCCGCTACGAGGACCGGGTGGGCGCTCACCTCGATGAAGCGGGTGAACCCGTCGGCCAGCGCGGCACGGACGCCGGCCTCGAACCGGACGGTCTCGCGCAGGTTCCGGTACCAGTACTCGCCGTCCAGCCGGGGCTCGGTGAGCCGTGCGCCGGTCACGGCCGAGTAGAACGGCACCGTGCCGGGCACGGGGTCGATCCCGGCGAGGGAGCGCAGCACCTCGTCGCGGGCGGCCTCGACCTCGGCACAGTGCGAGGCGTAGTCGACGGGGACCTTGCGGGCGCGGACGCCGGTGTCCGCGCAGTGGGCCAGCAGGTCGTCGAGGGCCTGCGGATCGCCGGAGACCACGGTCGACGAGGGGCCGTTGACCGCGGCGACGGACAGCCGCCCGTCGTACGGGGCGATCAGCTCGCCGGCCGTACGGGCGTCCACCGCGACGGCCGTCATGCCGCCGCGGTCGGACAGGACCTGGCGGATCGCCCGGCTGCGGAGCGCCACCACCCGGGCTCCGTCCTGCGTCGACAGGGCGCCCGCCACGACGGCCGCGGCGATCTCCCCCTGGGAGTGCCCGAGCACCGCGGCGGGGCGCACGCCCACGGACCGCCACACCTCGGCGAGGGAGACCATGACGGCCCACAGCGCCGGCTGGACGACGTCGACGCGGTCGAGGAGCCCGGAGCCGGAGGGGTCCCGCACCACTTCGGTCAGCGACCAGTCGGTGTACGGGGCCAGGGCGGCCTCGCACTGCGCCATGCGCGCGGCGAAGACGGGCGACGTCTCCAGCAGTGCGGCGGCCATGCCCGCCCACTGCGTCCCCTGGCCCGGGAAGACGAACACCACGCCGGGGTCGCCGCCGTCGGCCGTGGTCGACGCAGGCGCGGCGGTGCGCGAGGGGCTCGTCACGCCGCGGACGACGTTCGCGGCACCGGAGCGGGCCGCCAGCGCCCGCAGACCTGCCCGCAGGGCGGCGTCGTCCTCGCCGACGACGACGGCCCGGTGTTCGAACCGGGCCCGCCCGGCGGCCAGCGTGCGGGCGACGGAGGCCGTGTCGGTCCGCGGGTGCAGCTCCAGGTGGGCGTCCAGCCGCGCGGCCTGCTCGCCGAGCGCGGCCTCGTCCCGCGCGGACACCGGCCACGGCAGCGGGCCGGAGGACGGTACGGCGTCGGCGTCGACGGTGACGGCCTCGGCGGCGACGGGGGCATCGGCCTCGGCGGTGACGACGGCGGCACCGGCATCGGCGGTCACGGCGGCGGGAGCACCGGCGGAGGACGGCACGGCATCGGCATCGGCGGTGGCGCCGGCCGGGGCGTCGGTGACGATCACGTGGCAGTTCGTACCGCCCAGTCCGAACGCGGAGACACCCGCGACGAGCCTGCCGTCCTCGCCCGGCCAGGCCCGGTGGTCGCGCTGCACGGCGAGGTTCAGCTCGGCGAGCGGGATGCGCGGGTTGGGCCGCTCGTGGTTGAGGGTGGGCACCACCTCGCGGTGGCTGACGCAGGCGATGACCTTCAGCAGTCCGGCGATGCCCGCCGCCGCCTCCAGGTGCCCGATGTTCGTCTTGACCGAGCCGACCAGGACGGGGGACTCCCCGGACCGCCCGGTGCCGAACGCCCGGCCCACGGCCGAGGCTTCCAGCGGGTCGCCGACCTTGGTGCCGGTGCCGTGCAGCTCCACGTACTGGACGTCGGCGGGCCGGATGCCGGCCGCCCGGCACGCGTCGAGGAGGACCGCCTGCTGGGCGCCGGCGTCGGGAACGGTCAGGCCGTCGCCGCCGCCGTCGTTGTTGACGGCGCTGCCCTGGATGACGGCCAGGACCCGGTCGCCGTCGGCGAGGGCCTGCCCCAGGGGCTTGAGCAGGACGAAGCCGCCGCCCTCGCCGCGCGCGTACCCGTTGGCCCGCGCGTCGAAGGTATAGCAGCGGCCGTCGGGCGAGAGGGCGTCGAAGCGCTTGAGGCTGTGGCCGGTGAGGTCGGAGAGGATGAGGTTGACCCCGCCGGCCAGCACGGCGTCGCACTCTCCGCGCAGCAGGCTCTGCATGCCGAGGTGGACGGCGACGAGGGACGAGGACTGCCCGGTGTCGACCACCGCGCTGGGCCCTCGCAGGCCGAGGTGGTAGGAGATCCGGTTGGCGAGGAAGCTGCGCTGGCTTCCGGTCAGGCTGTGCCGGGTCACGGCGTCGGCGCCCCGGCGGTGCAGCAGGGAGGCGTAGTCGTCGTTGATGGCGCCGAGGAAGACCCCGACCCGGGTGCCCCGCAGGGCGTGCGGGGAGGTTCCGCTGTTCTCCACCGCCTCCCAGCTCAGCTCGAGCGCCAGGCGCTGCTGGGGGTCCATGGCGGCCGCTTCCGCGGGCGAGACCTCGAAGAAATCGGCGTCGAAGCGGTCCACCGCGTCGAGGTATCCGCCCGGCAGATCGGGGTGTCCGGCGCCTTCCGCACGCCGCGTTTCCGGGAATTCACCGATCCCGGATCGACCGTTCTTGAGAAGTTCCCAGAACTCGCCCGGAGTGGCGGCTCCGGCGACGCGGCAGGAGTAACCCACGACCGCGATCTGCGCGCTGGTTTTCTGGTCGTCACGTCCGGCTATATCGGCAGCACTCATCGGTGATAATCCTCCAGAAAACCAGAACGCTATGCCGCGCATGACGCGTCACGCATGCATCCGGATTGAATAGAATTTACCGCGATCAGGATGGACGGGGCCTAGGTTTTTTTCACGTCCTGACGTCAGGGGCGACGTTGCCCCGTCGACGGCAGGCGGAGCGCACGAGGCAGGGAAGGGGCGTCCGACCAGCATCGCCACGCGTCGGCGACCGTCGCGGCCTCACCCTTCCCCCGTCGGCACACACCCTCGACCCCTCGCCCAATAACCACTCGAATTCAGAGGAACAACACTTCGGGGGCCGGGTGGCGACTCCTCGCTCCGGGCATCCCTCAAGCAGCTACTCGCCAGTATGCCCGGCCCCGGTTTCAGTGCGGTTTCAGCAGGGATCCGCTGCACTTTTCTCCCGCGTCGTGCACCTTTCCGAGCATTCGTACAACGATGAACCTCTGGGCGGACAAGAAGGCGGATGATCTAGTACGGTCGATCCGCGCGGCCCTCCGGAAGGCCCGCCGAGACCTGCGTTCCACGTAAGAGCTTTTCGCCCGAAAACGTCCTCTCAGGGAAGTTCGCATGGTTCACCAGAAACGCACCATGAAACTCGGAGCCATCATCGACGGCCCGGGTTCGCACATCGCCGCCTGGCGGCACCCCTCCACGCCGGTCGACGCCCAGCTGGACTTCGCCTTCCACCTGGAGTGCGTCCGCACGCTCGAGCGCGGCACGTTCGACTGCGTCTTCGTCCCCGACGTGGTGGCCGTCTGGGGCACCGACGTGCAGCACTTCAGCCGGACGGCCCGGAACGAGCACTTCGAGCCATTGAGCCTGCTGTCCGCCTACGCCGCCGGCACCGAGCACATCGGGCTCGCCGCGACGGCGACCACCACGTACAACGAGCCGTACGACATCGCCCGCAGGTTCACGTCCCTGGACCGCATCAGCGGCGGCCGTTCCGGGTGGAACGTGGTGACCTCCGCCGCGCCGTGGGAGTCGCGCAACTTCGGCTTCCCGGAGCACATGGAGCACGACCTGCGGTACGTGCGCGCCGAGGAGTTCATCGGGGTGACCAAGCGCCTGTGGGCGGGGGAGCCCGCCCGCGCGGCGGCCGCCGCGCCGGGGCTGTCGCCGTCGTTCTTCGACGTCGGCGGGGAGCTGAACCTGCCTCCGGCGCCCCAGGGCCGCCCGGTCATCTTCCAGGCCGGCGCCTCGCCGGTCGGCCGGGAGTTCGCCGCCCGGCACGCGGAGGTGATCTTCACCCGCCACACGCAGCTGGCCGACGGCCAGGCGACGTACGCGGATCTGAAGCGACGCGTCGCCGCGCACGGCAGGGATCCGGAGCGGGTGCAGATCTGGCCGGGCGTCCAGCCCCTGGTGGCCGGTACGGAGGAGGAGGCGCGCCGGCTCATCGGCGAGCTGCACGAGCTCGTCCCGGACATCGTCGCCGTCCGCGCGCTCCAGGAGCAGCTCGGCGACCTGGACCTGACGCGCTATCCCCTCGACGGGCCGGTCCCCGACATCCCGGAGTCCAACCGCTCCTCCAGCACCCGGAAGATGTGGACGGCGCTGGCCCGGCGGGAGAACCTGACCCTGCGCCAGCTGGCCCTGCGCCAGGTCGCGGACTTCTTCGCCGGCACCCCCGAGCAGGTGGCGGACCACATGGCGCGCGGGTTCACCGAGGGGGCGGCCGACGGCTGGATCGTCGACTTCCCCTACCTCCCCGCCTCGGCCGAGGCCTTCGTCGACCACGTGGTGCCGGAGCTGCGCCGGCGCGGGCTCGTGAAGGACGAGTACGCCGAGGGCACCCTGCGCGACAAGCTGGGGCTGGCCGACGCCACGGCCCCGACCCGGACGACGACTCGGAAGGCAGGTGCCGCATGACCCGGCGCGACGGCCGCATCCCCCTGTTCACCCGGCTCCTCACCGCCGCGGCCACCGGAGAGGACGGCGCCCCGTTCGCCGAGGTGCTCGGCCGCGCCCGGCAGGCCGAGGCCGCGGGCATCGACGCGCTGCTGCTGCACGACCGCCAGTCGGCCGCGCCGGATCCCGCCGACGCACCGCACTTCGAGTCCGGCACGCTCACCGCAGCGCTGGCGGCCCGCACCCGAGGCATCGGGCTCGTCACGACCATCTGCACCGAGCAGGCTCTCCCCTACCACGCGGCCCGTGTCCTGGCCACGGCCGACCACCTGACCCACGGCCGGGCCGGCTGGCAGCCGCTCACCCACGCCGACCCCGCCGCGGCGGACAACTACACCCGCGCGGGCAGCGCCTCCGCCGCCGAACGGCGCGCGCGGGCAGCGGAGTTCACCGAGGTGCTCACGGGTCTGTGGGACAGCTTCGACGACGACGCCTTCGTGCGGGACCGCGCGTCGGCCGCGTACTTCGTCCCGGAGAAGCTGCACACGCTCGACCACAAGGGCGACCACTTCGACGTGGCCGGGCCGCTGAACATCGCCCGCCCGCCGCAGGGGCACCTCCCCCTGGTCCACCGCGTGGCGGACGCCGACGACCTCGCCCTGGCGGCGCGCATCGCCGACGTGGTCCTGGCCCCGGCGGACAGCGGGCCGGCGGTGCGCCGGACCGTGCGCGACCTGGCCCGGCAGGCCGGACGCGACCCCGACACGCTCGTGGTCCTCCTCGACCGGCCCGTCGGCGACACGCCCGGCACGGCCGCGGAGCTCCGCGCGCTCGTCGACACCGGCGCGGCGGACGGCTTCACGCTGATCGCCCCGCCCGGCCCGGCCGATGCGGCCCACGAGGCGGTCCTGGCTCTCGCGGCCGAGGTGCGCGCCGCCGCGCCCCCGTCCGCCCCGGCCCCGACCCTGCGCGCCCGTCTGGGCCTCCCCCGCCCGGCCGGCCGCTACCGGTCCGCGCCCGCCGCCGGGGCGGCCCTGGCCTGAACCGCGCGGGACCGCGGCCCGCCGCGCGGCGGCGCGTGCGGGCCGTGCGGCGGCGCGTGCGGGCCG
>NZ_KL591043.1:18356-24646 GCF_000716335.1 Streptomyces sp. NRRL S-118 | reverse complement strand
CGCGTGCGGGCCGTGCGGCGGGCGCGTGCGGGCACCAACTCCCCCGTGGGGCGGGGCACCGCGGCCACGTATAGTCGTGTGCAGACGTATTCGCCCGTCGGCCGGAGGTTCCACGTGACCGCCTCGCCCCACTCGGACCAGGTGCACGCCGGCCAGGCCATGTACCAGCCGTACACGCTGCCCCTGTACGACTTCGTCGCCTTCAAGTTCAACTGCCGGTTCCTCTTCCGTGTCCCGGTGCCGGAAGTGGTCGCCATGTTCGACCGCAACGTGTCGCCCGACCACCTGGACGTCGGCGTGGGCACCGGCTACTTCCTGGACAACTGCCGCACCGCCCCGCAGCAGGCGATCACCCTGGCGGACCTGAACGAGCACTCGCTGCGCCACGCGGCCCGCCGCCTGGCCCGCTTCGACGTCAGGACGGTCCGGGCCAACGCGCTGGAGCCGCTGCCGCTCCCCGAAGGGGCGTACGGCTCGGCCTCGATGAACTTCCTGCTGCACTGCGTGCCCGGCACGATCCGCGAGAAGGCCAAGGTGCTGGACAACGTCGCGGCGTGCGTCCGGCCGGGCGGGCGCATCTTCGGGGCCACGGTGCTCACCCAGGGCGTACCGGTGGGGGTGGCCGCCCGCGCCACGCTCGCGATGTGGAACCGGCGCGGCGTGATGCACAACTCCGGGGACAGCCTCGACGACCTGCGCACGGAGCTGGCCGCGCGCTTCCCCTCCCACACCCTGACCGTCCACGGCTGCACCGCCCTCTTCGAGGCCGACGTCCCCTGACGGGCGAGCCGGACCCTTCCGTACGCGCAACGGCCCGGCCCGGCGCCCCGCACGAGCGGGGGCCGGGCCGGGCCGTCGTCAGGTGGCCCTCGCTGCTAGGAGCGGCGCGGCACCGGGATCACGTAGCGGCTGAAGAGCAGGTCGCGCAGGACGTCGTCCCCGCCCTCCACGAGGGAGACGTAGCGCATGTCGCGCATCAGCTTGCCGATGGGCAGGTCGTGGGTGTAGCCCAGCCCGCCGAACATCTCGGATCCCACGCTTGCCACGTCCCAGCCGGCCTGGCCGCAGAACATCTTGGCGGTCAGCGCCGACTTGAGCGTGCCCTGCCGGTGGAAGAGGGCCGCGGCGCCGGGGTCCGCCATGATCGCGTCGTACTCGCGGGCGGCGCGCAGGCAGTGGCTCTTCATGACGTCGATCTGCATCTCCATCTGCCCGAGCCGCTGCGCGAAGACCGGGCTCTCCATGAGCACGCCGTCACGGAAGGGCTTGCTCCTGGCGTACGTCATGCAGTGGTCGCGCACGCGGCGGGCGATCCCGATCGCCGTGGCGGCGATCAGGATGCGGCTGGCGTTCAGGCCGATCTCCAGCAGCCGCAGGCCCGAGCCCTCGAGGCGGTTCGCGACGGGGACGCGGCAGCCCTTCAGGCTGACCTGGTACGTGTACGAGGCGCGCAGGCCGATGACGTCCCAGCGCTTCACGATCTCGACGCCGGGGGTGTCGCGCGGGATCAGCACGGCGTGGTACGCCTCGGGGTCCTCCGCCGAGCGGGCCACGACGACGAGGAAGTCGGCGAAGTCGGTGTTGGTGGAGAAGAACTTCTCACCGGTGACGACGAGTTCGTCCCCGTCGGTCGCGACCACGGTCTCGATCTTGCCGAGTTCGCTGCCCGCGGCCCGTTCGCTGCCCAGCGTGGCGCAGAACGAGCCCCGGGCGGCCATGGGCGCCAGGTACCGGGCCTTGAGCTCCTCGGAGCCGTACAGCTGCACCATGCTGGTGCCGAGCACGGAGATGAAGAGCGTGAAGGCCACGCCGGCGTCGCCGTAGGAGATCTCGTTGACGACCTCGACGCTGTCCTCCAGGCCGAGCCCGCGGCCGCCGAGGTCCTCGGGCAGCCACCAGTTGGCCAGTCCGGTCTCCCGGAACTTCTCGTAGACGTCCGAAGGCTTGTCCTCCAGGGCATCCATCTCCGTGTGGGTGCCGCCGAGACACTCCTTGACGAACGTACGGACGGCCTTCAGTTCTTCGGGCTTCATCTCTCCACCACTTCCAGGTCGGGCACGCGCGGGCTCGGAGTCCTCATTCCGAGATCGCCCGCTGTACGAGTGCCTCGATGTCGAGTTCGTCGATGTCGTCGAGTTCATCGGGCTCGGCGTCCGGCAGGCCGGTGGCCTCTTCCTCCGCCTGCTCCGGTTCGGGGAACAGCAGTTCCCTCACCCGCTCCGCCAGGGCGGCGGGCGTCGGGTAGTTGTAGATCACCGTCGCCGGGACGTGGACTCCCGTGTCCTGCTTGACCTGGTTGCGGAACTCGACGCCGCTGAGGGAGTCGAAACCGATCTCCTGGAAGGTCATGTCGGCGTCGATGTCGTCGGCGGACGGGTAGCCCAGCACCACCGCGGCGGTCTCCAGCAGCAGGGCCACCAGTTCCTCGCGCTGCTCCTCCGGCGCGAGCGCGGCCAGCCTGTGCGCCATGGCGGACCCGCCGCTCTCCTCGGCGGCGGCGGGCGGCCCGGAGGGCGCGGGCGCGGAGGCGGGCCGGACGAGGGTGCGCAGCAGCGCCGGCACGGTGTCCTGCCGCAGCGCGCCCCGGTCGACCTGCACGGGGAGCTGGAGCCGCTCGTCGGAGGCGAGGGCGGCGTCGAACAGCGCGGTGCCCTTCTCCGCCACCAGCGGCGCCATGCCGTGGCGCCGGAAGCGCGCCAGGTCGGCTTCGCCGAGGGTGCTGGCCATGCCGAGCTCCCACGGGCCCCAGGCCAGGGCGTGCGCGGGCAGCCCCGCCCCGGCGCGGTGCTCGGCGAGGGCGTCGAGGAAGGCGTTGGCGGCCGCGTAGTTCGCCTGTCCGGCGTTGCCTATGACGCCCACGACGGAGGAGAAGAGGACGAACGCCGACAGGTCCATGTCCTTGGTGAGCTCGTGCAGATGCCACGCGGCGTCGGCCTTGGGCGCGAACACGCGGTCGATCCGCTCCGGCGTCAGCAGTTCCACGGTGGTGTCGTCGAGCACGCCCGCCATGTGCACGACCGCGGTGAGCGGTGCTTCCCGCGGGATCCGCGCGAGCTGCTCCGCCAGGGCCCGGGCGTCGGAGACGTCGCAGGCGGCCTGCATGACGCGGGCGCCGAGCCCGGTCAGTTCACCGGCGAGCCCGGCGGCGCCGGAGCGGCTGAGGAGCATCAGGTTGCGCACTCCGTGCTCGACGACCAGGTGCCGGGCGAGCAGGGCGCCCAGGCCACCGGTCGCACCGGTGAGCAGAACCGTTCCGTCCGGATTCCAGGCGGGCCGCTCGGCGGCCGGGGCGGCCGGGACCAGCCGCGGTGCGTGGACCGTGCCCTGGCGGACGGCGAGCTGCGGCACGGTCACGTCCAGGTTCTCCAGCGCGCGCAGCGACTGCTCGGTGCCATCGGTGTCCACGAGGACGAACTGGCCGGCGTGTTCGGCCTGCGCGGAGCGGACCAGGCCCCATACCGGGGCGAGGGCCGGATCCGGCGTCTCGCCGGGGAGGACGGCCACGGCGTTCCTCGTCACGATGACCAGCGGGCGGTCGTGGTGCTCGGCCAGCCGCCGCTGCACCAGTTCGAGCGCCTTGTGGGCGCCGGCCCGGGCGGCCGCCGGGACGTCGCCCCGCCCGTCCGCCTCGACGTGCACCAGGTCGGCCGGCCGGTCCGGCTGCCCCGGGTCCGGCTGCGCCGGCGCCCAGCGCACGGCGAACAGCGAGTCGGCCAGGGAGGCCCTGGCCAGCTGGTCCGCCGAGGCGGGCATCAGGGCGAGGGAGCCGACGGTCAGCACGGGCGTGCCGTCGGGGGTGGAGACCGACAGCGACACCTCGGTGTCGCTGATGCGGGCCGCGCGGACCCGCAGCCGGCCCGTTCCGCGTGCGTGGCAGGTGACGCCGGACCAGGAGTACGGCAGGACCGCCTGCGTCGGGTCGTCCGACACCATCAGGGACAGGACGGGGTGCAGCGCGGCGTCGAAGAGGGCCGGGTGCACGGCGAACCCGTCCCCGGCGTGCGGCACGTCGTCGGGCAGCTGGACCTCGCCGTGGACCTCGTCGCCGAGCCGCCACAGCGAGCGCAGCCCCCGGAAGGCGGGGCCGTAGCCGTAGCCCCGGCCGGCGAGGTCAGGGTAGAAGCCGGACAGGTCCACCGGCTCGGCGCCCTGCGGGGGCCACACGTCCACGCGGGCGCCGGGGGCGGGGGCCTGCGGGACGACGTGTCCGGCGGCGTGCAGGGTCCAGGCGCCGGAACCGCCGCCGGAGGCGGGACGGGAGTGGACACCGACGGGACGCCTGCCCGACGGCTCCGCCTCGCCGACGACGACCTGCACCTGCACGGCGCTGCCGGTGAAGGTCAGCGGTGCGTGGAGGGTCAGTTCCTCGACGGCGCGGCAACCGGTGTCCTCGGCGGCGCGCAGCGCCATCTCCACCACGGCCGCGCCGGGGAAGACGGTGGTGCCGAAGATGGTGTGGTCCTCCAGCCAGGGCCGGCTCGCGAGGTCGATCCGCCCGCTGAACGCCACCTGGTCGCCGACGGCGAGTTCGGTGGCGGCGGCCAGGAAGGGGTGGCCGACCGCTTCCAGCCCGGCGCTCGCGACGTCGCCGTGCGGCTCGGCCTGCTGCGCCCAGTAGCGCTGGTGGTCGAAGGCGTAGGTGGGCAGGTCGACGGGCCGGCCGGCGACGCCGACGGCGTCGAGGTAGGCGCGCCAGTCGACCGGGACGCCGGCGACGTGCAGACGGGCCAGGGCCTCGGCCGCCGAACGCCGCTCGGAACGGCCCTTGCGGGCGAGGGGGATCGCCGTCACGCCGGCGTCGGTGAGGATGTCGGAGGTCATGGCGGACAGGACGCCGTCCGGCCCGACCTCGACCAGCACCTCGGCCCCGGCCTTGACGGCGGCGGCGGCCCCGTCGGCGAAGCGTACGGCGTCGCGCACGTGGCGCACCCAGTACCCGGGCTGCTCCAGCTCGCCCGGTTCGGCGACGGCACCGGTCACGTTCGACACGACCGCGAGGCGCGCGGGCGCGTAGACGACCGACTCGGCGACGCGCCGGAAGTCGTCGAGCATGGGGTCCATGAGCGGTGAGTGGAAGGCGTGCGAGACGCGCAGCCGGGTGGTCTTCCGGCCCTGGGCGGCCAGGGCCGCGGCGACCTCGGTGACGACGTCCTCCGCGCCGGAGACGACGACGGCGGCGGGGCCGTTGACAGCGGCGACGGAGACGCTCCGCTCGTGGCCGGCCAGGGCGGCCCGGACGTCGTCCTCGCTCGCCTGTACGGCCACCATGGCCCCGCCGCGCGGCAGCGCGCCCATCAGGCGGCCGCGTGCGGCGACCAGGCGGGCCGCGTCGGCCAGGGAGAAGACGCCGGCGACGTGCGCGGCGGCCAGTTCGCCGATGGAGTGCCCGACGAGCACCGCGGGCTCGACCCCGAGGGACACGAGGAGCCGGTAGGCGGCCACTTCGAAGGCGAACAGCGCGGGCTGCGTCATCGCGGTCCCGTCGAGCAGTCCGGCCGCCTCGGAGCCGGGCTCGGCCGAGACGACGTCGTCGATGCGGTGCTCCAGCAGCGGGTCGAGTGCGTCGCAGACCTCGCGCCAGGCGTCGGCGAACGCCGGGAAGGTCCCGATCAGTTCGCGGCTCATGCCGAGGCGCTGGCTGCCCTGCCCGGAGAACAGGACGCCGACGGCGGGCGGCGCCGAGGCGTGGCCGGTGACGACACCGGAATCGCGCCGCCCCTGGGCCAGGGCGTCCAGCCCGGCGAGGAGTTCCTCCTGGTCCGACCCGATGATCACGGCGCGGTGGTCGAAGGTCGCGCGCCGGGTGGCCAGGGACACGGCGACGTCGGCCGGGTGGGCGGCGGTGCCGGCGGCGAGTGCGGCGCCGAGCTTGCGCGCCTGTCCGGCGAGCGCCTTGGCGCTGTGCGCCGACACGGTCCAGACCGTGTCGCCGCGGGGCGGCTCGGCCACCGGTCCGGCCGACGGCCCGTGCGGCGGTGCGGCGGGCTCGACGCGGTCACCCTGCTCGATGATCACGTGGGCGTTGGTGCCACTGATGCCGAACGAGGAGACGCCGGCGCGCCGGGGGCGGTCCGCCTCCGCCCAGTCGCGCTGCTCGGCCAGCAGCCGTACGGCGCCCGAGGACCAGTCGACACGGCTCGACGGCTGCTCCGCGTGGAGGGTCCTGGGCAGCACCCCCTCGCGCATCGCCATGATCATCTTGATGACGCCCGCGACGCCGGCGGCGGCCTGGGTGTGTCCGATGTTGGACTTCAGCGACCCCAGCCACAGCGGTTCCTCGCGGTCCCGGC
>NZ_KL591043.1:5839-18269 GCF_000716335.1 Streptomyces sp. NRRL S-118 | reverse complement strand
CCGTCGGCGGCCAGTCCGCCCTGCCGGGCGAACTCGACGAACATGCCCGGGGTGGACATCACGGTGACGCCGCCCGCCAGGGCGAGGGAGCAGTCGCCGGAGCGCAGCGACTGGGCGGCCAGGTGGACGGCGACCAGGGAGGAGGAGCAGGCGGTGTCGACGGTGACGGCCGGTCCCTCCAGCCCGAGGGAGTAGGCGATCCGGCCGGACACGACGCTGCCGGAGCCGCCGGTCAGGGCGTGGCCGGCGAGGTTGCCCGAGACGTCCTGCAGGCGCGGCAGGTAGTCCTGGGCCATGGCGCCCATGAACACCGCGGTGCTGCTGCGGCGCAGCCGGGCCGGGTCCTGGCCGGCGCTCTCCAGTGCCTCCCAGACGGCCTCGAGGGCGAGGCGCTGCTGCGGGTCCATGGCGAGGGCCTCGCGCGGGCTGATCCGGAAGAAGCCCGCGTCGAAGTCGGCCGCGCCGTCCAGGAAGCCGCCGGCGGGGACGAAGTCCGCGTCGGTGCCGACCTGCCAGCCGCGGTCCTCGGGGAACCCGGTGATCGCGTCGGCTCCGTCGGCGACGAGCCGCCACAGGTCCTCGGGGGTGGTGACGCCGCCGGGCAGCCGGCAGCTCATGCCGACGATCGCGATCGGCTCGTCGCCCGCGGGGGCGGTGCCGGTTTCCGCACCGGGGTGCTCCCCGTCCGGCTCCCCGGTGAACCGCTCGCGCAGGTGGCGCACCACGGCGGCGGGGGTCGGGTGGTCGTAGACCAGCGAGGCGGGCGTCTCCAGACCGGTCGCGGCGTTGAGCCGGTCCCGCAGCTGCACCGCGGTCACGGAGTCGAAGCCGAGCTCCTTGAAGGTGTTGTCCGCTCCGATCCGCGTGGTGTCGGTGTGCCCGAGCAGCACCGCCGCCTCACCGCGGACCAGCGTCCACAGGTCCTGCTCGGACATCCCGCCGGCGGCGGGCGCGGCCTCGGGCGCGGTGGCGCCGGCGGCGGGGGCCGGCCGCGTGACGGGCGTGGCGGTGGCGGCGGTCCCGTCGATCCAGTGGGTCTCGCGCTGGAAGGCGTAGGGGGGCAGCGGTACGCGCCGGGCGCCGGGGTAGCAGCTGCGCCAGTCCAGGTCGACGCCCCGGGTGTGGAGTTCGGCCATGGACAGCAGCAGGCGGTGCGTCTCGTCCTCGTTGCGGCGCAGCGTGGGCTGCACGACGGCGGAGCCGACCGTGCCCGCGATGTGCATCGTCAGCACAGGGTGCGGGCTGACCTCGACGAACACGCCGTAGCCGTCGGCGGCCAGCGCCTCCACGGTGGCGGCGAAGCGCACCGGCTCGCGCAGGTTGCGGTACCAGTACTCGGCGTCCAGGGTGGCCGGGTCGACCCGGCCGGCGACGACGGTGGAGTAGAACGCCACCCCGGTGTCGGTGGTGGGGGCGCCCGCCACACCGGCGAGCACCTCGTCCCGGATGGACTCCACGTGGTCGCAGTGGGAGGCGTAGTCGACGGGGACGATCCGGGCGCGGATGTCCCGGGCCCGGCAGTCGGCGACGGCGGCGCGGACGCCGTCGGGGTCGCCGGAGATCACCACGGTGCCGGGCGAGTTGACCGCGGCGACCGCGACGCGGGACCGGTCGACCTGGTCGGCCGGCAGGTCCAGGACGGCCATCAGGCCGCGTCCGGAGAGCTTCTCGGTGATGATCCGCGCGCGGGCGACGATCAGCCGCACGCCGTCGGCGAGGGAGAGGATGCCGGCGGCGGTCGCGGCGGCGATCTCGCCCTGGGAGTGGCCGATGACCGCGTCCGGCTCCAGGCCGGTCGAGCGCCACACCTCGGCCAGGGAGACCATGACGGCGAACAGCGCGGGCTGGACGACGTCCATGCGCGTGAGGGCGTCCTCGTCGCCGAGCACCTCGCGCAGCGACCAGCCGGCGTACTGCTGGAGCAGGGCCTCGCACTCCTCCATGCGGGCGGCGAACACCTCGTTCGTCCGCCACAGGCCGCGGGCCATGCCGGTCCAGTGCGCGCCCTGGCCGGAGAAGACCCAGACGACGCGGCCGCCCTCGGCGGCGGTGCCGGTGACCGCCCGCGCCGACGGCCTGCCCTCGGCCAGCGCGGCCAGGCCGTCGAGGAGTTCGTCGCGGTCGGCGGCGAGGACGACGCCCCGGCTCTTCAGCGGGGACCTGGTGGTCGCGGTGGACCAGCCGACGTCCTCGGGGCGCAGCGCGGTGTCGTCGCGCACCCAGTCGTGCAGCTGCCGGGCCTGGGCCCGCAGCGCCTGCGGGGTGCGGGCGGAGACCATCACCGGGACGGGCGTGCCGGGCGCGGCTCCGGCGCCGTGCCGCGGTGGGGGCGGGGCCTCCTCGGGGAGTGCGGGGCCGGGGCCGGGGCCGGATTCCGGGGCGGTCCGGGTCTCGGGGGCGGCGACGACGAGGTGGCAGTTGGTGCCGCCGATGCCGAAGGAGCTGACGCCGGCCAGCCGGGGGCCGTCGGGCCACGGCGCGGCGGTGGCGTTGACCCGCAGCTTCCACTGCTCCAGGGGGATGTCCGGGTTCGGGGTCTCGTAGTTGAGGCTCGCCGGCAGCACTCCGTGGCGTACGGACAGGGCGGCCTTGATCAGTCCGACGACGCCCGCGGCCGCGTCGAGGTGGCCGATGTTGGTCTTCACCGACCCCACGAGCAGCGGCCGCGCGGCGTCACGGCCTTCGCCGAAGACCTCGGCGAGGGCGCTCGCCTCGACGGGGTCGCCCGCCCGGGTGCCGGTGCCGTGCAGTTCGACGTACCGCACCTGCGCGGGGGTCACCCCGGCGTCGCGGTACGCGGCACGCAGCAGCGCGCTCTGCGCCTCGGCGCTGGGCACGGTCAGCGCGCCGGGGCCGTCGTGGTTGACGGCGCCGCCGAGCAGGACGCAGTACACGTCGTCGCCGTCGGCGACCGCGTCGGCCAGGCGCTTGAGCACCACCACGCCGGCGCCCTCGCCGCGGACGAAGCCGTTGGCGCGGGCGTCGAAGGTGTGGCTGCGGCAGTCGGGCGACAGGGCCCCGGCGCGGGCGAAGGCGATGGTGCTCTCCGGCACCAGGTTCAGGTGGACGCCGCCGGCCAGTGCCAGGCGCGCGGCTCCCGAGCGCAGGCTCTCGCAGGCCATGTGGACGGCGACGAGGGAGGAGGACTGCGCGGTGTCCACGGTCAGGCTCGGTCCGTGCAGGCCCAGTTGGTGCGAGACCCGGTTGGCGATGAGGCCCCGGCTCAGCCCGGCGACGGAGTGGTGGGACAGCGCGTCGGCGCCGTGCCGGTGCACCAGGGAGGCGTAGTCGTCACCGGTGGCGCCCAGGAACACGGCGGTGGCGCTGCCGCGCAGGCTCTCCGGTGCGAGCGAGGCGTCCTCCACCGCCTGCCAGCTCAGTTCGAGCACCATCCGCTGGCGCGGGTCCATCACCGCGGCCTCGCGCGGGGAGATGCCGAAGAAGCCGGCGTCGAAGTCGCCGACGCGGTCGACGAAACCGCCCCTGGGGTGGCGCGCCAGTTCGGGGATGTCCGTGGGCCACCGGTCGGCGGGCGCGTCCGAGATCGCGTCCCCGCCCTCCCTCAGCAGCTTCCAGAAGGCGCGCACGTCCTCGGCGCCCGGGACACGGCACGACATTCCGATGACGGCGACGGCATTCTGACCCACCCCGGTGAACCCTTGCCCGCACTCATTGACGCCCATAGAGCTCCAGCCCTTTCTACCCCTTTGGCTGCACGATCCGTGAACGGGCTCCGCAGATACACTTCGGCGCCGTCGAATCCGGTGGGACCGGGGCCGGTACGCGTCCGTCATCCGGCGTACCGCCGCCGTCGGCGGTGTGTTCGCGGGGTGTTCGGGTGCGGTGCGCGACCGCGGGGCGGCTCGTCCGTCGCGCCGTCCGGGAACGCCCGTAGCCCGCGCGGTGGGGCCGCGCGGGCTACGGGGTGCGAGGTCGGCCGCGGGGTGCGGCGCGGGAGGCGCCGGGGGCGGGCCGTGGTGCGGCGGGGCCGCACCGGCCGGTCTCAGGCGGTCGGCCGCGTCCGCGTCCGCCAGGAGCGGCCGATCGCCTTGACCAGGGAAGGCGTCACGAAGATGCGCCGGAAGGGAAGGATGAGGGGCATGTACACCTTGCCCAGCGTGCCCTTCTTCTTGACCAGGACGGCCATCTGGGCGTGGTACCGGCCGTTCCCGTCGTCCACCCAGCCGATGTGCATGGCCGCGTGCACGGTCTTGTTGACGACCTCGGTGACCCATTCGTCGGAGCTCTGGTAGACCGACTTCATCGGCACCACCTTCAGGTCCGGGCCGCAGGGGCCGTCGCGCAGGTCGTCCGGCAGCCGGTCCCGCAGGGACGGGTTGCGCGGGCCGAGGCCGTGCTTCTCCTCGTCCCACTTGAGGATGGCTCCGAGCCGCCAGCGGATCGCGAACAGCAGCTTGTACATCGGCGACGGCTTGAAGTCCGCCCCGTCGCTGTCGAACTGCTGGACCAGCAGGGCCAGATCGTCGGGGCCTCCCGGGGTGTCCAGGTCCCAGACGTCCTCGATCTCGAAGTCCTTGATGAACTCGTGGATCCGCCAGGGCCGCTCGGTGAACGCGGTGTTCGGGAGCCTCATGCAAACCTCCATTTTCCGTGGAACGGACGCGCGGGACACGCGCGTCGGTGGTGCCCGCCAGTACGTGCGTCGCGAGCGGACCTGCGTCCCACCCGGGCGCCCCGGTCGCCCGGGGCCCTGCTCCTGACGGGCCGGGCCGCCCCCGCTGGTCCCTCGGCGCGGGAACGGTCCGACGGCATCGCCAGGTGAACGGGCCACGCGCGGCGGAACCAACCTACCGGGGGGGGCCGCCGCCGCGAGGACGGTCCCCCGGTTCCCCGCAGCCGGCGCCCCGGCGCCGCCGGCGTGCCTCATCCCGCGGCCAGTCCGGCCTTCACCTTGCGCGGACGGAACACCATGCGGGCCCCGTTCCGGGGGATGTTGACGACCGTACGGCTGTGCGCGTACTCCGGCTTCGCGTCGGCGCGCTCGACGTCGCAGGTGGAGAGGATCTCGGTCAGCGTCGCCTTGATCTCCACGAAGGCGACGCGGTCGCCGAGGCACCGGGTGTGGCCGCCGCCGAAGGGGATCCAGGTGTGCGAGGCGGGCTTGACGCCGAGGAAGCGCTCGGGACGGAACTCGTCGGGCTGCGGATAGTTGTGCTCGTCCCGGTTGAGCAGGTAGGCGCTGGCCCACAGGCGGTCGCCGGGCTCGTACCGCACTCCGCCGATCTCGACCTGCTTGACCACCTCGCGGGGGACGATCTGCTGGATCGGCGGGCCGAGCCGCAGCACCTCGTGCACCACCGCGGTCAGGTACTCGTCGCCGGCGCCCTCCTCGATCTCGGCGCGCAGGCGGCGGACCACCTCGGGGTGCTGGGTGAGGAACTCCAGCGCCCAGCAGATGGCCGCGGCGGTGGTCTCGGTGCCCGCCAGGAACTGCGTCATGATCTCGTCGCGCATCTCGATGCGGCTGGGCTTGGAGCCGTCCGCGTTGGTGATGCCGAGCATCACGCCGAGGAGGTCGTCACCGGCCGCGCCGGAGCGCACCCGCTCCTCGATGGCCGCGTCCACCATCCGGTAGACGCGCTCGCGGCGGGTGAGGAACTCGTTGACGCCGTTGGGCCGGAGCAGGCGCAGCAGCTTCACCCTCCAGGCCGGCATCCGGTGGAACATCGTCATCGACGCGGGGCGGGAGTTGAAGTCCAGCATCTTCATCACCTCCTCGAACATCTGGTCCTCGTTCGACGGGCGGTGCTCGCCGAACAGGACCTCCATGATCACCTTGGTGGTGTAGCGGTGCGCGAAGGGGTGGACCGACACGACCTGGTTGCGGGGCCAGGACGCGACGGTCTCCTTGGCCAGCAGGCCGACCGCCTGCTCGATGCGCTTGAGCGCGTCGCCCCGGAAGCTCGGCATGACGCTGCGCCGCCGCGCGGTGTGCGCGTCCTCGTCCAGCCAGGCCAGGCCGTTCTGGCCGGTCCACTTCTCGATGGGGCCGTTGCTGGAACCGGTGTGCAGGACGTCCCGGGGCGCGAGGAACATGCTCTTCACGTCCTCCGGCGCCGAGATCACGTGGATGCGGATGCCGGGGATGATCTGCACGCGGAACCGGCTGCCGTACTTGGCGCGGCAGCTCTTCAGGAAGGGCTCGGGGCGGGCCCAGATGCTCAGCACCTGCCGCAGCCGTGCCATTTCCACCATGGGCAGCGAGGAGGACGGCACGACCGTCCGGGCGGCGGGGGCGGAGTGGTCGATCGGGCACTTGCCGCCGGACGCGGCCGCCGCCTCGTGCGCGTTGCTGGAGTTGTCCATGTTTCTTGCTTCCTTATCTCGTTGCCGCTTGGGTCATGTGTTCTTGCTGGGCGTCCTCGCCCGTACCGGCCGGGGCGGGCCGTCTCACCGGGCCGACCGCGAACAGGGCGAGACCGCTGACGAGGCTGGCGCCGGCCATGATCAGGAACGCGGCGCGGAAGGAGGACAGGTCGGGGGTGCCGGCGAGGACGGCGGCGACCACGGCGACGCCGAGGGCCATGCCGATCTGGCGGGACATGGACGCCATGCCGGTGCCGGTGGCGACGCGCTCCGGCGGCAGGGACAGCGTCGACGCCGCGGCCAGGGCGGGCAGGATGGCGCCGAAGCCGATGCCGCCGATGACGGAGCCGGGCAGGAAGTGGCCGGTGAAGTCCGGGGTGCCGTCCAGCACGCAGGCCCACCAGATGCCGCCCGCCGCGAAGGCGGTGGCACCGGCCAGGCCGACCAGATGCACCCCGTAGCGCACGGCGAGGATGCCGCTGGGTACGGCGAACACGGTGGCCGCCACCGGGCCCGGCGCGATCTCCAGGGCGCCGCGCAAGGTGGAGTGGCCCCAGACCTGGGTCAGGAACAGGATCGTCGACATGGCCATCGCGCCGACGCCCATGAAGAAGAAGCCGGTGGCGACGTTCCCCAGGGCCACGTTCCTGACCGCGAGGATGGCGGGCTCGATCACCGGCGCGGGGTGCCGCAGGGCACGGCGCACGGTGTAGGCGAGGCCGACCACGCCGACGGCCGACAGTCCGATGACCTGGGGGCTGCCCCATCCCCAGGACTGGCCCTGGGCGATCGTCGCGACGACCGCGGCGACGGACGCGGCGAGCACCGCGATGCCGAGCAGGTCCGGGACCGGACCGCCCTCGGCCGCGGACCTGCGCAGCGACCAGGCGCCGATCAGCAGCGCCGCCGTCCCGAGGGGCAGGTTGACGACGAAGACCCAGCGCCAGTCGATCTCCGCCAGCAGCCCGCCCAGCGGCAGCGCGGCGGCCGAGCCGACGCCGCCGACCGCGGTCCACAGCCCGATGGCGATCCCCCGCCGCTCCGGGGCGAACAGCCCGAGCAGCAGTCCCAGGGAGCTGGGGGCCATCAGTGCGGCGCCGACGCCCTGGAGGGCGCGGAAGGCCACGAGCACCTCCAGGGACGGCGCCGCCGCGCACACGGCCGACACGGCCGTGAACAGTCCGAGGCCCAGCAGGAAGACCCGCTTGCGCCCCGACCGGTCCGCCCAGCGGCCGCTGGGCAGCAGCAGCGCGGCGAAGGTGATGGCGTAGGCGCTCATCACCCAGGACAGGCTGGTGAGGCCGGCGGAGGGGAAGGACTCCTGCATGCTCGGGAACGCGATGTTGACGATCAGCATGTCCACCGCGGAGATGAACACCCCGATGAGGATGACCGTGATGGACATCCCTCGTCGAAGCCCGTCGCTGCTCATGCCTCGATCCACCTTTCGATTGCGCCCGCCGTGGCCGCGGACGCGGCCTCGATCAGGGCGAAGTGGTCGGCGGCGACCTCGACGTGGTCGTCGGTGTCCTCCCACCGCGGGCCGTTCGGCAGCGCTGCGCCGCCGAGCGGTTCGGCCGCCCGGATCATGAGGGTCCTGGTGGCGATCGGTTCCGGCCGCAGGCCGGTGAACAGGCGCAGATAGGCGCCCATGGAGAGCCAGCTGGCGTCGTCGACGGTCACCGGGCGCTGCTCGTGCTCGAGGATCCCCGCCAGCATGGCGGCGAACGCACGGCCCGCCTCGTCACCGCCGTCCCCGTCGCCGTCGAGTGCCAGCGTGTCGATCATGACGAGTCCGGTGAGCGGGGCTCCGGAGGACTCGAGGCGCTCGGCCAGCGACCGGGCCACGACACCGCCCATGGAGTAGCCGACGAGGACGAACGGGGCGTCCCCGACGGCCGTGCGGACAGCGTCCTCCAGGGCCTCCACCGCGACCTCCCCGGACTGCGGGGAGAGTCCGGTGCCGAAGCCCGGCAGCGAGCACACGAGGACGTCCCGCACTCCCTCGAAGTGGTCGGCCAGGCGCATGAACTGCTCCTGGCCGGAGCCGACCACGTATACGTAGGACGGTACGCAGACGATCTTCACCCGGCCCGGCCCGGAGGCCAGCTGCGCCAGGCGCCCGCTCCCGTCGGGCAGTTCGGCGGCCGACGAGAAGACCGGCCCGGCGCCCGCGTCCGCCACGAGCTGCCGCAGCGCCTCACGCATGGTGCCGGTCCCGGCGGCGTGGCGCAGCCGCACCCCGATCGTGTCCGGTGCCTGCTCGGGCGCGGCCGTGTCGGGGGCCCCCGAACCGACCCTCTTGAGCAGCTGCCGGGCGATCTCCGCCGGAGTGGGGTGCTCGAAGACGAACGAGACGGGCAGGCGCAGCCCGGTGGCCTGCGCCAGCCGGTTGCGCAGCCCGACCGCGCTCATCGAGTCCATGCCCAGTTCCTTGAGCTTGCGCTCGACGTCGATCAGCTCGTCGGCGGTGTGGCCCAGGACGGCCGCGACGTGCGTCGTGACCAGGTCCAGTACGACCCGCTCGCGGTCCGCGTCCGAGACGCCCGCCAGCCGCTGCGCCAGCGAACCGCCGCCCTGCTCCCGCTCGGCGGGCAGGCGGACCAGGCCGCGCAGCAGCGCCGGCAGGGTCCGCTCCCGGGCCTGCGACCGCAGCGCCGCCAGGTCCAGCTGCACCGGCGCCAGCAGCGCGGTGTCCACGGCGAGGGCCTGGTCGAACAGCTCCAGCCCGCGCTCGACGGACAGTCCGGCGGTCCCGGGGACGGCGGCGTCGCCCGCCCACGGGCCCCACGCCAGCGTGGTCCCCGCGAGTCCGGCGGCGCGGCGCCGCCGTACCAGCGCGTCGACGGCCGCGTCGGCCGCCGGGTCCTCGGTCCCGCCGCCCCCGAGGGAGGCGAAGGACGAGCACACCACGAAGGCGCTCGGGCCGGCCTGTCCGGTCCGTGCGTGCAGCCCCCAGGCCAGCTCCAGCCCGGCGGTACCGCCCGCGGCGTGGACCACCGCGGTCAGCGGCCGCTCCAGGGACTCGATCACGGCGTCCAGCCGGTCGGGGGCGGGCGCCTCGACGCGCGTACGGGCGCCGAGTTCCGCCAGTTCCGCCACCAGGGCGTCCGCGGCGGCGCCGGGCTCGTCGAGCAGCAGCAGGTCCCGTACGCCGTGGTGGGCGGCCAGGTGCGCGGCCAGCGCCGCGCCCACGGGGGTCGTACCGCCGGTGATCAGCACGGTGCCGCCGGAGAGGGACGGCGCAGGCCGGTCGGCGGAGCCCGCCGGTACCAGGGCCAGCCGGGGTGCCAGGAACTGCCCGCCGCGCACGGCGAGGTGCGGCTCGCCGGCCCGGATCAGCGCGCCCCACTCCGGGCCCGCCTCCCCGTCCACGTCCACGACGAGGAATCGGCCGGGGTGCGCGGCCTGCGCGGCCCGCAGGACGCCCCACACCGCGGCCTGCGCCGGGTCGGGGACCTCCTCGTCCCGGACGGCCACCGCGTGGCGGGTCGCCACGATCAGCACGGCGTCACCGGACGGCGCGTGGTCCAGCCAGCGCCGGACCAGGGCCGAGGCGTCGCCGGCGGCGGCGCGCACGGCGTCGGGTCCGTCCCCTGCGGGGGTGCCGGCCGTCGTGAGCACGGCCTGCGGGGCTGCCGCGCCGCCGTCGACGGCCGCCGCGAGAGCGGCCAGGTCGGCGTAGCGGTCAGCAGCTCCCGCGGGGACGTCGCCCAGCGCGGCGAGCCGCACCGGTGCGGCGGGGCCGGCCTCGACGGGCGTCCAGTCCACGCGGTACAGCGAGCTCTGGCCGCGGCGCAGCTCCTCCAGGTGGCCGGGATCGACCGCGTGGAAGGCGATGCGGTCGACGCCGAGCACGAGCGAACCGTCCTCTGCGTGGACGGCCAGCCGCAGGGTGTCGCCGTCGGAGGTGACGTGGACGCGACCCCCGGCGGTGCCGGTCGTGACCAGCCGCACCCCGGACCAGGCGACCGGCAGCTTGGGTGTCTCCTGGTCGGTGAAGCCCAACTGCCCCAGGTGCAGGGCGGACTCGAACAGGGCCGGGTGGATGCCGAAGTCCGCGGCGCCGAGCTCCTCCGGCAGCGCGAGCTCGGCGTACAGCTCGCCGCCGGAGCGCCAGGCCGCCCGTACGCCGTGCAGGGCGGGGCCGCAGTCGAGGCCGAGGCCGGCCAGCGCGGCGTACAGCCCGTCCACCGCCACCGGTTCGGCGCCGGCGGGCGGCCATGCGCCCGCCCGGCCCACGGCGGGCTCGGTGTCCGGTGCGAGCCAGCCCGTGCAGTGGCGGGTCGACCCGGCGTGCTGGTCGCCGTCGGGGCGGGAGTGGACCGTCACCGGGCGGCGGCCGTCCTCCCCGGGCGCGCCCACGATCGCCTGGATCTGCAGTGCCGCGCCGTCGGCCAGCAGCAGCGGCGCCTCGAACATCATCTCGTCGAGCAGCGGCGTGCCGACGCCGCGGCCCGCGGCCAGCGCCAGCTCGACCAGCGTCGTGCTGGGCGCGACGGGCAGGCCGAAGGCGGCGTGGTCGCGCAGCCAGGGCTGGGACTCGTGGGACAGGCGGCCGGTGAGGACCCACTCGTCGCGGTCGGCGAGCTGCATGCCCGCCGTCAGGACCGGGTGCTCGACGCGGCCGAGGCCGGAGGCGGCCGGGTCGCCGCCGGTGGCCCGGCTCGCGCTCGGCCAGTACCGCTTGCGCTGGAAGGCGTAGGTGGGCAGCGGGACCTGCCGGGCGCCGGAGCCGGCGAAGCAGGCGGCCCAGTCGACCTTCACCCCGGCGATGTGCGCCTCGGCGAGGGAGAGCAGGAACCGCTTCATGCCGCCCTGCCGGCGGCGCAGCGAGCCGACCACGCCGACCCGGCCGGCGCCGGTCGCGGCGACGGTCTCCTCCGTCGCCACGCCCAGCACCGGGTGCGGGGACATCTCGAGGAAGCAGCCCGCGCCGTTCTCGACGAGCGCGCGGACGGCGGGCTCGAAGCCGACGGGGTTGCGGAGGTTGGCGTACCAGTACGCGGCGTCCATGTCCGCGGTGTCGATGAACGCGCCGAGCGCCGTGGAGTACAGCGGGACGCTCCCGCTGCGCGGCTCGACCGGGGCGAACGCCTCCAGCATCTCGGTGCGGGCCACCTCGACGTGCGGCGAGTGCGAGGCGAAGGTGGCCGGGATCCGCTTGGCCCGGATCTCCTCGCGTTCGCAGTGCTCCACGAGCGCGTCGACCGCGTCCAGGTCACCGGCGACGATCACGGCCGTCGGGCCGTTCACGGCCGCCACGGAGACACAGTCACCGTACGGGGCGATCAGCTCCTCGACCTGCTCGACCGGCAGGGCCAGCGAGGCCAGGCAGCTGGCGCCCATGAGCCGGTCGCGGGCGATCCGGCTGCGCACGGCGATGACGCGGGCCGCGTCGCGCAGCGACAGCCCGCCCGCCACGTAGGCCGCGGCGACCTCGCCCTGCGAGTGGCCGACCACGGCGGACGGCTCGACGCCGTGGGAGCGCCACAGCGCCGCGAGGCTCACCATCACCGCGAACAGCGCCGGCTGCACCACGTCGACGCGCTGCAGCGACGGCGCGCCGGGGGCGCCGCGCAGGACGTCCTCCAGGCTCCAGTCCACGAACTCGGCGAGCGCGGCGCCGCAGGCTGCGATCTCGGCGGCGAACACCGGTGAGGTGTCGAGCAGTTCGACCGCCATGCCTTCCCACTGCGCTCCCTGTCCGGGGAACACGAACACCGGCTTGGCGGTGGTGGAGGGACGGCCGAAGGCCGTCCGCTCGGTCACGTCGCCGACGGCGAAGGCGGCCAGCTCGCTCGCCAGCTCGTCGCGGTCGGCGGCCACGAGCACCGCGTGGTGCTCCAGTCGTGCCCGTGTGGTCAGCTGGGAGTGGCCGAGGTCGAGCACGGAGAGACCGGGGTTCTCCAGAAGGTGCCGCCGCAGACGCTCGGCCTGGGCGCGTACGGCCGCTTCGGTACGCCCGGAGAGCAGCACCGGCGTCGCGGGAGCCGGCGCCGCGTCCCCGGAGCCGTCGTCCGTGGCCTCGGAGGCCGGGGCCGGAGCTTCGGAGGCCGGGGCGTCGGAGCCGGCGGGTGCCTCCTCGACGATGATGTGCGCG
>NZ_KL591043.1:5423-5738 GCF_000716335.1 Streptomyces sp. NRRL S-118 | reverse complement strand
GCCGGGGACGGCCGGGGGTGGTCCACTCCCGGGCCTCGGTCAGCAGCTCGACCTCGCCCGACCGCCAGTCGATGTGCGGGGAGGGCTCGTCGACGTGCAGCGTCTGCGGCAGTACGCCGTGCCGCATCGCCATCACCATCTTGATCACACCGGCGACGCCGGCGGCGCCGGAGGTGTGGCCGATGTTCGACTTGATGGACCCCAGCCACAGCGGGGCGTCCTCGCGTTCGCGGCCGTACGTCGCCAGCAGCGCCTGCGCCTCGATCGGGTCACCGAGGACGGTGCCGGTGCCGTGGCCCTCGACCGCGTCGACCT
>NZ_KL591043.1:5018-5232 GCF_000716335.1 Streptomyces sp. NRRL S-118 | reverse complement strand
CCTGGCGGATGACCCGCTCCTGCGCGGGGCCGCTCGGCGCGGTCAGGCCGTTGCTCGCGCCGTCCTGGTTGATCGCGGTCCCGCGGATCAGGCCCAGGATGTGCCGCCCGTTGCGCTTGGCGTCGGACAGCCGTTCCAGCACCACCAGGCCCAGGCCGTCGGAGAAGCCCGTGCCGTCGGCGGAGGCCGCGTAGGCGCGGCAGCGGCCGTCCGG
>NZ_KL591043.1:3999-4866 GCF_000716335.1 Streptomyces sp. NRRL S-118 | reverse complement strand
GCCGTCGGCGGAGGCCGCGTAGGCGCGGCAGCGGCCGTCCGGGGAGTTCGCTCCCTGCCGGCTGAACTCGGTCATCGTGATGGGCGTCGTCATGAACGTCACGCCGCCCGCCAGCGCGAGCGAGCACTCGCCGTTGCGCAGCGCCTGCGCCGCCATGTGCAGCGCGACCCCGGAGGAGGAGCAGGCCGTCTCCACCGAGACGGCGGGGCCTTCCAGACCGAGGGTGTAGGCGATGCGGCCGGAGGCGACGCTGGACATGGTGCCGGTGACCCGGTAGCCCTCGTACTCGCTGGGCACGAGGATGCCGTAGTCGGAGCCGGTGATGCCGACGAAGACGCCGGTGTCCGTGCCGCGCAGGGAGGTCGGGTCGATCCCGGCGTGCTCCAAGGTCTCCCAGGAGGTCTCCAGCAGCAGGCGCTGCTGGGGGTCCATGGCCATGGCCTCGCGCGGGCTGATGCCAAAGAACTCGGCGTCGAAGTCGCCCATGCCGGCGATGAACCCGCCGCCGCGCGCGTAGGTGGTGCCCGTCCGCTCGCGGTCCGGGCTGTAGAGCCGCTCCAGGTCCCAGCCGCGGTCGGTCGGCATGGGGCCGATCACGTCCCGGCCCTCGGCCACGAGCTGCCACAGGTCCTCCGCGGAGGTGACGCCTCCGGGGTAGCGGCAGCCGATGCCGACGATCGCCAGCGGCTCGTCCACGGTGCCGCGCCGCTTCTGCGCGGCCGGGAGGGCGGTGTCCGCCGTGCCGTCGGCCTGCGACAGCAGCAGCCGGGCGACCGCCACCGGCGTGGGGTGGTCGAACACGAGGGTCGCGGGCAGCGGCACGCCGGTGCTCTGCGAGAGCCGGTTGCGCAGTTCGACCGCGCTGAC
>NZ_KL591043.1:1311-3901 GCF_000716335.1 Streptomyces sp. NRRL S-118 | reverse complement strand
CCTTGAAGGCGCGTTCGCCGTCCACCTCGTCGGCGGAATCGTGGCCGAGTACGGACGCGGCCTGCGCCCGCACCAGTTCGAGGACCACGCCCTCGCGCTCGGCCTCCGGCACGTCGGCGAGGCGCCGGGCCAGGGTGCCGCCGGACGCCGCGCGCCGGGCGGGGACCCGTACGAGACCGCGCAGCACGGCGGGCAGCAGTCCGGCGCGGGCCTGCTCCCGCAGGACGGCCGGGTCCAGCTCGACCGGGGCCAGCAGCGGCTCGTCCGCGGCGAGGCCGCGGTCGAACAGGTCGAGTCCGAGGCCGGTCGGCAGCGGGAGGATGCCGGCCTGCGCGACGATCGCGAGGTCGGCCTCGCCGAGCGCGGTGGTGCCGCGGCCGTCGGCCCAGAAGCCCCAGGCGAGCGCGGTGGCGGGCAGCCCGGCCGCGCGGCGGCTGTGGGCGAGGGCCGCCAGGGCCGCGTCCGCCGCGGAGGTGGCCGCCTGGCCGGGGATGCCGGTCAGGCCCTCGAAGGCGGAGAACAGGACGAACGCGGAGAGGTCCGCGTCCGCGGTCAGCTCGTGCAGGTGCCAGGCCGTGTCGACCGCGTCCCGCAGCACCGTCTCCAGCCGCTCGTCGGAGAGGCTCTCGATCAGCCCCGCGTCGGCCAGGCCGCTGCCGGGTACGCCCGCGGCGTGGACCACCGCGGTCAGCGGGTGCTCCAGGGAGGCGAGCAGCGCGGCGAGCTGGTCCCGGTCCGCGACGTCGCAGGGCGCGACGCGCACGTCGGCGCCGTGGGCCTCCAGGAGGGCGGGCAGTCCGGCGGACAGTTCGCCGGCCTCGTCCGCGGGTGCGGCCAGCACCAGGTGCCGGGCGCCGTGGCGGGTGACGAGGTGCTCGGCGAACCGGGCTCCGAAGCCGCCGGTGATCAGTACGGTGCCGTCGGGGTCCACGGGCCCGGGCCGGTCGGCCCGCCCGCCGGCCACCCGCACCAGCCGGGGCGCCAGGACCTTGCCGTCGCGGACCGCGAGCTGCGGCTCGTCCAGACCGAGCAGCGCACCCCACGGCTGCTCCCCGTCGGCGTCCACGAGCAGGAAGCGCCCGGGCTGCTCCGACTGTGCGGCGCGTACGACGCCCCAGACCGCGGCCTGCGCGGCGTCCGGAGCCTCGTCCGCGGCCGCCACCGCACCGCGGGTGACCACGACGAGCGTGGTTCCGCCGAGCGGCCCGCCGGACGGCCACTGCCGTACCAGTGCGACGGCCCGCGCGGCGGCGTCCCGCACCGCCGACGGCGTCAGCTCGTCGGGGGTGTCGATCCGGGCCAGGACCGCCCGGGGTGCGGGCGCGCCGTCGGCGACGGCGCGTTCGAGCGCGGCCGCGTCGGGGTGGCGGTCGGTCACACCGGCGACCTCGCCCAGCGCGGCCAGCCGCACGGGACCGGCCGCTCCGGCCGTGACGGGTGTCCAGTCCAGGCGGTACAGCGCGTTCTGCCCGCGGCGCACCTCCCCGAGCCGGGCCGCGTCGGCCGCCCGTACGGCGATCCGGTCGGCGTGCGCCACCGGGGCGCCCTCGGGGTCGAAGACGTCGAGCCGCAGGACGCCTTCGGCGACCGTGGCGATCCGGATCCGCGCCCGGGACACCTTGTCGCCCGTGAGCCGTACGCCCGACCAGGACGCCACGGACGGCGCCCCGTCGGCGGCGGGCCGGTGGGCGGTGTGCAGCGCCGACTCCAGCAGGGCCGGGTGGATCGCGTAGCCGCCGGGCTCGGTGCCGTCGGGCAGGGTGAGTTCGGCGTACACCTCGCCGCCGAGGGTCCACGCCGACTGCGCGCACTGCAGCAGCGGGCCGCAGTCCAGGCCGTGTTCGGCGAGGGAGGCGTACAGCGCGTCGACCGACACCGGTTCGGCACCGGCGGGCGGCCACTCGCCCAGCCGGGCCGACAGGGCCTCCGCGCCGGGGGCGATCCGGCCGTGCGCGTGGCGGACGGCCTCGGCGGACTGTTCCTCGTCCGTGTCCGGGCGCGAGTAGACCGACACGTCGCGGCGGCCGTCGGTGTCGGCCGCGCCGAGCGTGACCTGGACGCGTACGGCGTCGTCGTCGCCCAGGACCAGCGGGGCCTCGAGGTCCAGCTCCTCGACGAGGTCGCAGCCCACGTGGCTGCCCGCGGCGAGGACCAGTTCGGTCAGTGCCGCGCCGGGCAGGGTGGCCGTGCCGAACAGCGCGTGGTCGCGGGTCCAGGGCTGCCCCTGGTGGGAGACGCGGCCGGTGAGGACCCACTCGTCGCGGTCGCCGACCTGGACGGCGGCGGCCAGGACGGGGTGCTCGACGCGGCCGAGGCCGACCGCGGAGGCGTCGGCGAGACCGGTGGCGTCCAGCCAGTAGCGCTTGTGCTGGAAGGCGTAGGTGGGCAGCGGGACCTGCCGGGCGCCGGAGCCGGCGAAGCAGGCGGCCCAGTCGACCTTCACCCCGGCGGTGTGCGCCTCGCCGAGGGAGAGCAGGAAGCGGGCCAGTCCGCCCTCGCCCCGGCGCAGGGAGCCGACCACACCGATCCGGTTGCCGGTGCCGTGGTCGGCGACGGTGCCTTCCACGGCCATGGCGAGCACCGGGTGGGG
>NZ_KL591043.1:0-1127 GCF_000716335.1 Streptomyces sp. NRRL S-118 | reverse complement strand
TCGACCTGCGGTGTGTGGGAGGCGTAGTCGACGTTGACCCGCCGTGCCCGCACCCCGTCGCGCTCGCAGGCGGCCAGGATCTCGTCCAGCGCCTGCGGCTCACCGGCCACCACGACAGCCGCCGGACCGTTCACCGCCGCCACCGACACCCGCCCCGCGAACGGAGCGATCAACTCCTCCACCCGCTCCACCGGCAGCGCGACGGACATCATCCCGCCCAGACCCGCCAACCGGTCACGCACCAACTGACTGCGCAACGCCACGATCCGCGCCGCATCACGCAACGACAACGCACCGGCCACATAGGCCGCGGCGATCTCACCCTGCGAGTGACCCACCACCGCCGACGGCTCCACACCGTACGAACGCCACACCGCCGCCAGACCCACCATCACCGCGAACAACGCCGGCTGCACCACATCGACCCGCTCCAGGGACGGCGCACCCGCCACATCCCGCAGCACGTCCTCCAGACTCCAGTCCACGAACTCCGCCAGCGCCTCACCACACGCGGCGATCTCCGCGGCGAACACCGGCGAGGAGTCCAGCAACTCCACCGCCATCCCCACCCACTGCGCACCCTGACCCGGGAACACGAACACCGGCTTGGCGCCGGGCGCGGCGCGGCCCTCGACGACCACGGGCGACGGTTCGCCGACGGACAGGGCGGCCAGCCCGGCCAGCAGCTGCTCGCGGTCGGCCGCGGCGACGACACCGCGGTGCTCGAGGTGGGCCCGGGTGGTGGCCGCGGAGAAGCCGAGGTCGGCGAGGGACAGGTCGGGCCGCGCCAGGGCGTGCGCGCGGAGCCGGTCGGCCTGGGCGCGCATCGCGGCGGCGGAACGGCCGGAGACCGTCACGGGGACGGCGGGCATCGGACGCGGCGCGGCGGCGCCGTCGTCGGACGGCTCCTCCGCCGGGGCCTCCTCCAGGATGATGTGGGCGTTGGTGCCGCTGACGCCGAACGACGACACCGCCGCGCGGCGGGGCTTGTCCCCCGCGGGCCACGGCCGTGCCTCGGCCAGCAGCTCGATGTCGCCCGCCTCCCAGTCGATGTGCGGGGAGGGCGCGTCGAGGTGCAGGGTCTGCGGCAGTACGCCGTGCCGCATCGCCATCACCATCTTGATGAC
>NZ_JOBL01000237.1 GCF_000716335.1 Streptomyces sp. NRRL S-118 | reverse complement strand
GGCGGCGGCCAGTCCGGCCAGCCCGGCGACGCAGGCGAGCGGGATCATCAGCCAGAGGTGCCTCGACTTCTTCGGCTCGCTGGCGGCCTCGGTGGCAGTGGCCGAAGCCTCAGCGGGAGTCGGCGAAGGTGCGGCGGGAGTCAGCGAAGGTGCCGTCCGGGCGGGACTGTCGGCGGGCGCCGCCAGTCGGTGGATCGGCTCCACGGTGGTCGTCATCGTTCTCCGTTCGAAGCGGGGTGGGGCGGGGCCGAAGCCCCGCCCGGGGGTGGTTCATGGTCCTTGCTGATCCCCGGTTGACGAAGCTGATTGCCCGTCGGCCCGGGGGGCGAGGGTCGATCAGTGGGGGTGGGGTCGGGTCGGTGCGGGGGTGTCCTGGCGGCCGTCGCGCTCGTGCGGGGTGGGCCTGATCGGCAGCGGCGGGTTGCTCATCGGCACGCTCCGCACAGGCCGTTCACGGTCGGCTCGGTGGACCAGGCGCCGCAGTTGGAGCACTGCCACAGGTGGCGTAGGACGTGGATCAGGCGGTGGAGGGTCGTCATCGCGCTCCCCCGATCCGGGCCCAGAGCCGGGTGGTCCAGCCGCCGCAGCGAGCGCACACCCACTGGCGGGACTTGGGGTCGAGCTTCATCGGGCGGCCGTGGCAGGCGGGCCGGGTGTGGCGGCTCACGACTTCCTCCCGAACAGCCGCCCCTTGGAGCCGTTGCCGGCGGCGGGGGCCTGCTCGGAGGTCGACCGCTTCGTCCAGCCGCCGCGGCTGGAGGAGTAGTCGGTGGCGTGCTGCTCGCGGTCCGCGTCGCTCATCTTCGAGCGGAGCTCGTCCTGCGAGATCGTCCGGCGAAATGCCATGATGAGAACTCCTGTTCCGGTTGGGATGGGAACCGGAGCGCCCCCGCTTGCTTGGCGGTAGGAGGGGGCGCTTCGGCTTTTCGGTCCCCCGACCCCTTCTGGGGCGGGGAGCTGGAGGGGTAGCCAGACCGGGGTAGATGGCCCGGTAGCCGGGGGTAGACGTTCGGTAGAACCGCAGGTCAGAGCAGGGGTAGCCGGGGTTACGCCACTCCCTGGGCCGACCCCTGGGAGTCGCCCTCGGGGAGGGGCTTGACGAGGGTCAGGCGGCGGGCCTGCGCGGGCACTCCGTCGGCCGGAAGCGGAACCCCGGCGGGGGTCTGCTCGGCGGCCTCGGCGGGGGCCTGGACGGGGGTGTCGGCGGGGGCCGGCGGGGCGGTCTGGACGCCTCCCCCGAGGAGCCGCGCGAGTGCCTCCCCCGGGCCCATGCCGAGGGCCTCGGTGACGCGGTCGACGCGGACCCCGTAGTCGACGTCTCCCCTGACCTTCACGGACTTGGTGACGGGCAGGCCGGTGGCCTTCAGCCACTGCCGCATCGCGGTCTTGTCGGTGGAGCCGGGGGCGAGGAGCTTCGCCTTCTCGGCGGAGGTGATGAGCGCGGTGACGTGGACGCCGCCCTTCCCGGCCTTCTCCAGCTCGGCGAGCTCGGCGAGGACGTGCCGGGCGAGGAGGTCGGACGGGGTCGCCTCCGGCTCGTCGGCCGGGGCCTCCCCCTCCTCCTGGTCGTCCTCCTCGAACTCCGCCTCGCCGTCTACCTCCTGGTCGTCCTCCTCGGCCGGGGCCGGGGGCGGGGCGACCATCCAGGCTGCGACCATCCAGGCCAGTCCCCCCACCGTGGCGATCACGCCGCTCCAGGGGGCGAGCATCCGGACGTACGGGCCCGCGAGGGTGACGACGGTGCCGAGGGTGCCGGCGGCGAGCATCCCGCCGATGGCGAACATGCCGAGCGACTCGGGGAACGGGCGGCGGACCGGCGCCACGCGCGGCGCGGTCACCTCCGTCTCCTCCTCGGGCTCGTCCTCCTGGTCCTCGTCGTCGTCGGCAGCCTCGGCCTTCTTCGCCTTCTTGTTCGCCTTCGCGGCCTTGGCCTTGGCCTTCTTGTCGGCCTCGGCCTGGGCGGCGGCCGTCGCCTCGGTGTCGACGCTGGCCAGGTCCCACGCCCACTTGAGCGCGGCGGGGAGGCAGCCGCACAGCTTGCCGCCGAGGACCATCGAGCCGGACCACAGGGCGGTGAGCGCGGCGCCTCCGCCCCGGGTCACCCCGCGTACCTCTTCGACGGTGCTCACATCGACCCCACGATGGACGCGAACTTGAGGACGAGGTTGTGGCCGATCCCCCAGATTCCCCCGGCCTGGCCGTAGATGACCCCGGCGGAGATGCCCAGGAGCGCGGGCCAGACCAGGCGCTTCCACTTGAACAGGAAGCACCAGGCGGTCAGGCCGAGGGCGACGCCGCCCATGCCGATGTTGCCGCCCACGGTGCCCTGGATGAGGGAGGTGGGGACCTCGGCGACGCCGGTGGTGACGGACGCCCACAGGTCGCCGGCGGCACTGGCGAAGGTGCCCAGCGCGATGCCGATGCCGCCCGCCTTGTCGCGGTCGAGCTTCACGCGGTCGCTGCCGCGCAGTCCGGCGAGCATCACCATGCCGGTGGTCAGGGTCAGTCCGGACATGCCCACCGAGCCGAGGATCGGACCGGCGGCGATGACGACGGTGTTGACGGTCTCGGGCGTGTTCACAGGACAACTCCGGGTGCGTAGAGGAGGGAGGAGACGGTGACGGTGGCGAGCGGGACGCGGGCGAGCCAGCGGACCGGCCGGGTGGACTGGCGGGCGCGGCGGTCCACGCCCCACCAGCAGGCGGCGGCGACGGGACCGGCGGCCAGGAGCGGGGCGAGGGTCGTGCCCCAGGGCTCGATGGCGTACATCACGTCGCGGACGAGCGGGGCGGTGCCCTGTCCCCACATCGCGGCGCCGACGGCGGCGGCGGGGCGGGCGGCCAGCCCGAACATGCCGGGGAGCTTGTGGAGCTGGATGAGCACGGCGCCCTTCCAACCGGCCACCAGGGCGCCGACGGTGAGACCGGCGGCGGCCAGCTCGGGCACGGAGACGGTCATGCGGGCCATGAAGTCGGCCCCGGCCATCGGGTCGCCGATGAGCGACCAGATCGCGAGGTGACCGGCGGCGGCGGCCGTGCCGTTGAACAGCGCCCAGCGGATCCGCGGGTCGGGCTCGGCCGGGGTGGCCTGGGGCACGGCGGCGGTCTTGAGCTTCTTCTTCTTGGCCTTGGTGCGTGCGGCCTTGGTGCTCTTCTTGCCCTGGGCCGGGACCTTCGCCGCAGCGGCGGCGGGCGCGGCGGCACGGGCGGGGAGCTTGAGCTTCACAGCAGCCCCTCCTTCTCCAGCGTCAGGTAGAGGGCCTGCCGCTCGGCCTGCCGCACACCGCCGCGCACGCCGTGGACCTGCTCGACGGACGAGACCTCGCGCAGCTCCTGGAGCAGGCAGAAGTCGGTGAGCGGGCAGTCCTGGCACATCGCCATCGCCCTCTTCTCCGCCTTGTACGGCGCGGTGCTCAGGCCGCTGGGGTGCTCCGGGTGCCACGCCTCCGGGTCCGTCGTCGCGCACACCGGGATCTCGTCGACGACGATCCCCCGCAGGGTCTCCTTGAGCCGCAGCACCCGCTTGACGAGCTCGTGCTCGACGGCGAGCGGCTTGAGGTAGCGACGGTTCACAGCACGACCCCCAGTCGGCTCAGGTACGAGCGGATACGCAGCTCGTCCGCGTCGACCGGCGGCAGGACTTCGGCGTGGCGGCAGCCCGTCGTCCGGGTCCGGGACGTGATCGGCAGCCGCGTGCGAGTCACGACCTCGGCGGTCGGCGGGCACGTCGGGACGGCTCGTAAGGCCATGGGTCACCCCCTGTCTGTGGAGCGGCAATTCGCCTGCTCCAGGTCGCTGGTCAGGTCCAACGCCTCGAAGCTAGAGCGCTCATGACGAAGTGTCAAGACACTTCGCAAGTGTCTTGACGGGTGTCAAGATTTCCGCTGTTCTTGCTTGACATGGCTAGCCTGGGGAACAGGACCCAGGACCCGTAGGAGGACAAAACGTGAACTCAAACGCCATCGCTGCGGAGATCCGCAAGGGGATCGCCGCAGGTCAGTACCGGTATGGCGCGCGCCTACCGAGCGTGCGGGACCTGGCCGAGCGGTACGAGGTCAGCCAGCAGACGGTGGCCGCCGCGTACGCGGTCCTGGCCGCCCTGGGCATGGTGCGCACCGAACGGGGGAGCGGCACAGTCGTCACCGCCGGCAAGGCCGCCGATGCCCACCTCGGCACGTTCACCCCGCCGGATCTCGCAGCGGCGACGCCGTGGAAGCCCGCGAATGGCGGCCAGGCCAGCGAAGAGACGACGCTCGTCAGGCAGCTGGCCGCGCCGAAGCACATGGAGCCGTGGGGGATCGCGGAGGGCTCCCAGGTGGTCGAACGGACGCGTATCCGGTCCGTGGACGGCACCCCTGCCCAGCACAAGCTGACGGTGATCCCCTACGAGATCGCCGCCAGGGCGCCGGAGGGACACGAGGGCGCACCGCCGATGCTCGCGCCGGTCGGCTCCGCACCGGTCCGGCCGCCGGAGGGAGTTCGCGTGGCCGACTGGCTCGGGTGGGACGTGGCCCGCACGGAGGCGTCGATCACCGCCGAGCCGATGGACCCCGCCGCGTCGGCCGCGCTCGGGATGGCGGAGGGCACCCCGGGGTTCCGCATCGTCAACGTCACCAGGGACTCGTCCGGCGGCACCGTGTACGTCACCGTGACCACCGCGCCCCTCCACCACCGCGTGACCCTCGACATCATCGGCTGACCACACCGACCAACGACGAAGGCCCGCACCCCACTCGGGGCGCGGGCCTTCGTCGTACCCGAGGCCGTCTGTGGGGCGCCCACTGTCCGTAATCCTCCGTGGCCACCGCCGTTGGCGGCTGCGGGTCCGCTGGGCTGGGAAAAGACGGCTGGCTGCGGGGGAGGGGGGTGCCGGGCTGGTGTCCGGTTTGTCGGATTATCCGATGGAGTTGGGCGCGGACCGTACCCCCGCCGTCACACCCGCGGACCGTAAGGCGACCGCACCGTGGGGGAGTGGTTGCGGGGGAGCTGGCTGCTGCCGCGATGTGGTTGCTGCTGAGTAGCTGATCCCAGCGCTGCGGGCCGCCGTGGGCTGAGCGTCCGGCTATCCGTTGTCGGTCGCTTCCGCCTCGTCGCGGTGGTCGCGCTGCTGGCTGGCCTTTATGGCGGTGGCCACCGACTCCCTCACCTCGTTCCCCCAGTCGGCGAAGAACGACCGCGGCCGGGGCGGGGCCGACGGCTTGTCCGGCTCAGGGGCGACGGCCGGGGGAGTGGCGGGCTCGACATCGGCCGGTGCCGGAATCTCCAAGCTGAGCTGCGAAGACTCAGCAAAGTCACGTGACTTTGCCTGGTCATTGTCACGTGACTTTGCCTGGCTCCCAATGGGGGAGTTCGGGGCAAAATCACGTGACTTTGCTTCGCGTGCGACAGCGGTGTCCACCGCCGCGTTGATGGCCTGGCCGATCTTGCGTGACTCGTACGCGCGCTGCCGGCAGTTGCGCGAGCAGTAGATCCGCGGCTTGGTGCCAAGGCTGGGCGGCAGCGGCCTGTCGGGGTCCTGGCACTGGTGGCACAGCCGCTCACCCGTGACCGGGTGACGGGGGCCTGCGTCGTAGCTCATGGCCCCGAACCGTACCGGCCGTCGCCTCCTTCACCGCCTTGCGCGGGCCGCGCGGAAAGCCCGTGGGTGGCCTGGCCGCACATCTACCCTTGTGTGGCTGCCCGTTGTGGGCAGCCAGGGGAGGGAAGGCCTTGTCCGAGGACGACGCGAAGGCCGCGCTGGTCGCGAAGCGGATCGCCGAGCTGGAAGCCGAGCTGCACAGGAACTCGGTGATGCTCGCGAACCTCCAGGACGTGCCGGACAGCTCCGGCTACCGGTACGCGGCCGAGCGCATCGAGGCGATCGTGGCGGAGATCGAGGCGTTGAAGGCGCCGGCCGAGGAGCCGGAACCGGAGAAGGACGGCCCGCCGCTGCACTCGGTGCTGCTGGTGATCGGCGTAATCATCGCGGTGTACGGACTGGCCGAACACGCCTGGACGGCGGTGCTGATCGGCACGGGCCTGGCAGGCGTGTCGCAGCTCGTGAAGCACAACGCCGGAGTCAGCAGCGAGGACAAGGGCTGACCACACCGGCGACTCAGCGTCGACGGCGCGGGCGCCTGACGCAGCGCCGGTACGGCCTCCGCAGCCGCTCAACCGCGTGCACACGTGCCCGTGCACACGCGTGCACGCGCGAGGACTCGGCACCGCAAGCCCCCGGCCGGGTGCGAGCACCCGTGGTAGCCATACGATGCCGCCGTGACTGATCGACGCGCCCTCGGGCAAGGCCCGGGCCCGACCACCCCGCGCAGCGCCTCGCAGGCCGACTTGGCCGACCTGCCCGCCGTGCCGCTGCCCGACGTGGAAGAGCTGCGTCGCCGGGGTGTGCTGGCCGCCCGTCCGCCTGCCCCGGCCACTTCAGGTGTCCGCCGTCCCCGCCCCCTGACACCGCGTTCCGAGTAGTCGGAGCGGCTTCGTACGGGCCTCGGAGCTCCAGGAGAGTCCCGTACAGAAGTAGTCGGCGCGTCCGGCACCCCTTGACGAGGCGGTCTGAGCTGCTGCTTTACCCGTCCCCACGAAGGTCTGGGGGCAAGTTGTAAGGCATGTTGTAGGACAAGCTGTAGAGCATTTTGTAGGGCAAGTTGTGAGGCAAGCTGGGGGCAAGTCGCCCTGCAGCGCGGACGCGCGGCCGCACGGGCGCCCGGACGCACGCGCGCGCGAGGGGTGTTCCCACGGGGAACAGCCGGGGCCACGGGGGCGGTGTCCCCCGGCGCGAACGGCGCCCGGCCCCGACGATGCCGGTCCGCGCCGGGGGATGCCGACCGGAGCGGGGGTCTGGGGGGCGGCGAAGCCCCCCAGCACCCACCGGCGTTCACAACCCCTTGCGTGGACCCTTCTGCCCCGGCGGCGGCTGCCGAAGGTGCGGGGGCTGCTCTCCCGGCGGCTGGTATCCGCGGCGGCGGGTCTGACCGGCCTTCTTCGTCGTGGTCGAGCGGGCGCGGGCTGCCTCGGCGGAGCGGGCCTTGTTCTCCGCATCGCGCTGGCCCTCGGGCATCGTCTGGCGCAGCTGCTGCTCCTGGCGGAGCTTCTCGACGCGGGCCTGCGTGGCGGCGGCGTTCTTCGCGGCCGTGGCGGCGGCACGGCGGTGGTGCTCGCGGTTGAGGCGTCCGGCCTCCTGGTCCTGGCGCTGGGCCTCGCGAAGGAGCTCGGGCCACTGCTCGGTGAGGCGGGCGACCTCGGCCTCGGGGTCACGCAGACCGGACGCCTTGCGCGCGGCCTCGGCGGCCTTGGACGCCGCCGCGCGGGCGTCGTACGCGGTGCGGGCGAGGCGCTGGACGTCGTCACCGGTCTCTCGTGCGATCTTCTCCTGCTCCTTGCGGCTCGTGCCCTGCCGCCACAGCTCGTACCGGCTCAGGTTCTTGAGGCTGTCGGCCTTCCGCCACACCTCGCGGCCGGCGTCGGCGGCGCGCTCGGCGTCGACGGCGGTCTTCATGTGCCGCTCGACGTCGGCGAGGTGGGGCGCGGCCTTGGCGACGGCGTCGCGCAGCTCGTGGAGGCGGCGGACGTTCTCGCTGCGGACGGCGCCGGTGGCGACGGCGTCCCACGCCCGCACCTGGGCCTCGGCCGTCTCCTGGTCGCGCCGCCAGGAGGCGGTGGCCTTCTCCGCGTCGGCGAGCTCGCGGGCGAGGGCCTGCGTGCCGAGTCGGCCGTACGGGCGGCGGCGCTTGTCCGTCCAGGCCGGGATGGCGGCGGGCGCGGCCGGCACCTCCTCGGCGGGCGGCTCCTGGCCGCGCTGCTTCATCTGCCACTGCGCGAGGAGACGGCGGGCCGGGTCGGTCGACAACGCCGGGTTGTCGGTGTCGACCGGCGGGACGCCGCGCTCGGCCTCGCCGTCGCGCAGCATCTTCGTGGCGAGGCGGACGAACTCCTCAACGTCCGCCTGCTCCTGGTCCTCGAGTACGGGGACGGCGGTGGTCGACGTCGCGACGGCGGCGGCCTGCCGTGCGTCGGCGGCCGTCGGTGGCGGGTCGCCGAGGACCGGGCCGAGGGCGGCCCACCGCAGATCCTTGGCCACCTTGGAGGCCGGGTACCAGACCTGTTCGCCGGCGCCGTCGACCAGGCCGTCGAGCGTGAAGCTGTAGCCGTTCATCCGGCCGGTCGACGCCACGTTCGCGCGGAAGGCGACCCCGGCGTCGGCCAGGCCCGACTCGAAGGCGTCACGCCCGAGTCCGCGGCTGGCGTCCCGGACCTCGCGGATGATCCGGCGCAGCTCCTCGCGCTCGGGTGGTACGGCGGCGTCCGGGCCCCGGCGCCGGTTGGACGCCTCCAGCTCGTTGTTGCGGACCTGCGGGCCCTCGGCGCGGAAGCGGTCGCGGGCGCGGACCAGGCCGTGTTCCTCCTCCAGGACGTCGGCGGCCTCGCGGGCGCGGCGGTAGTCCCACCGGTCGGTGAGCAGCTGCCCGGCCCAGTCGACGCGGCTCACGGTGAGGTGGATGTGGTCGTCGCCGTGGCGTACGGCGACCCACGGCGCGGTGGCGAACCCCATGTCCGCGACGAATTTGCTCGCGATGTCGGCCCACTGGGCGTCGGGGAGGATGCCGTCCTCGTCCGGGAGGGACAGGGAGCACCGCCAGATCGGGGCGGCTATCTCGGGTCGCCGGCGGGCGGTGTGGTCGATGGCGCGGGCGACCTGGAGCGGGGTGCCGGTGACGTTCCCGGCGACGATCCTGGGGTTGACGTGCTCGTCGCGGCGGCCGGGCCCGAAGTCGTAGATCAGGGCGCCGACGGCCTTCTTGCCCTTGGTTATGTTGGCGATCACTCGGGGTCCGTCGGCCGCATCGGCTCGATGCCCCGGAGCGCGAGGGCGGCGTTGCCGACCTCGAACAGCGCGGCCTCGATGGCCGGGTGCAGGGCGCCGTCCTGGTGGGTGTAGCGCACGAGCTGGTTGAGGTTCGCGCCGATCCGGCACAGCTCGTCGTACGCGGCCTGGCTCACGGGGTCGAGCGGGGCCGGCCCCCGCTCGGCGCCCGGGGCGGCTCCGTCGACCTGGTCCTGGAGGACGTCCTCGACGACCGCCCGGACCCACGCGCCGAGCTCCTTGCGGCCGGACGCCGCACGGGCCTCGTCCCACCGTGCCCGCTCGGCGTCGGACAGTCGCACCGAGACCGTGTGCACCCTCTTGCTGCCCGGCGTACCCCGCGCCATCCCCCACCCCTCCGTCGACTCCTCTGCGGCCCCGAATCTGTGACATGCCATGTCACAGATTTGGTGTCTCACATGTGAGACACCGCCCCCATCAGTCGTACCACCCGGCCATATGCGCACCGCTTGCCGGGCCAGGGCATCGCCACCCGGGACCGTCATCGTGTCCGTTTCGCACCGTCATAGGCATCGTCACGGCACCGTCATCCGGCCGGTCGCACCGGTACGGATGACGGTGCCGTGACGGTCCCCTGACGGTCGCCGTGACGGTGCCCGGCACCGCCGCAGGCGGCCGGGCCTCCGTCCCGCCACGCGGCCCCCTGGGGCCGCTGGCGACCGCCCCAACGGGGCGGTGCTCCCCCGGCAAGCGCAGCGCCGCCGGGGCGAGGTGCCGGTAAGCGAAGCGCACCGGCATACCTCGCTGCTGCTGCTGCGAGTCAAGGATTCCCGGCGGGTCAGGTGCCCGACCTCCGGGGCTCGCAGCCTGGACGCTGCCGCTGCCGGTCACCGGGCGGTGGGTCCACCGTTCCGGAGCCCCCTGGGCTCCGGTGGCCGGCGCTTGCGTCGGCCGTTCCCGAGGACCACCGGTCAGCACATGACGTGCTGCCCGGTGGCGGCCACGGTGGAGTCGAGCTGCCCGCCGCAGACGGTGCAGGCCGGGGTGCCGTGCGGCGCCGGGCGCGCGTCGGCGAGGAGGTCGTCAAGGTCGGGGAGGTGGACGGGGCGGACTGCCTCGCGCTCGAACTCGTGGTGTGCGGCAGGGTCACGGCGGAGGGCCGCGCGGCGGCGGGCGAACTCGTCGGCGGCGTGCGCGCGGTCGGCGGTGGCGGTCTCCTCCTCGGCCCGCTCGGCCTGTACGGCGCGGGCGTGGGCCTCACGTTCGACCGCTTCGAGGCGGCGCTGCTGGGCCTCGGCCCACTGGGCGGGCGTGCGGTCGAGCACCGCGTTGTCGACGGCCTGGCGGCGGTCACGGCGGGACTGGCGGACCTGCTGCCCACGGCGGAGCTGGTCGACGGAGGACGGGCGGCGGCCGACGGGCTTGTCCGGCGGGCCGTAGTCGGTGCCGGCTTCGAGGCCGAGGCGTTCGAGGACGTCGAGGACGCCGGGCAGACCGGCGACTTCGGCGGCGTGCAGGATGTCGGCGCGGGCTCCGAACTTGGGCACGATCGCCCGCCACCAGGCTTCACGGGAGATCAGGAGGGTGGGCGTCTCCGGGGTCTCGGCCTCTTCCTCCTCCGGGATCTCGTCGTCCTCGCGCTCGTCGAGCTCGACCAGTTCGGCGAGGCGTTCACGCAGGCCCTGGCTCCAGGTCAGGCACTGGAGGCCGCGCGTGGCGAACTCGTACTCGTGCCACAGGTCGACAGCCTGCTCGTTGCCGGTGGCGGCGACGGCGGCGAGCTCCAGGGCGGTCTTGCCTTTCTGCCCGCGGGCGACCTTGAGGTCGGCGCGGGTCATCTCCATGGCGAGAGAGCCGCCTTCCTGGAGCTTGATGACGTACTTGCCCAGGGCCCCGGCCTTCTCCCTGGTGGCGGCGGTGACGTCGACGCCCTTGCCGACGCGCTTGCCGTCCTTCTTCCGGATCTCGCCCCGGGCCGGAGTGGGCAGGCCAACGGCCGTACAGCGCTTCGCCCACCGGTGGTAGAGCTCCTCCTCGATGGCCTCGGCTCGGGCGTCGGTGGCCTCGTCCTCGGTCCAGATCAGGACGTGCGCGTGGCTGTGCCACCCGTTGGCGCCCCACGTGACCTCGATGGTGCGGGTCGTGCCGACGACGTTCCATCGCTCGCGGAAGCCCTGCTGCCAGACCGTGGCGGGGCCGAGGGGACGGCCGTCCGGGCCGAACTCCTGTCGGCGGACATACCGGGTCTCACCCTCCCATTCCGGGCCCCAAGGGGCGGGCGTGCCCTCGCGGATGATGTGCCGTCCGGCCCACCAGGAGCCGCCCTGGACTCCCCGCCAGGCTTCGACGACGCGGGCGAGCTGGCCGGGGTCGACGGGGCAGGCGCAGGTGCACGGCGGCTTCTTCTCGCCGGGGGCGGCCGCGAGGACAGGGCACTTGCAGGTGCAGGTGCAGGACCGCTGACCAGCGCACTTGTGGCCGTCCTTGACCCGGCTTGCGAGGCGGACGTGTTCCCAGTGCGGCACGGTGAGCGTGGCCATGTACAGGCCGTGGCCCGCCTTGAGCCAGGCCAGGGCGGCGCGTTCGAGCTCGATGGCGCGGGCCGCGCGGATCCGGGCCTGGCAGATCGGGCAGGCCCACACCGAGTGGCAGGACTGGAGTCCGGCGAAGCGCGCGGCCCCCTTCCCCACGTGCAGACCGACCTGTTCACCGGTCAGGCGGGTGCCGCAGATGCGCAAACCACTCAGAAGGGTGAAGCGCTGGATCGCCTCACGTAGACGCCGCCGCTGGTCGCGCAGCTTGAGCCGCCGCAACTCGCCGTCGCTGTCCTGCGGCTGGTCGGGGTTTTGCGAGAGGGGAGACCCCTCTCGCGCTCTCCCCCATGGGGTCTGTGCTGCGGAGGAAACGAGACTTACCGCTTCCCGAGCCGACCCGCCGTTCGGGGTTGCGGCTGAGTCGTCCGTGACGGGGCTGTGGGGGCCGACGGGGGCGGCTGAGGCCGGAGTTGCGCCTACAGCGGCGAGGGCGGCGCACAGCGCCTCTGAGGGGCCGTTCTGGGCCTGTGCGGCCTGGAGCCTGGCGACCGTGCGGTCGATGGCGCGGGGGCGACCCTCGGCGACACGCCGGGCGCGGGCGGCCGTACGGGCGGCGTCCTGACGCTGGCGGACGAGGTCGAGCGGGGTGACGTCGGCGGGGAGGTCGGAGGCGGTGGCCTCCAGCTCACGGCGGCGGTCCGCGAACGTGTCGCGGCTCACTGCGGCAGGCTGGGCGGCAAACGTCGCATAACCCGACGTACCGGTCGGGTGGTTGTCGGGCCGTGTGGCCTGGACAGGTGTTGCGGGACGACTGTCCCCGGGTACGCTGATCAAAGCGTTGGGTCCTTATCGTTCTCGCCGGCCAAAGCGAACGTTGGGTGAGGATCCACGTGGGGCGCTTCCCGGGATGTAGGAGTTCCGGTGGCGCCCCGCTTTTTTCTTGTGTCGGCAGTGATCCAATCACCAAGCGGTGACCGATATCCACTGCGACGCCCAAAGTGGCCCGTGAGATCTCACGGGGCGAACAGAGGCCCGCGACAATTCCCGTGTCGCGGGCCTCTGTCGTGCCTGGTCGCCCGTCAGGCGGGCGGCGGTGTCAGTCAGTCCTTGTACGCGACGGCGCCGAGGCCGTTCTGCGCGCGGTCGAGGGCGCCGCGGAGGGTCTCGGCGGCTCCGGCCGCGATGGTGAGGCCGTCGTACGCGGCCGCGAGGTCGGCGTCGAGGCTGCCCCGGTCGCTCTTGAGGTGGTCCTCCCCCTCAAGGCGCTTGAGGAGCTGGGCGATCTGCTCGATGGCCTGCGGGAGCATCCCGGCCATGTGCGCGAGGTTGCCGACGACGTCGTACGCGTCGCCCGGGTACTCCCAGTCGGCCTGGCGTCCGAGGGTGGCGTGGTTGAGGGCTCGGATCGCGTCGTCGGCGGTGGCGGCGAGCTGGGCGGGGGTCTTGTCGGTCATGGGTCGATCCTTCCAGTGGGGTCTGTCAGTGGTCGCGGAAGTCGCTGATCTCGCCGCTACTGCTGGGTGGCGGTGGCGAGGTCGGGGTCGTACGCGGAGTGGTGGTTGTAGCCGCGACGGATGAGGTCGAGCGCGTCGGTGCGGTGCTGCGATGCGGTGCCCTCTGACGTGACGCCGATCGCGTGGGCGATCTGGGCGTTGGTCACCGGTGAGGTGTCCTGGAGGATCCCGGCGAGGTCCTGCGGGGCGAGCTCGCGGGCCTTCTCGACGGGGATGGAGTTGATGAGCATCCGGGCGACGACGCGGACGCGGAGGTCGCGGGCGGACAGTCCGGCGAGGGCCTCGGCTTCGGCCGCGCGAAGTGCGGTCTGGGCTGCGGCGTGTCGCGCCTGCTCGATCCGCGCGGTCTCCTCGGCCACCTTCCGCTGGGCTTCGAGCGCTCGGGCCTCGTCTTCGGCGACCTTCGCGAGCGCGGCCTTCTCCTTCTCCTTCTCGGCGGCGAGCTTCGCGGACTCCTCGGCTACCTTCCGCTCGGCTTCGAGCGCTCGGGCGTCGTCTTCGGCGGCCTTCGCGAGCGCGGCCTTCTCCTTCGCGCGCTCGGCGGCGACCTTCGCGGACTGTTCGGCGGCCTCCTCGGCGGCGGCTCGGCGGGCGGCTTCCTCGGCGGCGCGCTGGGCGGCGGTGGTGGCGGTGGCGGCCTGGATCTCAGCCGTGGCGACGGTGGCTTCGGCGCGGTGAGCAGCGGCTCGGGACTGGCCGTCGACCATGGCCTTCAACTCGGCGACCTCGCCCTGCTGCCGGGTCTCCTCTGCCTCCTTCGCCAGCGCGTCCATGCGGGCCCGGTGAGCGTCCTCTCGCTCCTGGCGCTCGCGCTCGCGCTGCTCCTCCCGGTCCTCCCGCTCGCGTTCGAGCTTCCGCTGGCGGTCGGCCCGCTCCTCCTCGCGCTGCTGCTGCTTGCGCTCCTCCTCGCGCTGGCGGTCGGCTCGCCGCCGCTCTGCCTCCTGCTCCTCCTCCAGCTCCAGCATCTCGGCCGGGATCGCGCGGGCGCGCTCCACGCTGACGCCGTACGGGGCGAGGAGGGCGGGCATTTCGTCCAGCACCTTGGCGCGCTGCTCCGGGGTGCCGGCGGCGTACAGGGCCCGCTGCTTCTGCCACACGCGGTAGATGGCCAGGCGCCGGACGAACGCGCGGGCGTCGGCGTAGGTGGCCGGGTGCGTCTTGGCGTGCTGGAAGACCTTCCAGGTGACCCGGAAGTTCAGGATCCAGTCGGCCAGGGTCAGCACCTGGTCGGCGGGCAGGCCCGCCTCCAGGCGGGCGGTGCGGGCGATGGCCCACCGAGCGACCTCGGTCAGGATCACGTACGCGATCGGCATCATGGCGTGCCCGAGGAGCCGCCCGAAGTCCTGCTGGAACGCCGCTCCCAGACCCGGCGCCCCGGGCATGCTGTCGGCGGCCGCGGAGACGTTCAGCGCGATCGTGACGGCGGTGAGGGCGTGCGCGGTCACCCGTACCCACGGGCGGGCCATCTGCCGCCAGGCCAGGACGAGGTCGGCCGTGTAGAGCGCGATGATCAGTCCGTCGATGCCGATCGGGAAGGCGTAGCTCTGCCAGCCGGTGCCGAATCCCCAGTCGACGGCGGCGCTGCGGAGCGCCCCGTAGGAGAGGGCGAAGCCGACTCC
>NZ_KL591042.1:20192-20589 GCF_000716335.1 Streptomyces sp. NRRL S-118 | reverse complement strand
GCACAGTACTGCTCCCCCGGGTGGTGTTCACAACCGCCGCACGCGCCCCACCGACCGTCAACTGGCTTGATCTGCACCTGTCTTGACGCGGCTTGCGGAAAGACGCAGCAGGCCGCTCCCATGATCGGCCACAATGGCCGCATGCCCGAATACCTGGAACTCGATCTTGCCGGTGCCGCGTTGCGCGTGGAGCTGTCCGACACCGGAACGCCCGCGTCCGGCAGCGGTGCGGCCGCGGACCGGAGCACGGACGACGGGCCGGACCTGCCGGAGGGCCTGGGCACCCTGACCCCCGTGGCGCGCGGCGGCGGGCGGCGGACCGCCGTGCTCGCGACGGAGGCCCTGCGGACCGCGCTGCGCCCGCTCGGACCACTGCTCGAAGAGGTGCACACGGCGG
>NZ_KL591042.1:2120-20120 GCF_000716335.1 Streptomyces sp. NRRL S-118 | reverse complement strand
ACTGCTCGAAGAGGTGCACACGGCGGTGACGGGCGTCCCGCACGCCCCGCAGGAGCTGTCGGTGGAGTTCGGCATCCAGATCGGGCACGACCTCAAGCTGGGCATCGTCGGCGCGAACGGCAACGCGACCATGACGGTGTCGGCGACCTGGCATCACGACCCGGCGCAGGACACGCCGCGGCCGGACGGCACCCGGTCCGGCGGTACCGCACAACAGGGCGTGTCCGAGCACCGACAGGGCTGAGTCATGACCTGGTTCCGACGTCCGGCGGCCGCCGGCAGCCGGGTCTCACTGCTGTACGAGGGCAGCGCCAAGGCCGCGGGCGCCGCCGCGCTCCTCTCCCCGCGCCGGGTGCTCACCTGCGCCCACGTCGTCAACGACGCCCTGGGCAGGGACCTCCACTGCGCCGAACACCCGGCCCCGGCCGGCCCGCTGACGGTGGCTCTGCGCGGCTCCGCCGCCCCCGGTGGGGGTCCGGCGGCCGGCGACGGCACGGAGCTGGGCGCCGCGGGCGCCGGCGGGACGCACCGCGTCACGGCCACCGTCTCGGTCTGGGTGCCTCCGCAGCCGCGGCCCTCGGCGCTGGAATGGGAGGGCGACCTGGCCGTCCTGGACCTCGACGAGCCGGCCCCCTCCAGGTTCCGGCCGGTGGTGTGGCGGGACATGGAGGAGGGCCAGGAGCTGCGTGCCTGGCACGGCGGTGGTGAGGCGATCACGTTCGCCGACATCGTCGTCGGTTTCAAGGAGGGCCGGTACGGCTACCTGGACGGACCGCTGTCCGGCGCGGCCGTCGGTCCGGGCTACAGCGGCGGCCCGCTGTGGACCCGGGACGCCTCCGCCGTGGCCGGGCTCGTCGTCGCCCACCTCATGCCGCCGGGGGCGGAACCGCTGGGCATGCAGCAGGCGGTGCGCCGCAGCTGGGCCGTGCCGTGGCAGGCGGTGCGCGAGGAGCTGGCGCGCGCCGGGGCCGCGGACGTCCTGGAGGAGTGCGCCGTCGCGGGACGCCCCGGGCGGGGCCCGTGGTGCGGCGGCCCCGAGACGCCGCGGGCGGCCGCGGCGTTCGTGCCCGTGCTGCGGGCACTGCTGGACGATCCGCGGCGGCGCGCGGACCACGCCCGTGCGCTGGCGGCCGGCCTGGGGTACACGGCGGCTCCCGGGAGCGGTCACGCGGCACCGACGGTCGAAGAGCTGGCGGAGCTCCTGGTGACCGAGGAGCGGGCCCTGGCCACGCTCACCGAGTCGCTGGCGCCGGCGGTCCGCAGCGGCGCGGACCGGGAGGCGCTGAACTCCCTGCTGGCGCTCGGCCGGCTGGAGCGATGCGTCCGGCTGCTGTCCGTGGGCGAGCACCGGCTGCTGCTGGAGGACCTGCGCCGGGCCACCGCCGCCGATGCCACGCTCGTCCCGCGCGCCGCCCGGGAGGCCCTGCGCTACATGGCCCTGCCGGGGCCGCTGGGTGCCTCGGCCCGGCTGGCGGAGGGCGACCTCGACGCGGTGGTGCCGGCCCTGGAGGGGTATCCGGACGGGCCGTCGGCCGGCGGCGGGGCGCCGCCGGTCCCCGCGCTGCTCCGCCTCGCCGCGTTCGTGGCCTCGGCGGCACCGGACCGGGAGACCCGGGACTCCCTGCACGGCTGGTGCGACCGGGTCGCCCACCGGCTCGGCATCAGCCCGGTCGCCCTGGCCGAGCGGCGTGCCGACGCCGCCAACTGGGCCGCGCAGCGGCCGTCCCCGGTCAGCCGCGTGGTGCTGCGGCTGACCCCCGGCGCCCCGGACGCCGGGGGTGCTCCGGGCGCCGACGGCCAGGGCACCGAGCGCTACCGGTGCCGGATCAGCCTGGTCCGCAAGGACGGTACGACGACGACCGTCGCGGCGCCCGAGGGCACGTGCGCCCCGGACGAGATCGGCCGGCTGGTGCGCGAGGCGGCGGAGGGCGGCCACGGGGACGACGCGTACCCGCTCACCCAGGTGGACGTCGTCGTGGGCCGCGACGGGCTCCAGCTCGCCGTCGACGGCTGGGACACGGGCAACGCTCTCGGCGACCTGTTCCCGGGCCTCGACGGGCTGCGGCTGGCGCTCGGCGCCAAGTACCGGGTGGCGCTGCGCTGCCCGGAGATGAGCCGCCGCTCCCCGCGCCGGGAGGCCGAGATGCGCCGCCGCTGGGCGGCCGGCGACCCGGGCGTGCTGGTGGTCGACGAGACCTGCGCGACCCTGCAGCAGCTCTACCAGCGGCTGGAGACCAGCCACAAGGACGTGGCCGGGGTGGTGCTGCACGGGCCGCGCGAAGAGCGGGACCGGCTGCTCGACCTGTGTCTGGCACTGGGTGTTCCGGTGGTGCTGTGGGACCGCGAGGCGGACGGGCACGGCCACGCGGCGCGGCTCGACGCCCTCGCTCCCGCGGGCCCGCTGCACGGGCTGCCGGAGCGGGTGCGGGAGTTCCGGGCCGGGGTGTACGGCGCCACGGTGCTCTCGGAAGCACGTCCGGCGCTGGTGTGGGAGGACGCGGAGCTGCCCGTTCCCGGGTCCCTCGAACTGCTCGACCCCTCGTGATCCCGGCCCGGCGGGCCTGGCGGAAGAAGCATGCGGAAGAACGGAAGCGGACACCAGATGACGACCACAGGTCCCGGTGCGGGACGCGGAGACGGTGACGGCGGCGGCCCCGCGGGGTGGCGGCTGTTCCGTGGCGACGGCCGGGCCCGTACGACGGAGTTCCCCCAGGCGCCACCGTGGCGGCGGTTCGGGGGCGCGGCGGACGGCGGGACGCGCCGCCCGCGCCCGTACCTCATCGGTCCGGCCGAGGCGGACGTCGTCAGCGCCGCGCTGCTGCTGCGGCGGCCCCTGCTGGTCACGGGGCAGCCCGGAACCGGCAAGTCGTCGCTGGCGCACGCCGTCGCGCACGAACTGTCGCTGGGCCGGGTGCTGCACTGGCCGGTCAACAGCCGGACGACGCTGCAGGACGCGCTCTACCGGTACGACGCGATCGGCCGGCTCCGCGAGACGAACCTGCGGCGGGACCGCGACGACGGTGCCGTGCCGGACGACGGCCCGGGCATCGGTTCGTATGTCCGCCTGGGTCCGCTCGGCACGGCGCTCGTGCCGTCCCCGCGGCCGCGGGTGCTGCTCGTCGACGAGCTCGACAAGGGTGACGTCGACCTGCCCAACGACCTGCTGAACGTCTTCGAGGAGGGCGAGTTCGAGATCCCGGAACTCGCCCGGCTGCCCGAGGAGCAGGCCCGGGTACGGGTGATGACGGCCGATCCGCACTCCTGGACGGAGGTCGACCGGGGACGGGTGTGCTGCTCGGAGTTCCCCGTCGTCGTCATCACCAGCAACGGCGAGCGGGACTTCCCGCCCGCCTTCCTGCGCCGCTGCGTGCGGCTCGACCTTCCGGAGCCCGACGAGGAGCGGCTGCGTGAGATCGTCCGCGCCCACCTGGAGTGCGCCGGGTCCGCGGCGGACGGCGGCCTGGAGAGCGTGGACGACCTCATGCGCGCGTTCCTGGCCCGCAGGGCCCGCGGTGAACTGGCCACGGACCAGCTGCTGAACGCGGTGTTCCTGCGCCGGGGCGGGGTGGATCTGGACGCCGACGGGCTGCTGGACGCCGTGCTGCACCGGCTCGGCGGGACGGTGTGACCGGTGCTCGACCGGGTGCGGGACGTCCTCGCGGGAAGCGGGGCGGAACTGTCGGCCGAGGAGCTGCTGGACGCGCTCTGGCTGGCGGAACGGCTGCCTCCGGCGGCCGCGGCCGCGCTGGGCGGCTCCAGGGCGGGACCGGGCGCACAACCGCCGTCCCAAGTGCCCGCACAGGACGGCACGGGGCCCGCTCAGGTCCGGAGGCCGGCGGACGGCCCGGCCGGGCAGGAGGACCGCGTCCGCGCCGCCCGCCGGCACCGGGCCCGGCGTCCCGGCGATGCCGGTCCGCGCCCCGGGGGTCAAGGCGCTGGGCACGGCCGAGCTGCGGCTGGGGCGTGCGCTGCGGCCGCTGAAGCACCGGCGCCCCGACGCGGCGCGCCGGGAGCTCGACGTGGCGGCCACGGTCGCGGTCATGGCCGAGACCGGCCTGCCGGACGCGGTGCTGCGGCCCGCCGTGACCCGCTGGCTGGACCTGGTGGTCCTGGTCGACGACGGGGTGTCCATGCTGCTGTGGCAGCGGCTGGCGGCCGAGGTCCGGCTGCTGATGGAGCGCAGCGGGGCGTTCCGCGACGTCCGTGTGTACGGCCTGGACAGCCGCTGCGCGGACGGTCCGCTGCTGCGCCACCGGCCGTTCGCGGACGGCCGGGCCACCTTGTCGATGTCCACCGTCGGCGACCCGTCGGGCACCACGCTGCTGCTGGTGGTGAGCGACGGGGTGGGTGCGGCGTGGCGCGACGGCCGGATGCACGCCGCACTGGAACGGGCGGCCGCCACCGGCCCGGCCGCGGTGCTCCAGGTGCTGCCGCCGCGGCTGTGGGACGGTTCCGGCATCCGCGCCGAGCGGTGGCAGGTCACCACGCGCCGCCGGGGCGCGGCGGGCAGCTCCTGGATCGTCGCCGACCCGGTGCTGCCGCCGGAGCTGGCGCCCTTCGACGGCATCCCCGTCCCGGTCCTGGAGGCGACGCCCGAGTCGGTCGGCGCGTGGGCGGAGCTGGTGGGTTCACCCGGCGGCCGTGCCGTCCTGCCGCTGCTGGCGCGCCCGCGGAGCGCGGCCGGTCCGTCGTCCGGCAGCGCTGCCGCTCCATGGCGCTCCGTGGGGTCGTCGTCCGGGGACGCGGTGCTGCGGTTCCGGGAGGCGGCGTCACCGGAGGCGTACCGGCTGGCCGCGCATCTCGCGGCGGTGGCGCCGCTGCCGGTGCCGGTGATGCGGCTGGTGCAGAGCGCGATGACGCCGGCGGTGGACACCACGCACCTGGCGGAGGTGTTCCTCGGCGGGCTGATGCACCGCGAGGAGGATCCGCACGCCCTGCCGCAGCACCGCGAGTTCGACTTCCGCGAGGACACCCGGCGGATCCTGCTCGGCACCGTGCCGCCCGCCGACCTGCTGCGCACCACCCGGTCGGTGACCGCGCGGCTGACCGAACTGGCCGGCCACTCCGCCGACTTCCCGGCCTGGCTGCCGCACCCGGAAGGTCCGGAGGCGGTGCCGGCGGCCGGGCCGCGGCCCTTCGGCTGGGTGGACGAGCGGGTGATGCGCCGGCTCGGCGTGTCCGTGCCCGCGGCCGCGCAACCCGGCCGGGACCCGCACACGGGAGCACAGCCCGCGCCGCAGCCGCAGCCGGGCCTGCCGCCGCGGCTGTGGGCCGAGGGCTGGATGCCCGTGCACCCCGGTGACCCCCGGTTCGAGGGAGCCGGCGCGCTGCCGTACACGGTGGTCGCCGAGTACGGGCGGGGCCGGCCCGGGATCGGGCTGTACCTGGCGCACGACCGGGGCGGCAGGCCCGTGATCGTCCGTCGGCTCGAGGACGCCGCGCTGCACGACACCGACCTGATGGCGCGTGAGGTCATCGCGCTGAGCCGGATGGACGGTGTCCACGCGCCGCGGCTGCTCGCCCACGACGTCACCGCCGCCCTCCCCTGGGCGGCCGTCGAGTGCGCGCGGGACGACGAGGAGGACCCCGGGCCCGCACCCCACCTGCGGCGGTTCGTCCGGCGCTACGGCCCGCTGCACGAGGACGGCCTGCTGACCGTCGCGCGCCGGTTCGCCGACGGACTGGCCCGGGCGCACGGCAAGGGGCTGGTCCACGGCTCGCTCATGCCGCAGTGCGTGCTCGTCGCCGGCCGAGAGGTGCGGATCACGGGCTGGCTGACCGCCACCGTGGCGGGCCGGCCGAGCCGGTACCGCCGGCTCTTCCGTCAGGAACACACCTACCGCGCGCCCGAGTTGCCGGACCACGCGGCGCCGCCGACCCCGGCGTCCGACGTGTGGTCCATGGGCGCGATCCTGCTCGCGGCCGCCTCCGGCGACTGGGCGGGCGACCGGCGGGACGACGCGCGGGAGACGCCGCCGGCCCTCGACCCCCGGCTCTCCGACGTCCTGCTCGACTGCGTCGACACGGTGCCCGGGCAGCGCCCCACCGCCGAGGAGGTCCGGCGCGCCCTCGACGGCATCGCGCACCACCGGCGGACCCACCGGCCCGGGCTGCGCCTGCTCCTGGGACGTGGCCCGACCGGCCGGCCGGTACGCCTCGACATGGCGGGCCCGGAGGCCGGCGGCCAGGGTCCGCACGTGCTGTGCCAGGGCGCCCTGGACGCCGGCCGGCGCGGGCTGCTGGGCGCCCTGCTGCGCCAGCTGACCGCGAACGGCCCGGCGGACGGCGTCCGTCTGCTGCTCGCCGACTTCACCGGCCGCAGCGGTCTGGAGCGGTACGCCCGGCGGCCGGTCACCGGCGTGGCCGCCCTGGGGCTGTCGACCGTGCCGGCCCGGGCGCTGGACCTGCGGGAGGCGCTCGCCGCCGAGCTGACCGTGCGCGAGGGCGCGCTGCGCTCGGCCGGGTGCCCGGACTTCGGGGCGTACGAGGCGCAGCACACCGCGGCATCCGGCCCGCCGGCCCTGCCGCGGCTGGTCGTGGTCATGGACGAGGTGACGGAGATCCTGCCCCGGCAGCCGGAGCTGAGCAGCGTGCTGCTGCGGGCCGCGCGGTCGGGGGGCCGGCTCGGCGTCCATCTGGTCCTCGCCACGAGGAACCAGGTGCACCCGTGGTTCGCCCGGTCGTTCCTGGAGTACATCCCGGCGCGGGTCACGCTGCGGACGCGCCGGGTGCTGGCGCCGCACCCGGTGGACGTGCCGGACGGGGGGCTCCTCACGCACGCCTCACTTCCGGAGGACGTGCCGTTCACGCCGGAGACCGGCGGGGAGTGAGCTCCCCCGGGACGGTGAGTGCCCTATCACGGGGAGCGTAACGACGGCTCGGCTCTGCGTTCCGTCAAGGCCCTGGCAGCGACCTTGCGGTACCCGCGCGATGCCCGGCAGGGCACGCTGCCCGTGCCCTGCTCTGCCCGGTTCCGGCATGAGGCGCGGGTAACGCCCCCCGTAATAGCGGCTTGCGCGGACCGGCGCTGTCCCACGGGGACGGGCCGGTCGGCTGGTCCAGGATGCCGCACATCCGGCGGTTTTTCTTCTGATGGTTCTTCGGTGAAAAAGTGATCACGGTCCGGGCGCGGAGCCGGTCCCGGAGCGTGCGCCGGTGGCCGGGTCGTCGTGGTGCGGCTGCTGCCGCTCCGCGGACAGGGCCCACTGGTAGGAGAGGGCGGCGAGGGTCGACACGCCCCAGCGGGCGCGGAGGTCGCCGAGTTCCTTGCTCAGGGTCCGCAGGCCGATGCCCAGCCGGCGGGCGGTGATGCGCTGGTCGATGCCGGCGGCCGTGTCCATGAGGATCTCCCGCTGCCGGCGGGTGAGTCCGCTGCCGCCGTCGTCGGGTCTGCCCGGCTCGGGGTCGCCGTGCCAGATGTCGGCGCGGCGCCACGCCTCGGCGAAGCCCTCGGCGATGTACGCGACCAGGGCGCGGTCCACGACGTGCCAGGCCGCGTGACTGGGGCTGGAGTTGACGACGTGGTCGGGGATGAACGCCTGGCGCCGGTCCACGACGACGCACTGCTGGAACGGCGCGGCGAGCGTGCGGAACCGGCCGCCCTGCGCGGTCATGGCGGTCACCCAGGCGCGGGTGCGCGGATCGTCGCGCTCGCTGTCGTGGCACAGGGTGCGCACATGCACCCCGCGGGCGAGCGCCTCGGCCTCGTGCGCCATGGTGCTCTCGATGAGCTCGGGGCTGCGCGGACGGCGGGGCCGGGCGGTCCACAGCTCGGTCTCCGCGCCGCCTACGGCCTCGCCGATGCGGGCGTCGACCTGTTCCGGCTCGGCGAGGAACTCGCTGCTGGATCCGGAGCGCCACTTGGCGCGCTCGAAGTGGACGCCGAGTTCGTCGGCGAGGGCGGGTATCGCGGCCGTCCGCGCCGCCCGGGCAGCCATGTCCCGCAGCTCGTCGTCGAGCCGGCGGCGGCCCGCCTCCTGCGGGTCGAGGGCGATGGGGGCCCGAGCCCCGTCCGGGTCGACGGCGACCAGGTGCCAGTCCACCAGCTCGTCCAGCGCGGCGCCGTCCGCGTGCCCGGCGGGCTCGCCGCGGGTGATCCGGGCGTACAGCGCCCGCGCGGCCGCGGACAGCACCGGCACCTCGACGCTCACGGAGTCGTCCCTGTCCCTCACCCTTCTCCCCTCGCGGCTGCCGTGCGGCTGCGTGTGTGCGCCGTGCGCATGTACGCACCGGGCAGGCTCTTGATCGTCGGCGTCCGACGGGCCAGCGTAGCGGTGCGACGCTCCCGGCACCCCGCCCGCTTCGCGGGCGCCCGGGCCGGGCCCCCTCGCCGTACCGCCGTATGCCCATGAACGGACGCACTCCATGCAGCAGCCCGTACGCCGTGCCCGCACCGGGGCGGCTCCGCTTCCGGTCCCGTCTCCGGCCGCCGCCCGTACCCCGGCGGTGACCGGCCCGCCCGGCCGCGCACAGGGCTGATCAGGAACCGTTCATCACCGCGGCGGCACCGGCGAACGCGAGGCCGCCGCCCGGTCCCTTGGGGGAAGAACCGTCATGGACAAGGTGGCACTGCGCTGTCTGCTGCGGGAGCGCCGCGCGAGGATCGAGCCGGAGAGCCACGGCCTGTCCCGTCCGACCCGGCAGGGCCGGCGCGCGCCGGGTCTGTCCCAGGCGCAGATCGACCAGCTCCTGCACCGCGCCCCGGACACGTACGGCCGTCTGGAATCAGGCCGTTACGCCAACCCCCCGGTCGGCCTGCTGCAGGACGTTGCCCGGCTGTTCGGCATGGACGAGCAGGAGTGGATCGCGCTGTACCGGTACGCCCTGGGCCAGGACCCGCCGTATCCGCTCAACGCACGGTCGGGCGAGGAGATCCCCGGCGCCTGGCAGGCGGCGCTCGACGCCTTCTCCCAGATGGCCTACATCAACGACCGGTCGTGGAACCTGCTCGCCCACAACGCGCCGTTCGAGGCGCTGTTCCCCCGGCGTGAGGTGCCCGCCAACACCATGCGGTGGATGGCGGTGGAGCCGGAGGCGCGCACCGTGCTGACGGACTGGGAGACCGCGTGGGCCCCCCTGCTGCTGCCGCAGCTGCGGGTCGCGCTCGCCGCCGACCCCGGCGACCGGACGCTGCGCGGCATCGTGCGCGACGTGCTGGCCGACCCCGTCGCCGCGGCCATCTACGAATCGGCGAGCTGCCGCATCCGGCTGGACGGCGACGAGCGGCCCGTGCGCCACGCGGAGCTGGGCCCCGGATGGGTGACCATGTGCGCGGCCCAGCCGCTCGCGGCGCCCGGCGCCCGCATGATCCTGCTGAACTTCCACCCCGGGGAGCGCCGCCGGAGGCAGGTTCCGGCGCTGCGCGCCCCGGCCGACGCGTGAGGGGTGAACCCGCGATACGCGGCGTGGCGACCGGGTACCCGTTGTTCCGTGTGCCGTCGCGAGGAAGGTGGGCACCGTGAGCAACTCCGCCGAATGGGTGCGGTCCGCCAGCCACTTCACCGACCGGGTCACCGCCGACGGCCGGGACGGCTGGCCCGTCGAGCCGGGCCGCTACCGGCTGGTCGTCAGCCGGGCGTGCCCGTGGGCGAGCCGCTCGCTGGTGGCGCGGCGGCTGCTGGGCCTGGAGGGCGCCCTGTCCCTGGCGGTGACCGATCCGGTCCAGGACGAGCGCAGCTGGCGGTTCACGCTGGACCCGGACGACCGGGACCCGGTGCTGGGCATCCGGTTCCTGGGCGAGGCGTACCGCGCGCGGGAGCCGGAGTACGACGGCGGGATCAGTGTCCCGGCGATCGTGGACGTGCCGAGCGGCCGGCTGGTGACCAACGACTACCAGCGGATCACGCTGGACCTGGCCACCGAGTGGAGCGCGCTGCACCGTCCGGGAGCCCCCGACCTGTACCCGGAGGCACTGCGCGACGAGATCGACGAGCGCATGGACGGCATCTACCGTGACATCAACAACGGCGTGTACGCGGCGGGGTTCGCCAAGCGGCAGGAGACGTACGACGCCGCCTACGCACGGCTGTTCGCGCGGCTCGACCAGGTGTCGGAGCACCTGGCGGGGCAGCGCTACCTGGTGGGCGACACCATCACGGAGGCCGACATCCGGCTGTTCACCACCTTGGTACGGTTCGACGCGGTGTACCACGGCCACTTCAAGTGCAACCGCAACAAGCTGACCGAGGACCGGGTGCTCTGGGCGTACGCGCGTGACCTGTTCCAGACGCCGGGCTTCGGCGACACGGTCGACTTCGACCACATCAAGCGGCACTACTACCGGGTGCACGAGGACATCAACCCGACGCGGATCGTGCCGCGCGGCCCCGACCTGCGGGGCTGGCGCGCACCGCACCACCGCGAGGAGCTGGGCGGCCGGCCGTTCGGCGACGGTACGCCGCCGGGGCCGCCGCCCGCGGACGAGGTCGTCCCGCCGCTGTAGGGGCGAGCCGGGTCAGGCCGCCTGCCAGACGGTGGTGGCGTTGCAGAACTCCTTGATGCCGTGGCCGGACAGTTCGCGGCCGTAGCCGGAGCGCTTGACGCCGCCGAACGGCAGCGCCGGGTGGGAGGCGGTCATGCCGTTGACGTACACGCCGCCCGCCTCCAGGTCCCGCACGAAGCGCCGCACGTCCTCGTCGTCGCGGGTCCAGACGTTGGAGCTGAGGCCGAAGTACGTGTCGTTGGCGAGCCGCACCGCCTCGTCGAGGTCCGCGGCACGGTAGAGGGTGGCGACCGGGCCGAAGGTCTCCTCCTGGTGGATGCGCATGCCGGGGGTGATGTCGGCCAGGACGGTGGGCGCGTAGTACCAGCCGCGGTCCAGCCCCTCGGGGCGGCGGCCGCCGCACAGGACGTCGGCGCCGCCGCGGACGGCTTCGTCGACGAGTTCCTGGAGGCCGTCGCGGCCCTGTTCACTGGCGAGCGGGCCGACGTCGGTGGACTCGTCCATCGGGTCGCCGACGGTGAGCGCGGCCATGCCGGCGGTGAAGCGCTCGGCGAACGCGTCGTAGACGTCGGTGTGGACGATGAACCGCTTGGCGGCGATGCAGGACTGGCCGTTGTTCTGCACGCGTGCGGTGACGGCGACGTCGGCCGCCTTGTCGACGTCGGCGGACGGCATCACGACGTACGGGTCGCTGCCGCCCAGCTCCAGGACGGTCTTCTTGATCTCGTCACCCGCGATGGAGGCGACGGAGCGGCCGGCGGGTTCGCTGCCGGTGAGGGTGGCGGCGGCGACCCGCGGGTCGCGCAGAATGCCCTCGACGGCCCCGGAACCGATGAGGAGGGTCTGGAAGACGCCCTCGGGGTAGCCGGCGCGGCGGAAGAGGTCCTCCAGGTAGAGGGCGGTCCGGGGGACGTTGGAGGCGTGCTTGAGCAGCCCGGTGTTGCCCGCCATGAGCGCGGGCGCGGCGAACCGGACGACCTGCCAGAGGGGGAAGTTCCAGGGCATGACGGCCAGCACGGGGCCGAGCGGCCGGTAGTGCACGCGCGCGTGCGCGGCGCCCGCGTCCCGTACCTGGTCCTCCGGCGGGTGTTCGTCGGCGAGCAGCCGCTCGGCGTTGCCGGCGTACCAGCGCATGGCCTTGACGCACTTGGCCGCTTCCGCGCGGGCGGCGGTGACGGGCTTGCCCATCTCGGTGGTCATGGTGCGGGCGATGTCCTCCTGGTCCTCCTCCAGCAGGTCCGCCGCCCGCCGGAGCAGGGCGGCCCGCCGGTCGAAGGAGGTGGTGCGGTAGTCGCGGAACGCCGCGTGGGCGGCGGCCAGGCGGCGTTCGATGCCGGCGGCGTCGAGTGCGTCGAAGGTCTGCAGCGTCTCGCCGGTGGCGGGGTTCACCGTCGCGATGGGCATGGATGTCTCCTCCTCGCGGTCGCTGTCCCGACCCTCCCGCGCGGGGCGGGGTCCCGCAACGCGAGCGGGAGGGCCTGCGGTCAGGCGACCCGTGCGTTCTCCAGTTCGTGCAGCAGTTGCCGCGTCTCGGCGGCGAGGCCGCCGACCGAGGTGGCCGTCTCGTCGTCCGGTGCGGCCCCGCCGGTGAGCCGGGCCTTGAGGCGCCGGTGGGCCTCCCAGGAGCGGGCCATCGCCTCCTGCCGCGTCCGCAGGGCCCGCTCGCGCCGCTCCGGTTCGTCCAGTGCGGTGCGGTCCGCCGCGCACACGTCCGCCAGGGCGTGCAGCAGCGGCGGTACGTCGGCGAGGACGGTGGACGGCGGCGGCCTGAACCTCGGGCGCTCGCCGGCCGCCTCGGCGAGCAGGGCGGTGAGGGAGGTCAGGTGGTCCACGACCCGCTCCCAGGCGGCGTCCCACTCGGTGGAGGGCAGCTCGGGGCCGGGAGGCCGGCGGATGCGGTGGGCGGGGTTGAAGCGGTAGCTCTCGCGGGTCCATGTCCGGGCGCTGCGCAGCTCGGTGAGCCGTCCGGCGAGCCGGCGGGCCCGCCGGTGCCATTCCTGGGCCTGGTGCCGCCCGTGGCCCTGCTCGATCTCCTCGGCCATGTCGCGCAGCAGCCCGGTGGCGTCACGGGGCAGCCGGCACAGCGAGTCGCGGGCGCTGCGCAGGTGGACGGGCGGCAGGACCAGCGCGTTCACGCCGATCCCGATCACCGCGCCGAGGAGCGTCTCCAGCAGCCGGTGCAGGATGTCGAAGCCGGAGTACGAGCCGTACACCAGCACGAAGAGCGCCGTGGTGGAGGCGTAGGTGCCCTGGTCGCCGAAGCGGGACCAGTTGCCGAGCAGGACGGTGACGGGCAGGACATCGCCGCCATGGTGTTGCCGGTCAGGCCGGCCGCCGCGGCCGCGAGGACGGTCCCGGCGGCGATGAGGACGACCTGCTGGACCCCCGTGCGCACGGACCGGTAGACGGTGCTCTGTACGAGCGCGACGGCCGTCCAGGGTGCCATCAGCGCGAGGGGCGCCTGCCACCACCAGCCGGCGACGGCCCAGGCGAGGATGGCCGCCCCGGCGGCCTTGAGGGACTGGACGGCCAGGTCCCGCTCGGGTCCGGGGCCGGTGAGGGCGCTCCGTACGGACCGGCCGACCGCGCCCGCCTCCCCGTGGACACGGTGCCACGCTTCCCGTGCGGAAGGGATCACGGAAGCGGCGTACCCCCGGTGGCGTTGACGATCTCGGCGGTGATGTAACTGGCGCCGGGCGAGGCGAGGAAGACGTAAGCGGGCGCCATCTCGGCGGGCTGGGCGGCGCGGCCCAGGGGGGCCTGCTTCCCGAACTCGGCGGTCTCCGGCATGGTCGCGGGGATGAGGGGCGTCCAGACGGGGCCGGGGGCCACGGCGTTCACGCGGATGCCGCGAGGGGCGAGCATCTGGGCGAGTCCCTGGGTGAAGGTGACGATGGCGCCCTTGGTCATGGCGTAGTCGAGCAGGGGCGGGCTGGGCTTGTAGGCCTGCACGGACGTGGTGTTGATGACGCTGCCGCCCTTGGGGATGTGCGGCAGCGCCATCCTGGTGAGCCAGAACATGCCGTAGAGGTTGGTCTTCATCACCCGGTCGAACTGCTCGGTGCTGATGGCTTCGATGCCGTCGGGCTGGGCCATCTGGAAGGCGGCGTTGTTCACCAGGACGTCGATGCGCCCGAACTCGGCGACGGCCCGGTCGATCAGGCCGCGGCACTGCTCCTCCTGGCGGATGTCGCACGCGACGGCGACGGCCTTGCGGCCGGCCTCCTCGATCAGGCGGGCGGTCTCGCGCGCCTCGTCCGCCTCCTCGGGCAGGTGGGTGAACAGCACGTCGGCGCCTTCGCGTGCGTACGCCAGGCAGACGGCCCGGCCGATGCCGGAGTCGCCCCCGGTGACGAGGGCGGCGCGGTCCGCCAGCAGCCCGCTGCCGCGGTACGACTCCTCGCCGTGGTCGGGCCGCGGTTCCATCGACTCGGTGGAGCCGGGGTGCGGCTGTTCCTGTTCGGGGAAGTCCGGCTGCGGGTGGCGGGTGACGGGGTCCTCGGGCCGGCGGTCATCGGTCATGGCGGTGGTTCTCCTGATCGTCACGGTCGCGCGGTTCCGCGGGTGCGCGGAAGTGTTGTGCTGTGCGCTGTTCCGTGTCCCGCGTTCCCGGGAGGAGCGGACCGAATCCCTTCGATCGCTCAGTCGGAGGCGTGGGCGAGGCGGCGCTCGGCGGCGGTGATGGGCAGGTCGTTGATGCTGGCGTACCGCTTGCGCATCAAGCCGTTCCCGTCGAACTCCCAGTTCTCGTTGCCGTACGCGCGGAACCACCGGCCGTCGGCGTCGTGGTACTCGTACTCGAAGCGGACGGCGATCCGGTTCCCGGTGTACGCCCACAGCTCCTTGCGGAGCCGGTAGCCGAGTTCGCGCTGCCACTTGGCGGTCAGGAAGGCGACGATCTCCTCGCGGCCGCAGGAACAGGTCGCGGTTGCGCCACTCGGAGTCCTCCGTGTAGGCCGGCGCAACTTTCTGCGGGTCCCGGGTGTTCCAGGCGTCCTCGGCGAGCTGCACCTTCCGGCGGGCGGTCTCCTCGGTGAACGGCGGCAGGGGCGGGCGCACGGCAGTCTCCTCTTCCGTGAGAACGATCGTTCTCACCTCGTCCGGTACCGTACGAGAACGATGGTTCTCACGCAAGGGAGCGGAGCGATGGACCACGGACCCGCCCGCGAGCGGATCCTCGACGCCGCCGAGGAGCTCTTCTACGCCCGGGGCATCCAGGCGGTCGGGATGGACGCCGTCCGTTCGGCGTCCGGCGTGACCCTGCGGCGGCTGTACCAGCTCTTCCCGTCGAAGGGCGCCCTGGTCGAGGCGTACCTGCTGCGCCGCGACGCGCGCTGGCGCGGCGCGCTCGCGTCGTACGTGGACGCCGTGGACGGGCCGGCCGGCGAGCGGGTGCTCGCGGTCTTCGACTGGCTGGGCCGGTGGTTCGCGGAGCCGGGCTTCCGGGGCTGCGCGTTCGTCAACTCCTTCGGAGAACTCGGCGGAACCGCGCCGGAGGTCGCCGAGGCGGCGCGCGGCCACAAGGAGGCGTTCCGCCGTTACGTCGGCGAGCTCGTGGCGGAGGCGGGGGGCTCCGGGGCGACCGGCGCGCACATCGCCCTGCTCGCGGAGGGCGCGATCACGACGGCCGCCCTCACCGGCTCGTCCGGGCCCGCCGGGGAGGCGCGGGAGGCGGCACGGCTGCTGCTGGCGGCAGCACCCCGGTGAGCCCGCGGCACCCGGGGCGGGGTCGGTGACCGGGAGCGGCCGGCGACCGGGCGAGGGGCGTTGACCGAGGCGCGGACCCGCGATCGGGCGAGGGCCGGTGACAGGGGTGCGGACCCGCGATCGGGCGAGGGCCGGTGACAGGGGTGCGGACCCGCGATCGGGCGAGGGCCGGTGACAGGGGTGCGGACCCGCGATCGGGCGAGGGCCGGTGACAGGGGTGCGGACCCGCGATCGGGCGAGGGGGGTGTTGACGGGGCGCGGGGTCGGTGACCGGGAGCAGCCGGTGCCGTCGGTGACTACCGGTGCTCCGGGGGCTGGAGCGGCGCGCCGGGAGTGACCTGGACCGGACCCCGGCGGCGTACGCGCGAGGTGAGCAGGCCGCCCAGGAACCCGGCCACGAGACCCCACACCAGGGCCAGGCCCACCATGGCCCACAGATGCGGTCGCAGCACCACCACACCGCTGAACGCGTCCACGTCGCCGATGATGATCATCGACAGTCCGTACCGCGCCGAGACGTGCGTGAGGGGGATGATCACGAGCATCGTGAGGGCGAAGGCCACGCCCAGGTGCACGGCGTGCTGCCACCACCGCGTACGGGCCGGCGAGCGGACCGCCATGACGCAGGCGGCGCCCAGCAGCAGGACGGCGGCGACCGGGACGAGCCACCAGGCCCGGGGGTCCTGTTCGGCGAGACTGCCCAGGTCGACGGTGGCCTCCGGCGAACTGCGCAGCACCGCGTCGAGGATCCTCGGCATCGGCAGCGCGAAGGGCCCTTCCGCCGTGCCGTCCCAGGCGCCCCCGATCCCGACGCCGAGGGCCATCCACACCACGTTCGGCAGACCCAGGAGGATGACCGCGAACGTGTCGGCGGGATGCCCCCGGGTGGCCGCCACGACGATGCCGACCAGCACCCCGACGACGACGTACGCGAGGACCAGCAGCAGCATCGCGAAGGCGGCCGGGCGGACCGGCTCCTGGTAGCGCAGCAGCCGGGCCGGCAGAGCGGCCGTGCGCGACACCAGCAGGGCGACGAGCAGCACGCCGAGCACCCACAGCAGCCCGAACAGCAGCGTGCGCCCGAGGTCGGCGCGGAAACCCAGAGTGGGGGTGGCGCCCAGGAAGTCCAGGATGTCGCCCGCGATGTCACCGGCGATTTCGCTCGCGTCGATGGTGAAGCTGTGCCGGGCGAGGGCGGTGATCGCGGCGAGCGCGCCCAGCCAGAGCACGGTCGTCCGGGCGATGCGGCCGAGGAGTTCGCCGACGCTCGTGACGGCGTGGCGGCGCAGGGGGCGGAGGAAGACGGCGCCGGTGGCCAGTGCTCCCGCCAGGGTCACCGACAGCGGCATGGCGGTCAGTTCGGCTTCCGTGCCGGCGAGGGCCCCCGCGTCCCCCGCGAGTTCGACCGAGCCGCCCGCCGCCATGACGACGACGGCGGCGACGATGCTGGGGAAGGCGCCCCCGGGGAGGTCGGCGGCGCCCGCGGCCCACAGGCCGAGCGCGGCGACGACGGCCATCGCGGCCACCCCCGCGACCACGGTGAGGAGGGCGTCGCCCCAGGCACGGGCGGCATGGCGCGCACCGCTGTGCGCGGCTCCCGGGTGAGGGACCTGAGGGACCTGACGGCTCACGCTGGTCACGTTAGGCGGGCGGCGGGGCGTCCGCCTGCGGGCCGCGGCCGTTCGGCGCCGCGCCGGTGCCCCGGCTTGCGGGTGCCGCCCGCACCCGGCACACAATGAGCGCGGAACGGAAGGAAGGGAGCAATCGTGACGTCCCAGCCGCCTCCCGATCGTCCGGCGGGCCCCCCGCCGGGTCCGCCGGTGAACCCGCCACCGGGACCCGTGCCGGACCCGGCGTCCCCCTCGTCGGGAGGCCGCGGTGACGGTGGGCGGGGGTGCCGGCCGTGGTGGCGGTCCGGCCCCGAAGTCGCGGCGGTGGCCGGCGTGCTCACGGCGTCGGTGGTCCTGGCTCTCGTCCTGCCCGGCCGGGGCGGCCACGGCGACGTCACACGGGAGGTCAGGCTCCAGGGCTTCGCCGAGCCCGGTGACGACCGCTTCACCGACTCGACGGACCCTCGGGGCGGCGCGTCCGTCCCGCCGGCCGCCCGGGACGCCTCGCCCGGCGCGGTCGACGGGCCGGCGGCACACCGCGGTACGGCGGACGGGCTGTACGGGGGCACCAGGAACGTGCCCGCCTGCGAGGTGGAGCGCCAGATCAGCCGCCTCGGCGCCACACCCGCCAAGAACAAGGCGTTCGCCGTCGCGGCGGGCGTCGAGCCGGTCGCGGTCCCGCGCTATCTGCGGTCCCTGACGCCGCTGCGGCTGGTGAAGGACGCCTGGGTGACCGACCACGGCTACCGCGGCGGCGAGGCGTACCCCTACCAGGCCGTCCTGCAGGCGGGCACGGCCGTCCTGGTCGACCGGCTCGCGGTGCCCCGGGTGCGGTGCGCCTGCGGCAACCCGTTGTCCGAGCCGTTGTCCGAGCCGGACGGGAAGGGCCGGTACCGGACCACGGGCCACCGGTGGCCCGGGTTCTCGCTGGCGAGAACGGTGCGGGTGAAGCCAGCGGAGAAGCCCGTGGACACCTTCGTCGTCGTCGACCTCGCGGATCCCGGCCGGCGGATCGCCCGCCCCGCGGGCGGGACGGGGCACCGGTACGACCGCACGGCCCCGTCCCCGGCCGCCCCCACCACCGGAACGGCCACGACCACCCGGCCGGCCACCGCGTCCGGCCCGGTGACCGGCACCGGCGGCCTGACCGGCGAGGCGCGCGCCCATGCCCGGGACGGACCAGGAACGACCCGCGCACGGCGAGCACGGCAGGCCCCCGACCCGGGCGGACCGGTGGGCGGC
>NZ_KL591042.1:0-2108 GCF_000716335.1 Streptomyces sp. NRRL S-118 | reverse complement strand
GGAACCGAGACCGCCTCCGGCTCGGCTTCCCCGCCGGGCCCGGCGGCCTGACCGGCGAGGCGCGCGCCCATGCCCGGGACGGACCAGGAACGACCCGCGCACGGCGAGCACGGCAGGCCCCCGACCCGGGCGGACCGGTGGGCGGCGTTCAAGAGGTCGCCGTTCCTCCCGGCCGCCGTGCTGGTGCTGATCCTGGCGGCGGCCGCGGCGCTGTTCGCCGGCTCGTACACGTACACCATGGCGAATCCGACGCCACGTCACCTCCCGACGGCGCTGGTCGGACCGGTCGACACCGTGCAGGGCCGGCGGTTCGTGGCGGGCATGGAGAAAGCGCTCGGCGCCTCGCTGGAGATGCGCCGGTACGCCGATGACGGGGACGCCCGCCGGGCGGTGGAGGAGCAGGAGGTCTTCGCCGTCCTGACGGTGCGGGAGCGGGGTGTCGGGCTCGACGTGGCAGGGGCGGCGGGCGCGTCCGTGGCACAGGTGCTGACGGAATCGGGGGCGGCGGTGAGCCGGGCGACGGGCGTACCGGTCCGGGTGCGCGACATCAAGCCGTCGCAGCCGGGCGACCCGCGGGGGCTCGCCCCCTTCTACATCTCGCTCGCCGCGGTGATCCTCGGCTTCGTGGGCGCCATCCAGCTGAGTGTGCACGCCCGGGCCCTGGACCCGGCCGAGCGCATCGCCTTCACCGCGGCGTACGCGCTGCTGGGCGGGTTCACCATCGCCGCCACCGTGGACTGGCTGCTGGGGGCCGTGGACCTTCCGTTCGCGGAGTCGTGGCTGATCCTGGCGCTGACGATGTTCACCTCCGGGATGGTGTTCACCATGTTCAACGCCCTGATGGGGCGGTGGGCGATGCTGCCCACCTGGGGGCTGATGGTGCTGCTGGGCAATCCGTCGTCCGGTGGAGCGGTCTCCTGGCCGCTGCTGCCCTCCGCGCTGGGGCACATCGGCCGCTGGCTGCCGCCGGGTGCCTCGGTGAACGCCCAGCACACCGCCGTGTACTTCGGCGGGCACCAGCACCTGTTCCCGTTCGCGGTGCTGGCCGGATGGGCGCTGCTGTCCTGCGGCGTCTTCTGGGTCTGGCGCCATCGCCACCCGGGCGGCCGCGACCGGGCTCCGGCGCACGCGGCGTCCTGAGGCGGCGGCCCGAGGACGGCGGCCCGAGGACGGCGGCCCGAGGACGGCGGCCCGAGGACCCGGGGCAGGCAGTTACGGCGGCGGTCACACCATGAAGGGCCGCTGCTCCAGGAACCGGTCGGAGGGCCGGCCGGCGAGGTGGAGGTTGGGGCTCTGGATGGGCGGCATGCGGCGCACGATGTCGCGGTGGAACGCCCGGTAACCGCCGCGGAACCCGCCGCCGTTCCAGACCTCCAGCAGCGTCTCGGTGAACAGGCCGTTGACGGGGCCGTCCGAGGCGAGCTGATTGTCCTGGCACGCGGCGATGAGCAGGGCGCTGGCGGCGACCTGCCCGTCCTGGTCGCGCAGTTCCCGCTGGAGCTCCTGGTAGAAGTCCTTGTCCCGCTCGTAGACCTCGTGCTGCTTCATGACGGGCATCAGGCGCGCCGTCTGCTCGATACGGGCCGGGTCCCGGGTCTGGAACTGCTGCTCCATGGCCTCGGGGGTGAGCAGCTCGCGCACCTCGATGCCGGTCCCGCTGTGGCAGCAGTCGAGGAGGGTCAGAATGCGCACGCCCTCGGCGAACCGGGCGAATTCCCGGTGCAGTTCGTCGTCGAGGAACTCCCGGTCGTAGAGCACGAGTGTCTCGTCGAGCTCGTCGGCCTCGTCGTCCGGACGGAGGGTGTTCGGCACCTGCCCGCCGTGGCCCGAGTAGGTGAGGAGGAAGATGTCGTCCGCCTTCAGCTGCCGGGCGGCCCTGCGCAGCTCGGCCGTGACGTTCTCGACGGTGCCGTCGGCGGTGAGCAGCGTCGTGTCGGAAAAGCCGGCTTCGCGGGCGGTACGGGCCATGTCGCGGGCGTCGTTCTCACAGGCGACAAGTGCTCCGTCCCAGCCGCCGTACCGCTGTGGGTCGACCGTGTTCAGTCCGACGTGCAGGGAGAGGCCGGTGGCCATGGGGGCTCCTTGAGCGGGATGCGGGCGGGGTGGGG
>NZ_KL591041.1:48285-66383 GCF_000716335.1 Streptomyces sp. NRRL S-118 | reverse complement strand
GCCGCGGCCGGCGGGGCCGCCGGTATGGCGGTGGGTATCGGCTGCGTCGTCGCGGCAGTAATGCGCATGATCACCTGGGCCATCACGGTCTCCTACACGGGCTTGGGGATTGACTCAGGTGAAGGAGACTTCGCGACGCCCGGGTGTCCAGCAAGATCCCGGGGCGGCCGGGACAGTCCGGGGATGTCCTTCCAGCTCACCCCCCTGTCCCGGCCCTCACCGCCTGCCGCGGTCGAAAGCGACGACAGGGCGAGCCGGCCGGGCGGCGACGGCGGAAGAGAGCCATGTCCGCATGGTTCAGAAAAGCACTGACGCCGCTGCCCCACACCGCCTGAGCTGCCAGGACACCGGGTGGGACGGCCCCGGACTGTCCCGGCCGCCCACAGCCGTTGCCGGACACCCGCCGGAACCCACAGGCTCATCGCATCGACCGGCCCACCCTTACCGCACTCGGCAGCCGGGACCGCGCCCACGACGACACCGCCCGCGTAGACCTGCGCGACGCGCACCCGTCCAACGAGCGGCTGTTCGGCGTGAGACTGCGCGACCCGTTCCCGTCCGGTGTGAATCTGTCCAACGCGGACCTGCTCGGCGCGGAGCTGTTCCGCGCGGATCTGCGCCACGCGGACCTGCGCGGCGCCACGGGGCGTTGATTCGGCCGAACGAGGGCCCCGGTGGGCCCGTCATCCAGCAGTCGGACGGGGTCAGGCCACGGTGGGCCATGGGGGGCACGGACGGAGGCGGCACCTGACGACCGCCGGCCAGCGCGCTCGGGGCCGATCCGCCGAGGGCTCCCCTTGGGCGGCCCGGCCGGGGCCGTGCCGCCCTCCTTCTGTGGGATCAGCTGATGCGAGCGGTGAAGGTGCGGTTGTCGCCGGTGAAGCGGACCAGGGGATTGGCCTGGGCGTGGAAGAGGGTGCGCTCGTGGTCGGTGGCGATGGTCAGGTGGTTGACGTTCCAGTTGTCGCCGCCGAGGCCGCCGCCGGAGGTGGTGGTCAGCTGCACGCCGGTGATGTGGGAGGCGGGGACCGGCTGGTTCAGGCGGATGCGGACGGTCTGCTGGTAGTGGTCGATCCAGCGGGCGCTGTTGTTGAGGTTGAGGGCGTGCTGCGGCGGGCGGCCGGCGACATGGATGGTGGCGTTCACGTTGTCGTTGCCGCCGCGCAGGTCGTCGCCGCCGGTGCCGATGTGGAGGACGAGTTCGGTGACCTGTCCGGGGACCGGGGTGGCCGGGTCGGGGAACGCGGGGGGCGTGCGGGGCTGGTACCTGTGGTCGACGAAGTAGGTGCGCCAGGTCTTGTGGGGTTCTTCGAGGTAGCTGAAGACGTTGCGGTCGGGGTGCGGGACGAGCGTCAGGGTGCGGCCTGGGAAGTTGGGGTCGTACACGAAGATTTTCAGGTCCTGCTGGTGGCTGCGGAGGTCGCCGGTGTAGCGGCCGAGTTCGTAGCCGACGGCGACGACCTGGTGGTGTGGGCCCCAGACGTTGGCGTCCGGCTTGAACAGGCCCAGGGGCATGGGCGTTCCGGCGTCGATGGCCTCGCGCAGCTCCTGGAGCCGTCCGCCGCCGAAGCCCTGCAGGCCCCAGGTGAAGAACTCGCGGTTCCGCCATCCGAACGGGTTGAAGGTGAGCTCGCCCCACTTGTCGAGGTTGTCGGCGATCGACGTCACCTGACGGCCGTAGATGCTCTGGTGCAGGGGTGATCCGGTGGCGGGGAGGGTCTGCTGCTGTGGGATGCGCCGGCCGGTGTGGAAGTGGTCCAGGGACAGGTACGACATCCCGCCGCACAGTCCGCCGAAGCGGAAGTCGAACAGCGGTTTGCTCTGGAAGTCGTTGCTGAAGCGGAAGCCGTGCCGGCCCGGGTCGAAGCCGGTCATCCGGCGTCCGAGCGTGCGCGGGTCGACGCAGGTGTGGTCACCGCCGGACCGGGCGTCGCGCCAGACCTGGCCGGTGGGGCAGGACCGCGGGTCTGCGGTGGAGGGGGTGGCGCCGGCCAGCATGCCGGCGAGCACGGTGAGGGTGAGCAGGAGGGCTGCGGCGCAGCGCCGCCAGAACCGGTGCATCAGCGATTGTCCTCTCGGGTTGCGGTGTGGGTTGTGGTGGCGGGAGACGGCCGGGCATGGGGGGTGGGGCCGGACGCTGCCGGGGTGGGGCCGCCGGCAGCGTCCGGGGCGGGGTGAGGTACCGCTGGCCTGCCGAGGCTGGGGTCAGCTGGAGAGGACCTTGATGTCGTCGATGGCCATGTGTGCGGGTGCTCCGACGCCCCAGAAGCCGGCGAAGGCGGTGACGGTGGTGTTGTCGCCGGAGTTGAAGCGGACGCTGATCTGCTCGTAGCAGCGGGGGGTGGTGGGCGGGCACCAGGCGGGTGCGGGGCCGAAGTGGCGTTCGGTGGGCGGCCAGACGCCGGGCAGGCGGACTCCGAAGAAGGCTGTGTTGACGTTGCTGGAGGTGCGGAAGAATCCGGTGATCACGTAGTTGGTGTGGGGCCTGACGGGGATGGGCTGGGTCAGGGCGTTCCACACGCGGGTGCCGGGCGAGCTGAGGACGGCGGCGTTGCTGCCGGAGTTGGCTCCGCCGGGCCTGTTCACGATGGTTTTGCCGTCGGGGCCTTCCACGTTCCAGGGCTGGGAGACGGTGGAGGTGCGCTGCTGCTCGAATCCGCCGTCCTGCAGGGGGTTGCGGTAGAGCTGGATGTCGACGTTCCAGGCGCCGAAGTTGTCCCAGTCCTGGTCGTCGTTGATCCGCAGGTCCAGCTTCCCGGAGATGCCGACCTCGCGGCAGCCAAGGCGGCTGAGGACCTCGAAGGGCTGATCACCGGTCAGGCGGGCGATGAGGCTGTACTTGTTCAGGCCGGGTGCGGGGTAGCCGGCGTCGGCGGGCTGCCGGGGGTCGGCGCCGGCGGGGGTGACCCAGTTGGAGCCGTCGGCGGGCTGCCACCAGAAGCCGCTGGTGGAGACCTCGTCGTTCATGCGCGGGACGATGCGGACGACGTCGCCGGGGCGCAGGCCGCGGGCGTCCGCGGGGAAGGTGGTGCCCCGGCCGCCGGACAGGTGCAGGCTGGCGGAGGCGTCCGGGGTGAATCCGTTGGTGCAGCGGGCCTTTGCGGTGGTGGGCACCCTGGGGGGCCCGGCGTGGGCCGGCACGCTCTGCAGGAGGGTGGCCAGGACGGCTAGGAACAGGGCGGCGGCCAGGCCGCGGACCGTGCCGGGGCGGGTGTGACGGCTCATGACGACCACGGCGCTACGCCGGGTGCCGGTGTCAGGACGCTGCCCCGGGACGAAGCGGGAGCGTGGCCGGCCGGATCCGGCGGGGGCGGAAGGGACGGCGGCGCGGCACCGCTGCCAGAGCTTGTTCATGCTGTTCTCCTTGTCGGGTGATGGGCCCGCCGAGACCGGTCGTGCATGCTCGGCAGCACTTGGCTCGGCGGGATGTGCGGGGGAATCCGGGCCGGTTGGGGCGTCCCCGATGTCCGGCGGGCAGGTCAGCGCCGTGCGGCGGGCAGGCGGCCGGACAATGCGCGGTGTGTGCTGCAGACGTCGGAGCGGTTGTGGCCCGGGTACGGCCTGAGCTGTGCGGCGTGCCTGTCAGCGGCGGACGGGGCGGACGTAGGCGGTGACGCTGCCGGCGGCCGGCAGGGGGGCGTAGCGCACCACCGGACGGGTGGCCTCCAGGACCCGGCCGCTGCCGGCGTAGAGCTGGACGTGGCCGAGGCTGCGGGTGAAGACCAGGTCCCCGGGGCGCAGTTCGCTGCGGCGGATACGGGTGCCGGCGCCAACCTGGGCGTAGGTGGTGCGGGGCAGCCTCACGCCGGCGGAGCGCCAGGCGGCCTGGACCAGGCCGGAGCAGTCGTAGCCGCCCCGTCCGGTGCCGCCCCACACGTAGGGGGTGCCGATCCGGCTCCGGGCGAAGGCCACGGCGGCCCCGCCCCGGCCAGCGGCGCGGGCGGAAGTCCCGCGGGTGTTTCCGGGCGTGATGTCGGCCTTCCTGGTGCCGGGGGCTGTGTTCGCGGCCGGCAGGCGGAGGCGGTGTCCGGCGTAGATGAGGGTGGAGCGGCCCAGGCGGTTGGCCTTCTGCAGGGCGGCGACGGTGGTTCCATGGCGCCGGGCCATCGACCAGAGCGTGTCTCCGCGCTGCAGCACGACCGATCCGGCGGGGCGAGGGGCGGGTGGCTGCGACTGGTGGGCCGCCGACGTGGTGGCCGGCCGCGGGGAGGACAAGTGGTGCGCCACGGTGGGGCCGAGCAGCATGGCCAGCAGGCCGAGGGCCAGGACCGCGGCCAGCTTCGCCGCTGCGGCGACGGGGGTTCGGGTACGCATCGGGACTTCTCCTTGGAGGGGAGCAGGGCAAGAAGGACGTCGGTCGGGCGGGCCAGGCACGGACGGCGTTCCGAGGCCTTCTGCGACCGAAGGTCAGGCCGGTGGCCGGTTTTGGGCATGGCGGGGCCGTGCCGCGGCGTGGCACACCGCGCGCCGGGAGGTGAGGAAAGGGATGTGCCGTCAGGGGGCAGGCCCGGGGATGGGCCGCGCGCGGGCCTGCCCTGGACGGGGCGTCAGGCGCAGGTCAGGTAGAACTGGTCGCCGGCCTTCTGCCGGTCGATCTCGGGAGAGTCGACCTGTACAGCCATCTCGCCCTGCACGACCTGGCCGGACTGGGTGCCCTGGAGCTGGACCTGGAAGGTCTCGTACTGGGTGTTGGGGGTGGTGAAGGTCATGCTGCCCGTGCGGGGCCGGTAGCCGCGGTCGGTCAGGCGCTGGTCGGGGTACCAGGTGTAGGTGATCGTCCCGGTGCGCCGGGCGGTCGCGGAGAAGGTGAACGTGATCGGCTTGGTGCAGTCCACGGTGTCCGAGCGGGGCTGGACGTAGACGGAGGTGCCCATCAGGATCGGCTCAGGCGGGTTCTTGGACTCGCCCGTGCCGTCCGAGGGGCCTTGCGAAGTGCCTCCGGAGGGCCCCCGGGAGCTGCCCTCCGACGTGCCGGGCGGCGGCCCGCCCCCGGGACCCTCGGTGGTGCCGGCCGTCCTGCCGGTCGTGATCCCGGTGGTCGCGCCTGGCGTGGGCCCGCCCGACGTGCCGCCGGTCGGCCCGCTGCTGCTTCCTCCCGTGGCCCCGCCGGCCGGGCCGCCGGTGACCGTGCCGCCGGTCGGCCCCTGGTTGGTGCCCCCCGAGGCGCTGCCGCCCGACCAGGTGGGGACCGGCACGGTGGCTCCCCCGGTCGGCCCGGTCGTCGCACCGGCGGTCGCACCGCCGGTCGGGGAGCTGCTGCTGGGCGGATTGGCGCCGCCCTTCCATGACGGCGGGTTCAGGTTCAGCACCGCTCCCACCAGAGCGATCACCGCGGTCACCGCCGCCGTGGCGAGCGCCACCCGGGCGATCCGCGGCCGGGGTCGCTCCACGCTCCCGTCGCGGTCGGGCGCGCGGACCTCGGCGGCCTCCTGGGCGCGCTGCCGGATCATCCCGGTCAGCGGGGCGGGCAGCCAGCCGGGGCCCGGCTGTCCGGCGCGCTCGCAGCACCAGTCGAGCACCTGACGGGGGCTCGGCCGCTGGTCCGGGTCCTTGGCCAGGCACCGCGCCACCAGTTCCCGCAGCTCTTCGGGCACCGGCTCCAGGTCGGGCTCGCCGTGCACGATCCGGAAGCTGATCTCCGACGGCTCGGTCCCGAACGGCAGCCGCCCGGTCGAGGCGAAGGCCAGCAGCGCGCCGAGGGAGAACACATCGCACGCCGGCCCGACCTTGCCCTTGGCCAGCCGCTCGGGCGCCACATAGCCGGGAGTTCCCACCAGCATCTGCGTGCGGGTCAGCGTGGTGGCGTCCCGGGTGCGGGCGATACCGAAGTCGATGACCTTCGGCCCGTCCTTGGCCACCAGCACATTGCCGGGCTTGAGGTCGCGGTGCACCACGTCGGCGCCGTGGATCGCCGCCAGGGCCTCGGCGACACCGGCGGCCAGCCGGATCACGCTGTCCACCGGCATCGGGCCCTGCTCGCTCACCATCTCCTGGAGCGAGGGCCCCGGAACGTACTCGGTGGCCAGCCACGGGTCCTCGGCGTCCGGATCGGCGGCCACCACCGCCGCGGTGAACATCCCGTGCACCCGGCGGGCCGCGGCGATCTCCTGCCGGAACCGGGCCCGGAACTCCGCGTTCCCGCCCCGTCCACCGTCGATCACCTTGATCGCGACCCGCCGGCCACCCAGGCTCTCCCCCAGATAGACGCGTCCCATCGCCCCGGCCCCGAGGAACCGCAGCAGCCTGAAACCGCCCACCTCGCGCGGGTCGTTCGGGCCCAGCGGACGCAGCGTCTCCAGCCGTGTCCCCTCCCCGCCGGCGTCGATGCGCTCGCCGGCCGCGGGGCGCTCCTCGGCCGCGGACCGGGCCGCGTCCTGGGCGTCCTCCTCCTCCAGGTCCTGCTCGAGCCGGGCCTTCGTGGCCTCCCAGCGCCGGTCCCACTCCCGCACCGTCCGCTCGTTGCCGCCGCAGGCCCGCACGAACGCCAGCGCCACGTCCTTCGACGGCAGGTTGTCGCCGCCGGCCGCCGCGTTCAGAGTCGACCTGCCGTACTTCACCCGCTTCGACATCGCCTCGTACGAGGGACTCCCCGCGTCCTGCCGCAACTGGCGCAGTCCCGCGGCGAACTCCACGACCGGCCCCCCGTCCGGGTCCAACGGCTGTTCCCGACGCCCCACCATCACTGCCTCCCCTGGCTCCGCGTACGGGCGACACCCCGCGCCGCGGTCGTTGCCACCGCGCCCACCGGCACCGGCGGCGCGAACTTGCTGACCACATGAATAGCGGCAAATCCGCCCCCGCGGACAGCATTCCGGCGTCCCGGGATATCCATGGATATCCGGACCGCTCCGCCGCAGGTCAGAGCCCTCCGGCGAGGCGGCTCCGGACAATCCACGGCGCGCGGGAAGCCTGTTGGCTCCACCAGATCCAACGACGGCCGTCTCCAACCGACACAGCAGAGTGCCCGCGGCCAGAGCGCTGGTCCGCGGGGCGTCAGTGCGCGATCACACCCCCGCGGCGCGGTTGCCGGACGAGTCACCACAGGGCGGCGGCGCGCTGAGCGGAGCGCCCACGACGGGCTCCGGCCTCGGGGAACATCGGTACAGCGGTTAACGCTAAGGCGGTGATCATGGTCAGGTTGGGGCTCCGAGGGTGCTGACGCGGTTCTCGTACTCGCGGCAAGGTTCCTGCGCTACCGCCGGCGGCCCCGCCGGTGAACTCGGGGGCGGCCATCCCCGGCCAGCCCCACCGAGCACGACGCAGAGCGCCGCCGTACGTCATCCGGACGTAGGGCGGCGCCCGCCGATCCCATGCAGCAGAACCCCATCGGCCTCACCCGGCGGCGCGGTCGCCGGTGTGGAAGCGGGTCAGGCCGTTGCGCGCTTGGTGACCTTGTAGGCGTAGATGTCGGTGTCGGTCCACACGAAGAGGTGGGTGGGACTGATGGCGATCGAGTTTGCGCCGGGTACCGGGTAGATGGTGGTGATGAGCTCGCCCGTCGTGGCGTTGCGGATGGTCACCTGGTCTGCTTCGGTGTCCGAGTAGACGGCCAGGTCCTCGCTGGCCAGCAGTGCGTTGTGGTCGCCCCAGTGGCTCCACCTGGTCTTGCCGGTTTTCCTGTCGAGTCCGTAGACAGTCGATTCGTCTGCAGTGATCAAGAGGTCACCGGCCAGGTGCGGGGCCCAGGCCGGGCCCCCTCCCAGTTTGGTCACCCAGATCTTCTTCCCTGTGGCCAGATCAAGTGCGTATGCCGACCCGTCTTCTGAAGTGAAGTAGACGGACCCATCCGCGATCTTGATCGTCTGTTTGATCAGACCGTTCGAGGGTGTTGCGTAGGCCCACAGCACCTTGCCATCTTCGCTGGAAAGCGCCTTTACTTTACCGTTCTGGGTGGCCACGATAATGATCACCCCGTGGGCGGCGACATGTTCAACCCACATATCGGCTTTTTCTTTGTACTGCCACATGTTCTGCTTCAGCGACTTGTCCATGGTGTAGAGATGACCGCCAAACAGCGCGTGGATCTTTCCTGGCGTCTCTACCGGGGCCCCGCCTCCAGGGTTGCCGATAGCGTCGGTTTCACTGGAGGCATCCTGCTTCCCGGTCAGGGGATCGAAGGCGACGATCTCGCCCTCGGCGGCGGTCCCGGCATACACGGATTCCTTTGTCACCAGGGGGCAGCTCGTGGCTTTCTTGTAGGCCCACTTGGTCTTTCCGGTGACCGCGTCCCGCAGCGTCAGATCCGACGACCCCGCATCGATGACGGTGCCGTTGATATACCGATGACAGTACCGCTTCCCTGCCGTGGGAGCTGTCCATGCGGGGTCTTCGGAAATCTCGTAGAGCGGCTTTTCCGGCTGTGTTTCCTGGGTGGGCTGATTGTCGGCGGACCGGGAGCCGTCGCATGCCGACAGCGGCAGAGTGGAAGCCGCTAAAGCAAAAAATCCGATTGCCAGCGTCCTCGCGGGAGATGTGCTCATCTGAATTCTCCCTTCCGGAAGTAGTAAAGGCGCTGGTTGTAGCTGTTGGCGTAGACCCCATCAGCCGTCGCCGTGACGCCGGGGAGCGTATTGACGTTGTGGAAGCAGTCCAGAAGGGCGCCGTTGTCGATACTGTGAGCGCAGAGGACTTCGCTGTCGTACGTGACATACACGTGGTCGGCGTAGGCGGACAGGGACAGGGGCTGCGGATGGCCCTTCTTGTTGAGATCGGCCCACTTCTGGGCGCCGGTCTTCAGGTCGACGGCAGTGACCGCTTCGCCGTCCTTGACTGTCGCGGTGAAGATCAGCAGCCCGCTCGTCACCGCCATGTCCGGGCTGTCGATGGTGTAGTCCTTGCGCCACAGCTCTTTCCCGCTGCGTGCGTCGAGGGCGACGATCTCCTCGCCGGCGTCCACGATGACCACATCGTCGGCCGCGACCGGGCTGCGGTCCGCACCGTGTTTCGAGACGTCCTTGCTCCAGCGGACACTCCCGGTCTTGGAGTCCAGCGCGTAGATCTCCCCTGCCCGGGCGGAGACGTAGACCGTGTCTTTGGTCAGCGCAGCACGTCCCACGGAGGAGCCGTCCAGTTCGGCGGACCAGAGGACTTTGCCGTCGCTGGGACGCAGGGAGGTGACCTCTACATCGGAGTTCATCACCAGGGAGCCAGGACGAGCGGCGAACGATCCGAAGAAGTGCTTCTTCTTCCACCGCACCTGCCCACTGCGGGTATCGATCGTGTGCAGCTCATCGAGACCGTAGGCGTGGACGAGTCCTCCTGAAACAACCGGCTGTTTGCTGATGTCGTCGACGGAGGTCGGCACTGCCCACAGCCGCCGGCCGGTGCTGGCGTCGACTCCGTAGACCCCGCCGCGCCAGGCGGTGGTGACTACCACCGTGCCGTCCAACACGGGCTGGTTGTACAGCGGGTGGGGAAGCGCTGAGGACCACTTCGGTACCGGTCCCTCATCTACCGGCTCTGCTGGCTCGTCCTCCTCCGCGGCAGACTCGGTGTCGTCCCGCGATGCCTTGTGCTGGGGGCCGTCGTCGCGCCCCCACAGCAGGCCGGCGGTCCCCATGGCCACCCCGAGGACGAAGATCGCCACGAGTACCTTGACCTGGAGCTGCACGTCCCTTTCCAGGCCGCTCCAGGGGAGGCGCAATCTCTTCGTGAAGCCCGTCGGAGTGCTCGCGGGCGGGGCTGCTGGCCCCTCGGCCGCTACGGATGGTTGGTCTGGCGGAGAATCGGATGCGCTGTCGCCGCCGTCGGCGCCCGCCGGGTCGCCAACCGCTCCACCAGCGGCTTCGCCCGTGCCGGCGGGAAGAGCGGCGGTTGTTCCGCCGGGGGAAACAACAGCGTGCTGCTCGATGCGGGAGATCTCCACCTCGTACGACTGCCAGGCCGCGTCCACGGCCTCCACTGCCTCGGCAACCGCCTGCCCGGGCGCGGCAGGGTCCTCCAGGAGCGCGTCGCGGGAACGGTAGACGGCCACCAGCCGGCTCTCCAGGTCCGCCACAGCCCGCTCGGCAGCCGTGAGCTGCCGCATCGCGGTGGTCACCTGTTGCTTGAGGGCGGCCTGTTTGTCCTCCAGATCGCGGCGTTGGAGGCGCGCCAGGGACAGCCGCTGGCTGACCACCGCGCGGGAGTCCAGGACGACCGCGTGCTGGGAGGCCAGCTCGCCGCTGCGGGCCTCAGCCCGCTCCAGCGCGGTCGTGACCTGATCGAGCTTGGAGCGCAGGGCCTGCTCGGTCTGTTCCAGCTCCGCCACCCGGGCCGCCGCCGTCGACACCTCGGCCGTCAGCGCGGCGTTCTCGTCCTTCAGGCCGGCCTCCGACCGGGCCGCCTCCTGGGTCTGCTGCACCAGCAGGTCCTGCAGGCGCCGGATCTCCTTGCGCGCGGCCTGCTGCTCGGCCCGCGCGCCGCGTACCGCGCGCAGCCACTGGTCCTGCTGCTCCTGCAGCTGCACGATCTCGTTCTCCGCGGCCTCCTCACGCTCCTGACGCCGCAGTGCCTCCCGCTCGGCCTGCTTCGCCTCGGCCTCCAGCTGCTCCACACGGCGCTGCACCTGGCCCAGGCTTTCCTGGCACTGCACCAGCTCGTCCCGGGCACGGTGCTGTTCCTCTCGGGCCGTATCCCGCTCGGCCACCATCTGCTCGCGCTCGTCCATCAGCCGGTAGAAGTCGTGCAGCTGCGGGTTGGCCCCCCGCAGCGCGGCGTAGTACTTCTCCATTACGTGCTCGCGCACGTCCTGCGGCAGGGGCTGCTTCGCCACCTCCTGCGCATAGGCGAGCAGCCGCAGCAGCTTGTCCCGGTCCGGCACCCGCTCACCGGCGCGGAACTTCGACAGCGACGGCCCGCTGAATCCCTCACCCAGCGCGGCGGAAATCTGGGCGGTGGTCACGCCTAAGCCTGCGAGCCGGTCGAAGAACTCCTTGCGGATGACGTCCGCGAACTCCCGCTGCGCACCCTCCAGCCCGGCCAGGTCTTTCGGCGGACGGCCCTGCTTGCGAGACGGAACCCCGCGCGTCGGAACTCCGCCGTCGTCATCCTTCGGCACCCTTCCACCCCCTACGCCGGCCACTTCTTTGTTTCGTGCCCTGACCAGCGCTTTTCACTGTGGCGGTACAAATTTCCGTCCCCAACAGTGGCCTTCATCGCCGAACGCAACGGTCAAAAAAGGCCAGTTGAGGAACAAGGAGACATCATGCTGGACCGTACCCGCACAGGTCACCCGAACAGCACGAATCGATCTGTCACGCGGGCCCGCCACTTCATCGCCGCTACCGCGGCGGCCTGGACCTTCGTCCTCATGCCGGCCGCCCCCGCTCAGGCCGTCCCGGCCCCCGTCAGCTCCCCGGCCATCACCGCCCAGGCCGCTCCCGCCCCGGCCGAGCCGACCGCTACGGCCTCCCAGCAGCCCGTGCCCGGCCCGCAGTACGACACCCAGCCGCCCGGCGTCAGCGCCTACCTGCCGACCGAGGCCCTCATCACGATCCTGATCATCATGGCCGTCTTCGTCCTCGGTCTGCGCTGCGGTCCCGCCATCGCCGCGGCCGCGATCAAGGCACTGACCCGCATCTTCCAGAACACCCCGCCCGGCCCCTGAACGCACCCGTCAGCAGGTTTCCCGGACGACGCCCAGCCGTTCCCTTACGGCTGGGCTCGTCCACTGCGGTGGTCCGCGCAACCGATGGCGCCGTCACGGGGAGGATCGGCTGCGCCGGCGAAACCAGCACCACGGGCTTTGCTCCGTCGCCCGTATCGGTAGGCGGGCTCGCGGCAGACGCACACGATCCGACCTGCTCCGGCGGGCAGCTTAAGGACCGGGCCGTTTTCGGCGGTCCTGGCGGCGGCCCGGCCCCGGCCGGGGGGCGGGCCCGCCCGGAGGAACCGACGCGACGCGGCAGCGTGGACGCGGGGCCGACGCCATGACGGCCGAAACGGCGTACGCCGCCCCAAAACGCCGGGGAGCACCGACGGTGCAGTGTGGATCCCCCTGGCAGGGCTTGGTCACCCTGGTGCGGCGCTGGCGGGGGTCAGCGGGCCCGGCAAGTGAGATGGAGCCGGTCCCGGCCGAGGCCGAGCTGACGGCTTTGGAGCAGCAGCCCGCTGATGAGCGGCGCGCGCAAATCCTGTCGGCAGCGCTTGCCGCGCGGGCCGGGATGGACGCAGGCTTCGCCGCCGCGCTGGATGCCTGGCACCGACAGGCGCAGCAGGTGGTGCCCGCCACCGGGGCCGGCCCCGTCTCCGCCCATATTTCGGGCGGCAGCAGGGCATCGTGGTCACAACCCGCGACGTGGCCGGCGGGCTGCACTTCGGCATGCCGGCAAGCCCGCCGCCGCCTGAGCATTCCGCACCACCGAACTGGACGATGCGGAGCGGGCTGCCCGGCGGGCCGCTCGACGGCGCTCAGCCGGTAGGCCGACGAGCGCGTCGGCCGGCTGCCGCCGTCCTCGGTCAGTACGACACGGCGCCGGTAGGGCGTCGTGCTCAGTGTGTGGTGCGCTTGGGGGTCTTGGTCTTGCGGAAGGCTTCCATCCAGGGGTTGAGAGCGGTGCTGCTGCCCTGGTTGACCCAGTCCCTGTCGCGGTGTGAGGAGCAGACCAGGTAGTCCCCGTGCCAGTTCCAGAAGCCGCGCTCCTTGTACACGTCGAACCGGTACTGCTTGTAAATCATGCCGGCCCGGACGCGGTACTGGACCGGCTTGAGCAGCTCGATCTCCGTCCTGTCGGTGATGGTCCGGGTCTTGTTGACCTCAAAGCCCAAGCCGGCGCTGATCTGCGAGTAGGACGCTCCGAGGGTGGCGCTGACCTTGTTGGAGACCTCGAGCTTGTAGTCGAAGATCTTCTTTCCGGGTCCGGGGATGCTGGCCTGGGCGCCGGGGGTGTCGGGCCAGTCGTAGACGGTCTTGATGAACTGCTTGTTCCTGATCTGTACCGCGCCGGTCCAGCAGGAGGAGCGGCTGGCTTTGGAGCCCTTCGCGCTCTCGGCGGATCCGGCCTGCGCGACCGTGTCGGCCGAGTGCGCGGACGGTGCGTCGTTGCCGAACAGGTCGGCGGGGCCGAAGGCGAGCCCGCCGGCCAGCAGCCCGGTGACGACGGTGGCCACGGTGGCGATCGCCATCGTGCGGGTCTTTCGATCTCGTGTGACGTCCACGGTGAAGCTCCTTTGGTGAGCGGTGCAGTGAAGTGGCGCGGCGCCGGCTGCGGAACCCGGCGTGACGCGGGCCCGGTGGCCCGCTGCTGATCGCCTCGCCCAGCCGCCTTCAGGAGGCAGCGAGGTACGGCCCGGCAACGCGTGACGGCGCCTTCCACGGGGCGCCGCCTGGCGGATGCGGGGCGGTGAAGGAAGCGTTGCGCAGCGGTCGAAGGCCGGGCAACGGATACGGCGGCCGGGACAGTCCGGCCTTGTCCGTACAGGTCAGAAGGGGCGTCCGCTTCCCTTCGGGGGCATCCTCGAACGGCGCTTTCCCAGGGGCGGACACACCCAGACTGTCCCGCACACCTCAACTCCTGGCGAGACACCCTCCAGCAGAAGCAGCCTCCTTCCGGGCCGGAAGCAGCCCCTTGAAAAAGACGCCACCCGCGGCCAGGCCCGCGTCCACTCTGCGAGCGGGAAGCCAGCCGCGGCGTCCGCCACAGCCAGGCCGAAGACCACGCGGGCCAGGCACGGCCCCATGCCGAGCGCCAGGCCCAGGCCTGGCGTCCAGACGCGGACCTCGCCCACGTCGACAAACGCATGCCGGGACTGCCTCACGGCACGGCGATATCGCGGCAACGCAGCAGACCCGCCAGCGCACCACAGGCCGCACGGTCCCAGCAGAACAGCCCACCGGCGGCGGCACGAACGGTCACCACCAGCTCCCCCAACAGGCCCGTAACGTCACGGCCGGACAGACAGGCGGCCCACCCCCGGCAGACGACCTCCGGAAGCAGCCGTCAGTGTCGATCCGGCCCAGCACCGGATCAAGGCCATCCCCGCAGACACAGGGAACAGACCCCCGGCACCGGGGCCGATCGTCCCGGCCGAGACAGACGTTTCGACGACCTGCTCACTGTTGGCCTCGGCACGTCGGTTGCAGGCACGAGTGAGCGGGGCGGAACAACGCAGCGCCCCGCCCCCGGGGACAGAACAGGCGCTACGCCCCCACAGTGATGCGCCTGGCCGGACTACTGCGCCCACCCTCCCCGCAGGCGGTGACTGGCGGCCGGCCGCCGCGGCGAGACTCGGGAAATGAGAGTGAGAGGGGGCGCCGCCCTCCGTAGATCAGACCTCGTCGTCCCACCTGCGGGCAGCGCTCGTAGGCGAGGGCGGCTGCCGTGTCGGGGTCAGGGGCATCGAACTCCTCTGCCCAGCGGGTGAAGTCGGCCTCGCTGGTGGAGAGCAGCTCGATCTGGTCGGCGACCGGGCCGGGCAGGACGGCGGCGATGAGCAGCTCGGTGCAGTCGACGTCCAGGGTCAGGCCGACGACGGTGAACGTCTGGGCGGCTGCTGCGGTCATGCGATCAGCTCGAACGTCGCGCGTGGCGGGCGCAATTGCGAGTAGCGGCCGCAGTCGCTGAATGACGCGGCACACCGTCGCGGGCGAGCAGCCGAACAGCGGCGCGAGCGGCCGCATGGTGAGGTTCGTGCGGTAGTAGACGGCCACCAGCAGCACCCGGTCGGCCAGCGGCAGACACCAAGGCCGCCCCCGACCAGGTCCGTTCCCGCCGCGTTCACGCGCGACCTTCAGCAGCCGCTCGAACTGCCGCATCCGCAACCCGGTAAACGTCTCCACCCACAACGGCTCGGCCCTCAACACCCCGCCCATACAGGAAAAAAGCTCACCCTGCGGCCTTCTGCAACACGCTTTAGCATGATGATCCGCCGGTCCGTGGCGGTTCGCCGAAAGATCGCACAGGCAGTCAGGTCAGGGCGCTACCTTTCGCCGCGTGCCGGTGAAATTTCTGACTGCCGAGCAGGCCGAGACGTACGGGCGGTTCGTGGAGGAGCCGACCCGTCCGGAGCGAGCACGACGTGCTCAAGAGGACGTGCGCCGGTTGTCCCCGCTGCGCCACGGGAACCTCAACTGCCCGGGCCGCTTCAGCTTCCGCACCTCCGCTCCCGCAGGCGGGGGTCTGCAGCCCCTGCGCGACTCGGATGCGGCCAGACCTGAAGACGATGAGGACGCTCAGGCACGAGCCGGGCGGTACTGCGCAGCGTCGGCGGATCTGAGACGTGGCGTACACGAAGTGGCCCGCATCCGCCCTGCCAACAGGGGGATCCCCATGGCCGAGGACAAAAGGGAGGGGGTACCTGCCTGGTGGCGGACCTTTTGAGTGCCGAATATGGAGGGATGCCGAACTTCAATCACCCGATCCCCACGGACAACAGGGATGAGACGGCCACCGACTCGGCTGCACTCAGCCTTCGAGCAGCAGCCGTCACCGCGGTAGCTGTGGGCTGCGTGGCCTTCGCCTTGTACGCCGTGTCGCTGTCAGTAGGAAGAGCGCCATGGCCATGGTGGATGCAGATCCCCATTCAAGGTGCCGGCATGCTCGCGCTGGTGGCCGGATTCGTCATGCTGTTCCGGCGACCGGGCCTGAGCCGCACCGGCGCATTGCTGGTAGCATTCGGATTGACCTGGTATATCGGCGACCTGCAATTCAGCGAACACCAGGCCCTGTATTCCGTCGGATTTTGCTTGTTCTTTTTCAACGCTGCGGTCATGGCGCAGATCGTCTTAAGCTTTCCTTCGGGTCGATTGCGAGATCCTATTGCGACCCTAGTTATTCTTAGCCTTTATGGCGTTATTCTGATCAGTCAGACTGCTCGATACTTCGTCGAAGAATCTCCTCCGCCGCAGGTCTGGGGCGACCCCAGAGCGGGCACTTACTCATCGTGGGCTACTGCCGGGACCATAGCCGGGATGATCCTCTGCGCCGCCGTTCTCGTGCTGCTGATTCGCCGCTGGCGGTCAGAGAGCCCACCGATGCGCAGAAGCGCCATTCCGGTCCAGTTCTTCGCCACCCTGGCGGCTGTGATCGTCAGCGGCTTCCTGATTGTTGCACTGACTCACGCAGCTGCCCGACTGAACCACGTCCTGCTTTTCGGTTATGCCACAGCTGTACTTCTCGTTCCCCTTGCCAGTCAGTTCGACGCGCTTCGGGAATGGGTAGGCCGAGCCAACGCCTTCGAAAAGCTCGCTGATTTCGACGAGGTGGCAAGCGAGGGTTATCGGGAGCTCCTCGCCAAGTGGCTGGGCGACCCGAAGATTGAGATTCACCCATGGCTACCCGACGAGGAGCGCTACGCGAATTCGGCTGGCGACACCGTCGAATTTCCCACAGATCCGGGTCGCAGCGTGACATTTTTGGAATGGAAGGGCCGCAAAATTGGCGCACTCTTTCACGACTCGTCGCTGGATGGCGCTCAACAGCTGAAGTCAGTTGCGGCCGTGACGAGAATAGTTCTCGAGAAGGAAGCCCTTCAAGCACGGCTACGCCGCAGTCGAAACATGCTGATCGACCTTGAGATCGAACACCGCAAACATCTCCAGAGCGCGCTTCATGACGGCGGGCAGGACGAGGTCATCGGGATTCGGTTCGCGCTCCATGATTTGTTGAGTGAACTTGAACAACACGGGGGATCCAGCACGATAGCGCTCATACGAGACGGTATCGCCAGGTCCGAGCGATTGCAGGACCAAATCAAGGAGGTTGCGTTCGAGCTGTACCCGCCGGCGCTCGACTACGGTTTGAAAGCCGGCGTCGTGTCGCTCTTCGACAAGTTGCGGCTCCCCCCAAACGATCTGACGATCCCGGAAACCCGCTGGCCGAAGCGAGTCGAGCACGTCGCTTACCGGGTCGTCAGCGAGGCGATACGCAACGCTAGAACCCACGCGCGCGCCCACACAATTCGGGTCAAGGTCACGCATCGGCCCGATTGGCTCATAGTCGAAGTCATCGATGATGGCGTGGGAGGTGCCAACTCAGCCGAATTGCAGGGAGTTGGCAGTCAGCGAGCACTTCATCTGGTGAACGTACTCGAGGGAAAATTTACCATCGACAGCCCACCTGGCGTGGGCACACACGTGAAGGCAGAACTCCCATGCACATCATGATTTCCGACGACGCCCCGCTCTTCCACGACCTGCTTGCGCCCCGTCTGCGGCAGCGCGGGGTTCAAGTAAGTCAGGCCAGGTCGATCACCGAGACCAAGGCACAGCTCGAGCAGGGCTCAAACCCCGATGTGATCCTGCTGGACATGGACTTCTCAGTCGCAGGAGAGGGATCGTTCGCCGGGCTGACAGCAGCGCGGAGCATTCGCCGACGGTACCCCGAAATAGCCTTACTCGCCATGTCGAAGCACGACGAATTGCGCATCGCGTTAGAAATGATGAACATCGGGCATCAGGGCGGCCGCATCGGCTACCTCCTCAAGGACAAACTAGAGGGCGTCACCCAGTTACTTGATTACGCTCGTACGGTGCATGCCGGTGGCATCTGTATTGACGCACAACTCAAAGGCTTGGCAGCCCGTGGTGGGAAGCTGACCGCCACGCAAAAAAAGGTCGTTGATCTGATTGCGCGGGGGTACACGAACAAAGCAATCGCCGAGCGGCTTCTAATCTCTGAAGGGACAGTCGAAAGGCACATTGCAGGGATCAGGAGAGCTTACAGGCTCCCTTCGCCCGAAGAAGAGCGGAAATTGCAGATGAACATCCGCGTGTTGATCGTGCGCGCGTATCTGAATGACATCATGGGTCACAACGATCACGGCCCGGAGTAAGACTAGGGGTATCCCGAATCCAGGTCGCCGTGTGCAGGGGTTCCCCCATGTTCACACGGGAGGTACCTGAGCCACGATCGAATCGTCCTGACGCTCCTGGTCCGCGGTATGAATGCTTTGGAGCGTCTGTCATCGATCCACCTCGTTGATCTGGAGGGCACGACATGCGTTTGTCCGTGCCGAACTCATTTTCTCGTTTCTCCTGTGCCCTGGGGGTGTGCCTGGCGCTTCTCGTCATGGGGGCCTGCACAAATGAGAAATCCGAACCGTCGGCACCGGACCGGGTGACGACGGCGCCGACGACCACGGAGCCCGAACCGGGCCCCGCCACCACGGAGCCCGAACCG
>NZ_KL591041.1:40544-48143 GCF_000716335.1 Streptomyces sp. NRRL S-118 | reverse complement strand
CCCGAACCGGGCCCCGCCACCACGGAGCCCGAACCGTCCGTGCCCGAGAGCGTTGTGGGCTCTTGGTGCGGCGGCCAGAACGACGCACCCGGCGGGCACTTGACCTACGTCTTTTCCAGCGATGGGAGCTTTGCTGCACAGAACGGAGAGGGTGGCTTCTCTGGGTATGTCGTTGCCCAAGGAGATGCCATGATCTTTTATGTGGAGGGAGGTGAGCCGTTCGAATCGACATGGTCGGTGAGTTACGAGGAAGCCCTCGGTGTCAATCTGCTTTTCCTCGACGGCTACAGCTATGTCCCGGGAGGATGTGACTCGTAGCAATCACATCGGGGCCCCAGAGATCCTTCGATCTCCAGGGGCCTCGGTCTTGCGTAACGCGCCAGCCCGGGTGTTGGGTGCCCGGGCGAGTGTCGTGGTCGCGGCGGGTCGATCTGGTGATGGTCATGCCGACTGAATACGACAGCCAGCGGCCCGTTGCGCGAGTCAGGACACGAACTCGTGGGAGCCGAGGCGGATCAAGGGGGCCGCCCAGTGGAAGTTATTCCGGGTGGCCGCACCTTGACCTTCCGCAGCGGGACGCCCATGCCTAGGAGTCGGCGAATACCGTGCCGCACGCCCTGCGACTTGATGGAATCACCGGGACAGGCTGGTCTTCCTCGCCAAGCGGTACGGAAAGTCGGGAAATGCGTCATCGATCGGCTCGGCGTGTCCCCAAAGGTGCAGTTGCCCGCCTACCTCAATGACTCCACGGGACACAATGAGCAAGCCCCGGGCTGAACACGGGCCATCCTGTTTCCAGGTCGCCGGCATCAGGCTTCCCCCCATATTCCGCGGGAGTCATCCGAGCGAGTATCGAATCAGCCCGCTTCGTCTGTGCGGGACCGAAGAGAGAAAGGTTCACGATGAGCTACCAGTACAACGGCCAGATGGCCCCGCCGCCCACGCCCCCGCCCACGGTCACCGGCCAGATGGTCAACGATGTTCGTCCCCACAGTGGCGCCAGCGGCACCCTTGAGGCGGTCGCCGTGCACGGCCTGCTCGTCCTGGGGGGAAAGTTCTGGGAGTGGGCCCGCAAGTAGGAGTGACAGCGGACCTGACTCGCGAAACAGCCACAAGGTAGAGGAGGCCGGCCAGGGCTCACAGCCCTGGCCGGCCTCGCCGCTTCGAGTTGCCCATTACGGTATGCCGCCCACTACACTGCCCGACGGGCTTTGCCCGCGCTAGCGCCCTCCGTGAGCTGCGACAGCAGCACGGCCGGCGGCGTGGCGAAGCCTCAGTCCTTGGCCTGCTCGGCCCGCTGCAGCGCCGCTGCGCGGCCGACTCGGCGGCGGCCCAGTTGTCGAGGACCCAGCCCTTGAAGCGGATGGAGCAGCGGCGCTGGCCGTTCGCGAGCTGCGGCACGGTACCGGCCGCGCGCAGCTCGTCGGACAGGCGCCAGGGGCCGGCGGCGTGGATGCGGCGCGGCGTGCGGGAGTCGTCCAGGACGAGGACGCCGTCGGTGTCGCTCTTGCCCCCCGGCAGAGCTGGACCAGGCGCACCGAGCGAGCGCGAAGCAGCGGCAGGACCAGGCGGTTGACGTAGTCGAGTGAGTCGACGAACTCATCCCCGGTGATGGCGTGAACGACGGTCAGGTCCGACAGGTCCGGCTCCAGGCCGTGCGCGGCCGGATCGGCCAGGAACATCAGCAGGATCGCCGTACTGTCGGCGCCCCCCGTAGGACAGGACGGTGGGGCGCTTCGGGTGGAACGTGGCAGGTGTCGCAGGAGCGGTGCGGGCAGCGGTGAGCTGGGACGCCGGGGCGTGGACGGACATGCGAGGACTCCGGAAGGTTCGGGGAGCGGCGGCGCGGGAGGTGTGCGCCGCGCCGCCCCGCAGTACTGCCGGGCCACCCCCACCGACGCCTTGCCGCACTTGGGGAACGACACATCGTCCACCACCCACACCTCGGGCCTGACAACTCCGGACAGCCGCTTGGCGATCCGCTGCCGCACCGGCAGCGGATCCCACGGCGACTGGTTCACGAACTGCTGCAGGGCCTGCATGTTCCCGTCCGGCAGCCGATCGGCCATCGGCTGGACCGACTTCCGACGGCCGTCCAACAACGGCCGCCGATATGGACGCGCCGGCAGCTGATCGACGGCATACGGTTCCGGGTCCGCACCGGCATCCCCTGGCGGGACGTGCCCGAGAGGTACGGGCCGTGGGGTCGTGCATACGACCTGTTCCGCCGCTGGCAGCGGGTCGGCACCTGGCACCGGATCTTCATCGAGCTGCAGGCCCGGACGGACGCGAAGGCCCTGATCACCTGGGACATCAACGTGGACTCCACCGTCGTACGCGCCCACCAGCACGCCGCCGGGGCACGGAAAAGGGGAGCTGCAGAAGGAGCCGCCCGGCGGCATCACCGCCGAACCTGCCGACCACGGGCTCGGACGCTCGCGCGGCGGCCTGACCACCAAGCTGCACCTGGCTCTCGAGCAGCGCCAGAAGCCCACGTCGATCGTGATCACGGCCGGGCAGCGCGGCGACTGTCCGCAGTTCGAGGCCGTTCTGGACCGCATCCGGGTCCCCCGACTGGGGCCGGGCCGACCGCGCACCCGGCCCCGGCGGATGCGCGCCGACAAGGCATACGCCTCCCGCAGGAACCGCGCCTACCTGCGCCGACGCGGCATCCGCTGCACCATCCCCGACAAGGCCGACCAGGCCCGCAACCGCAAGAAGCGCGGCTCCCGCGGCGGCCGGCCACCGAAGTTCGACAAGGCCGACTACCGCGAACGGCACGCGGTCGAGTGCGGCATCAACCGCCTCAAGAGGCACCGCGCCGTGGCGACGCGGTACGACAAGCTCGCGGTCCGCTACGAGGCGACCGTCCTCGTCGCAGCCATCAGCGAGTGGCTGTGACCAGCACATTCACGAGTTAGTCGACGATGGCGTCGAGCTCTAGCTCCACGAGCCAGTCGGCGTCAATGAAACGCGACACCTCGACAAAGGTGCAGGCTGGACGGACTGATGCGAACCGCTCTCCGTGCGCTCGCGCGGCTTCCTTCCATCGAGTCACGTCCGTGAGCATGATGCGTGTCCGCACGACATCCTCCAGCGACGCCCCGGCTTCCTTCAGCGCGGCTTCGGCGATATCCAGGCACCTCACAGTCTGGGCATAAACGTCACCTTGCCCCACCGTCGTCCCGTCGTCCCCGATGGGCGCGGTGCCGGCAACCGCGACATGCTTCCCTTTGCGGATCGCCCGGGAAAACCCGATTTGAGGCTCAAGCGGTGAGCCAGAACTGACCATCTGTCGAGCACGTTCCATCACGCCATGCTCTCAGAGCGCAGCACTTGCGATACACACCCTAGCTTGATCTTTAACCTGTCCGGCGGGACCGTGTGGCTGTCGACTTCTTGTTCCGGGACGTGGTGCCCGTCTTGCGTGGTGTGTGGACGTCGTGGCGTGGGGTGGGCCGGGTGTTCTTTCGGCCGGGAGGTCGTCCAGGTCCGGGGCGAGTGGGTTTCGGTGCCCCGGCCGGGCAGACGACCTTGGGGCGGATGTGCCGGAAGTCGCGGCGGACACGTGCCGGGGTCAGCCTGTCCCAGGAGACGGGCCTCTCCCAGGGGCGACGCCGGTCGGCTGCGAGTGGCCGGGCCAGCCTCAGTTGGGTGTAGGCCGCGAAGATCAGCCAGGTCCAGCGGTCCGCCGCCTCGGGGGTGCGTATCTTCGGGCAGGTCCAGCCGAGGGTCTGCTTGAACAGGCGGAAGGTGTGCTCGATGTCGAAACGACGCAGGTATGCCTGCCAGAGTCGGTCGGTGTCCGCTGCGTCTGCGTCGGTGCCCGACCACCACAGCCAGACCGGCTTCGGGGTGGCTCCGCTGGGCAGGTGATCGATGTCCAGGCGGATCACGGTCCCCTCGACGATGGGGAGGGTGCCGTCGGCCGCGGCCCAGGAGGAGCGGTGGGTGAGCTTGGGGGGAGCCGGTCCCACGAGCGTGCTCGGGCGGTGCCGTAGAGGCGTGTGTCGGTGACGGTTTCGGTGTCCGGGATGCCCCAGGTGTCGGGCTGCCCGAAGACGAACTCGCCGCCGTGCCGGGGCGGCCGGCCCATGGTGTGAGGCTGCCGCGGCGGGGCCGGCCGGCGCAGGACACGGTCCGACCGCATCCTGGCCAGCACCTGCACCGGTAGATCCCGCAGGAGGTGGGCCAGGCGGGGTGCGTCGTATCCGGCGTCCGCGATGACGAGGACCTCCGGATCGCCGGCCTGCCACTGGCCTGCGGTGATCAGCCGCTCCACCAGTTCGCGCAGCTGCCGGGCGGTGACGGTGGCGGTGTCGTCCCCAGGTGCCAGACGCAGAGCGTCCAGCGGGGCGGTCCACGAGCTGCGGCCCGGCTCCAGCGCGCAGACGATCGAGTACGGCCACCCCGGAACGGGAATGTGCTGGTCCTTGCCCCGGCCGTAGGTGTGACACAGGATCCGCTCTGGTGAGGTGTGGGCGTCCGGCCGCAGCCAGCACGTGACATCGACGGCCAGGACCAGCCGCCCGTCGGCCGCCCGCGGCAGAGGCACCGAGGCCAGAGCCTGCCGCATCCGGTCCGCGTCGACGCGGCCCTGGGCGAGGGCGGCGTAGAGCCCTCCGTGTCCACGGCGGTGTTCGCCCACCAGCGACAGCTCGGCCAGCGACTTCACCGGCCCATCACCGCACAGAACCGCGTCGGCCAGTTCGAACAGGGCACCCGAACGAGCGGTGAGACAGGAGTAGAACTCGCCCCAAAAGCGTGACAGTTCGTTCCGCGGCTCCTGCCGGACATCGCGATGCAGCAGACTCATCCTCGCGGCCTTCGTGCTGGACGGGTGTGTTCCTTGGCCGGAGCACATGTTCAGACGAAGGCCGCTTCCGCGTACGGCAGATACCGAACCGAGTGATCAAGCACGACGCACCGTTCGACGGCCCACGTTAAAGACCAAGCTAGATGCAGATGGCACCGGTTCGGCCAACTTGGCAGATGATCGGGCCAGATCGCCACCGTACCGTTCAACTGTTCGATAGATGTGCTCCTGACCAGCCGGGCGCAGCCCGGCAGCCAGACTCGGGGGTACACCTATGCGTACAAGTTGGGTTCGTCGCGCCCGCGCGCAGATGCTGGCGGGACTGACCGCCGCTGCGCTGCTGCCGACCCTGTCACCCGCAACGGCAGACAGCGGCGAAGCATCCGAGATGCGTGTCGAGTCCTTTGTCCTCCCTCTGGGAGCGGCGAAGCCGTCACTGGAAGACCTAAGGGCCGGTGACGGGATGGAGCAGTTGGACCGCCTGGCCCGAGAGATGGAACCGGAGGCGCGGATCGCGCCCGAGACGATGGGGCCTGCGGCCTCGTTTGCGCCGAAGGCTCGCCAAGCGTCCGCCACGTCCGGTACCGCCGCCACCGAGCGGGTCGGCGCGGTCAGCGCCCGGGCGGTGACATATCCGGAGCCCTCGCGCACGATGACGTACGAGGAGTGCAGGAACGGACTGGGCGCGGACAAGAAGTTCTTCATCAAGTCCAGGTTCGCGGTGTGCTCCGGGGCGACGTTCCTGCAGACGTGGTTCCGTAACAACCGACCTGTCGGCGAGAGCATGTTCAATGTGCGAACCGTGGGGACGATCGCAGCCAACAGCCGCGAAATCAAGTTCCAGTACTACTTCACCGAGATGCAGCGGACAGGTCAGACAGCCACGGCCGCAATGAAGATCACCACGAGTGGTGCGATACCGAAGAGCTGGCCGTCACGCGTTAAGTACGACCAGGGTGGCAACCTACCCAAGACGGCGAAGACCTCCGATGAGCTGAAGGCCGCACGCACGTACACGCACACCATGAACGCCAAGCCGGGCCAAGGCAGCAGCGGCACCACCGACCTCGTCTTCGCCGTGTATGAGCCGTCGGTTGCCATCACACCGCCTGCCGGATGGCGAAGGGCGCCGCCACCTTCAGCTACCTGACGACCCTGGTCTACAGCGCTAAGGCGGGAGCGCCGGAGCGAGCGGTCGCCGAGCACATCAAGACAGCCTTCACCAAGCCGGCCGACACTAAGCCCGAGATGGCCGCGAAGAAGGTGCCCGGGCAGGTCGCCAAGGAACCGCTGCACCGGCTCGTCCAAACGCGCCGAAAGGACGACAACCGGAAGGCCGCAGTCAAGCAGTGCAAGCGGTACTGGGCCGACAACTACAGCCAGGGCGCGACACGCGAGTGTGACGAGTACCCCTTCGCCACCACCTACGAGGGCGCCGCACAGCCCGACTACGACCCCGACGCCAAGAAGTTCAACTTCTCCGTCAAGCCGGTCGCCAAGGCGGACAACGGCGCCGCAGGAAGCCTGCTCCTCGGCTTCTACGCCAAGAACCGCCTGATAGACGGGCTCGAGGACGGGTTCCTGGTCCAGGTCACCTCCTGACCTGAGACGGGGCGGCGGCCCGGATGGCCGCTGCCCCGGTCCCGCCTCAGGACGACCGGGGCCAGAACTGGACCAAATACTGCTCCACGCCGTCGGCGGTACCCGTTTCCTCGGACTGCCGCTCGGCTTCCTCGCGGCCGACACAGCTGACCCGCACCCGCCACGGCCCACCACCATCGGCAAGGTGAATCACGCTGTCCGTGCGGCCCAGACTCATCGACCACAACGCCACCTGCCCGCTGGTCGAGTCGAAGTCGACCTCACCTTGCTCATTCCACACCGTGTCCGACGGGTCGGGCGCCGGCCCGTCCCATACCTAGACCGTGACCGCCGCGGTATGGGTGTGGCCGGCACTGTAGATGTCGACGCGGCCAGGATGAGCGCTCAAGAAGGTACCGAAGGCAAAGTCATCGGGGTACGGAACCGGAAGCGCGGCGTCGTCGGACTCCTGGAAGCTGAAGCTGTGAAAACCCACGTCAGCATCCAGATGCTGCCGTTTGATCAGATGCGCCACATCCGCTCCCTCACATGCCGGCGGTCATCGCCGTCGATCGTAGGCCGGTCAGGAGCTGTGGGGGTCGGGTATCAGCCGGTCCCGCGTGGCGTCGACCACACCACCATCACCCGCGCCATCGGCGAGAGCGCCGCATAGGCATGGCGGCCCGCCCCGGTGTTCCGGGGGGGGCGCCTATGCGTCTGACATATCCCATTCGCACGTCTACCGCCACGGCGTGTACGGGTGCAGGGCGGGGCCGCGCCGCCCCGGCTCCCCACGGGAGGCCAGGCGCATGCGCGCCCGTAAGCACGCCCTGCGCGCAGGGGCTACCAGCCGCGGTGCTGGACCCAGAAGGTGAGCAGGCTGATCGTGCCGGCGCCGATGCCGTAGCAGGCGCCGCGCAGCAGATGTCCGATTGCGACCCGGCGGCGTCGGGCAGCCCAGCGGAAGATGCCGTGGGCGAATCGGTGGATCGCGCGTGCCGGGCTTCGGGCGGGGTTATGGTGCATGACAGATGTCAACGCCGGGAAAGCAGAAACGGATCCTCCGGCCTCGTGCCGCTGAGCCTTCCCGAACTCAGACGCCTGATCCGCCGCCTCACCCACCGCCGGCCAGCCTCGCTCGACCACATCCTGCACTGGTCCCACTGGCGCCGCCGACGACAGCACCAAGCCCGCATCAGCCC
>NZ_KL591041.1:36451-40468 GCF_000716335.1 Streptomyces sp. NRRL S-118 | reverse complement strand
CATCCTGCACTGGTCCCACTGGCGCCGCCGACGACAGCACCAAGCCCGCATCAGCCCCTACCAACGACGCGGCCCCACACCACCCGAAACTGTCGAACCATCAGGAAAAGCCGTTGCAGTACTAGTTCTCCTCGCCACACCATCCGTCCACGTCGCGTACGCCCGCTGCGGCGAGTGCGGCCAAGTGGGCCGGGCAGCCGAACGCCTCCGCGTCGGGGCGCGGCGCCGGGACGGTCTCCGGGGCGTGGAGGTGTCGTAGGACCGCGCCGTCGAGCCGTTCGAGGGCGGGGTGGTCGTCGTGGGCGCAAGTGTGGGGGTGTGGGGTCTCGGCGACGGTGCGCAGCAGCGTCCGGATGTCGCGGGCCAGGGCGATGGCCGGGCCGGGATGCGTGATGCGCAGGGCCGTGGCGGCGGTCAGGACGAGTACGGTCCGCTCGCGGTCGTCCGCGGCGTGCGCGTGCCGCCGGGCGGCCCAGATGCCCTGGAGCTCGCGGGCCGACTCGTCGCGCCCGTCGAACAGCGCGGTGAAAGGCTCGATGGCGAGGGTCCCGTCGGCGCGCAGGAACTCCGTGTCGAGGTGCCCGGTCTCCCGGTGCCCGAACAACTCCTCGCGGCCCTCGCGCAGTTCGCTGAGGGTTCCGCGGGCGGTGGCGGCGGTGAACCGGGGGCACAGCCAGAGTGAGAGGTCGAGCCCGGCCTGTTCCAGGAGGGCGCGGCCGCCGTCGTCGCCCAGGTGCACGCCGAGGGTGAGGGTGTCGTCGGCGATGGCGGGGCGGTCCGGTTCGTCGTCGTCGAGCAAGCCGGGCAGCCCGGGGTGCCCGTCGTCGCCGTGCGCGCAGGGGTGGTCGAGGGCATCGAGGGGGACCTTCTCCAAGGTCTCGATCAGCTCGTCGAGGACCCATCGCTCGCGCACGACCCCGGACAGCGCGTACCAGGACGCCGCCGTCGCGACCAGCACGCCGCCCGCCCTGTCCCCGTCACTTGTCACGAAACGGAGTTCCGAACCGGCGTCGGCGATCTCGTTGTAGGCGTCGAATCCGTGTCCCTCCAGGACGGAGTTGAGCCTGTCGAGCGTGTCCTGGGCGTCCTCGGAGAGGCGTGCCGGCACGTCGGCGGCGGAGCCGGGCTCCAGCCGGTCCATGCCCACGCGTGCGAGCCCTGCGATGTTGCGCGGGCAGGCCCACTGCTCGCCGGTCCAGCCGATCGCGGAGAAGTCCGTGTCACCGTGCGCCAGGGGGCGGGCGACGTCCTCCAGATAGTGCGGCGGGTCGTCGAGGCCGTCCTCGTACGGGTGCTCGGTGTGTGTGCACGGGCGGTTCTTGAGCGCGCGGTCCGCCCGGTCGAGCGCGTCGTGCACGGCGCCGGACACCCGCTCCGGCCTGCGGTCGGCGTACGCGAGCGTCATCGCGAGGCCGAGCACCCACAGCGGGGCGCGGTCCCCTCCGGGGTCGGCGACCAGTCGCCGTACGCAGTCGAGGACGGTCTCGTCGTACTCCGGGTTCCCGTGCGCCCGGACGTCGTCCTGTACGTCCTGCCAGGCGCCGATCAGCGCCTGCAGGTCGGGGGTGGTCTCGGATGGGTCGGCGACGCCCTCGCCGTCCGTGGATTCGATCATGCCCGGTACGACGCGGGGCCCGGGGCAGAAGTTCCCGCGGGTGCACGCGTTCCGGCGAGCCGGGGTCTGATGTGACGGGATGCGCGAACCAGGAGGTTCAGGAGAATTGCTGTGACTGTGCCTCTTTCACGGCATTCGAGTTTCACCGCACGAGAGGACTCGCTTCATGCCTGTCGCCGGCACGCCGATGCACCTCACGCGAGGCGCCCACGTCGGATCTCGGTCTCGACCTCTCGCCTCGGTTACGTTCTACTCGGCCCTGACCGGGCGGGAGCCCGTCGCCGAGGCCACCATGAGCAGCGGACCGTTCGGCCGTTCACAGGGGCTGCCGGTCGCGAAGCGACGCCCATCCTCGCCCCTGTGTCTGACAGCGGCGGTGGCCCGTTCGTCGGCGGGGTGGGAAACGATCTCCGGCCGCCTGGGAAGCGATCTTCAACCGCCTCTGTACCGCCTGGTCAGCGGTACTCGTGAACACCCCTGGATAGCCCCCGTTCAGCGGGCTGAACCCGCGTTCCTATAAGAAGCTGGTGACCGCGCTGCTCCGCGAAGGTGGGGACCGGGTACTGCTGCTGTCGGCCTACTGGCGCGCGAACCTGACCATACGCCAACTCGCGCCGCTCTTCGGCATCCCAAAGTAGGCTGTCGGCGTACTCGCCTATGTGGCCCTGGCAAGATTTCCGTGACGCCGGGGTGTGCCACCGTGCGCCGGTGACGCTCCGTCACGGATAGTGGCGTCTGAGATGGGCCATGAGGATCACTCGTTGGCGTAGGAGGGGGACGCCGGCGCGGCCGGCCATGATCCGTTTCTGGAGCTTCAGGTCGGTGATGCGGCCTTCGTTGACGCCGGAGTTGAACGGGGTGGTGATGCCCTGGACCACCGCGGGCTGGTCCTCGTGGATTGCCTTGGCCAGGCCGGCCAGGGCTGGCAGGCGTGAGGTTGTGAGTTTCTTCAGCCAGTCCGGCAGCGGGGTGGCATCGCGTGCGTCGAGCATGGCGGCGAATTCCCGGACCAGGTCATGGGTCTGATTCAGCTCCGGGCAGGCGGCGCGGATGCGTTGCAGCCGCTCGGTGGCGTGCAGGCCGCGCCGCTGAGGCGTGGTGGTGATCCAGCGGGCGACCTCCCGTGGTGAGGGCGGACGCTCGCGCGGTGTGTCGATCGGCAGACCGCGACGCAGTGGCGCAACGGCCACCTTGACCCGCTGGTAGTGGCCACGGTAACCCTTAGCGACAAGCTCTTCGTGCAGCACCTTCGCGGTGTGCTCGCCTTCGTCCCACCGCTGCTGCAGATACTCCAGGTATGGATCGAGGCTGGTTGGCCGGCGCGGGCGGGATCGACGTACGCACTCCTGCCAGCTGGACGCGCGGGCGTACTTGCGCACCGTGCGCCAGTCCAGCCCAAGTTCCCGCGCTGCCGCGTTGATCGAGCGGCCGGTGTCGGTCACCGCGTGCACCGCCTCGAACAGCCGCTTCGCGTGGCGGCGTGCGGGCGTATCGGCGCCGTCCGGCGCGGCCGCCGTGACCGAGGATGGCGCCGGGGTGGGCTCCGGCGCGGCGGCCGACAGGCAGCCGCGGTGCGCGGCGGCGATGTCCGCGACCCGTTTGGACAGCCCTTGCCACAGGTGGAATCGGTCGCTGACCTGCACCGCATCCGGGGCGCCGTCGGTGATGCCCTGCCGGTAGACCAGCGAGCCGTCGCGGCAGACGACCTCGATGCCGGGGTGGTCGCGCAGCCAGGCGGCCAGTTGCTCGGCGTCGCGGCCTTCCCAGAGGGTGAGCGGGAGCCGGGTGTCGGCATCCACCACCAGGGTGCCGTAGACATCCGCGTACAGGGCGAAATCGTCCACGCCCAGCACCCGGGGGGTCACCGGCGCCGGCAGCGGTATGCGCATCAGGTGCAGCAGCACGCTGGTCCGCGACAGCGGCACGTTCAGAATCTCCAGCAGCCTCGCGCCACCCCGGCCGGCAAGGAGCACCCCGGCCATCTCCACCAGATGCTGCAGTAGCGGGGTGCGGCGCCGATAGCGCACGGTCAGCCCCTCGACCTGCTCGGCGAACGTCCGGCGTCCGCAACGCGGGCTGTCACAGAACAACCGCCGCACCGACAGCCTGATCAGCACCGGACGGCCACCGACCGCGAGATCAGCCAGCGAGCGCACGTAGCGGCTGTGCACTCGCTCCGAGCACTCCCCGCAATCCGGGCAGGCCATCGCCCACTCGCCTGTGCGAGCGGCTATATGAACCACACCGCTCGCCACCCACACCCGCTCCACCCGCACCGCATCCAGGTGCGGGGACACCATCCCTACGATGTCATCACACTCAACGATGCTGCCGCCGCCCCTGACGGAGCGTCACCGGCGCACGGTGGCACACCCCGGCGTCACGGAAATCTTGCCAGGGCC
>NZ_KL591041.1:21719-36368 GCF_000716335.1 Streptomyces sp. NRRL S-118 | reverse complement strand
TCACCGGCGCACGGTGGCACACCCCGGCGTCACGGAAATCTTGCCAGGGCCACATTCTCAAGTACGCCGACATCCCGTGGCGCAGCCGCATGCTGTGCGGTCGGTTTCACCGAGATGCCCGAGGCCTCGAGGTGCGTGACGCCGGTTGCTGCCGCGACCGCCGGGACCGGGACCTCGAGCCAGCGGCGGCGCCCAAGTGCGTGGACCGAAGCGGCAGCTCGCGCGTAGGGCCCCACGCAGATGGGCTGGTGCAGCACCTCGGCCCTGGTGTGCGGGGCGCAGGCGGCCGGAACGCCGGAGTCGTCCGGGGCCGGGCCGCCTGCTCCGGCGATCTCAGCGACCCGGGGGTTCCATGGCACATGGCCCCGGTGCTCCCAGCCCGGGCGCCCGGCTCGAGTTCGACCACCCCGGGCCCGGGGCCCTGGTCGACCAGGACGCCGTGCACGGTGACCGGCGGACCGGTCGCCTCACAGAGGAAGTCCGCGACGTGACGCGACCGCGTCCTCGTTCTCGCGGCCCGGTCCGGTCCTCCCAGCAGGCCCAGGCACCTGATGGCCCTTCGGGTGACGACACGGGAGCCCCGCCTTGGAGCGCCCCGGAGCGGGCGCGCCGTCGTCGGCCGCGGTACCGGCGTGGTCCTTGGCCTTTCGGCGGGCCGGACCGGTGCCTCCCCGCACATGCCGCCGGCCGTCGCGCTGTGCGACGGTGCCGTCGATGACCGTTGCGTGCCGCCGGGCCGCAGCCCCGCCGGATCACTGCTGCCCGCCCGCCGCCGCCGCTGCTTCACCGTCCCCGCGCAGTGCCGCTCGACGCCGGAAGGACACCCTCTCTCGCCTCTTCGACGTACACGGCAACCCGATGCGCCCTCAGCGGCAACCACACGCTGATCATGACCCTTTTCACGGAACGGATACTGCACATGAGTTCGATCCGTAGCGCGCCCCGTCACCGCCGGCGCCGAGAGGCCCTGACGACCGGCGTGCCGCTGGTGCTGGCCGCTTCCGGGGTTCTGGCGTAGGGATCCGTGTTCGGGCTGGGACCGGGCGAAAAGGAAAACGGTGAACAAGCCGCACGTCACCATCCAGGGCATGGGCACGAGCCGCAAGGACACCGTCATCGTGCACGGCAACGCGGTCGGCATGCTCAAGCCGGACGGTTCGGGCCCGTACGGCACTCCGGGCAGCGCCACCGTCGCCCTCCGGTCGGACGACTCCCGACTCCGCAACCTCACCGTCTCCAACGACTTCGACGAGGCAGCGAACCAGTCCTTCAAGGACCACCAGGCGGTCGCCCTGCTCACGACCGCGGACAAGATCGTCCTGGACAGCGTCATCGTCACCGGCGACCAGGACACCCTGGAGCTGGAGACCGCGGCGAAGGACAAGCCCGGCCGCGTCTACGTCACCAAGTCCTCCATCGTCGGCAATGTCGACTTCATCTTCGGCCGTGCGACCGCTGTGATCGACCGGTCCGTCATCATTCTCAAGAAGCGCTGGAATGGCACGTCGGCCGGCTACATCACCGCCCCGAGCACCCAGGCGGGCCGCTAGGGCATCCTCATCAACCGCTTCACCATCAAGGGTGACGTGACCGCGTCCTCCTTCCACCTCGGCCGCAACTGGCCCCCCGGCGGCGACAAGGCGGCCGACCCCCAGGCCACCGTCCGCGATTCCAGGCTCAGCGCCGCGATCAAGCGCACACCCTGGACCGACATGGGCGGCTTCTCCTGGAAGGGCGACCGCTTCGCCGAATACATGAACACCGGCCCGGGGGCCGGCCCGAAGAGCACCGACCGGCCCCCAGGCCGCATCCCAGGAGGTCTCCGACTGGCTGGGCAAGTGGACCCCGTAAGCGCTGGGAGAAAGAGGCCCGGGAGGTACGAACCCGCGTAGCTCCCGGGCCTGCCGGGAAGTCCGCCGCCCGACCGCCGTCGGAGCCCCGCCCCGCCACGCCTGCCGCTGTTGACACCGTGGAAACTGCCGGCGTCCCCCTTCGGATGCATCAGCCCTCTCGCCGCCGCCCCGCCGCCCGTTCGGCCGCCGCCGTCCGTCACGTGTCCCGGGTGCCGTCGGGGCGTCCTCCCTCCGCACGCGTGCCGCCGCCCTGCCGGCAGGGCGGCGTGCGGCATGCATCCGCGGTGCCACGGCCGTGTCGCGTCGCCGGCCCGCCGCCGCGCCGTTGCCGTGTTCCAGCCAGCGCTTGCCGGACCGTGCCCTGCTGCCGCCGTCGCCCGCCGCACCCGGCTCCCCCGCGTACCCCGGGGGCTCGGATGCCAGCGCCGTGTTGCCCGCCCGTACGTTGCCCGGGCACCGCCAGCGTCAGCCTGTCCACCCCACCCGTCCCGCAGCCACTGTGCCGCCGTCGTGCTGCTGCCGGGGTGCGGCGTGCTGTTCCCGCCTGCGAATGCGAATGCGTGCGGAACGAGGCAGCCGGCCATGCTGCGCCGACGAGGCCGAGTCCGGCGCCAGACGGTGATCGACAGCCCGCCACTGCTCCGAGGGAGGCACCCTCGTCACAGTGAGCCATCCGCGGGCCGCACCGTGAGGCCCACGGCCCTTCGGCCGTACGGCCGTCGTGACAGCCGCAGCCACCCCTTCCGGGACCGGGGCGACCACACGGCAACTACCGCCGCCAAACGGCCGCCACCGCACCTGGGCCCGGGTGCCGGCCCGAAGAGTACCGACCGGCCCCGAGGGTGGCAGACCGTCCGCTCCGGACGGCTCTGATCACCCCCAACCGGCAGGAGGTGCGCGCCGGGCAGCCGGGGACCGGCCGTTTCCCTGTGCCCGGGGCAGCGGCTGGAGGCAGGCATGTCGACGGGACGGCAACCATTGCCGATTCTGCGGCAACTATTGAGCAGCCCGTTCCTCACGGGCGGCCCCCACGTACGCACAGCTCGGGAGAACACCGCATGACAGAGCTGCACGGCCGCAGCAAGGCGCGGCACCGCAGAAAGAAGACGGCCCTGCTGTCAGGGATCCCTCTGGCGCTGGCCGCCGCAGGGGTCATGGCCTACGGCACCGCTTTCGGGGCGTTCGGAGAGGACACGCAGCCCAAGGCCGCGGCGGTGCAGTCGAGCGCGTCCGCCTACCCCGGCCCCGGGAAGGTCACCGGCGACGTCGTCGTCCACGACCCGACCATGTTCCGCGCGCCCGACGGGCGCTACCTGCTTCATTCCACCCACGGTCACCTGGAGGTCCGTACCTCCACCGACCGCGTGGCCTTCAGCCGTAACGGCAACGCCTTCTCCACGCCGCCCCGTTGGTGGTCGCGCTACTCGGCCGAGAACGACCCGTGGGCACCCGACCTCTCCTATCACGGGGGCCGGTACCTGATGTACTACTCCGTCTCCGCATTCCATTCCAACACCTCGGCCATCGGCCTGGCCACCTCCACGACCGGCAAGCCGGGCAGCTGGAAGGACCAGGGCATCGTCCACTCCTCCACGGCCGGCAGCGACTACAACGCCATCGACCCCGACCTGCTCGTCGATGACGACGGCACCTGGTGGCTGGCCTTCGGCTCCCACTGGAGCGGGATCAAGATGATCCGCCTCGACCCGCGGACCGGCAAGCAGTACGCGGGGGACACCACCCGCCACTCGCTGGCCTCGCGCTCCAAGGCTCCGAGGGCGGTCGAGGGCCCGACCGTGGTCAAGCGGAACGGGTACTACTACCTCTTCGCCTCGTACGACACCTGCTGCAGCGGTACCACCTCCACGTACAAGATCAAGGTCGGCCGGGCCACCAAGCCCACCGGGCCCTACTACGACCGCAAGGGCGTCGCGATGAACCGTGACGGTGGCACCGTGGTCATGGCGTCACACGGATCCGTGATCGGTCCCGGCGGGCAGGACATCATGCGCGACGGCGGCAAGGACCTGCTCGTCTACCACTACTACGACGGCAGGGACAACGGTGCTCCCAAGCTCGGGATCAACCTGCTGAAGTGGAGCGGCGGCTGGCCCACCGCGTACTGACCGGCGTCCGGCGGCGAGGGGGCGGCGGTGCGTCAAGGACCGGCTGCGCAGCTCCCTGCGCCCGCACCGTCACCGTCCTGCACGAGCAGATGAAACGGGCCGGCGCCCTCTTCCGGCTCCTCACCCCGCTCCCCCCGGAACCGCGACCCGGTGGGGATGTGGGGACGCAGCGCAGCTCGCAGGAGTTCTTCGCCGAGGTCCCGGACCAGACCGGTGACGGATATCTGGAGTGGCCCGATCTCGCAGCCATGGCCCGCGAGCTCTCCAGCCGTCTCGGTCCGGACGAACACGAGGAGACCAGGCTCTACAACACCTAAAGCCGGCTGGTGGCGCGAACTCCGGTCGGTCCTCGATACGGACGGCGACGGCCGCGTCAGCGTCCACGAGTACGCAGCCGCGGTTGCCTCCCCGGCCGGTCCCGCACTCATCAGGGTCGCCGAGGTCCTGTTCGGCACCGGCGGTGGCGCCTCGCCCATGCCGTCGTTTTGTCCGTCGGCCTGGCGTCGTATGGGCGTCGGGTGAAAGATGTGTCCGGTAGGCACCGCGCCCTGGCCGTTTCGCCCAACGGCAGCTGCACGGCGGCAGCGCGCTCGGGCCGTTCGCCGCTCTCCCGGTGCCGCACATTGAGCCGTCGGACGAAGAATCCGCTCCAGCACACCGACTTGGAGCCCACCTCCTGCCGCGCGGCCGAACTTGCCTGCTTGGCCGCAGAGGGTGCTATCGACCTGATGCCGCCGTATCAGCGCCGCAGCGTGTGGGACGACGAGCAGCGTATGAACCTGATCGAGTCATGGCTGACCGGGGTATCCACCGGCATGGTGATGCTGGCCGACCGCGGCACGCGCGCGTGGCGAGCCGACGACAGCACCGGCCCGTCCGACACCGGTGGCGCACCGTGGGGCCGTCGTTCCGGGCTGCTCAGCGGTGTTCTGCCGTTGCCGAATCTGTGGTGCGACTGCCTTACGGGACGCGTAGAGTCCCTCCGTTCACAGGGGAGGGAGCGGGGGTCTGATGAAGATCAGCAGAGGGGTCTGGGCGGCCAGCGCGCTAAGTCTCATAGGAGCCTTCGTGGGATGTGCACCGCGCCGGTCCCAGGCGGCGGATGTCACGCCGAACGCGCAGCCGCCGGGCGACGCCCGCCCGGCGGCAGGGACCGAGACGGCCCTCTACGCGTCCGCCGAGCGGCTGCCGGAACGAGCAGCCCCGGACGGTACGACGATCGTGGTCGGGAATCCCGGGGCCCGCTCGACGGTGCACGTGTATGAGGATCCGCGCTGCCCCGTCGTCGAGGAGTACGAGCGCACGGGCGCCGAAGCACTCCAGAAACTGCTCCTCATGGGGGAGATCAAAGCCGAGTACACCTTTGCTTCCTTCAAGGACGACCGGCTCGGCGGCGACGGCTCGAAGCGAGCCGTGAACGCGCTCCGGGCGGCACTGGAGAAGGGGAAGTTCGTCGAGTATCACGCGGTGCTCTTCGAGAACCAGGCTGCCGTCGAGAGCAGCAGCGGGTTCACCACCGAGCGCCTGCTGAAGCTTGCCGAGAAGGTTCCCGGGCTTCGCGGTGAAGCCTTCGACCTAGCTGTCAGGACGACGAAGTACAGCTCGTTCGTCACCGCCTCCCAGCAGGCCTACCAGGAGACCGGCGACGATCCGATCGGCCCCGGCACACCCACGATCGTCGTCAACGGCCACAACATAGACGGCGGTCTGTACGGCTTCAACTTCGACGCGACGGTGTTCCGCCTCCTGGTGACAGACCTTCACAAGCACCCCGCTACGTGGGAGGCGCTCTACCAACCTCTCAAGGAGAAGGCGGCGGCCGAGGCCGCCGCGTCCTGAATCGGGCGGCCGGATGCCAAAGCGGCGCGCATCCAGAAGCGGAAGCCCGAGAACCCCGCATGGTGACCGAGGCCAAGGCGCTCTTGCTCGACCAGTGGCGCCTAGGCACCGAACCGTCACCGGAATCCCTCGTCCGGCTGCGAGAGCAGCGTGATGAACTGCGTCGGCGGACACGTGCCAACGTCGTCGCCAGTCTGATCTGGTCGGTGACGTGCGCGTTGCTGTTGGTGCAGCAGATGCGGATCCTCGCGTGGACCGGGACGGCTCACCCCGGACCGGCGTCAGAATTGGCGAGGTCGTCGTTCTACGTCACCGTCACCGGGGTGCTCGTGCTTGTCGCTGAACCGTTGGCCCGGGGCTGCTACCGGCTCTGGCGAGGAGTCCGGTGGGGCTCGCTGGAGTACAGGCAGCGCTACCCCCGGTCGGAAAGGCGTCGGCTGGACCGGCAGGTGCGCGGTGCGACCCGGCCGACGGTGGACCAGACCACGTCGTCGGCCCCCGCCCCACCCTCCCCGACGCCCGGCGCGCCACAACCTCGTCGGTAAGCTTGTCGTTCAACTTCAGGCGCTCGGTGGGGTCGTGGCAACGGTGACCTGAGCTGTCCAGGACCCGGGTTCCCGGGGTGGATCCCAGGTCACATCGACGTCAGCTTCGTGGAAGTCGTGTGCGAGTCCCACCACCATGGCAGCCACGGCGGCCTGTGCCTCGGCTGGGTCGGTGTTGGCCGCCACGTCGGCAAGGCGTCCGCAGAGCATCCCGCCTTCCTCGGTGCAAACACTGTGGCGCCAGCCTTCCGGCGTCGCCGGCAGGACGATGTCTCTCGGCATGCCGAAGAAAGGCCGTCTCTTCGTCAAACGCTCTCGTCGCACCATGGAGCTATCCAACCTCGTGGGGTTCCTGGAGGCTCGTGCGGGCGGAGGTTCAGGCGCCGCGGCGGGGTTTGGTGCCGACCTTGTGGTGGGCTGGCCGGGTGTATGCCTCGCCGGTGGCGAGGACCCGACCGACGTCGTGGCGGGGTGCCGATCGCTGGTTTTTCGATCCTGGTGGCCGGCCCTGACCCGGGCGGGGAAGGTTTCGGTGCACCAGCCGGGGAGCCGGTCTTTGTGCGCAGGTTTCGGCCCAGCCAAGCAAGGGACCGGCGGCACGGGGGAGTGCAGGGGAAAGTCGCTGTCGGGTGGCGTGAGCGTCGGGGATGCTTGGGCCATGAGTGAGCGCAAGAAGCCGGCCCGCGGTACGGCGACTGCGTGATCTGTCAGCCCCGTGTTCGAGCCGGTCTTCGCGGAGATGTTCCGGCCGGTCATGGAGGAGATACGGCCGTCACCTCGACGACGACGGAGATGGGACCGGCTCCACCCCCGTCTGACCCGCAGGGCCGCGTGGGGGAACCACGACGGGCCGTTGCCATCATCGAGGGCACCGTGATCAGGCTAACCGAGGCGAAGCTGCCCAGCGGCGGGGTCAACAAGCCGGTCTGGCTGTGGTGGTCGGGCACACCTTCCGCCTGCTCAAGCAGACCCTCGGCTGGACCCGGCTCAGGCTCCGTGACTCTGCCGCGGCCGATCGCTGGACCTGGCTCGTCCTGGCCGCCCACGCACAACTCCGCCTCGCCCGTCCGCTCACCGCAGATCTCCGCCGGCCGTGGGAACGGCCAGCGGAACCGAACAGGCTCACCCCGGCCCGGGTCCGCCGGGGGTTCAGGAACCTGCACGCGAAGACGGGCACGCCGGCCCGTGCACCGAAACCCACCCGACCCGGCCCTGGCCGCCCCCATGGCTCGAAGAACCAGCGGCCCGCCACCCGCTACGCCGTTGGACGCGTGCTCGCCACCGGGGAGTCCTACACCCGACCCGCACACCACAAGAAGGGAACGAAGCCCCGGCGAACGACCACAGACGGCCGTGATCATGGCACGGAATAAGCGGCTGTCAGCCGAGGTCCCAAGATGCCAGGCTCGTGTTGCAGCGCAAGCAGCGGAACAGGTAGGCGGTCGGCTCGCCAGTGCGGTCCAGCCCCCGCAAGAACTCCTCGGTATCTGCCGGCGGCCAGCCGTAACGCCGGTGATCTTCACGGAGCATGGCGAGGGCCTCTGGGTAGGCCTCAAGCTCGTGATACCCGGCAGGGCCGAGAAAGGCCGCGCCGTCGCCACAGTGGTACAGCCAGGCCTCCTGCTGCCAACCCGCAAAGCCGGGAGTGCGTCGGGTGATTTCTTCGACGACCGACAGAGGCACGTCGTCGGGGACGTCAACGGCATCGCTGAACACCGCAGCCATGTCGGAGTCCCCACCGCCTCCGCCTGAGATGCTCAGGGCTACCGACGCTGCCCCGGACCGGATGCAGTGAAGGCAGAGGGAAGCAGGTTGCCGACCGTAGACAGGCCCTTGATAGCGGATCTGTCGTTCCATGCCACAGACACTGCAGACATGGTCGGTGCGCAACGCGGACCCGGAGGCCAGGGGATCGGGGTGGTATCGAAAGGTCGGCTCTGCCACGAGACCATCATCCCGACCAGAAACGGGCACCGCGAGGCTGGTATCCGTTTTCCGCGATGCGGCACCCGCTCACGCGAAGATCAGAGGTTAAGCGGCAAACTCACGTCGCCGGAGTGGAGTCGCTGAGTGGTGTCCACTCCCGTACGCGATGCGCGCACCACTGAGGGGGAGTGGACGCCACCGGGTGGAGGCCACCCAGTGGAGGCATCGGGTGGAGAGTGGAGCCCACTCGGTGGACGCCACCCGGCGGGGGAGTGCGGTACCCCGTGGACAAATCATCGCGCGGTGCACGCGCTGGTACGCGCCTACGCGCCGCCAGCCACGTCGGCCAGGTGCGCGTGTGGCGTGCCGCGTGCCCCGCGGTGAAGCCCGCCACCTCGAACTGCGCCAGCAACCCGGACGACATCCGCGTGGCCTTCGGGCCGATGTGGACGGGCCCACCTGACCCAGCTCAGGGGCGATCCAGGGGTAACGAAGGGTCATCGCCCGCAGCTCGGCCGCGCTGCGGGTGACGGCCGCGCGCCACTCGGCGCGGTCGACGACGGCCGGTACCTCCAGCTCTCCGTAGACGTCGTCCACGACCAGCTCGATCAGTAGTAGCGCACACCGTACGCACATTGCGTACAGCGCTTCAGTGTGCGTACAGTGTTCGCATCGAGGGAACGCTGTACGCATCAAAGTGGGGAGCAGGCATGTCGAAGAACGTGAGCTGGGACGAGCAGGGCAACTGGAACGCCACGGGCCAGTGGGGGACCCGGGGATCGACGGGCCGGAAGCTGGACCTCGCCCACTGGCAGGCCCGGCTCGACGAGCTGCGCGCCAAGCATCACGTCCCGGCTGCGTCGCTGGCGATACTCATCGACGGGGCCGTCCACGAGCTGGCCAGCGGTGTGCTCCACCGCGGAACGGGCGTGGAGGCGACGACCGACTCGGTCTTCCAGATGGGCTCGATCGCCAAGGTTTACACCGCCACCCTGATCATGCAGCTCGCAGATTCGGGCCAACTGGACCTGGACGCACCGGTCGTGGACGTACTGCCGGAGTTCTCGGTCGCCGACCCCGAGTTGACCAGGGCGATCACCACACGCCAGCTGCTCAGCCACACCAGCGGCCTCACCTGCGACTTCACCTATGACAGCGGGCGCGGCGACGATTGCCTCGCCAAGTACGTCGAGGCCGCGAAGGGCGTGGCACTCGACTGCCCGCCCGGCGAGGCGCTCTCGTACAGCAGCATCGGGTACAACGTGCTCGGCCGCATCATCGAGGTGCTGACCGGCAAGGTCTGGGACGAGGCACTGAAGGACCTGCTCCTCACACCGCTGGGCCTCGACCACACGATGACGCTGCCCGAGGAGGCTCTGCGGTTCCGCGCAGCGATGGGTCACCTGGGCGAGCCGGGCCAGGACCCGGACCCGGCGCCGTCCTGGGACCTGATGCCGCGCTCGGCGGGCCCGTACGGCCGGGTCATCGCCACGGCCGGGGACCTCGCGCGGCTCGCGCGGATGCACCTCGCGGGCGGAGTGGCACAGGACGGTACCCGGATGCTCTCCGAGGAGACCGTCGCGCTCATGCAGCGCCGGGTCGTGGACTCCCCCGACAAGTGGTCGGTCAGCGCGGACGGTTGGGGTTTGGGCTGGACCCTGTACGACTGGAACGGCGTCCAGGGCTACGGCCATGACGGCGCCTCCATCGGGCAGTACGGCTATCTGCGCGTCGTCCCGTCGGCAGGCGTCGCGGTCGCGCTGCTCACCAACGGCGGCGGTGCGCGTGAGCTGTACGCTGCGCTCTACCGGGAACTCCTCGCCGAACTGGCCGGGGTGACGATGCCGGACACCTTCGCCCCGCCGGCCAAGCCTCCCGTGGTCGACTTCGCGCCGCTCGTCGGCACGTACCGGCGCGAGGGCGTGGTCATCACCGTGACCGAGCGGGACGGTGCGGGGCACATGGTGTACGAGTTCGTCGACGGCATGAAGGACTTCTCCGAAGCCCTGGAGATCGATCTGGTGCCGGTGACGGAGACAGTTTTCGCCGGTACGGGGGTGGGCGCGGCGTTCAGTGAGGGCTACATGCCCGTGATCTTCTCCGAGATGCTGGACGGCACGGGGTGTGTGTACATCGGGATGCGCTGCGGCCCCAAGGTCGCGTAGCACGGCTGCGCCGGCCGGAGCCACTCGACCTAGTCCCGGCTCGGCGCAAAGAACAGATGCATCTCGGGCGCGGTGATCAGCCGCTGCTAAAACGCGAGCGCGGTCCTCTCGGGGCGAGGCCACATAACGCTGTGAAGCGCCATCTTTCTGCCAATAGCCCCGTGTCACTTAAGTGCCATTAATGAAGCCTTGCTGGTGCTGTTCTGAGTTGCCCGAATCCTCGTGGCTGTGATGGCAGACAGTGAGACTTGTTAGTGGCAGGCAGTGGCATCACGGGGGATCACTTGATGACACTTCCCAACCAACGGGATCGGCAGCAGGGTCTGCACCGTTTGCGCAGTGCGGCCAGGTTGGCGGTTCAGATGTGCTCATTGGCGGCTCCACCGGTGTCAGGTGCCCGTATGGACGCGCTGGGGACGGGAGCGGCTCAGGCTCGACGCTGACGGGCAGCGCCGCGGATCGGCTCCCACGTTGCGAACATGCCGTACGTGCCTGAACAACCCGTAGACATCTGTCAGGCACGGTGCGCTGAGAGACACATGCCTCACATGCCTTCTCCGAACTAGGCGTGCTTGCAAGTATCCAAGGGTTCTTCAGGCACGTTCGCCTTGTATGGCACGTCTACCTGGCTCCGGGTCCTCGTGCAGTAGCCGGATACGCGCCGCCTGTTCCTAGTCCAACGGGACTCAGGTCCTGCCGTTCGCCGCCCGAGCGCTCAGGGGCCCCAGCTCACTGAATAACGAAGGATTGCCGTCAGGATGCGGGCCAGAGCCTTCAGCGCCTTCGAGGTGCGCCGCTGGTCCGGCTGTCCGGGCATGCGGACGTTACGCAGTGCGGCAAATCCCCTGGGATCGCGTGCGGCTTCGATGGCTTCGCGCAGGTGGGGCGACAGGCTGCTGGCGAGCCACGCCATGCTCGGGCGGATGACATCAGCGCAGATCAGCGCCAGTAGCCCGGACCCGAGCCCTGCCTTCTGCGGCTTCCTGCCGCGGGCGATCCCCCAGGCAAGGGGTGCCTCGGTCCAGCCGACCGAGGTGGCGGAGCCTGGGCTGGCGTTCCAGCGTTGCTGCCAGGTCTTCCCCTCGAAGGTCTCCAGCCATCGCAGCAGCAGGCGCGCACCGACCATCCGCATCTGGTGGGTGGAGTCCTTGCCGCTTGAACGGCGGCTGCCCCAGCCTGTGGAGAACCTCGTCGCGGGAAGATCCGGGTAGTGGGCCAGTCGGTTCCCGGGCTACGTGGCGGAAACCTCTGCAGCTGGGCACCCATCTCGCTGCCGGCCAGGCTCTTCGCGGTCAGGGCCGGCGGGGTGACGAGCGGGACGGTGGTAGTTGTCACCCTGGGCCGCCCGCCGAAGAGGACGTCGAGGGAGTCCCGGTTGTAGGCCGGCGCGGGCGGGGCCGGAGGCGGGTTGTTGCGCTTGTGCTCCTGGCGGGCGTGGTGCGCGAGCCCTGCTGAGATCACGTCGTCCCTGGTGGGCCGGTTGTAGATGTCCAGGGTGGACAGATGCTTATGGCCGAGGATGTGCTGAACGTAGACCGGCGGCATGTTCGGATCGTCGAGCATCAAGAACGTCGCAGTGTGCCGCAGGTCGTGAAGAGTCCAGTTGGCGCCCAGGAGCTCGTTGGCGCGGTTGAACATCATGCGCGCCGCGTCGTACCCCAACGGCCGCCAGGGGCGGCGCAGAGTCCACCACAGCGGCTGCGCACGGCGGCGGGGCACGCCCTTGTTCCAGGATTCTTCCTGGTAGAGCCGCAGCCAGACGAACGCGTCGGGGGTGGCGGGCAGTTCCTGGTAGGCGCGCGTGCCCTTGCGGATCACTCCGATGGTCTGCTGGCCGACGACCGCATCGCCCTGCTTGGCCGTGAGCAGTTCCTCGGCGCGGGCGCCGGTGGCGACCCAGAAGGCCAGGAGGGCACGGTCACGGTGCGAGCGGAGACCCGCGAAGACCTCGGTGTACTTATCGTCGGGGATGCGGCGCGGGATCCGCTTGGGGACCTTGGGCCGGTAGAGGCCGGTGCGCTGCTTGTTGTGTTCCTTCTCTGGGTTGTGGTGGGCGCTGGCTCGCGCCGAGCGCCGGCTGCGGACCAGGGGGAAGGGATTGACCAGCAGCGATCCGGTGTTGCGCTCCAGGGGGAAGTCGTAGAAGGTCCGCAGCACCGTCTCGCAATGCGCCCGGGTAGTGGGCGCGTACTTCTTGCCGACGGTGGGCTTGCCCGTCACTGGGTTCGGAGATCCCGGCGCCGGACTGTCATGCCGGGCCGGAGGTATCTCAGCAGGGTCCTTGCCGCGGTGACGCCAGTGGACACGTACCGGCTTGTCCGCCAGCTTCATCCACAGCATGAAGTCCCGGGCATCCTCTCGAACCGCGCGGTCCCACTCGATGCCGAATGCCCACAGGTAGCGCCACCAGCGCAGCAGATCCATCCCGTACGAGCGTGGCGTCAACGGCGAACTGTCCGCTGCCATCAGGTCTCTGAGGTACGTGGCGACAGGCTCGATCGGCCGTCCGAACGAGTCCAGCACCTGATACGGCTCCCAGGGGTCTCCCGTCTCCAGTAACTGGCCTAACTCAGGCAGCACAAAGTTCTTCAGATCCCTGCCGGGGCGCTGTTCACCGGACATGCTGGGAAGCTAGCAGAAACCCCAACTGACCTGTGAGAACATGTGATTTAGTTCGGTCAACGTGCCTGATGCTTTCTGGGGACCCGAGATAACCAGGGCGGCCTCCAGACGCGCGCTGTCCTCCCGTCCGACAGGGCGTTCAGCAGCTGCTCTGTGGCGGTGACGATGTCCGGGTCGAAGCAGCGCATGAGCGGGGCGGGCCCTGTCGGGGGCCAGGCCCTAGCTTGTGCGGGTGGGCGCGCGGGCGCGGGCGATGGCAGTGCTGGTGCGGGATTTGTGCGGGTGCGCGGACACCTTTGCAAGGTCTTGACGCTGCCTCGTACAACCGTGCGCCAGATCACTTCCGTTAGCTCCGGTTAAAGACGAACCGCCCAGGTTGAGTGCGTTGCCTGGTGGTGATCACGCCGCGTAGGAAAGGGGGCGGCGCGACACATACCAGCAACGTCCTGCCCCCGGTTCGAGGGAGGGCAGGGCCGAAGGGACATGTCTTGTTCGGAAGGTTAATAACCAGAAGGAAGCACGCGCTCTCGCGGTTAGCCGTCGGTACGGCGGCCATGCTGCTGTTCAGTGCCGGCGGTGTGGCCGGTGCGGTCGAGACGGCTCCGGCCGCGCAGCCCACCCCAACGCCGCCCCCTCGACCCGGCCGGCTGCTGGGCCGGAGAAGGCCCCGCGTGCGGCTGTCGCGGGGGCGCGGCCGGTGTCGGGGAAGAGTCCGACGGCTGCGCCTCTGTCGCGGAATGCTGCGCCTGGCGGGTTCCAGCGGGTGACGTCTCAGAAGGTCCAGCTCAAGAACAAGGTGACCGATGCGGACGGGGACAGGTCGACGCTGACGTTTGAGGTGTGGACCGCGGATGCGGCAGGCAAGCCGCTGAAGAAGGTGAGCATCGCCGACAACGAGTGGGGTGTCATCGTCTCCCCCTGCGTGGCGTCGGGGTCGACGGTCACGGTGGATGTGCCGGTGGGCAAGCTGGCGCTGAACACGAACTATGTCTTCCACACGTCGGCGTTCGACGGCTCCCTGTATGAAACGTCGTGGTCGCCGTGGGCGAAGTTCCGTATCGAGCTGCCGGTTGACCTGACGCTGCCGACGCCCGACTACAGTGCGCCCGATCCGACGTCGCTGAACACGCCGCCGAACTACTATCAGACGAAGCCGCTGGGCTCGGCCGGTACGCCGCTGTCTGCGCGCTCGTCGAAGTCGGCGGTGGAGCAGTGCAGCGAGGCGGATGCGGACGGCCGTCAGGTGTGCTTCGGCACGTCGACGCCGGTGGCCAGGGGCAAGGCGCCCAGGAGCGGGGCGAAGGCCGCGGGTGCGGCGACGGCCGGGGTGGAGTGGTGTCACACCGACTTCGAAAACATCCTCGCTACCCGGTTCACCGAGTGCGATGTCAGGTCGGTGCCGATCTACATCCGCATGGACGGCACGATCCAGGCCACTGCTCGCTTCATGTTCCTGCGGATGGTTCAGCTCGACGGGCAGAACAGCTTCACCGAGCACCTGACGATCGAGCCCGCGCAGCAGATTCCCCCCGCGTTCCGTGAGATCAACTTCGTGGGTGTGGAGCACCTGTGC
>NZ_KL591041.1:12689-21608 GCF_000716335.1 Streptomyces sp. NRRL S-118 | reverse complement strand
GCACCTGTGCCAGGGGTCGTGTACGCCGCATGAGCCCGATCACAGCGAGTGGAAGGGCAAGACGTGGTGGGTGCCGGGCGAGATGCATTCCGCGTCGCTGACCACCCCGTACACGTGGGACGCCTCGGTTGCCGGGAAGACCTACCTGTACAAGCCGGATGTGAAGATCGACGCGAACATTCTGCCTGCGGACGGCAAGATCCGCCCGTTCATGACCGGCTACCAGTGGTCATTGGACTACGACGCCGGCACGGAGGATCTCGACCAGATCCGATGCGACACCACCAACGCCGGGCCGGGCACGGGCTGTGTGTTCGTCAACCACGCGCCCACCTACATCTTCAACGCCAAGGCTTTCCCGCAGGCCGCGGCGCACGCCTGGCTGATCCAGAAGGCCACCCCCAAGCACCCGGGCTCGATGTCGGACCGGAAGCCCCTGTACTACATGGGCGACAGCGCGCAGAACTCCCGTAGCCGTAACCGGATCTGCCCCACCGGGTGGGCCACGGCGAACGGGGACGCCTCCGCCCTGGTCGACGCGGCCGACGCGCTGAACTGTGACGAGTTCGCGTTCGCCTCCTCCTACAACAGCGGCGGCATGTCCTCCGCTGAGGGCGGCCTGAACCCCGCCCTGCTCCCGGGCGGGACCACGCCGACGGGCGCGGCGTGTATTGGCACCTACGCCAAGAAGCACGGCAGCATGGTCCACCTGTTCTCCCTGAACGGCACCGACCCCACGTTCAGCGAGGTGTGCGGCCGGTCGGCTATCTCCGGCATGCACAACCAGGAATCCATGGGCAACCACTTCGCGACGTTCATGCGGGACATGCGCATCATGGACAAGGATGCGTACTGGCTGGACACGCGGATGGATGACGGCGGCACCTGCACGTACGGCATCGGCGGCGGTCAGCCGGTGATCTGCAAGCTGGCCGCGAAGTAACACCCCCGGCCTCCACGGCATTGGCCCCCACCCTGCGATCAGGGTGGGGGCCGGTCTCAGTTGCGCGGCAGACGATCAGGCCGGGGCGATGAGGACACCGGGAAGGTCACCGGCCTTCACGGCGTCCTGGTCGATGGCCACGCCCGTGTAGGCGCCCACGGCGGTGAACACCAGCTCGGGCAGGCGCTCGCCATGCTCCTCGAAGTACGCGACGACTTCGGCCTCACTAGCCTCAGGCATCGACGGGAACACCGCACCCGCCGCGGAGAGGGCGGCATCGAGAGCTGAGCCCTGCCCGGTGTCGGTGCCGAAGTCAGCCCGGTACGCGCAGGCACCGGGCGCATGGAGGATCAGGGCCGGAGGGCTGAAACGGTTGGCGGTCAGGCAGAGGATCTCTTCACCCTCGCGGGGAAGCATCGACTCGACCTTGCCTTGGTAGCCGGTCGCCCAGGTCGCCATGCCCCAGTCCTCCAGCACGTACGTCCACTCACCGCACGTGCCGTACATGGCGCGGTTGAGGTGGGGGGAGGGCTGGCCCGGCTGCCCGGCCGGTGCGCGCAGTTCCCTGCACGGGGTGCGCGCGGCTAGCTCGTCGAGGTCGGCACCCAGGTTGATGAGGAACTCGTCCGTCTCCACGCCTCGGGCCAGGGTCAGCGAGATGCCGCCGAGCATGCCAGGCACGGCCGATGGAGGGGTGTGGTGGTGTGCGCCTATCCACGCGATGCCGTCACTCATGCCGATCACAGTATCGGCCTGGTACTGGCGGCGGTCCTGGTCGTGGCAAGTGCCGGCACAAGGAATGCGGCCGGACGCGGCATTTCGCATCCTACGGAAGGACCGCCACGGTCAGCCCGTCCGCGCGGCACGCCGCCGCGCCCACCACGACAACCGCGGTGCGGTGGCCGCGTTGACGGCCCGGCCGAACGCCTCCAGGGCAGCCTCCAGGCGCGCGGTGTCCTCCACGTCGCTCAGGGCGTTCAGCAGCTGCTCCGTGGCGGTGACCACGGCCGGGTCGGAGCAGCGCATGAGCGGGGCGGCGGCGGTCGCGGCCCGGGCGAGCGGCTCCCGCACGGCGGCCGCGGTCTGCTTGCTCGCCGCCCGTTCCCGGCTCAGCAGCTCAGCCGCACGCCCGAAGCCCACCAGGCCGCTCTGCACGTCCGTTCCGCCAGCGATCCGGGCCCGGGCGGCGCCACCGGCGAAGGCGAGCACCGTCAGCAGGAACGTCCGGCCGCGCTCGGTCGGCCTCTCCCACAGCAGCCGGTTGGCGGCCGCCGCGCCCTGCAGTTCCATCACCGCCACCGTCATCGCATCCGCTGCACCCGCAGCGCCCCGACCTCCGCCTGCTGCTCCTGGCGGTTGCGGGCACGACTGGTCAGCCACGACGCCAGGACGGCAATGACCGCCCCGGAGACGAGCGTGCCGACCAGCTCGATCAACTTGTCCATCCCCGCAGGCTGGCCGTGCACCCGGCCCCACCGCCCGCTCGTTGCGCACCTGTCTCACAACGCAGACGCTCCTGTTGCCGAACACATCCGGCTGCGGGACGAGGACAATATCGGCCATCCCAAGCTGCGAATCGGGCAGTTCTGCCCATCAACGGCGTGTCCCCGAACCAGCACCGTGATGATCGGCGGCGCCGGTCCGGTTCAACCCCAGTTCTCGGAGGCAGCCGCCTGTGACCGAACCAATCACTCTCGCCGACGACCCTGACCTCGCCCATCTGATCGACCTGCTCGACATGCTGAGAGGGCCGGAGGTGACCTCCCTCTGGGGCGAGGGCGACCACAGCATCGGAAAGAAGTTCGCTTCCCGGCTCAGGCCCATCCTCAACGGCCACCCATGAGTCGGCGCTCGCCCTGCTCACCCGCCTGAACAGCGAGGTCCGCGACACCGCCCAGGCCGCCAGCAAGCGCGCCGAAGCCGCATACCCGGAGGACTGCGAGGCGGGCGCGGCGGTGGGGCCGTCGACCGGCACCCTGGCGCTCGGAGCACGCGCTGTACGAGGACTGGGTCGCGGCCGGTGACCCCCGCCAGGCGCTCCCAGGACGGGGCTGCCTTCGGGGAGTCGGGGTCGCGAAGGTAGGAGCGCAGGTAGCTGGGCCGGGAGGAAGTTCGCGGTGGCCAGACGCTCGATGAACGCGGTGCGTCCCTCGCCTGCTCGGGGCCGTGGCTGAATGGGTAGCTGTCTGATCGGCGTCCTGGTCGCCATTTGTCCCTCGCGTCGGCCAGCAGACGGGGGGCTCTGCGGCGACGTCGAGCGGGACGACCTCCAGGCTGTCCTGGGTGATCTGTTCGGTGCCGGTGAGGACCGCGTCGATCGCGGCTCCGCGGATCTGGTGGGAGAGGGCGCCGATCATGCCGCCGGTCCGTTTGTGCAGGAGACGATCGAGCTTGACCAGCGTTCCGGGAGTGTGGCGGTGCAAGCAGCAGCGGGGACCGGGTCGCGCTTAAGATCCGGAGCAGTCGCGCACGCAGGAGTTCGCGCCGCTCGCGGGTTCTCACCCCGTAGGTAAGTCCGCCGGCCGTCGTGGCGAGCGCCGCCGGGCCGCCGCACCCCGGCGCAGCTCGCCCTCCAGCTCACCGGCCACGCCCGCGCGCTTGCCGCCAACGTCCAGCGCCACGCTGCCGCCCTGCCGAAGAACGACAGCCGCAGCGCCCTCGCCGACGTCATTGTCCGCGAAGCCGCCGGCTGCCTCTCCCAGCCGATCGAGGAGATCGAGCAGCGCGGGCAGACTCTGCTGCTCGCCCTCGCAGACACACCGCGGCCCGGCCGCCGACGGGGATTGCGGGCCGGGCCGAGTGGGACGTGGGGTCAGAAGGGCATGTGGCCCCGCATGCGGCGGCCGGCCGAGCCACTCTTGCCGACCGCCTTCGAGCTGCTGCTGAACGGCTTGCTGAAGAGGCGGCCCAGCGGGCCGGGGGCCTTGCCGCCCGCGCGGGAACCCACGCCGAGGGTCTTCTGAGTACCGCGCTCGGGGTGCTTGGAGAGGCGGGGCGACGCGCTCGACAATCCCGACGGCGACGCTCTCTACCGCCGCCAGTACGCGCAGGCCGAAGCGGCGGACCAGCAGCGCCGCGCCGCTGAGCGGGAGGCACGGCGGCCGGTGTGCAAGCGGTGCGGGACGAAGTTCACCGACCAGCGCTGGGAAGAGACCACCGCGAGTACGGCCTGGAAGGCCGGGGACCTGTCGGTGTGCGGCACCTGCCACGCCGATGACGTCGCCCGTGAGGAAGCCGCCGCCGAAGCCGCCCGCCTCCGGGCCGCCACGCCACCGGAGCCGGAGCACGACCACGACCAGGAGGCGGGCAAGCTCCGCGGGCTGGTCCGCCGCCGCGGCTGACGTCACACGTCGACGCCGCCCCTCCCACCGGACACGGGGGAGAGGCGGCGTCGACGATGGGTGGCCCGGGTCAGGCCGGGGCGCCTCCTTCGCCAAGGCGGCCGTGCTCCGGCGCAGCGGACGGGGCGGCTAGCTGGTGTGTTCGTCGATCCAGGCCTGGGGGACCAAAGCGGCGCCGGTAGCCATGGGCAAGCCCAAGGCAAGCCCGGGCAAGCCGTCCCCGGACGGCGGCTTGCCCACCACCGCCGCGGCGCGCTGAGGTAGTGGGCAAGCCTGGCCGGACGCCCCGGCCGGGACCTGGGAGGGAGGGCGCGATGCACAGCTTCGAAACGGGCCAGGCGGTCGTACGGCGCGACGTGCACCGGACGGGCCGGGTGTGGAGCGAGCACGCCCTGCGCGTCGTCGCCGACACCAGCGAGGCGCTGGTGGCCGCCTGCTCGCCGGGAGCCGAGACCCGCTGGCCGGCCCTGTACGTCAAGGCCCGTACCGATGGCGACCGGTCGGTGCGTACGGTGGCGTTCGACGCGATGGCGACCGGCGTGTGGGATCTCGCGGACGCGGTGTGGCAGGAGACCGAGCTGCTGCTGTGGAAGCCGCCGGCGGCGTGGTTCAGCGTCAACGCCTTCTACGTCCCCGACGGCGACGGGCGCCGGCTGCGGAACTGGTACGTGAACTTCGAGCACCCCGCTCGCCGCACCTTGTACGGGTTCGACACCTTCGACCTCACCGTGGACCTGGTCGTCGACCCCGACCTCACCCGCTGGGAGTGGAAGGACGAAGACGAGTACGCGCACGTGCGGCGGCTCGGCATCGTCACCGACACCGAGCACCAGGCCGTGGACGCCGCCCGCGACGAGGTCCTCGCGATGCTCACCGAACGCTCCGGCCTGTTCGCGCACGCGGAGCGGTGGGCGGCCTGGCGCTGGGAGCCGGCCTGGCCCACACCGCGCCTGCCGCAGCCCGCTACGGGCGAGCAGAGGGTTGCACCGAAGGGCGGCTGAACCGTTGGCTGGACGGTTGTCTCCAGCGGGGGACCGAAGGCGTGACCGGACGTGGGAGCCGGGTGAATCGGACACCACTCGTTTCCGCAGGTCACCTCCCGTGGGCAAGCCGGTCACACACGCTGACACCTCTTTTCCACGCAGTAGCCGCGGGAAAGAGCAGGTCAGTGAAGTCACCAGCGAGATCACTGTCAAACGCTCCAGTTCCCCACGTGCCCATGCTTGTCTCCTGGTAGTCGCTGGTTGTGCTGGGCCAGCATTTCAGCAGGCGCTGACAACGCTTCACGCAGCGAGGAGTACTCGCCAGCGGATCAGGCGGAAGCCGGCACGGCTGAACATCTGGCGCTTGAGCATCACCCCTGCCGGGGCGGCGGGGTGTCGGCAGCCCCCACAGGACCGGCCCGGCGGATGTCGCTGAGTCGATCTGGGCGATCTTGGTTTCGGCGTCGGCGAGGCTGACGCGGAGCCCTCGATCTCCCCGAGCCAGCTCCGCCGGATCGCGATCCCTTCTCTGGGGGTCACCCTGCGGCTGTGAGCCCGGTTCTCGCGTTGATGCAGCTCAACGGCTGTGTAGCTGAGCGAATCCATCGCGACAGGTGTGGTGCGATCGCTCGATCGGGTGAGACGTTGAGTGTTTCGGGGGCCGCCGGCGCCTGCCCCGGGAGCATGGTGGAGTGCTGCGCCTTCTGCCCGGGCAGCGTCACCTACCGTGGCTGGCACCCTGTTCCTGAACAGGCAAGCCGGTCGGAGCTGATGGCCGGGATAAGTCCGAGAACCATGCTGAGGGGGTGCCCCGAGTTGGCGACACCCCCTGGAAACTGCTCTAGCCGATCAGCCATGTCAACAGCATCACGACCGTCCGCAGCACCATCAGCGCTGCCATGCCCTGCGGGCTGGCGAGCCCGCGACCGACCGCCCGCATGCGCCGCCGGATCTTCTCGCGCGGGCAGCGTGACGTCGTGCACTGCTGATGCTTCTTCGGCTTGCGCTTCGTGTGCCCCTGATGCTTCTTCCGCCTATTCATCGGCTCGCCTCCCAGTTGGGTTTGGGGGAGGTTTGAAATCCTCCGGCCCTACTTCGAGTGAAAAGGTGGCTGCGAATGGAAAGACAAAGCAGCGTGAAGAGTTGACGACCTTTGTCGAATATTCGTGTTGGAAAAACTGGGATGACAACCTTTGACAAGGATGGGCCATGCCTCACCCGAAAATTGATCCACCTTCCGAGGAGGAGCTTCCTCCTGGTCCGCTCCGTGACGTGACGCTCGAACTCCATGTCCTCTATCACGCTGCCGGGCGTCCTAGCTTGCGACGTATTGAGGGCGACATCAGGAAGACCGAGGGACTGCGGGATACGGTTACTTACGAGCTGATCCGCAGAATTCTTAAAGGGCAGGCGGGGCCAACGCGTTGGGAAAAAATTGATGCCATCGTTCGCGTGCTAGCTGCACGGGCCAACCCGCGGCGCGATCCTGACAGCGAGGCTGCCCGCTTTTTGCCGCTGTGGACCAAGGCTTTTGATCCAAACGGAGAGGTGCTGGTTGCTGCGGCCACCGAGGTCGTACCGAACGCTCGGCCTGACGGTCCCGTTGCCGAGCAAGACTCTGGCCTGTCTGATGATGGCGCGCCGGAGGATGGGTCTTCGGCGGCTGGCGTTCCGAAGGAAATCAGGAACGTGATGGCCTTGCTGCCACCAAAAGACCTGGTGTCCCTATATAGAAACCTCCTCGCTGAAGATAGAAATGGTGAGGCTTCTCAACTACTTGTCGCGATCGGGCGGCTGTGTGGCCCATACAAGCTGATCGAAGTAATTGAGGCACTTCGAATGAATCGTCTTCACGAAGAGGGGATTCTGGCCATGCGCAAGGCCGTCGAGAGCTGGAATATCTGGGACGTCGAGACTCTTGTACAGCTGTTCTGGAAGGAGCGGTGGGAAGTAGACGCACTGATCGAGGCCATTTCGGCTGTTCGGTCAGTTGAAGATGTTGTGCAAATTATCCGACTCATCCGCGATGTCTCTCCTCCTGAAGCCGATGCACTGAAGCGCAAATTCGACGAACTTCGAGATGCTGACCAAGTGGAGGAGCTGGAGGAAGCGCTGGATCGCCCAGTTAATCCCGCATTCCGGGATTAACTGGGCGATCAAGTGCTGCTACTCGTGCCCGTGGGGATGGGGGCGACATTGCCGGTATCCGCGTCCGCGTCACCGAAGGAAAGCGGCATAGAGCACTGGCCGCGCCGCGTCGTGCGGGAGTGCAAGGTTCCCCGTCCCGACCGTGGCGCTGGCGGCGGCCGCCGCACCGGCAGTGGCCATGATCCCGCGTGACGAGACCCTGCCCCGGATCGCCAAGTTGCTCGATGACAATCCGGCGATCACGCTCGCCGAGGTCGCCGACACCCTGGGCATCGCGAAGTTCCCCACCGCCCAGGCCGGACTTGCGCAGGTCCGCGGCCGGCACATCGCCGATCTGGTCGAGGGCGAGCCCAAGCTCACTCCGCTCGAGGCCGCCGAGCGCCTCGGCTACCCCACCGTCACCCGCCGCGGTGCCGCGTCGATCGCCGAGGCCGAGCTGCGGGTCCGCCGTGCCCGCCCGTACCTGCAGCAGGTGGCCGACGCCCTGGCCGATGCCTGGCAGCCGGGCAGCGAGGTAGACATGGAGCTGGCGATGGCGCAATACGCGGTCGAGACCCTGACCGCGACGCTGTTCTCCACGGACATCGGCCTGCCCGCGGTAGCGGCGGTCCGAGAACACCTGCCCGTGCTGCTGAAGAACCTGTTGGTGCGCGCCGTCTCGCCGAAGGCCTTGGACCGGCTACCGATCCGGGCCAACCGCGACTTCGAAACGGCCGCGAACGCGCTGCGCCAAGTGATCGACGGCGTCGTCACCACGGCCCGCCGGGACGGGCACACCGGCCATGGCGACCTTCTGTCCCTCCTGCTGGCCGCCCAGGACCCCGACAGTGGCAGGGGCCTGAGCGACGTCGAAGTCAGGGACGAGCTCAGCAACATCCTGTTCGCCGGCGTCGAGACCACGGCCGCCACACTCGCCTGGACCTTCCACGAGCTAGCTACGCACCCCGACGTCGAAAAGCAGGTCGTCGCAGAGCTCCGCGAAGTCGTCGGCGACCGCCCCGTCACGATCGAAGACGTCCCCCGCCTCACGGCGATCCGCCGCGTCCTGGACGAGGTGGTCCGGCTGCACGGTGTGACCCTGCTCATGCGCCGCACCATCGCACCCGTCGAGCTGGCCGGCGTGGAACTACCCGCAGGGACCGAGGTCGCGTTCAGCCTCTACGCCGTCCACCGCGACCCAGGCGTGTACGAGAACCCGGACCGGTTCGACCCCGACCGCTGGCTGCCCGAGCGGCAAGCCGCGGCCGGTATCGGCCGGGACACCTACCTGCCCTTCGGGGCAGGCAACCGCAAATGCATCGGTGACGCCTTCGTGTACACCGAGGCGACGATCGCATTGGCCACCTGGCTGGCGCACTGGCAGTTCACGCCCGCGTCCGGCCACACCCCGGCCGAAGTCGCCTCTGCCGTCGCACACGCCGACCGCATACCGATGATCGTGACGCCTCGTTGCTGATACGTCAGCGCTTGATGTGACCCAGAAGTCCCCGTTGTGTCGAAACAA
>NZ_KL591041.1:2420-12590 GCF_000716335.1 Streptomyces sp. NRRL S-118 | reverse complement strand
TGTCGAAACAATGGCATCGCCATGCTGTGCGGCGGGGGCTTCTCGCCGCCGTCGCACCCCCCCGCGCGTACGGTCACCCTTACCGCCGCTTGACGGCTCTCCAGCGCATAGCCGCAGGGGGGCGAAAACGTTCCCTCCCGCCCTGCCACCGAAAGCCCCGACAACCTAGGTCTTCGAGCCCTACCGTCCTCCCCATGACAACCAGTCGACTGCCGCGACCGACCCAGGACGATCGGGAGTTGTGGCTATGGAAGGTCGGCCGGGCCCTCACCGTCACCTTCGCCGCCGCGGTCCTGATAGCCGGACGCATCTTCTACGGCCTGGTCTACCTGCTGGACTTCCAGGAGATCGCCACCACCGCGAAGCTCGATGCCAAGAAACTCTTCGACTTGGTGAAGCTCTCCTTCGGTGTGGTCGCTGGGGCCGGTGCGCTCGTCGCCCTGGTCGTCGCCTACCGTCGCCAGCGCGTCGATTAAGCCGGTGCCCACCGGGAGGTGACTCGGCTCCACACAGAGCGTTTCTCCAAGGCTGTCGAGCAACTCGGCTCGGACTCTCCGGCCGTCCAGCTCGGCGCAGTCCATGCCCTGGCCGGACTCGCCGACGACGCCCCCGACGACAACCTGCGTCAGACATGTATCGATGTTCTGTGTGCTACCTCCAGCTGCCCTTCACCCCCGACCCCGGAGACGACCCCGCTCAGAAGGAGGAACACCACCGTTACCTAGCCTTCCGTAAGGTCCGGCACACGATTCTGCGCCTCATCGGCCACCATTACCGACGCCCCAAGGGAACCCACCGCTCCTGGCAAGGCTGCGACCTTGATCTCACTGGCGTCACCATCCACGGCGAAATGGACTTCGAGAACGCGAGCTTCTCGGGCAGCAGGGGTTCGTTCCGCGATGCGACGTTCTCCGGCGGCAAGGTGTGGTTCGGTGGCGCGACGTTCTCCGGCGGCGAGGTGTTGTTCGACGATGCGACGTTCTCCGGCGGTGAGGTGTCCTTCGCTGACGCGACGGGTTCAGTTCCTGCTGGGTTGCTTACTGCTGTCGGCGCTGCGCCGATCACTGTTCCCCAGGCTTGGCTGCGCGTAGATCCATAGACGAGTGGGGGGCGTAAACGGTCGTTTACGCCCCCGCTGGCCGATCCAATCCGCCAAGTCTCCCAAACTGGCAAAAACAGCCCTAGAGTGGCCCTCGATCCATTGGAATCCGTTCCGTATTTGCGCCTCCCCCTTTTCGCCCCCCTAGGGTGGTCATCGACCGCCAGGGCCGCCCACCGGCCCGGCCGAATCGAGGGGGAACCCATGTCCTTCCCGCGCTTCAAGCTCGTCCCCGGCCCGATCGACGTCGACGTGTTCGGCTGGGAGCTGACCGGTGACCGCGTGACCGGCGAGCACATCTCCGAGTGCCACCGGACCTTCCACCCGCACGACGACAACGCCGACATCGAGGCGGCCCTCACGTGGGCGGACGGCATCATCGGCACCAAGCAGGTTTGGACCCACGTCCGCGAGCGCGGGTTCGACCGGTGGCGGGAGGCCGGCACCCTCGCCGACGAGCCCGCTGCCGACCGCGAGCCGACCCCGGCGGACCTCCGCGCCCTGATCGCCGACGCCACCGCCCTCCAGGAGCGCATCCGCGACGCCGAGCGTCGGCTGCGCGACCGCGAGGAAACCCGGCACACCGCCTTCCGCCTGGGCGACGCCGACGGGCAGCTCACCCGCGTGAGCGAGGCCCTGGAGGAGACCGCCGGCGAGCTCGCCCGGGTCCGCGCCGTACGCGACGGCTCGGTGTGCGCGGTGCCGTGGGGCGTCTGCCCCGAGCACGGCAACACCCTGACCTCCAGCGGCGGCCGGACCCCGTGCAAGGCGTGCGGCCGGACGTGGAACTACGACCGGCTGGGCGTCCCGTGCGGCGAGCCGCTGACCCACAAGGTCACCGACGCGGCCGGAGGGTCGTTCCTCGCCTGCACGGCCCACGCCATGGACGCCACCGAGCGCCTGATCGGCGGCACCGTCACCCCTCTCGACAGCACGGAGGCGTGAGCATGGACGTCTTCGAGCTCGTCGACAACGGCATCCCCGCCGACGAGGCCAGGCCCATCGTGATCGCCTGGACGTGGGTCTACCTCGACATCCGCGAGGAGCTCACCCAGCGCATAAAGACGGCGACCGCCCTGGGCGGCGACCCCAGCCGGCTCAAGGAGCTGCGCCGGGAGCTGGGCCAGCTCGACCGGTGCGCGCACCGGGCCTGCACCCAGTCCCCGCCCGGCTTCTCCGCGCACGCCGCCCTCCGCCTGGTCCAGGAAGCCCTGCTCTACCTCCCGCTGGAGCTCCAGGGCGACACCCACCGCCTCGCGGCCCTGCTCGCCGACCGGGCCCGCCTGGACCAGGCCCGCGCCGAGCGCGCCCGCGCCGCCCTGCAGACGGAGAGGGACGACCACCGTGACTGACCGGATCTACCTGCGGCACTCCACGGACAAGCAGACCGACGCCCGACAAAAACACGCGTTCAAGAAGCTGCTCACCGCCGGCGCCCCGGTGTACGACGACCCTGCGACCTCCAGCCGGGTCCTGTCCCTGGACCGCGCGGGCTTCAAGCGGCTGCTCGACGAGGCCGCCGTCGGCGACACGATCCGAATCGCCGACGCGTCCCGCCTCTTCCGGTCCGTCGCCGACGTCATGGCCCTGCGGCCGGTGCTCATCCGGCGGGGTCTGCACCTCAAGGTGGAGTCGGGCCTGCTGTCCGGGATCGACCTGGCAGCAGACGACCCCGGGACGAAGATGGTGGTCTCCGTGCTCGCGGCCGTGCTGGAGTTCCAGCGCGACATGATCTCGGAGAACACCAAGGAGGGCGTGGCCGCGGCCGACGCCGCCGGCAAGGTGCTCGGGCGTCCGTCCGCTCTGGACGAGGACCAGGCCGCCGCCGCCGTCACCGCCTACCGCGAGGGCGCGGCCGTGAAGGCCCTCGCCCGGCAGTACGGGACCTCACCGAAGACGATCCGGCGCGTCCTGGACGAGGCCGGGGCCCGCGAGGTACCCGCCGACCTCGGGGTTCTCCTTGGAGATGACGTCACGACGTCACGGCGCCATGGCGTCACCGACGAGGCCCAGGAGCAGGTGCCGGAGGCCGACCCGGTTGTGGTGGTCGACGTGCCCGGCCTGGTCGCCGAGCACCTGGCCGCCGTCGCCGACGGCACGGTCCGCCGCGCCCTGCAGGACGGCCGGACGATCCGCCGGGGGCAGGGCTACCTCGTGCGGGCCACCGCCCCGGTCAGCGTCCACATGGCGATGGTTGAGCACTCCGCGGCCGCACTCATGCAGTCGCCCGCCGGCCGCAAGGCACACCGCATCCACTCCGACCGCGTCACATCCGCGCGGACCGCGTCCTGAGCATCGGCGCCGCCGCTGGCTACCCCGGGGGTGTGCCGACGAGTCGGCGGGTGGCCGGGTCCTACAGCCACACCTTCATCGTCTCCGTTAGCGCTGTGTCGGCTTGTGGCCCCGCAGTTGGTCGATGCCACCGCGACGCAGATGGCCAGTCTGCTCAGCGGAGCCGCTCGGCTTCGCCCCGCGCCGTGTGGTTGATCTGCCCCGCGCGGCCGTTTGGGAGACCCGCGGCCCTCGCCCGTCCTTGGCATCCGGAAGGGGAGGGGACAGCGCCTCTCCGAGCTGCCGCATCGCCGGAATGTCCACCGTGGTGGACGCGGCGTCCCGGCCCGCCGGCGGCGGCCCGCTGCGGCCCCCGGCGGGGGAGCTGTAGGCGATAGCGGCATCCGCCAGGTCGCACAGCGCCCCGGCCGCCGGTGAGGCGGAGTCCTTCTCCTCGCCCCTCCGACGGAGGCGGTCCGCCGCCGCCTGCGCCCATTGGGCGACCTTCTCACAGGCGCGAATCGAGATCTTGCGGAAGAACTTGCCGACGCGGTCGTCGCCCATGAGGCGGTTGAAGTGCTCCCCGGCCCGCTCCCTCATGACGCGGACCAGGTGACCGACCGCACCGCGCACCGTCTGGATCTTCTCCCACTCCGGGAGGTCCTGGAGCGCAGCGGCGTGCGCATCGGCCCGCTGGAGGGCTGCGTTGACGGCATCGGCTTGCAGCGAGACGGGCGTGGGCATTTTCGTACCCGGCTCCGCAGCGGCAGCGTCCGAATGGACCAGGGACGGCGGTGCGCCATGGGGAGGCCGGTGCGACGGCCTCAGCGAGGGCCTGCTGCAGCGCGGCGAGGTGGGCGCCGAGGTCGTCGACCAGGTCCTGCGCCGTGCCGTTCTCCGGTGGCACGTGCTCGGTGAAGGCCTCAATGACTGCCGGGAACTCGGCGCGGATGTCCACCAGTCCGGTCGCAGGTTCCGTCACCGCGGTGTCTGCGGTGGAGGCCTCCGTGCCGGTCCACAGCGGCAGCTCACCGGGGTACTGCGCAGCAGGTTCCGGTTGGCTGGCCTGGGGAGCGTCTTCCAGCGATCGGCGGATGCTCTTGACAGCGACGTCCAGAGCCGGGCCATCCCCCTCGGGGGCCACGGTGCTGGCCGGGTGGCCGGTGCAGCCGGGAACTCCTCCCGCGCTGTCTCGGCACTACGGGACTTCGGGACGTCGGGACGACCGGGTTCTGTGGTCTCCCGCCGCGTCTCGGGGGCCGCCGCAGTGTTCTCCGTCGCGGCTGGCACGGCACTCGCCTCCGGGCCAGCCGCCGCGGCGGCTGCCGCCTGGTCGCGTACGGCGGCCTGTTCTGCCTGGACCGCGGTGAGCGTGGCTTGCACCTGGTCCTGTAGGCGCCGGGAGTCGTACAGGAGAGAGGCCAGAGGGAAGGCGAGCTGACGGCGTACGGGATGGCCCGGGTCGGCCGGCAGCGCGCCGCCCCAGGCGTTGACGGCCCCCTGGACGGCGTCGAGGTGCTGCGTCATCTGCTGCGAGCCGTAGTCCGCACGAAGTCGACGACGCCAGCGTTCCGTACGAGGAAGCCATGGCGATCATCTCCGGCAACCCGTACCTGATCGCCCAGGAGGAGCTGCGCAAGCGGCTGCGCACGCTCACCCTGGACCAGAACAACCGGGCCACGCAGCGGGCCATCGTCCACAAGAAGGTTCAGCAGCTCAATAAGGACATCGACGTCCTGACCCGGGACATCGCCGGCGCGGCACCGTTCTTCCGATCAATCTCACCGTTAACCGCTGCACGGCTTCTACTTGGGGCCGGTTCCGGCCGGAACCACGCCGCCGGAGCTCTGATCCGGTCACGGCACGAAGCCCATCGAGGACGTCCGCATCCGCGAACCCTCACCGATGACGGTGGTGTGCTGCAGGCTGTACCTCGTGGCGCGAAAGCCCTGCTCTACCTCAGGACTTGTGGCGCCCGGTCGGCCGGCAATGCCCAGAGACGGAGCTCAGAGGCCGACTAGTTTTCTCCAGGTCTTGTTGCCAACGATTCCGTCTGCCACAAGGCCGTTCTTTTGCTGAAAATTTTTCACAGCCGCCTCGGTTTTTGCGCCGAATATCCCATCAACGACTAGAGGAGGTGTCCACCCGAAATCATTGAGGCGCCTCTGAATGTTCTTGACCCCTTCTGAATTGGGCACGCCTGTTTTGGCAAACGGCTGGTCGGCCGCAGCGCGCTCCGCCCGAGTGGGATACTGTTCCAGCCATTCGCGGACGTGTTCCGGCAGGTTATCTGGGCCGAACTCCTCTCCCGTTGCCCATCCCTCCACTTGTTTGATTTTCTCAGCAAATTTCGTAATTTGTTGATCGCTCAAATCATCGACTCGCGTGCTCGTGGATACTCCTCCGCCGAGGGCGTCGACTATTGCCTGAGCATACTGCTCGGGAGTATTCGACCCATGCCCGGCAGGGGCATAGATTTTCATCATCCCCAGGATCGTCTTCGTGCGACGGTTAGGGTGGCGCAAAAATTTTCGTATGCCCTGGAACCCTGCCTCTTCGCTAGGGAAGATGGCGAACAGGTAGTTGTACTTTCCCCGGTATGCCCCGTAGCTTTCCGCTTCACCGGATCGCACGATGTTGCCCGGGTTCTTGTTGGTCCAAGAGATGCTTCCCCCGGTTCGCATGCTGTCCTCGTAGAAAACATGAGAAATCGCGAGAATGCTTACCGCATCGCCGACTTCCATGTCTTCAGCTATTTTCCAGTACATGTATCTCTCCAATGCTCCCTCGGAATTATGCGACGACTTGAGGATGCGACTCGCTTCGCACCCTGAATTGATGTGCGATCCGGCGGCGGATCCGGGAGGGCTCAGCCGCCCGTCAGAGAGGCGGTGGAACGTAGATAGTGTTGATTCTTGTCCAAGGACGTTCTGAAGCCGTCCCCGAGACGTTGAGACTTTGTCGCTGATGCGTTAGTGAGGGGTTCGTTGGAGTCCCATACGCGGTGACCAAGTTCCTGCGCCGCCAGTCGGCATGCCAGGTCAACTTACGGCGGTGAGCGTGTCTTCGGGCGCTCCCCTTCTGGCCGGTGTTCGGCACCGCACAGCATCCCCGGCACTCAAGTTGCTCACCTTCAAGACCCTCCTGGAAGAGATTGCACTCGAAGGACGCCGCACCTACGTGGGCATCAGGTCCTTTACGAGCTGGTTCATTTGCTGCGATGGCCCAACGTTGAGCTCCCGACGCAGGAAGGCCCGATAGTTGCGGTAGCGCTGGAGCGCGCTGGCGACATTGCCCTCCGCAAGATGCACCTCTATCACGATGCGATGCGCGGTCTCCCGTATGGGGTCCACAGTCATGGCTGCGAGGGCCGCCTGGAGCGCAGGCAGGAACTGCTCCTTCGCCTGAAACTGCTGGGCTAGGCTCTCGAGGGCGTAGACGCGCATCTGGTCCCAGCGATCTCGTTCCCAGATCAACCAGTCTTCGGCCCAGCCAGGCAGCAGCTCCCGGCTCAAGTCACTGACGAGGTCTGCCCAGTCGATGGGCAACGGTTGTCCCCCTTCAACCACCTGACGGGCTGACACCCAAATGCGATGCAAATCGACACGGACCGCGGGCGAGAGCATCAGGCGCGGACCCGCTGATTCGATTGCCGTCACGCAGCCCAGGCGCCGGCCTTGGCACAGGGCAGATCGGAGATTAGCTGCAGCCCGGGACGGGGTGCAGTCGGGCCAGAGCCGTTCTCCGGCAGCGGCTCGGTGAGCACCATCGTTCTGCATCGCAAGGAACGCCAACAGGCGCTGAGCTCCCAAGGGGAGGGAGATGCGACAGCCGGCGTTGGTGACTTCGAAGGGCCTCAGCAGTTCGAGACACACGGCGTTCCTCGACACATCACCACTGTGCAACCGACACATGCCTCACGCACCTGCTGTGCATCTACGCCGGGCCGACCGATACGCCTTCTGGCCTGCACAAACGTCGTAGAGACGGATGAGAGACGTAAGCGGGACGCCCGCTGAACGCTGCGGGGCATACCAATGCGATGCCCGCGGGGGAGTATGAGAACCATGAGTGGTGAGCAAGGAGCCACTGATGCATGTCCACCACAGAAAGGCGGGTACACCATGGTTTCGGCACCCCCCCTGCAAGCAACAACGGAAGCCGACGAGTATCAGACGGTATGCGACATCGTGAACAACGGAGTCAAGGACCTGCTGGTCGAAATCCTGGAGAAGCTCAGGAACCCGGCAACATTTCGGGAACAGGTCCAGTACCTGGCGGACCGCCAAGGCGTGCCGCGAGAGGCCACGGAGGACATGGATCGCTCCTTCGCCTCGTTCTGGAATCACTGCACCGGGCTCGATGGAGAGCTGAAGTGGCGGAACGCCTCGGCAATCCCTGAACGGTCTAGGTCGTACGTGCAGGAATTCAAGCCCGACGACGGGGATAGCCCTGCGGCCACAACGGATGCTTCGATCAGGTGGGGAATCTCCCTTCCCTTCGGCATCGGCTTCCACACCTGAATGACGATCTGTCTGTCTCGGTGTCGCGGGCTGGCCTTTCCGGGCTAGCCGCGGCACCGTGGCACAATAAGCGATATTGTTCAATAAAGGGGAAATGCGGCATGGCGCCAAAGCGATCAGCAAATTCACCGGCGGCAGAGGTGGGCTACGAGGCGTATGCGGCTGTGGTTGAAATCTTTAGCGCAGGAATTTCAGACCTAGTCTTCAATGTCGTTGAAATGCTTGCGGACCAGAAAACATTCGCCAGGGAAGTAGAGCGACTGGCGGCCACCCAAAGGTTTCCCTCAGCTGCTACGGAAGACTCGACGTCGCTCTATCATGCCTTCTGGACCTATGCCGCGGGCGTCGACTCTGACTTCCGTTGGCTTAGCAACGCCGGAGTGACTGTTCACTCTGCTATCTCTGCAAGATCCGTCCCCAATCCTGTCGATCCAGCTGCCGTCCCGTTTCGTGCCGGCCTCGGTTATGGCTGGTAAGCGGCCACGCCGCCGCGATTGCCGAAGGGCTCGGCGGATTGATGTCTCACCGGGCATCAAATCGGCCCGATCAGCAGAGCTGGATGCGGGCCGGGTCATCGCGGGCCCCTGTCGCCCAGACACATCAGCAGCGCGATCCGCTTCCCGCCAACCGGCGGTGCCGCATCCGGAGCGGTTGCGGCGTGCGCCCCCGGCGCGAAATCCGTGCTCCTCCTCGTGTCGCATCAGCCAGCAACATCACCAATTTAAGGGGCAGTGCCCCAGTCTGCAGGAACTGACGGTCCCTGGCTTTCCAAGAGGGCGGCGCCACTGGCTGCGGGCCTCGATTCCTGAGCGGCGGTCAGCGCGGCCGCCAGGCGCATCAGATGGGGAAGTCGACACCAGCCAGTCCTCCACAGGAACACACCAGGACCGAACCCTGGAAGCAGCTGGGCTCGTACGCGTGTGCCCACAGCGAATTGCTTGGCCACCTCAGCGGCAGGTGGACATCTTTCACCGGGCTTCCCGGTGTCGCTCTCGCGCCGTGGGCGCCCCTTCGACCGCGCGCCCGAGTCGAGGGAGTGTGTCAGGGAGTGTTGGCCTTCTTCCACTCGGCGGGGATTGCGGCCGGGATGCGTCCGTGGTCGGGCAGGTCGTAGCCGTTGGCCCGGGCCCAGTCGCGCACGTCCTGGGTGTTGATGGGCTTGCTGGTGGTGGACTGCTCCGGCTCGAGAGTGCTGGTGCTCGCCGGGTTTGGTGACGGGGTGAAGGTGACGCCGTGGTCGAGCAGGCTGTCCGGGAACTGGGGGACCGTGGTGCGGCCGCTGAGGACGTCGGCGAGGAAACCGGTGAGGGCGCCGTCGCAGGTGTACCACCGCGGCCCGCGGGCCTCGCTGACGGCGATGCGCCATGCCTCGGGGTCGGCTTGGGGGCCAGGGCGAGATCCTCCCCGACGCCCCCGAGGACCCGATGCGCACCGCCATGCGCCAGATGATGGGCGTATTCACCCAGCTGGACCGCGGCATGACCGTGGCCAAGCTCCGCCGCGGCCGCCGCATCAAGGGGAAAGGGCAGTACGCCTACGGCGCCCCGCCGTACGGCTGGCAGGCCCACAAGAAGGAGCTGCCGAAGAGGAGATGGAGCAGGTCGGCCGCGCCCGTGCCCGACAGCTCCGGGACGAGGAGCACCTGTCCTTCCGTGAGATCTGCGCCGTGCTCAAGTCCGAGAACATCCGGCCCAAGCGTGGGAAGCGCTGGCACCCGGAGACCGTCCGGCGGATGCTCGCGACCCCGACCGACCGCCGACCCTGCGTCAGCGCGAGAGCACCGCGTAGCCACGGCAGCGCGGTTTGGGGCTATCGGTGACTGGAACGGTCCACTAAAGCGGGCATAACATGCTCATGTCTGACATTCAGCGCTGGGAATACCCGTGAGTGCGAGTTGAGGAGAAGTGGTGGAAGAGCGAGAAGGAGTGGCGCCCTGTCGAGGTATCACTTAACCGCTTCGGCCTCGACGGATGGGAGGTTGTGGGGGTATGCGGGCCCGCACTCCGAGAGCCTGTCTATGTCGCAAAGCGCTCAGTCCCCCGCAGCGACTGGGACCTAGAACGGGAGCGGCGAGAGGAGGAGCAAGGACGCGCGCCGGGGCCATGTCGAGGCGCGGCCGCGGCATGACGGGTTTTCGCTGAGTGACGCCTTGTGGGAGGTCCTCGCTCAGGCGGGCGGGAACGTTGCGGAGTTGCGGCGCAGGATGCTCCGGGCCCAGGAAGAGGGGGCGCTGGAGGGGTGGGGTGCGGAGTGTGTGCCCTCGCTGCCGACGCTGCA
>NZ_KL591041.1:0-2378 GCF_000716335.1 Streptomyces sp. NRRL S-118 | reverse complement strand
GTTCTTGAAGTAGCTCGTCCGGCAGGGGCCCGGTGGGGCTGGAGCCGAGCCGATATGACCGGGCGCTGGCGGATTTGGGGCTGGTGGACGGGCAGGGTGGTCCGTTTGTTGTCGACGGGCCGCCCGCTGACCTGCCGGTGCCGGAGGGCGCTGCGGATGCGGGGGTGCGGGGCGGTGGTGTGCGGTTGTACGTGCCCGGAGCGCGTCTGGTGTCGACCCGGCAGGTGGCCGCCGTGGTGGAGGCTGTGGGACATACGGTCGCGGCGCGCGGGATGTGCTGCGTGTACGGGGACACGGGCCTGGGGAAGACAGTCGCCGTCGAGCAGGCGTTGCATCTTCTGCCCGGCCGGGTGCCGGTGTGGCGGGCGGTGGCCGACGTGGCGCCCGGTCTGCCGCAGCTGCGGGCCTCGCTGTGTGAAGCGCTCGGGCTGCAGTCGGGGGCGTTACCGCACCGGGCGGGGCCGGCCAGCCGGGCTCTGATGCGGGCACTGGCTGAGCCTGGTGTGCTGTTCATCGATGACGCCCAGCGGCTGACGCCGCCGCGTGTGGATGAGCTGGTTGTTTTGTTGGTGGAAGTTGCTTTTTCTTGGGTGGGTCGTTGGTTTGTCGGTGGCGGTTCAGTTGTTCAGGTGCTGCCTTAACTGACGAGTGGGCCGGGGTGTTACAGGGATGGGTGTGGGGGAGCGGGGTCGGTTACGTCTGGTCGCGGGCGGGCTGTGCGGCCCGGATGCTGGGGCGGATCCGTGGGTGTTCCAGGTGCAGTGCGCTCAGGCGTTTGCCAGGACGTGGGTGGTGCGGGCTGCCACACCGTGCTGCGCCGCGAACCGATGCTCTCCTCCCGCATCTTCATCTGGCAGCAGTTCACCCGCCTCACACCCGACGAGGTCCTCGAGGTGATCCGCTGTTCCACCCGGTCTGGGCCGACGCTGACCCCGACGACATCGCCTTCGCCGACCAGCACGCCGCGCACGGCAACTTCCGCGCCTGGGCCCAGCTGACCGCCCACACCCGTACCGCACTGGCACGCACCGGCCGTCCCCGCGTCGACCGGGAGCTGCTGCGCTGGGCCTTCAGTCGCCTCGCCTGACCACCCCCGCCATGCCGTTCACCGTGCCGCCGCCGTCCGTCACCGTGGTTCTCGACCGTCACGACGACGTGCTGCACACGCACACCGCCCTGGCCGCCCACCATCCGCCGTCCGGCCGGATCACCCTGCACCCCGGCCCCGGCACCACCAGCGAAACCGGCCTCGCCCACGACCTTCTCGCTGCCCTGGGAAAACCGCCCCTGCTCCCGGGCCGCTTCCCTGCCGGCCGTCAGCCCGCCTGGGAAGCCGCCGCCGCATGGATGACCGCCCTGCCCATCACCCGGCTGACCGTCCTGCGCGCCCACCGCCTTACCGCCCGTCGCGCGATGCGCCTTCTACAGCTACAGGCCCTCACCGGTATCCACCTGACCCTGGTCTGCCACCGTCCACTTCTTCCCGCCGCTCTGCACCAGGCCCTGCGGACGGCCGACTACTCCGTCACCGCCGACATCGAGGCAGCCCGCCGCCACTACTACGGCACGCCTACCGCGGAACCCCCGCCCGCAGACGAGCCCGCCGCGCCGGCCGGTCGGTGGCTCACCCTGCCCGCACTGGACCGCCTCATCTCCTGCGACAGCCCCCGCCCCTGCGCCGCCCCGTGCACCCCGCCCCCGATTATCTGGCGGCACCGCCCACCGCCCGTGCCTCTCACCGCGCTCACCGCGCAGCGAGTCGCCCGCCGGCTGCACGCAGCGACCGCACATCCTCGCCCGGCCGCGGCCGTCGCCGCCGCGCTGTTCACCGGCGGCTCCCTCCAGCAGCTCGCTACCGTACGTCCCTGCGACTACGACGACGCTGCGGCCACGCTCGCCCTGCACGACCGCGCCCGCTACACCGATGGCTGCGCCGCCCACCCCGTACCGCCCTGGGCGGGCATCTTCCTGCGGGCCGCGGCCTGCTTCACCCGGCTCGTCTCCGGCGAGGACCAGGAGCTGCTCGCCGCGCCAGGAGACCGCAGGCATCTGCTGCGCGTGGCGGAGACGGCCAGACTTCGCCCGCCCCAGCCGCCCGCGGCCCGCCGCCAAGGCCCAGTCGGCCGTGTGGAGTGGGACTGGCGCGAGCGGCAGGAAGCGGAGAGGTACGAAGCGGTACCAGCCCGGCGCGCCAAACCCTCGCGCCCCTGACCCCTGACGCGGGCGCCGGATGAGGCAGGCTCAGCCGATCGAGAATTCGGCGAACTCGACGTCGCTGAAAGCCACGTGCAGCCCGTGGGCCCGGCGGCCCCACTCGCGAAAGTAGGCGTGCCCTAGGCCGTGTGTCAAAAGTGGATCTTGTGCTGTGAATGATCACG
>NZ_KL591040.1:20952-24704 GCF_000716335.1 Streptomyces sp. NRRL S-118 | reverse complement strand
TGATCACCCGGTCCGGACGACGTACTTCCTTCTGCCCGGACAGTGTGTGCTGCCCGCCGACCACGGTGTCGCCGGCCGGTTCGGCCGGACTGCTGACCTGGCTGGTCACTGAACTGGACTCCCTCGATGCCGCGGCACGGGAGGAGCCGGTCCACCGAACCTCCCGGGGCAGGCCCGGCGCGGGTGCCCGCACCACGAACCCCGTTGCCTCACGACTCTCTCGTTGGAACTGACATGTGATGGCCCGATGCCGCGTCCCCGCCCGGCGCTTCCCGGGCGCCCGCGGCGGTGCCGGCTCGCCGCCTCCGTGGCAGCGGACCGGCCGGGGCCGCCGCCTCGGCGGTACGGCCCCGGCCGTGGGATCAGACCGTGATCGGTACGACCTTGGCGCTGCGCAGCTCCACGCGGTCGCTCCACACCACGTCGCCGGCCAGCTCGAGCGAGGGGAACCGGTCGACCAGTCCGCCGATCGCGATCCGGGCCTCCATCCTGGCCAGCGCGGAGCCGAAGCAGTGGTGGGCCCCGGCACCGAAGGACACGTGCTGGCGTGCGTCGGCACGGTCGATCCGCAGCTTGCCGGCGTCCTCCCCGAAGTGGTCCTCGTCGCGGTTCGCGGCCGCGATGGCCACCATCACGAGCGAGCCACCGGGGATCTCCTTGCCCCGCAACGGGTACGGCCCCGTGGTGATCCGCCGGGTCTGCTGGATCGGCGGGTCGTAGCGGAGGAACTCCTCGACCGCGTTCTCCGCCAGCTCCGGCCGGCGCCGCAGCAGGTCCAGCTGGTCGGGGTTCTGCAGCAGCGCGACCACACCGCCACCGATCAGGCTCACCGTCGTCTCGTGCCCGGCGGCGTAGAGCAGCAGCACCTGGGCGACCAGTTCGTCGGCGGTGAGCTTGTCGCCCTCGTGCTCGGCGGCGATCAGAGCGGTGAGCAGGTCGTCGGCCGGGTTGGCCCGCTTCCAGTCGATCATCTCGCGGGATATCTTGACCAGTTCCTCGATCGCGGCCATGCCCTCGATCAACTCGGCCTCGTCCAGCAACTCGGGTGAGCGGTGGATCCTGCCGGTCAGTTCGCGTATCCGGTCGCTGTCCGCCGGCGGTGTGCCGAGCATGTGCGAGATCACCGCGAACGGCACCGGGAACGCCAGCTCGTCCATGAGGTTCACCCGGCCGCCGTCGGCGATCCGGTCCAGTCCCTCGTTCACCAGCTCGGTCACCACCGGTTCGAGCGCGGCGACGGCCCTGGGCGTGAACGCCTTGGTCACCAGCGACCTCAGCCGGGTGTGGTCCGGCGGGTCCACGTCGAGCAGCGACAGGTTCATGACGTTCGTCGCCTCCACCATCGCCGGCGGCAGCTCCGGCGGCGGGGCGGAGTCGTCGGCCGGGGCACCGGCCAGGTTCTTCTCGTTCACGGACATGCGCGGCGCGCGCAGGACCGCGGTGGCGTCGTCGTGGCGCGAGACCATCCAGTAGCCGGCGGGGTGCTCGTACACCGGGTCGGTCCTGCGCAGCCTCGCGTAGTGCGGGTAGGGGTCGTCGGCCAGTCCCGGCAGCGACGGATCGAACAATGGCTCAGCGTTGGTCACAGCAAATCCCCTGTGCTTTGTCGGTGACGAAGTGGCGCACGCGATCCTGAGCGTGCGCGGACATTCCTGGTTGTTCTCCGCCCGCGAAATGCCGCGTCGCCGTTATGCGAAACGGCTCGCGTCCTGGTCCCGCAGGATCTGGCACACGTCGCGGAAAGCCCGGTCCAGCTGGGCGATTTCCTCGTCGGAGAGATGGATGGACGGTTCGAAGCGCATGGTCTCGTCGCTGCTCGCCGTGGAGAAGATGCGGACCCGGTGCTTGCGCAGCAGGTGTCCGCCGATGATGTAGGACAGCGCCTCGTGCTCGGCCGCCTCACGGATCTCCGGGGACGCCGAGCCCGTCTGCTCGTGGATCTCGAACCCGAGCATCAGGCCCCTGCCGCGGACGTCCTTCACGACGTCCGGGTAGTCGGCCTTGATCGCTTCCATCATCGCTCTGGCCTTCGCACCGGCTTCCGCGGCCAGCTTGTACGCCTTGCCGTCATCGGCTTCCAGCATCTGCAGGACCTTCACGGCGACAAGGCTGGAGAAGCCGTCCCGGCCGAAGGTGGAGGTGTGCAGCATCTCGAATTCCTTCTGGTACCGATGCTCGTTGATCAGCACGACGCCGAGCTTTGCGATACCGCCGCCGAGAGCCTTGGCGAGGACGATGTAGTCGGGCCTCAGGCCGATCTGCGTGCCCGCGAGGAAGGTGCCCGACCGCCCCATCCCGGACTGGATCTCATCGGCGACCAGCGGCACGCCGAGGGTGTCGCACGCCTCGCGCAACGCGCGGGCCAGCTCCGCCGACAGCGGGACGATGCCGCGCTCCCCCATGATCGGCTCCACGACGAACGCCGTGAACAGCGGGAAATCGCGCTCGACCACATCGACGACGCCGTCCTGCACCACGACGTCCAGCAGCGTGGCGCGCTCCTCGTCGGCCACCTTCGCGATCATCTCGGGGCGGTCACGGGGAATGAACCGGGTCTGCGCGGCGAGCGCCTTGAACGGGGCGCGGAACACCTCGTTGTACGTCAGCTGGACGCTGCCGATGAGCTTGCCGTGGAACCCGCCCTCCAGCGCCAGCAGCAGCGGCGGGCGGGCCTCGGTCTCGGTGTTGCGACGCCTCACCTCGGCGACGAGGTGCTCGAAGTCCGCTCCGCCCACGATCGCCGCGGCGGCCTCGGAGACCGTGGCGCCCTCGGTCACGGCCTGGCGCGCCTGCTCGACGTGCGCCTCGATCTCCCCCTGCAGTCCGGCGATGCGCACGCCGCGCTCCAGCTCGGCGTGCTTGATGGCGATCTCGACGGCCTCCGCGCCGGTGTTGCCGAAGTGGGCGAAGAACTTGTCCCCGGTCTCCAGCTCACGCCTGACGATCTTGTTCAGCTCGGCGGCGAGGTTGATCCCGTAGGTGTAGCCGGCCAGTTGTGTGTGCACCGGAATCTGCTGGTCGAGCAGTTCCTTGGCGTGCGCGACGATCTCCGGGTTGTTGTGGCCGAACATCAGGGAGCCGAATCCGCTGGCAGCGTCGAAAACCCCGACCTCGGTGCCGTCCTCGGCGAGGTAGTACAGCGTGTTGCCCTCGGCGCGCACGTACCGCACCGCGAGGCCGAACTCGTCCAGCGTTTCGATCATGAACGAGTCCGCGAACTCGGGCGAGCCAATGGTGGGGCGCATCTTTTTCTCCGATTGACAGGTCGAAAAACTGCGTCTGCCGGGTTCCGTCGGGTTCGGACATCCGGAAGCGGGGAAGGACCGACCCGGCGCGATGTCGCCGGGTTGCCATGCTCTGTAGCCCTATCACGGGGGTGTCCGGGGCTATATCCGGTGTGGCAGGTTCAGGGCAGATCAGGATGTGCGCATGGCAGTTTCCGGACAACGGGAGAGCCGTCGCCGCGCGGCGTGACTAAGGTCCTGTTGCCCGCAGCGTGAAATCAACGCCGGGCCAGTGGTTGTGGTTGCCCCGGAGCGCGTCCGTTCGTGAGGTGGCCGACCGCCGAGTGAATACGCCGGCCAGTACGGCGTATCCGGCGCGACGGGGACACGAAAGGGAGACGGAAGTGAGTCGGATATGACCGCCTTGGCGATCGAGGCCGCCGGACTGGTGAGGAAGTTCGGCAAAGCCCGGGCTGTGGACGGGGTCGATCTGTCCGTCCCGGCCGGCATGGTCTACGGGGTGCTCGG
>NZ_KL591040.1:0-20846 GCF_000716335.1 Streptomyces sp. NRRL S-118 | reverse complement strand
ACGGGGTGCTCGGTCCCAACGGCGCCGGCAAGACCACGACGGTGAGGATGCTCACCGCCCTGCTCAGGCCGGACGCGGGCGAAGCACGGATCTTCGGGCACGACGTCGTCCGCGAGGCCGACGCGGTCCGTTCGAGGATCAGCCTCACCGGCCAGTACGCCTCGGTCGACGAGGACCTGACCGGCACGGAGAACCTGGTCCTGCTCGGCCGCCTGCTGGGGTACCGCAAGCCGCAGGCGCGTGAGCGCGCCGCGCAGTTCCTGGAGGCTTTCGGCCTCACCGGGGCCGCGGACCGGCAGGCCAAGACCTACTCCGGCGGCATGCGCAGGCGCCTCGACATCGCCGCGTCCATCCTCAGCACGCCCGACGTGCTGTTCCTCGACGAGCCGACCACCGGGCTCGACCCGCGCAGTCGCAGCCAGGTGTGGGACATCGTCCGGGCCATCGTGGCGCGGGGGACGACCGTCCTGCTGACGACCCAGTACCTGGAGGAGGCCGACCAGCTGGCCTCCCGTATCGCGGTGATCGACCGGGGGAAGGTCATCGCCGACGGCACGCCCGGCGAGCTCAAGGCATCCGTGGGCGGCGGGAGGCTCCGCCTCCGGGTCCGTGACGCCTGGCAGCGGGGGACGGCTCAGCGGGTGCTCGCCGGAGTTCTGGGCGCCACCGTGCAGCTCGATCCGGAACCCGTCGCCCTCACCGCCCAGTTGCGCGGGACGGACGACGACCGGGCGGCGGCCGAGCACGCTTCGCGGGCCCTCGCCGAGCTCGCCTCCGCGGGCGTCGCCATCGACAGCTTCGCACTCGGGCAGCCCACCCTGGACGAGGTGTTCCTCGCCCTCACCGATCGCCCCGCCACGACCGAGGAGGCCGCGGCATGACGACCGTCGGTACGGAGCCCGCCGGCACGCGCGACGAGACGTCGGTGGTGGCGAATCTCGACGCCCTGCTCGACGCCACGCGGAAGCCCCCGCGGCCGTCCGCCTGGTCGGCGTCGGTCACCTTCGGCTGGCGCGCGATGCTCAAGATCAAGCACCTGCCGGAGCAGCTGTTCGACGTCACCGCCTTCCCGATCATCATGGTGCTGATGTTCACCTACCTGTTCGGCGGGGCGCTGGCCGGGTCGGCGACCGACTATCTGCAGTACCTGCTGCCGGGCATCATGGTCACCAGCGTCGTCATGATCACGATGTACACCGGTGCGGGCGTCAACACCGACAGCCACCGGGGCGTGTTCGACCGGTTCCGCACCCTCCCGATCTGGCGCCCGTCGCCGCTGCTCGGCGCGCTGTTCGGCGATGTGCTCCGGTACCTGACAGCGGCGTTGGTGGTCCTGGGCCTGGGGCTGGTGCTGGGCTTCCGGCCGCAGGGCGGTGTGACCGGCGTGGTGCTGGGGACCGCGCTGCTGGTCGGATTCGCGTTCGCGCTCTCGTGGTTGTGGACGATGGTCGGGCTGCTGATGAAGTCGGAGAAGTCCGTGATGGGGATCAGCATCAACGTGCTGTTCCCGCTGACCTTCCTGTCCAATGTGTTCGTCGAGTCGGACACCATGCCGGGGTGGCTGCAGGTGGTCACCATGTGCAACCCGGTCACCCACCTGGTCACCGCGACGCGCAGCCTGATGCACGGCAACCCGGACGGCGGCGAGATCACCTGGGTGCTCGTCGCGGGAGCGGTCCTCGTCGCCGTGTTCGGCACACTGACGATGCGCTTCTACAACCGGCGGTGACCGGCACCCCGAGGTGACGGACCGGCCGCGCCGGCCGCGCCCACCAGGACCGTGGGCGGGCCGGCGCGGCCGGTGCGGTGCGGACCGATGCGGGCAGCACCCCACCCGGGGTGCTGCCCGCATCGGTCCGCCCCTGACGTCATGCGCCGCGGTCGCCCTGGGATCCGGTGGCGGTGCCGGCCGTCCTGCGCCGAGCCGCCGTGCGGACCTTTCCGTCCAGGTAGCGGCGCATCAGCGGGTCGATCACACCGCCCCAGCGGGCCAGGATCCGGGTGAAGCCGTCGAGGTAGATCGACGACTCGCCCCGGTCCAGTCCCCGGAGGACGCCGCGTGCGACGGTCCGCGGCGGGAGTGGCCGCCCGGGGCCGGGGATCGCGTCGAGCTCCGCCGGACGGTGCCTCTTCTCCTCGGCGAGCTGCGGCGTGTCCACGTCGGGCGGGAAGACGCCGGTGACCCGAATGCCGTGCGGGCACAGTTCGTTGCGCAGCGACTGCGTCAGGCCGAGTACCGCGAACTTGGCCGGTCCGTAGGCGGTGTAGCCGTACACGCCGATCAGCGCGGCCGTCGAGACGATGGTGACCACCGTGCCGCGGCCCCGCCGCACCATGCCGGGCGCCACCGCCCGCACCGCCCAGAGGGTGCCGTAGTAGTCGACCTCCATCATCGTGCGGAACACGTCGTCGGGCATGTCGAGGAAGTAGCCCGGTCTGGCCTGGCCGGCCGAGGTCACCAGAACGGCGCAGGGGCCGCCCGCGGCTTCCAGCTCCTTGATCGCCGATGCCAGCCCGGCCGGGTCGGTGACGTCCGCACTCCGCGTGTGCACCGTGGCGCCCGCCCTCCGCAGGGTGTCCGCCGCGGCGGACAGCCGGCGCTCGTCACGCGCCAGCAGCGAGACCACCGCGCCCCGCGCGGCGAACTCCTCGGCCAGCGCGAGCCCGATGCCACTGGAGCCCCCGGTCACGACGACGTGCTCACCCGGCCGCAGCCAGTCCTTCTTCCGCGCCAACTCGGTTTCCTCCTGGGACTCGTACGAATAGCCGCCCCGCAACCGCCTCGTCCGCGTAGCGCGGACCGGAACGCGTTGCGCACCCTGCGGCACGGTGCTCCCGCCGTGGACGGCGGATGGGGGCCTGGAAACGGCCGCCCCGTGCTGTTCCGTCCGGGGCGGTGGTGAGGTCGGTCCGGGCCCGGACCCCCGATGCGGTGACGGTGCCGGCCCGTCCGGGGCCGGGCGCAAGCTGACGACCGCGGTTGCCGACCGCGGCAGAAACCCCGCTCGGCCGCCGGGAGGCGGCAACGGTGCCCTGCCGTGTGCCCGGATCGCCGCTCGGGGCGGCCACGTCGGTACGGACCGCATCGGGCGGCGACTCCGGTGCTTCGTGATGCACTGCGTCCACCCCACCCCGCGGCTCCGCTCAGCCACCACCCGGGGCCGTCATGCCCGGTCGGCGACGCCCCGGACCTGTCGCCGGATCTCCGGCTGTGGTGCACGGGGATCCGGTGACGACGCCGTTTCGGCATTCGGATCCCCGTGCAACGGCGGCTTCACGGATCGGGGTCTCCGCGGCCGCCGGGAAGGGCAAGGGCTCGGGGGATATGAAGGCCCGTGCTCCTTTCCTGACGGCCATACAAGTACAGGCACCGGCGGGCGGCAACGCTGCTTTCAGGAAGCTGCCAGCCCGGTCACCTCGGCATGGCCAGGCGGTCGGGTGCGGTGCCGGCACCTGGTCAGAGGCGGACACCACCGCCCGGGGCCGCCATGTCTGCGGGGGGCAGCAGGCCCAGGGCGGCGGCCCGGACCCCGGCCTGGAAGCGCGACTGGGCGCCGAGCAGCGCCATGATCTCGGCGACGTGCCGCCGGTAGGTGCGCACCGAGACGGTGAGTTCGCGCGCGGCCACCTCGTCGGTGACCCCGCTGCGCAGCGCGCCCAGGATCTGGCGTGCCAGCGAGGCCCGTTCCCGGTCGCCGAAGACGATGCGCTCGCCGGCGGGTACGGCGTTGCGCCAGATGCTCTCGAAGAGCGTGCCGAGGGTGTGGAGGACCTCCGGGGCGCGGATCAGGGAGGCTTGTACGCCCCCCGCGGACTCGGCCATCACCAGTGCGCTGCTGCCGTCGACCAGCAGGGCCTGCAGTGGCGGGACGCGGGCGACCCGGATGGCCACGGGCTGTTCCAGTGCCAGTTGTTCGCGGACGAAGTCCTCGTCGACCAGGGTCGGGCTCGTCAGCAGCCGTACGGAGACCCCGGCCGGGGCCGAGTAGATGAGGTTGCGTTCGGCCCGCGCCCGGCGGGCCGCCTCCTCCCCCACGCCGGGCACCCGGGCATCGACGATGTCGATGGTCCGTGCGGCGCCGCGGATGAGGTTCGCCGCGTGCTCCAGGACGGGCGCGTAGCCCCCGTCGACCGTGGCGATCTGCTGCTCCCGGATGCTGCGGTCCCGGTGGATGGCCACCGTCGACTCCATCAGGGCCAGTACGTCCAGTAGCGCTTGTTCCAGTTCGTCCTTGGTCGCGTGCGACACGCGGCACCACCATCCCCGTTGGTGTTCATGTTGCTGCGCGGAGCCTCCGGATCGACGCCCCGGACCTGGTCGGGTCCGTATTGACGGGAACGTCGCAGTCAGGGAGTGCTCCCCCTCCGCCTGCAGAACAGTACTTGAATCACCAAGACCAGTTAAACGAGAGGAAAAGAAGTGAAGTAGAGCACAGCACGGAGGCAAGGTGTGGGAAATTCCGGGCCTGTCCGGGACGAACGGCTCCAGTGCGGGAGGAATAGAACGGCGGACCCGGCCTGCCGGCCGGGTCCGCCCGATGTTCCGCTGTGCATCCGCCGCGTCGGCTACTCCGAGAGCAGACCCAGTTCCACCGCTCGCACGCCCGCCTCGAAACGGGAGGTGGCACCGAGCTCCCGCATGATGTCGGCGACGTGGCGCCGGTAGGTGCGGAGGGACACGCTGAGGTCGCGGGAGGCGGCGGCGTCGGTGCACCCGTCCCGCAGCCGCTCCAGGATCCGGCGGCTCAGCTCGCTGCGCAGTTTCGGGCTCAGTGCCAGGTGGTCGTCGAGCCTGCGGCCGCGGGACCAGGCCCCGGCGAAGAGGAGTTCCAGGGCGCGCACCGCCGCCGCGTCGTTCACGAGCGTCGCCTGCCCCTTGACGTTGCCCGTGGCCGCCAGTACCAGCGCGGAGGAGCCGTCGACCACGACCATGTCCCGCAACTCGGCTTCCGAGACGCGGACTTCGAAGCGGAGCTCGGGTATGCGGGTCAGCAGGGCGAGTGAGGCGTCGGCGACCTCCGGGGTGCACAGCATCCGCACCACGAGGCCGGTTTCGAGCGTCCTCAGCGCCTTGCGGGTGAGGTACATGAAGGTTTCGCTGCCCGTGATGGCCACACAGACCGAGTGCCGTGCGGCGCGGGCGAGGTCTTCGACGGCCGGGCCGAGCACGGCGACGTCGGCGTGCGGAACGGCCGGGCCGGAGGCCGGCCGTTCCCGGTACATGGACACCGTGGACTCGACGAGCGCACGTGCCTGCAGCAGAGTCCGTTCCACGTGCGCGGCGTGGTCCAACGGCATGGCGTCGGTGGCCTCCTCCCGGTCCGCGGCTGCGGGTTTGACCGCGTCACCTGTCACTGCATCCCCCTTTGTTCACCTGCGAGCAAATCGACGTCCGATCGGTCGGCACACGGAAGTGAGGTGCATTTTTCAACTGTTCAATGGAGAAGTATTTCCGTGATTTTCGGACGCTCCGCGAGGCCAGACACTAGTTCGCAATGTCCGGCGAACGCCAGGTCAATTGTGCCTCGCACGGTTCCGCCGCGACGGGCCGCCCACCCTCGCCCGGGACGACAACTCTGAAGCGGACAGTCCGCTTTATCGGGGGGAGACATCGCCCGGCGATTCGACCGGTACGACCTTTCTGCCGCGCTGTGCATTCCGGGCCAGGAGTTCCCCGGCCACCGGACTCGCGGCCGGTGATTTTCACCATGGATCCGCGACGCGGATTCCGGTCCCGGCATTCCGGCGGTGGCCGGCCGGGCCGACGGGGCGGCGCATCGTGCGGACCGCCCCGGCCCCGTCTCACCGGCCGGGCAGTCTCCGCTGCGCGTGGAAGATCCCGAACACCACCCGGGTCACCACCACACAGCTGACCACCAGCAGGTTGTAGCCGATCAGCTGGAGCAGCGTCAGGGAGTCGTGGAGCACCGGACCGTGGTCCGTACCCAGCAGCAGGACGGCGATCAGACCGGTGATCCCGCCCAGGAACGTCAGCAGTGTCTCGTGCACGAGCGAACGCACGAACCGCCGGTCCCGTTCGTCGGCGAGCAGCCGCACCTGCACGCCCAGCCGGCCGTGCTCCAGCGCGTCGGTGATCCGCTCCACCCGGCGCGGCAGCCGGCGGAGCATCGGGGCGAGGGCCAGCGCCTCCTCGGCGAGCACCTGGCCGATCGAACCGGGGTTCAGCTCGCGCTCCAGGTGGCCGGCGGCGAAGGACCTGGCCTCCGCGACGATGTCGAAGCCGGGGACCATCTGCTCCATCGCCCCCTCCAGGGTGGCCAGCGCCCGGAAGGTCGCGGCGATCTCCGGGGGCATGGTCAGCCCGTGCCGGGCCACGAGCAGGAACAGATCGGCGAACATCTTCCGGTCGGGCCGTACCCCCGGCGTCAGGTGCCGCGCCATGAACCGGCCGAGCGCCCGCTCCAGCCGGATCTCGTCGATGTCCTCGCGCCGGTCCACCAGCTCCAACAGCGCGTCCGACAGCGCCACCGGGTTGTTGTGGTGGACCGCCAGCAGCAGGTTGCGCAGCGCCGCCCGCAGCACCCGGTCGATGCGCCCCACCGAGCCGAAGTCGAGCAGGCCCAGCCTGCCGTCCTCCAGCAGCATGATGTTGCCGGGGTGCGGATCGGCGTGGAACACCCCGCCGATCAGGATCTGCTCCAGTATCCACTCCAGCAGCTGCCGGGCCATCCCGGTGCGGTCCAGGCCCCGCTCCTCGATGACCGCCCCCGCCGCGTTCAGGGGTACGCCGGTCAGCCAGTCCAGGACCAGCACCCGGCGCGTGCACAGCTCTCCGTGGACGTGCGGCATGCGGACCGCGGACGCCTTCTCGGTCCGCTCGCTCGCCGCCCTGATCGTGGCCATGTTCCGGGCCTCGATCCGGAAGTCCAGCTCCTCGTTGAGGGAGTTGGCGAAGCCCGCCGCGAGCTCGACCGCGCCGAAGTCCCGGCCCCACGCGGTGTGTTCCTCGAGCTTGCGGCTCATCCGGAACAGGATGTCCAGGTCCCGGTCGACCACCGACCGGGCACCGGGCCGCTGCACCTTGACCACCACCTCTTCGCCGGTGGTCAGCCGGGCGCGGTGCACCTGGGCGATCGAGCCCGCGGCGAGCGGCTCGCGGTCGAACTCGGCGAAGAACACCGCGGGGTCCTCGCCCAGCTCCTCGGTCAGTACGCGCTCCACGTCGGCCCAGGGCTCGGCGGGCACCTGGTGCTGAAGCTTGGTGAGCTCCTCGACGAACTCGACCGGCAGCAGGTCGCAGCGCGTGGACAGCACCTGGCCGAGCTTGACGAAGGTGGCGCCGGCCTCCTCCAGCGCCAGCCGTACGCCGACCGCCAGCCGTTTCCGCTCGGCAACCGCCTCGGGGCCGCCCCGGCCCCGGCCGCGCAGGGCCCCGCCCAGGCCGTGCCGGATCGCGATCCGGCTCAGCTCGGTGTAGCGGCGGGTCCGCGCCACCCGGCGGCGCACGGCCTGGGGCCAGCGCACCACCTCCGACAGGGAACCGGCGGGCACCAGCGCATGGGAGAGGGCGAGGAAGACCACCGCCACCAGGACCGTCAGGCCGATGTGCACCGACACGAGGGCCCCGCGGCGGGCTTCACCCATCGCGGCCCCGATCAGTGCGCCCGCCCCCATGGCGACCAGGCCGGTGAGCGCCGCCCGCACCGTGCCGATCCGCAGGCCCAGCAGGCGCCGGGCGCCGATGGCGAGCACCGCGACGGTCGGTACCAGGGTGACGGCCGCGATGAAGAGGTAGAGGGTCAGTTCCATGTGCGTGCGCCGTCAGCCGGCCGCTCATGCCCCGCCGGGACGGTGGCCCGGGACCGGAGGACGGCGAGGGGTCCGATCCGTCCGAACATGAGACTCCTTCACAAACACGGGGGTGTCGAAGAGGGGTTGCCCCGAGGCTAGGGAGCGGCGGCGCGGGGTGCTCCGCGCATGTCCGGTTGCTGTCACGCCCCCGCCCGCCGCCGGAAGGCTCGCCGCGCTGTCCGCGCGCGGGCCGGCGACCGGCACGGCCGGGCTCGTTCGTCCTGGGCAGGTGATACGCCTCCGCACAGGCCGGCCCGCCGGCTGTCCGACATGTCCGCGCGGGAGCGGGACGGCCGGGAACCGGCCGCAACGTGCCCGGGGAAAGTCAGCAGGAAGCTGACACGTTGCCCGTCGGCGCCGTGGCGGAGGCCGCGGTGACACCTTCATGTCACGTCTGTTGTAAGGCGCTTGTGGCCGGATGGATGCTGTCGAGCACAGACGAGGGATCACTGGCCGCCTGGGTCGCAGAGGGGTTACCCGATGAGTACCGGACAGATGAGCGGGGCGGAGGCGGGGACGGCCTTCCCGCCCGGCCTTCCCGCCGCCGACCCGCTCCAGCGGCTCGCTCTGACGGAACCCGAGTTCGAGGCGCGCCTGCGGGTCTCCCTCGCCCGCGCCGAGAAGCTGCTCCAGGCCACCGCCCACGACGCCCCGGATCCCAGGGTCGCCGCGCTCACCGGTCACCTCGCCGCCACCGGCGGCAAGCGCCTGCGCCCCCTGCTGGTCCTGCTCGGCGCCGAGTTCGGCGACCCCTGGGCCGACGGGATCGCCGAGGCAGCCACCATCACCGAACTCGTCCACATCGCGTCGCTCCACCACGACGACGTGATGGACGGCGCCGCCACCCGGCACGGTGTCCCCAGCGTCCACGCCCGCTGGGGCGAGCGCGCCGCCGTCCTCGGCGGGAACTGGCTGTTCGCCCGTGCCGCCCGGCTCGCCGCCGGCCTCGGGCCCGCGGCCGTCCACCTCCACGCGGAGGCCGCCGGCCGGCTGATCGGCGGACAGCTGCGCGAACTGGCCGGTCCCGCCCCCGACGAGAACCCGGTCACCCACTACTTCCGCGTGGCGGCGGGCAAGACCGCCGCCCTGCTCGCCATGGCGCTCGGCATCGGAGCCGTCCAGGCGGGCGCCCCCGCGACGGCCGTCGCCGCGCTCACCGACTGCGGGGAGCAGCTCGGCATCGCCTTCCAGATAGCCGACGACCTGCTCGACCTGAGGGCTCCCGCCGAGGTCACCGGCAAGAAGCGCGGCAACGACCTGCTGGCCGGCGTCCAGAGCCTGCCCGTGCTGCTGGCCCGGGAGAGCACGGACCCGGCCGACGCCGAGCTGCGGGCCCTGCTCGACGCCGGCCCCGTCCCTGCCGCGGACGTCCCCCGGGCCCTGGAACTGTTCGAGCACTCGCGGGCGCTCGCCGAGACCGAAGCCGTCATGCACGACCGCCTCGAGCGTGCCCGGGCGGCGCTGGCCCCGCTGCCCGACCTTCCCGCCCAGCGCGGCGCCCTGCTCGCCCTCTGCGACTACGTCGCCCTGCGCACCAGCTGAACCCGGTGAACACCGGTTCCCCCGGGGCGTGCCGCGCCGTGGCCCCAGCGCTTCCTCCGGGACGTGGTGGGCCGCGGCGTGCCGTCCGGTTGGCCGGGCGGTGTGATGACGCTCCGAGCCACGACTCCCTCCAGGCAACTCCGGACGTTCCTGGAATCACCGCACTGCGATGAGCTCCTGTCCGGCACCGTCGCAGTGATCGAACGGTTTATCGAGGGACTGGTCACCTGCGAGAGCTCACCTGGACACCCGCGCGGACTCCGTCGGACGTCGTCCAGGTCGGCGACGAGGTCACGGTCGTCGTCACCGAGATCGACCGGGAGCGACGCAGGCTGGCCCTCTCCCGACGACAAGCCTCGTCCGAGCATCAGTGACCCTTCTGTGTTCCCGCGGCGGTTTCCTCGCACGAGCTTTCCGAGCGCCTGCCCGGTGACAGGGAGGCACACGCCCCGACCCGGTGATACGTGTGCGGCCACAGCACTGGGCCGCGCACAGCCCCACCTGCCGGACCGGACCGGGTGCGGGGGTCGCCGGAAGTGGTGTGCGTGCACGGGCGGTCCCGGGGCATGCGGGCCCCATGCAGGGACACCACGCGCACGCCATGCCGACGGCCCCGCGACCGCTGCCCTGGCTGTCCGCGGGCCGGTACCTCCTCCTTCCGCGTCGGCGGCCCAAACACCGCCGCCCCACACCCGTGCGGGGCCGCTGGCACCGCAGGGTGCTGGCCTACCGCGACGTCACCTTCGAGACCGCAGCCGCCCCGGCCGGGCCGGAGGCGCAGTGCCTGCTCCTCGTGCACATCCGCCAGGTCGTCGGGCAGGTGACGTTCCGGGTCTGCGAGACCTGCTCCGCGGGGCTGATCACGGGGGTGGCCGTCGACGAACGCTTCCGGTCCAGCGGTCTGGGCACGAGGGCCCTGTCCCACCTGCGCAGCCGCTACCCGGACGTCTCCTGGCACACCACCCTCCAGGAGCGCGCCACGCGCGACCTCTTCCGCCGCATGCGCATCCCCACCACCGCCACGGGCCCGGCGTGCCCGCACACCGACGCGCACCGCGAGGGCCTGCAGCTGAAGTCATAGGGGTGTCTCGTCGATCGGGGAGGCGCGGTGCCGGACGCCGCGAACCGGCAAGAACGGCGAGAGACCACCTGGGTGGGGTGAGGGGCCGCGCCGCAGTCCTGAGAAGGCGTCTCCGCCTGGGGCCGGCGCAGGGCGAGGAGGTGTACCCACTCCTCGCCACTCTTAACGTATAGCGCACCGGGGGGCTTGCGGCAAGGCCCCTCCCGTACCGCAGAATCACTGGCTCAAGCCAGGATCTGCGGAAAATATCGGGAGATACGCGACATGCGTGCGGTGTTGTCGGTTCATGAAGTGTGCGGTGCGGCCGGGCCGTCGGCGGGGCTGGAGCCGCCGCTCCCCGGGTGCGCGCCGCCGGTCCGCGTGCAGGCGCTCACGGATCGGGGCTGGTGACATGAGCTCTTTGACCACCAGCGTGTTCGATCTTCCCGAGCGCCTCGCCGCCAAGACCGATCCCGCGCTGATCGCCGGTGACGAGCGGCACTTCGCAGCCGTCGCGCAGTGCCTGGAGCAGTCGATCGCCGAGCTCACCGCGCGGCTGGCCGCCGAGCGCAGGGCGCCCGGCGGCACGGGCCGGGAGGCCATGGAACGGGACGCTGAGATCCACCGGCTGTCCGCACGGCTGCGCACCCTGCGCCGCTTCGGGCTGGACCTGTGCCTCGGCCGCATGGTCGGCACGGACGACCCGGAGCCGGTGTACGTGGGACGGCTCGGCCTGACGGACGGCGACGGCCGCCGGCTGCTGCTCGACTGGCGTTCCCCGGCGGCCGGGCCGTTCTTCGGCGCCACCCACGCCGACCCGATGGGCCTGGCCAGCCGCCGCCGGTACCGCTGGACCGAGGGCCGCATCGGCGACTACTGGGACGAGGTGTTCACCGCGGACGGGCTGACCGGGCACGCGGCGCTGGACGACCAGTCCGCCTTCATCGCCGGCCTGGGCGCGGGCCGGTCGCCGCGGATGCGGGACGTGCTCGGCACCATCCAGGCCGATCAGGACGCCGTCATCCGTGCGGGTTCGCGCGGCGCCCTCGTCGTCGACGGCGGCCCGGGCACGGGCAAGACCGTCGTCGCCCTGCACCGCTCCGCCTACCTCCTCCACTCCGACCCGCGCCTCGGCCACCGCAGGGGCGGGGTGCTCTTCGTCGGCCCGCACCGGCCCTACCTGGCCTACGTCGCCGACGTCCTGCCCAGCCTCGGCGAGGAGGGCGTGCAGACCTGCGTGCTGCGCGATCTCGTCGCCGAGGGAGCGACGGCGACGGCCGAGACCGACCCGGAGACGGCCCGCCTGAAGTCGTCGGCCGACATGGTGCGGGCGATCGAGACGGCCGTCCGCTTCTACGAGGAGCCGCCCGCGAAGGGCATGACGGTCGAGACCCACTGGTCCGACGTCCGGCTGACCGCCGACGACTGGGCCGTGGCGTTCGAGGCGGCGGAACCCGGCACCCCGCACAACGAGGCGCGCGAGCAGGTCTGGGAGGAGCTGCTCACGATCCTGGAGGAGAAGCACGACGGCGACGCCCCGCCCGAGCTGCTCCGCAGGTCTCTGACGCGGAACAGGGAACTGCGCTCCGCCTTCGACCGGGCGTGGCCGCTGCTGGAGGCGGCCGACCTGGTCGAAGACCTGTGGTCGGTCCCCGCCTACCTGCGGATGTGCGCCCCCTGGCTCGGCCCCGACGACGTACGGCGGCTCCAGCGCGCGGAGCCCCGGGCATGGACGGTGTCGGACCTGCCGATCCTGGACGCGGCACGGCACCGGCTCGGCGACCCGGAGACGGCGCGGCGGAAGCGCCGGCACGAGGCCGCGCTCGCCGCCCAGCGCGAGCGCATGGCGCAGGTGGTCGACAACCTGATCGAGGCGGCGGCGGACTCCGGCGCCGACGGTGACGAGGGCGAGGGCCTGGTGACGATGCTGCGCGGCCGGGACGCTCAGGTCAGTCTGGTCGACGAGTCCGAACTGCCCACCGCCGACCCGGATCTGCTGGCCGGCCCGTTCGCGCACGTCGTCGTGGACGAGGCCCAGGAGCTGACCGACGCGGAGTGGCAGATGCTGCTGCGGCGCTGCCCGTCCAGGAGCTTCACCATCGTCGGGGACCGTGCCCAGGCGCGGCACGGGTTCACGGAGTCGTGGCGGGAACGGCTCACGCGGGTCGGGCTCGACCGGATCGAGGTGGCCTCCCTGAGCATCAACTACCGGACACCGGAGGAGGTCATGGCGGAGGCCGAGCCGGTCATCCGGGCCGCGCTCCCGGACGCCAACGTGCCGTCCTCCATCCGCAGCAGCGGCGTCCCGGTCCGCCACGGATCCGTCGAGGACCTGGGCCCGCTCCTCGACGCCTGGCTGGCCGAGCATGCCGAGGGGATCGCGTGCGTCATCGGCGACCCCTCGTTCCGGGCGACCTCCCGCGTCCGGTCGCTGACCCCGGAGCTGTCGAAGGGGCTGGAGTTCGACCTGGTCGTCCTGGTCGACCCGGAGACGTTCGGCGAGGGGGTGGAAGGAGCGGTCGACCGCTACGTCGCGATGACCCGGGCGACCCGGCAGCTCGTCGTCCTCACGAGCTCCTGAGGCGGTCCGGTCCGGTCCGGACCGGTCCGGACCGCCCGCGTCACCGTCTTCCCGGCCCGGTCTCCTGGCGGGAGCGGGCCCACAGGGAGCGCACATGGCCCAGGTGGCGGGCCATGCACGCCTCGGCAGCCGCCGCGTCGCCCGCCAGCATCAGGTCGAGCAGTTCGATGTGCTCCTCGGCCGAGGGCACGAGCAGGCCGCGCTCGTCCAGGGCCGTCAGGCCGTAGAGGCGGGAGTGCTTGCGCAGGTCGCCCACGGTTTCGACGAGGCGGTCGTTGCCGGAGAGCGCCAGCAGGGAGAGGTGGAAGCGGCGGTCGGCGTCCAGGTAGCCGATGAGGTCGTGCTCCCGGGCGCGGGTGACGATCTCCTCGGCGACCGGCCGCAGTTCCTCCAGCCGCCGCCGGTCGGCCGAGGCGGTGATGGACCCGATGGTGGGCACCTCGATGAGGGCCCGCAGCTCCGCGTACTGGTCGAGGTCGCGTTCGCTGACCTCGGTGATCCGGAAACCCTTGTTCCGTACGGGTTCGACCAGGCCTTCGCGGGCCAGCTCCAGCATCGCCTCGCGCACCGGGGTCGCCGAGACGCCGAAGCGGGCGGCGAGGCCGGGCGCCGAGTGGACCTCACCCGGCCGCAGTTCGCCGGAGATCAGCGCCGCGCGCAGGGCGTGCGCGACCCGGTCGCTCAGCCGCTCCTGACTGGTGAGGGTGGTGATCAGGGTCCGCTGCCGGGTGCGCTCTGCCATGGCTCTGTCTCCGGGGGAACTGCGGGTCGGGGCGGTCGTCACAGCAGGAAGCCCGCCGGGAACGGGTCCGCCGGGTCGAGGAAGTACTGGGCGGTGCCGGTGATCCACGCGCGGCCGGTGACGGTCGGGACGACGGCGGGCAGGCCGCCGACGGTGGTCTCCCCGACGAGGCGCCCCGTGAACCGCGTACCGATGAACGATTCGTTGACGAAGTCGCGCCCGAGGGGCAGTTCGCCGCGCGCGTGCAGCTGTGCCATGCGTGCGGAGGTGCCGGTGCCGCACGGCGAACGGTCGAACCAGCCGGGGTGGATCGCCATGGCGTGGCGGGAGCGCAGGGCGTCCGAGCCGGGGGCGGCGAGGTAGACGTGCTTGACGCCGCCGATCGCCGGGTCCTCCGGGTGGACGGGCCGCTGGGTGGTGTTGACGGCGTCCATGAGGGCGAGCCCGGCCGCGAGCAGCTCGTCCTTGCGGCCCCGGTCGAAGGGCAGGCCCAGCGCGTCGAGGGGCACGATGGCGTAGAAGTTGCCGCCGTACGCGAGGTCGTAGGTGACGGTGCCGTATCCGGGGACCTCGACCGTGCGGTCCAGCCCGGCGCAGAAGGCCGGCACGTTGGTGAGGGTGACGGAGACCGCCGCGCCGTCCTCCACCAGGACGTCGACGGAGACCAGGCCCGCGGGGGTGTCGAGGCGGACGGTGGTGACGGGCTCGGTGACGGGCACCATGCCGGTCTCGACGAGTACGGTCGCCACGCCGATGGTGCCGTGGCCGCACATGGGCAGCAGTCCCGAGACCTCGATGTACAGGACGCCGTAGTCGGCGTCCGGGCGCGTCGGCGGCTGGAGGATCGCGCCGCTCATGGCGGCGTGGCCGCGCGGTTCGTACATCAGCAGGGTGCGGACGTGGTCGAGGTGGCGCATGACGTGCTCGCGCCGCTCGGCCATCGTGGCCCCGGGAAGGGTGCCGACGCCGCCGGTGATGACGCGGGTCGGCATGCCCTCGGTGTGCGAGTCGACGGCGTGGTACACGTGCCGGCTGCGCATGGCTAGGCGAGTCCTTCCGCGAGCGCCTTCCCGGTGGCCGCGCGGACGGCGGCGTACTGCTCCTCGTCCAGGGGGGTGCGGGGCGGGCGGCAGGGCCCGCCGTGGCGGCCGGCCACGTCCATGGAGAGCTTGATGGCCTGGACGAACTCGGGCTTGGAGTCCCAGCGCAGCAGCGGGTGCAGGGCCCGGTAGAGCGGCAGGGCGGTGTCCAGGTCGCCGGCGGTGGCGGCGCGGTACAGGGTGACGCAGGCGGCGGGGAGGGCGTTGGGGTAGCCGGCGATCCAGCCCGCGGCGCCGGCGACGGACAGCTCCAGGAGGACGTCGTCGGCACCGGCCAGCAGGTCCAGCCCGGGGGCCAGTTCGGCGATCTCGTACGCCCGGCGGACGTCGCCGCTGAACTCCTTGACGGCGACGATGCTGCCGTCGGCGTGGAGCTGGGCGAGCAGCCGGGGCGTCAGGTCGACCTTGGTGTCGAAGGGGTTGTTGTACGCGACGACGGGCAGCCCGGCCCGTGCGACCTCCGCGTAGTGGGCGCGGACGGAACGCTCGTCCGCGCGGTACGCGTTGGGCGGCAGCAGCAGGACCGAGCCGGCGCCCGCCTCGGCGGCCTGCTCGGCCCAGCGGCGGGCCTCGGCGCTGCCGTAGGCGGCGACGCCGGGCATGACCCGGGCCCCGTCGCCGGCGGCCTCGACCGCGACGCGGACGATGCGGGCCCGCTCGTCGTCGGTGAGCGTCTGGTACTCGCCGAGCGAGCCGTTGGGTACGACGCCGTCGCAGCCCTGGGAGACGAGCCAGGAGACGTGCTCGGCGTAGGCGTCGTAGTCGACGGAGAGGGTGTCGTCGTCGCGCAGCGGCAGGGCGGTGGCGACCATGATGCCGTGCCAGGGGGAGGTGCGGTGGTCCATCATGCGGCTCCTGGTGGTTGTGCCAGATGGCTCAGCGGGACGGGGCAGGACAGCGGGCGCCGGTCGGGCGCCGGGTCCTCGCCCGCGAGGCGGGCGACGGCCTGGCCGCACATGCGGCCCTGGCACCAGCCCATTCCTGCGCGGGTGAGCAGTTTGACGGTGCGCGCGTCACGCGCACCGAGGGTGGTGACGGCCTCGCGGATGCGGTCGGCGGTGACCTCCTCGCAGCGGCACACCTCGGTGCCGTCGTCCAGCCAGGCGGTCCAGCCGGGTCCGGGCCGGTGGGCCGCGGCCATGGCGTCGGCGAAGGCGCGCAGCCGGGCGCGGCGGCGGGTGAGGGCGGCGGCGCGGCGGCGGTCACCGCCCGTCACCACCCGCGCCGGGGACAGGGCGCGGGCGATGGACAGGGCGGCGAGTTCGCCCTCGGTGCGGGCGAGGCCGACGCCGCCGATGCCGCAGGTCTCCCCGGCGGCCCAGACACCGGGCACGGAGGTGCGCTGCTCCGCGTCGACGGCGAGGGCCGGGGTGCCGTCGGCGGTGCGGCGGACGAGGCAGCCGAGGCCGGTGGCGAGCTCCAGTTGCGGTACGAGGCCGTGGCCGACGGCCAGTGCGTCGCACGGGACGCGGCGGCCGGTGCCGGGGACGGGCCGCCAGTCGCGGTCCACGCGCGCGACGGTGACGGCCTCGACGCGCGCGGTGCCGTGGGCGGCGGTGACGGCGTGGCGGGTGAGCAGGCGGGTGGAGTGGCGCAGGAGGCCGCTGCCGTGGTGGGCCGCCTCGGCCAGCTTGCCCGGGTTGCGGGCGAGGGTGCCGGCGTGGCGGGCGTAGGCGGTGTAGCCGGCGGCCTCGACGACGGCCGGGACACGGGCCCCGGCGGTGGCGAGGGTGGTGGCGACGGCGAGCAGCAGGGGGCCGCTGCCCGCGACGACGACGCGGCGGCCGGGGAGCACGCGCCCGGACTTGAGCATCGCCTGGGCGCCGCCGGCGCCGACGACCCCGGGCAGCGTCCAGCCCGGGAAGGGCAGGTGGCGTTCGTACGCTCCGGTGGCGAGGAGGACGGCGCGGGCGCGGACGGTGGCCGCGGTCTCGTCGGGCCCGGCGACGCAGTGCAGCAGCCAGGAGTCCCCGTCCGGCACGACGGTCCAGACGTGGTGGGCCGGCCGGTGGCGGACACCCCGGAGGCGGCGGACGAGGGGCCTGGCGGCGCGGGGCAGCTCCTCGGGTGCGGGGTGCCGGTGGATCTGGCCGCCGACCCGCTCCCCCGCGTCCAGCAGTACGACACCCAGCCCGAGGGCCGCGGCGGTGCCCGCGGCGGCGAGCCCCGCGGGGCCGGCGCCCACGACGGCGAGGTCGGCGGTGGCCGGGCCGGCGGCGGGGCCGGCGTGGGGATCAGCCGTCATGTCCGATGCCCTCCTGGGTGGTGACGGTGTCGCCGGGGCGCACGGGGACCAGGCAGGCCCGCTGGTTGGGACGGTCGTTGACGGTGGCGAGGCAGTCGTAGCAGGTGCCGATCCCGCAGAAGGCGCCGCGCGGAGCGCCGCCGGTGCGGGTGGTGCGCCAGGCGAGGACGCCGGCGCCCCAGAGGGCGGCGGCGACGCTCTGCCCGGGCAGAGCGGTGAGGGTGCGCCCGTCGAACGTGAAGGTGAACGGCACGGGTGTCACCGGTCGGCTCCTTCCTGGCCGTCGAAACGGCCGGGGTCGAACGGCCGGAGGTCCACGGGCGGCGGGTCGCCGCGCAGCGCGGTCGCGACGAGCAGGCCGGTCGCCGGGGCGAGGCCGATCCCCGCGCCCTCGTGGCCGCAGGCGTGGTAGAGGCCCGGTACCCGCGGGTCGGGGCCGATGGCCGGGAGGTGGTCGGGCAGGTAGGGGCGGAAGCCGCAGTACGCGCGCAGGGCGCGTACCCCGCCGAGCGCCGGGAACAGGGCGGTGGCGGCGGTGGCGAGCCGGCGCAGCGCCTCCGTGGACAGCGTCCGGTCGAAGCCGACGCGTTCGCGGGTGGCGCCGATGAGGACGGGGCCCGCCGGGGTGGACTCGACGACGGCGGAGGACTGCAGGGCGGCGGAGTCGCTGGCGACGTCGGCGACGTAGTCCGCGGCGTACACCTTGTGGCGCACGAGGCCCGGCGGCAGCGGTTCGGTGACGAGGACGAAGCCGCGGCGCGGCCGGACGGGCAGGCGGGTGCCGGCCCGTGCGGCGAGCTGCCCGGCCCAGGTGCCGGTGGCGTTGACGACGACCGGCGCGTGGAGGTCGCCGTGCGGCGTGCGCACGCCGCGGACCGCGCCGCGTGCGTCGGTCAGCACGGCGGTCACCTCCTCGCCGGGACGGACGTCGGCGCGCGAGGCGCGCAGCAGGTGGGCGGCTGCGCGGGCGGGCTGGACCTGGGCGTCCTGCGGGTAGTGGAAGCCTCCGGCGAGGCCGGGCGCGAGGTGGGGTTCGAGGTCGCGCAGCCGGTCGGCGGGCACCTCGTGCGCCTCGACGCCGGCCGCCCGCTGGCCCGCGGCGAAGGCGCGGAGCGCGGTGCGGGCGGTCTCGTCGGATGCGACGACGAGACCGCCCTTGGGCTCGTACTCGGCCTCCGGTGGGAGGACTTCGGTGAGTTCGCGCCACAGTCGGGTGGACAGCAGCGCGAGGTCGAGCTCGGGGCCCGCCCCCTTGTCGGAGACGAGCAGGTTGCCCTCGCCGGCGCCGGTGGTGCCGCCCGCGACGGGGCCGCGGTCGACGACGGCGACGGCGAGTCCGCAGCGGCCTGCGTAGTAGGCGCAGGCCGCGCCGACGATTCCGGCACCGATGATCACGGCGTCCAGGGCGTGCGGCGGATGACTCACGTGTCGCGTGGGCACAGCAATAATATTTCACGCACTACTGCTGCCCGTACAGGGTCCGGCAGGGAGAAATTCCTTTCCGGTCCGCCGAGTTGGGGCCGGACGCTGCGGGGCGGCTTCCGGGGTCAGCCGCGCAGCGGCCCTTCGCAGGTGTAGTCCGATGTCGCACCGGTGCGGTCGGCCCAGATCCGCGCCTCGCCGAAGTGGCAGTTCATGTCGGCGAGGTTGGTGGCCGCGGGACGGGCGCGGTCGAGGAGGAAGTGGTCGACGGTCTCCGCCATGTCCTTGAAGACCCGGTCGGGGCTGTTCGCGTCCGTCAGGCGCGCGGTGATCCGTCCGGTGCAGACGAAGCGGCGCTTGGCGGGGTCCCCGTTGTCCGTGCAGCGCGGGTCGGCCGCGGTGGCCGCGGCGAAGGCCGCGCGCACCGCCTCGGCACCTGTGTGGTCGAGCCGGTCGTTCGGGACGTAGCGGGTGTCGGGCACGAACAGGTCGTCCACCTTGGCCGTCTGCGCGTCGAGGAAGGCGTCGTACCCGCGCTGGAGCCCGGCGTCCCGGCCGAGCCGGTCGCGCCAGGCGTCGAAGGCGGCCGGGTCGTCGGCGCGCAGGTGCCGGTACATCTCCCGCAGCAGTGCCGGCCGTTCGGTCCACAGGTACGAGAAGAACGTGCCCGCGTAGCTGTAGAAGCGGAAGCCGTCGCCCGCGTAGGTGGCGTGCAGGAGTTGGCCGACGCTCATGCGCGGGCTGCCGTCGGCGGTGTCGGCGATGACGCTGCGGACGAGGGACCTGCGCACGGCGACGCCGTCGTCGCGGGTGGCTCCGGCGAAGAACTCCGCCGTCCCCTCGTCCATCGCGGTGGTGCGGTCGTCCTCGTACCACGGGCCCTCGCCGAAGTAACCGGGCACGGCGTAGCGGCCGTTGAGGTAGTGGACGTACTCGTGACGGAACAGCTCCTCCAGGGTGAGCGAGGAGTCCTGGGGGACGCGCCGCTGGTAGGTGTAGAAGGTGGCACCGCGCTCGATGTAGATGCCGCCGTTGTCGGTGCCCATGCCGGTCAGGAGCGGATGGTAGTTCTCGTAGTCGGCGCGCGAGGCGTACAGCACGATGGTCAGCGCGGTGTTGGTGTCACCGGTCAGCGGCGTCTCCGCGCCGAGGACGCGGTGGAACTGGGCCTTGACCTGCTTGCTGGCGTAGTACAGCTGGTCGACGGTGGGGGTGTCCAGGCCCGTGCGGACCGTGATGCCGCCGGTGTCGTAGCGGTAGGTGTGCGGGAAGATCCGCCGCTCGATGTCCTCCTTGCAGACGCGGTACGGCTTGCACGCCTCGTAGAAGACGAGCCAGCCGGCCAGCCGCGCCCACGGTGCGCTGCCCTCGCCGAAGTTCCGCACCACGGGGTCGAGGAGCGCGCCCAGGTCGGGCACGATGCCTGCCTTGATCGCGTCGATCTGGCCGAAGCGTCCGTACTCGGCGAGCGCGTCGCGCACCACCCAGGCGTTGGGCGTGCCCTTGAGGTGGGTGTACTCGGCGAAGGCACGGAAGGCGGCGCGGTAGGCGGTGTTGCGGGCGACCAGGGTGTGGAAGGCGGTGTCGCGGTTGCCGGGGTACACACCGAGGTAGTTCACGGAGAGCGCGGCGAGGGCCGCACCACCCCAGGCCGGGTCGCGGTAGGTGGTGGTGTGGTACTTGTCCATCGTCGCCAGGACCTTCTGGACCAGGCCCAGTTGGGAGTGGCGCAGCCCGGTGCCGCTGCCGGTGTAGAGGGCCTCGCGCAGGGACTCGGCGTTGGTGCGCGTGGCGCGGAAGGAGCGGGCGGCCGAGCCGAAGGCGTGGACGGCGCGGCGCATGGCCTCGGTGGTGGTCGGGTCGGTGACGTCGATCTCGCCGCGCGAGAAGTCGTGGTACACGACCGCGTGCAGGTACGTGAGCATCTCCAGCAGGTGGGTGCCGTTGAGGCCGTCGTGGCCGGGCGCGAGCGCGGAGACGCGGCGGGACACGGCCTGGACGTGGGCGTCCGACATGACCGGCGCGAGCCGGGCGTCCCACGTCCAGATGAGGCCGCGCAGACACCCGTCGGCGGTGACGGCGGGGTCGGCGAGGAAGTCGGCGAACTCCTCGGGGCGTAACCCCGTGACGGCACCGAGGGTGCAGTCGGCCGCGACGGTGGCGCCGAGCTGTGCCGGCGCGGGGGTCTGCGGCCCCGGGACGCGGGTGGTGGCGCGCCGGCCGGGTGCCGGGGCGGGCGTCGGCGCGGTCCGGGGCGCGGCGGCGAGGCGCAGCACCTCGTCACGGGAGCCGTGGGAGTCGCGGGGATCGCGGGGCTCGGCGATGGCGGAGGCGGTGGGGGT
>NZ_KL591039.1:28637-34513 GCF_000716335.1 Streptomyces sp. NRRL S-118 | reverse complement strand
AGTAGTACAGCCGTAGATCGTGATCTTCACGCTTGAGCGGCTTGACGCCGGTAGTGGCTGGTCTGGGACCGGGCCTGGTGCTCGTCCAGGGCCGCCAGGCCCTTGCCGGACTGGAAATACTCCTCGACCCGCCACCTTGATCCAGCGACGCGCAACGTAGTCACCCACCTCGTCGCGGACCTGGTCGGCACCCCACTTCGTCCTCCCGAGCAGGTGCTGCATGCCGTCCGGGGTCCTGTCCCCGGCCCACTCGGCGATGGTCCAGCAGTTCTTGCGCGGCAGGTCCGACAACAGGCCGAGTACCGACTTCCGGGCCCGGCGTCGGGATTCGACCCGTGTGAAGCGTCCCGCCAGCCGGCTCATGAGGCCGTCGAACGCCTCCTGCCAGCAGGCAGGGTCTACGCTGGGACCTGCGGCCACCACATGATCGTTTGTCTTCACACACCGATGATCAACGGTGGCCGCACCCGTCTCCACACCGCGTCAGGTCGTGCAGCGTCTGCCTGCCGTCCTGTGTATCGGAGGGCTTGTGCAACGTGGCGAAGTCTGGTGGGTCCAGTTCGACGAGCGGAGGCTGGTCGTACTGCTGTCAGGAGACGACGCGTCCGGGTTCCAGGTGATGCAGGTCGTCGCTCCGGCGGGCCTCGACATCAGCGGTCTGGGCATCGAAGTGACGGTCGGCGCCGGTGAAGGGCTGCCGCTCGAAGGCGTGCTGCGGCTCGCGTTCCCGCGTCCAGGCTTCACCCCGTGCACGTGGCTGACCACCGTGTCCCGGGACGACCTGATAGAGCGGGCGGCCGTCCTGTCCTCCAGGAAGCTCAGCGAGATCGACGATGCCCTCCGACTCGCTGAACAAGCACAGGAGCGGACCCCGGCAACGACCGCGAAACTCAGCGAGATAAGGGACGCCCTCCGTCGCGGTGAACTCGGGTAGCGGAGAAGGAGCCGACGCCCGCGACGGCATGGGCGATCTCGGGCGAGATGATCCACGCTGGACACCTGCCGCCTCGACGCCCCTCACCATCGAGATCACGATCTACGGCTGGAGTACCAGGCGGGAGCAGGCATCCAGGGACTCGCGCCGCCCGGCGCGGCCGGAACCACCCGCGCTTCCGTCGCTCTCGGCGGACGTCCCGAGAAGAGGCCGGAGCCGGGTGAACCCGGTGGCGCCCAAGTCCTTCTGACGCGTCATCACCTCTCGTTACAGTGGGCAACGGTGGTACCCGTGGCGAGGGATGGGGGCGCTCCATGGCGCACGCGACGGCGACCGGCGGTGGCGGAGGCCCGCGCCGGGGCGTGACCGATCACGGCGGGGGTGTCTGGAGCATCGCGGTGCCCATCCCTGACAATCCCCTCGGGCACACCCTGGTCCACCTCCTCGACACCGGTCGCGGCCCCGTCCTCGTCGACACCGGCTGGGACGACCCCGCGTCGTGGGACGCCCTCCGCGCCGGGCTGGCCGCGCTGGGTACCCGCGTCGAGGACGTGCACGGCGTCGTCATCACGCACCACCACCCCGACCACCACGGGCTGTCCGGCCGCGTCCGCGAGGCGTCCGGCGCCTGGATCGCCATGCACCCCGCCGACGCCGCCGTCGTACGCCGCACCCGCGACGCCGGGCCCGGCGCCTGGCTCGACCACCTCCTCGCCAAGCTCACCGCCGCCGGCGCCCCCGACGAGCACACGGCCCCGCTGCGGCAGGCCCGGGCGTCCGGCAGCGGGCACGCCCTGCCCGTGCCGCAGCCCGCCCTGCCCGACCGGGCGATCGTCCCCGGCGAGCTCCTCGACCTCGCGGGCCGCCGGCTGCGGGCCGTCTGGACCCCCGGGCACACCCCCGGCCACGTCTGCCTGCACCTGGAGGAGGACCACCCGGTCCGCCGCCCCGGGCATGGCCGCCTCTTCTCCGGCGACCACCTGCTGCCCGGGATCAGCCCGCACATCGGCCTGTACGAGGACCCCGACGACGCCACGCCCACGGACCCGCTCGGCGACTACCTCGACTCCCTGGAGCGGGTCGGCCGGCTCGGCGCCGCCGAGGTGCTCCCCGCCCACCAGCACGCCTTCACCGGCGCCGCCGCGCGCGTGGCGGAGCTGCTCGCCCACCACGAGGAGCGGCTCACCGGACTGCTCGCCCTGCTGGCCGCGCCACTCACCCCCTGGCAGCTCGCCGAGCGCATGACCTGGAACCGCCCCTGGGACCTCATCCCGTACGGCTCGCGCGCCATCGCCGTCTCCGAGGCCGAGGCGCACCTGCGGCGCCTGGTGAAACTGGGGCGCGCCGAGCCAATGCCGGGCAGCGACCCCGTGACGTACGTCGCCCTGTGAGCCGTACCGACCCGCCGGTAGAGTGTGCGAGTCGTCATCATGCCCGTACGGGGGGAAGCCGGTGCAAATCCGGCGCTGACCCGCAACCGTGAGCCACCACGCCGGTGGCGAGCCGGATCGCCCCGCACGTGTACGTGTTCGGCTCGCGTCACCGGGACCGGTCCCGGTGACCGGCACCGTCGAGGAATACGGAGCCGGAGCCTGGTGCCCTTCCGCGCGCGCCGGTGCCCGGCCCCGCAGAGACCGCGCAGGAGACCGCGCAGGAGAGGCCACCCGCCATGACCACCGTTCGTCGCCGCGGCGTCGCCGCGGCGCTCGCCGCCACCGCCGTGCTGTGCACCGGCGGGGCCGCAGCCGTCGCCGCCGCCCCCGCCGCGCACGCGGCGCCCTCCCCCTCGGCGTCCTCCGCCGCGCCCGTCGTCCCGTCCGGGCTGTACGGCCGCAAGGACCCGACGTACGACGGAGTCTGGCGGCAGTCCCTGGCCTTCATGGCGCAGGAGACGAGCGGTGTCGAGCCCGCCGGGAAGGCCGTGGCCTGGCTGCTGGGGCAGCAGTGCGACAACGGCGGCTTCGCCTCCTACCGGCCCGACCCGGCCAAGCCCTGCGACCCCGCCGTGCCGCTGGACACCAACGCCACCGCCGTCGCCGTCCAGGCGCTCGCGGGGCTGGACCGGCCGGAGACGGAGGACGGGAGGACCGACCCCGTCACGAAGGCCGTCGAGGCGGGCGCGGACTGGCTCACCGGCGTCCAGAACAAGGACGGCGGCTGGAGCTACAACCCTGGCGGGCCCAGCGACGCCAACTCCACCTCCGTCGTCATCAGCGCCCTCGCGGCGGCGGGCGAGAAGCCGGGCGACGTGCGGTCGGCGGACGGCCGCACCCCCTACGACGCGCTGCTCGGCTTCGCGATCCCCTGTGACGCCAAGACCGGCGCGGGTGCCTTCGCCTACCAGCCCGACCGGAACGGCGCGCTGGTCGCGAACGCCGACGCCACCGCCGCCGCGGTGCTGGCGGGCCTGGGCAAGCACGTCCAGACGCGGGGCGTGAAGCCGTACCAGCCGCCGGTCTGCGAGGCCGCGGCGAAGCGGACCGCCGAGCGCGCCGCCCGCAACGGCGCCGCCTACCTGGTGACCGCCCTGGCGAAGACCGGTCACCTCGACCTGCCCCCGATGCCCGGCACCGCGTCGCCCGCCGCGCCCGCGCCCGACTTCGGCAACACGGCCGACGCGGTCGTCGCGCTCGGCGCCGCCGGCCACGGCGACAAGGCCGCCGCCGCCCTGAAGTGGCTCCAGCGGAACGCCGTGCCCTGGGCCGAGGAGAACGGCCCCGCCGCCTGGGCCCAGCTGATCTTCGCCGCGCACACGGTGGGCGCCGACACCCGCGACTTCGGCGGTGTCGACCTCGTCCAGCGGCTCAACGCCACCGGGCCGAAGCCCGAGTCGACCGTCGAGACGCGGGCGCAGGAGGAGCAGGAGAACAAGGAGTCGGGCGAGAGCAGCGGCTTCGGCGTCTGGCTGGTCGTCGGCATCTTCCTCTTCGCCGGCATGGGCATCGGCTTCCTGATCAGCGGCCGCAACAAGAACCGGCAGCCGTGATGCGGACCGCCGCCCGGCTCCCCGTCCTCCTCCTCGCCCTGGCCCTGACCTGGCTCACCACCGGCTCCGCCCAGGCGGCGGGCTACCGCTACTGGTCCTTCTGGCAGAGCGGCCCGGGGCCGTCCTGGACGTACGCCACGCAGGGCCCGGCCACGGCCCGGCCCGCCGACGGCGAGGTGAACGGCTACCGCTTCGCCGTCAGCGCCGACTCGGCGGACGCCGCACAGCCGCGCCGGGCGCCCGACTTCGCGGCGGTCTGCGGCGGGACGCCCCGCGAGGACGGCACCAAGCGGGTCGCGGTCGTCGTCGACTTCGGCACGGCGGCGGACGCCCCGGACGACGCGGGCACGCCACCGGAGCCGCGGGCCGCCTGCGCACGGGTACGGCAGGACGCGACGAGCGCGGAGGCGCTGGCCGCGGTGGCCGAGCCGCTGCGCTACAACAGCCAGGCGCTGCTGTGCGCCATCGCGGGCTACCCGCGGACGGGCTGCGGCGAGCAGGTGTCCGACGCGGACCCGGCCCCGCGGACCGGAGCGTCCTCCGGCCCGGGCGACGACGGCGGCTCCGGTCCGCGCTCCGGCGACGGCGGCTCCGGTTCGGGTTCCGGCTCCGGGAACGGCGGCGGCCCCTCGCTCGGGCTGGCCGCCGGTCTCGCCGCCGTGCTGGGCCTCGGCGCCGCCGCCGTCGTGCAGGCCCGCCGCCGTCGGCGATGAGGCTGCGCGCACCCGCGGCGCACCGGAGCAACGCCCTGCACGCCGGCGCCTGGTGGCTGTGGGCCCTGGGTCTGGCCGCCGCCGCGTCCCGCACCACCAATCCCCTCCTGCTGGGCCTGCTGGTCGGCGTGGCCGGCTACGTGGTGGCGGCGCGCCGCACCGACGCGCCGTGGGCCCGTTCGTACGGCGCCTTCCTGAAGCTGGGGCTCGCGGTGCTCGTCGTCCGGCTGGTCTTCTCGCTGGTGCTCGGCTCGCCGATCCCGGGGACGCACGTGCTGGTCACGCTGCCCGAGGTGCCGCTGCCCGCCTGGGCGCAGGGGATACGGATCGGCGGCCGGGTGAGCGCCGAGCAGCTCGTCTTCGCCCTGTACGACGGCGCCAAGCTGGCCACGCTGCTGATCTGCGTGGGCGCGGCGAACGCCCTCGCCAACCCCGCGCGGCTGCTGAAGTCGCTGCCGGGCGCGCTGTACGAGGTGGGGGTCGCGGTGGTGGTCGCGATGACGTTCGCGCCGCAGCTGGTGGCCGATGTGGCGCGGCTGCGCACGGCGCGCCGGCTGCGCGGGCGGCCCACCGGCGGGGTGCGGGCGGTCCTGCAGATCGGCCTGCCCGTCCTGGAGGGCGCGCTGGAGCGGTCGATCGCCGTGGCGGCGTCGATGGACGCGCGCGGGTACGGCCGCACGGCGCGGGTGCCGCGCGCGGTGCGCCGCGTGACGGCGGTGCTGACCCTCGGCGGGCTGCTCGGCGTGTGCGTGGGCCTGTACGGACTGCTGTCCGCCGACGGCGGTTCGTACGGTCCGCCCTTCGTCGCGGCGGGCCTGCTGGCGGCGCTGGCCGGTCTGCGCCTGGGGGGCCGCCGCTCGGTGCGGACCCGGTACCGCCCCGACCGGTGGGGCGCGCGGGCGTGGCTCGTGGCGGGCTCGGGCGCGGCGGTGGGCGGCCTGATGGCGGTGTGGGATCCGGCGGCCCTGCACCCCGGTGTGGTCCCGCTCCAGGCGCCCGGCCTGCCGGTGTGGCCGGCCCTGATCATCCTGCTGGGCCTGGTGCCCGCGTACGCAGCCCCCGCTCCGCCGTCGAAGGAGTCCCTGTGATCCGGTTCGAGAACGTCTCCGTGACGTACGACGGTGCGGAAGAGGCCACCCTGCGGGGCGTCGACCTCACCGTCCCGGAGGGCGAACTGGTGCTGCTGGTCGGCCCGTCCGGGTCCGGCAAGTCGACGCTGCTGAACGCGGTGTCCGGCCTGGTG
>NZ_KL591039.1:6779-28585 GCF_000716335.1 Streptomyces sp. NRRL S-118 | reverse complement strand
GGCCCGTCCGGGTCCGGCAAGTCGACGCTGCTGAACGCGGTGTCCGGCCTGGTGCCGCACTTCACCGGCGGCACCCTGCGCGGCCGGGTCACCGTCGACGGCCGCGACACCCGCACGCACCCGCCCCGCGAACTGGCCGACATCGTCGGCACGGTGGGCCAGGACCCGCTCGCCCACTTCGTCACCGACACGGTCGAGGACGAGCTGGCATACGGCATGGAGTCGCTGGGCCTGCCGCCCGCCGTGATGCGCCGGCGGGTGGAGGAGACCCTGGACCTGCTGGGCCTGGCGCCGCTGCGGGACCGGCCGATCGCCACCCTCTCGGGCGGGCAGCGGCAGCGCGTCGCCATCGGGTCCGTGCTGACGCCGCACCCGAAGGTCCTCGTCCTGGACGAGCCGACGTCGGCGCTGGACCCGGCGGCCGCGGAGGAGGTCCTCGCGGTGCTGCAGCGCCTGGTCCACGACCTCGGCACGACGGTGCTGATGGCGGAGCACCGCCTGGAGCGCGTGGTCCAGTACGCCGACCGCGTCGCACTCCTGCGCTCGCCCGGGGCTCCGGTGCTGCTCGGCTCTCCGGCCGAGGTGATGGCCCTCTCGCCGGTCCACCCTCCCGTGGTGGCGCTGGCGCGGGTGGCGGGCTGGTCGCCGCCGCCCCTGACGGTCCGCGCGGCCCGTCGCCTGGCCCCCGGGCTCCGGGCCCGCCTGGCGGACACCTCCCCGCCCGACCGGTCTGCCCTGCCCGACCCGGCCGGCCTGCCCGACCCGGCCGGCCTGGCTGCTCCGGCTGCCCCGGCCCTCCCCGCGAACCCGGCTTCTCCGGCTTCTCCGGCTTCCACCGGGGACGATCCCGTGGGCGCGGGCGCCCCGGGTGCGCGCGCGGCGCTGCGCCGCCTGCTGCGCCGGCGCGGCACGGCGGTCCGTGGCGGGGCCGGCGCGCCCGCACGGCCGGGCGGCGCGGCCACCGGAACCGGAGGGAGGAGGGCGGAGGTCCTCGGGACGGCGGAGGCTCTCGGGACGGCGGAGGCTCTCCTGGAGGCGAAGGCTCCCGGGGAGGTGAAGGCGCTCGCGCAGGGGGAAGCGCTCGCGGAGGCGGAGGCGCTGCGCGTGCGGCGGGGTGCCGTCGAGGCGCTGCGCCGGGTGGATCTGGCCGTGCGCGGCGGGGAGACCGTGGCACTCATGGGCCGCAACGGAGCCGGCAAGTCCACCCTGCTGGGCGCGCTCGTCGGGATGGTGGAACCGTCCGGCGGCCGGGTGCTCGTGGGCGGGTGCGTGCCGCACCGGACGGCTCCGCCCGAGATGCTCCGGCGGGCCGGGCTCGTACCGCAGGAGCCGCGGGACCTGCTGTACGCGGACACCGTGGCGGCCGAGTGCGCGGCCGCCGACACCGACGCGGGCGCGCCGCCCGGGACGTGCCGGGAGCTGGTGGCGCGGTTGCTGCCGGGGATCGGGGACGGCACCCATCCGCGCGATCTGTCCGAAGGGCAGCGGCTCGCGCTGGCGCTCGCGGTGGTGCTCACCGCGCGGCCCCCGCTGCTGCTGCTCGACGAGCCGACCCGGGGCCTGGACTACGCGGCCAAGGCCCGGCTCGTCGCGGTCCTGCGGGGCCTGGCCGCCGACGGGCACGGCATCCTGCTCGCCACGCACGACGTGGAGCTCGCGGCGGAGCTGGCGGACCGCGTCGTGGTCCTGGCGGAGGGCGAGGTCGTCGCGGACGGCCCGGCGGCCGAGGTCGTGACGTCCTCGCCCGCCTTCGCGCCGCAGGTCGCCAAGATCCTCGCACCGGAGCCGTGGCTGACCGTCGCGCAGGTGGAGGCGGCGCTGTGAGGGCCCGGCCGGTGCGCCTGGGCGTCCGTTCCGTGGCGGCGCTCGCGCTGGTCTCGGTGATCGGGGTGTTCGCCCTGGGATGGCCGCTGCTGGCGGACGGCGCCTCCGGGGTGGCGGGCAGCGCGCAGGACGTGCCGTGGCTGTTCGCCGTGCTGCTGCCGCTGCTCGTCGCCGTGGTCGTCGCGACGATCGCGGACTGCGGCATGGACGCCAAGGCGGTGGCGATGCTCGGCGTCCTCGCGGCGGTGGGGGCGGCACTGCGGCCGCTGGGCGCGGGCACGGCGGGCCTGGAGCCGATGTTCTTCCTGATGGTGCTCAGTGGCCGGGTGCTCGGCCCCGGTTTCGGGTTCGTCCTCGGGGCGGTGACGATCTTCGCGTCGGCCCTGCTGACGGGCGGCGTCGGGCCGTGGATGCCGTTCCAGATGCTGATGATGGGCTGGTTCACGATGGGCGCCGGGCTGCTGCCGGGGCCGGACCGCCTGCGCGGGCGGGGTGAGACGGCGATGCTCGCGCTGTACGGGGCGGTGGCCTCGTTCGCGTACGGGACCGGGATGAACCTGCAGGGCTGGGTCGTCATCGAACCGGCGGGCAGCGGCATCTCCTTCCACCCGGGTGACCCGCTGCACGAGAACCTGGTCCGGTTCGTCGCCTACTGCGCGGCGACCTCGCTCGGCTGGGACACGGGACGCGCCGTCCTGACCGTCGTACTCACCGTCACCATCGGATCCACGGTTCTGAAGGCGCTGCGACGTGCGACACGACGGGCCCACTTCGAGGCCCAGGTCACATTCGAAGGCTCGCCCCACGCTGTGGAGGGCCCCGGACCGGTGAGGTGACCCACAGGACGCAGCTCACATACGACCGGGGATAGTGGGCCGGAACGGGCATTCCTCCGGCCCGGGACTTCCCGTGGCGACGTGCGCCGATGGCCGCCCGGGGCCATGGGACCTTCCTCCCGGTAGTCCGGCGCCCCCTAGTACAAGGGGTCGTTGCGGCGGCCCGGCACGGCTGCTTCTCTGGTGGACGTCGCCGGGCGAACCGCAGCGGAACCGCAGCGGGAGCGCCCCTGGCAGCCACTCCCCCGCCCCCTGGCGCGGTACCGGCATGCCCGGGCGACGCCCCCCGTCCCCGACGTTAGGTCGCTACGTGTTCCGCTCGCTCGCCAGCCGTTTCTCCGCCCGTCCCAAGGCCGTCGCCGCCGGTGCCGCCGTGCTCCTCGGTGCGACCGGCGCAGTGCTGGGTACGACGGCACCGGCATCGGCCGCCTCCGCCTCCGCGCAGGACATCGCGAAGAAGCTGGTCCCGGCCGGCCAGTACCAGTGCTTCGACAAGATCGTCGAGCACGAGTCCGGCTGGAACCCGTCCGCCACCAATGCCTCGTCCGGCGCCTACGGCCTGGTGCAGGCCCTGCCGGGCTCCAAGATGGCGTCCGCCGGCGCGGACTGGAAGACCAACCCGGCCACCCAGATCGAGTGGGGCCTGGACTACATGAACGACCGCTACGGCAGCCCCTGCGGCGCGTGGAAGTTCTGGCAGTCCAACGGCTGGTACTGAGCCGACAGCATGCGGCAGGCCCCGGTGCGGCGCACCGGGGCCTTCCCGCGTCCGCCTCTCCACCGTTTCCCCTCTCCACCGGGCCGGCTCGCCGAAGGGACGGCACCGGGCGGGGGCCGCGCGGGACGGTGGAATCGGCGCAGGACCCGGCGGGTCCGGGAGGGTCCGGGAGGGACCGGGAGGGACCGGGAGGGACCGGGCGGAGTTCCCGCCGGGACCGGGCGGGACCCGAGCCGGGACCTGGCGTCAGAGCCGCTGGATGATCGTGCCGGTCGCCAGCCCCCCGCCCGCGCACATCGTCACCAGGGCGAACTCCTTGTCGCGCCGCTCCAGTTCGTGCAGCGCGGTGGTCAGCAGCCGCGCACCCGTCGCGCCCACGGGGTGGCCGAGCGCGATGGCGCCGCCGTTGACGTTCACCTTCTCCAGGTCCTGGTCGAAGACCTGGGCCCAGCTGAGCACCACGGAGGCGAAGGCCTCGTTGATCTCGACGAGGTCGATGTCGCGCAGCGACATCCCCGCCTTGCCGAGGACCGCGCGGGTGGCGTCGATGGGCCCGTCGAGGTGGAAGTGCGGTTCGGATCCGACGAGCGCCTGGGTGACGATCCGGGCGCGCGGCTTCAGCTTCAGCGCCCGTGCCATGCGCTTGGACGCCCACATGAGGGCGGCGGCGCCGTCGGAGATCTGCGAGGAGTTGCCCGCGGTGTGGACCGCGGTCGGCATGACCGGCTTCAGCCGGGCGAGCGCCTCCGCGCTGGTGTCGCGCAGCCCCTCGTCGCGGTCGACGAGCCGCCACATCCCCTGCCCCTCGTGCTGCTCCTCCTCGGTGGTCGGCACCTGGACGGCGAACGTCTCGCGCTTGAAGCGCTCCTCGGCCCACGCGGTGGCGGCACGCCGCTGCGACAGCAGCCCGAGGGCGTCCACCCGCTCCCGCGTGAGGCCCCGTTTGCGGGCGATGCGCTCGGCGGCCTCGAACTGGTTGGGCAGGTCGACGTTCCACTCGTCGGGGAAGGGCTTGCCCGGCCCGTGCTTGGACCCGCTCCCCAGCGGCACGCGGGACATGGCCTCCACGCCGCAGCTGATGCCGACGTCGATGACACCGCAGGCGATCATGTTGGCGACCATGTGGGCGGCCTGCTGCGAGGAACCGCACTGGCAGTCCACGGTGGTGGCGGCCGTCTCGCAGGGCAGCCCCATGGCGAGCCAGGCGGTGCGGGCGGGGTTCATGGACTGCTCACCGGCGTGGGTGACCGTACCGCTGACGATCTGCTCGACGCAGTCGGCGTGGAGGGCGGTCCGGCCGAGGAGCTCGCGGTACGTCTCGCCCAGCAGGTAGGCCGGGTGGAGGTTGGCGAGGGCGCCGGAGCGCCTTCCGATGGGAGTGCGTACGGCTTCGACGATGACGGGTTCCGCGGCCATGGGCTGGTCCTCTCCTGGCGGCCGCACCGGCGTCCCGGCGCCCGCGCGGACGGCTGTGTCCGTTCGGGGAACGGCTGCCCCCGAACCCCCGGCTGTGTCTTTCCGGGGGGCGGCTTCCGGCCCCCCGGCCGTGCCCGGCGGGGGCTGCCCCCGGCCCCCGGCCGCACTGGTCCCGGGGCGCGCCCCGGACCCCGCGAACTGGTACGCGTTCTAGTTCGCGGCCCAGTCTGCTGAGGCTTACCCCCGGTACGCAAGGGTCGTGCAGGACGGCGGCAGCAACCGGACACCGCGCACCCCTTGCCACTTGTAGAACCCGTTACTACCTTGCGGGCACATTCTGATGGCCCGTCAGACATAGGGGAGTCGCCGATGCCCTGTCCCCATGCACACCCCCACCTGCCCGAAGGCTTCGACCCCACCGATCCGGACCTGCTCCGCACCCGCGTCCCGCTGCCCGAGTTCGCCGCCCTGCGGCGGACCGCCCCCGTCTGGTGGTGCGCCCAGCCGCACGGCATATCCGGCTTCGACGACGACGGGTACTGGGCGGTGACGCGGCACGCCGACGTCAAGTACGTGTCCACGCACCCGGAGCTCTTCTCGTCCGCCACCAACACCGCGATCATCCGGTTCAACGAGACGATCGGCCGCGACCGGATCGACGCCCAGAAGCTGATCATGCTCAACATGGACCCGCCGGAGCACAGCCGGGTGCGCCAGATCGTCCAGCGCGGTTTCACCCCCCGCGCCGTCCGGTCCCTGGAGTCCGCCCTGCGGGACCGGGCCCGGCGCATCGCCGGCACGGCCCTCGCCGCCGCCGCGGACGGCGACGGGTCCTTCGACTTCGTCACCCGGGTCGCCGTCGAACTGCCGCTCCAGGCCATCGCCGAGCTCATCGGGGTACCGCAACAGGACCGCGCGAAGCTCTTCGACTGGTCCAACGCGATGGCGGCGTACGACGACCCCGAGTACGCCGTCACGGAGGAGGCCGGTACCGAGGCGGCCATGGAGATCGTCTCGTACGCCATGAGCCTCGCCGCCGCCCGCACGGAGTGCCCGGCCCAGGACATCGTGTCCCAGCTCGTCGCGGCGGAGGGCCAGGGCAACCTCTCCCACGACGAGTTCGGGTTCTTCGTGATCCTGCTCGCGGTGGCCGGCAACGAGACCACCCGCAACGCCATCAGCCACGGCATGCACGCCTTCCTCACCCACCCCGGGCAATGGGAGCTGTTCAAACGGGAGCGCCCGGCCACGACGGCCGAGGAGATCGTCCGCTGGGCGACCCCCGTGGTCTCCTTCCAGCGCACCGCCACCCGCGACCTGGAGCTGGGCGGGCGGACGATCCGGGCGGGCGACCGGGTCGGGGTCTTCTACTCCTCCGCCAACCACGACCCCGAGGTCTTCGAGCACCCCGAACGCTTCGACATCACCCGCGACCCCAACCCGCACCTCGGCTTCGGCGGCGGGGGCCCGCACTTCTGCCTGGGCAAGTCCCTCGCCGTCCTGGAGATCGACCTGATCTTCAACGCCGTGGCCGACGCCCTGCCCGGCCTGCGCCTCGCGGGCGAGCCGCGACGGCTGCGCTCGGCGTGGCTGAACGGCATCAAGGAGCTGCGCGTCACCCACCCCTGACCGGCACCGGCACCGGCACCGGCACCGTGCCACGGCACCGCCCCACGGCACACCGCGTCACGCCGCGGGGACGGGAACCGTGTGATCCGCCTCGGCGTCCGAGCGGGCATGCGGGGGAAACAACGGATACTCGGTCTCGTCGTCGCGCTGCTCGCGCTGCAGCTCGGCAGCCTCATCAGCCCGGCGTACGCCTGCGGCTGCGGCGCCATGATCCCGGACCGGGCGTCACGGATCGGTGTCCAGCGCGAGACCTCGATCGTGCACTGGGACGCCCGGTCACGCACCGAGCAGATCGTGATGCGCTTCTCGGTCCGCGGGACGGCGCGGGAGGCCGCCTGGATCATGCCGGTGCCCGGCCGGGCGGACGTCGAACTCGGCGACCCGTACCTGTTCGAGGAACTGCGCGAGCTGACCGCGCCGGAGCACCGCACCCGGCACTACTTCTGGCCCCGCTCCGGCGACTGGCCGTTCGGCGGTGGCGGGGACACCGCCGCCGCGCCGGCTCCCGGCGCCGCCCCGGACGCCACCGCACCGCCGGTCGGCGTGGTCGGCCGGGAGCGGCTCGGCGACTTCGACGTCGCCCGGCTGACCGCGACCGACCCGGACGCGCTGCGCGACTGGCTGGACGACAACGGCTTCGAGCTCCCCGAGCGGCTCAGCGGCGAACTGCGGCCCTACGTCGAGCAGAAGTGGGAGTACGTCGCGGTGCGCCTCGCGCCCGAGGAGCGCGGCGCGGCGCTGTACGGCACCCTCGACCCGCTGCGGATCAGGTTCGCCAGCGAGCGGCCGGTCTACCCGATGCGGCTGTCGCGGCTGGCGACGACCCCGCAGTCGCTCGGCCTGTACGTGCTCTCCGAGCACCGGATGGAACCGCGCGGCGCCATCGGCGGGAACGCGCCGGAGGTCACCTACGCGGGCGAGGTCCAGGCCCAGGGCGCGGTGGGCGAACTGACGGGCAGCGGCGGCGGGAAGGCGCGCCTCTTCCTGACGGCCGTGGAGCAGGCGTTCCCGGAGCCCGGCCGGATCGACGGCGACCACGAGCTGCGGGCGGCCGGCGCGGACACCCCGTACCGCCGTGTCGTGTTCCACGACCGGCTGCTGACGATCGGCGGCGAGGTACCGGTCTGGCTGGTCACCGTCGTCGCCGTACCGGTGGCGGCGACGGCTCTTCCACGGGCCCTGCGGCGGCGGCGTGCAGTACGTTCAGGGGCATGACACAAGCTCAGTGGAACGCCGTGTCGGACTACCTCACCGACATGCTGGCGCCCCCGGACGAGGCACTGACCGCAGCACTCGCCGCCGCCGGAGCGGCGGGGCTCCCGGACATCGCCGTGTCGCCGGCCGAGGGCAAGCTGCTGCACCTGCTGGCCCGTACGCAGGGGGCGCGCACCGTCCTGGAGATCGGCACCCTCGCCGGCTACAGCACCATCTGGCTGGCCCGGGCGCTGCCGCCGGACGGACGTCTGGTCACCCTGGAGTACGAGCCGGCCCACGCCGACGTGGCCCGCGCGAACCTCGCGCACGCCGGGCTCGAATCGATCGCGCAGGTGCGCACGGGCGCCGCCCTGGACCTGCTGCCGCAGCTGGCCGAGGAGGGGGCGGGCCCCTTCGACTTCGTCTTCATCGACGCGGACAAGAAGAACAACGCGCGGTACGTGGAGTGGACGCTGCGGCTCACCCGGCCGGGCAGCCTGATCGTCGTCGACAACGTCGTGCGGGGCGGCGCGGTCACCGACGAGACCGGTACGGACCCGTCGGTGGTCGGCACGCGCGAGATGCTCGACCTGGTCGCCCGCGACCCCAGGCTGGACGCCACGGCCCTGCAGATGGTGGGCCCGAAGGGCCACGACGGGATGCTGCTGGCCCGCGTGGTGGACTGACCCCATGACGACCAGCACCTGGGCCGTGGAGCCCGAGCCGTACGACACCGCCGACGCCACCGCCCTGCGGCGCGAGTACTACGCCGATGTGGCGGGCCGCTACTGGCGGCGGCCGGCGACCACCGCCGAGGTGGACGAGGGGCTCGCCGGGGACGGCGTGGAGCTGCTCACGCCGCCCACCGGGCAGTTCGTGGTCGGCCGGGTGGCCGGCGCACCGGCCGCCTGCGGCGGGGTGCTGATGCTGGACGCCGAACGGGCCGAACTCACCCGCGTGTTCATACGCCCCGCCCACCGTGGCACCGGCGGCGCGGCGCTGCTGCTGTCCGTGCTGGAGGACGCCGCGCGGGAGCTGGGCGCCCGGCGCATGGTGCTCAACACCCGGCTGGACCTGGTGGAGGCGCGGGCGCTGTACACCCGCAACGGCTACCGGGAGATCCCGGCGTACTGCGAGGGCCCGTACATGGAGGTCTGGTACGGCAAGGAGCTCCACGGCACCGCCTAGGTGTGCTGTCCGAACAGGTTGGTGACGCGGCCGGCTGGTGGTCGGCCGGGGCCCGCGAGCCCGGCAGGATCGGGACGACGGGCCCCGGCTCACCTGGTGCGCCGTGTGGCGGCGCGGCACGCACGCCGCCGCTCAGCGCGTGTGCGCCACGTGGTCGCGGTGCGGTTCGGCGGTGCGCGGCCGCTCCCGGGAGGAGCCGCACAGCTCGGCCGTCAGCTGCTCCACCAGCTGCACCAGGTCGGTCGGCCGCTGCGGCCCCCACCAGTCGCCCAGCAGCTCCGCCAGCGACTCCTCCCGGGCGTGCGCCAGCCGGGTCGCCACGGTCACGCCCTCGTCGGTGAGGACCAGTTGCAGGCCCACACGGCGCACCAGGCGCCGCTCCTCCAGTTGCCGGGCGGCCTCGGTGACCGCCCTGATCGGTACGGGGGTGGTGTCGGCGAGCCGTGCGGGCTCGACCGCGCCGTGGCGCCGCACCCGCAGCAGCAGCCAGCTCGCGGCGGGCAGCAGGTCCAGGCCCGCCCGTTCGGTGATCCGCTCGTAGACGGCCTTGCGGCCCTCACGGGAGCCGAGCACGGACAGGGCGCGGGCGCACTCCTCGTACGACGACCGCTCCACGGGGTTGGAGGCGAGGGTCTGGCTGGTGTCGGGCGCGGTGACCGAGCCGCGCAGCCGGTCCTCCTTCAGCAGCCAGGCGAGGAGGAAGGCGACGAGCACGACCGGGGCCGCGTACAGGAACACGTCCGTGATGGACGTGGCGTAGGCGTGCAGCACGTCGGGGCGCAGGGCGGGCGGCAGGTCCGTGATGGCCCGGGGGTCGGCGGCGATCCGGTCCGCGCTCGCGCCGGGCGGGACCTCCTGGCCGGCGAGGGCGGCCTCCAGTTTGCTCGTGAGCCGGCTGGTGAAAACCGTTCCGAAGATCGCGACGCCGAAGGACGCGCCGATGGAGCGGAAGAAGGTGGCGCCGGAGGTGGCGACGCCGAGGTCCTCGTACGCGACGGCGTTCTGCACCACCAGGACCAGCACCTGCATGACCAGGCCGAGCCCGGCGCCGAAGACGAAGAAGTACACGCTCATCTCCGCGTCGGAGCTGGACTCCTTCATCCGGTGCAGCAGGACCAGGCCGAGGGCGGTGATCGCGGTCCCGGCCACGGGGAAGACCTTCCAGCGGCCGGTGCGGCTGACGATCTGGCCGGAGGCGGTGGAGGTGAGCAGCATGCCGAGCACCATCGGCAGCATGTGCACACCGGACATGGTCGGCGACACGCCGCGCACCACCTGGAGGAACGTCGGCAGGTACGTCATCGCACCGAACATCGCGAAGCCCACGACGAAGCTGATGACGGAGACCAGCGTGAAGGTGCGGATCCGGAACAGCTTCAGCGGCAGGACCGGTTCGGCGGCGCGCCGCTCGACCCGGAGGAACCGGACGAGCAGGACGGCACCGAGGACGGCGAGGCCGATGATCTGCCAGGAGCCCCACTCCCAGGTGGTGCCGCCGAGGGACGCCACGAGCACCAGGCAGGTGGCGACCGAGGCGATGAGGAAGGTACCGAGGTAGTCGATGGTGTGGCGGGTGGCGCGCACCGGGATGTGGAGCACGGCGGCGATGACGAAGAGGGCCACGACCCCGACCGGCAGGTTGATGTAGAACACCCACCGCCAGGACAGGTGCTGGGTGAACAGCCCCCCGAGGAGCGGCCCGAGGATGCTGGTCGCGCCGAAGACGGCACCGAAGAGCCCTTGGTAACGGCCGCGTTCCCGCGGCGGGACGATGTCGCCGACGATCGCCATGGAGAGCACCATGAGGCCGCCGCCGCCCAGCCCCTGGACGGCCCGGAAGGCGATCAGCTGCGGCATGTCCTGCGCGACGCCGCACAATGCCGAGCCGATGAGGAAGAGGACGATCGCGGCCTGGAAGAGCCTCTTGCGGCCGTACTGGTCGCCGAGCTTGCCCCACAGGGGTGTGGCCGCGGTCGACGCCAGCAGGTAGGCCGTGACGACCCAGGACAGATGCTCCATGCCTCCGAGCTCGCTGACGATCGTCGGCAGGGCGGTGGAGACGATGGTCTGGTCGAGCGCGGCCAGCAGCATGCCGAGGAGCAGGGCTCCGATCGCGACCAGGACCGAGCGGTGAGGGAGTCCTTCACCCGGGGCGGGGCTGGTGGGCGGGGTGCTCACTTCCTGCGCCATCGACATCCTCTCCCTGTCTGTCCGCGTCTTCTCGTCGTCTCGTCGTCGTCTCGTCGTCGTCTCGTCGCTGCGTCGTCGCGTCGTTGCGTCCTTTTTCGCCTTGTGGCGCCTTTTCGCGCCTTCCGTGAGCGACGGCCGACGTGCGCCGGCGTGCGCGCCGCTGGTGAGCCGTCCGGGCCGCCGGATGCGTCGCGTACCCCCTGTTTTCTCTCCCATCCTGGGCGTTCTGGCCTGTTATGGCCTGTCGAACGGACGAAGGCCGGATCCGAGCGGCCGGGAGTGGCTGCATAATCGCTGGCAGTTCAAGGGGAGGGGACCCACGTGACGGGACGGGTGTGTCCTGAATGCGGCACCGCGGAGCACACGGGCTGCGGCTGCGCCGACGGTTTCGAGCCACTGCGCATCGGCCCGTACGTGCACCTCGACGCGCCGCACGGGCCCGGCGACGTCGCGTCGACGATGCCGTTGCCTCTGTACGCGCCCGAGGCGGGGCTCCCGGGCCCCCTGCCGGCGCTCGGGGACGCGCCCCCGGCCGCGGATCCGCAGCCGGGTCCGGGAGCGCCGGGGCCTGGGCCGATGCCGCCGGCCGATCCGGGGCCGATGCCGCCGGCGGTGGCGGCCGGACCCGGTCCCCTGCCGGACGCGGTACCGGAGCCGGTCCGGGCGGTCGGGCCGGAGCTCCCGGCGGACGCTCCACCGTCTGCGCCGCACGGCTCGGCGGCGGCCGGCTCGGCGGCCGCGCACCTGCCGGGCCGGGCCGGCACACACGCTCACGGCACGCAGCCGCACGGCCCGGATCCGTACGCAGCGGAGCCCTACGCCGTCGATCCGCACACCGCCGATCCGTACGCCGCCGATCCGTACGCCGCGGGACCGCAGGACCGGCAGCCCGAGGGGCCGAACCCGCGGGGATGGGAGCCGGAATCCGCGGCCGCAGAGGGATGGGAGCCGCAAGCCCCGGCAGGGCCGGGCGGCCGCGAGCCGGTGCGGGAGGAGTCCGGGGAGCTGTTCGCGCCCTCGTGGGAACCGGTGGACGGGCTGGGGCCCCGCCGGTCGCGCGCGCGGGAACGGGAGCGCGCCCGTGAGCAGGAGCGCCGCCGGCCCTACGCGGCCCTCGGCGCGGCGGCCGCCGTGGTGGCCGTGGCCTGCGCGGTGGCGTTCGCCGGCGGCATGTTCGACGGCGACGACGAGGCGGACAAGGTGCTGCCGGACCTGGACGTGAGCGCGCCCGCGTTTCCGAGCGGCCCGCCCGACACCCCCTCCGACATCCCCTCGCCCTCGGCGTCCGCGTCGAGATCCACCTCCGCCGAGGCGTCGCCGTCGGCCTCCCCCTCCGCCTCGCCGTCCGCGCGTACGTCCTCGGCGGCGCCCCTCTCGGCCGCGCCCGGCGCACCGGGCGCCGGCAGTGGCGGACAGCCCTCGGCGTCCCGCAGCCGCGGCCCGGCCCCGGACACGCCGCTGGGTCCGGAGCAGCCCTCGACCCTCCGTCGCGGCGATCGCGGCGCCGAGGTGACGGACCTCCAGCAGCGGCTGCGGGAGGCCGGCGTCTACGACGGCCCGCTGCACGGCCGCTACGACAAGAGCGTCGAGGAGGCGGTGTACCGGTACCAGTGGGCCCGCGCGATCGACGAGGACGGCTGGGGCGTCTACGGCCCGGCGACCCGGCAGTCCCTGGAGGCCGAGACGGCAGGCGGCTGACAGGACAGGCGACCGACACGGCAGGCGGCTCAGAGCACAGGCGACCGACACGGCAGGCGGCTGGGACGGCAGGCCGGGATCACGGGCCGTCGAACCGGCGTGCCGGGGCCGGGTGGCGCGTCCCCGCCTCGTTTTGTATCGTGGAGGAACAAAGTGGTTCCCGCCCGTATACCCTGACCGGCGGGCGGGGCCACTGCGTACCGCATCCCTCTGCCCGTGGAGCCCCTCCATGACGTCAGCGCCCGCCGTCCCGCACCTGACCGCCAGGGCCCTCCTGCTCGACATGGACGGCACGCTCGTCAACTCCGACGCCGTCGTGGAGCGCTGCTGGAGCCGCTGGGCCGTGCGCCACGGACTGGACCCCGCGGAGGTGCTCCAGGTCGTCCACGGCCGCCAGGGGTACGCCACGATGGCCCTCCTGCTGCCGGAGCGGCCCATGGAGCAGAACCACGCCGACAACCGGGTGCTGCTCGCGGAGGAGACCGCCGACCTCGACGGCGTCGTGCCGATCGGCGGCGCTCCCGCGTTCATGGCGGCCATCGCCGCGCTGCCGCACGCCCTGGTGACCTCGGCCGACGCGGCACTGGCCCGGGCCCGCATGGGCGCCGCGGGGCTGCGCATGCCGCAGGTGCGGGTGACCGCGGAGTGCGTGGGCGCGAGCAAGCCGGACCCGGAGGGCTTCCTGAAGGGCGCCGCCGAACTCGGCGTGGACCCGGCGGAGTGCGTGGTGTTCGAGGACTCCGAGGCGGGCATCCGGGCCGGCCGCGCCGCCGGGATGCGCGTGGTGGGCGTGGGGCCGCGCGCGGCCGCCTTCGCCCCCGACGTGCACGTACCGGACCTGAGGCACGTGCGCGTGGCGGCGGACGGCCCCGACGGAACGATCCGCCTCCACGTCACCGCGTAGCGCACGGCGCGTACGTCACCGCGCAGCCCGTACGTCACCACCCGACCCGTACGTCACCACGCAGCGCCTACGGCGCCGCTCAGCGCGTGGCTGCGCGGCGCCCCCGGCACGTCGTCAGGGAGCCAGCGCCTCGTACAGACTGAAGCCCGCCAGCGCCAGCATCAGGCAGGCGGCGATCTTGGTGATCAGCCGCAGTGGTACGTACTTCATGAGCGTCCGGCCGCCGAGGATGCCCAGCCCCGCGACCGTCCACAGGGCGAGCACGGCGCCGAGGCCGACGGAGAGCGGGTTGTCGTAGCGGGCCGCGAGGTTCGCGGTCATGATCTGCGTCAGGTCACCGAACTCGGCGACCAGGATCAGCATGAAGCCCGCCCCGGACACCTTCCAGAAGGACTGGTCGGCCGGGGGCCTGATGCCCTCGTCCTCGCCGTCGTCCTTCTTCAGCAGCAGCACCGCGGCCCCGCACAGGAACAGCACGCCCACCAGCGCCTGCACCAGCCGGTGCGGCAGCAGGGTCAGGACGCTGCCGGCGGCGACGGCGAGCGCGACGTGGACGGCGAAGGCCGCGGCGACACCCGCGAAGACGTAGGACGCCCGGTAGCGGGTGCCCAGCATGAGGCCGGCGAGCGCCGTCTTGTCGGGGAGTTCGGCGAGGAAGACGACGCCGAAGGTGATCGCCATGATCGTGAGGCTGAGCACGGGATGGGTTCCTCAATCGGTCGGGCACCGCCGTACCGAGAAGAGACGTGTCAGGGGTCGCTCCGGCACGGCGGCACCATGGGCATGTCGGGCATGGCATGGCACTGCTGTTGCCGAAGGTCTCGCTGGCCGCCCCGCAAGGCCGCCTCCGGGCGCCGGCCGGGCACGAGGCCCAGCAGTATGTCGACGGTCCGGCGAAGAGCTACTCCCCTTCTGCTCCGTCCAGGGTACGTGACGGGCCCGGCTACGCCTCGCGCCGGTGCAGCCTCCCCCGCGCGACCAGCTCCAGGACCGCCGCCACCGCGACCGCCTGCACCGCCATCAGCGCCACCAGGACGAACAGCTGCACCGCCCCGGCCTCCAGCGGCTCCGCCCCGCCCAGCAGCATCCCGACGAACGCCCCGGGCAGCGTGACCAGCCCCACCGTCCGGGTCTGGTCCAGGCCGGGCAGCAGCGCCTCGGCCGCCGCCTCCCGCGCCACCTCCAGCCGCGCGTCGCGCTCCGGCAGCCCCAGCGCCAGCCCCGCCTCCACCTCGCCGTGCCGCGTCCGGAGCTCGTCCAGGGCGCGCCGCCCGCCGAGCACCGTCGCGGTGAGCGCGCCCCCGATGAGGATGCCGGTCACCGGGATCAGCGCGATGCCCTTCGGCGGCAGGAGCCCGGTGAGCAGCAGCGCGGCGACGACGGGGACGACCCCCGCGGCGATGGGGACGGCCGCCCACCACCAGGTGCCGTTCGGGGTGACGCGGCGCCCCGCGGTGCGGACCGCGACCGCGTACATCAGCAGCAGGAAGAGGAGCAGCAGCGGTACGGCCCGGACGACCCAGCCGATCACCAGCGAGACGGCGGCGAGCTGGACCGCGGCCCGCACGCCCGCCGTGACGGTGTCGCGCGGCGGCCGCAGGCGGGCGGCCGCCACCACCGCGGCCGCGACGGCGAGCAGGACCGCGAGAACGACCCCGAACGTGACATTGACGGGCAGAAGCACCCGCCAACCGTAGTGCGCCGACGGAGATCTGGCGTGACGTCAGCATGCCCGGACCCTTGATCTGACGTGAGCATGTCGCCACTCTGTTACCTGGCGCCCGCCTGACCGAAACCTGGCGTCGCAACCATGGCCGAGCCGCCCGCCGGGCGGGATCTCGGCCAAGGCCCCCCACCTCTCTAGGAGTTCGCATGTCCGGTGTCTACGCGCGTCGAATAGCCGTGCTCGCCGCCTCCGCAGCACTCACCGCCACCGGCGTCCTGGCCACCGCCCCCACCGCCCAGGCCGCCCCGCCCACCCCCGTCGGCGCCGACACCGCCCGCTCCTGGCTGAGCCAGCTCACGGTGAAGGCGGAAGGTTCCTCCAGTGGTTACAGCCGTGACCTGTTCCCGCACTGGAGCACCCAGTCGGGCAGCTGCAACACCCGTGAGGTCGTCCTCAAGCGCGACGGCGTCAACGTGGTCCAGGACTCCGGCTGCGCGGCGGTCAGCGGCACCTGGTACTCGGAGTACGACGGCGCCACCTGGCGCGCGGCCTCGGACCTGGACATCGACCACGTCGTCGCCCTCGCCGAGGCGTGGCGCTCGGGCGCCAGCAGCTGGACCACCTCGCAGCGCCAGGCGTTCGCCAACGACCTGACCCGCCCGCAGCTGATCGCCGTGACGGACGACGTCAACCAGGCCAAGAGCGACCTCGACCCGGCCGAGTGGCTGCCGCCGCGCACCGCGTACCGCTGCACCTACGCCCGGATGTGGGTGCACGTGAAGTACCACTGGAAGCTGAGCGTGGACTCGGCGGAGAAGAGCGCCCTGCAGTCCGTCCTCAACGGCTGCTGAGCCCTCCGGCTCCCGGCCTCCTCCGTCGTTCCGTACCGTATGAGTACGGGGACGGGCGACGGAGGAGGCCGCGCATGGCAGCCGGATTGCGCTTGGGACCGGTCCTGCGGTACGTCGACTGGGCCGGCGGCGACCGCGCCACGGTCTGGGTCGAGGCGGACCGGCCCTGCACGGCCGAGGTCCGCTGCGCCGACGGGGCCGGTGGTGCCACGCGCACCTTCCGGATCGCCGGGCACCACTACGCCCTCGTGACCGTCACCGGGCTGACGCCCGGCACGACGACCCCGTACGAGGTGCTGCTGGACGACCGCACGGTGTGGCCGCCCGCCGACGCGCGGTACCCCGCGAGCACCATCACCACGCCCCGCCCCGGCGCCGGCGAGGTCCACGTCACCTTCGGGTCCTGCCGCTGGTCCGCGCCGCCCGGCGACGGCAAGGACCCCGTGGGCGCGGACGCGCTGGACAAGCTCGCCGCCCGCCTCGCGGCCGACCCCGCCGCCGTGCGCCCCGACGTCCTGCTGCTGCTGGGCGACCAGGTGTACGCCGACGAGACGTCCGAGGCGACGCGCCGGTGGCTGGCCGCCCGCCGCGACCTGGACGAGCCGCCGGGCGCCCAGGTGGCGGACTACGAGGAGTACACCCACCTCTACTACGAATCCTGGCTGGACCCGGGCGTGCGGTGGCTGCTCTCCACCGTGCCCAGCTGCATGATCTTCGACGACCACGACGTCGTCGACGACTGGAACACCAGCGCCGCGTGGGTGGCCGACATGCGCCGTACGACGTGGTGGCGGGAGCGCATCCTGAGCGGACTGATGTCGTACTGGGTCCACCAGCACCTGGGCAACCTCTCCCCCGACGAGCTGGACGCCGACCCCCTGTACGCGGCGGTGCGCGCCGCACCGGACGGGACCGAGGTGCTGCGGCGGTTCGCGGCGGAGGCGGACGAGAAGCCGGCCGGGGTCCGCTGGAGCTACCGGCGGGACTTCGGCCGCACCCGGCTGCTCATGGTGGACACCCGGGCGGCCCGGGTGCTGGACGAGCACGAGCGGTCGATGCAGGACGAGGCCGAGGAGCGGTGGATCCGGGACGAGGCGCTGGCCGACCGGGCCTCCTGCGACCACCTGCTGATCGGCACCTCGCTGCCGTGGCTGCTGCCGCCGCTGATGCACGACGCGGAGGCCTGGAACGCGGCGCTGTGCCGGGGCGAGCGCGGGGCGCGCTGGGCGCGGATCTCCGAAGCGGTGCGCCGCAAGGCGGACTTGGAGCACTGGTCGGCGTTCCCGGAGTCGTTCGACCGGCTGGCGCGGCTGCTGGCGGAGGCGGGCGGCGGACCGGACGCCCCGGCGACCGTGTGCGTGCTGTCGGGCGACGTGCACCACGCGTACCTCGCCGAGCCGGTGTGGCCGGGTACCACCGGCGAGATCCCCGAGGCGCGCGTGGTCCAGCTGACCTGCTCCCCGGTGCACAACCGCATCCCGCGCTCCCTGCGCTGGGGGTTCCGCTTCGGCTGGAGCCGCGCGGGCCGCCGGCTCGGCCACGCCCTGCGGCGGCACGGGCGCGCCGCGCCGCCCGCGGTGGACTGGCACCGGACGGGCGGGCCGTGGTTCGGCAACCAGCTGATGACGCTGACGGTGCGCGGGCGCGCGGCGGAGCTGCGGCTGGAGCAGGCGCGCGGGGACGCCGGGTTGAGCACCGTGAAGGAGTGGACGCTGGCACGGGAGTGACCACGGCGGCGCGGCTGCGGGCCGCCGTGGTCGCGGGGGAAGCGGGTCCGGCGGCCGGCCACCGGGCCGGCGGCGGGACGGTGCGCGGCGGGCCGTCGGGTTCCTGGCCGGGCGGGTGGCGGCGGGCCGTCGGGTTCTGGCCGGGCGGGTCGCGGCGGGCCGTCGGGGCGGCGGGCGGGTCCGGTGTCCGTCGCGGCGGGTGTCGCCGTGGCTGTGAACGTCCGGTGAACGTCCCGTTCAGACCCCCCGACGATCCCCGCATAGCGGACGGTGACGCTCTCCGCAGCGCTTCGGTGAGCAGGGCCGCACCGGCATGATGAGCGTTCCGCTTGCCGCCCCGCTGCCCGGGAGTCGTGTCTTGTCCGTCTCGTCCGTCACCTCCGCAGTTCCCCGTGCCATAGCCCTGGTCGGCGCAGGTCCTCGCGGTACATCGGTGCTCGAAAGACTCTGCGCCTCCGCCCCGGAACTCGCCCCCGGCACCCCGGTGACCGTCCATGTCGTCGACCCGTTCCCACCGGGCCCCGGCCGGGTCTGGCGCACCGACCAGCCGGCCGAGCTGCTGATGAACACCGTCGCCTCGCAGGTCACGGTCTTCACCGACGACAGCGTGCGCTGCGCGGGCCCGATACGCCGGGGGCCGAGCCTGTACGAGTGGGCCGCGAGCCGCTCGTACGGGCTCGGTCCCGACGACTACCCCACCCGCGCCTGCTACGGCGCCTACCTGGCCTGGGCGTTCGCGCGCACGGTGCGCGAGGCGCCGCCGCAGGTGACCGTGCGGGTGCACCGCGCCAGGGCCGTACGCCTGGAGGACGGCACGGACGGGGCGCACCGCGGGTGCGGCACCGGCGCCCCGCAGACGCTGACGCTGGACGACGGGACGGTGCTCACGGGCCTCGGCGCGGTGGTCCTGGCGCAGGGCCACCTGCCGGCGGGCGGCGGGGAGACGGAGGTCCGGCTCGCCGCCCACGCGGAGCGGCACGGGCTGCGGTACCTGCCGCCGGCCAACCCGGCGGACCTCGACCTGTCGTTCCTCGCGCCCGGTGAGCCCGTACTGCTGCGGGGCCTGGGCCTGAACTTCTTCGACCACATGGCGCTGCTGACGGCGGGCCGCGGCGGCCGGTTCGAGCGGGCGGCCTCCGGGCTGGTGTACCGCCCATCGGGCCTGGAGCCGCGCCTGTACGCAGGGTCGCGGCGCGGCGTCCCTTACCAGGCCCGCGGTGACAACGAGAAGGGCGCGTCGGAGCGGCACGAGCCGCTCGTGCTGACGCCGGACGTCATCAAGGCGTTCCGCAAGCGCGCGGAGGCGGGCGATCCGCCGGACTTCCTCGACGAGATATGGCCCCTGGTGGCGCTGGAGGTCGAGACGACGTACTACGAGACGCTCCTTCCGGACGCGCGCGGCTTCCGTCCGCTGTTCCTCACCGACCCGCGGGCCGCCCTGGACGCGTACGGCGTCCCGGAGCAGGAGCGCTGGTCCTGGGAGCGTCTCGCGCACCCGTACCGGGGGGAAACGTTCCACTCCCCGCAGGACCACCGCGCCTGGCTGCTGGCGTACCTGCGCCGGGACGCGGCCCGGGCGGCGCTCGGCAACAGCACGGGCCCGCTGAAGGCCGCGCTGGACGTGCTGCGCGACATCCGCAACGAGCTGCGGCTGATCGTGGACCACGCGGGGCTGCCGGGCGCCTCCCGCCGCGACCACCTCGACCGCTGGTACACGCCGCTGAACGCGTTCCTCTCGATCGGCCCGCCGCGCCGCCGCATCGAGGAGATGACGGCGCTGATCGAGGCGGGCGTCCTGGAGGTGCTCGGCCCGCGCCTGGAGGTGCGGGCCGAGGAGGGGGCCTTCACCGGGCGGTCGCCGGACGTCCCCGGTCCGGCCGTGCGCGCGACCACGCTGATCGAGGCGCGGCTGCCGGAGCCGGATCTGCGGTGCACCGGCGACGCCCTGCTGGCGGATCTGCTGCGGGAGGGCGGGTGCCGGACCCATGTCATCGACGGTTACGACACGCGTGGTCTGGATGTCACACCGCGCCCGTATCGTCTGATCGATGCTCAGGGGCGGGCGCACACCCGCCGGTTCGCCCTCGGCGTGCCCACGGAGGGCGTGCACTGGGTGACGGCCGCGGGCGCCCGGCCCGGCGTCGACTCGGTGACCTTGTCGGACGCGGACGCGGTGGCCCGCGCGGCTCTGCAGGTCTCCGCGCCGGAGGCCCAAGCTCCGATTATTGAACTTGCAAGTATTGATTAGGCCCGCCTAACGTGTCCCCTCACCGGTTCCGTCCCCAACCGCATGGAGACCCTTCATGTCCCGTCTGAGAAACGGCCTCGACGAGGCCAGCCCGTACGCACTGGGCCTGTTCCGGATCGTCATCGGCCTGCTCTTCCTGTGCCACGGCGCCGCCTCGCTCTTCGGTGTCCTCGGTGGCGCGCACGGCGGCGGCACCGTCCCCGTCGGCTCCTGGCCCGGCTGGTACGCCGCCGTGATCCAGCTCGTGGGCGGCGGCCTGGTGCTGCTGGGCCTGGGCACCCGGAGCGCCGCCTTCGTCGCGTCCGGCTCGATGGCGTACGCGTACTTCAAGGTCCACCAGCCCGAGGCGCTGTTCCCGCTGCAGAACGGCGGCGAGCCGTCCGCCATGTTCTGCTGGGCGCTGCTGCTCCTGGTCTTCACGGGTCCGGGCGCGCTGGCCCTGGACTCCCTGTTCGGCTCCCGCACCGCGTCCGCCACCGCGGCCGAGCGTGACGGGAAGGGCGCCCCCGCCTCCGTGTGACCCCCGGCCGGGCGTACGCTGTGGGGCTGTCAGCCGCCCATGCTGGACGGGACCGGGGAGTGAAGGTGCTCGAAAGCGTGGGGTCGCTGACCGCCGGCCCATGGATCTACGTGGCGGTCGTGGTGTCGGTCCTCCTGGACGTGTTCCTGCCGGTCCTGCCGAGCGGCATCCTGGTGATCACCGCCGCCACCGCCGCCGCCACGGGCACCGGCTCCCTGCTGACCCTCACGCTGTGCGCGGCCGCCGCCTCGCTCGCCGGCGACCTGGTCGCGTACGCCCTGGCCCGGCGCGGCGGCGCCCGCCTGGACCGGGCCATCGCCCGCTCGCGTCGCCTGACCCGGGCGCAGGAACGTCTCGGCACGGCGCTCGCGCGGGGCGGTGGCCTGCTCGTCGTGATCGCACGCTTCGCCCCCGCCGGCCGCTCCGTGGTCTCCCTGGGCGCCGGCGCGGCGCGCCGCAAGGCCAGCCAGTTCCTGCCGTGGTCGGCGCTGGCGGGCGTGGCGTGGGCGACGTACAGCGTGGGGCTGGGGTATTTCGGCGGCCAGTGGCTGGGCGCGACCTGGACCGGCGTGGCGGTCTCCGCCCTCGCCCTCTTCCTGGCGGGCAGCCTGGCCGCCTACGTCATGCGACGTCCTCTGCCGGCCGCCTAGCGCTCCCCCGCACCTCGATCCCCGCGAGCAGTTCGCGGGTCGCCTCGGCGATCTCGGCCACGGCCCGCTCGAAGACCTCGCGGTTGTGCGCGGCGGGCGTGCGGAAGCCGGACACCTTCCGCACGTACTGGAGGGCGGCGGCACGCACGTCCTCCTCGGTGGCCTCGTGGGGCAGGGCGGGCGGGCGAAGGGTCTTGATGCTGCGGCACATGCCTCCAGTGTCCTCCAGCCGCCGCGTGGGCGCGGGGTCCCGGGACGCCCGCTCTCCGGCGCCGTCCGGTGCCGCTCCAGGGGCACCCGGGACTCGCTCCCGACGCCCGGGCGGTGCTCGCCCCCCGGTGGCCGGCCCGGCACTCGCCCCGGACGGCCGACTGCCAGGCGCCACCGACGTCCGGGCGGTACTTGGCCCCCGGTGACCGACCGGCACTCGCCGCCGACGCCCGGGCGGTGGCCCCCGGGTGGCTGGCCCGACACTCGCCCCGGGCCGACCGGCACCTGACCCGGGCGGCCGACCGGTAGGCGCCGCCGACGTCCGGGCTGCACTTGC
>NZ_KL591039.1:0-6684 GCF_000716335.1 Streptomyces sp. NRRL S-118 | reverse complement strand
GGCGCGACCTCGCCCCCCGGGCCGACCGGCACTCACCGCCCGACGCCCGGGCGGTACGCGCCACCGGGGCAGCCGGCGGGTCCTGCGCTGGGGCCCGCCCGGGGCGGCGGCTTCCGGAGCCGCGGTAAGGGCCGCGGACCCTCGGGCTCCCCGAAGCACTCGCCGTCGGCCTCCGGCGCGTCGGCGCCTCCGGGGACGAGCCGCGTCACCGCTTGCGCCGCCTGCGCTCCTTCTCCCTGAAGCGCTCGATCGTGTACGTCGCCCAGTCGCCGCGGTGCAGGTTGCACCGCGACGCCCCGATCATGGCGAGCCGCCGGCAGCGGCCGCCGCCCTTGGTCCGGGCACCGCAGATGGATTGCGTACGAGCCATGTCCGCCTCCTCGGCCGGCTGCTTCTTCTCCGGCCCCAGCCTCACGCCGCGCGTTCCGCCCCGGCAGGGCGCGCACGGGTCCCACGAGGTCACGCTCCGTCGCACACGCGGACCTCACCGCGCGTGCGCGACGGCGAGGCCCGAGGCGCGCCGGGCAGGGCGTCCACCGGAGCGCCGGGCTCCCGGGCGTGGACCCGGGCGCGGACGCCATACAGGCGGGGCACCGGCGCCATGCGGGCGGGGCACCGCGAACCTAGACTGGCGCGAGGTACCAATTCGTCCCGATCCAGGGAGATGCGCACCATGTCCAAGCGAGGAAACAAGCGCCGGGCCCGGAAGGGCAAGAAGGCCAACCACGGCAAGCGCCCCAACTCCTGAGCCGCGAGCGGCACCGACACGCCGACGATCTCACGGCGGGCAGAGCACTCTGCCCGCCGTTCGTCTGCGCCGCACACCCGGCGGCCGAGCGCGCCCGCCGGACCTGGGTCACCAGGTGATCAAGGTCACCGCCCCCCGAATGCCGCAAAGCGACCGTACCGCCCGCCTCGCCGTGAAATATCGACGTGGACACACCAATCACCCATTAGCCTCACATTTCCTTTACCGATCTCCTGACCAAAGGTCGCGCACAACAACATGCACATATCTCCATCCGCTCCGGGGGAGCGGCAGCCCCGACGGGCCTCCGGGCGGCTGCCGCGCACCGCGGCGGTCGCCGCCCTGTCGGCGACCATGCTGGGCGGCTACGCCGTCGCCCTGCCCCAGCCCTCCGCGGCACAGCCGGCCGCGGCGCAGCAGGCGGCGGGGGAAACAGCCGCCCCGCGCACCGCGCCTGACGTCCCGTCCGCCCGTGCCGCGGCAAAGCGCTCCGGCCACCGCGTGGAGGCGCTCTCCGAACGCACCGAGACCTCCACGACCTGGGCCGAGCCGAACGGTGCGCTGACGACCGAACTCACCGCCGGGCCGGTCCGCTTCGACCGCGACGGTTCCTGGGTCGCCGTCGACACCGACCTCACCGAGCGCAGCGACGGCACCGTCGCGGCCAAGGCCCACCCCGCCTCCCTCACCCTCGCGGGCAAGGGCGGCAGCCCGGCCGCGTCCCTGGGCGCGGCGCGCACCGCGGGCGCCCGGGACCTCGTCACGCTCGGCGAGGGCGAGCAGCAGGTGACCCTCCAGTGGAAGGGCGGTCTGCCCCGCCCCGTCCTGGACGGCAACCGCGCCACGTACCCCGAGGCCGTGCCCGGCGCCGACGTCGTCGTGGAGGCGACCCGTACCGGCTTCGAGCAGTACGTGCAGATCAAGAAGCGCCCCGCCACCGGCGACTACACCTACACCCTCCCGCTCCGCGCGAAGGGGCTGCGGGCCCAGCAGCAGGCCGACGGCAGCGTCCTGTTCACCGACCGCAGGACCGGCGTGCAGCGGGCCGTGATGCCGGCGCCGGTCATGTGGGACGCCACCGTCGACGAGCGGTCCGGCGAGCACACCCGCCGGGTCCCGGTGTCCATGAAGGTCCGGCAGAAGGGCTCGTCGGTCGACCTGGTGGTCTCCCCGGACCCCGCCTTCCTGGCGGACCCGAAGACCCGCTACCCGGTGACCGTCGACCCGTCGACCTCCGCGCTGAGCAGCGTGTTCGACACGTACGTCCAGCAGGGCGAGACGCGTGACTGGTCCACCGACACCGAGCTGGACTTCGGCAACCCGGGCACCAAGAACGCCGACGGCACGCCGCGTACCGCCCGGTCGTACATCACCTGGGGCACGGCCCCGATCGCGGACGCGCTGGTCACCAACGCCAAGCTCAGCCTGTGGAACTTCCACTCGGGCAACCCGGACTGCAAGCCGCAGCCGTGGGAGGTGTGGTCCGCCGACCCCGCCGGCCTCTCCAGCCGGTGGGCCAACCGCCCCAAGACGCACACCAGGCACGCGATCTCCACCGAGACCAAGGGCAACCCGGGCTGCGGCGCGGACGGCTGGATCAACGCCGACGTCACGCAGCTCGTGCAGTCCTGGGCCTCGGCCAAGGCGCCGCAGTCGTCCATGGCCCTGACCGCCGCCGACGACACGGCGGTCGCGCAGTGGAAGCGGGTCAACTCCGCCAATGCCACCGCCAATCCGCCGAAGCTGACGGTCACGTACAACTTCCGTCCCCGCTCCGGCAACAACCGCCAGGCCGGCCCGCCGTTCGTCAAGGACGCCTCGGGCACCTGGCAGGTCAACACCACGACGCCGACGCTGCGCGACACGTTCTCCGACAAGGACGGCGACCGCATCAACGGCACGTTCGAGATCGTCGACGCCGCGACCGGCAAGCGCGTGGGCGACTACCTCGTCTCCCCGTACGTGGAGTCCGGGCGCGCCGCGGCCGTGACCCTGCCGGACGGGCTGCTCAAGGACGGCGGGACGTACCGCTTCCGCACCAGCCCCTACGACGGCTCGCACTTCAACCTCGCCTGGTCCGACTGGTCCACCTTCACGGTCGCCACCGGCCGCCGTCCCGGTGGGCTGCCCGACATGCCCCAGGCGCTGGAAGCGGGCGCGACGAGCACCCTCACCCCGCTGCTGTCCGGTGTGGTCTCCAGCCCGGGACAGGGGCGCGTGCGCGCCGAGTTCGAGCTGCGGGACGCCGACGGCAAGCCGCTGACGGGCGTGAAGATGCCCGAGGCATGGGTGGACAGCGGCCTGCGCGCCGCCGCCCGCGTCCCCGAGGGGGTCCTGAAGGACGGGACGACCTACCTCTGGGCGATGCGCGCCTGCACCGACACCGGCTGCTCGGCCTGGTCGTACGAGCAGGAGTTCACCGCCGACGCCGGAACCGCGCCCACAGCGCCCGAGACCGCGTCCGTCGTCCTCAGCGGCGCGTCCCTGGACGACGCCACCGTCGCCGTCGGCACCGAGGCCTGCGCCGCTGGCGGCTGCGCGGCCGTGAAGGACACCCGGCTGACGCTCGGCGGCGGCTCCGGCGCCGAGCGGGTCGTCTGGCTCAAGCCGGACCTGACCAAGGTGCCCGCGGGCGCCCGCGTCACGCGCGTCCGGCTCGTCCTGACCCCCGCCGAGTGCGGCGCGGCCGCCTGCGCACCGCGCCCGGTCGAGACGTACCAGCTCTTCGAGCCCTGGGCCGCCCCGCAGACCGGCACCGGTCTGCTCGGCGTCCTGGACGACGCACCGTTCGCGGACGCGGCGCTCCCGGACACCCAGGACCTGGCCCCGCTGGTGCAGTCCTGGCTGGAACAGGGCTCGTCCGAGGGCATCGCCCTGCGGCTGCCGTCGGCGCAGCGCGACGCCACCGTCTCGTACCACTCCAGCCGTACGCCGAAGGCCGCCGAGCGGCCGCAGCTGGTGATCGACCACGTGGCGCCGACCGCGCCCGGCGCCCCGCAGGACGTGCGGGTGACCCCGGGTGACGGCGGGCTGCTGGCCACGTGGAACGCCCCGCAGGACCTCGGGTCGGCGACCGACGGCGCCGAGTACACCGTGGTCGTGAAGAAGGGCGACGGCAGCGAGGCCGCGAAGGTCACCACGCGTGACCCGCACGCCGTGGTGAACGGGCTGGCGAACGGCACCGCCTACCGCGTCGCCGTGTCCGCGCGCACCGCCCACGGCACGAGCCCGGTGGCCACCACCGAGCCCACCACTCCCGTGGCGGTACCGGGCGGCGCGGCCGTCTACCGCGAGATCGTGCAGCAGTACGCGGACGCCCGCGGAGCCCTGCTGCGGGGCGCCCACCCGACGGCCGCGGCCGCCCTGGCAGCCAGCTCGCGGGGGGCGTCGTTCCAGGACCTGCTGGGGGCGCAGGCCCCCGACCTCATCGCCTCGCGCGAGGCGATGGCCCGGCACGACAGCCGCTACACGGAGACGGCCACCAAGCTGTCGGACGTGCTGGTCGGTACCGATGAGAACGGCACGGTGTTCCTGCGCGCGGTCGTCGAGGAGAAAGCCGTTCTCACGCGGGGTTCCGCCCCCGAGCCGGAGGAGGGGACGCGCGAGCAGCGGTTCACCTTCAGCACGAACAGCGGTGCGCCGATCCTGCACCTGGAGGCCGACGCCCCCGCGGCGGAGACGGTCCTCTCGGCGTCGGCGTCCACGGCGGCGGAGAACGGCCTGGAGGCCGCCGAGGAGGTCCAGGGCCCGATCAGCGAGGTGCCCGACGAGCCGATCGAGCTCGACGCGGACGGCTTCCCGGTCGAGACGGCCCCCGCGGGGGCGGCCCCCGCGTCCGCCACGCGCGTCAAGCGCGCGGCGGTCAACGGTTCGGGCACGGCCAACTGGGCGTCGCGCAACCTCGGCATCAAGTGGGAGTACAAGCAGGACTGCACGAACTTCGTGTCCAAGGCCCTCTACTACGGCGGCGGCATGAAGAGCCGCGGCGGCGGACGGAAGCACGATCGCGCCTGGTGGCAGCAGTACTACCTGTTCGGCACGGTGAAGAACAAGAGCTACACCTGGGCCGGCGCGGAGAACTTCCGCCGGCACATGATCGGCTACCGCGGCGCCCAGTACGTCAAGGCGTACACGGCCAGGGCCGGTGACATCGTGCTGTTCAAGTGGAAGAAGGAGCGGGTGTACAACCACGTCGCCGTCGTCTCCGGCAACCGGCACGGGGTCCAGCTCCTCCAGCACGGAGGCGTGGGCCGGACCAGCCTCGCCGCCGCCATCAACCGGTACCGCCACAAGGCCAACTACATCGAGCGGGTCATCATCCTCCGCCCGAAGTCGAGGAACTGAGCATGCCGCTGAAGAGGACCAAGCGCCCCGGGCCGGCCGCGGCCGGCGCGGCCACCGCGCTCGCCGTACTCGCCGTACTCGCCGGCGGGGCCCTGACTGCCTGCTCGCCTGACTCGGACGAGTCGCTCTCGTACGCGAGCGACTACGCCGCCCACGAGCCGCTGCGGGTCGTGGGCTACCCCTCCCGGGGAAGCCTCGACGTGGTGCAGAAGGCGGTGTGGCGGCTCGCCGACGGTGACGCCGAAGCCCTGGCGGGCCTCGCCGCGGAGAAGGGCGACGCCGCGGAGCCGACGGCCCGCAACTGGGTCAAGGCGTTCGGCGCCGCCGCCAAGGGCGAGGTGACGGCCGACTTCTACGACGAGGGCTCCACCCGGCAGGTCGTGGTGCTGTACTTCGCCAGGAGCGGCCAGGTCAAGGAGATCGAGGCGCGCGTCGGCGAGGACGACGCCTGGGCCGTCACGATGAACGAACCCGACCCGTCCGAAGCCTCGGCGAAGCCCACCTGGGCCCCGCCGAAGCCCGGCGGCACGGGCTCCCGCTCGTCCGCCCGGTAACCGCACACCGCCTCACGACACCGCGCCCCCGGCTCCCCGGCCGGGGGCGCGGTGCGGTGTGCGCCCCGGGGCGCCCGCATGGCGGTGCGGTCCGGGCGCGCGGATGATGGAACCGTGACCGAGGGAACCGTGCCGTTCCGCGGCTATCGCACCTGGTACCGGGTCGAGGGCGAGTGGCCGGGGGCGCGGGGCACGCCCGGCGGCGGCCGGCTGCCGCTGCTCGTGGTCAACGGCGGGCCGGGGTGCCCGCACGACTACCTGGAGGACCTGGCGGCGCTGGCGGAGGGCGGCCGGCCGGTCGTCTTCTACGACCAGCTCGGCTGCGGGCGCTCCGACCAGCCGGACGACCCGGAGCTGTGGGTCATGGAGACGTTCGTCGACGAGGTCGCCGCCGTACGCGAGGGGCTGGGGCTGGACCGCGTGCACCTGCTGGGGCACTCGTGGGGAGCCCAGGTCCTCCTCGAGTACGCCCTCACCCGCCCGCCCGGGGTGGCCTCCCTGGTCCTGGCCGACCCGCTGGCGAGCGCCCGGCTCTACGAGGCGGAGGCACGCCGCCTGAAGGAGACCCTCGCGCCGGAGGTGCAGGAGGTCATCGACCGCCACGAGGCGGAGGGCGTCACGGACGACGCCTACCTGCGGGCGTCCATGCACTTCTACCGGCAGTGGCTCTGCCGGCTGGACCCCTGGCCCGACCACCTGATGCGCTCCTTCGCGAACTGGCGGGAGGACGTGTACGAGACCATGTGGGGCGCCGAGTGGAACGTCACGGGCAACCTCAGGGACTGGGACGTGACGGCCCGCCTGCCGGAGCTGGACCTCCCGGTCCTCCTCGCATCCGGCCGCCACGACGTGGCGACCCCGGCTGTGGTCCGCCCCCTGGCCGACGGCATCCGCGGCGCCCAGTGGACCATCTTCGAGCACAGCGCCCACCTCCCCTCGGCCGAGGAACCGGAACGCTTCCGGGAGGTGGTGGGCTCGTTCCTGAGGGGGGTGGAGGCGGGGGACGGCTGATGCGGGGGGGGGTGCCCCTATCTAGTT
>NZ_KL591038.1:48545-48765 GCF_000716335.1 Streptomyces sp. NRRL S-118 | reverse complement strand
AGCCAGACCACGCACCGTCCACCGCACGGTCCACCGTGCCGGGGTCCCGTGCCGGCGCCTCCCCTCGCCCCCGGCGACCGGCTGGTCACGGGCGGGGGCCGTGGCCGGCGAGGCAGGCCCGGGGCGGTGCCTCCGTGACCGCTTCGACGTCGTGATGGTCACCTTCGCCGGAGCCGGGTTCGTCTTCATTGCCGTTCTCGACGCCGCAGTGGACGGGGCT
>NZ_KL591038.1:39710-48487 GCF_000716335.1 Streptomyces sp. NRRL S-118 | reverse complement strand
ACCTGGGCCATCACGGTCTCCTTCACGGTGCTCTTGGGGTGGGCTCAGGTGAAGGAGACTTCGCGACGCCCGGGTGTCCAGCAAGATCCCGGGGCGGCCGGGACAGTCCGGGAATGTCCTTCCAGCTCATGCCCCTGTCCCGGCCGCCGCCAACTGCCGCGGTCGAAAGCGATGACAGGGCGCGTCGGCCGGGCGGTGCGTGGGATGCCGGCGACCGAGAGGGACGCATCCACATGGTTCAGGCAAGCCCTGAGCCACCGCCCCGAGTACCCGCCGCACCCCCTGTGACCAGGGCAGACACCCGGGTGGGACGGCCCCGGACTGTCCCGGCCGCCCACAACCGTTGCCGGACGCTCACCGGGACCGGCAGGCTCATCGCATCGACCGGCCCACCCGGACCACGCCCCTCGTCGACGGCACATCCGGGTCCGCCGCCTCGATTCCCCGCTCGCTGTCACGCCGGTGCCGACGACCCGGTGCGAGCAACCCACCATCCCCGGCCGCCGCGGCGCGTCAAAACCGCCGGCCGGTCACCGGATTCGTCCGTACGTCATCGAAGGAGCATCCGTATGTCCCTCCTCACCTCCCGCAGGGCCCGGCCCGTGGCCATCGCCGTCGCCACCCTCGGTGTGACGGCCGGAGCCCTCACCGCCGGAGCCGGCGCCGTCTTCGACAAGGACGCACAGCCGACCGACACCGTCGTCGGCGTAGCGGCCCAGCAGCGCGCCAAGCAGCAGGGCCCGGACGAGAAGTGCAGCACCGCCTGGCGCTCCTACAAGCCCCGCAAGACGTTCATGTGGGACCGCACCTCCAGCTGGGTCCTCGCTCCGGACAACGACGCGCTCAAGGTCCGCTTCCGCTCCATGGGCGGGGAATTCGTCTGGCGCTACGACTCCCAGTGCAAGCGCCAGAAGGCCTGGATCGCCCACGCCGGGCTGCACCAGACCGCAGCCCAGGTCCCTCAGGCCGGACTGCGCATCAGCCCCTGGTACACCACCAAGGAACGGTGCGGCACACAGGCCCGCGTCAACCGGATCAACGCTTGCTTCCGCGGCAAGGACTACAACTGGACCACCACCGCACCGCGCGGCTGACCCCCAAGCGGCAGCCAAGCACGCGGCACAGACCCTGAAAGGGTCACGGCCCTGGGCGGTCGCACCGCCCAGGGCCCGCTGGGCGGCTGCACCAGCGGGGCATCAGTACTTCACCACAATGCCCGTGCCGCACCCGCCGCCCGACCTCGCCACGCACCTGTTGGTCCGCTTGTCGACGTACGCGCACCGGCCGCCGGGGTGGCGGCGCCGGCGGCCAGTGCGATCGTCAGGGCGAGGAGTTCGGACCTCGCAGGCAGCGGGACGGGGCGCTGGAGGAGTCGTCATGCGGCGTTTCAACGACGTTGCTCAACTGAGGGGCAGGCGCTCCGGCCCGGTCGCAGCGGGCCCCGTCGCAAGCACCAGGGTGTGACGGTGGGTGGGAGCCGTCCCGGCCGATCTCGTGCATGGTGGCGTGCTCTCCGGTCTCGCGGCGGGCCTCATGAGTGAGCAGATGGGTATGCTGCTCCTGGCAGACAGCGCCTGCCCGCTCCGAGTCACGGTGGCCCACGTACGCCGTGACGGCGAAGACAAGGTTCTCCGAATCGCGCCCAGCACTTCCGCCAGGTCATCAGACATCCGTGCGGGGGACGTGGGCAGCCCTGCGAGGAGCACCTGATGACCCAGAACCACCGTCAGAAGTCGTGGATTCGCGCTTTCCAGGCCGCCACCGAAACGACGTACTTGAACGCTCGCCGCCGCCAGCTCCACTGGCCGACCCTGGCCGAAGTGATGGAGGAGCACGAGAGGCTCGGCAACTTCGGTATCGGCGTCTTCAACTCCCCTCGGTTGGCCACCGAGCAGCGGCGCGCCGAACTCGCCGGTGAGCGCGAGCACCTGCGGCGTAATGAGGACCTCATCGTGAAGACGGCCCTGTGGCTGCGCAACAACATCACGCCGATCAAGACGCTCACCGCTGGCAGCTACGGTGTGAAGCACTTGATCGAGCGGGCAACTGGCACATACCTGCCCAACGGCGTGCTCATCGCCTCCGCGTTCATCGTCGGGTATCCCTTCAGGTACGACCAGCCGAACGTGCGGTTCGGCATGAGCCAGCGCGACCTGAACAAGCTGAGGTAGGCGCGGGCTCCCGCCCTGCAGACCGGGCCCTCGGGCGTGTGCCGGGGGCCCGGTCGTTCTCGGGCTGGCTTGAGGTCCGGCGTCGGGGAACATCGGCACGGCGGAATGCCCGATGAGCACGGTGGGCTGGGACACGCTCCGGGGAACCGGGTACCTGCCCGAGCCGGACCGCTACGTGCGCCGCCGACCGCGCTGGGGCCCGGAACGGTCGACGCCTACATCTGCCAGCCTCGGGAGCTGTGGAGCATCAGCAAGGTGGCCGAGTACCTCGGCTACACCGGCCCGTCCGCCGCGGGCAGCGCCCGTAAGCAGTTCGGCCGGTGGGGCCTGGTGGCCGAGAGCCGTGAGCCGGGCCGCAAGAGGACCAGCTGTACGCGCCAACCAGGTCCAGGCCGCGCCCCGACCGAGGCCGTGGCCGGCCGAAGAAGACCGCCTCGGCGAGCGACGTCTAGTGACTCTGGAGCCGTACCGCATCGCGGGGCGGTATCGCTCTGCCGCGGCGCGGACGGCAGCCGCGTGGGGCAGCTCTGTACGGTCGGCGAGCTCTGCAGGCGATCCTTGGCGTGCAAGCTGCGGTGCTCCGGGGGTGTTCCGGGACACTGCGGCTGCGGGCAGGTGTTCAGCGGTAGGGGCTGAAGCGACCGAAGCGGGCTAGCAGCGTGTTTGCGGCGGACTCGTTCAGCCCGAGGGCGGCAGCTGCCTGCTCTGCTGGCGTCTCTCGCCGGGCGTCGTGGGCCGGCCAGTACCCGACCTGTGCGGCGGTCACTTCCATTCGGCGGGCTGCTCGCAGGGCGGCCAGCGGGGAGGTCTTCGCCAGCTTCTCGATCTCCTCCTCCAGCTGGGCCAGCAAGGTAGTGATCGTCTCCGGCAGAGGGACAGCTGACGCTTCCACCTCGGTGGTGTGCGCATCCCAGTCCTGCATGCACCTGTCCGCTGTGCCCGCTCCGGCTTCGGCCAGGTCGTGCTCGCCGATCTCGTCCCAGTCCAGCGGGTGCTCGCTACCGGTCCAGCCGCACGAGCACACCGCGCGCAGCGCGGCCGCGCGTGGCCCGTGCGCGATGCGGCCGCTGTAGATGCTCCACTGCGCGACCGGCTGTCCTCCTCCGCCGGAGCTCATGTCCAGGACGACGGGGGCCGGGACGGTCCCGTCGGCCAGGAGGACGCCGACCGCTCCCTCGTGCGAGGTGCCGAACTCCTCCGTCGTCCACGTCTCCCGCTCACTCATGCCCGTCCCTCCGTATGCTTCGTGTGTCTCCGGGCGCTCTTGGTGAGGCGCCCGGAGACGACGATGCCGCAGCCGGCGTGGCCGTACAGGCAAAAGCACCGATCAGGTGACGCAGCGGGCCGGGTCTGCAGGGCGGGTCAGCACATCTTGTAGTCGGCCCTGGTGGAGTTGTAGGGGCAGGTGTCGACGCGGGTGCCAAAGCGCCGGGGCAGTTGGCGCTGCCGCCGGAGCGAGTTGGTGGCACGCTTCCCGAAGGCTACGTCAAGCCGACCAGTTCTTTCCCGAGCTGCCTGGCCTGGGGCGACTTCCGCGGACGGCTCTGCCACACCTGCTACATGTTCGGCCGGGGGCACGGCGCGGCGGCCGAGGAGCGGTTGGTTGCGCCGTACGCGGGTCGCCGCGCCAAGGAGAGGCGCATCGCGATCGTGCATCGTACGACCTGCGTGCCACCGGCTTCACCGTGGAGCTTGCCGCGCTCGTCCTCGACTGGACGCCGCGCCGCTACGGGTGAGCGGTCGGGACGTCCCCCGAAATCCGGAGGTCCTCCCGAAAAAACGTGCGGGGGTGAGGGCAACCCCGCCGCCGCCTCACGAGTCACACAGGCGTCTGACACTGCACGTGATCCGCCATGGTCCGAAAGGGGCCCTTTTCTCTGTGATGACTCGTACCCGGCTGAGTACGCTGGCCGCGACGGCCGTTCTCGCCGCCGTCGGCGGCTTGATCACCGCCGTCCCGGCCTCCGCGGCCGTTACCTGCACCTCTCCGGTGTGGACGGCGCAGTACTTCGCCAACACCTCGTTCAGCGGCACCCCGAAGCTGACCGCCTGTGACTCGGCCATCGCCGAGAACATGGGCTCTGGAGACCCGGCCGGTGTCACGCTGCCGAACGACAACTTCTCAATCCGCTGGTCCCTCACCCGGGACTTCGGCTCCGGCGGTCCCTTCCGGCTTGCCGCGGCCACCCAGGACGGCATGCGCGTCTACGTCGACGGCGTGCGCAAGATCAACCTGTGGACCAACGTCTCCACCACCGCGCGCAAGACCGTGGACCTGAACATCCCGGCCGGCCGCCACACGATCCGTGTGGACTACGTCGCCTGGACTGGCTCCGCCTACGCCGGGTTCACCTACACCCCGCGCACCGAGGCGAGCGTCGACACGGTCAAGCCGCTGGCCCCGACCGGTCTGACCGCCGCGTACAGCCGGGACACCGCCAAGACCACGCTGCGCTGGACGGCCAACAAGGAGATGGACCTCGCCGGGTACCGCGTCTACCGCCGGCTGAGCACCACCCCGTGGGCGAAGGTCAGCGGCAGCTCTCTGCTCACCACCCCCTCCTTCGTCGACACGCCGCCCGCGACCGGCCAGACCTTCCTGTACGAGGTCCGCGCCGTGGACAAGGCCGGCCGCGAATCCACCGGCAGCGTCGACGTCACCGCCGCGACGGTGGACCGCACGGGCCCGGCGGCCCCGACCGGTCTCACGGTCGTCAGCGACGCGTGGATGGCCACCCTGAGCTGGCAGGCCGTCTCCGACGCGGCGACGTACGAGGTGTACGCCTCGTCCGCGGCTACCGGCCCGTTCGAGCTGCTCATCACGGCGACTACGACGTCGTACCGCACCAGCGCGCCCACGAACGCGAACCAGTACTACCGCGTCTACGCCACGGTCGCCGGCGACGGCGTCGACCGCACGCCGCCGGGGTCCCCGAGCGGCCTGAACTCCGTCGCCCGTCCCGGCTCCACCGCGGTGTACTGGACGGCGCCCGGCGGCCGCTGGGTCGAGGACTGGGACAACGGCGGGCACTACCGCGTGTACCGCTCGCCCGGCAAGACCTTCGACCCGGCCGCGCGCACCGAGGTGGCCTGCGCCGAAGAGGGGAGCAACGAGGCGGGCAACGGGGGTGCGTGCGTCGACCTGGGCATGCCCGTGAACACGTACGTGACGTACGCCGTCACGGCGGTGGACCCGGACGGCAACGAGTCGGCGTACTCCGCCCCGCTCGTCGTGCGCACCGGCGACACAGTGGCGCCGGGCCCGGTCACCGGCGTGAAGGTCATCCCGCGCAGCGACGGGATGCTGGTGAGCTGGGCCGCCTCGCCCGAGGACGACATCGACGAGTACGTGGTGTGGGCCGGCGCCCGGCAGGCCGACGGCACGGTCAAGTGGCTCGGCCCCGACCGCTGCTGGGAGGGCGTGAGCAACCCGCTCGCGATCCTCTGCGGCAACCTCCCGGACGGGGAGACTCGCGTGTACGCGGTTATCGCGAAGGACCACTGGGGCAACGGGCTGCACCCGAGCGACCCGAAGGTCATCGCCGTCGAGGCCACCGAGCTCAACGTCCGGCCCTCCGTGACCGTCACCCGGGACTGGAACCTCGGCAGCCTGAGCCACAACCCGACGGCCGCCCGCCCGTCCGTCGACTGGCAGTGCACCGACACGACCCGGTGCGGCACCGTCACCGGCTACCGCGTGAGCCGGTGGAACCCGGCGACCAAGACGTACGAGTCCCAGCACGACGGACTGCTCCCGGCCGACGCCCGAACGTGGACGGACCTCACGGCAACGAAGGGGAACACGTACTTCTACACGCTGGAAGCCGTGACGGCCGACGGCGCCGTGGTGGGGACGTACCCCTGGTACACGATCTTCCATGACCGTGTCTGAAGCACCGTCCGACTGAGTGCCCCAGCGGCCGCCTCCTCCACGGAGGCGGCCGTTTCCACACCCCCGGCACGGCGGCCAGCGGACCACGACCACCGGGACGCCCGCCTCGCATTCAGGCCCGGTGCTGGATCCAGAAGGTGATGAGGCTGATCAGGCCCGTACCGATGCCGTAACAGGCGCCGCGCAGCAGGTGGCTAAGTGCCGCGCGCCTGCGGCGGCGAACCCAGCAGGCCAACCGAGCGGTAAATCGGCGGATCGTGCGTGCTGTACGGCGGGGCGGGCTATCGTGCATGGCAGATGTTCCTCTTCTCGGGGTGCGTCGTACGAAGGAGCCCTCTCGACCCGGTGGCCTCGGAACCTCGGGGGTCGAGGACGGGCTCCTTCGCTGTGAGCGGGGGCGGGCGGTCAGCGGCGGGCGAAGTCGTGGAGCTGGTCGGCCAGGCGCCGGTCGGGGCCGCCGACGATGATGCAGGAGTCCTTGGTGGCCAGGCGGTCGACTTCCATCTCCAGGTCCCCGGTCGGCGGGGTGGCGGCGGAGCCGTTGTTGCGCACGTAGCGGGCGAACATCTCCAGGCAGTCCAAGAACGTCTCGTCCGGGGCGTCGGAGTCCACCACGGAGTGGGTCACCTCGTGCAGCCAGTGCTGCGCTTCCTTGCTCTCCCCCAGCGCCAGGTGGTGAAGGTGCAGGCAGTACGCGGCCGCGCGGTTGCCGGCTCCGGCGGCAAGCTGCCACCAGAACTGCGCGCTTTCCGGGTGCCCCGTCAGGTACAGCAGGCAGGCGAAGACCAGCGCGCCGTCGACGTCCAGGTGCTCCTCCCCCCGCTCGGTGCCGTAGGTGTCCTCGGCCAGGCGGTCGACGTGCACGGCTGCGCCCGGCTCGTTCAAGACCCAGCGGCAGACCACGGCCAGGCGCTTGCCCGCCTCGGCCGCGCGTGCCATGTCCGGGGTCGGGGAGGCCTTGGTCGCGTCCGCGGCGAGCCGGCGCAGGGCTGCGGCCACGTCGAACGTGGCCGACGAAGACACCGGCACGGCCGCCTTGGCCAACAGCTCATCGATGGTGGCAGTCACTGTCCCGTCCCTTTCTTATTCTTGTTCTTGGCTCGCTGCGGCGCCGGGAGCCCAAGCTGAGCCCGCAGGCGCTCCTTGCCCTTGCGGCCGTGGTAGTCGACCGTCCGCTCATGCAGGCCCATGAAGCGAGCGATCCGCGACGTTTCGTAGCCGAGGAGGTGCCGCAGCACGATGACGGCGAACTGCCGGGTCGGCAGTCCGGTGATCGCCTCATACAGGCCGCTGCTGGACTCCATCAGCTCGAGCTTGTCCTTCGCCTCGCGCAGGGCACGGAATATCGGGCCGTTGATGACGAAGGCCGGTTCACGGCCCTCCTTCTCCAGCCGGGCGCGGACGTGGCGGTGCAGCACCGCGAGCGTGCGCTGCTCCAGGTCCCCCTCCTGCAGGAGCTGGTCCCAGCCGCCGAGGATTTCCAGGAAGACCTGGTGGGCCACCTCTTCAGCCGCGCGTCGGCTGCCGAGGTGGATCTCGCCGTACGCGTGGAAGAACTCCTGATGGCCCAGGTAGAAGGCCTCGAAGTCCAGGGGCAGGTTCAGCACCTCGTCGGCCATTGGCTGGCCGCCGGCGCTGTCCTGGGGCGAACCGTCAGCGTTGACGTCGCCATCTCTCACACGGGCCTCCGCTATGCGTTGACCACCGTTCGGTCCTCGTCATCGAGGCGGTGGTGCCGAAAACGAGTACGGGCGACTCGCCCGTACGAGGGCTCCGTTGGCCCTCAGGACCCACCCTGTCGATTTCCAGGGCCCGACACTCACGCCCACCTCAAGAAAAATGACCGAGCGATCATGCCTGGGGACGCAACGTAGTCGCGAGAGTCGGATTCACATTCGACCAATGACCCGTGACCTGGCAAGACGCACGCTGCCCGGCGCCACCCCCTGCCCTTTGCCGAGCATCAAGTGGCAGATGTCACACCGCACTTGCTCGGCAACCGTCACCGGACGAACCACAGCAGTCACATAACCGACCGCCGCCTCCCGCTCGAGCGCGACGGCCAGGCCCCAGATGCCGCGTACGGCCTCGACCCACCGCGCGCGAGCGCGCGCGATCCCCGGCGCCGTCACGAGCCGCTTCGCGTCCTCCCCGCGCCCCCAGGTTGTCCGCCATGGCGGGCCCGACGCCCGCCGGGCGCCGGGCCGCTCCTGCTCCGCGCCTCCCGGCCGCACCTCAAGGCGTGCCGTGGGAATGGAAGTTCCGCGCCACCGGACAGGGGCACGCGCGCCCTCTGTACGGGGGCGCCGTGGCGAGCCTGCCCTCTTGCGGGCCTAACCCACCGGTCCTCCAACGTGCTCCCGCCGACCCGGCCTGTCCGGGACGGGAGGACTCTTTCCACTCACTCACTGGAGGACCCATGCCCATCGACGTACTGCTCGCCCTGCCCTGGATCCTCGGCCTCGGCGTGCTGTGCGCCCGCCGTCGTCTGCGTCGTGGCCCTGTGCCGCGCGCACCGCACCGACACGGTGGCCGTGGTCCGCGCGCTGCCCGAGCTCGCGGCGACGTTCCTGCGCTACCGCCGGTGAACCCGGGGGCGGCCATCCCCGGGCAGCCCCATCAAGCGCGACGCAGAGCGCCGCCGTACGTCATCCGGACGTAGGGCGGCGCCCGCCGACACTGGTACACCACGCGAGCACCGGCGTCGCCCCCGG
>NZ_KL591038.1:35778-39698 GCF_000716335.1 Streptomyces sp. NRRL S-118 | reverse complement strand
CGGACGTAGGGCGGCGCCCGCCGACACTGGTACACCACGCGAGCACCGGCGTCGCCCCCGGCAGGGTGGCGGCGACCCGATAGGCCACCGCCGGCGCGGCCGGGGCCGTCCCTGCAGACCAAGGAGCCTGCCGTCCCGGCGGTCAGCCGACTGGGGCGTCTTCCTCAGACCGGCCGGGGCCCCTGGCGGGTGCTGAGCCAGGATCTGCTCCAGCACCTCGTAGAACGTGCTGGCCCGCTGGCTGCGCGGACTGCCGAAGACCGCCCGCTCGGCGGTCAGCAGCAGCAGCCAGTGCGTACCGGTAATCCGCATCCGGCCGGCCGCCCGCACGGCGCTCAGCAGGCGCCGGTTCTCGGGCTGCTGCAACGGCCTCTGCACGGGCGTCACCAACTGGTAGGCGGCCATCCGCAACTGCTGGCGCAGATGCAGGGGTACCTCGTCCCATGACGGGTCGTCCGCCCCGGGCAGCAGCCGGCCGCGCGCGACGCCGGACTCGGCGCGAACCGGCGGCGTGGTGCCGGCCGCCGCAGGCACCGGGACGAAGACGGGGACGGCAGAGTCTGCGGCTGGTGCCGCGAATTCCGATCCAGCGGGCCCCGGCCGGTATGGAGCGGCGCGATCTCGTTTGGCCTGGTCACGATCCCGATCAAGGTGCTGAGCCCCACCGAGTCGCACAACATCGGCTTCCACCAGGTGCACGAGAAGGACGGCGGCCGGATCCGCTACCAAAAGGTCTGCGACCTCGACGGCAAGGTGCTCGAGCAGCACGAGATCGGCCGCGGCTACGAGCTCTCCAAGGAGCAGGTCGTGCCGGTCACCGACGAGGAGCTCGACTCGATGCCGCTGCCCACGGCGAAGGCGATCGAGATCGTGGCGTTCGTGCCAGCCTCCTCGATCGACCCGATCCGGATCGGCGACTCCTACTACCTGGCCGCGGACGGGCAGGTCGCGGCGAAGCCGTACAAGCTGCTGCGGGAGGCGAGCGGGAATCGGGCAGATGGTGGTGCCCGGCACCCCGCGCGACTCGATGCACATCCTGGACACACTGCTGAACCTGGACGCCGGGGTGAAGCCGGACATGGTGGCCACCGACACCGCCTCCTACTCGGACATGCTTAGAGTGGTCGGCTCCCTGGTCACCGGGCAGGTCCGCGCGTACGACCTGCTGCGGATGTTCGGCCGCGAGGGACGCCCCACCCCGCTGGGCACCGCGTTCGCCGAGTACGGGCGGATCGCCAAGACCCTGCACCTGCTACGGGTGGTCGACCCAGTCGACGACACCTACCGGCGGCAGATGAACCGGCAGCTCACCGTGCAGGAGTCCCGCCACAAGCTCGCCCGGGACATCTGCCACGGCAAGCGCGGGCAGATCATGCAGGCGTACAAGACGGGCCAGGAGGACCAGCTCGGCGCGCTCGGTCTCGTGCTGAATGCCGCCGTACTGTGGACGACCCGCTATCTCGACGCCGCAATCGAGGAGTTGCGGTACCTGCCCGCCGAGGAGCGCGAGCACGATGTCCTGGACGAAGACGTCGCCCGCGTCTCCCGGCTCAAGCACGGCAACCTCAACGTGCTCGGCCGCTACAGCTTCCGCGCCTCCACCCCGGTCGACGGCAACCTGCGCCCGCTGCGCGACCCAGGGGCCGGCGGCCTTGACGAGGACGACGACGGCGCAGAACAGTGATCGACAGAGTCAGACCGAGGGCGGACGCGATGCCCGGCCGGACGGTGTGCCGCGGTCGAAGTGTCGTCCTTGGTAACTCGGCCCTGAGCGGCAGACCATGGTGACGTGCCCTCGATTCAAAGTCTGCCGAGGCGGTCCGGTGAGGCGCCCGGATCGGTACCCTTTACCGGCATAGAGACAGACATGGGGCGGGCAGCCTTGCCAGGGGGATGACATGTTGGATCAGGCGTTGGTTGTTCTGGGTTCGGCGTTCGGGGCGGCGGTGGCTTCGGCGGCCGGCACCGAGGTGTGGTCGGGATTCCGGGACCGGGTGGCCCTGATCTTCGGCCGCCGGGACGCGCGGGAAACCCAGGTGGTCCTGGAGCGATTGGACCGGTCGGCCCTCGAACTGGACCGCGCCGACCCCGGTGGCGCCGACCAGGTCCGTACCCGGCTGGAAGCATCCTGGCAGGCCCGGTGCGAGGACCTGCTGGAGAGTCTGGGCGCGGCGGACCGCGCGGAAGCCGCCGGGCAACTGCGCGAACTGGTGGCCTGGCAGGCCTCCGGCGCAGTCACGGCCGGGGACGACGGCATCGCCATCGGCGGCTACGCCGACATCAAGGCCGACCGCGGGTCGGCGGCCGCCCTGCGGATGGGCGACGTGTCCCTCGGAAACCCTCCGATGCCGGGTCCGGAGCAGCGCTGACCGTACCCGGCGTCAGCCAGGCGCCGCACATCTCTGCGCAGACATCGCTCTACGCGCAGTCCGGTGCCCTGGTGGTCGGCCGTGCCGATTCGGTGACGCACCATGCCGTGCCGCGGGCGCCGCTCTCGTGGCCGCGGCTGGTGGGCGTGGTCCCGCGGCAGGCGGACTGTTTCCAGCACCGCGATGCCGTCGATGCCTTGGAGCGAGCGGTGGCCGGGGGTGGGACGGCGGTGCTGTGCCAGGTGCTGGCTGGGATCGGTGGGGTCGGCAAGACTCAGCTCGCCGCCTACCACGCCCGCACCGCGTGGCAGGCCGGGGCGGTGGATCTGCTGGTGTGGGTCACCGCGACTAGCAGAGACGCGGTCCTGAGCGCTTACTCCGAGGCCGCTGTCGCGGTGACCGACCCCGACGACCCTCAATGCGCGGGCCTCGATGACCCTGAGCGGGCCGCCGTCCGCTTCCTGGCCTGGGCCCAGTCCACCGACCGGCGATGGCTGATCGTGCTCGACGACGTGAGTGACCCCGCGCACCTGAACGGCACGGACGGTCGGAGTGACCTGTGGCCGCCCGCGCGCCCGAACGGCTGCACTATGGTCACCACCCGCCGCCGCGACGCCGCCCTGCCCGGCCACCTCATCGACGTCGGCCTGTTCACCAAGGCCGAGGCCGTCGGCTACCTGAGGGCCAAACTCGCCGCCCAAGGCCGCCACGACGACCCCGGGCAGGTCAAGGAGCTCGCCCGCGACCTGGGCCATCTGCCGCTGGCCCTGGCCCAGGCGGTCACCTATCTCCTCGACCTCCACCTGGACTGCGCCACCTACCGCGCCCGGCTGGCCGACCGCGCCCGTACGCTGCCCGACCTGGTCCCCGAGGACAGCGGCCTACCTGACGCCCACCGCGCCACAGTGGCCGCCACCTGGTCTCTGTCCATCGAACACGCCGACCGGCTCCGTCCGACGGGCCTGGCCCGCCCCATGCTCCACCTGGTGGCCCTGCTCGACCCCAACGGCATCCCCGCCACCGTCCTGACCTCGCCCCCAGCCCTCGCCTACCTCACCGAACACCGCACCCCCGACGGTGACACTGATCCCGACGTATCCCCGCACGCGGTCGGGGTGGACGATGCGACCGACGCGCTGCGCTGCCTGCACCGGCTCAGCCTGGCCGACCACACCCCCAACACCCCTCACCAAGAGGTGCGCGTCCACAACCTCGTCCAACGTGCCACCCGCGAAGCCCTTAGCCCCGCCGCACGCGACATGGCGGCCCGTACCTGCGCCGACGCCTTGCACGAGGCCTGGCCCGAGGTCGAACGCGACACTGCCCTCGGCCAGGCTCTGCGCGCCAACACCGCCGCCCTGACTGCCCACGCCGCAGACGCCCTGTGGCAGCCCGACGCCCACCCGGTTCTCTTCCACACCGGAAACAGCCTCGGCCACACTGGACTCGTCACCGCCGCGCGCGCCTATTTCCAGGACTTGCACACCGCCGCCCGCCAGAAGCTGGGCCCCGACCACCCCGACACATTGACCGCCCGGCACGACCTCGCCT
>NZ_KL591038.1:35304-35576 GCF_000716335.1 Streptomyces sp. NRRL S-118 | reverse complement strand
ACTGGCGGGGGGCCGCGGGGGATGCGGCCGGGGCCGCCACCGCGTTCGCCGAACTGCTGGCCGACTGTCTGCGGGTGCTGGGCCCCGACCACCCCAACACCCTGCTCGCCCGGCACAACCTCGCCCACTGGCGGGGGGAGGCGGGGGATGCGGCCGGGGCCGCCACGGCCACCGCCGAACTGCTGGCCGAACGGCTGCGGGTGCTGGGCCCCGACCACCCCGACACCCTGATCACCCGGCACGACCTCGCCCACTGGCGGGGGGCCGCGGGG
>NZ_KL591038.1:11161-35290 GCF_000716335.1 Streptomyces sp. NRRL S-118 | reverse complement strand
ACTGCTGGCCGACCGGCTGCGGGTGCTGGGCCCCGACCACCCCGACACCGTGATCACCCGGGACTACCTCGCCCACTGGCGGGGGCAGGCTGATGGTGCGAGCGGTGGTGTCCGATAACGATCGATAGATGAGCGCCGCGCGAACGGACCGTGTGTGCGCGAACCGCTCGGCGCCTTTGCGGTCACCCGTACGTTTGTACGGTCTTCGGGTTGGCCTCGGCGCTACTGGTCGGCATGTTGCTGATGGGGGTCGGAGCCAGCGGTGCTCGTCGCGGAGGACGACGCGATGTGCGGCTGAGGCGTTGCCGCCGGAGTCCGGGGTGTGGTCCCGCTGCGTTGAATCCACAGGAGAGCTCCTGCCAGCAGCACGGCGCCTCCCAGCAGCCAGGGCATCGGGCCTGACGGAAGGACACCAATGATCAAGCCGGTGGGAGCTGCCACCAGTTGCAGGGCGAGAGACTGGACGGACAGCGCGGTGGCCCGGCCCGAACTTGCGACCCGGCGATGCAAGAGGTCGTTTTCGCTCGGCCCAGCCGCGCCAAGCCCGAGGTAGACCAGGCCGTAGCCGACGGCCGCGATGACCATGGAGCCCACTCCTGCGAACGCCGCAGTGGCGCCGAGTAGAAGCAGGCCGCTCGCGCTCGCGCCGAGGCTGACCATGACCGCGCGCTCGCTACTGCCCGCAAGCCGAGCGGTCAGCGGTGCGAGGTGACTGCCGATACCCGCGCAGACGAATCCGGCGCAGGCGAGCGCTGCAAAAAGCACCGCCCCCGACTCCGATGCGCCCATGAGGGCCGCGGCACGGCCCGGCGTGAGCAGTTCGATCGCGGCCAAGGCGCCGCCGGCGGCCCCAGCGCTGAGGAGCACCCGGCGGACCAGCCCGTCGCGGCCTCCCAGCCGCAGTCCACCCATGACGGTGGCCGGGATGCCGCGGAGTACGTCGGGCAGGGTGGCTGCCGGCCGGGGCGGCTCCCGCAGAGCAGTTACGACGTACAGCACGAAGAAGACCTCGACCGCTGCGCCCAGCAGCATCGGGACGGAAAGGGGCAGCACCAGCTCGGATGTCGCTTCGCTCAGCCGGGCGCCAAGGGAAGGGCCGAGTCCGAGCAGCCAGGGAAGGGCACCGCCGAGCAGGGTGCCGGTGGCGAGCGCGGCGGATGTCGCGGATCCGCCACGGGCCAGCCCGGTACGCAGTTCGGCGTCGGGGCCGGAGTGCGCCTGGACGGTGTCGACGTACCAGGCTTCGGCCGGCCCACTGGACAGGGCACGGCCCGCGCCCATCAGGGCCATACCGAGGCCGAGCAGCCAGGGAGCAGTGCCCAGGCCCACGAGGGTTAGGGCGGCCAGGTTCAGCAGGCCGGCGGAGGCCAGAACAGTGCGGCGACCGAGGACGTCGGACAGTCCTCCGGTGGGCAGTTCCAGTGCGGCGGCGGTGAGGGAGTGCGCGGCGAAGAAGCCCGCGACGGCCGCCATGGGCATGCCGCGCTCGGTGAACAGCAGGATCAGGGGAGCGATGCTCAGTCCCAGTGGCAGCCAGAACAGAACGCAGACCGTGATGTAGCGGCGGCGTGCGGTGCGTATGTCCAGCGGCCCGGTCATGACGCGTCCTCGGCATCTGTCCCCGCAGGGGCTGAGGTATCCTCCTCAACGCCTTGGTCGCGCGGTGCCAGGGGCAATCCGGCGGTGAGGAGTACGACCTGCGCGGCGCGCGGATCTTGTGCATCGCGGGTGGTCAGTTCCTCCAGCTTCCGGTCGAGCACCTCCCAGAGTTCGGTGAGCGACTCCGGTGTCAGGCGAGGCATCAGGTCGTTGATTCCGGAGGGCTCCACCCATTCCTGGCCCAGCCGCCCGTCGGCGATGTCGGCCTCGTGCCGGGCGAGAGATGCCTCCAGGTGCTCGATCTGGACCCTGCGCGACAGGCTGACGTAGGCGCGGCTGCCCGCTGTGGTTTCCATTGCCTTGCGGCTCCAGGAGGTCACGGAGTGTACCGCCTGCCAGCGGCGCTCCCGCCCGTCACGGTGCTCGGCCTCGGTGACGAACGCATACTTCGCCAGAACCCGCAGGTGATAGCTGGTGGAAGCGGATGACTCCCCGGTCCTGACCGCGAGTTCACTCGCGGTGGCCGGGCCGTCCTGCCGCAGCATCCCGAGCAGCCGGATGCGCAGAGGGTGCGTGAGGGCCTTCAGGGCTGCTGCATCCCGCTCGGGATCGAGTACGCGTTTCTGCTCTTCGCTGACCATGACGGGAGGGTAGAGCGGCCCAGACATTCCACAGAAGTAATTTTGCAGAATTTCTTTTGGAAAGTTGGCTGGTGGCCCGTTACCGGCATGCATCGGAGACGGGACTGGACAGCCTCACCCGCCCGCACGTTGGGCCGGGCGGGGCGGACGGCGCGCCGCTCCCGCCACTGGGACCTCAGGAGCGGATCGCGCAGCAGCGGATCGGCGAGGCGCTGCTGACCGAGGACGGCAGGATCACCGACACGCCCCAGGCGAAGACCGTCGCCATCCAGGCGCTCGCCGGGCGGATGCAGTCCCGCCGACTTCGCGCCGAGGGGCGCGGCGTGGAAGCGGTGACGCACGTCCTCCACGGCGGCCTCCGCCCGCGCGCTGGCATCGATGACGGCCGCGTGATCCTGGTCCTCGGTTCGCATGGCTATCTCCTTGCCTCACAGATCGCTAGGGAGCTTCTCGCCGCTTTCAGCGTCGTACGCGGTACCGGTCGGCGACAGGCGCACCGTCCGGGACGGTGCCCGGGAACCCTCCTGCCAGGTCTTCCCACCCACCGACACATGGACCGTCACGTCCGCCAACGGGTCTGTCACCGGCAGTTCGATCTCAGGGGGCCGGGGGAATGCTCCGTCTTCAGAGACCTTGCTGGCGCTCTTGTCGGATGCCTCGACCCGCAGGTACCTGGCGTTCTGATCAGAAGGTGCCCATACTTCCAAAACGACACGCTTCCCATCTCTGCTCCATCGCGCCTCCACATCTGCACTGACGCCGTCGATGGTGAGTTCCGCTTCCGACTTCCCCTTGTAGGCGGCGGCCTCTCCCTTGCGATCCTGGCGGCGCTCTGCGTCTGAGGCGTTCTGCCACACACCCCCCGCCGTGACGGCCAGGGCAGCGACTGCGGCGACGTACGGCCAGCCACGGCGTCGGGGTGACGGCGCGGGCGGCGTGACGGCAGCAACCGGCGCGGGCGGCTCCGATTGGGCCCCCCGATACCACTCCTGGTCCTGTGCGGTGCTCGGGTCCTTCTCGAACCACTCAACGTCCTTGCCCATGCGGGCGACGGTAGCGCGCAGCCGCACCGCCGCGTCGGGGCTTCCGCACAGCTCCGCCACCCGGGCACGGGTCACCAACCACGAGACTGCCTCATCCGAAGCGATGCCGTGGGCGGTGATGTCCTCCCGTTCACCGAGCGCGGCGAGTTGAGCGGCCTCGCTGCACCGGCCTTCCATGGCGGCCCGGATGACGTCCTGGTGGCGGGTGTCGATGACGTTGGGTGGCATCTCCCAGTCCCAGTCGGCCCCATCATCGATCTGGGGAGCCGACTCGACCGGTGCCAGCGGCTCGTCATCCTCGTCTTTCCAGTTGTCGTCCTCGGGAGAATCCGGCTCCGGCACCGCTTCCTCCTCGACGGCTGCGCTCTGGGCAGCACCCTGCTGTGCTGCGCGGCGCCGGGTGGAGGTGTCGGTCAGCCTGACTTCCTCCTCGCTGAGCACCGTCTGGACGAGGTCGACGTAGTCGGGGCCGACCTTCCACACTGCCTGCCCCGGGCCAAGGGTCGGGATCGCGTCCACCGCCCAGTGCGGCAGGCCCAGCAGCGCGCCCGCCCTCGCGGCCTCCTCCGGGCCCAGTCGCCCCACGTGCGCGATCTCGCACAGCCGCGCCAGGTCCTGCGCCCTGCCGGCGCCGAGATCGGACAGCGTGTGCATGATCACGTCCAGGGACAGTGCCGCCTTGCGGGAATTCTTGAGCTGCCGCTGGATCAGTTCGGCGGTGGCCGGGGACAGCAGGATCTGCCACGCCTCCTCCAGCACCAGATGCCGGTGGACGGCGGTGGACTGGGGCAGCCACACGTGCTCTGCCCAGCACGTCACCGCAGCCATCAATGACGGGATCGCGGGGCTGTTGCGGTCAAGGCCGGTGAAGTCAAAGGAGAGGATCGGCAGGTCCGTCTCGGGCAGCGCCGCGTCCGGCCCGTCGAAGAGACCGGTCAGGGACCCCTCGGTGTAGCGGGACAGGGCGATAGCTGCGCCCTCGCCCCACTCCGCGAGCCGCGCGGCGGGCCACCTGCCGTCATCGGGGCTGACCAGCGCGTCAACCAGACCGCTGAGCGCGGTGGCTTTCGGGTGGTTCAGGGCGTGCTGGAGCGCGTGCCCGGCCTGCGTGCTGAGTGCGTCGGGCTCGACCGCCAGGATCAGCGATCGGACCAGCTGCTCCCGCACGGCGCGCGGGAGCAGCTCGCTGACCGGATTCAGGGCGAAGGTGCCAGCGTGGATGACCTTGCCGCCGAGTGCCTGGACGACGGGCCTCCACTCACCACTGGCCCCGTCCTCGCCAAAGGAGTCGATGACGACGGCCTGGTGCTTGTACTCGCGGATCTCCCGGTAGATCCGGGCCTTTGCTGTGCTGCTCTTGCCGGAGCCGAGACCACCGAGCGCGAGCGCGTTGGTGGACGGCAGCACCGTGGCATCGGCCAGAACCGGGGACAGGTGAAACGGGCGCCCATCGAGCATCGACCGCCCGATCGGGATGCCGGGAAACCGGGTGCTGGAGGCGACCAGCGGCACGGTGATCGCGGCATGGGTGGAGGGCAGGCGGATCACAGGATCGCCCCTTTCCGGGTGGAGGCGCCGTGCGGGGTGGTCATCACGTGGGCGCGGTGCTGCTGGCCGGTGAGCCAGTCCAGGTGGATGCGGTGCCGGTCGGCGGTAAGCGAGGTCTGCCAGCGGGCGTCGGTGACCGCCCCGGGGCTCTCGCCCCACAACGTCAGATAGGCATCGAGGTCGACGAGCGTGGCGCCCTGCACCAGTGCGCCGTGCGTGGTGCCGCCGGCGATCTGGAGCGCATCGGCCTTGATCTTGTCCGTGGTGAAGGCCTCCGCGGCAGCGGACTGCCACTTCGCGGACCTGCGGGACTGTGCCGCCGGCAGCGGCCGGTACAGGACTGCGAGCGACCGGTCGGTGCCGGCGGGCTGGTCGGCTCCGTCGCTCAGCAGGAGTCGGCCCATCAGGTCACCATCGGTCTCGTCCGGCCATGCGGTGATCCGCGCCGTGGCGGCGTAGCGGCCGTCATCCAGGGCCACCCATCCGGGGCCGCGTTCCGTCACGGCGGGCAGCGGCTCCGGCTCCACCGGCGTCAGCGCGCCGAGCCTGGCGAACTCCCCCTCCAGAGTGGCGAGGATTCGGTCAGGATGCCCCGCCAGTCCCTTGGGGACGTGCACGGAGATCGTCTGCGTGTGAGCGGTGTAGTCGCCCATGGCGGCGGCGTAGTGGGTGACGTGGACCTGGATTCCGGCGGTGCGGGCCTGCCCGCCCGTGAAGGTGAGCGCGCGGGCGAACGCCTCGTGGAACGCTCCCCTGCGCTGGGGGTCTTGCATAGTGCCGTGCTGCGGGTAGAGGGTCCATGTCGCGGTCGCTCCCGGACGCTCGACCATGGCGCCGGGCGCGGTGCGCTCCCGCAGGCGCCGGTAGCCGACCGCCGCCCAGCGGGCGAGGGAGCGCGGTCCGGGCGCGACGTTGAGCAGCGCCGCGGCGGCGCCCACCGCGCCGAACGTCCACGCAGGGGGCGGGGTGATCAGCGTCGACATCAGCATGGCGCCCCCGATCCCGGCATTGATCTTTGTCAGCGTCGTCTCGACGGGGCTCAGGCTGCGCTGCACGGCAGGGACGCGGTAGCCGGGTGTCAGGGAGTACACGGGAAGCCTCCGTTGGGTCTGTGGCCGATAGCCCGTGGCCCCGGCGTTCGTCCTCACCGCCGTGGTCGGGGGGAGGTCAAGCGGTCCGGGGCCACGGGCGGCGGCGGGTTAGTGGTTGGTCGGCCGGTCGGGAGCTGCCGGCCGGGGTGTGGCCGGGGCCTGCGGCGGCGGGCCGGCCGCCTGCCCACGCGGCGCGGGCGGCCGTGGCTGGACGGCAGTCCGCACCTGCCGGCGCGCCTGGCTGACCTGAGCGGTGCGGTCCGCGCGGTCGCTTTCCTCCCGTCGCGCCTTTGCCACAGCGGACGGGGTGGTGAGCCGTGCTGGCCGCTCCGTCTGCCGGATGCCATAGGCGCCGAGCAGGACTCCGCGGTCCTGGTGCGCGGCGCGGGCCGGGGTGTCCACCGTGCGCGGCACGCGCGGGCTGTTCTCGCGCTCGTAGACGTCCGGTGCACCGGCACGCACGACTGCATGTGCCAGCGGATGTGTGGTGTTGCGCTCCACCACCGTCCGGAGAGCGCCCGCCACCCGAGGCCCGAAGTAGGGGACCCCGTGGAAGATCATCCGCAGCATCAGGGCATCCGCGGCGACGAGGAGGACGGCGTCCACGACCAGTGAGCCCCCGAACCGGTCCACGAACGGCGAGATCAGGAGCAGTGCGAACGGGGCAAACATCAACCCCAGCAACCGCATCGCCCACCGCTTCACGGCCGTCATGTCGCCCCCGCGCGCCAGCGACGCCAGCACCAGAGGCGCCATGCACACGAACATGAGAATGCCGAGTTGTCGCGTCATGAACACCACCAGCGCGAACGCGAGAGCCACCACGAGTGCGGAGATGATGATCAGCAGCGCCAAGGGGCTACCGGCGTCTGCCCCGTTCTCTAGATCGTCACGGATCTTGGTGAACAGGGTGGTCTCGCTGCTGTTGAACGCAGCCTTGAATGCGGCAGACACGGCCTTGTTCAGCATCGTCACGGCTCCGGGCACGGACGCCATGCCGGCCACTGCCGCGAGCGTCCAGCCGGTGGAGGCGCCCATCTGCCGCATGCGCGGTGCGCCCTGCCATGCGGTCAGGGCGCACACGACAACCACGCACACGAGGATGCTGACGGCTAGGTGCTGCCCCAGCCACAAGAACGGCGCGTACAGCGCGCTCTCGGCCTCTTCCGGTGCCCATACCTTGTCCGGGGCAAGCAGATGGTTGATCTTCTTGATCAGGTACTCGGCCAGGTCCCGCACGTGGTCTGAGGCACCGTCGGTCAGACCGATACCCCCGTCGGGCTCGGGCGGACCGCCCCCATCGGGCGGGCCGCTGCCGTCGCTGTCGCAGTACGCGCCGGCCGGTCCCTCGATGTCGTCACACGGGTCCTTGTCCGGCATGTGACATCACCCCTTGGGTGTGGCGGTCGGTGCGGTCACGGTCGAGAAGAGCGTGTCGCCGTAGAGCGCCAGGACGACGGCGACGAAAAGCGTGCCGATCGCCATGGATCCTTTGCGCAGCGCGGTCTTGGGGTCGTTGGAGAGCTGAAGCAGCATTTTGACGGCGATCACGGCGATCACGGCTGCGATTCCCTTGGTGACCAGACCGCCGCCGGTGAGACCGATGGTGTCGAAAAAGTCTTTGAATCCGGTGGAAAGGTCCTGTCCGGCGGCGAGGATGTTCAGCTTGGGCATGGTTAGATCTCCTTTTTCTGGGTGGGTCGTGCGACTGCGTACAGGTCCCCCATGGTGTCCATGGGGGAATACCGGACCTGCGTACCGGGGCGGGGAGCGTCGATCATCCAGCCATTACCGACGTAGATGCCGACGTGGTGAATGCGCTGGTGCCGTAGAACACCAGATCCCCGGGGCGGACTTTTCCGGGTTTGACGGGCTCCGATGCGGCGTATTGCTGCGCCGCCGTACGCGGCAGGGAGATACCGGCTTTCGCGTAGGCGTAGAGCACGAGCCCGGAGCAGTCAAATCCCGTGATTGCTGTGCCCGAGCGCCCATTCGGGGAGCAGCAGATGCCCTTACTCGGGCCGTTCGCGTTTCCTCCGCCCCAGGAATACGGGGTGCCGAGCATTGATTTCGCCGCGTTGATGGCGGTGGCGGCCTCTCCAGTGGTGGATGATCCTCCGCCCCCGGCAGGCTGGTCGGCGGCAGCGCTTATCGCCTGGACGTATTCTTGCGTCTCTTTGTAGGGCGGGACTCCTCCGTACTGGCGGACCACACCGGCGCCTGCGTTGTAGGCGGCGAGCATGTTGTGTTGCTTGTTGCCGGGAACGCCTTTTACTTCCTCGGCAAGGGTGCACAGGTACTTCCCCGATGAGGGAATGGCGTCCTCGGGGTCCCACACGTCGCGCTTACCGTCTCCATTACCGTCGATCCCGTGCGCTTCCCACGTGGACGGCATGAACTGAGCAATTCCCTGTGCGCCGACCGGCGATTGTGCTTTCGGGTTGAACTGGGATTCCTGCGTGAGAAGTGCGGCGAGCAGATTCGGGCTGATCTCCGGGCAGGTGTTGCCTGCCTCCTCGATGAGGTCCCGGTATTCGGCGGGTACGGACGTACTGAGCGCCGCCCCGACTACCGGGTCGGAGCCGGCGGCCTGGAGCAGAGCGGCCACGACCACGGCCGCGGTGGCTCCCACGCCTAACGTGACGGCTGTAGAGGCACGCAACGCGCTTCCTCCCCCCTTCCTGGCTGTATGGAGATTTCTGCTGGTCAGAACCGTCATGGCGGACCGACATGGGACCGTCATGGGACCGCCATGGGGACTGGCGGGCACCGTCATGAGCGGGGCCGTATGACGGTCCGATGACGTTGGGCGGACGGTCCCCATGTCGGTCGGTCACGCCGCCCTCCGGGCGGCTGTCAGCAGCTCGGTGAGCTTGTAGCCGCGCCCCTGGGCTGTCCGGTCCGCTTGCACACCGAGCAGCTTGGCGAGCTTTTTCCCTCGCTCCGTCGCATCGTCTTCCGCAATGCCGAGGGCGGGGGCCAGGTCGGCCGTGAGCATGAAATCGATACCCTTGCTCTGCATCAGTTCGATTGCCTGAATGAGCGGTGACACGGGTGCCGATTGGATTACTTCCTGCTGCCGGGCCTGTACCTCATCGACCACGCTCCAAATGAACTCGTCCTTGAAGTCGAATCCCCGGACGAGAGTGGAGCTGCCATGAGCGAAGAGAACAGCCTGACCCTTGATGTTCGGGTCGAGCAATGCCGGGTTGATCGGGGCGACCGTATCGAAATACGTATCACCGAGCGCGACTTTTGCGGTGCCCGACGATGCCACATAGAGGCACGCCCGATACATGAACTGATCCCGGACGATCACGGGAATGGCATTGTCCGAGGGACGCTGCGTCATCAGCACTGTGGAAATGCTCGACTCCAGGGATTTTGAGACCAGGGATCGCGCCTTGCCAGCGATGCGCCGAGCCTGCTCCCTTCCCTCTTTGGACTCGTCATGGGCAAAGAAGTCAGCCGCCTCGTCCACGATGAAAATCACCGGCTTGAAGGCGGGTGGGCGCCGCCGGTTTTCGATGGCTTCTTTCATTCGCGCATAGCGGCTGTCGGAACGAGCGTTCAGCTCATCGAGAATGTCTTCAAAGACTGCCGGATCGTCGGACGACTCGTAGCGAGTCGCAACCTTCGAAAACCGGGTCAATCCACAGAACTTCCCGTCGAGCAAGTACAGCTCGAAATCACCGTAGGCGATCAACAGGCAGGTAATGACCCCGTTGATGAGGGTCGTCTTACCCATCTGGGTCATGCCCGCGACCAGCAGGGACGCCCGGTCGAATGTCTCCAACCCGACCAGTTTTCCGGTGACATCGTGCCCCAGCGGGACACCCCGGAAAGCCTCGATTTCCTGCCGGGTCGGCACGGGAAACGGGCGAGTGAAAGGCGGCTCATGCAGTTTCAGAAGCCGCACCCGGCGTTCGGTGTCGCGACTGCGCTCCAACTTGGTATGCAGTCGAGTCACGCCGAGATTTCCCGCCACAGTCCCGAGCCGCTTTTCGACGTCTTCATACGTGCGGCCAATGGGTACCAGGAAGTCATACAGCGTGCCCGTCTGCACGTCGGTGACCTTGACCTCATCGGCCCGGATTACCTGGTCTCTGCCTATGGCGCCGGCCGTGGCGAGCGCCGCGGTGAGCTCCGGATGTGCCGGAGCTGCGTCGGCCTCCTCCAGGGCGGCCTCGGACGCCTCCTGCTGCAAGACCGCCGCAGGCCGCGCCTCCCCTGCCATCAGGCGTCTGACGGCCGTACGGATCCGCCAGGCCAGATAACCGAGCGCGACCAGCACCCCGACGGTGAGTAGCACCGTCGCGGGCCAGGACAAGCCGAGCCTGTCTTTGATCGCAGCGAGCACCCCGAACACGATGGCCAAGCCGCCGATTGCGCCTGCCGCTTGCCCGTACGCGTCCTGCTCCTGCTGCTTCTTCTTTCCCACACCCCCTCCAATCGCGTGACTGTCCATGCGGATGGATATCGTCCGTGCGGGCACCGTAGTCACTGCTACTGACAGTGCGGCACCCGTTTTCGTACTCAGACAGTGCTCACCGGGTCTGCACGCGTACGAATCGCAGGCTCGACAGGTCACTCACCGGGTCTGCAACCGCCCTCAGTTCGCTGCGGTGCGCGGCGTCCGCCTCCATCTCCTCCAGGCGGTCGGCCACCCGCTGCCGCTTGCCGTCGATGCTCTGCCCCGTTTGACGGACACCCGCCAGCCGAGCGACGGCAGGGCGATCCACCCGAGCGCCGGGTCGTCGGGCAGCACGACCCGCACGGGCACTGGGCTGGCTGCATCGTCGGAAGGGGGCGTCACGGTCCACCTCGTGGCGGCCACCGAGGTGTTGCTGAAGGCACGCCTGCAACTCGAACACTGGTCACTCTCCCGCCGTTGCACAGCAGCGCGTCGGACACCGTCTACGACCGCCGCCACGGCGCCGGCACGCGCGATCCCCTCGCCGCGGTGCCGCTGTACGGCGGCCCGGCACACGCGGTCGTCGCAGAGGCCCGCGACACACCCTGATCGGGCCCCCGGGCGGCGGGTGCTGGGTGTATGGAGCGTCCGGTGTCCGTGGGGTTGACCCGATCCGTGGTCAGGCTGCCGCGCGGCTCGCTGGCGTCGCGGCCGCGGCGCCAGCGCCATCGCCATTCGCCGACCAGGGTGGCTGGGCCCGCCACTCCCGCTCGAGGGTCGGCTACATGCAGATCGATGACGGCTGGGAGGACAGCGCGTCGGCCGGCCTGATCTAGCCTCCCACATAGGCCCGTTTTCCGCGGGAGTGGATAGTCGACGGCGACGTCCCGAGGGAGTGCGCCACCGCTGGTGCGCTTCCCCCGGGGGCCGAGAGGTGCACTGCGCACCGCGCGGTAGGCTCGCACCCCAAAGGGCGCCGCACATGCAGAGCGCGATCACGCGCCGTCGACCGTGCCGACGTCCGGGTCGAGGACGGCGCGGGCCTGCGCGTCTCCGAGCACCTGAACGCGGTGGACCTGTCCCGGGACGAATACGTCGCCGACGCCGCCCCGCACATCTTCCACGGCACCGTGGTGCGCCGGCTCGGGCAGAAGGTCACCGACGCGGCCGGGGACCTGGAGCAGCAGTGGCTGGTGAAGGTGGACCGGGCCTTCAAGGGTGACGCGCGCGGCACCGTCACGGTGAACACCAACGCCACCCTCACCAGCGGCCGCGTCATCCCCGACCCGGGGGGCGCCGCTCGTCGAGCCGGGCCGGGCTTACGTTTTCGCCGGCATGCGCAGCGAGGACCCCGCCCGCTTCGAGACCTACGGCGGTGCTGCCGGGGTCTTCGCTTCCCACGGGCTGACCCGCCCCGACCCGGCGCCGCGGGCCTATGCGACGCCGTCCGCGGTGCTGCACCGGTGGGCCTGGGCCGTCGACCACCCCCGGCCGGCCCCATCGGCGGCGGTCCGGATGGCGGCCGGGCACCGTAGGACGTTGGTCCCGCAGGGCATGCGGTCTGTAGGGCGGTTTCTCCGCGTGCCCGGTCCGGCCCGGCGGCGGATGCTGGGTGTGTGGAGCGTCCGGTGTCCGTGGCCCTGGCCCAGTCCGTGGTCAGGCTGCCGCGCGGCCGCGGCTGGTGGTACGAGCCGAAGTTCGATGGCCACCGGGCGGTGCTGTTCCGCGACGCGGAGACGGTCCGGCTCCAGTCCCGCTCGGGCCGGGACGTCACCGGCTGGATGGACCTCGCGGTGGCCGGCATGGCCCTGCCGCCGCTGACGGTGCTGGACGGCGAGGCGGTGATCTGGCGGGAGGGCCGTCTGGACTTCCATGCCGTGCAGTCCCGGGCCGCCTCCACGCTCACCCGGGCCCGCGCGCTCGCCGGTGAGCTGCCGGCGTCGTACGCGGTGTAGGACCTGCTTCAGCACCCCACGCTCGGGGACGTGCGGCCGCGGCCGTACGTCGAGCGCCGCGCGCTGCTGCTCGACCTGCTCGCCGACATCCCGCCGCCAATCCAGCCCGTGCCCGCGACCGACGACTACGACACCGCCCTGGTGTGGTTCGAGCACCTCCAGGACCAGGGCATCGAGGGCGTCGTCGCGAAGCCGGGCCGCTCGGCCTACCAGGGCGGATCCAGGATCTGGCAGAAGGCGAGGCATTCCGAGACCGTCGACGCGGCGGTGGTCGGCTACACCGGCGCCTCCGCCCGGCCGCGGGCGCTCGCCGTACGGCTGCCGGACGGCCGCACCGCGCTCTCGCAGCGCCTCACCGCCCCGCTGTCCGCCGCCGCGGCCGTCCACCTGATCCCGGCCGGGCCCGGGCCGCGCGGCCGGACGAACGCCGGCGATACCTTCACCACCACCACGGCGGCGGACTTCGAGGTGCAGGTCCTGAGCGGTACCACCCGCCATGCGGTGGTAACCGTGTCCCAGGTCCGCTGAGTCACGCCGTACGAACGACGCGCATCATGACCGCGAAGACAGGCGAGTCGGGGAACGGCTGCTGCTCGCCGATCTTCCGGTAACCCCAGGCCTCGTACACAGCTTGAACCGCGCCATCACCCGCCGCTGGATTGACGAGCAGGGTGACGCGCTCCTCCTCCCGCTGTGAGAGCCAGGCTTCATGTAGCTGCCAGGCAACACCGCTGCCGCGCCAGGGCTTGCGGACCACGATCTCGTTGAGGGCGACGGTGCGCTTGCCGTCTTCGTTGGTGAAGTCGACCGGCAAGGGGTCCTTCATGGTGGTCCACCACTTGGTGTCGGGACCGAGCGGTACGCCAAAGCAGAATCCGACTGGCTCGTTGTTCTCGTAGCCGATCACGGCTGTCCACCCTGGCCGCGCAGCGTACATCGTGAGGCGTTCGTCGAACCGCTCCACCGTGTAGAAGTCGCCGGTGAGGCCGAAGTCGCGGTGCCGTACCTCGTCGTGGATGTCGAGGATGTCCTGCCGGATCGCCGGGAGAAGGTCTGCGGTGGCTTGGCTAATATCGACCGTCACAGGTGCTGTCCCTCTCGCTGGGTGTAGCGGGCCGTCCATTCGTGTACGAACTGTGCTGCCGGGGCGGCAGCTGCCACCTCCCGGTCGAACTGGGCGATCAGCCGTCCAGTGCGCCCACCCAGTGAATCACTCGGTTGTTCGGAGAGGGCTGTCAGGGCGGTCGCGCATGCCTGCTCGGCTTCACCCTGACGAAGCTGCGAGAGCGCGAGGATGACGGTGTAGTACGTGCGGTTGCGCTGGTAATCAGGGCGCAGCGCGAAGAGCGTGCGGTGCAGATGGGCTTCGGCCTCGCCATGCCGACCGATGCGGGCCATCACGAGCGCGGACAATCCTTCGAGTTCAGCGGCGTCATAGAAGCCGATCCACGCCGGGCGGGCGGCGGCAGGGTCAGCACGATCGAAGGCGAGGCGCGCATTGTCCAGTGCTCGCAACGCTACCTTGCTGTCTCCTGCCTGTGCTGTGACGCCGGCGAGCCGGGCGGCGGCCAGGGAGCGGTAAAGGGCGTCGCGACGGCAGGCTGAGGAGCTGCGCGCCCTCTCAGCGGCTGCCACGGCCTCGTGCATGCTTCGCCTCTGTGACGCCAAGAGGGCTGCATGTCCCCACAGCCTGAGCTCTACCTCAGGATTGCCGGAAAGCCGTGCGAGGTGCAGGGCGCGCTCGAGATGACGCTGGGCGCGCTCTGACTGATGGGCATCGACTGCGGCCCACAGGGCGGTTCCGGTGAATGCTGCCGCGAGCTGGTAGAGGCGGGACCGTACGCGCTGAGTGGCCGTACCGACGGCTTGCCTCTCCATGGCGTGGTGGGCGAAGGCGAGGGCTCGCGTCTCCAGCTTCACGGTCCCGCCGTCGGCGTTGTCCTTCGCGACCAGCTTGGCGAACTCCTGCTCCAGCCGGTCAACGTCGGCCATGCCGACCCGAGGCCGTGCGCTCGCTGGCGCGGCCGGTAGCAGGGCCGCGACCCCTATCGAGGCGGCTGATGTGGTGAAGGTTCGTCGCCTCACGGGGTCCTCCGGTGGCTCATGTGTTGCAGGTACGAGCGGCGAGGAAGAGGTATCGGGGGTGGCTCCCTTCTGGGGAGCACGCGGGGCGAACCCCAGTTCCTCGGCGCTGACTCCGAATTCTGCTTCGAGAGCGAGCCGCTGTCTCTTCTGCGGCCAGCGGGTTTTTCCGGTGAGCCAGTTGCGTACATGGCGGTCCTGGAGCTTGCCCTGGGTGCCGGTTAACTCCCCGATCCTGGCGTTCAGGCGATCAGCTAGCTCGGACTGCTTCAGCCCCGCCTTCTCCATGTACGACGCCAGATGGACGTTGGCTGTCATACACCCACGGTAGCGACGCCAACGGCATGGTGTGACCCATCGAAGGTAAAAATTGCCGGTTCCACGCTTCGAAGTACCCGCACAAATTGCCTGTCCGACGCTCCCGTGCAGCGGTTTGCTCTACCCATGCCGCTCCGGGCGACGTTCACCTCGCAGCGGTTGTCACTCCCCCGTGACGGCGGGTCCGTCATGCCGTTTACCGGCGGGCCCGCCACCGCACACACTGGAGGTCCATCTATGCCTGCGAACACGGGTCTGCGCGAGGTCTGCGCAACGCCAGTGGCGTCAGTCGTCCGCGCAGGATCTGGCGAGTTGACGGCGCACGCCCACTCCATGCTGATCGGCAGCACCCGGCGACCTGTGGAGGCGGGGGCCCGCCGGCTGGAGAGCCTGCGCCGCGAAGTCCAAGAGGCCGCGATCGAGCCGGAGGGCGCGTTCAAGGTCGTTCGATACGCGATGACGAGCGGGTACCGGCCTGCGTCCACGCTGGACCTGCTGGAGAAATACGCCAGAGCACAGGGATGGCGAGTTCACCCCACTCCGCTGTGGGACACCTGCGGACCCCGCGACCTCGCCGACCGCCCGTCCTGGACGCGCGCCGTCGCGCTCGTGGTCGGCGGCTACGCCCAGGGCATCCTCACCGTGGCACCCGAGCAGGTCAGCTCCAACAGCGAGGAGTACGTGGAAGCCCTGACCTTCTTTCGCGCCTTCGGCGGCTTTCTGGCGCACGTCCCGAGCAACTGGCGCACCGTTGCGCGGCCGGGAGCGCAGGAACAGGCGTGACCCCAATGACGAAGGCCCCGCAGCAGGAGTGGGCCGAGCTCGCGAAGCTGGTGCGCAAGTATCAGCAGGTGGCCGACAGCCCGGTGATAAGGCCTCTCGGCCGCTACTACGACGTGGTGATCACGGCGGCCGGCGATGTCGGCGAGCGGCTGCTTCAGCTCATGGACACCGTGCAGCCCGGTGGCTGCGGCCCGGTCATCGCCGAGGACGGGCGGCCTTGGCTGTACTGGCTCGTCCCGCCCGGCACGATCCGGATTTGGTACAGCCGGTACGCGGCTTGCCTCAGCGCCCCGATGAAGATCCCCTTCCCTCCGGTACACCATGATCGCCCGCCCGGCCCGTACTGGCTACGGCCGTTCCGCGCGGACGTACGCGTAGGGCCCGGACTGCTGCACGACGCGCTGAACGCGATCCAGCCGCAGCTGACCCCCTACGACGCGCTCGGCGAGCTTCTCGGCCTGGGCCGGGACGAACCGCCGGTTCCGCAGCGCTGACGCATCGCGCTGCGGAACCGGCCTCCAGCCGGGATCCCCCTTCCCCGGGCACCGCTGAGCCCGCCGTGCCAGGCCCAGCACTGGCGAGGCGTACGAGGCGTACCTGCGCTGGCTGCACCGCCACAACGCCTTTCTCGCCTTCCCGCCGCCGACTATTAGGGGAACACCGTGGACAGACCGGTAGCGCCGTACGTGACGCCGTACGAGGGCGAGGACACGGCGCCCGGTCCCGTCGCCGTCACCGCGGCCGGCGTCTCCTACCTCGACCCCGTGCAGGACGCCGTCGCCCGCGACGTCGACGGCGTCCTGTGGACGCTGTGCGGCGGCAAGGCCACGGGCAAGCCCGAGTACGCCGCCGAGCTGCACCCCGAACGGCAGAGGGACGCGATGGAGCATCTCCGCTGCGCCGGCTGCAAGGCACCGGCCGCTCGGGACCAGCACGGGATGCTGTGGGTCCTCCCGCTCCTCGACGACGCCCCGCCGGAGAGCTGGGAAGGCGTGCACACCGCGATCCCGCCCATGTGCGAGGCCTGCGCGGAGTCGGCGCCGGGCCTGTGCCCGCGGCTGGGCGACGGCCATGTGAAGTTCCGCGTGCGTGAGGCCGAGCTGATCGGCGTACTGGGAACGCTCTACCCCCGCCCCGGTGAGCCGGGCGAGCCCGCCCCGGACGTCCTCGTCCGCTACGACTCCCCCGACCTGCCGTTCGTCGTCGCCCGCCAGGCCGTGCGCGAACTACGCCGCACCACCGTGGTCGCCTTCGCCGCGGCCATCCCCTGATGACTCCTGCCCGGTGCCCCGGAGCGCAGCATGGCCGGGCCATCGGGCAGGGCAAGACCCCCGGCGCGGGAAGTTACGGCCGAATCCGTGTCCCCCCACGGCGAAGTCACCGCCCCGCGCCGGGCCCACGAACTCGCCGGCCTGCCTACCGAAGGACACGTGGCCGGCGACGGGGCGGGCCCGCGGAGCCACCCCCAGCTCCACCTCTGCAGCGAGCCCGCTCCACCCAGCACCATCCTGTTCCGCAACCAACTGGAGAGATCGTGACGACTGCATTGCCTCGCGAAGCGTTCCCCCTCACCCCGCCCGGAGGCCCCACCCCGCACAGCGTGGAGCCCCCGTCGGCCCCGCACACCAGGCCGTGGGCACTGCGCTTCGCCCGCGTCCCCGACTCCACCGGCGCCGCCCGCATCTCGGCACACGCCTACGACCACGGCCGCCAGGTGAACATCTCGGACGACGGCGGCCTGCTGACGTGCATGGCGAATACCCACACGCCGACCGTCCCAGACGGCTCGACGACCAACCCGCCGCCGCTGGACGAGGGGCCGAAGGACTGATGACCGCGCCCGTCCTGATCATCGCCGCAGCCGACGACTGGCCCACGGACCGGGTCGTCGTCGAGCTGGATCGCCGCGGCGTCGAGGTGTTCCGCATGGACACCGCCAACTTCCCGCAGCGGCTCACCCTGGCCGGAAGGATCGACCAGGAGCAGGCGTGGACGGGCGTCCTCACCACCGAGCACCGGACGGTGGAGCTGTCCCGGGTCGGCGCGGTCTACTACCGCGCCCCCGGGGCGTTCCGCTTCCCCCAGGGGATGTCCGGCCCGGAGGAGAGGTTCGCCGCCGCCCAGGCCCGTGCCGGCCTCGGCGGGGTCCTGTCCGCGCTGGACTGCCGCTGGGTGAACCACCCGACCGCCATGGCGCGCGCCGAGTACAAGCCCGTGCAGCTCGCGGCCGCCCGCGCCTGCGGGTTGACCATCCCGCCCACGCTGATCACGAACCGGGCCGAGGACGTGCGAGCCTTCGCCGCTGAGTCCGGCTGGTCGATCATCTGCAAGCCCGTCGCTTCGCCGGTCCTCATCGAGGACGACCAGCTCAAATCCGTATACACCCAACGCCTGAGCCCCGAGGACCTGGACGACCTGCGGGGCATCGACACCACCGCGCACCTGTTCCAGGCCTGGGTCAGCAAGGAGCACGAGGTCCGTCTCACGGTCGTGGGCGAGCGCATGTTCGCTGCCGCCATCCACGCCGGCAGCGAAGCCGCTCATGACGACTGGCGCAGCGACTACGCGGCCCTGACCTACACCATCACCGAGGTACCCGAGCAGGTGGCCACCGGGATGCGGCGCCTGATGGATCGGCTGCATCTGCGCTACGGCGCGGCAGACTTCATCGTGGGCCCCGACGGGGAATGGACGTTCCTCGAGGTCAACCCGTGTGGCCAATGGGACTGGATTCAAGGCGCGACCGGCCTACCGATCGCCGAGGCGATTGCCGACGATCTTCAAGGAGCCACCTGATGGACTGGAAGCCGCACGCGGCCGCCCTCGCGGCCACCATCTCGCACCCAGGCTCGGACTGGTGGGGCCCGGTCCGGGAGACGCCCCGGCACCTGCTGGTCGAGCGCTGGTTCACCCCCGGCGAGCGCGGGTGGACCGCCGTGGACGGTCGGGCCGACGAGCCGACGTGGGTGAGGGCCGCCTACTCCGACACCACGCTGGTGACCCGCATCGGGCCCGTGCACGCCGACCACGCCGGTCTCGGCCAGCCTGTCACCGGACATCCCACATCATCGTCCACGCTGCCGAGCCTGGTCGTGACGATGCTGCGGCACGGCCGTCTCACGCCGGGCGTACGGCTGCTGGACCTGGCCACCGGCTCCGGGTACAGCGCCGCCCTGGCCTGCCGGCGCCTCGGCGACGACCTGGTGACCACGCTGGACGTCGACCCGTACCTGACCGCGGCCGCCGCTGAACGGCTCGCCCGGATCGGCTGCGTTCCGACGGTCGTCACCGCGGACGCCGGAGCCGATGAGCTGCCGGGCACCTTCGACCGGATCGTGTCAATGGTCTCGATGCCCCGCATCCCCGCCTCGTGGCTGGCAGCGCTCGCACCCGGCGGACGCCTGGTGACCACGATCGAGGGCACCGGCCTGATCGTGACCGCGGACAAGACGGAGGACGGCGGCGCCCTGGGGCGAGTCGAGTGGGACCGCGGCTCGTTCATGGCCACCCGATCCGGTGACGACTACCCGCCCGGCCTGAACGAGGTGTTCGCCCAGGCCGTCGACCAGGAAGGCGAGGAGGTCACCAGGTCGCTCTTCCCCGTCCTCGACGTCATGCAGGCCTGGGAGGTGTGGTCGATGCTGTCCCTCAAGGTCCCCGGCATCGAGCACCGCACCGGCACCGGCGACGACGGCAGCCGCATGACGTGGATGCTGCACAAGGACGGGTCCTGGGCACGAGCGTCCACCAGGCCCGGCGAGCAGACCGCAACCGTGTACCAGTCCGGCCCGCGCCGCCTGTACGACGAGCTCGACAGCATCCGGTGGTGGTGGCTGCAGCACGGGGAACTCCCTGTCTACGGGGCCCGGGTCACCATCGGCCCTGACGGCACGACCACGCTGTCCCGCGGCGGGTGGACGACCACGCTGTAGCGCCAGCCGCCGGTTCCCGTCCACCCTGCCGACGCGGCAGACTGAACGAGTCCACGAGGAGGGAGCACCGCATGGACGACGAGCCCCTGGAGCAATGGGCGGCACGCCGCGAGCGCCGCCGCCCTGCCCGCGGAGAGCACCGGCTCGCCCCGCTCGGCGACCAGGCAGAGCAAGGAACGCACGTCGACCCGGCCGCGCCGCGCGGCATCCAGGAATGGGACGGGTACCAATGGGTTCCGGTCGGCGTTGCCGAGGACTTCCCGACCGCTGCACAGGAGACTGGAGAGGACGCGTCAGCTCGTACTAGCCGGGTCCCTCTTCCCTCGTTCAGCAAGCTCCCCCCGGCGCCGGAGCCTTGGCGACCGACCGAGGTGTTCCGCCGCCCCGACACCGCCTAGTAGGGCTTTGTTACGTGGGCCTTGTCACGGTGGGTGCGTGGTAGTTCGCTGTTGGTACGAGGGCTGGGGAACTTGCAGCGTGTCATGCCCGGTTGGAGGAGTTCGGCGGGGAAGTGTTCGCGCCGCTGGTGCGGCGTGATCAGCGGGAGAAGGGCGCCCTGTATCTGCGGGGGCTGCTGCTGGACGGCCGACGCAAGGATGCAGCCGATGGCAGGGCGTCTGGGGGTGGATCACCAGCAGTCCAGATCGGCGTCAGTGTCCATGCCGCCTCCGACACCGCCTCGTGTCCGCTGTCCTGGCGCCTGTTCCTGCCCAGGAGCTGGGCCACACCGGAAGCAGCCGGCCGCCGGGCAAGCTGCCGGATCCCGGACGGCGAGCATCACCGCCCCAAATGGCAGCTGGCCCTGGACATGCTCGACGAACTGGCCGGCACCGGGCTGAGACCCGCCGTGCTGGTCGCGGACACCGGCTACGGCGCCAATGCCGACTTCCGCCACGGCCTGGAAGACCGCGGCCTGGCCTACGTCCTGCAGGCCAAAGCGGAGATGACCGCCCACGGTGAGGACGCCGAACCCCACCAGCCCGCCTATGGCGGCCTCGGGCCCAGGCCCCTTCCGCGTTACCGCACCCGTCCCGTCTCCTTACGTGATCACGTGCTGGCCGCCGGGCGACGCCAGGGACGAACCCTGACCTGGCGCAAGGGCTCCAAAGCCGCGATGAGCTCGCACTTCGTCCTGCTGCGGATCCGCCTCGCAGGGCGGCGGCTCAAACCCGCCACGGACGGCACGATCCCGATGAGCTGGCTCATCGCCCAATGGCCCGAAGGGGAGAACGAGCCGTTCAAGTACTGGATATCCAACCTGCCCGCGGGCATCCCCGCCCGCGACCTCGTCCGCATCGCGAAACTGCGGTGGCGCATCGAGCACGACTACCGCGAGCTGAAGACGACCCTCGGCCTCGACCACTTCGAGGGCCGCTCGTTCATCGGTTGGCACCGGCACGTCACCCTCGTCACCGCTGCGCCTTCCCGACTCGCCCAGCGCCGCTCGCGCCGCGCGTCTTTAGGCCGTAGACAGGAAGAGGCACAGCCGCGTCCGCTGACAGGACCGGGCGGGCTGCACCCTTCGTTGCCGGGAGCCGTGCCGGCCCCGAGCGGTACGGCTCCCGCCTCACGAGCGAGGACCTGGTGGTGCTGCGTCCGCCGGTGGAACCGATGCTGGCCCAGGCGAGGGAGACCGTCCCGGGCCCAGGTGTCCTGCCGGGCGCGCTGGCCTTTGAGGCGAAGTTCGACGGCTACCGCTGCCTGCTGTTCACCCCGGTCCGCCCGGGCGGACCGGTGCTGCTGCAGTCACGCCGCGGCAGCCTCATCCAGCGCCACTTCCCCGATCTGGTCCGCGCGGCGAACGACCTGCCGCCCGGCCTGGTCCTCGACGGCGAGCTCGTCGTCTGGCACCAGGACCGATTTTCCTTCGAGACGCTGCAGCGCCGCGCGGCCGCCGGCGGCCGGAGCGTCGAGCAGCTCGCCGCCGCCTTCCCCGCCCACTACATCGCCTTCGACTGCCTGCAGACCGGCGGCGAGGAGCTGCTGGCCGAGCCGTACGCGCGGCGCCGGGCGGTGCTGGAGGAGCTGTTCACCGGCCACGGCCTGACCGCGCCGTGGACGCTGTGCCCCATGACGACCGATCCCACCCTCGCACAGGAGTGGCTGACCTCCTGGACCGACGTGCCGGGGGTGGAGGGACTGGTGATCAAAGGCCTGGCGCAGCGCTACCTGCCCGGGGCTCGCGGCTGGTTCAAGGTCAGGCGCCGCAACACCACCGAAGCGGTCATCGGGGGCATCACCGGCAGCCTGCGCCGCCCGCAGCTGCTCGTTCTGGGCCGCTACGACGACGATGGCCGCCTGCGGCCGGTCGGCCGGACGGTGCCGTTGCGGCCGGACGCCGCCCGGCAGGTCGCCGAGCACCTCCGCCCCGCCGGCCCGGACCACCCCTGGACCGGGGCCCGCTTCACCTCCGCCTGGGGGAGCCGCGAGGCGCTCGACGTCACGCCGGTCGTGCCGGACCTGGTCGCAGAGGTCGACGCCGACACCTCCATCGACCGGGGCGGCGCCTGGCGGCACCCGCTGCGCTTCGCCCGGCTCCGGCTGGACACCGCGGCCGCCGACGTTCCGCGCTTCGGACAGGGCACCACTCCGGCAGCTGGATGAACCAGAAGCGTGTCGAAACACTCCAAAAATCGAACGCGAGTATGATTCCCGCTATGGCCGGAACCGACTTCCCCGACGATCTGCGCGTCGCCCAGACGCGCCTGCACCAGGCGGCCGCAGAGCTGGCCGCGCTCGTACGCACGCTGCCGTGGAGCGTGGAGCCGATGCCCGGCTGGCCCGGCACCGAGCACCCGCACACCGGCGAGGTCACCGGCAGCCGCGAGGACAGCCCCGGCTGGACCCTTGAGCAGAAGGAGTCGGTCCAGCGGCTGCGCAGCAAGTGCACCGACCTTTCCATCCGCGTCGCCACCCACCCGTTCTGGGCCACCGTCGAGACCGAACGGCGCGTACAGGCCCGCACCGAGCTGAAGCAGGCGACGCTCCCGACGGCCGCCCCGGTGCTCGACGTCACCGAAGCCGCCTGAGCCCACACTCCACCCGGCCAGCTCCCGCGGCGGGGGTCCGCAAACTCCGGACGCCGTGACGCCCGCTCGGTCAAACTGATCATGAACGGTGACGCGCCTGGTTGGGTGACGGCTTCGGGGCGCCGCCGCCCCTCGTGTCATCCACGCCAACCAAAGGGAGCGCCTGTGGCAGCGTCAGACCGCACGGACCGGTTCGAGCATGCGCCGACCGCGTCCGTCTACGACAGCTTCGCCGAGACAGCCACCCAGCTCACCGGCTGCTACATGCACCTGGCCGACAACGCCTCGAACCCCGCAGAGCGTGACGGCTGGTGGCGGAAGCTGATGGACCTGCGGGACGCCAAGCGCGCGGTCCCCGCTCACGACCGCGCCCAGCTCATAGCGCACACCCAGCAATGGGAGGCGGAGCTCGCCCGGCTGAAGGACGTCCGTGGCTGAGGCCAGCGACTTCTTCCTCACCGACAAGGAGCTGCGCGACCGCTTCGACGCGCACGTGCGCGACTTCGTCTTCTCCGGCTACGCACGCCAGCCCGAGCCGGTCCTGGTGCTGCTCGGTGGCCAGCCCGCGGCTGGCAAGAGCCAGGCCATGGCGGCCGCCGAACACCGGCACGCCGACCGGCAGCTCGTTCCGCTGACCGGTGACGAGCTGCGCGCCTTCCACCCGCGGTATCAGGAACTGCTCGACAACCATCCGCTGCTCTTCCCCAACGCCACCGCGCAGGCCTCCGGGGCCTGGGTGCGCATGAGCATCGAGCACGCTCGCGACCACGAGTACAGCCTCCTGCTGGAGGGGTGTTCCGGGATCCGGAGATGACCGTGGCGACCGCCCGTGAGTTCGCCGCCACCCATCGAGGCGAGCTCGTCGGGGGCGTGCGCGCCGAGCGCAGCCGCCTCGACAGCCTGCACCGCTACCTGGAGGCCGGGCGCTGGACGCCGCCCACCGCTCACGACAGCGCCTACCGGATGATGCCGCAAACGCTCGCGGCAGCCGAGGCGAGCCCGGACGTACAGCGGGTCACCCTCACCGACCGCACCGGCGCCGATCTCTACGTCAACGAGCGCCTCACGGACGGCGGCTGGAGCCGTGACCCGGCGGCCGCCGAAGCGCTGCACGCCATCCGCGCCCGGCCTCTGCCTCCCGATGAGGTCGCCGGATGGCTGGCACGGCACCAGGAGATCGTCATCGAGTTCGCGGTGCGGGGCGAGGTCAACGCCACCACCGTGCCGGTGCTGAACCAGGTGGCCGCTGACGCACACGTGGTCGCCGCCATGGCCCCCGACCCGCACCACCCTGCCGTACGAGAGCACGCCGCGGTGCGCCCGCTGCTCCAGGTCTTGGCATCCGAACCAGTCACTTCGACCGAAGCACTACCGCTCCTGCTGGAGCCTGACGACTCTCTCACCGCCCGGTCGAGCACGAGCGCGGCCGCTGCGGACGTGGGCGCCGAGATGGCACGCCGGCGCGATCTTCCAACCGCAGCCCGGCAGGCCGAGGACTCTGTGCGGCGAGCCGTCACCGAGCGTGTCGCGGGCTGCCCTGCTGAGGTTGTCCAGGTCGTCGGGGCGGGTGAGGTGGGTGTGAGCGGCGTGCCAGAAGGAGGCGGGTGGCACAGGTGGCGGCGGGTGGTGCGGCCGTGTTGTTCGAGGTAGTCGGCGAGGCGGAAGACCGGTCCCGCCGGGTCGTGGTGTGGGGG
>NZ_KL591038.1:0-11067 GCF_000716335.1 Streptomyces sp. NRRL S-118 | reverse complement strand
GGGTCGTGGTGTGGGGGCGTCGGCAGTTGTGGAGGGGCCGGGTGGGCGTCGTTGCGGTCGGGGGCTGACCCGGCTGAGGGGGGCCTGTTTGCCGTGGACTCGTTCGGCTAGTTCGACGTATGCCTTTTCTGCCCAGTCGTCGGTGGGCTGGTCCCATTAGGTGTCGTGGAGGTAGTCGGGGGCGGCGTCGGTGAGGAAGGCCTGCGGCAGGTGCAGGCCGACGTCGAGGCGGCGGGCGTCCATCGCCACGGCGCCACCCACTCCGCCGCCATCACCTTCGCCGCTGTCGTCACCCTCGCCGCCACCGTGGCCATCACCATCGCCACTCTTCACACCTAACCGCCATGCGCCGGCACCGCGCCCACTCGGCCCGACCCGCGCTCGACGATGTTCTCGAGGGTGCGCGGAACATGCCAGCCGCACCAAGGCGCCCCGGGCGGCCGCGGGCGGCGGGTCACGCTCCGCCGTCACGCCAGGCGCTGGGCACCATGCCGGGCATGCGGTGGTGGACTTGGTGCTCGCCCTTGGTACATCCGGCGAAGGGGCCGCTGAAGGAGCGCAGTTCTCGCAGGCAGGGATCGAGGTGGTCGCGGTGCCACACCGAGGGTCCGGTGTAGCTCAGGTGGCGGAGTGGGTGCACTCCTGCCAGGCCAGCCACAGGGCGGGCAGACGGGCGACGGGGTGTTCGAACCACAGGTGGCACCACCGGCTGTCCGCCGTGGGTTCGCCCAGGTAGCCGGGCACAAGCACCCCCTCAACCCACTCGATCAGGGCGCGCAGCTCGTCGTCGTACTGCGGGGAATCGATCAGCAGGATGGAACCGAGGCCGGCCGCCCGCCAGTCGGCCACGGACAGAACCTAAGGCCGGCTTCGCTCCGGAGCGCTGACGCGTTCTCATCACCGCGGCGAAGATGGCTGGAATGGTACGCCAGCCGAGTGAAAGACGAGGAGCTGCGCAATTATCTTCGCTCGGTTCGGGTATACCTCAAAAGTAATACTGGAACACGGTAGGAGATGCTGTCATGGCGGTACACATTTACTCCACGGACACCGACGACGGAACGCTAACGGTAAGCCGGACAAGTGACGGAAAATCGTTTGAGCAGCAAGCAAAAATTCGCGTAGGAAACGCCCCTCGTGGCGCCGTGAAATTCACCCAAGATGGGCGCGGCTATGTATGTAATTGCGCAGGTGACACCATCTCCGAAATCAACTCACATAACAACGTAGAAGTGTCTAGAATTTCAGTTGGCCCGGCGCCTCGAGGACTTGCAATCGTTCCAGGGGATCGGTGGGCTCTTGTCTCCGTGTCTGGCGGCGATTACATCGCTGTTGTGGATCTCGAAACCCGCGAAACTGTACATCGCGTCTCAGTTGGGCGCGATCCACGACACATGGCGGTCACGCCCGATGGAAATGTGGCGTTCGTTGCCATCTGGGGCTCTCACTACGTTTCGGTACTCGATCTCATGCCACTCAAAGACGGTGAAGTGCAATCAATTAGTGAGGTAAGTAGGATCGAAATCGGCGACGAGGCCCATCCTTATAGTGTTGGGCTGCAGCCGAACTCTGACGTGGGTTGGGTGGCGAACACGCGCGCGGCCTATGTCTCACGCTTCAGTGTTTCTGAGCGGCGCTTGATCAATGCCGTCGAGGTTGGGTCGATCGGTAGCCGAGCCGTCGCCTTCACATCCGATGGGGATTTTGCCCTGGTGACAGTGGAGAATACTTCCGAGTTGCTAGCCGTTAGCACCGGAGACCTCCAGATCACCCGACGGGTTCCGGTCGGGCCGGGACCTCGCGGTGTAGCGGTTGATTCGGCTGACCGAGCGTACATCGCTGTCTTCGAACGCGGACCGGCGTCGAATGAAAGCAGTTTCAGTTTCACTCGAAACTCCTTGACGGTGGTGAACTTGTCTGAGATCACAACCTCTGAAGAGGTGAGATATCGAGAGATTCCTGTGGGTGCTGGTTCCTGTAGCGTATCGGTTCTGGATTTGGGCGGGTCCTGAAAGCTGTCTATGCTGAGCGCGGCATGGTGACTCCTTGGGCGCCAGCGCGCCCAGCGGTGAGCGGAATGACCGGCCTTGGGAACTGTGTGGATTTAACCCAGGAAACTGGACCGTTCCGGACGGCGGTGGACGTTTCCGAACACTATGATCCCTGCAACACGACAAGACAACCTCTTCCTCAGCCGAGAATTGCGGGACATCACACGAAGTCACGCCGCCGGTGGCTGGATTAGGTCACTAAAGGAGGCGCACTTTGCCAATTGAGGTGCACTTCAAATCTCTTTACCCATGGGCCATTCAACCTGAAGCCTATAAGGTGGATAGACCAGGGAGCCGCAAAGACGCGCAAATATACGAGGACAACTTCCGATTTGTGCGGACGAGTCGCGTTCCAGAACACTGCACTCCGTGGATTATGGGACAGGAGCTGGGATGGCGCGTAAGCAGCCCAGTAGACATTACCTTCTCTCCGCTTGAGCAGGTGGAAGTCGACGGGATTGCTGAAGCACAAGAAATCGGAAAAGTAACCAATCTGTCGGAGCTTTGGCTGCGGCGAAAGTCTCAAATCGCAACTGCGAAAAGTAACTGGCTCCACCTCTACCAGTTTAAGGGTGGCCAGGGATGGGAGAGCATGTTTCTCCCTAATGGGGTCGGTACAGTTGAATGGCGCCTTGGCTGGTCTGTCGACATTCCTCAAGGTTACTTCCTGCTCGTACTTCCTGGCGAAACGACAATGGAAGGTGTGGAAATCCTGACTGGCGTGTTGAGCAGTTCAGCAACTGATCGCATGTCAGAGAATGGTGTCAGCTTGGCAATGAAGCCGACTACGACCGTGACCATTCGTCGAAAGCAGCCTATTGCTCGCATCGTACTACTACATGCAGATTCACTTCGGGCGCGTTCGACTCACAGCGGGTACGGAGAATGGCCTACATCGGACGGCCGGTCAGGCATAAGTGAGGGGGAGTCGACTCCCGTGAATGTGTTGGAATAATCGCTGTTGGCGCCGGCGATGCCGAGCGACAGCGGCACGCCGTTCCGCTCGCGGGCCGTACCCGCGAACTTGGTCGCCGTCGTGACAGGCACGGCTGCGACGGGGACCGCCTGCGTGCCGGACGGGGGCGCTTTTCGCGTACCCGCGGCCCGTCTACGCTGCGGCTCATGATCCGCGTAGTCGCACTCGACATCGGCGAGACGCTCGTTCGCGATGACCGCTACTGGGCATCCTGGGCTGACTGGCTGGGCGTACCGAGACACACCCTGTCCGCGCTGGTCGGGGCCGTCACGGCGCAGGGCCGGGACAACGCTGACGCTCTCCGCCTCGTCCGGCCGGGCCTCGACCTCGGTGCCGAGTACCGGGCCCGCGAGGCCGCCGGCCGCGGCGAGCGACTCGAGGAGTCGGACCTGTACAGCGACGTCCGTCCAGCCCTCACGGCCCTCCGCGACGCTGGCGTGCGCGTAGTCATCGCGGGCAACCAGACCCGCAAGGCCGGTTCACTGCTGCGCCAGCTGGACCTGCCGGCCGACTACCTCGCCACCTCGGATGAGTGGGGGGTGGCGAAGCCTCACCCCGACTTCTTCGCCCGCGTCCTCGACGCCGGCAAGGCGGCGCCGTACGAGACGCTCTACGTCGGCGACCACCCGGTGAACGACACCTTCCCGGCGTCCGAGGCCGGGTTGCTGACCGCGCACCTGTGCCGGGGCCCGTGGGGTCACCTGTGGGCGGACGATACGGCGGTCCAGGAGGCTGCGGACTACACGATCCACAGCCTTCACGACCTGGTGGACATCGTCACCGAGAGAGATGACACAGCTACCTGACGGCATGCCACGGCGCGTACGCTGCCCATATGCCGGACCCTATGCGCGACGTCGGCGCACGCATCGCCACGGCCCGCCGCGCACGCCGCATGACCCAGGTGCAGCTCGCAGCCGCCGCGCACATCTCCCCCAGCCTGCTGCGGAAGATCGAGCAGGGGCAGCGCCGCCCCAGTGACGAGGCGCTCGACGGGATCGCGGCCGCCCTGTCCCTCGACCCGAGCCGTCTCGAAGCTGGGCCCGACCGGTCCGAGGACCGCGTACGGATCGCCCTGCCCGCGGTGTCGGCGGCGATCGCCGCCTACGACGTTCCCGCCGGGGTGCTGGGCCGGTCGCTCGCCGAGCTGCGCGCGGCGGTGGCCGAGGCCGCTGCGTGGCGCCTCGCTTCGCAGTACGTACGACTCGTCACGGCGGCGCCCACGCTCCTGGCCGACACGCTCGCCGCGTTCCACACGGCCACCGGCCAGGACACAGCCGAAGCCGCCCGGCTGCTCACCTCCGCCGCCCGGTCCGCCGACGCAGTGGCGTACAAGCACGGCGCCCGAGACCTGTCCGCGCGGCTGATCGAGCTCATGCGCTGGGCGGCCCCGCACGCTGGTGACCCACTACTCCCGGCGGTCGTGAGCTACGTCCGCACGGAGACGTTCTTCGCGGCCCGCGCGCACGACGCCGGGCAACGCGCCCTGGAGATGGCCATCGACGCGGCACCGCCGCCGGACAACCCTCCTGCGGCGGCGGCCCGCGGCGCGCTGCACATGCGGGCGGCCGTCATCGCCGCCAGGGCGAAGGCCGCCGACTCCGCCCGAGCGCACCTGCGCGAGGCCGGCACGCTGGCGGAGCGGGCCCCCGAAGCGGTGTACGCGGGGACCGCGTTCGGCCCCGACTCCGTACGGATCCACCGCGTGGCCGTCGCGGTGAGCCTCGGCGGTGACCACGCGGCCGACGCGCTCACCGTGGCCCGCGAGTGGAAGCCCCCGACCGACCTGCCGGCCGAGCGGCGGTCCGGCTTCTACATCGAGCTCGCCCGCGCGCAGCTCTGGACCGGCCGCACGGATCACGCCTTCGAGTCGCTGAAGGTGGCGCGTCGGATCGCCCCTCAGCACACCCGCGAGCACCCGTGGGCCCGGGAGACTGCGGCCACGCTGCGGCGCCTGAAGCGCGCCGATGCCGAGAGCGTCACGGCGTTTGCGGAGTGGGTGGGCGCTGTCTGACGGTGACACAAGTTGTGTCACTTGTGGCCATGGCCGGGGCCAGTATCTCCGCCATGAGCGACACGACTGCACCACCCGGTGAGGACACGCCTGTCCAGGCGGTGAGCATCGTCCGCCTCCACGGTGAGGCGTGCTGGCACTGCGGCGCCACCCTCGGCGAGCTGTTCGCCGCCGGGCACATCACCCTCCCCGGGCAGGACCGCGTGTGGCCTGTCGTCGTCTGCGCAAAGCACCGGGAGGCGCCGTGACCAACTGCACCTACTGCGATGAGGGCGGCGCGACCTTCTGCATCCGCAGCCACGCCACCCCCGGCGGCCCGTACATCCGCGTCATGGCTCACCGCGCCTGCGCCCAGCGGCACGGCGTCCCGGTGCTGTACATCGAGGCGATGCGCGCCGACGCGGCGGTGCTCCTCGAAAGCGCCGCCCTGCCCCCGGCAGACGTGCTTGAGACCACGCTGCTGCGCGTACGGGGCCACGTCCAAGTGCTCATCCCGGTGGTGGCCGACGCGGCTGTCTCCCGGCCCCGCCACGATGACCTGCGGGTCCGCGCGTCGGCCGGGATCGGCGAGGCCCAGGCACGCCTCGGCGAACAGCCGTCGGCCGATCTCGTCCGGGCCGTCCGGCATGCGCAGCGTCTCGCCCGGTCGGTGGTCGCCCTGACCACCCACCTCGCCGCCCTCCGGAACGCCGGGGAGGAGCCATGAACGCCACGTTGATCTGCGTGGACTGCGACCAGCCGATCGCGGAAGGCGGGGCCGTCACCCTGGAGACACCCGCCTCGGCATCCGGCGCCCGCCCGGACATGCACATACACGCGGATCCCCTGCGGTGCCCGGCGTCACCGCAGGCCCGGTGGAGTCGCGCACCGGCGCCGAAGCGCCACCCCTGATCTCCCGTGCGCTGCCGTGCCACCGATCCGGCAGCGCACGGGCCCCATCCCCCTCCCGGCCGTTCCGTCCCCCCGTCACGGCCGGGCGGGGCTTCGTTCGTGCACGGGCATCGCTTCCTGCACCGGCAAGGACCTGCGAGGAGGCGCGACTACTTCGCCTTGCCGCACGTCGGGACAGGAGGGGACTGGAGGTGCGAGGCCACTGCGGCCTCAGCGGGAGCTGCGACTTTCGCCGCCTTAGTAGGGTCCAAGCTCGTCGACGTGGCCCTCGCCGCCACGGTGTTCACCTTCGCCGGCGTCTCCGCCAGCACGTCCCCGGCCGGACGGCGCAGGGCGTCACTGGCGGCCCCGACCAGCCGCGTCCCGAGCTGCGCTTGAGGCCCTTCCCGCCATGACGCGTCCTTGGCCAGCCGGTCCCAGTGCTCGCGCACCGGCAAGGACGTGCGAGTCGAACCGCTCACCTCCGCCATGCCGCAGAGGGACTACTACGGAGCCACCCGCCCCTGACGCTGCTGGCTCCCGCCACAAGGACCGGTGACCTGCCCGGGTGAAGGTCGCGGAGCGACGGCGCGTCGGCGCTAGGTATGCCCGCGGACTACTCTCACGGTGTCCTTCGAGGCTGGAGCCCACTGGGTCAGCCAGGAAGGAGGCACCATGGGCCAGAGCCGGAGGAAACGAGGCCTCGCCCACGGGCTGGCTACGATCTCAGTCGGTCTTTGGGTCGTGGCCCTTGTCACCTGGAACCGAGAGGGCCTGACCAAGTCCGTCCCCGTCGTCTCGCTCATCCTTGTGATCGCTGCCCTGCCCTGTGCGGCGGCGGCCGCCAGTCTGTACCGGCGAGCGCGGCGTTCCACCCCGCCGATCCGCTGGTGGTGGGTGGTACTCGCATTTGCAGCCGTGGCAGCCGCGGTGCTGTTCACCGGTTTCCTAGCACCCGTCGGGGTCGTACGGCCAGTCGGCGAACGTGCAGTGCAGGGTGCAGGCGGGGGTGGCGGGCTGGTCGCTGGTCTCGAGGCGCAGGTCGATGCCCTGGCGGCCCCGGCGGCTGATCGGCGCCTTCGAGCACTTCAGACGCTCGGTGGCGCCGGTGCCGTCACGGCCGGGGAGCTGGATGCGGTAGGCGAGCACGCAGTTCCCGCGGTTCGCGCCAGGGGCACCGGCGACGGGCTGTCCGCTGCCGGGGTGGCCGCCCTGGCCGAGGAGCGCGCGGACGTTGGCGTGCTGCCCGGCACAGCCCGCGTCCCGACTTGCACACACCAGCGCTCGACGAACTCCCGATCGTCATCGTTCAACGCACTCCCGACCAGGACACGTGCCGCCTCGCCCTCCTGCGAGCGGTCGCGAAGCGCCCGCTCCAGCGTCTCGACCACCACCTCATGGGGCAGATGCGGCAGCGCGGGCGGATTCTCGAAGCGCAGATGAGAGTGCATCCCGCGAGGGTACGTGCGCCGGCCGCAGCGGGACCGGGCAAACGTTGTCTGATGCGGCACTAGTAGTGCTTCATTACGTTGAATCAACTCAAACAGGAACGCACGGTGCGAGCAGGTCGAGGGGGCCGGCGTGGCCAGCTGAGGGGAGGTTGGCGGGCCTGTCGATGACCGGGCTCCGTCGTGAGGGTGCGTGTTCGCGGGCTTGCTCCCGACCGTGCTGCGCCCGGAGGGCAAGGTGTTGGTGCCAAGAGCGCTGTACTGGGCTGACGAGGTCCGCGACCCGCCGCCTGACACTTCCTTGCGGCAGGTGCAGCGGGCCTCGTCGTAGCTTCCCTCTGTCAGCGCGGCAGCAGCCGCTCCGTACCACCGCGCAGCGCATCGGCAAGCGGCCTGACCGTAGGGCTCGGTGTGGGGTCGTCCGTGGGTGGGGTGCCGGTACTGCTACTCGGGCTCGGAGTTGGTGTGGCAGTCGGCGGCGGGGTGGATGGTGCCGTCGGGGTAGGCGAGGGACTGGGGCGGCCGCTGGACGGGTGCGGGGCCGGGGTGGGAGTCGCGGACGGCGGAGTCGTGGTGGCGGGAGGAGCCGTGGGAGAGTGTGATGGCGGGTGCGTGACTGTCGCGCGAGGCGGTCGGATCACCTCGTCGGCGCGGTCCCGGCTGCTCCCTCTGGCGGGGTGCGTGACCGCACGTTCCGGTGGGCTTGAGGCACGCGGCGGTGCGGTGGCGTGCCCTTGGGGCGGTTCGGTGGGTGACTGTTCCGGGCCCGGGGGTACGTCGGGGAGGTCGGCGGACTGGGGCTTGGCCGTCGGGTCGGGAAGCACCGTGCCGGCAGCGATGCCGCCCAGCATGGTGAACGCGGCCGCGGCGAGGGTACGGGCGCCGTACTTCTTCCAGCGCGGCGCGCCGTGACGGCGCCGGCCCTCGGGCACCTCGGTCGGGGAAGCCGGGGCCGGGGCGGTCTCGGCTGCCCGTTTCCGGGGAGCGGGGATCGCCGGGGAAGGCGCGGGTGGTTCGACGGGGTCTGGTCCGACGCTGAAGAGGGCTTCCATCGCCGCAGTGTCGACCGCCGGAGCGCCGTCGCCCGATCCGCCCGGCAATGCCATGTCATCGTCGTACGCCCCGCACTCCGGGCACGTCACGGTGTTGTTGAGAGGGCGGCGGCAAGGAACGCAATAGTTCATGGGACCGACCGATCAGTGCGCGAGTCGCTGGAAGTCAGCTCTGCCGGGTCGCCCTGCTGGGTGGCTGCCCGTTGCCACGTAGCAGCGCCGGGCGCTGCGCGGAAGGGTGCTGGACATGTGCGAACCTCGCTCACTCGCCGGCTCAGGGATGGGTCGCCGGTTACCGGGTTCAACGGATCACCGCGCGCCGGTTGCTCAAACAGCGACTGAAACGTGGGCTACGTAACCCGCCGCAGACCTTCGACGTCACTCTCCTCACCGCCAGACCTCCGAGCGCGCCGCCACGTGTGCCGCGCTCCCGGCCCCGGCGAGAAGCGGGCAGCCAGGCTTGTCCGCGACCTCGCCCATGAGCTCCTGGCCTTGGACGAACGGACCAAGCGGGCGGGCTTGGGGACCGCCGGACGCTGCGCCGCGGCAGCACGGCCGACCAGGTGTCCGCCCCATGAGGCCGGGACGGCGGGCCGACTCGGGCTCTCACGCCGCGGCCGCGCCGCGAGATGGTGCCGCACCGGCGGCCATGCCGCCGCGAGGCCGCGGACGAAGCCCGGCGTGTCCTCGTCGAGCAGGGCGTGGCGGCGACAGGTGGCGTCGGCCTTCCTCGCGGTCGGGGCGGGCGCCACCTGCTCGGTCGAGGGGCCGACCGGTACACGCGTCGAGCCCGAGCCGACGCGACCACCGCCCACGCTCGCGCCGATGGCCGTACCCGCTCCACGCCTCCGGGGCCGGAAGCAATCTGCTCGTACGTCCCCTCGAAACCGCCGAAGTCGTCCACCGCCGCGGGCACTCCCAGGGCGCCGGCCTGCACCCGCAGGGCCTTCGCCATGGTGTGCAGCGCGGGCGCGAGCCCCTCGCCGAGCCGGGCCGTGACGGCGTCCGGAGCGGCGTCCTGGTCGCGTTCCCCGACTGCCGTCAGGATCTCGGCGGTCAGCGCCGCCGCGTTCTCCCGGGCCGCCTGGACTGAACTTTCGGCGTCGATGTGCTGGAGCGCCGTGCGGTAGTTCCCGATCAACGCCTCGACGATGGCCTGCTGCTGATCCCGGATCTGCTCCAGCTCCGCCTTGGCCCTCTTGACCAAGTTCCGGTTCCCCGAGGGGTTCGGACGTCGGCTTCGGAAGTTCCGGGGCGGGCGGCGGGGTGGTGTGGAGCGTCTCGGTGCCGCGTACGTCGACGGTCCAGCCGGCGTCGGTCAGGGTGGCTGCGATGCCTCGGGCGACCTCTTCGCGGGCGTCGCGGCCCGCAGTCCGGGAGCGGTTACGTCGATCTGGACCCGGTCGGGGCGCCAGATCACGGGCGTGGGGGTGCTGTAGCTGACAGCTGGGGCCGTGTCGCTGGTATCGGTCTGCTGGGTGAATCCGGCGTTTTACAGCAGGCGAGCGGCGCGTTCGGTGGTCGGGGCGTCATCCGGGAGGGGCGCGCAGCACACCGGCGTCGATGCGGACGGTGCGGCGCGCGGCTTCGGGGGTGGTGGGGGCCTGTTCGGCGGCGGTATATCCGGCGGCGCGGAGCACGCTCAGGGCGGCGCGGACGCGGGCTGCCGGGGCGGTGGGGAAGGTCAGGAGCGTGTAGTCGGCGAAGCGGTCATTGTCGGGCTCGGCGTAGAAGAAGCCCTCGTTCCCCGTGGGGTAGCCGTTGGTGGTGAACTCTTCGTTGGCGGCGAGGAGCTCGGCGACGGTGTCGGTATCGGCATCGGGCGAGACCGACTGGGGCGGGACGGGGTCGACCTGGTAGTCGCCGCGGTCGATGTCGATGCCGAGGCGGATGAAGAAGTCGCCGACCAGGACCACGATGTCGGCGCCGTTCCATTCGCCGTTGCTGTCCTCGATGCTCTTGGATGCGCGAAAGAGACGGCTGATGGCCTGGCCTTCGGACGTCGTCGGGTCGTAGTTAAGGGTGGTGATGGGCACGGTCATGTCCTCGCGTGATCGAGGGATGGTGGTGTCGGCGTGCAGCGGTTGGGCGGCTGCGGGCCGGTGGACGGACCGTGACTGGCGGCGGGACAAGGCCCGCAAGTAGAGGCGGACGCCGGTAGGCAGAGGCGGGGAGGACGATGCCGCCCCGCCCCAGGCTCGGGGCGGGGCGGCGGGCGCGGTGGCCGGGTCAGATGGCGGTCAGGTCGGCTTCCCGGGCGTGGATGGTGGCGGCTTCGATGTACGCGCCGGCCATGTCGGCGGTGGCGGCACGTTCCTCGTCGGTGGTGTCCTCGGGGCGATCGAAGGTGTCGGCGGCCTGACGGAAGTGATGGGCGCAGTGCGGGGACTGGCTTGCGGCGGACTTGCCTCCCTTGTCGTCCTGCCAGGTGGCGCGAGCGTCGGCGACGATGGCGAGGACGTTCAGAGGGAGGTCCTCGACCGGATCCGCTGGTCCGGCGCTAGCTGAGTGCGCGGCACCGGCGCAATCGGTCACGATCAGACCTCGTTCGGGTGAAGCGGCGGTGTGGGTTCTGTGGACACCGGCTGCATCTGGTGATCCTCAGGTAGTACTCCAGCAGGAGTTTGCTGTCTGACCTGGGGCGATGCCGGGCGGC
>NZ_JOBL01000215.1 GCF_000716335.1 Streptomyces sp. NRRL S-118 | reverse complement strand
GTCCGCGGCGGGCCCGCGTGCCGCGCCCGGGCCCGGGCCGGCGGCGGGTGCGGACGCCGCCCACGGACACGCGCACGGACACGCCGCGGCGGCCGCCGGCCCCGCGGCGCCGGGGTGCCGGTGCGAGCACGCGCCCGACGCGGATGCGGCGGCCGGGCTCGCTCGGGCGGCGGGCGGCGGCGGACCGGTGGGCGGGCGCGGGGACCGGGTGCGGGCCGGCGCGTCCGCGGACGGGCACGGCAATGGTGGACGGAGCGGGAGTGGGCCCGCCGGCGGGGATGGAGGCGGAGCCGTGGTCGCGGCGGCAGGAGGGCTCGGGGGCGTGCCCGCGCAGACGGGGCACGAGCCGGTCGGGACCGCGCGGCGCGAGGGCGACCGGCTGCGGTTCGTGGGGGCCGCGACGCGGCGCATCGCCCGCGGGATAGACCTCGACGAGATCGTGCTGGGACTGTGCCGGGCGACCGTGCCCACCTTCTCCGACGCGATCCTCGTCTACCTGCGCGACCCGCTCCCGGTCGGCGACGAGCGGCCCGTGGACCCCTTCGTCCTGCGGCTGCGCCGCACGGACCGGCTGCGGTTAACGGAGGACGACTCCGAGCTGGGGCTGTCGGCGGCCGCTCCGGACACCGACCTCGACCTCGGCCCGGCCGCCGAGCTGTGCGAGGTGCAGCCCGGTGGCGCCCTCGCCGAGGTGCTGCGCGGCGTGCGGCCGGTCTTCGGGGACTCCGCCGCGGCGCGTGCCGCGCTGCCCGAACTCCTCGGCGACGGGCGGTCCGTACCGTCCGGGCACCGGGCGATCCTCGCGCCGCTGCGGGGCCGGCGCCGGGTCATCGGCGCGGCCGTGTTCCTGCGCCGCCCGGACCGGCCCGCCTTCGAGGCGAACGACCTGCTCGTGGCGGCGCAGCTCGCGACGCACACCGCGCTCGGCATCGACAAGGCGGTGCTGTACGGGCGTGAGGCGTACATCGCCGACGAGCTGCAGCGGACGATGCTGCCGGAGAACCTGCCGCGGCCGACGGGCGTCAAGCTCGCCTCCCGCTACCTGCCGGCCGCGGAGACGGCCCGTGTGGGCGGCGACTGGTACGACGCGATCCCGCTGCCCGGCAGCCGCGTCGCCCTGGTCGTCGGCGACGTCATGGGCCACTCCATGACGTCCGCCGCGATCATGGGCCAGCTGCGCACCACCGCGCAGACCCTCGCCGGGCTGGACCTGCCGCCGCAGGAGGTGCTGCACCACCTCGACGAGCAGGCCCAGCGGCTCGGCGAGAACCGCATGGCGACCTGCCTGTACGCGGTGTACGACCCGGTAGCGCACCGGATCACCATCGCCAACGCGGGCCATCCCCCGCCGATACTGCTCCACCTGGGCGGCCGCGCCGAGGTGCTGCGCGTCCCGCCCGGGGCGCCCATCGGCGTCGGCGGCGTGGACTTCGAGGCGGTGGAGCTCGACGCGCCCGCCGGGGCGACGCTGCTCCTCTACACCGACGGGCTGGTCGAGTCGCGGCTGCGGGACGTGTGGACGGGGATAGAGCAGCTGCGGGAACGGCTGGCCGCCACCGCGCAGCTGACCGGTCCCGACCACTCCCCGCCGCTGGAGGCGCTCTGCGACGACGTGCTCGACATGCTCGGCCCGGGCGACCGGGACGACGACATCGCGCTGCTGGCCGCCCGGTTCGACGGGATCGCGCCGAGCGATGTCGCCTACTGGTTCCTGGAGCCGGAGGAGCAGGCGCCCGGCCGGGCACGGCGGCTGGCCCGGCGGGCGCTGGCCCGCTGGGACCTGGAGGAGCTGTCGGACAGCGTCGAGCTGCTGGTCAGCGAGGTGGTCACGAACGCCGTGCGGTACGCCGAGCGGCCGGTGACACTGCGGCTGCTGCGGACGGACGTGCTGCGCTGCGAGGTCGGTGACGATTCGCCCCAGCTGCCGCGCCAGCGGCGGGCCCGGGACACCGATGAGGGCGGGCGCGGGCTGTTCCTGGTGAACCGGCTGGCCCGGCGGTGGGGCGCGACCCGGCTGTCGACGGGCAAGGTGGTGTGGTTCGAGCTGCCGGCGCGCGTGTGACGCGTTCGCGGTACGCGACGACGAGAAGGCCGGGCCCCGCGATCGGGGCCCGGCCTTCCTCGTACCGCGTCACGTCACGGCTGCGGCGGCTTCAGGTCGCCGGTGCCCGGCTCGTCCGGTTCGCCGCCCGGGTCACCGGTGTCGCCGCCCGAACCGCCGTCGGTCGGCTCACCGGTCGGCAGGGTGGGCGTCACCGGGGGACGGGGCGGGGTCGGCTTCACCGTGGGGGTGGTCGGGCCGGTCGGGGTGGGGTCCTGCGGGGTCGGCTTCCCGGTCGGCTCGTCCTCGGTGGGCTCGCCGGTCGGGGTCGGCGTCGGTGTCGGCGTCTGCGCCGGCAGCGGGTCGGACGGTACGGAGTCGGCGACGTCCAGGTCGAAGCGGGCGTCGGAGCCGCCGTCGAGGGCGCCGGTCGTGTACTCGCGCCAGATCCGGGCGGGCACGCCGCCGCCGTTGGCGCGGCCGGGGTTGATCGTGTCGGTGAGGGTGGTCTGGCCGGTGCCGTCGGGCTTCTCCCCGAAGAGGCCGACGGCGGTGACCAGTTCGGGGGTGTAGCCGACGAACCAGGCCGAGCGGTTGTTCTCCGACGTACCGGTCTTGCCGGCGGCCGCGTAGTTGCCGGCCGCGTTCACGCCGGAACCGCTGGAGACGACGCCGGTCATGGCCTTGGTGACGGTGTCCGCCGCCTCGCGGCTGATCACCTGGTCGCCGACGGGCTCCACCGGCTCGGCCGTGCGGTCCTTGTGCTCGGCGGACTTCACGATGGTCGGGGTGACCTTCTTGCCGTGGGAGGCGAGGGACGCGTACACGCCCGCCATGTCCCAGGGGGAGGCGCCCATGGTGCCCAGCGACATCGCGGGCTGCTCCACGAACCCCTCGCCGTCCTTCATGCCGAGGTCGAGCGCGGTCTTCTTCACCTCCTCGGGGCCGACGTCCACGATCATCTGCGCGTACACGGAGTTGATCGAGCTGTTGGTGGCCTTCTGGACGGTGACGGGGCCGTAGCTGCGGTCGTCCTCGTTCTCGGGCGCGAAGGGGGTGTCGCTGCCCTCGACCGGGCGCTTGCTGGTGCCGTCGTAGACGGTGCCGAGGCCGATTCTGCGCCCGTCCTGGGTCCTGGCGCCGTTCTCCAGGGCGGAGGCGAGCACGATCGGCTTGAAGGTGGAGGCGGGCTGGTAGTCGCGGCGCGTGGCGTTGGACAGCCAGTGCTCGGTGGCGCCGATGCCGCCGTACAGCGCGACGACGTGACCCGTCCTCGGGTCGACGGAGGTGGCGCCGGCCTGGACGGTGGCGTCCGCCTTGTCGCCCTTGCGGTCGAGCTTCTCCTCCAGCTGGTGGTCGACGGCGGCGACGAGCTCCTTCTGCCGCTTGGAGTCGATGGTGAGCGTGATGGTCCAGCCGCCGGCCTTGAGCCGCTCCTCGGGGACGCCCCGGCGCATGAGCTCCTGGTTGGCGGCCTCGATGAGGTAGCCGTTGGTGCCCTCCATGCCGGGGGCGGGCTTGGGGGCGCGGGGCACGGGGAACTTCTGCGCCGCGCGCTCGGACGCGTCGAGCCAGCCCTCCTCGACCATGTTGTCCAGGACGTAGTTCCAGCGGTCGGTGACGAGACCGCGGCCGGTGCGGGAGGCGAAGGTCCAGTCGTACTGGCTGGGCGCCTGGAGCACGGAGGCGAGGTACGCGCCCTGGGCGACGGTCAGCTTGCCGGCGTCGACGCCGTAGTACGCCTGGGCCGCGGCCTGGATGCCGTACGCGCCCCGGCCGTAGTAGCTGGTGTTCAGGTAACCGGCGAGGATCTCGCTCTTCTCCATGCGCTGGTCGACCTTGAGGGAGATCACCAGCTCCTTGAGCTTGCGGGTGACCGTCCGGTCCTGGTCCAGGTAGTAGTTCTTGACGTACTGCTGGGTGATGGTCGAGCCGCCTTGCTTGCCCTTGCCCGTCAGGGTGTTGAACGCGCCGCGGGCGGTGCCCTTGATGTCGACGCCGGAGTCCTGGAAGAAGGTCTTGTTCTCCGCGGCGACGAAGGCGTACTGGACGTCCTTGGGGATCTTCTCGAGGCCGACGATCTCGCGGTTGATCTCGCCGGTGCGGCCGAGGAGTTTGCCGTCGCTGTACTTGTAGACGTTGCTCTGCATCGTCGCCCGGGCGTTGGCGTCGGGGACGGGCACGAGCAGGTAGACGACGTAGAACGCCCCCATGGCCAGCAGGCAGAGCAGGAAGAACGTGCCCAGCAGCTTCTTCCAGCTGAAGAAGCGGCGTATACCCGCGCCCCGGCTCTTCGCCTGGCCCGCTCTGCCTCGGCCCATCGCTTCGTCGCTCCGCATCGTCGTCGATCAGATCAGCTCAGCAAACTAACACCGGTGCTACCGACAAACGTCAACGGATCCCGCCTTTTCCGGACGTGACAATCAGCACCTCTCTCAAGGGAACCGACTCCTCAGAGGTGCCCAGGGTTGCGACGAGCGCTAAAGTGTTATCACTTTGATAGAGCATGGACAGGGGATTTCCATGTCCGTGATGTCCGTGATGTCCGGGGATGCCGTCCAGCGGCCCGCGCCGGCAGACCGTGGACGGCGCGGTCGGCATGGTCGGGGCGGCGCCGGAGCGGCCGGAGGAGCGGGACATCGTGGAGCTCGACCCGGAACGGAGGGCGGCGATGGTGTCGAACCTGATGGTGGTGTGCGGCGACCGCGCCGCGCAGCCGGTCCTGAACACGGGCACGCCCTCCCCGTGACCGGGCGCCCGCAGCGCAAGCAGATGCTGTTGCGCCTGGACCCGGCGGTGCACGAGGCGCTCGCGCGCTGGGCGGCGGACGAGTTGCGCAGCGCGAACGCCCAGGTCGAGTTCCTGCTGCGCAAGGCCCTCACCGACGCGGGACGCCTCCCCCGCTCGCCGGCGCCGATCCCGCGCCGGGGCCGCCCGCCGAGGACACCGCCCCCCGAGTAGCGGGCCGGCGGCACGGAAGCGGCGGCGGGAACCTGTTCCACCGGCACCGCGTCGTCGTGGGGTATGGATCCGGATCAGAAGGCGGGACACCGAAAGCCGGCCGCCCGGGCGTGGCGGTGGCCCGGGTGCCGGCCGCGGCGCGCCTGGGGGTGGCGGCGCGGGCGGGTGCTCGCGGGCCTCGCCCTGGTGACGGCCTGGGTGCTGGTGTTCCCGCGCACGGTGCCGGACGGGCCGGGGCGGCTCGGGAGCCTGCTGGAGACGTTCCTGCCCTGGCTGGGGCTGGCCGTCCCGCTGCTGCTGGTCCTCGCCCTCGCGCGCCGGTCGCTCACCGCCCTCGTGGCCCTGACGTTGCTGAGCGCCGCGTGGCTCGGCCGGTTCGGCGGCGCGCTGCCGCCGCCCGGGCCGGCCCCGTACGACCTCACCGTCGTGCAGCACAACGTCAGCGACGAGAACCCGGACCCGGCGGGCACGGCGCGCGCCCTGATGGCGGCCGGTCCGCAGCTGATCGCCCTGGAGGAGCTGACGCCGTCCGCGCTCCCCGCATACCGCGCGCAGTTCGCGGCCCGCTACCCCCACCACGCGGTCCACGGCACGGTCGGTCTCTGGTCCGTCCACCCGCTGCGGGACGTACGGCCGCTGGACATCCGGCCCGCCGCGTTCGGCCCCGGCTGGAACCGCGGGCTGCGCGCCACCGCCGTCACGCCGCACGGAGGGATCGCGGTCCTCGTGGCGCACCTGCCCTCCGTACGGCTCGGCCCCACGAGCGGTCTCGGCTCGGGGCCCCGGGACGAGAGCGCCGCGCTCCTCGGCGGGGCGATCGCCGCGGAGGAGCGGGAGGCGCTGATCCTGCTCGGCGACCTCAACGCCACCGTCGACGACCGCGGGCTCGCCCCGGTCGTCTCCCGGCTGCGGCCCCCGCCGCCCTCCTTCGCCCTCAGCTGGCCGGCCGCCTTCCCGCTCGCCCGGATCGACCAGGTGATGACCCGCTCCGCGGAGGTCACCCGTCTGTGGACCCTGCCGGCCACGGGCAGCGACCACCTGCCGGTCGGCGCGCGCATCCGCCTCTGACCAGCGTATACATAGGGTGTATACGGGAGCTGTACAGTGAGGGCATGTCCATCGGCCACACCCTCCTCGGGCTCCTGGAGTCCGGACCGCGCCACGGTTACGACCTCAAGCGGGCGTTCGACGAGACGTTCGGCCTCGACCGGCCCCTGCACTACGGGCAGGTCTACTCGACCATGTCGCGGCTGCTCAGGAACGGCCTCGTCGAGGTCGAGGGCATCGAGCCCGGCGACGGCCCCGAGCGGAAGCGGTACGCCATCACCGAGGCGGGCGTCACCGATGTGGAGCGGTGGCTCGCACGGGCCGAGAAGCCCGAGCCGTACCTCCAGTCGACGCTGTACACCAAGGTCGTCCTCGCCCTGCTCACCGGGCGCAGCGCCGCGGACCTGCTGGACACCCAGCGCGCCGAGCACCTGCGCCTGATGCGGGAGCTGACCCGCCGCAAGCAGCAGGGCGACCTCGCCGATCAGCTGATCTGCGACCACGCGCTGTTCCACCTGGAGGCCGACCTGCGGTGGCTGGAGCTGACCGCCGCCCGGCTCGGCCGGCTCGCCGACGTGGTGCGCGGGGGCGGCCGGTGACCGCGCTCCTGCGGGCGGACGGCATCACCGGGGCTGCGCGACCGCGCACGGCTGCTGCCGGGGCTGGTCGCCTTCGGTGCGCGGCGTTCGGCACTCGCCTGGTCGGTGCCGTGGCAGACGGCCGTGCCGGTGGTGCTGGGCATGGCCCCGGCGGTCGCGGCGGGCTGGGCGTGGCACGGTGCCGCTGCGGATGATCGGCATGCGCGTCTCCGACTGGGGGTGTTCCCGCCGGTGATCGGCGTCGGTACGGGGCTCGTCCTGGCGGTCACGTGTTGAGCCTGGTGGGGCTGTGGCGCCTGATGCGGCGGGACGGCCTGCGCACGGAGTGACCGGCCGGGTGCGACCGGACGGGCGTCACTCCTCCGGGGGAAGTATCCGCACCGGGAGGCCCGCCATCGCCTCGCGCATCGCGCCCGCCAGCACCTCGAACTCGGCCTGCCGCGCCGCCCCCGTGCGCATCGCCAGCGCGATCCGCCGCGACGGGGCCGGGGCCGCGAAGCGCCCGGTTTGCAGCCGCTCCGCGCGGCCGGTCTCCACCTCCACGGCCGTGCACGGCAGCAGGGTCGCTCCCAGCCCGCCCGCGACCAGCTGGACCAGCGTCGACAGGCCCGCGGCCGTGGTGGTGACCGCCGCGCCCTCCTCGCGCCCGGCCTCCCGGCAGATGTCCAGCGCCTGGTCGCGCAGGCAGTGCCCCTCGTCCAGGAGCAGCAGCCGCAGCTCGCGCAGCGCGTCGCGCGGGATGTCCTCGCGACCGCCCAGCGGATGGCCCTCGGGCGTGACCAGGACGAAGTCCTCGTCGAACAGGGGCAGCTCGGTGACGCCGGGCACCCCCAGCGGCACCGCGAGCAGCAGCAGGTCCAGCCGTCCGGCCGCCAGCCCCTCCAGCAGCGAGGAGGTCTGCTCCTCGTGGACCTGGAGGTCGAGCTGCGGGTAGCGCTCGTGCACCAGCCGCAGCACCGTCGGCAGCAGGTACGGCGCCACGGTCGGGATCACCCCGAGCCGGAGCACGCCGGTGAACGGCGCCTGGGCCGCCTCCGCCTCCTCCATGAGCTCGCCCACGGCGTCGAGCACCGCCTTGGCCCGCACCGCGAGCCGCTCCCCCGCGGGGGACAGCAGGACCTTGCGTGTCGTACGCTCCAGCAGCTGGACACCGAGTGCCTCTTCGAGAGCCGAAACCGCGCCCGAAAGCGCCGGCTGGCTCATCCCGATCGCCGCCGCCGCGTCCCGGAAGTGCAGATGCTCGGCGACGGCCGCGAACGCCCTGAGCTGCGCCAGGCTCGGCTGCTTGGTCTTGTGTACGGACACCACTGATAACCACCTTCGATCAACGCGACCCAGTCTAGCTATTTCACTGATCAATGCACTCCGTGCCACGATGAGCCACGTCCACCCCCACGGAAGACCCCAAAAAGGACTTCTTACTGCAAGGAGAGCGCGTGCTCACTGTCGGTGACCAGTTCCCCACGTACGACCTGACCGCTTGTGTGTCGCTGGAGAGCGGCAAGGAGTTCGAGCAGATCGACCACAAGTCCTACGAGGGCAAGTGGCGCGTGGTGTTCTTCTGGCCGAAGGACTTCACCTTCGTCTGCCCCACCGAGATCGCCGCCTTCGGCAAGCTGAACGACGAGTTCGCCGACCGCGACGCCCAGATCCTCGGCGTCTCCGGCGACTCGGAGTTCGTGCACCACGCCTGGCGCAAGGACCACGACGATCTGCGTGACCTGCCCTTCCCGATGCTCGCGGACTCCAAGCACGAGCTGATGCGCGAGTGCGGCGTCGAGGGCGAGGACGGCTTCGCCCAGCGCGCCGTCTTCATCGTCGACCCGAACAACGAGATCCAGTTCTGCATGGTGACCGCCGGCTCCGTCGGCCGTAACCCCAAGGAGGTCCTGCGGGTGCTGGACGCCCTGCAGACCGACGAGCTGTGCCCCTGCAACTGGACCAAGGGCGAGGACACCCTCGACCCGGTCAAGCTGCTCTCCGGCGAGTGACGAAAGCGACTGATCCGACATGGCTCTCGACGAACTGAAGTCCGCCCTGCCGGACTACGCCAAGGACCTGAAGCTGAACCTCGGCTCGGTCATCGGCAACAGCGAGCTCCCCCAGCAGCAGCTGTGGGGCACGGTCCTGGCCTGCGCGATCGCGTCGCGCTCGCCCCGGGTCCTGCGCGAGCTGGAGCCGGAGGCCAGGGCGAACCTCAAGCCCGAGGCGTACCAGGCCGCCAAGTCCGCCGCCGCGATCATGGCGATGAACAACGTCTTCTACCGGACGCGCCACCTGCTCTCCGACCCGGAGTACGGGACGATGCGTGCCGGTCTGCGGATGAACGTCATCGGCAACCCCGGCGTGGAGAAGGTCGACTTCGAGCTGTGGTCGCTCGCCGTCTCCGCGATCAACGGCTGCGGCATGTGCCTCGACTCGCACGAGCAGGTGCTCCGCAAGGCGGGCGTGGACCGCGAGACGATCCAGGAGGCCTTCAAGATCGCTTCGGTGATCCAGGCGGTCGGCGCGACGCTCGACGCCGAGGCCGTCCTCTCGGAGTAGGACCGCAGCGGTCCGCACGCTCCGTACACGCCGGAAGGGGCCCGCCGACGGATGACGTCGGCGGGCCCCTTTCGTGTGTCCGCGGCCGGGTCAGGACTGCTCGGGCACCACCCGCGGCGCCCCCGGCGGGGCGTGCCGCAGAGCCTGCTCGTAACTGAACGCCCGCAGGAAGCCGACGACCGTGTTGGTGACGGCGACAAGCGGGACGGCGACCACCGCGCCGCCGATGCCGGCGACCAGGCCGCCCGTCGCCACGGTCAGGACCACCGCGAGCGGGTGCACCCGCACCGCGCGGCCGAGGATGAAGGGCTGCAGGACGTGGCCCTCGATCTGCTGCACGGCGAGGACGACGAGCAGCACCATCAGCGCGGTGAACATGCCCTGCGTGACGAGGGCGACGACCACCGCCAGCGCGCCGGAGACGACCGCGCCGACCAGCGGGATGAAGGCGAAGAGGAAGATGAAGACGCCGAGCGGCACGGCCAGCGGCACGTCGAGGAAGTAGATGCCGAGGCCGATGAAGATCGCGTCGATCAGGGCCACCACCACCGTGCCGCGCACATAGGCGGTCAGGGTGCGCCAGGCGCGCGGTCCGGCGCCCGCGACTCCGGGCCGTGCCTGCGCCGGTACCAGCTTCAGCACCCAGCCCCAGACCTTCCTGCCGTCGTACAGCAGGAAGAGGGTGGAGAACATCGTCAGCAGGATGCCGGTGATCACCTCGACCAGGACGGTCACGCCCTGCAGGCCGGCGGTGGTGATCTCCTCCGTGTTCGTCCCGATGGTGTCGCTGAGGTTCTTGGCGATGTCGTTGATCTGCTGCTCGGTGACGTGGAAGGGGCTGTCCAGCAGCCACTGCTTGAGCTCGTCGATGCCGTCCCGGACGCGGTCCGAGATGTCGCCCAGGTTGTCCAGCACCTGCCAGACGACGAACCAGCCGACCAGGCCCATGATGAGGAAGCCCGTGATGGCGGTGAGGGCGGTGGCCGGCCCGCGCGGCAGGCCCCACCGCGTCAGCCGCGCGACGGTGGGCTGGAGCAGCGCGGTGATCAGCAGCGCGGCGACGAAGGCGAGCACCACCAGCTGAACGGTGCTGATGACCTTCATCAGCACCCAGAGGGTCCCGGCCAGGACGAGCAGCCGCCAGCCCGCCTCGGCGGCGACGCGGATGCCCCAGGGGATGGCGGCGACGGGGTCGGGGCGGGCGGCGACGGCGGGGGCGTACGTGGGCGGCGCGGGCACGCTCTCCGGCCCGTTCCCGGCGCCCTCGCCCGAGCCGGCACCCTCGCCCGAGCCGGCGGACCGGCCCGGCAGGTCCGGCCCGGGCACCGCCGGCCCGCCCGGTTCGCCGGACTCGCCCTCCGCGCGGCGGCGTTCCTCCAGGCGTTGCCCCAGTCGCGACAGACCGGCGCCCAGCCGGCCGAGCCACCCTGGCTTCTTCGTCATGTTCTTCTCTCTTCCCCCCACCGCTCCCCCCTAGGAGTCACGGGTTCCCGACGGTACACGCACGGAGCCCCTCACCGAAGGACGGTGAGGGGCTCCGCGGAGTCGGCGAGGCGGGAGGCCCAGGGAGCATCCGCACATCAGCGTCGTCCGCCCGCCGGGCGGACGGGACTTCGCGGACCGGCCTAGTACCAGTGGTTGGCCTGCCAGAAGTTCCACGCGCCGCACGGGCTGCCGTAGCGCTCGTTCATGTAGTTCAGGCCCCACTTGATCTGCGTGGCCGGGTTGGTCTGCCAGTCGGCGCCGGCGGACGACATCTTGGACCCGGGCAGCGCCTGGACGAGGCCGTACGCGCCGGACGAGGGGTTCGTCGCGCGGTAGTTCCAGCTGGACTCGTGGTCCACGATGTTGCTGAAGCACTGGAACTGGTCGCCCGGCACCATCTGACGGGCCATCGCCTGGACCTCGGAGATGGAGTACGAGGACTGCGGCGCGAAGCTGGTAGCCGAGCGGACCTCGGTGCGGCTTGCGCGCTCGCGCTCTTCGCGCTCCTCGCGTTCCTTGCGCTCCTGCTCGGCCTTCTCCTCGGCGGCTTCCTTCTTCGCCTGGGCGTCCTTGGCGGCCTGGAGGCGGGCGGCCTCCTCGGCGGACTTGACCGCGGCGGAGTCGGCCGCGGCGGCCTGTGCCTCGGCCTGCTGCGTCAGGGACGAGACCTGTACCTGGGCCTGCTGGCCGACGGGGATGTCCGCAAGGAGCGTCGTGTCGGCGGCAGCGGCCTCGAAGTTGTTGTCCGAGGGCTGGGCGTTGCCCGAGGCAACACCGACGACGGCGCCGACAGTGGTGACCGCGGTGGCCGACGCCACCGCGAATCCCCGGACCGAGATCCGGCTCACACGGTTTCCTTCCAGCATCGCCCGCTTAGGTGACCTCGCGGACGAAATCGTGCCCCTGGCGCTGGTCCCCCCACTGCTGGGTCACGGGGGACACGGGCCCGGTGGGCAACTCCCTTGCGGGAGTGCCGCGTGGTGCTCGGGCGGCATACGGCGAGCAAGTCTTGAGTTGTTACAGGTGTGCCGTATGCGGGGCCTGACGGAAGCAAGACTCTGCCCGACAGCGATACCGCAAGGCAATTCTTCGTTGCGTGTGAAAGCTCACATGCCGCTCTGCCGAGAAGATTTACGGAAAGTGGTCGCACAGCGCGGCGCCGCCCGGCTAAGCTCTCGCGCTTTGCCGGGCGGCGCAATCACCTTTCGGGCAGGAGGGGTTAAACCGCACCGTCCTCCAGCATTTCGGTCACGAGCGCCGCGATCTGCGAACGCTCGGAACGCGTCAGCGTCACGTGCGCGAAGAGCGGATGGCCCTTCAGTTTCTCGACGACCGCGACGACTCCGTCGTACCGGCCGACCCGCAGGTTGTCGCGCTGGGCGACGTCATGGGTGAGTACAACCCGGGAATTCGCCCCGATACGGGACAAGACGGTCAGCAGCACGTTGCGTTCGAGCGACTGGGCCTCGTCCACGATGACGAACGCGTCGTGGAGGGAGCGGCCGCGGATATGGGTGAGCGGGAGCACCTCCAGCATGCCGCGGCCGAGGACCTCTTCGATGACCTCCTTGCCGGCCACCGCTCCGAGCGTGTCGAACACCGCCTGCGCCCAGGGGCCCATCTTCTCGGCCTCGGTGCCCGGCAGGTAGCCGAGCTCCTGGCCCCCGACGGCGTACAGCGGCCGGAAGACCATCACCTTCTGGTGCTGGCGCCGCTCCAGGACGGCTTCCAGCCCCGCGCACAGCGCGAGCGCCGACTTGCCCGTACCGGCGCGGCCGCCCATGGAGACGATGCCGACGTCCGGGTCGAGGAGCAGGTCCAGCGCGATGCGCTGCTCGGCGCTGCGCCCGCGGATGCCGAACGCCTCCCGGTCGCCCCGCACCAGGCGCACGCCGCCGTCAACCGAGACCCGGCCCAGCGCCTTGCCCCGCTCCGACTGGAGCACGAGGCCGGTGTGCACCGGCAGCCCGGCGGCCTCGGGGACGTACAGCGACTCCTCGCCGTACAGCAGGTCGATCTGCTCCGCCGTCAGGCGCAGTTCCGACATTCCGGTCCAGCCGGAGTCGGTGATGGCGAGCTCGGCCCGGTACTCCTCGGCGAGCAGGCCGACCGACGACGCCTTGATGCGCAGGGGCAGGTCCTTCGACACGACCGTGACGTCGTACCCCTCGGCCTGGAGGTTGCGCGCGACCGCCAGGATCCGCGAGTCGTTGTCCCCCAGGCGGTAGCCGGCCGGGAGGACCCCCGGATCCGAGTGGTTGAGCTCCACCCGCAGGGTCCCGCCGAGATCGCCGATCGGCAGCGGAGCGTCGAGGCGGCCGTACCGGACCCGCAGGTCGTCCAGGAGGCGCAGGGCCTGCCGGGCGAAATAACCCAGCTCCGGGTGGTGCCGCTTGGCCTCCAGTTCCGTGACCACCACGACGGGGAGCACGACCTCGTGCTCGTCGAAGCGGGCCATGGCCCCGGGGTCGGCCAGCAGGACGCTGGTGTCGAGAACGTAGGTGCGCCTGTCGTTGAGGCGGCGCTTTGAGCTGTTCACCACGGAAGGACCTACCCCCTCAGGTGAGGTCGGGTGCGACTGCGACGGCGTCGCGGGGGGATGGGGCCGGGCTCTGGCCACGATGCGCGGGCCGGGCTCCGGCCCTCCGCGCCGCCCGTACACGTCCTGCACGGTCGTCCTGGTGCAAAGGGCCTCCCGGGCGAGCGGGCTTGATTACCGCTCACTCTGGAAGGGATATGCCCGCGAACGCGCGGTGCCATGCCATGGCATATGACGACGCGCCGGTGAACAGGTGATGACAGCCGTGAGCGGGGGTCAGGTGCCGTAGCGCCGGTGGCGCGCGGCGTAGTCGCGCAGGGCGCGCAGGAAGTCGACCTTCCGGAAGGCCGGCCAGTGGACCTCGCAGAAGTAGTACTCCGAGTGGGCGCTCTGCCAGAGCATGAAGCCGGACAGGCGCTGCTCGCCGCTGGTGCGGATGACCAGGTCGGGGTCGGGCTGGCCACGGGTGTAGAGGTGCTCCGCGATGAGGTCGATGTCGACGACCTCGGCGAGCTCCTCGAAGCTCGTCCCCTTCTTCGCGTGCTCCAGCAGCAGCGAGCGGACCGCGTCGGCGATCTCCTGCCGGCCGCCGTACCCCACGGCGACGTTCACGAGTATGCCGGTGCGCCCGCGGGTGACCTCCTCGGCCTCCTTCAGCACGGCCTGCGTCCGGGCGGGGAGCAGGTCCAAAGTGCCCACGTGGTGGACCCGCCAGCGCCCGTCGGCGGCGAGGGCGCGCACCGCGTCCTCGATGATGCCGAGCAGGGGCACGAGCTGTTCCTCGGGACGGTTGAGGTTGTCGGTGGACAGCATCCACAGGGTGACGACCTCGACGTCCGTCTCGGCGCACCAGCCCAGCAGCTCCTGGATCTTGCTCGCGCCGGCCTTGTGCCCCTGCTCCGGCGTGCCGCCGGACGCCTTCGCCCAGCGCCGGTTGCCGTCGAGGATGACGCCGATGTGCTTGGGCACCTGGGCGTGATCGAGGCGGCCTTCCACCCGGCGTGCGTAGAGCCTGTACACCAGGTCGCGCAAGTTCACCGATCTCACCTCTCGATTGCGTATGGGGCCCGCAGCGGCGTCGGCCCAGGGGGATCGATCCCGGCTCACCGCGGCTGTCCCCGAAGCGGCCACATTACTGCGCGGGGGTCACGGCGGCCCAACCCGGTCGGTCACAAGTCCGTGATAGGGAGAGAGCTGTGACTGATTCCCCCGCATACCGCCCCGCCGATGACCGTTACGACGCGATGGAATACCGCCGGACCGGCCGCAGCGGCCTGAAGCTGCCCGCGATCTCGCTGGGCCTGTGGCACAACTTCGGCGACGACCGCACGCTCTCCTCGCAGCGCGCGATCCTGCGGCGCGCCTTCGACCTCGGTGTGACCCACTTCGACCTGGCCAACAACTACGGGCCGCCGCCCGGCTCCGCCGAGCTGAACTTCGGCAAGATCTTCGCCCAGGACTTCGCCCGTTACCGGGATGAGCTGGTCATTTCGACCAAGGCGGGTTATCTGATGCACCCGGGTCCGTACGGCGAGTGGGGCTCGCGCAAGTACCTGCTCTCCTCGCTGGACGCCTCGCTGCGGCGGATGGGTCTCGACCACGTCGACATCTTCTACTCGCACCGCTTCGACAAGGACACCCCGCTCGAGGAGACGATGGGCGCCCTCGCCTCCGCCGTGCAGCAGGGCAAGGCGCTGTACGCCGGGGTCTCCTCGTACAGCAGCGCGCAGACCGCGGAGGCGGCGCGGCTGCTGCGGGAGATGGGCGTCCCGGCACTGATCCACCAGCCGTCCTACTCGATGATCAACCGCTGGACGGAGGAGGACGCCCTCCTCGACACCCTGGAGGAGGCCGGCATGGGCTGCATCGCCTTCGCGCCGCTCGCCCAGGGGCTGCTGACCGACAAGTACCTCACCGGCATCCCCGAGGGTTCCCGGGCCACCCAGGGCAAGTCCCTCGACCCGAACCTCCTGTCGGAGGAGGTCGTGCGCCGGCTGCGGGGCCTGGACGAGATCGCCCGCCGCCGCGGCCAGTCGCTGGCCCAGCTGGCGCTGACCTGGGTGCTGCGGGACGAGCGGATGACCTCGGCGCTGATCGGCGCGTCCAGCGTGACGCAGCTGGAGCAGAACATCGCGGCGCTCGCCGGGGCCCCGCTCACCGAGGAGGAGCTGAAGGAGATCGACTCGTACGCGGTGGACACCGCCGGTACGAACATCTGGGCCGCGCGGAGCTGAGCGGTCCGGACGCCCGGGGGCGCCTCCGGGCCCGCCCGCCGGTGCCGCCGACAGAAACGGGCCGGTCCGTGGGGGGGATACGGACCGGCCCGAGGGGGGGTTTCCACCATAACCCTTCGTAAGGGATGCTGCGTGCCACGACAGGCCGTCATCACGCTGCGGATGCGCGGGACGGCGCCGCGGGCACGGCATTCGGCCCTGCGGGCCCCGGTTCTGTCCTCCCCAAGGGGGACCCCGGGCCCGCGGCACGGCGTTGACGGCCGCGCCGGGCCTCCGGCGCGTCCTCAGGGGCGGCCGCGCCGCAGGAGGGTGATGCCGTCACGGTGGGCGACGCGCTCGTAGCCGTGCTCCTTCTGCGCCGCCGACAGTTCGGCCAGCTGCTGCCCGATCGGGTAGGGCCAGTGGCCCGTTTGGTACGGCCATGCCTCGGGCGGCCGGCGGTCGAAGGCGATCCACTCGGCGGTGGGGGGCGGCAGGCGTTTCCTGTCGTACTCGTAGAGCCTGCCCGCGACCGGGAAGGCCGGGAAGACCACGACCGTGCAGCGCGACGTGAGCTGGGGGACGAGCCGGTTCGACGCGGCGACGGTCGCGCCGTCCGGGATCCTCGCCAGCAGCGCCCGGGCCGCTTCGATGTGCGGGGTCGTCCGCCAGGTGGCGCGCTGGGCGAGCAGCGCCAGCGGGAAGGACGGCAGCATGACCAGCGTCACGGCGAGGACGGTGGCGAGGGAGGCGCGTACGTGCCGGGCGGCGAGCGGGTCGCCGCCGCGCCGCCACGGGGTCAGCGCGTCGATCAGCCCGGCGAGGACGACGGGCATGAGCACGGCGCTGTAGTGGAAGGCCGTGCCCCAGTGGAAGGCGTTCTGCGACAGCATGCGCCAGGCGAGCGTCGGCACCGCGATCAGCGCGAGCGGGGAGCGCAGGGCGAGCAGCGCGGACGGGGCGAAGACCAGCACCAGGGTCATGGCCTTGATCTCGGGGCGCAGCGCGTCGAGCGGGGCGTGCGCGAGGGTCGAGAGCAGGGAACCGCGCCCCTCGTCGAGGTTGCCGCCGTGCGCGTAGGAGCCGCCGGGATGGAAGGCGGGCAGCAGCAGCGTCACCTCGACGACCGAACCGGTGATCCCGGCCAGGGCGGTGGTGACGCCCAGCCGCCGCGGACCGCCGCGCCAGGCGATGTACGCGCCGACCGCGGCGACGGTCAGGCCCAGGTCCTCCTTGACCAGCAGCATCGGCGCCGCCCAGGCGACGGCCGTCCGCCAGCGCCGGCGGGCCAGGGCCTCCAGGCAGAAGGAGAGCAGCGGCACGGCGAGCGCGACCTCGTGGAAGTCGAAGGCGGCGGCGGAGGCGATGCCCCAGCTCAGCCCGTACGCGGCGGCGACGGCATGGGCGGGCCGGCGGCCGAGCGCGCGATCGGCCCAGCGGGCGAGCGGCACGACGGCGACGGCGAGCAGCGCGGACTGGGCGACGAGCAGGCACAGCGGCGTGGGCCACAGCCGGTACAGCGGCGCGAGGGCCGCCAGCAGCGGGTGGAAGTGGTCGCCCAGCAGGTTGAACCCCTCGCCGCGCAACGGTACGACCGGGGCGCGGAGTTCGGCGTACGCCCGTACGGCCTGCTCGAAGATGCCGAGGTCGTAGCCGGTGGTCCGCAGGAGCTGGTGGCGGCGTACGGCGACGGTCGCATACAGCGCGCACAGCGCCGCGGCCCATCCCCAGGCGAGGAGCCGGGGAGTGGTGGGGCGCGCGGAGACCGGGACGACGACGGGCAGCGAGACCTTTTTGTATGGGAGTGTCCGCATACGCCGGATGCTAGGCGGCGACGGGCCCCGCCCCGGTGAGGCGGTGGCCCAGGTCGCCGCCGAGGCGACGCCGTTCCCCGGGAGCACCGGGCCGCGGCCGGCGGTCACCCCGCGGCCGGTACGGCGGTGAACGCCCCCAGCAGCAGCGCGGGCAGCGCCCCGCCGATCATGAACGGCCCGAACGGGATCGCGCTCCGGCGGTTCGCGCGCCGCAGCACGATCAGCACCGTCCCGTACACCGCGCCGAAGAGGAAGCCGGCGAACGCGCCCGCGAAGAGGATCCCCCACCCGTACCAGCCGAGGGCCGCCCCCAGCGACAGCGCGAGCTTGACGTCGCCGAAGCCCATGCCGTCGGGGTGGATCACGAACAGGACGAAGTAGCCCGCGCCGAGGGCGAGCCCCCCGAGCAGCGCGGCCGGCCACGACCCGGCGTGCCCCGGCAGCAGCGCGGCCACCCCGAGGAGCCCGGCCGCGGCGCCGGCCAGCGGCAGCGTCACCCGGTCCGGGAGCCGGTGCACCCGCACGTCGACCGAGGCCAGCAGCACCGCGAACGGCGTCAGCAGCAGCCATACCGCCAGCTCCGGGCGCGGTCCCGTCGCGGCGGCGAGCGCCGCGCACGCGAGCGCGGTGACCACGGGCAGGGCAGGAGCCGCGACACCGGCCGGGAGGTCGGTGCGGCGCCCGGGCCGCGCACCGCCACCGCCGCCCACCGGCACGGCCACCGCGCAGGGCGCGCACCGCGCGGGCCCGAGCCACCCGCGGGCGGGACCGGTGAACGGGTGCCCGGCGGGGCAGGCGTCGCGCCACGTCTCCTCCGGCTCGACCGACAGCCGGTACGCGGCGCGCGGCAGGAGCAGCCCGGCGCAAACGCCCCACAGGGCGGCGAGGGCGATCAGCGTGGCGTACACGCAGCGAACCCTAGGACGCGGCGGACGGCCGGTCATGGGCCCCTGGACCCACTCCCGCCCCGGCCGGGCCCACGCTACGGTCGTCGGCCATGGGGAAGTCCACGGCGAAATGGCGCAACGGAACGGCCCGGTTGACGCTGCCCGGCGGTGCCGGGATCCCGGTCGAGGTGGCCGCCTCGTACGGCACCCGGCGGCGGGGACTGCTCGGCCGGGACGGCGTCGACGGTGCGATGCTGCTGACGCCCTGCAACAGCGTGCACACCTTCCGGATGCGCTTCGCGATCGACGTGGCGTACCTGGACCGGGAGCTGACCGTCCTCGCCGTGACCACCATGCCGCCCGGCCGTCTCGGCCTGCCGCGCCCGCGCGCCCGGCACGTGCTGGAGGCGGAGGCGGGCGCCATGGAGCGGTGGGGTCTGCGCCCGGGCGTGCGGCTCGCCGTCAGCCGCGGGTGAGCTTCGCCGCCTGTGCCGTGACCAGCGCGGCGGGCGTCCGCGGGGTCGCCGGGCCCTCGAAGTTGGCGGTGTAGAACGTCGCCACCGTGGCGCCCGAACGCACCACGTGGAAGACGAGCGGCACGGGATCGCCCTGGAAGTCCGCGGTCAGCTGGAACGCCAGGCTGTCGTCGCCCGTTTTCACCGGCGGCAGCTCCCGCACGCCGCGGTACGCCGACGGCCCGGTCGGACCGGTGGTGGTGAAGCCGTCGCGGCACGCCGTCATCGCGGTGCGGAGGCGGTTGAGGACGGTCGCGGCGCCCTGTCCCCCGTGGCTGGTGAGGAACACCGAGACGGCTGGGCGGCTCTGCGGGTTGGCGCCGGTGATCTGGCGGTACGCGGCGGCCGGGGCGACCGGTTCGGGCCTGCCGCCCAGGAGCGCGGTGATCGGCCGGCACGCCGCCTCGTCGGGTGTCTCGCCCCGCGCGGGCGGCGGGTCCATGGGCCCGACGGCGTAGCCGGGGACGTCGGCGGTGGTGAGGATCGCCCGCTCGAGTCCGGCCTTGGTGCGGGGCCCGGGGTCGCCGGGGCCCTGCCCCGCGGGCGGCGCGGAGGGCCGGGGTGACGGGGTGCCGGTGGCCGGGGCGGTCGGCTCGGCGCCGGGCCCCTTGCCGCCCGCGGCGCCTTCGCCGGCGCTCGCGCTCCTGCCGGCGTCCGGTTTCCGGGCGTTGTCCGGCTGCTCCGGGTTCTCGGGCCCGCACGCCGCCAACACCGCCATGAGGGCGGCGGCGACCGCGGTCGTCCTCCGCCTGGTGCGCCTGGTCATGAGCGGACGCTAACAACGCACCGCCGGCCCGGGCATGGGCCCAGGGGCCCAAACCCTACGGAGGCCCGGGCCCGAGCAGCGTGAACGCCCCGTACGCCCCGGACGCCAGCGCCAGTACCGTCAGCACCAGGGCCAGGGTGCGGTCGCGGAGCCGGGCGAGGGCGACCGCGGCCGGCAGCAGCAGCGGGAACGCGGGCATGATCAGGCGCGGCCGGGACCCGAAGTACGCGGCGCCGACGAGCGAGACGACGACGACCGCGATGCCGTACACGAGCACCGGCAGTGGCTGGCGCTGCCGGACGCACAGCCACACCAGCCAGCCCAGCAGCCCCAGCGCGGCGCACAGCCCCACCCCGGCGAGCGGGTTCGGCCCGATGAGGTTCTCTTTGACGAAGCGGGCGAGGGCGACTCCCCCGTCGATGCTGTTGCCCCACGCGGCCTGCACGTCGAAGTACGCGGTGGGGCTGCCCTCCCGTACGGCGGCGAAGACGACGTACGCCAGCCAGCCCAGCGGCGCGAGCAGCACGCCCGCCGCCATCCGCACGGTCAGGCGGCGGTCCCGCAGGACCGCCGCGACCGCCGTGACGCCGAGGGCCGCGATCAGCGCGGCGGCCGTCGGCCGGGTCAGCCCGGCCGCCACCGCGAGGGCACCCGCCCCGATCCAGTGTCCGCGCAGCACGGCGTACAGCGACCAGGCGGCGAAGGCGGTGAACAGCGTCTCGGTGTACGCCATCGACTGCACGAACGCCGTCGGGTACACGCCCCACAGCACGGCCAGCACCACCCCGGCGCGCCGCCCCGCCACCCGCGCCCCGACCGCCCAGATGCCCCAGGCGGCGGCGAGCGAGGCGGCCCACGCCACGAGCAGCCCCGCGTCGGCCGCCCCGATCGGCAGCACGGCGGCGAGGCCCCGCTCCAGGACGGGCAGCAGCGGGAAGAACGCCAGGTCGGAGTGGACGCTCCCGTCGGGGAGCCGGACCTCGTGCCCGTACCCGTGCTCGGCGATCCGTACGTACCAGACGGCGTCCCAGCGCCCCTTGAGCCGGTGCAGGGCGTCCTCACCGGCGACGGCGGCGGCGATCCCGAGGACCGCCAGGCCCACCGCACGTACCGCCGCGTACCCCCACAAGGCGGGCGCGGCCCCGCCGGTCAGTCTGCGCTCGGACATGCGGACGATTATGTCCAGGGCAGGCGCACCGGCCTGCGGTGCCACCACCAGGCGCGGTCGAGGACGGCCGTGCCGGAGTGCGTGAGCCGCCCGAGCAGCTCGCCGCCGTCGTCGCGGGTGTGGGCGCGGAAGAGGCCGTCGAGCTCCTCGGCGGCGCGGGCGAGCGGTTCGCCGAGCCGCGGCGGGAGGGTGGCCAGTTGCCCGGCGAGGTCGTCCCGGGTCAGCAGGTCCTCCAGGTACAGGTCCAGCGGGTAGCGGCCCGCCGGCTCCCAGCCGGCCGCCATCCGGCGCACCAGCCGCTCCCAGAGCAGCAGTGCGTCCCGCGCCCGGCCGGCCCCGCCCTCCTCGGGCGCGGTGCCGTCCGGGCCGAGGGCGGCGGTGACCGCCTCGGTGGCCGGGACGGGGATCCGCTGCGCCCGGTACACCTCGGGCAGCAGCTCCACCCGGGCGTCCGGCAGGTGGGGCACCGGTGCTTCGACGGCGTCGACGGTGTGGACCGGCTCCTCGTCGTCCGACGCGTACAGGCGGGCGCGGGTGGTCGTGCCCGCGGGGGTGGCGGCCCAGTACGCCGACGGATTCGGCACGTCCGTCGCCGGATACAGCACGGTGGTACCGGTCGCGGCGGCGACGCGGCGGGCCGCCGCCGGCTCGTCCGGCGCCCCGGGAACCGCGTCGTCGGACACGTACACGTCCCAGGAGAGCGCCACGTCCCCGAGCAGCTCCCGGTAGCCGCACAGCACGGGGGCGTCCCAGTTCCGGCCCGCCGGGTCGGCGTCCTCGTCCGCGACGTCCACGTCCGACGCCGGCACGCCGACCGCGCCCGCCAGCGCCGCCGCCATGCGGGCGGGCGCGGGCCGGTGGACGGTCAGGAAGGTGTAGATCACGGATAGGTCCCGTCGTAGATCTTCTTGGCCTTCTCCACGATCCCAGGGTTGTTCGCGAACCGCGGGTTGCGCGTCAGGGCGGGCACGTCGGTCCTGCCCCCGGCCTTGGCGATCTCCTTGAGGGCCGCGTACTCGTTGCGGTCGAGTTCGACGAGCCCATTGCCGGAGATCGGGAAGGTCCGGCCGTTCTCCTCGACACCGTACGTGCGCCCGTTGATCTCGTACGCGCTGCCGTTGTCGACGAGCTTGCCCCTGCCTTCGGCGATGCCCTTGATGTCGGCCTCGACCTCGGCCTCCCGGCCCTTGAGGATGACGGTGTTCTTCTCCTTCACCATGCCGTTCCTGGCCCCGGCCACGGTGTGGCGCCGGTGCGGCGGCTTCAGCTTCTTGCCGGCCGCCGGCCCCTTCACGCCGGGGTCGGTCTCCCACTCGCACTGGTTGTTGTGCACGAGGGCGTACGCCGCGCCGCCGAGGCCCGCGTAATAGGTGTGCAGGCCCGCGACCGTGAGGTCGTGCGTGGTCCGCCGTTCGGTGAACCGTGCGACCGAGGTGACCTCCAGCGCGGCGCCGCCGGGCAGCCGCAGGGTGTCACCGGCCGCGATGTCCCCCGCCTCCGCCCACCGGCCCGCGCCGGCGAGCCAGAACGGGTGCGTGTCGGTGGCGGTGAGGGTGCCGGCGGGCGTGGTCAGCCGTGTGAAGTGCTTGTCGTCGTACGTCGTGAAGGTGCGGGTGACGGTGCGCGGGAGGGTGAGACCGGTGTCCGGGTCGCTCGCGAGGACCTGGTCCCCGACGCGCACCGACTCGATCGGAGCACCGACACCACCGGCGAGCAGGACCCGCGTACCGGGCGGGAAGCTGTGGCTGACCGGGCAGGTGGTGGGTTTGTCGTCCGGCTTCTTCTGCTTGTCCGGGTCCCATTTCTTCCTGGCGTCATCGAGCCGGTCCTGCGCCTCGGAGACCTTCTTGCGGTTCTTCACCAGACCCGTCAGCCCGTCGTACAGATCCCCGCCATGCTTCTTGATCCTCCGGACCAGCTCAACGGCCTTCTTCCACTTCCACGGCGCCCCGTACTTCGCCGCGAGCTTCCCCACCGCCCCACCGATCAGACTCGTCAAAACGTTGATCAGCGTCTCGGAGCACGCCCCCATGTCCCCCTTGGTGACGCAATCGACCGCATCCGTGATCCCCAGCTCCTCGGCCAGGATCTTCCCCAGCTCCCTGGCCGCCGCGATCGCCTTGTCCCGGTCCGCCTTCTCCGCAGCCTGCGCATCCTGAAGGTCCTTCAACGCCTTCTCGTACGCCAACTGCTCCGGCGACTTCCCCTCACCGTCCGACGCCGGCTGCTGCCCGGCCCCGTCCTGACCGGTCGGCTCAGGCTCGTCCTGCGCCTGCGCAGGCTCCCGACCCCCGCCCCCGCAGTCGTCCCCACCGGTCACCCGGCACACCTGCGCACGCAACTCACCAGCGATCGTCGGCCCCACACCCGTCGCCAGCAAAGCCCCCACGATCGCCACCACGACCGCGACCAGACCCACGTACTCCAGCGTCGACTGACCCGACTGCGCCCTGCGCAACCCCAACAGCCGAGCCCCCGTACGCGGCCCCCGAGCCCGCACCCGACGCCGCACCTGACGACCTGTCCGACACACCATACGGCCGACGCTAGAAGCACCGGCCGCCGAAGTCGTGGGCCCGCGGGCCCAGTCCGGGTCTCAATTCCACCGCGCCGGACACCGGACCGGGCGCCGGGCTACGCGCCCGAGGCGGCCACCAGGTCGTCCTTCGTCGTGGTGTCGTCGATCGTGACGTCGAAGCTGTACCCCTCGTCGCAGAAGACGACGTCGATGTCCTTCGGGACGAGCGTGCGGTACCAGAGGGCGAGGTCGGCCACCAGGGCGATGTCCCCGTCCAGGTAGATGCACCGGCCGTCGACGTGGGTGTGCCCCTCGACCTCCTCGCCGCCCCGCTTCAGCTGCCACTCGATGTCGCGCACCTTCGAGCCCTCGGGGGGCTGGTTGCGGCGGATCGCGGCATCGGGCCACTCCGCCGCCAGCGACGCCACGAGCACGTCCTGGCCGACACTCCACTCGTCGCTGTCGAACACCACCAGATACGTCATGTCTGCCTCACGGTTTGACGTCGACCTGACCAGGGATCCCGTACTTGCGCAGCTTGTCCTGGAAGTACTGCACCGCACGGGGGTCATTGGTGACGATACGCAACTTGCTGACCGGTGTGTTCTTGTCCTTGACGACCGCCGCGTAGCGCCGGAACTCGTCGTCGATCTCGTCGTCGACCTTCTGGCGGATGAAGTCGGGCGCCTTGGAGTCCTTGATGAAGGGGCTGCGGTCGGGGTTGTCGACGAACTTGGCGTCGATCAGGTCCCCGGTGTTCGAGTCGAAGCCGTCGGCCCAGACCTTTTCGCCCCCGCCCTCGACCTGGTACTCGGTGTCACCGGCGTGCCGGCGCTGGTAGGCGCGCTGGTTGGGATTGCCGTAGTTGGCTCCGCGCGTCTTCAGCTTGAGCTTGTACTTCGTGACGCAGTCGTTGTTGTGGACGAGGGCCGAGCCGCCGGACCCGATGGCCACGTAATAGGTGTGGACGCCCGCGACGGTGAGGTCGTGGGTGGTCAGACGCTCGGTGAACCGCTCCACCGCGGTGACCTGCACGGCCGTCCCGGCGGAGGTGCGCAGCAGCGCTCCCGGGCGGATGTCGCCCGCGTCGACCCAGCGGTGCAGGTCCACGGCCCAGAAGGGGTGGGTGTCGGTCGCGACGACCGTGCCCGCGGTCGTGCGGAGCCGGGTGAAGTGCTCGTCGTCGTGGGTGGTGATGACGTCCGTGACCGCGTGGGGCCCGGTCGTGCCGCGGGCCGGATCGGTGGCGACGACCCGCTCCCCGACGCGTACGGTCTCGATGGCGACGCGTCGCCCGTCGGCGAGCAGCACGGGGGTGCCGGGCAGGAAACTGTGCTTGACCGGGCAGGTGGTGGGTTTGTCGTCCGGC
>NZ_KL591037.1:24680-24864 GCF_000716335.1 Streptomyces sp. NRRL S-118 | reverse complement strand
ACTTCAAGCCCCAGCGCCTCCACGCGGACAAAGCCTACGACCGCCCGGACCTGCGGAAATGGTTACGCGGCAAGCGCATTGGAGTCCGGATCGCCCGCAAAGGCATCGAGTCCAGCGAACGGCTGGGCCGCCGCAGGTGGGTGATCGAAAGGACGATGTCGTGGCTGTCCGGCTACCGCAGACT
>NZ_KL591037.1:0-24536 GCF_000716335.1 Streptomyces sp. NRRL S-118 | reverse complement strand
CCGCAGACTCAGCCCCCGCTACGAACGCGATCCCCGCAATTACCCCCCCGGCCCCGCAGCTTTGACGGTGCCAGGCGGTGGCGGGCAGGCGGTCGGGAACGGTGTCCGCCAGGGCGGTGGTCCGGCCCTGGTTGATCCGCACCCGGGTGCTGCAGGCGACGGCCAGGACGTAACCCAGTCCGCGTGCTTCCAGCACCAAGCGCAGGCCGGGATCTTGGCCGCATGCCTCGTCGCCGGTTACCCAGGACGCGCTGATCCCGGCAGCCAGCGCCGCTGTGCTGCCGTGTCCTCGTCGCGCGGGCCCTCTGCTTTCTACTGCGGGTTGGCTTTCCTCCACTCGGTGATGATCGGGGCGGGGATGCGTCCGCGGTCGGGCAGCTGATAGCCGTTGGCGCGGGCCCATTCGCGTACGGCCTGGGTGTCGATGGAACCGCGTGCTGTCGGCTGAGCTGGTGTGGCGGTGCTCGTGGCGTGCTGGAGTGAGGGTGTGAAAGTGACGCCGTGCTCGAGCAGGCTGTCGGGGAACTGGGGGACGTTCGTGCGGCCGCTGAGTATGTCGGTGAGGAAGCAGGTGAGGTTGCCGTCGTGGGTGTACCAGCGCGGACCGCGGGCCTCGCGGACGGTGATGCGCCAGTGGTCGGGGTGGGTCAGGGGTTCGGTGATCCAGAAGAGATGTTCGCCGTTGTCGGTCACGCCGATGGCGAAGAGGTGCTGCGGATCGTGCGGGACCGGGTAGGTGCCGTGGTCGTGGTCATTGCGCAGCTGTTCGCGAAGCGTGGTGGGCATAGGGCCGGTGAGGTTGGCCCATGGGGTGGGGGAGTGGGGGTGGTAGATGTGCAGGAAGTCGCAGAACGCGCCGGGACCGTAGGTGGAGGCCAGTTGTTTGTAGTCGGTCGGCAGCCTCATGCCGAGCGTGGTCTCGACGGTCTGCCAGTCGATGGCCTGGTGGGTGCCGGGGGGCGGGCACAGGTGCTTGAGGTCGTGGAGGCTGGTCACGGTGTGAGTCCTTGGCGGTGTCGCTGCTGCTGTCCGTGGGCGGGTTGTCCAGAATCGAATGGGCGGGTGGCCCGAGGCGTTCCCGTCCGCGGCGTCGGCGGCCATGGTGCGTGCACCGATTCCCGGTGCACTTCAAAGAATGCCCTTGGGGTTCTTGTCGGTGCCTGTGCTGCGGCTGTCTGGCCGGCCGGTGCTTCTCCGTGCCCGCACTCACGCGCGGTCGTCTGTAGTGCCCCCGGGGCAGCCGGGACAGCGGTCGTGCCTTCGGTCCGCTGCCCGCCGTCGGTGCCTGCAACCCTGCCACGTCTTCGGCGGACGCCTCATACAGCCGCGTCCCCCACCGTGCCTCACGGTGGTCGCTCGGGTTCCCCCTTGGTCGTGCCCCTGGCAGCAGGTCGCCGCGGTGCTGTCGCCTCGCTCGACTGCACGGTCGTCGCTGAGTTGGCCTACAGACGTGCCCCGCCCGCGTGAGGGCGTGGTTGACCCGTTGGTGCGTTAGGGCGTTCTACTCTGGGAGAGGCACTGCCTCCAACCGACTGGCAAGGAGCACCAGGCTGTGAATGTCGAGATCCCTGCGGACATACGCGACACCGCCTCACAGCTTGGGGCCGGCGTCCCTTACGCCCTGAAGGTGTTGGCCGGTCAACTGGCCGACGATCCGGACATGGGCCAGCCCTCGGGGCTGCCAGGCATCCTCACCGTGGTGGTCGACGGCGACCTGTTCGAGGACTGTCCCGCACTGGCTATCGGTTACATCCGTGAGCCGGACCGGATCGAAATCCGTTACGTGAACCCGGTCACCGCCACGGAACCCGCCACAGAAGCCGAGGACCAGGTCCAGGTGGCCGAACCTGCCGCCGACCCAATCTGCGTGAGGCAGATCGACGACGCCTGGCGCCGCATCACCGGCTGGCTTCAGCATCATGCCCCGGACTCCTACGCTTCCCTCCGCGCCGGCGCGAGCCCTGCGGTAATCACAGCCGTCGAACACGCCCTCGGCCTACACATCCCCGCCGACCTGCGCGCCCTGTGGTCGCTGACCGCGGGCGACGACGGGGTCGACGGCGCGGGATGCCTGCCCGGCAACCAGGCCCTGATGACCCTGGACGCCGTGACCGCCTTCTACCAGCAGCAGATGGAATCCCAGTCCCACCAGGACACCCTCAACGCCCGCCGCCCCGAGTACGACCGGATCACCGTGTGGAAAGCATCCTGGATCCCGGTTGCCTCCTACGGCGCAGCTGACCGCACCTCTGGCCTGTACCTGGATGCGGCGACCGGCTACCTGGGCCGCTGGTCCCGCTACAACGAAGGTTCCGGCGACGAGCTGGAGACGCTGGCCACCTACCTGGAAGACGTCGCCGACATGCTCGACGCCCCGGCCCTGGCCACGCGGGACAAGCCGGGCCTGGTCGGCGGGGCGCTGGTGTGGGGCAGCAGGCTCACCCTCGCGCAGGAGGACCGGTGGCAGCCTCTGACCGGCTGAATGCACACGAAGAGGGGGCCGGTCCTGTGACCGACCCCCTCCCTGACCTGACGTTCAGCTACGTCAGCCGATCTTGCGCCACGTACAGGTCGTCGCGGCCGACGTGCAGTGCTCGAAACCCGCAAGGGTCACGAAGAACCCGTCACCGTCCAGCATCCGCCACGAGGGAGCCGGGAACCCGGTGAACGCCCGCTGGTTCTGCACACTGGGGATCGCAGCACGCCCACACCGCTCCGTCCCGCTCGGCCCGTTCGTTGCCGTGCGGGTGTCCGCGAGGATGCCGAAGTTCGCCGAGCCGTCGCCCATCTTGTCGGTGAACAATTGGGCGCACTTGCTGCCGGACGTCACCAGGTTCACGCTCTTGGGGTAACCGCCAGACTCATGCGTCGAGGCCATGGCGAACTCGTCGCAGTCGACCGACCCCACCGACGCGTCGGACGGGTGCACGCTCCAGGTGCTGTCGCAGACGCGGGTTCGGCTGTTGTCCGACGTCCACGTACCGCCAGTGCTGTTCGTCAACGGGGTGTCTGGGCCGAGGTAGTGCATCAGGGAATCCCACCGCTTCGAACCTGCGTGATCAGGCATCACCTGCTGCATGTACCAGTAGTACGCCCCAGCGGCCGGGTACAGGTTGGTGTCCACGGTCCAGTTCGGCATGAAGTACGGCAGCACACAGCCCGGCGCCGAGCCCCTCACGACATCGTCGCAGCGGGGTGCAAGCTCTCGTACCTGTTCAATTCCGGAGCTTCCGAAGTCCGCCGTCGCCGACGCGCTGTCGCTGGCGTCGACCGTCGCCGTCACTGACCACCCAAGGTCGATCGTCTCCTTGCCCGTGCCGCTCCAAGTGGTCTGCACCGTGCCCCACCGGCTGGCGTACGGATGGACGTCGTCGGCGTCCCAGTAGGCGGTCGGTCCGGCGTTGTTGGCCTGACCGTCCTGCCACTTCACATTCGACGTCACACAGGACTTACAGGTGGAGCCGATGTTCCACTTCATGGTGACGCCTTCGAGAGCGGCATCGACCGAGACCGGCGCAATCATGATCTGCTGGTCGAACTCGGCGAAGTCCGACCCGGATGCGCCCTTGTTCGGGTAGGCCTTGATGCGCTGCTCGAAGTCGAACTTGGCGAAGCCGATCGTCGCATCCCGGCCGGAATCGATGAATACCAGCGTCGCCGACCCGATGTTCTTCAAGCATGCCTCGCCGCGGGTCATATAGTCCTTGCCCAGCGGCTGGCTGTAGCACCAGTCGACCAGCTCCACCGCCGGCGCTGCAGCTGCTGCAGCAGGAGCTTTACCGGCCTTGCGCGCCTTCGCCTCCTCCGCCTTGCGAAGCGCCTCGGCGCGCTTCTTGGCACGCGCTTCGGACTCTGCGGTGGGAGGGGACAGCTCGACACAGAGCGTGCGTCCCTTGCTGTCCGCCTTGCCGCAGCTGCGCTCCTGGGGGGCCGGTCGCTTCGCCGCGTCGTTCCCGGCCACCGCCGGCAGCGCCGGGCCCGGATCTGTCCGGGTGATCTCGTAGAGGTCCTGCGCGGTCGGGTCGATCGTCGACGACGCCTGCGGTGCGGGGAACTTCACGTACGGGTCGATGCGGAAGTCCGCCCACGGCGACCACGTGGTCTCGTACAGACTGCCGTCGTAGGCCGAGGTGCGGAACTTGTACAGCACGCCGGGCTTCAGCTTGCCGTACGGCACCGTCACCTTCGCCGTCCCGCCCGAAGCCACGTACGGCGACACGAGCACCCCATGCTGACCCGAGCCATCAAGGTCGACCTGCGCCTTTGGGGTTCCGTCTGCGTTTGTGGTGTACACCTGAAACGTCAGATTCGCAGTGTCACCATCGGCGTCAGTCACGGTGTTCCGCAGCACCACCTGCGGAGTAATGACACGCCAGAAGGTGCCCGACTTGGCGAACTTAGGACCGGCCGCCGGCGTCTTCCCCGACACCGGCCGCGCACCCCCGGCGGCGATGGCCGCCAGATTCTGCGGTCCGGCCGCCGCCACCGCCGCGGGAGAAGCCCCCAGGCCGGGTATAGGCGGAGCCGGAGCAGCCGCTGCGCTGCCCATCCCCGCCACTAACGCCAACGCAGAACCAGCAGCGATATGCCGCCACGCCGACGAACGTAAGAGTCTCACTTCGTCAATCCCCCTCAAAGATGGATTGTGCGCGCCGGTCGAAATCACAGCACGCCTATCCGTGAACCAACATGATCGAAATCATGGTTTACAGAGCATGGGTCGATTCGTGCCAGCGTTCGAGACGCGCCCCGTATTGGGCGATTGGGGGATGGGCAGCGACATAGGTGCCGTACCGCCCGGACCGGCTGAGCGCAGATACCTGCGTGAGCTAGGCCAAGATCACGGAGAAGAGCAAGACCGGCGCCGTTCACCTTGAGCCGCGCGATGTCGTGTGCCTCGCCGAGGTCGAGCCAGACGTCTAACCTCGCGGCTGGGAGCCCGGTACTTCATGGTGTACGTTGCCGTGTTCAACAAGTGTTGGGTGAGGGCCTCTGGTGCTCCGGCAGGTTCTGGAGAATCACTTTGATCGACGTGGGCGCCCCTCGCCTGCTTCGCGGTCCGGTCCCCGACCATTCCGGTCGGACTTTCCGCTCAGTCGGACCTGTCCGTCATGATGAACGGCATCAACGTACAGAAGCTGGGGGTGTGTTGGAGAGATCGACGGAAGCGGAGCTAGGGGATCTGCCCGCGCTCCGGCGCCCGGCGGCTGGAGCCGCGGCCCGCTACCTGGGCGGAACCCACTGGACATACGGCCGGGACCAGGGCGTACATGGCGAGCACTTCGCCGGGCACTGGCGGACGGACGAGGGTGTCGTGGCCGTGGTCTACCCGATGGAGAGCAGGTTCGGTGAGGCGGCGGAGCTCTTTGACGTGCACACGGCGGCCGACATCGTCGTCGTCGTCGGGTACACGTACGCCCATGACGGGCCCGAGCTCGACGCCGTGGACCGGGCGCGCCCCGGACTGGCCTACTCCCCGTCATGGGCCGAGCTGGCCGCCCACCTCGGTGCCCCCGTTCCGTGGTGGCCGTCCGCGCTACGACGCCCTGACCACCTCACTGGCTGGCGGCCCGGTGACAAGCCGCGGCCGGTCGAGGTGGTCACCTACCCGTCCTGGGAAGCGCTCTACTCGCTCGCGGAACGGGAACCCGCCGGCTCCTCCGTCCGGCGCGCCTGCTTCACGATCGGGCACCGTATCCGGGCGGGAGCGTCAGAGGAGGCGCTAAAGCGGATGGATAACCTCCGCAGCTGGGCCGCGAAGCGGGACGTTCACCTGCCGCTGGTCTTCCCCGCCGTTCCGGACATGACCGATCAGCGTCTCGCTGAGGTGGCGACGGACGACGTCGTCGGAGTCGGGCTCGCGGCGCTCTGCGCACGCACCGATGAAGCGGCGGTGGAGTGCCTGGAGCAGGTCAGTGCCTGGAGCGGCGTGGAGGACCTGCCGTACGGCGGCACCTTTAACCTGACAAGGAAGGACGTCACGCGGGCCGCCGCCGAGTGGATCGACCGGCTAAGGGAGGTGCCCCCAACCGCCCTGCACCGGCTGCAGGGCGCGGACTACGACACCGTGGGCACCTTCGTCGATCCGGTGACCGGCAGCCCTGTGGTAGCTGTCAAGGGCAAGTTCAGCTTCCGCGACATCCGCGAGATCACCTACATTGGGCGCGCACCCAAGCGCCTGCCCGCCGGATCGGTCCTCAAGGAGGTCGTCCTCGACGACCCGGTCTGGGTACGCACCGCCGACGGAACGGTCTATCCGGCCCCCGCCATGGACGCGCCGGGTCTGGCCTGGGGCTACAGCGGCTCTGGCCCGCTTACCCTCGCCGAGTGTGTCGGGCGGCTGCTCGACGACGGGGGCGCCCACGCGGTCACGTACGGCGACGACGGCCGTGGCAAGGAACCCGGGCTCGGCGCGCTCTTCAAGAAGAAGCACCGGCGGGGGACGCACATCACGCGCCGGGAACTCGAACGCGCGCGCACCTCCGCCTGACCGTCGCCCCGCTCCCTCACACGCACCAGGAAAGGCCCTTTCGCCATGCCCCGACGCCGCCCGCGCCCCGCGTGGCAGATCGCCGACTTTTTCGCCATCAAGCGCGAGGCGGAGGTGTACCTGGCCACCGTGGACGCATGCCTTGCCGAGCCAGTCGTCGCCCGACGCCTGGGCGTCCGGCCGCAGGCGACCGCGGAGAATGCCCGGGCGGCGATGCTCTCTGAGGCCAACGTAGGGCGGGCGCTCGAGCCTTCCAGGGAGGCCCAGACTCAGTTCCGCGCCCTGCTGGAGGAACACGAACGGCTGCGCCAGCGACGCGACTACCTCCGCCACGGCACGCACCCGGCTACTGTGCTCCTCTGCGCGGTCACGATGCTGACGCTCCTGTTCGCTGCCTTTGCTCCATGGACGACGGTCCTGGTCCTCGCCTTGGTGCCACCGCTCACCGCTGCCGCGATCTGGCGGCATCCCGTGTGGCGCATGAGTGTCCGGCTCAACCTCCATGAGTGGGCACTGAGACCGCGCGCCCTCCTCTTGGCCAGAAGGATCCGGTGGGCCGAAGCGACCTGGAGCCGGAGCCTAGAGGAGAACGGTGTGCGTCCGTTGGTCTCCCTGGTGGTGGAGGCGCTGCTCGGCGAGGACCGCGACTCGCTCCTTTTAGCAGACAGCTACGACGGTCTGCGCTCGCCCCGCAATCCGCGGTACGTGGTCGACAGCCGGGCGGGCCGGAGCCTCGCCGGTAAGATCACCCAGCTGGAGGGTGGCGGAACCATCGCCGTAAGTGGGTCCCGGGGAGCTGGCAAGTCCACCCTGCTGGAGACCTGCGCGGGCGACGCGGGGCTGGCGGTCGTCATGCAGGCACCAGCCACGTACTCCCCTTACGACTTCCTGCTGTCCCTGTACGTCAGGACTTGCGAGGCGTATCTGGTACGGCACGGCCAGGACCTTCCCGAGTTCATCAGGCTGTCACCGTTCCGGAGAGCGGCGCGCACCCTCTTCCCGGCCATCCGGAAGGGGGGCTTGTTGCTGGCGTTCGGGCTCGCGGCGGCGGCCCTGGTAGTCGTCGGCACGGCCGCGAGCACGCGCGCCTTGGTGGGCCGCCACCAGGGGCCCCTCCGCGCGCGGGCGGCGGACGTGTGGGACCGCTACCTGGCCGATCCGGTGCTGGATGTCTGGCGGGGTGAGCGGATCGGAACGGCCCTCCTTATCGTCCTTGCCGGTGTGCTGCTGTGGCGGCTGCGCCGGTGGACGCGTTGGGAGGACCTCCGTCCGCGCATCGCGATTGGGGTGATGGGGGCCGGGGTGCTGCTCGCGCTTGGCTCTGTCGGCTCGCTGTTCTTCGACGACGACATCCGGGCCGTCGTCAGGAAGATCGATATCGGGGACGACCCCCTCATGCTCCTCCTAGCGTTCGTACCGTTGTTCGGGTTCCTTTACCTCCCCGAGCTCCAGACACGTTGGCAGAAGCACGTGGCGTTGACCGCCCTTCTTGCTGCACTCGCGCTGCTGTTCACCCGGCCCCTGCCGCAGGCGGTCGCGGCTGATCCCGACAACCCGGTCCGACTCGCCGGCCTGTTGGCCGGGATACTGCTCTACAGGGCCGCCGCCCGACCACCGGCCACGCCGTCGCCCCTGGTGAGCGCCTGCCGCGACGAGCTGTACCGGCTGCAGACAGTGCAGACGGCCTCCTCCGCGATCAACGCGGGGACGCCCCAGCTGATGACCGCGCAGACCACCACGCTGTCAACCCTGCCGCCGAACTTCCCCGAGCTTGTCGCCGATTACCGGGCCTTGCTGGCACGCATCGCCGGAGAACAGTACCGGCTGGGACAGCGGGTGGTGATCGCGATCGACGAGGTCGACCGGCTAGGTTCCGACACACAGGCACTGGCGTTCTTGAGCGAGATCAAGGGCGTCCTCGGCGTGCCCCACGTCCACTACCTGATCTCGGTCGCCGAGGACGTCGGAGCGTCCTTCGTGCGACGCGGACTGCCGCACCGGGGGGTGACGGACAGCTCCCTGGACGACGTGGTGCATGTCCCGCCCTGCACGCTGGAGGAGTCCAAGAAGATCCTGGAGCGGCGCGCGCCCGGTCTTTCCGAGCCATTCAAAGTGCTCACCCACGCACTCTCCGGCGGCGTTCCCCGAGATCTGATCCGTTACGGCCTGAGATTGGACGAGATCGAGACCAAGACCCGGTTTGTCGAACTCACCGACATCGCCGGGCAGCTGATCCTGGAGGAGCTCACCGAGACACTGTCCGGCTTCCGCACGCTGCTTAGCAAGCACCGCTGGACGCCGCGCAGCAGCGCGGTCCTCGTCACCTTTCGGAACCTTGTCGGCCAACTGCCCCCGCCCTGCCCCTGCGGATCGTCCGAGCTGCGGTCGGCTCTGGAGCAGGTCGCCTTCCACCATCTCGGCCGGCAGCTTGGCGACGACGCGGCGGCGGAAGTACCAGATGAGGCCCGGGAGCTGATGGATGAGGCATCGGCGTACGTGCTGTTCTCGGTCACCCTCCTCGACATCTTCGGTACCAGCGACCTCGCCCGCCGCCGGAGCGAGGCAGCCGCGCGCGGCTCGGCCGGGGACCTTGAACTCCTTGGCCAAGCCCGTCAAGAGCTGGGGGTCTCCCCGTACAGCGCCCGGCAGCTGATCACTTCTATCCGAGCCGCCTGGCAGTTGCCCGACGAGCGGGCCGACCGGGCGGCTGAGGTCCCCGCTCCGCGGACCGGGGACTGCCCGCGCCACCCGCGCGTGGGTCGGGAATAAGTGGAGATCGTGCTGCGCGACCGCATCCCGGACGCGGGCACCAAGCCGTTGTTCCAGCTCATCAAGCAGGGCGCTGACGCAAGCGTCCTGACGGCCCGGCAAGCGGAGTACCTCGACTACGGCCGGAAGATCCGCAACGGCATGGCGCACGGCCAGACCACGCACGCGGCGATGCCGCTGGCCATGGCGGTACCGATGCTTACCACCTCGTTCACAATCGTCTCCGAGCTCCAACACCGACGCCGTCCTCGCATGGCCGACCAAGACCAGCGAGGTCCACCTCTTCGAGCTCGACAACGGCACCATGTCCCAGGCCCGCCTCGCAACCGAGGTCTGGGACTACGAGCGCTACGCCGGCCACCGCGTCTGGGCAGGCGCCCGCGGCACGATCGGTTCGACGTACCCGTTTCTGGCAGCGCCACCGCTACTGCGAGACTGAGCAACTCCTGCCGGGATGCAATGTGCCAGCCGGATGTCGATGCGCGGCCTGGTCCGGGGTGGGCTCGGCCCGGCGCCGTACACCGATGGCGAGGAACTCGCCTGTGAGCTTTGCGGCAGCGGGTTCTCCCGGAAGATCTGCACGAGGGCTTCTGAGTGATGTTGGTCCGCCTTCGTCTTCTGCCTCACCTTCGAAGCAAGTGATCCCGCCAGCTTTGCTGCCGATCCAGCGTTATAACGCTGACTAGCTCCTGCGTGTGCAGGTGCGGTCAGGCCACTCGCTGCCGCTCATGCTCAGGTAGCTGTGGTAGATCCAGCCGATGTCGCGGGCGTGGAACCAGTGGCTGCCGTACGAATTCTGGTAGTGGCAGGTGAGGTACACGTACCGCCTGTAGACCGTTCCTCCGGGGCAGGCCCCGTAAGGGCCATGGTGGAAGACGGCGGACTCGCCGTTCTTAGTCTCGACGCGTGTTCCCCCGGAGTCCTCGTTGGGGTCCCAGCAGTCGGCCGCGAAGGCGGGGGAAGCGGTGGGAACAGCGGTGCCGACGGCGAGCGCGGCAGCGACTGCGAGGCCAGCGGCCAGACGTCGTAAGTACATGGCCAGATTCCCTTCATGCAGAGGTGTCCCGGTTAACAGCAGCCATCACGCTCAGCCAATGTCCGGGCGTTGACGTCGCTGGATCATTCACGTGGTCCGAGGAGACGTTTACAAGCCCGCGACCGAGAAGCCGTGGCAGACCCTTTAGTTATGGATACTCCAGATTCGTCGTTGAACACCCCTGCTAAGACGCACGAGGTTCTCGGCTCGATCTGTCCTTCATAGGGGCCGGCTGCGCTTCCACACTGAGGTCAGGGGCGGCTGACCGTCTTGTACGAATGCGAACTGCGGGGAGGGAACTGGCCGTGGGGAGACACATCCAGGCGCGGCCGACGGCCGAGCGGGCCGTGCGGCCGTCACCTCAGTGGTTACGGGCCCATGTCGTGAGCTACACCGGCTATCTCATGCACGGCGCCCCTCCGCGGCACAAACTGTCCATCCCGGCGACGACCGTCAGTCTGCTGCTGTCCTGGGGTGACCCAGTGCGAGTCCTTGCTACCCGCAACGAGGCTCTGGCGGGCACGCGCTGGGAAGCCGCCTTGATCGGCCTGCACACCACCGCCGTCAGCACCGAGGTCAGCGGTACGGCTCAGGGAGTGCAGATCGACTTTACGCCGATGGGCGCATACAGCATGCTCGGCCTGCCGATGTGGCACCTCGCGGACACGATGGTGGATCCAGCCGACGTGCTGGGCAGAACGTGGGTGAACCAACTGGTCGGCCGCCTGGCTCAGACTTCGGAGTGGGCACGGCGCTGGAAGGTGCTTGATGAGGCGATTGCCAGACGGCTGGCCGTGCGACCGGGACCCTCACCGGTAGTCGCGGAGGCATGGCATCGCCTGAGTGCTTCGGGCGGGACGATGACGGTAGGCGACCTCTCCGCAGCAACCGGACGCTGCCGACGCCGATTGGAGGCGCTGTTCCGCGACCAGATCGGGCTGCCGCCGAAACGGCTGGCACGGATACTGCGCTTTCAGAGGGTTATCACAATGCCGCAAGCCATCGACGGGAACTGGGCGGAGATCGCCGCACTGTGCGGCTACCACGACCAATCGCACCTGTCGCGCGAGTTCCGTTCGCTCACCGGGCTGACGGCAAACCAGTTCCGCCGGTTCGCCAACCAGCCTGGCAACACGACCGCCCTACCTGTCAACGGACGAATCGTGTCCCTCCGTATCTGCTGACCCACGCTTCCAGGCCATGCGCCCCGCCGCTGCCCGGACCCACCGTCTGCCCGACTCGCCGATGAGTTTGACGAAGCGGGTCTCGCTCATGACGTCACCGATGGCCAGCCGCCCATCGGCCAGTGCGAGCGGCCCTCGAACACCGTGGTGAAGAAAGGATTCGGTCCCGTTCCTTCGTCGAGCGACTCTTCGTCGATCCGCTCGACGAAGAGTCGCAACGTAGTGGTGCCGGTGAAGGCTCAGATCCAGCTCGTCAAGGTAGCAGTGCGAGCGTCGCGCGGTGCGTCACTGCCCGGCGGGTGCTCGGGTGCCCCATTCCGATCTTCGTCAGTATCTGGCCGAGGAGGTGGAGGGCTCGTGGCCGGGCTGGTCCTCCGCGCGCTGTTCCCGTCCAGTAGGCGTCAGTGAGCTTCTCCGTCGCAGTGAGGATCTGGTGGTCGTTCTGGGTGGCCAGGACGAGGACGAACCGCACGTAATCGCCGATGTCGGTGCCATGGGTGTGCTGGTGCGTGAAGGTTTGAAGGCGCGGTGTCAAGGCGGGCAGGGTGCGGTCCGTCGGGAAGAGCACGGCGAGTCCGGCGAGGGCGAGGCGAACCGCTGGGCATTCGGCCGACCAACGGGCCAGTAGAGCTGGAAGGTGATCCTGGACCGCGCTGCGGGCGCGGGCCTCGCTGTCGGGATCGGCATGCTGCGGGGTGGCCGGCCAGGTCTCGGCAAGATGGCGCTCGGCGACAGTGGCAGCCCTGAACAGCAGGTCGACGGCTTGGAACCGGTGCCGGGCGGGAATGCGGTCATCGACCGCGAGGGCTGTGACCAGGGCGAGGCCGTCAGCGGTGGCCGGCTGGCAGGTGTCCTGGTGAAGGATCTCGCTGTAGAACTCGCCGAGGAAGCTCCGGTCGTCCCAGCAAGGGTCGACCTCTCCGTCGAACAGCATCGCGGCCTGGGGCGACCTGGGGCCCTGCATGCGGTCGGCGATGACGTCCCGGAACAGCTGCCGGATCGGCGGACCAGCAGCGTTCGTGGTAGGCCGGGCCTGATCGGGTTCGGCGTTCGTACCCATGGCCAGCGCAGCCTACTGGAGCGTCTCGGGCCGACGGCCCGATCGCCTGCGCGCTGGCCAGCCACGACCACCGCATCCTCGAACGCCTCCCCGACAAGGCCAACCGCCTCCCACGCGAGACCAGCGACGTCATCGAACGCCGCTGGCACTTCGATTTCACCGTCCACCCAGAACGCATCGCCCGCGCGATGGACCTTGCCTCCTTCAACCCCCGCGACCCGGCCACATCCCGCTCCCGCCGCCTCGGGCTCGCCGCCGCCCAGGCCTACCGCGACAACTACGGCCACCTCGATGTCCCCACCGACTACACCGACCCCACCGGCTACACACTCGGCACCTTCATCACCACCATGCGCGACGCCGCAAAAGCCGGCCGCCTCGAAGCCGACTGGATCGCCGAACTCGACGCCCTCGGCATGATCTGGGACAAGCACGACGCCGCCTGGCGCGCCCGCCTCACCGCCGCCGCCGACTACCTGCGCACCCACGGCCACCTCGCCGCCCCCGCCACCACCCCCATCGGCGCCTGGCTCGCCGAACAACGCCACCACGCCGCCAAGAACGAGCTGGCCAGCGCGCGCGCCGACGCCCTCACCCGTCTCGCCCCCGACTGGTGTCTCCCGCACGGCGCGGACTGGCACCGCAAGTACCACCTGCTGCGCGCCCACCTCGCCTCCGGCGCCGACCCGGCCGCACTCACCCGCGACACTCTCCTGGCCGGGGTGAAGATCGGCTCCTGGCTCCACCGCCAGCTCACCACCTGGCAGACCCTCCACCCCGGCCAGCAGCACCTGATGACCGCCCTCGACCTCACCCCCGCGACCAACCCACTCGCCCCGGCCCGCCGCACCCGCCGCACCTTCGCCCAGACCGTCCAGCTCCTGGAACTCTTCCTCCACCGCGAAGGCCGCATCCCGGCCGCGCGCGAGACCATCCGCGTCGACGGCGACACCGTCAAGATCGGCGCCTGGCTCGCCAAAGCCCGCACCAAGCACCGCACAGGCCAGCTCCCCGCCGACCACGCCAGCCTGGTCGCCGCACTCTTCGACGGCGACTGGACGACCGAGGCCGCCGTCCCCGCTGTCCCGGCTTGAACGCCCACCCGATCCTCGCCGGACACGGACGAGGGACAGCTTGTGCACGCCCCTCGATCTTGTTGTTGAACCTCTCCCCGCGTCGATGTTGAGCCGGTATGGTCACTGCACGTATGCACCCGGCAGCAGAGCGATGCCGACGTGTGTGGTAGGGCGATGTCTCGAGTGAGGGGGTGGTCGGGATCGTTGCTCCGACCACGGGACAGACAGCGGTACGGATGCTGTTCATTCTGGACCGGCTGGGGGATGCGTGCCGGGCCGGGGACGGCGTGCCGGAGTCGGCGGTGCGGGTGATTCAGTCCGAGCGGAAGTTGCAGAAGCTGGACTTCCTCATACGCAATCCGGACTACCTCACCAATGTGATCATCTCCGGGTGCGAAGAGGGCCGCCTGCCCGGTCAGCGCCTCCTGGATGCACGAGCAGTGCTCGAAGAGCGGGAGCCGGAGCTGCACACCTACCGGATGCTGCGGGGCCGACACGGGGCATTCGAGCAGTTGAACAACGCGCTGAGTGTGCTGCGGCACCTGGAGCTGATCGCCATCCGGCGGGCAGGCCGAGTGACCGACGCCAAGGTACGGCGCCGCGACTACTACCTGCTGCAAGCCGGGGCAGCCCGAGCGCAGGAACTGCGCACCACGCAGCCGCTTCTGGCCTGGTACGACCAGCAGGCCGCGTATGTGGCGATCGCGGCGGAAGGCATGTCCGGGGGACAGCTCAAAGCGCTGCAGTACGGACATGAGGAGTACGCGGGCACTCCGGAGGGGCGGCTCGTCGGAGGGATCACCGCCCGAGTCAGGCAGCGCCTGGAGACGGCATTGGCACGGGAGGGGCTGGCGGCGTGAGCCGGAGCATGACACAGGTCCAAGACGACGCAGCAGGACCGGTCGAAGCATGGCTGGAGGAGATCGCCAGGGCGTCCCAGCAGCCGGTCGAGGTGGTGCGCGAGGTCCTCGCCGATCACGGGGTACGGGCGCACACCGCCCTCCCGCGCCCCCACCGGATCCTGGTGACCGCGGTGGACTTTGAGGGCATCCGCCCGGCTCCCGACGGCCAGCAGCAGGACGTGGCCGACATCCCCTTCCGCTTCCACTGGGGCCCCGGGCCCGGCATGTGGTGCTTGGCCTCCACGGGAAAAACGAGGCCGGCAAGTCCAGCGTCCTTGAGATCATCCTGTGGTGCCTGCGCGGTCGGGCGGGCCTGCCGCGGGACGTGCGCAGCTGGCTGCGCCGCGTGCGCACCGAATTCCTTCTCGACGACGAGCCGCTCGTGGTGGAGATGACGGTGACCGGCGGCATCCCCACCGGCAGCGTGGTGTCGAAACGGACCGGCGCTGAACTGGCGTCGTTCGACGGTATGAAGGCCTTCGAGGAGTCGATGGACGCCTTCATGCTGGACCGCCTGGGACTGGAACCTCTGCGCACCCAGCAGAAGGCCCGCGGGGACGTGGAGGCGCTGCCGGTCACCGGTGAGCTGTCCTGGCCCTCCTACGCCAGCGGCCTGTACATCAACCGCAAGGGCCTGGGGCACCTGCTGGGCAACGAGTCGAGGAATGCGCTGCCCACCCGGCTGCTGGAGCTGTTCCTGGGTGCCCCTTGGGCGCCGACCATGGTCGCGGCATCGGTCGCCCAGAAGGTGGTGGCCGCCCAGCTGTCCGCAGCCCGGCAGCGGGCCGCCGCGGACGCCCAGGCACGCCGCGCGCAGCTGGGCGAGCTCACCCGGCAGCTGGAGGCCGAACGCGCCCGCCTTGAGGCGCTGCCCGAACAAGGGCAGGCCGCCGCCGACCTGAGCGCGGCCTACCGGACGCTGGCCGCCGCCACGGCGACGGCCGGCGATGCGCAACGCGGGCTCGCGGCAGCCCGCCTGCGGCACGACACCCTGGAAGAGCAACGGCACAGCCTCGCCCAGGCTGTGCAGATCGCCCAGGAAGCGGCATCGGCCCAGGCGTTCTTCCACACCCTGATGCCCACCGTCTGCCCCCCGCTGCGACACGAAAGTCTCCAGGGACCAGTGGGCCCGGGAGAAGGAGGGGCACTGCTCGCTGTGCACCTCCCGCCTGCCGGAGCTCACCGACCACAACCACGATGCTCATGGTGACGAAGAGACGGAGACGGCGGACGATCTGCGGCAGGCTCTGGCCGGCGTCCAGTAGGAGGCGGAGGAAGCCGCCGGCCTCCTGGCCGCAGCCCAGGCGCAGGCCTCCGCTGCGGCCGACGCCGTCACCCGGGCCGAGGCCGCCCTCCAGGGAGCCCTGCAGGATCCCGGCACCAGCGAACGGCGCACTGTGGAGCTGGCCGTGGCCCGCCTGGAGGGAGCGGTCGCCGAACGCACCGGCCGCTTCGCCGACCTGGACGCAGCCGTCGACATCACCCCACTGGAAGTGGCCAACGCCATCCTCAAGGCCGCTGAGAAGGCCGCGCACGCGCGCCGGACCGTTGCCCTGAAGCAAGTTCTCAAGGACGTCGAGAAGGACATCGTCACGATGGGCCGCGCCCTGGGACTGGAGATGCTCCAACGCGTCGAACTGGGAACCGGGGCCACCCTGACCGTGTGGAAAGGCGGCCAGCAGCACACCTACGGCTCCCTGACCGAAGGCGAACAACTGCGGTTGAAGATCGTCACCACGACTGCGCTGCTGCGGCACGGCATCCGCAGCGGTGTCGGCCGCCACCCCGGACTGCTGATCGTCGATTCCCCCGGAGCCGAGGAAGTCGACAGTAAGGATCTGCGGCTCATGGTGCAGGACCTGGTCAAGCTCACCGACATGGCGCCCGGGCTGCAAGTCGTCATCGCCACCGCTCGCGGTGAGGACGTGGCCTCCCTCATCCCCGAAGGCCATCTGCGCCTCGCCCCGCCAGGAGCGCGCCTGTGGTGACCGCACCGAATCCGCCCCGCCAGGACGCCCACCGGCGCCTGATCTAGAGTCCAAGCCGCACACATGTCCGGCGGCGGAAGGAGGCAAGACGATGCCCAACCCTTCAGGGAACCCTCTACGCCTCCTCGCCGACGCCCGCCACACCGGTGCACCCCCGCCTGCCCTGACCGACCTCGGCGGCCCGGCGATTCTGACCGACGCCCGCGACGAGCTGCTCGACCATGACGACCTGCCCGCCCTGGTGACGCTCGTCTGCAACGACGCCACCACACTGGCAAGCCCCACCGGCCGGGACTTCCTGCTCGCCGCCGCAGTCCCCGACGACCCGCTGCTCATCGAAGACGTCGTCACCGCCCTGCTCACCCACCCCGACGCCGTCCAGGTTCTCGGCGAGGACCTCGCCGACGCCTGGCTGGACGCCAGCCGTACCCGTCTGGACCTTGTCGGCGGCATCGCCCTGGAAGCCAGCGCCCGCCTCGTCCTGGCCGGCATCGCCAGCCACTACGCGATCATGGACCGGCTACGCCGCCTGCGCAGGGAACTGCCACGCATCGATGAAGACTTCGCCGCCCGCATTGTGCGCGTAGCGGGCGCACTCGCCGAACACTTCTCCGCCCCGGAAATCCCCCCGCTGCTGGAAGACCTGCTCGACCACGACGACGTCGCCGACGACGTCGCCTTCGAGCTGGGCATGCTCGCCCTGCGCCAAGCCCTCACCGCCGACACCCTGGACCACGCCCGCCCCAAACTCCTCGAAGCCCGTGCATACCTCAGTGACGCCTACTGCACGGAGGAACGCCCCGACGCAGCCGGCTTCGGCGCTGCCCTCGACGCCCTCCTCGCCTACAGCTCAGGCGCCACCATCTCCACCGACACTCTCCGCCAGCTCCAAGACGCGATCTTGGACATCCGCCTGAACCTCCTCGGCCTGCCCCCCGGCTGGCGAACCCCCCGCCTGGACACCCTGGGCACCTGGCAACAGCTCCTCGACACCCTCACCCGCGCCCAAGCCGCCGACCGGCCAGGCGCCTGGCTACACGCCGCCGCAGTCATCACCAGCCTGGTCGACGTCTACGCAGCCCACCGCAGTCTCGACCTGCTCACCCCGACCGACGGCTCCCTGCCGACCCATGCACCTGGCGCACCAGTTTCCGCAACCGGCCTGCACGCCGTCCTGGCCCCACGAGTGGAACAGAGTCTGCTCGCCCGTGAAGGCGGCCTGGCCCTGCTCGACCAGTGGCTCGCCGAGCTCAGCGCCGCAACCGGGACCGACCAGGACCCCACGACACCGGTCGTGCGGGAACAGGCCACCGCTCTGCGCGAAGCCCTGACAGCCGGAAGGCAAGGCTCCGGCCCAAAAGCTGACCGCCCGGCGACCGCACTCGCCGGGCTCCCCCTCCACCCCGATGATGCCAAGCGCCTGTCCGGCTTCCTTGCCACGGCCCCCGAGCTCACCGAACGCCTGGCCAATATGTGGGAGGCCCGTCAGGCCCAGGAACCCGTCGATGAGATCCCCGTCATCGCTGCCGCCTACCGCAAGACCTGTACCGAGCTTGGCCAGCAGTGCCCCGACGGCTACACCGGCCAGTTCGCCGCTGACATCGACCGCATTCTGATCTACCTCCTCCGCTTCCTCGACCTCAGGCTGAACGAGACCCAAAAATTCGGCGGCGACGCCCGCAAGTACCTCCGCCGTCTCAAGAAGGACGAAGACAAACCCCTGGAGAAAGAGCTGGGGAGAGACCTGCGCGACTTCCTCCGCGGCCAAGGCCTGCGCGCCGAACTGGAAGTCAGCAACGTGGGAGCTGGACGCGTCGACATCGCCTGGCGCCCCCACGACGAACTGATCACGTTTGAACTAAAACGAGACTGGACCAACTCCGCCTGGGACGCCTACACCAAAGCCTTCCTGCCCCAGGCCATCGCCTACCAGGTCAACGGCCCGCCCGTGAACTTCCTCGTCGTACTCGATCTCACCGACAAGCCCGACGGCCTGGCCGCAGTGCCCGCCTGCGTCCACGTCCGCACGGTCCCCGGCCCCGCCGGCGACCCCAGACCCCGCACGGTGATCATGCTGCGTATCCAGGGAAACAAGCGTGACCCTCACGAGCTGTAGACGTCCCATCAGCGCACACGCTGCGGTGATCGTTGTTTCTGCTCGCGGCCAAGACGGCTGACCGCCGCTACGGACCGCTCGAAGCTCCCCGCGCCGTACGCGTCCACTGTGCTTTCGAGGTCGTCGTACGCCTTGCCGCACAGCAGGCAGCCGACGGGCCGCACACCGTCGTTTCCGGGTGTGATGGGCGCTGCGAAGTGGCCGCAGGACAGGCAACGCAGTGTGTACTCGCTGGCAGGCCCCAGTTTCTCGCCCAGGGGGCCAAGGCGGTGGTCGACCAGCCCGCGGATCCGGCCGACCAGGGGCCGGATGGCCTCCATCAGTTCCCATGCCTCTTCTGCTGCATCACTGGTGTCGTTGGGCAGCAGTTCCTCGTCGATGAACGTCAAAAGCAGGTCGAGAACCGGTATGGCCCGCGCCTCCACGGCGACGGCGGTGTCGGTTGCGCCGGAGTGCGTGAGACGGTTGCGTAGCTCGACGAGCGCCTTGAGGGAGGCGTCCTCCGCAGCGATGGGGTTCGAGACCTTCACGTCGTCGCGCAGGCGCTCCAGCGCGACCGGTGTTCCGACGCTCTTGAAGTCACCCTGGCGGTGGAGCCGCTCGTCGAACTTCTCGGGTTTCACCCAGACCAGGGCGGGGTTATGCAGCTCCAGACGCGCCTTGAACAGGGTCTCCGCCGCGAATTGAAGGTGGAGTACCGCGTACTTCAGCGCGCGGCCTTCCGGCTCGTCGATCAGAGAGCTGACTGAGCTGTGCAGGTAGTCAAGGCCGTTGATGATGACCGGGAAGTGCATGTCATCGCGGCTGCTCATCTTGTCCTCCCTGGGTGGCGGCGGCCTCGGTTAGGTCTCACTCAGCTGAAGCCTGATCACCGAGTCCACCGCCAGCCTACGAACTTCCATCCGGTCTGGCGTCGCAGTTCGGAACACGCGGACAGACTGTGCCCACGGCTCGCGGCGCGCGGCCAGCACCGAGAAGGTGGGCTCACCGCCCACACGGCATCAGGGGGTGACGTGCGCGCCGTCGAGCCGCCGGTGCACCATCGACAGCGTGGTGAGCAGTTCCAGCAACTCCTCGTCGGTGACGGTGCGGTGAAGGCGCGGCTCGTGTGCGGCTGGGTTGCGGTACATGCTGAACAGGCCCTTGACTAGGTTCGCCAGCCCCTTCTGCTCATCCAGCTCGGGCCCCGTGGCGTTCGCGTTGATGGCCACCCGGGCCGTGCCCTGGCCGGGCATGAGCACCGCGTCGACCAGCCGCGCCCCGTCCAGGCCCTGACCGGTGAGCTGCCGCAGCCGGCCGGCCACCGACTTGACCGCCTCCAGGCTGGCGTGGAAGGGGTTCTTGGCCAGGATCTCCAGGGTGCAGTAGCGCAGCACCTCTGGATGCGTGGAGCGGCGGCGCAGTTCGGCCCGCAGGGAACTGGCGTGCCGTGCGGCCTCGCTCAGCGTGGCAGCCGCCGCCCCCCTGGCCACCTGCCCCTGGTCGTTCACCCGCAGCCCGACATGGACGAGGACTTCGTTGAGGTCGTCCTGCCGGCGCGAGAACGTGTGCGGCTGCTGAACGTAGCGCACCGGGGCCATCGCCTCTTTGATGAACGCGATCACGCAGTTCGACGCACCCTGGCGTGCCTGCTGTGCCAGCAGCGCTGCGGCCAGCCGGTCTCGCTTGTTGCCGCCGTCGGCGTCCGGCACCTTCACGACGGCCAGCAGCTGCCCGATCTCCCGCCCGGTCAAGCCGTGAGCGGTGTCGCCGAGCACACCTGCCACCGCCGTGACGACTGTTGCCGGCCAAGGCTCGTGACGTGTTGCCATGTCCCGTCCCCTTCCCCTCGTCCCAGGGCCAACCGGCCAGGATGACACGGGCACGGAAGACAGACGCCCCCTTTTCCACGCCCGTGAAAGACCGCGACCCCAGACATCCTCCGGGGCCGCGGTCGGCCCCGGTCTGGCCGGGGGCCGATTCCTGTGCACGTCCTGCGGCCGGTCAGCGGCCCCGGGTGTCGTGGAACCCCGGGGCCGCCGACCGGGCCTCGATGACAGCTACGCCGTGTCCCTTTCGGCACCGACGGTGGCCGTGAACTGTGCCTGCCGGGAGGGCCGGGAGACCAGTTCGGCGGGCGTCTGCGCGAGGTCGACGCGCGGGTGGGCGGATCCGTCCACCGGGTTCAGCAGCCGGGCCGTCCATCCCTCGGCGCTGCGGACCACCTCCAGGGCGGCCTGGTCGGCCAGCGGCAGCACGGTCAGCAGGGTCCAGGCCTCCTGCCGGGCCAGCCCGGCCGTGGGGTGCCCGTAGTGCTCGGCCAGCCGGTCGCCGACCGCGCTCGCTCCCTGGCGGCACACGCTGCCCACATACCGACAGCCGCGGCGGCTGTCCCACGCGACATACACTGCGCAACTCGCCGCCACCCGGCGGCGCACGAGTGCCGGACCGGCCGGACACACCACCACCGGCGAGCCCCCGCGGCCGTCTCCGGCCGCGGGAAGGTCGAGCACCGGGCCCACCAGCCGCAGCACCGGCCGCAGCGCCCGACTGATCTGCGCGGGCAGGGCGGGACCGGCGCTCATTCGCCGCCCTCCTCGTCCTCGTCGTCGATCACGATGATCGAGGTGTCGGCCGGCCCGAAGGCGACGAGGATCTCATCGAGCTTGTCCAGCTGGACACGCAGCGCCTGGACCCCGTCGAAGGTGCCGAAGATCCCCTTGCCGCGCTGACGGCTCATCCGGGCCAGCGCCCGCGCGGCCTTGGACGCGGAGGTGATGCCCTGCTCGAGCGTCCGGCGCTGGCGCGCGTCCTCCGCCTCGGGATCCTCCGGCTTGCCGTCCGTCTTGGCCTTGGCCTCCGCGCGGTTCTTGGCGACGGTGGCCACAGCCAGGGCCGGGTCGGCGGCGTAAACGAGGTCCCACTCGTAGTCGATGATCATCTGCTCGCCGGTCTTGTCGAGCATGGGCTCGCCGTCGCGGACCCGCACCCCGTCGACGTCGCGGTCCTGGGTGTGGAACAGCTTGGGCAGCACGGCCGGGTCGGCGGCGACGTGGGCGTGGGCGATGGAGTGCAGCATCTGCAGGCCCCCGGCCGTCTTCGACAGCAGCTCCAGAAGCTTCACCGGCGTCGCCCGGAAGGGCGCCTTGCGGCTGTCTCGGTCGGTGCCCTCCTTCGAGCCGCGGTCCCGCGTGATGTAGCCGTCGAGGATCGCGGCGGTCCCGCCGAGTACGGTCAGCTCCGCCACCGCGCCCGCCTCACCGGCCAGGGCCCGGCGAAGGACATCATCGAGGACCTCGAAGACGTCGTCGCCCTTCGTCAGCTCCCACGCCCGCTTCCACACCGTGTCGGTGATCGTGCCGCCGTTGCCGAAGGCCCGCAGCGGCTGCTCGATGCCTTCCTGGCTGCGGTAGGCCGACAGCGCCATGGGAGCCAGGTGGTCGCTGATGCGCTGCCGGTCGGCCTTGCCCATCCCGAATTCCTGCTTGATCAGGCGGTTCATGCCGTCCGCGTGCGGGGCCGCGAGCACGGCGTGCTGGTGGACCGCAGCCGACCACAGCCGGTGCGCCGGGATCCCCAGCAGCTCGTGCATCAGCTGCGGTCCCACCGTGCCCGACAGCACCCGGTACACGTCCGGGGTGATCAGGTCCTCGCCCCGGGCATGCCGGTAGACGCGCTGCATGCCCTGCGTGTTCTGCGCTCCCGGGGTCCACGCGGTGACGTGGACGTGCAGGTTGGCCAGCAGGTCGTCGCGGGCCGCCACCAGGTCCGGCAGGCGAGCGCCGTCGTCCGCCCGAGCCCCGACCACGACGGTCGCAGGGAACGCGACCGTGTGGCCCTCGCGGCGGGTGGCCTCGGTCAGCGTGGGCGCCGCCAGATTCTTGCGAACCCGCGCGGTCAGTTCGCCCACCCGCCGCCGCGCCGCCGTCTGTTCCGCGCGGCTGCGTTCGCCGGAGTGCTCGGTGGAGCCGATGACGGAGGCGGTGCAGGCCGAGATCGCCGCCTCGATGTCACCGCTGGTACGCGCCAGCCACATACTCACCAGCCGGCTGTTGCCGTCGCCCGAGACGAGATACGTGTCCGTGGTGCCGTCGGTGTACGTGACACGCATCACGAACAGCGTCAGCGGCTCCTTCACCCCCTGCTGGAGCACGCTCGCGGTGTAGTCGTTCTCGCCCTTTTGGGCGTTGAACGTCTTGCGCATGCTCTCGGCGACCGCCTGGGCCAGCGCCTTGCGATCCTGCATGTGGACGGTGAAGACCGCGTACGGCGTGCCGGTCTCGGCATCGGTCAGCGTCTCGTACGACGTCACCAGCGCCGGCGACGGCGCCACATCCATGGCCGTGTGCAGCTGGTCCGCCCACCGCTGGTTGATGAAGTCCGGCAGGACATCGAGGTCGAGGTAGCGAAAGTGCGGCGCCGTCGCGTACAGCGTGCCGCCCACGACCGGCTTGGCCGTCAGCAGGCTGACCGGCTCACCGTCCACCAGGGCCCGCAATCGCACGGGATCCACGGCACCCGAGGTGACGGCGCTCGCCGCGTCCTCGTCCAGCGAGGTGTCGGGGTTGCCGAGCAGCACCTTGCGCGTACCGCGGAGCTTGGTCACGGGCAGCGGGTCCGCCATCGGCTGGGGACGGCGCAGCAGCGGAGGCAGGCCGTCATCGGGCTCGGCCCCGTCCAGACCGTCGAAAGAAGTCATGAGCTCGCCCTCCCGGGCGTAGCGCGCAGCAGGAACCCACGGGCAGGGACACCCCTGCCTCCACTGCGCGCCGTCCACAGGGGGCGGCGAGCGCCGTCACGCTCGATCAGCGGCTCCCACGCCGTGATGTCCCGTGCCGACCGGCATTCCACGGTTCCAGGCGAGCTGCTGGTCAGCCGGTCCTAGGACCGAACTCCCGTCGACGACGGGTGCCAGCCGCTCTTCATGCCTCAGTTCGAACCCTGCGGCATGCAGTTCCGTGTATCCAGAGCGGTGCGCGGCCGGCACAGCAGCGCCGGCGACCACCGAGTGTACGCCAACCCGCCCCGAACCCTGCCGAATTGCTACAAACGATCAAAACGGGCGTTGTCCGATACACCTCCACCCGGACCATCGACATGGTGGAAACAAACCTATTCAGGCGTCTCGCCCAGCCCCGGCACCGGCATCACCCCAGCTCATCCCCGCCACTCTGCTCACGCAGGATGCGGATCCACGTCTCCATGAAAGCCGGCCGCACCGGCCTCGTCTCCGGGGAGCTGGAAGAGGGCCGAGTCGGCCGTGAGCTGTTCCACGAGCGTCTCGTACAGCCCGTCGAAGAGCGGCTCGAGGCCGACGGCCAGGCCCTCGGCGAAGTGCCTGGGGGAGGGGCTCAAGGCGATGACGTGGTCCAGGATGGGGAACATGCCCAACTCGTCGATCTTCGCCCGCAGCGCGGCCAGCGCCGGAGTGTCCGGCATGAACAAGGCGTGCATCGCATACAGCCCGTAGAACATCCGCAGCCCAAGCAGCACCGTCCGGGCCCGCAGCAACTGCTCATCACTGGCCTGCTGAACTGCTCCCAGCACGTCCGCACGGTGCTGGAGCAGCCCCCAGTCCACCGGCGGACTCTCCCCGCGCTCAACCGCGCCCAGCATCTGCGCCCAGTCCTCGGCCTCCGGCATCCGCACCGCCTACGGCCAAGGCGAGATCCAGCAGGTCGAGCACGCCGTCCACCGCTCACCTAACCGGCCCACCGCCAACTCACCCACCAAGGGGGCCCATGACCGATGACCAAGACTCCGTCACCAGGGCCGGGCCCCGATCCTGTAACCAGCCCGCACTGGCCGGGCGCCTTAGACCGTGTCCTACGTGGCGAGGCGGACGAGGCGCTTGTAGCAGCACAAGGCCGCGGCGAGACCGAGAAAGGCCAGGTAGTTGCGGGGATCGCGTTCGTAGCGGGGGCTGAGTCTGCGGT
>NZ_KL591036.1:5522-31124 GCF_000716335.1 Streptomyces sp. NRRL S-118 | reverse complement strand
AGGGGCGGGGGCGGGTGGCGCTGCGGCGCCCACCGAGAGAACCGTCACGGCGACGGCGGCGAGCGAGGTGTTCCGTACTGTGGAGCGACGCATCCGTACCTCCAGTCAATGACCGTCCGGCGAGCCTAACTTCAGGGCGGACCCCTCGCCAGGACCCCGGGGACACGGTGGCGCTACCATGCCCGCCCATGTATGAAGACCTGCTCAACATCGCGCTCGGCGTGATAGCCACCGGGGTGAGCGCCGCGCTCGGCTGGCTGGCCCGCACGGCCCTGTGGCGCCGCAGGCTCCGCCGTCAGCAGGCCTTCTTCGGACTGCCGGGGAACGCCGAGTGCCTGCTGGTCGTGAACCGCGAGGCGGGCTCCGAGGGCGCGGTGCACCGCTTCGACGTGTTCGCGCTGCTCGAACTGGCGGCGCTCATCAAGGACTGCGGCGCGCACGCGCGCATCGTGCAGCACGACGTGGCGCAGCAGGGCTTCGGCGAGCGCACGGAATTCTGCCTCGGGGGCCCCTACTCAAACCGGCGCATGGAGGCGCACCTGCGAACGCTGCTGCCGGGCGTGGTGGTCGGCACGGACGTGGAGCCGGGCCCCGAGCGGGGCGCCTTCCGGATCGGCTCCGAGCTCTATCCGATGGAGGCGGGCACGTCCGAGTACGTCCTCCTGGCCCGGCTCACCGCCGGGGAGGGCGGCCGGCCCGTCTTCCTCTTCTGCGGGCAGCGCGCCATCACCAACCAGGCGGCCACCCGCTACCTGGTCCGCCACCACGAGAAGCTCGCGCGGAAGTACGCACGCGAGGGCTCCTTCGTCCTGCTGCTGAAGGTGGTCAATTCGCAGGCGTACGGCCCGGATGTCGTCGAGCTCGTGGCGGACGTGACGCGGGCGGCGCGGACGCCGGCGGAGACCGCGGCGGCGTAGCCGGTCGGGCTGGTCACATCCGGCACGGCCGGAAATTCTCCCTTTTGAGGCAACCCGGTGCCCGCGATCCCCCTCTCACTCGGGGACGAAAGATCGTATCGGAGGATTTCCCGTTGAGCCTGCCCCGCCGCACCCGCCCGCGCAGCCCCTTCCGTACCGCCGCCCTGGCCGGCACCGCGGTCGTCGCCGCGGCCGCCCTCACCGCGTGTTCGGGCGGCTCGGGGGCTGCGGACGCCGACGACAAGGACGGCCGCGACGCCAAACCCGCGACGCGGATCTCGGTGAACCTGACCGGCAAGCAGGCCGCGGCGGGCGAGCCGGTCCGGGTCACCCTGGCCGAGGGCACCCTGAAGCAGGTCACCGTGACCGGCTCCGACGGCGCCACCCTCGGCGGCACGGTCTCGGCGGACGGGAGGACCTGGACGTCGGCGCGCAAGGCGGCCCCGGGCACCAGCTACACGGTCGAGGCCCGGGACGACCAGGGCGGTACCGCACGGGCGGACTTCGCGACCGCCGCCCCCGGCAAGGTCAACAAGTTGACGCTGGCCCCCGGCAAGAACACCACCGTCGGCATCGGCCAGCCCCTGTCGATCGTGTTCGACCACCCGGTGAAGAACAAGGCCGAGGTGGAGAAGCACCTGAAGGTGACGACGTCGAACAACACGACCGGCTCCTGGGGGTGGATGCAGGACTGGTCGGGCAAGGACCGGGTGGACTGGCGCCCCGAGAAGTACTGGAAGCCGGGCACCGAGGTCACGCTCAAGGCGGAGCTGAACGGCATCGACAGCGGCGAGGCGGGCGGCTGGTTCGTCCGCGACTACGCGACGGGGTTCACGGTCGGCAGGAACCAGCTCGTCAGGGTGGACCTCGACAGCCACCGCCTGAAGCTGCTGCGCGACGGCGCGGTCGTGAAGGACGTCCCGATGTCGGGCGGCACGCCGGGCGGCGACAAGGCGTCGTGGCGCGGCAGGACCGTGCTGATGTCGAAGGAGGGCACCATCAACATGCGCTCCGAGACGGTGGGCCTCGGGGACGCGTACGACAAGATGGTCGACTACTCGATGCGGCTGACCTGGTCGGGGATGTACGCGCACGCCGCGCCCTGGAACGCCCGCTACATGGGCAACGCCAACCGGAGTTCGGGCTGCATCGGCATGACCGACGCCGACGCGAAGTGGGTCTACGAGCAGGTCCAGGTGGGCGACCCGTTCGAGGTCGAGGGGGCCGACGCCAAGGGCACGCAGGCGCTGAACAACGGCTACGGCGCGTGGAACGTGTCCTGGGCGGACTGGCAGGCGAAGAGCGCCCTGCGCTGACCCCGTTCGTCACTCCCGTCCCACCTGCTGCGGACGCCGTCGCTGACACGACGTCCAATATCGTTACCGCTGCGTAACTTACCGATGGGTTACCTACGGTAAGCCATTCGTGCTTTTCTTCGGTTCACCTTTCAAGCGTTGACCAGCGATGGGGGAACGAACCGTGCGAAAGCCGCGCACTGCCCTGCGTACGACGACGACCGGCGCCGTCTCGGCCGCCCTCCTGGCCGGGACGGCCCTGGCAGGCGCCCCCACGGCGGCGGCCGCACCGGCCGCGACCGCGGCACCGCCCGGTATACGGTTCGTCGACATCGCCGGGGACGGCGGCACGGTCCTCAAGGCCAACGTGGTCACGCCCGCGGGCGCCGAGGGCCGGCGCTACCCCGTGATCGTGCTGCCGACCAGCTGGGCCATGCCGCAGGCCGAGTACCTCGTCCAGGCGAGGAAACTCGCCGACGCCGGCTACGTGGTGGTCAGCTACAACTCGCGGGGCTTCTGGCAGTCCGGGGGGCACGTCGAGGTGGCGGGCCCGCCGGACGTCGCCGACGCCTCGAAGGTCATCGACTGGGCACTGGCCCACACCCCCGCCGACCCGGAGCGCGTCGGCATGGCGGGCGTCAGCTACGGCGCCGGCATCAGCCTGCTGGCCGCCGGGCACGACAAGCGCATCAAGGCCGTGGTGGCCATGAGCGGCTGGGCCGACCTGATCGACTCCATCTACAGCGGCCGTACGCAGCACCTCCAGGCCGCCGGACTCCTGGGCGGCGCCGGCCTGCTCACCGGTCGCCCGAGCGCCGAATTCCAGCAGACGCTCAAGGACTTCCTGGGCTCGAACCTCTCCAAGGAGCAGGAGATGATGGCCTGGGGGGCCAAGCGCTCCCCCGCCGCGTACCTGGACCGGATCAACGCCAACGGCGCCGCGGTCATGCTGGGCAACGCCTGGGGCGACACCGTCTTCCCGCCCAACCAGTACGCCTCCTTCTACGAGAAGCTCAAGGGCCCCAAGCGCCTCGAATTCCGCCCCGGCGACCACGCCACCGCCGAGGCCACCGGCCTGCTCGGGCTGCCCAACGACACCTGGACCAACGCCCACCGCTGGTTCGACCACCACCTCAAGGGCGCCGACAACGGCATCGACCGCGAGCAGCCGGTCCAGCTGAAGTCCCGCTCCACCGGGGGCTACGAGGGCTACCCGGACTGGAAGTCGGTCGGCGCGGCCGAGCGCAGGATCGCCCTGCCGGACAGCCGGAAGGTGTACGCGAACGTCGACTCCGGCGCCAACGGCGGCATCGTGATGCTCTCCAGCACCCTCGACCAGTTCCTGAAGCTGCCCCCGATGGCCGCCGTCCCGCTCCTCCCCCGCCCCTTCGCCGCCGTCTGGCAGTCGGAGCGGTACGGCTCCGCCCAGCACGTCCGGGGGACGGCGAAGCTGCACACCACCGTCACCAGCACGAAGCCGAGCGGCACCCTCGTCGCGTACCTCTACGACGTGGGCCCGCTCGGCCTCGGCAAGCTGGTCAGCCATGCGCCGTACACCTTCCACGACAAGGCACCCGGCCGGCCCTTCGCCGTGGACCTGGAGCTGTTCTCCACCGCCTACGACGTCCCGGCCGGCCACCGCCTCGCCCTGGTCGTCGACACCGTCGACCCGCTCTACATCGAGCACAACCCGTCCGGCGCGCGGCTGACCTTCTCCTCGCCGTCGTCCGACCCGTCGTACGTGTCGGTACCGCTGCGCGAGGAGTGATCTCCGGCCGCTGCCGGGCGGGCATGGCCCTGCGTGCACTGCTCCCTAGGGCTTGGGGGCCGTCGGAGGGCCCCCGCCCGGCAGCAGCGTCCCTGGTTCGGCCGGCGCGACCTCCAGGCCCCCGGTCCTGGGATCGCGCCGCTCCCTCCTGGCCACCCAGGTGGCGAACCAGGAGAGGAGCATGCACATCCCGATGTAGATCGGAGAGATCACCAGTACCACCGGGATGAACGGCAGATCGTAGTCGAGGTTCGACGCGATCAGCTTGCCCGCGTGGAGGAACTCCTCGTACGTGATGAGGAAGCCGAGCGAGGTGTCCTTGAGGACGACCACCAGCTGGCTGATGATCGCGGGGAGCATGGCGCGCACGCCCTGCGGCACCAGGACGTGACGCATGACCTGCGTCTTGCGCATGCCCAGGGAGTACGCGGCCTCACGCTGCCCGCGCTCGACGGAGCCGACTCCCGCGCGGAACACCTCGGCCAGCACGGAGCCGTTGTAGAGCGTCAGTCCGGCGACCAGCGCGGGCAATGGCTGCACCTGGAGGGCCACGAAGATGAAGAAGATCATCACCAGCACGGGCATGGCACGGAAGAACTCGACCACCAGGGTGGCGGCCCAGCGCAGGACCCGGTGCTCGGACAGCCGCCCGAGGGCGAGGACCGCGCCCAGCGCGAGCGAGAGGACCGCCGCCAGCGAGAACGCCTTGAGCGTGTTGCCGAGGCCGCGCAGCAGCAGTTCCTGGATCCCCTGGTACGCGAAGGGGTTCCACTTGGCGTAGGTGAACTGCCCGGTGTCGAGGAGGAGGTGCAGCACCCGGCCGATCAGGGCCACGATCACGGCGGTCGCGAGGAGGCCGTAGGTCAGGTGCCGTCCGCGGGCCCGCGGGCCGGGGATGTCGTACAGGGCGGTGGTCGTCATCGGGCGACTCCCCAGCGCCGCTCCAGCACGTGGAAGAGCAGGCTGATGGTCAGGGTGATGAGCAGGTATCCGAGGGCGATCCAGATGAAGGTCCAGATGATGCTGTAGCCCAGTTCGTTGAGGGTCCGGTAGGTGCCGAGGAGCTCCGTGACGCTGAACGCGCCGGCGATCGCCGTGTTCTTGGCGAGGGCGATCAGGGTGGAGCCGACGGGCGGGATGACGGAGCGGAAGGCCTGCGGCAGCACGACGCCGCCCAGCGTCTGGCCGAAGGTCATGCCCAGGCTGCGGGCCGCCTCGCCCTGCCCGGGCGGCACGGTGTTGATGCCGGAGCGCAGCGCCTCGCAGATGAAGGCGGAGGTGTAGCAGCCGAGCGCGAGGACCGCGAAGACCTCGAAGGGCAGGACCAGTCCGAAGCGCGGCAGCCCGAGCAGGACGGCGAAGAACAGCAGGGTGAGGGGGGTGTTGCGCAGGACGGTCACCCACACCGTGCCGAAGGCGCGCAGCGCCCGGACGGGTGCGACGCGGAACGACGCCATGAGGAAGCCGAGCCCGAGGGCGAGCAGCGAGGAGTGGACGGTCAGCTCCACGGTGCCGAGGAAGCCCTCGCCGTAGACCGACCAGTTGTCTGCCAGGACGTCCATGAGCGTCTCCTCAGGTCGCCGGGTAGCGGTCGACGGCGGGTGGCTTCGGAGCCGGTGCGCCCGACAGTCCGAGCGTGGCGTCGTACGCCTTCTTCCAGTTGCCGTTCCTCTCGTTGGCCTCCAGGGCGTCGTCGAGGGCGAAGCGCAGGGCGTTGTCGGAGCGGGGTACGCCGATGCCGTACGGCTCCCGCGAGAAGGGCCTGCCGACCACCTTGAGCTCGTCGGGCACCTTCGCCGCGAAGCCCAGGAGGATGGTGTCGTCGGTGGTGACGGCATCGACCTGGTAGGTCAGCAGGTTGTCCACGCAGACCGCGTAGGTGTCGTACGCGACGAGTTCGGCCCGGGGGTGCTCGGCGGCGATGCGCTGGTACGGGGTGGAGCCGGCGGCCGAGCAGACGCGTTCGCCGGCCAGGTCCCGGGGGCCCTCGATCTCGTTCTCGTCGGCGCGGACGAGGAGCGACTGCCCGGCCATGTAGTAGGGGCCCGCGAAGCCGACGAGCCTCTTGCGGTTGTCGTTGATGGTGTAGGTGCCGACGTAGTAGTCGACCTGGCCGTTCTGCAGGGCCGTCTCGCGGTTGGCGGACGCGATGGTCCGGAACTCGATGCCGGCCGGGTCGAAGCCGAGGTACGCCGCGGTCATCCTGGCGATCTCGATGTCGAATCCGGAGTACCGGCCGGTGGCCGGATCCTTCTCCCCCAGGTATGGCTGGTCCTCCTTGGCGCCGACGATCAGCCGGCCGCGGCGCTCGGCGCGGTTCCAGGTCGGTGAGCCGGGGAGCCGGAAGCCGTTCGCCACCCGGTAGACGGGCAGTTCACCGGGTTGCGGCCCCTTGACGGGCGGGCTGCCGTCCTTGCCGCAGGCGGTGCCCGCGACGGCGAGCAGCGCCAGCGCGCAGGCCGCGAGGGCTCGTCGGGTACGCATCATCGGTCCGCACGCCCCTGTCAGTGCTTGAGGATCTTGGAGAGGAAGTCCTTGGCGCGCTCGCTGCGCGGGCTGGTGAAGAACTCCTCGGGTGTGCGGTCCTCGACGATCCGGCCGTCGGCCATGAAGACGACGCGGTGGGCGGCGGAGCGGGCGAAGCCCATCTCGTGTGTGACGACGACCATGGTCATTCCGTCGCGGGCGAGCTGCTGCATGACGTCCAGGACCTCATTGATCATTTCGGGGTCGAGTGCGGAGGTCGGCTCGTCGAAGAGCATCACCTTGGGGTCCATGGCGAGGGCGCGGGCGATGGCCACCCGCTGCTGCTGGCCGCCGGAGAGCTGCGCCGGGTACTTGTCGGCGTGGGCGGAGAGGCCGACGCGGTCCAGCAGCTCCCGGGACCGCCGGTCGGCCTCCTCCCTGCTGCGCTTGCGGACCTTCACGGGGGCGAGGGAGAGATTCTCCAGCACGGTCCGGTGGGCGAAGAGGTTGAACGACTGGAAGACCATGCCGACATCGGCGCGCAGGCCGGCCAGGGCCCTGCCCTCCGCAGGGAGTTCCTTCCCGTCGACGGTGATCGTCCCGGACTCGATGGTCTCCAGCCGGTTGATGGTCCGGCAGAGGGTGGACTTGCCGGACCCCGACGGGCCGATGACGACCACCACCTCACCGCGGCCGACGGTGAGATCGATGTCCTGCAGGACGTGCAGCTGCCCGTAGTACTTGTTGACGTCCCGCAGTTCGATCAACGGATCGACGGCCATACGCTGCCCTGCCCCATGCTCGCTGTGTCGAGGTCAGCGCAAACTATCCATCCCCAAAAGGGACTTAATGTCCTCGACACGCATAAAGGCGGCATAAGCCGTATTTACAGAATCGGGATTCGCTAGCTCTCGGCGGCTTCCGCGTAGACCTGGGAGAGCTCGGGCGAACCGCTCATCGCCCAGTCGAGACCGGCCTCCACGACGTGCAGCTCCCGGCCCGAGGCGAGCCGGACGACGGGGTGGCCGCCGCGCGTCAGGTACCACGACGCGCCCGGCACCGTCCGTACGATGACCGTACCGAGGTACAGGCCCGCGTCGTTGCCGAGCCAGGGCAACTCCTCGGGGTCGTCGCGCCAGCGCGGCGGAAGCTGGTCGATGGCCTCCAGGGAGCGCGGGGTGTCGTCCAGCCGCACCCCGAACTCCTGGACCCTGGCACGCAGCAGCTCACACTCGGCGAACATGTCCGCCAGGCCCTCCGGGTCGTTCCCGGTCTCCCCGCCCGCTGCGGTACGGGCCCGCTCGTCGGCGTTCCGCTTGCGCCAGGCGTCCAGGAAGGGGATGTTCATACCGCCCAGCGTGGCACCGAACCGCCGGACGCACTACAGGGCGCGCGAGAACGGGCCGCCCGCCGGACCTCAGACGTCGAGGTCCACGACGACCGGCGCGTGGTCGGACGCGCCCTTGCCCTTGCGCTCCTCGCGGTCGACGTAGCTGTCCTTGACCGCGTCGGCGAACGGCTTGTTGCCGTACACCAGGTCGATCCGCATCCCGCGGTTCTTCGGGAAGCAGAGCTGGCGGTAGTCCCAGTACGTGAAGGGGTGGTCGTACTTGAGGGGGCGCGGGACCACATCGCTGAGGCCGGTCTCGCGCAGGCCGGCGAGCGCGGCCCGCTCGGGCGCGGTGACGTGCGTGGAGCCCTCGAACGCCGCGGCGTCGAAGACGTCGTCGTCCGTCGGCGCGATGTTGTAGTCGCCGAGGACCGCGAAGGGACGCGGGCCCGCCGCGTCGTCGACGACCGCCGCCTGGAGCGCCTCCAGCCAGCGCAGCTTGTACGCGTAGTGGTCGTGGGCGACCTCGCGGCCGTTCGGCACGTACACCGACCAGACCCGGACCGGGCCGCAGGTCCCGGAGATCGCCCGGGGCTCGGCCACGCCCTCGTACTCAGGCCCGCCGGGCAGGCCGTGGACGACGTCCTCGAGACCCACCCGCGAGACCAGGGCCACGCCGTTCCACCGGCCGGTGGCGTGCACCGACGACGCGTAGCCGAGCTCGCGCAGCTCGTCGGTGGGGAACTGCTCCGCGGTGCACTTGGTCTCCTGGATGCACAGCACGTCCGTGCCGCTGCTCTCCAGCCAGGCCAGCAGCCGCGGCAGCCGGGCGGTGATCGAATTGACGTTCCAGGTGGCGATGCGCATGACCGCAAGCCTAACCGGGGGGTGTGACAGCCGGCGGGGCCGTCACAGGTCGGTGGCGTCGCCCGGGACCAGCCGGCCGTGCACCGTACCGCCGAGGGCGCCGATCTGGCGGTCGTAGATGGGCCGGGCCAGATCGGTGAGCAGCGCGTCGTGGATGTCGATGGCGCGCTGCGGCGCCACCTCGCGGACGTAGTCGATGACCTCGGAGATCTTGTTCCAGGGGGCCATGACGGGGAGCATCAGCGTTTCGACCGGCCGGCCGGGCACGGTGAGGGCGTCGCCGGGGTGGAAGACGGAGTCCTCGACCAGGAAGCCGATGTTGGTGATCCGCGGGATGTCCGGGTGGATCACCGCGTGCAGTTCACCGTGGACCTCGACGTCGAAGCCGGCCGCGGTGAAGGTGTCGCCGTGGCCGACGGTGTGGACGCGGCCGGGGAAGGCCGCCGAGATCTGTTCCGCCACACTGCGCAGGGTCCAGATCCCGGCACCGGGGTTCGCCTCCAGGGCCGCCCGCAGGCGGTCCTCGTCGAAGTGGTCGGGGTGTTCGTGGGTGACGAGGATCGCGTCGGCGCCCAGGGCGGCGTCGTACTCGCTGAAACCGCCCGGGTCGATGACGAGGGTCTGCCCGTCCTTCTCCAGCCGGACGCAGGCGTGGGACTTCTTGGTCAGCTTCATGCTGGCATCCTCCCTCCTGGGCGCGGGCCCGCGCGCCACGACGTGGCACCGCTCACGCCTCGGGCGGTGTGGTCTCCTCGCGGATCACCTGCCGGGCGACCCGGAAGGCGGAGTTGGCCGCCGGGACACCGCAGTAGACGGCGGTCTGCAGGAGCACCTCCATGATCTCCGCGGGCGACAGTCCGTTGCGCAGGGCGGCGCGCGTGTGGAAGGCGAGCTCCTCCAGGTGGCCGCCGGCGACCAGCGCGGTGAGGGTGACGACGCTGCGGGTGCGGCGGTCGAGGCCCTCGCGGGTCCACACCTCGCCCCAGGCGTAGCGGGTGATCAGCTCCTGGAAGTCGCGGGTGAAGTCGTCGGCAGCGGCCATGGCACGGTCCACGTGCGCGTCGCCGAGGACTTCGCGGCGCACCTTCATCCCGGCGTCGTACGGATCGGGCCGTCCGTCCGGCGCGGCCGCTCCCGGTACGGCCGGCTGCGTCACCGGCCCGGTCGCGGCGGCCGGAGGGGGCACGGCGGCCGCGGCCGGAGCGGGCGCGGGCGGCGCGACCGGGCCCGGATGCGGGGCGGCCGCGGCATGGTGCGTCTCGGCCGCGTGGGGCGGGTGCGGGGCCGGGGTGTACGCGGCGGGAGCGGCGATCGCCTGCATGACGGGCGGCGCCGCGAGAGCGGCCAGGCCGGTCGTCGAGTCCGACGCCGCCTGCCACGACGTCGAGAAGTGCCGTACGAGCAGGTCGGTGACGGCGGCGGGCTGCTCGACGGGCGCCAGGTGCGAGGCGCCGGGCACCACCGCGAGGCGGGCGTCCGGGATGCCCGCGACGAGGGTGCGCGCCTCGGCGGGCCCGGTGACGCGGTCCTCCGAGCCGACCAGGACGAGGGTGGGGACACCGACGCGGCCGAGGTCGGCCCGTACGTCGAAGGCGGCGAGCGCCTCGCAGGCGGCGACGTAGCAGCCCGGATCGGTGGTGCGCACCATCTGCACGGCCCAGTCGACGATGGCGGGCTGCGCGGCGGCGAACCCGGGGGTGAACCAGCGTTCGGGCGCGGTACGGGCCATCGGGTCGAGGCCGTTGGTGCGGACGATCACACCGCGCTGGCGGAACTCGTCGGCGGTGCCGAACCGGGGCGAGGAGGCGACCAGGGCGAGGGAGGCGAGCCGGTGCGGGGCGCGCAGGGCCAGGTCGGTGCCGATGGCGCCGCCGATGGAGCAGCCCGCGTAGCCGAAGCGGTGGACGCCGAGCCGGTCGAGGGTGGCGAGCAGCCGGTCGGCGAGGTCCTGGACGGCGGCTGCGGGGTCGGCGGGGGCGCCGCCGTGGCCGGGCAGGTCGAAGCGGAGGACCCGCCACTGACGGCTGAGCTCGGGTATCTGCCGGTCCCACATGTGCCACGTGGTGCCGAGGGAGGGGCCCAGGATGAGGACGGGTGCGTCGTCGGGGCCGTCGAACCGGTACTGGAGCGTCTTCGGCGCGCCGTCCGGGTCGGGAGCCGGGTGTCCCGGCACGAGGGCCCCGGGCGTCAGGGGCGCCGGCATCGGATGTCCCGGCGTCAGGGGCGGCTGCGGCGTCGGCGTCTGCGTGTCACTCACTCGCTCCAGGGTAGTCAGCGCCGGGCCGCGCACCGGTCACGGGGTCGCGGTGGAGACGACGAACACGCGCGGTGTGGCCGGATCGGTGAGGTCGACGGTGATGTCGCGGGTGGGCCGCGGCTCGGGCTGCCGGTGGGTGGTGCCCGCCCAGTCGTGCGCCTCGGGCCACGTCCAGCCGGCCGTGCGCGCGTCCCGCTCGCTGATGGTGATCTCACCGGGCTCCAGCCGGGACCGGCTGCTGCCGATGTCCTGCAGGAAGTCGTCGAGCCCCGAGGCGTCCGTGGTGAACTGCACGTACAGCCGGCTCGACTTCCAGTTGCTGGTCTCGAAGTAGGCGACGCCGGTGGACTTGGCCGGGATCGGCACCTCGAAGACGCGGCGCTTCATCTTCGACGGCCACGCCTCCTTCAGACCGGTGGCGGAGGACTCCGCCTGCTTGTCGCGGCCGCTGTCACGGCTCTGCTCGGCGGAGATGACCAGGTAGCCGGCCGGGATGCCGATGAGCAGCGCGATGACGACCGCGGTGAACCAGCGCCGGCGGATCATGTGCCGACGGTCCTCGCCGGACCCGGAGCCGGGTCCGGAGCCCGGCTCGGGCGCGGGCGCGGGCATCGGAGGGGGCGTGGGCTGGTGGAGGATGGTCATGGCTGCGGTTCCTGGGGGGTGCGGGGGGTGCGGCCGGTGCCGCCGACGCGGATGGCCTGGGCGTACCGCTCGTAGCGCTCGTAGCGCTCGAGCCGCCGGCGGTTGGCGCGGCGGAAGCGGCGCGCGACGAGCCGGGCGAGGTCGGCGGCGCCGACCATGCCCGCCTCGGGGCCGAGCTGGGCCTTGGCGATGCGGGCCTCGGGGCGGTATCCGCGGCCGGTGAGGTGGCGGCGGAAGGCGTCCCGGGCCGGGACGATGAGCAGGTCGTCGGCCGCGCTGACGCCGCCGCCGACGACGAAGCAGGAGGGGTCGAGGGCGGCGGCGAGGTTGGCGATGCCGACGCCGAGCCACTGCCCGATGTCCTGGAAGAGCTCCACGCACATGGCGTCGCCCTCGCGGGCGAGCTCGGTGATGAGCGGTCCCGTGATGTCCGGGATGGAGCCCTTCACCCGGTCGATGATGTTGTACGCGACCGGGGAGTCGGCGGCGGCGAGTTCGCGGGCCTCGCGGACCAGGGCGTTGCCGGAGCTGTACTGCTCCCAGCAGCCGCGGTTGCCGCAGGGGCAGCGGTGGCCGCCGGGCACCACCTGCATGTGCCCGAACTCGCCGGCGACGCCGTACTTGCCGCGCTTGACGCGGCCCTCCTCCAGGATCGCGCCGCCGATACCGGTTCCCAGCGTGATCATGACGAGGTGGTCCTCGCCGCGCCCGGCGCCGAAGCGCCACTCGGCCCAGGCGGCGGTGTTGGCGTCGTTGTCGACCATGACGGGAACGGCGAGGCGGGCCTGGAGGGCGTCGCGCAGGGGCTCGTTGCGCCAGGCGAGGTGGGGCGCGAAGAGGACCCGGCTGCGGTCGGCGTCGACCCAGCCGGCCGCGCCGATGCCGACGGCGTGCACGTCGTGCCGGTCGGAGAGGTCCAGGACCAGCTCGGCGATGGTGTCCTCGACGACCTTGGGGCTCTTGGACTTGTCCGGCGTCTCGGTCTTGATCTTCTCCAGGACGTTGCCGTCGGCGTCGACGACGCCTGCCATCACCTTCGTACCGCCGATGTCGATGCCGACGGTCGGGACGCGCGGAGCGGTCAGGTGGGAGCGCCGTTCGCGGGCGGACACGGTGCGCAGCACGGTGGCGCGGGCGGAGCCGCTCGGGGTTCCCCCCGCCCGGGCTCCGAGAGCCCGGGGAAGGGCGAGGTCGCGGTACGTGCTCACGGTGTCCTGTCGTCCCTGAGGGGGTGGGGGGCCGGGCGGTGCGTGGGGGGCTCTCCCGGCGGCGGACGGCGCCCGCCGCCCCCGATTCTGCCAGGACGGCCGGAGGGGCGGCGGTGCGGCGTGGCCGGCCGGCGGCTGCCGCGGGCCGGGCCCCGCCGCCTCAGGCCCGGGCCGGCGGGGTGTCGTCCCCGGCGGCGCGCGGCGGGGCCTGCGGGGAGCGTTCCAGCTCGTGGCGCAGGTCCTCCAGCTCGCTGCCGCCCGCCATCTGGCGGGTGAGCTCGTCCAGGGTGACGGAGTCCCTGGTGTGGCTGCCGGCCATCACTCCCCGCTTGAGCAGGACGAACCGGTCTCCGACCAGGTACGCGTGGTGGGGGTTGTGCGTGATGAGCACCACGCCGAGTCCGGCGTCGCGCGCGGCCGCCACGTACTTGAGGACGACGCCGGACTGCTTGACGCCGAGCGCGGCCGTCGGCTCGTCGAGGACGAGGACCTTGGCCCCGAAGTACACCGCGCGGGCGATGGCGACGCACTGGCGTTCGCCGCCCGACAGGGTGCCGATGGGCTGGTCGACGTCGCGCAGGTCGATCCCCATGCGCAGCAGCTCGGCGCGGGTGGTGGCGCGCATGAAGCCGACGTCGAGGCGTTTGAAGGGGCCCGCGCCCCTGGTGGGCTCGGAGCCGAGGAAGAAGTTCCGCCAGACCGGCATGAGCGGGACGACGGCCAGGTCCTGGTAGACGGTGGCGATGCCGCGGTCCAGCGCCTCGCGCGGGGAGGCGAGGGTGGTGTCCTCGCCGTCGATGCGGAAGGTGCCGCCGTCATGGGTGTGCAGTCCGGCGATGATCTTGATGAGGGTGGACTTGCCGGCGCCGTTGTCGCCCAGGACGCAGGAGATCCGGCCCGCGTGGACCTCCAGGGAGACGCCTTCGAGGGCGCGGACGTTGCCGTAGTACTTGCTGACCTTGTCGAGCTCTACCAGTGCCGTCACTTGGTGGCCTCCGCCCGCTTGCGGACCCAGGCGTTGAGCAGGGTCGCGAGGAGGAGCATCGCTCCGAGGAAGAACTTGAACCAGTCCGGGTTCCACTCGGCGTACACGATGCCCTTGCTGGTCATGCCGAAGATGAACGCGCCGACCGCCGAGCCGATGGCCGAGCCGTACCCGCCGGTGATCAGGCAGCCGCCGATCACCGCGGCGATGATGTAGATCAGCTCGTTGCCGACGCCCTCGCCGGACTGGACGACGTCGAACGAGAAGAGCAGGTGCTGGCCGGACACCCAGGCGCAGAACGCCACGCCCATGTAGAGGCCGATCCTGGTCGTGCGGACCGGGACGCCCACCGCGCGGGCGGCGTCGGCGCCGCCGCCCACGGCGAAGATCCAGTTGCCGAAGCGGGTGCGCAGCAGGACCCAGGTGGCGAGGGCGACGAGGGCGAACCACCACAGGATGGTGACCTTGAGGTCGACGCCGCCGATGGTGAGCTGGGAGGCGAACAGGGCGCGGGCGGAGGCGAAGCCCTCCATGTCGGCGATGGTCTTGGTGGAGACCGTGCCGCTGATCAGTTTCGTCAGGCCGAGGTTGAGGCCGGTGAGCATCAGGAAGGTGCCGAGCGTGATGATGAAGCTGGGCAGCTTGGTGCGGGTGAGCAGGACGCCGTTGAAGACGCCGATGGCGAGGGTCACCAGGAGGGACACGAGGACGCCGACCCAGACGTTCGCGGTCATCTGGTAGCTGAACATCGAGGAGACCAGCGCGGAGCTGGTCACCAGCACGCCGGCCGACAGGTCGAACTCGCCGCCGATCATCAGCAGCGCGACGGGGACCGCCATGATGCCGATGGTGGAGGCCGCGTACAGGACCGTGCCGAAGCTGGAGGCGCGCAGGAAGCTGTCGGCCACGACGGCGAAGAAGAGGAAGACGGCGGCGGCGCCGACGACCGAGCCGAGCTCGGGGCGGCCGAGCAGCCGGCGCAGCGGCGAGGTGCGCAGCAGCCGCTCGTCGCCGGGGGTGTCGTCCTTGCCTGGTACGGGTGGTGCGGTCGCTGTCATCGGGTTCCCCGCTCCGTGTATTCCGCGAGCCGTGCGGCGTCCTGCCGCGTGATGATCTGCGGGCCGGTGAGGACGGGCCTGCCGCCGCCGAGCACGTCGGCGTTGTAGCGGTAGAGCCACAGCAGGTCGACGGCCTCGTAGCCCTGGAGGTAGGGCTGCTGGTCGACGGCGAAGCCGAGGTCGCCGCCGGTCAGTCCGGCGGCGACCTTGGCGTTGAGGTCGAAGGTGTCGACCTCGGCGTCGGATCCGGCGCTCCTCCTGGCCTGGACGGCGGCGTCAGCGAAGGGCGCGCCGAGGGTCACGACCGCGTCGACGGACGGGTCGGACTGGAGTTTGGCCTCGATGGACGCCTGGACGTCGGGCATGTTGGTGCCGTCGACGTAGAGGTTCTGCAGGTCGCCGTCGAAGGTCTTCCTCACCCCGGCGCAGCGCTGCTCGTGGCCGACGTTGCCCTGCTCGTGCAGGACGCACAGGGCCTTCTTGCGGCCGCGCCGGTCGAGTTCGTCACCGACGGCCTCACCCGCGATGCTCTCGTCCTGCCCGATGTGGGTGAGGGCGCCGACGGCCCGGGACTGCTCGGAACCCGAGTTGACGGTGATGACGGGGATGCCGGCCTTGACGGCCCGCGCGACGGACGCCTTCATGGCGTCGGGCTTGGCGAGGGTGACGATCAGGCCGTCGACCTTCTTGTCGACGTAGGAGTCGACGAGCTGGGCCTGCTGCTGCCCCTCGTCGCTGTGGGCGTAGAGGAAGTTGATGTTGTCCTTGACCGCGGCCTGCTTGGCGCCGTTCTGGACGATGTCCCAGAAGGTGTCGCCGTCGCCGGAGTGGGTGACCATGGCGATGGTCCACTTCGGGGTGTTCACCGCCGCCCGGCCCTGGGCCGCGGCCGCCTTGCGGGCGTCCTCGGCGCGTTTGCCCCCGGTGGCGCTGCACCCCGCGAGGGCTCCCGCGAGGGAGGCTCCGAGCACCGTCGCCAGTACCGCGCGCAGTGCGCGTACCCCTGTCCGAACCCTTGCCACGACGCCGTGCCCCTCTTGCTGTGCTGGTTCTGTCCGATGCCGCCGGGGGGCATATCGGCCCATCCCGACCGGCCAAGTATCGGTCATGGCCCGGTGGGGCCCGGTCATCGGGTGCCGCGTGCGGTCAGTTCCTCCAGCACGGGCACGTCCTTCTCCGTGACGAGGGCGGGGCCGGTGAGGACGGGCTTGCCGCCACCGATGACGTTGAGGTTCTCCCGGTGCAACCAGATGGCGTCGACGGCCAGGTAGCCCTGGAGGTAGGGCTGCTGGTCGACGGCGAAGCCGATGTGTCCGGCCTTGAGCTGTCCGACGACGGCCGCGTTGAGGTCGAAGGTGTCGATCTCGGCGGCGGAGCCGGCGCTGCCCCTGGCCTTGACGGAGGCGGCCGCGAACGGCGCGCCGAGGGTGACGACGGCGTCGATGTCCTTGCGGCTCTGCAGTTTGGCCTCGATGGAGGAGGTGGCGGCGGGCATGTTGGTGCCTTCGACGTTGAGGTTCTCGACCGTGCCCCGGAAGGTCTTGCGCACGCCGGCGCAGCGCTCCTCCAGGGAGACGTTCCCCTGCTCGTGGATGACGCACAACGCCTTCTTGCGGCCCCGGGCGGTGAGCTCCTCGCCGACGGCCTCGCCGGCGACGGTCTCGTCCTGGCCGATGTGGCCGATGGCGCCGTACGCCTCGGAGTACCGGCCGCCGGAGTTGATGGTGACGACCGGTATCCCGGCGGCGACGGCCCGGGCGACGGACGCCTTGACCGCTTCCGGCTTGGCGAGGGTGACGATCAGGCCGTCGACCTTCTTGTCGACGTAGGAGTCGATGAGCTGGGCCTGCTCCTTGCCCTCCTTGTGGGCGGCGTAGAGGAACTCGGCGTTGTCCTTGGCGGCTGCGGCCTTCGCGCCGCTCTGCACGATGTCCCAGAAGGTGTCGCCCTCTCCGGAGTGGGTGACCATGGCGACGGTCATGCGCTCGGTGGCGGCGGGCCGGCCGCCGCCCGACGCGGACGAGGGCTCGTTCTCGGCGTCCTTGCCGCCGGAGCCGCTGCATCCGGCGGCGGTGACGGTGAGTGCGGCTGCGGCCAGCAGGGCCGCTGCCGCCGTGCGGGTGGTACGCATCGTGGTCGTCCGCCTTCTCTCCCGCGCCGCCCGGTTGCGGCTGGGTGAGTTTCTACGGCGGTGGCGCCGACCCGTCAATACTTTGTCCGAACATTCTTACCCGATGACACGGCCGGGCTCCGGGCCCGGACCTCCCTCAGGGCCGCACGAGGAGCTGGAACTCGAAGGCGTACCGGGACGCCCGGTAGACGTGCGAGCCGAACTCCACGGGGCGGCCGGTGTCGTCGAAGGTGGTGCGCTCCATCGTCAGCAGCGGCGCACCCGCCTCCTCGCCCAGCAGCCCGGCCTCCGCGGCCGTCGCCGCGCGCGCCCCGACCGACTGGCGCGCGCTGTGCAGGGTGATGCCGGCGCCGCGCATCATCCGGTACAGGCCGGTCTCCTCCAGCAGCGCGCCGTCGAGGTCCAGCAGCCCGGCCGGCAGGTGGTTGCGCAGCCGCGCCATGGGCTCGTCGTGCGCGTACCGCAGCCGCTCCAGGAAGCGGACGTCACTGCCCTCCGGTACGCCGAGGGCGGCGGCCACCTCGGCGGTGGCGGGCTCGACGCGGTTCGCCAGGACGACGGTGGCGGGGCGCTGGCCGGCCGCCTCGAGGTCGTCGTACAGGCTGCTGAGCTCCAGCGGGCGCTTGACCTGGCTGTGCACCACCTGGGTGCCGACACCGCGGCGGCGCACCAGCAGGCCCTTGTCGACCAGGGCCTGGATGGCCTGGCGGACGGTGGGCCGGGACAGGCCGAGCCGGCCGGCCAGGTCGATCTCGTTGCCGAGCAGGCTGCCCGGGGTGAGGGTGCCGCGCTCGACGGCCGCCTCCAGCTGTTGCGAGAGCTGGAACCAGAGCGGCACCGGGCTGGTGCGATCCACGCTCAGCGGCAGCTGCACGACCGGAGCGGTCTCCTCACGGCCGTGGCCGCGCGCGTCTGGGGCATCTCGGGTCTGCTTGGGCACGGCTCGAGCGTATCCGCAGGGCATGTTGACGGGAAGTTGTGAAGTCCGATTGTCCTGACAAACCCTTGACAGGCGGCGGACCCGGCACCACCTTGGGGCCATGCGCATCGGACTCATCGGAACGGGACGTATCGGCGCCTTCCACGCCGGGGTGCTCAGCCGCCACCCGGAGGTCGGGGCCCTCCTGGTCGCCGACACGGACCCGGCACGGGCGGCGCGGGTCGCCGAACTCACCGGCGCCACGGTCGCCCCCACCGTCGACGACGTCTTCGCCTGGGGCGTGGACGCCGTGGTCATCGCCTCGGCCACCTCCGCCCACGCGGACCTCATCGCCCGCGCGGCCCGCGCCGGCCTGCCCACCTTCTGCGAGAAGCCCATCGCCCTGGACCTGCCCGGCACGCTCGGCGCGCTGCGCGCGGTCGATGCGGCCGGCACCCCGCTCCAGCTCGGTTTCATGCGCCGGTTCGACGCCGGCTACATCGCCGCCCGCGAGGCCGTGCGCGCCGGGCGCCTCGGCCGGCTGCACACCGTGCGGGCCATCACCTCCGACCCGGCGCCGCCGCCCGCCGCGTACCTGCCGCTCTCCGGCGGGCTCTACCGGGACTGCCTGGTCCACGACTTCGACATCCTGCGCTGGGTCACCGGGCGCGAGGTGGCCGAAGTGTACGCGGCCGGTTCCGACACCGGCCCCGCGGTCTTCCGCGAGGCGGGTGACGTCGACACGGCGGCCGCCCTGCTCACCCTGGACGACGGGACGCTCGCCACCGCCACGGCCACCCGCTGCAACGGCGCCGGGTACGACGTCCGCATGGAGCTGGCCGGCGAGTGCGACCAGATCGCGGTGGGCCTCGACGACCGCACCCCCCTCACCTCCACCGAACCGTTCGGCCCTCCCCCGGCCGAGAAGCCGTGGTCCGGCTTCCTGGAGCGGTTCGCCCCGGCGTACGAGGCCGAGCTCGACGCCTTCGTCCACCTCGCGCGCGGTGAGCTGGACAACCCCTGCGACGGGCACGAGGCCCTGCGGGCGCTGCGGGTCGCCGAGGCGTGCGAGCTGTCGCGCCGGGAGCGCCGCCCGGTGCGGCTGGAGGAGATCCCGTCCGGCCTCTGAGCGCCGCTACCACCTGACGGGGAGCCGCCGCACCCCGCGCATGAGGAGGCCGGGCAGCCAGTCGAGCGGCCCGGCGGACGGGTCGAGGGCGAGGGACGGGAAGCGCTCCAGCAGGGCGCGGACCGCGATCCGCCCTTCCAGCCGGGCCAGCGGTGCGCCCAGGCAGTAGTGGATGCCGTGCCCGAACGCGAGGTGCCCGCCGGTGTCCCGGCGGATGTCGAACCGGTCGGGGGCGTCGAACCGGGCGGGGTCGCGGTCGCCCGCCGCGATGCCGACGAGGACCGCGGCCCCCTGCGGGACGACCGTGCCGCCGAGCTCCACCGGCTCCAGGGCGAACCGTGCCGTACCCGTCTCCACCGGGCCGTCGTAGCGGAGCATCTCCTCCACCGCGCCCTCCAGCAGCCCGGGGTCGGCGCGCAGCGCGGCGAGCTGGTCCGGGTGGGACAGCAGCGCCCGCATGCCGTTGGCGACGAGGTTGACCGTGGTCTCGTGCCCGGCGATCAGCAACAGGTAGGCCATGGCGCGCAGTTCGGCGACGGAGAGCCGGTCGCCGTCCTCCGCGCGGGTGCGCAGCAGGGCCGAGAGCAGGTCGTCGCCGGGGCCCGCGCGGCGCTTGTCCTCGATGAGGTCGTCGAGGTACGCGGCCAGGGCGTGGACGGCCGCGCGCTCGGGGTCGGCGCCGGTCGGGGCGACGATCTCGGTGGACCAGGCGCGGAAGCGGTCGCGGTCGGCGGCGGGCACGCCCAGCAGTTCGCCGATGACGGTGATGGGCAGCGGGAAGGCGAGGGCCGCCACCAGGTCCGCGCTCCGCTCCGGTCCGTCCATGGCGTCGATCAGCTCGCGGGTGATCCGCTCGATGCGCGGGCGCAGGGCGGCCACGCGCCGCCCGGTGAACTCGCGGGCGACGAGCGCGCGCAGCCGGGTGTGGTCGGGCGGGTCGACGACGAGCAGGTACGGCCCGACGATCTGCTCGTCGAGCATCGTGAACCCGGCGGTGGCAGGCGACTTGGACAGGCGGGGGTCGGCGAGCGCGGCCCGCGCCTCGGCGTGGCCGACGACGAGCCACACGTCGTTGCCGAGCCGCGTCCGCACGTGGTGGACGGGGCCGCGCGCGCGGAGCTCGGCGTAGTACGGATACGGGTCGGCGACGAAGTCCTCGCCGTACGCGCCCAGATCTACGGTGACCATTGGCCCACCCTAGGGGGTGTCCCGCCGATCGGGCCGGATCGGTGAGCGGCGTCCGGTGCAGAGGGTCTCCCCAGGCCCGTCAGGGCCGGGGAGGCGTCGCACGGCCGAGGCGGGAGTCGACGGGGAGCGCCGGCGACCGACGACAACGCGGCGAGGCGCGGTGCCGGGCGCCGCGAGCCCGGCATGACCGGCGAGTCACCCCCTAGACGCCGTCCTCGGCGTCGAGCAGCCCCGCGTCGTGGACCAGGAGGGCGATCTGCACCCGGTTGTTGAGGCCGAGCCTGGCCAGGAGGCGCGAGACGTACGTCTTGACGGTCGGCACGCCCATGTAGAGCGTGGCGGCGATCTCCGCGTTGGACAGGCCGCGGCCGACGTGGACGGCGACCTCCCTTTCGCGTTCGGCGAGTCCGGCGAGGCGGGCGGCGGCCCGGGCCCGGCGGGTGTCCTCCCGGCGGGCGCCGTCCGGGCCGCCCGCGACGCGGTCCATCAGCCGGCGGGTGACGGCCGGTGAGAGGACCGGGTCGCCGGCCGCGACGCGCCGTACCGAGGCGACGATCCCGGCGGGCGGGGTGTCCTTCAGGAGGAAGCCCGCGGCACCCGCCCGCAGGGCGCGCAGCACCTGTTCGTCGGCGTGGAAGGTGGTCAGGACGACGACCTCGGGGGCGCCGGGCCGGGAGCGGAGCTGCTCGGTGGCGGTCAGGCCGTCGACGTGCGGCATGCGGATGTCCATCAGGACGAGGTCCGGGGCGAGCCGGGCGACGAGGCCGGGCACCTCGGCGCCGTCGGCGGCCTCGCCGACGATCTCGATGTCGTCGGCGCCGCCGAGCATGAGGGTGAGTCCCGCGCGGACGAGGGGGTCGTCGTCGACGATCAGCAGCCGTATGGTCATGCGGCCCACGGTAGCCAGGCGTTCAGGGCGAACCCGCCGTCGGGCGCCGGGCCGTGGGTGAGGCGGCCGCCCGCGAGCACGGCCCGCTCGGTCAGGCCGATGAGGCCCTGGCCGGAGCCGGGGACGTGGGGGACGGCGGTGGTGGGCGCGGGGTTGTGGACGCCGACCGTCAGGCCGTCGCCGGGGTGGCCGCGCAGGGTGACGGTGACCCGGGTGCCGGGCGCGTGCTTGCGGGCGTTGGTCAGCGCCTCCTGGGCGATGCGGTACACCGTGCGGCCCAGGGCGGCGGGCACACGGCCGGGGTCGGCGATCGCGTTGTCGAGGGTGACCTCCATGCCGGCCTGCCGGGACTCGGCGACGAGCGCGTCCAGGGTGGCGAGGGTCGGCTGGGGCCGGTCGCGCTCGTCGCGCGGGCCGCGGGCGCCGCCGGTGCCGTCGGGGTCGCGGTCACCGGGTGCCCGCAGGACGCCGATGATCTCCCGCAGGTCCTGGAGCGCCTCGTGGGCGCTGTCGCGGATGACGCCCGCCGCCCGCGCGACCTCGGCCGGGGGCGCGTCCGGCCGGAACTCCAGGGCACCCGCGTGGACGCTGAGCAGGGTGAGGCGGTGGGCGAGGACGTCGTGCATCTCGCGGGCGATGGCTTCCCGGGCGGCGCGCTGCGCCTGTTCGGCGCGCAGCTCCGCCTCCGCCTCGGCGCGGCGGGCGCGTTCCCGGAGCGCGGCGACGAGCTGGCGGCGGGCCCGTACGAGCATGCCCCACGCGGTGACCAGGAGGAGGAGCACGACGCCGGCCAGCACCGCGGCCGCCGGGTGCAGTTCGGGGTCGGGGCGCAGGAACACCTGGACCGTGGTGCACCCGAGCGCCAGGCCCCCGACGTAGGCGAGGGGCCGCGGCGGCACCCGGACGGCGACACCGAACAGGGCGACGAGCGCGGCGCCGCCCGCGGCCGGGACGACGGCGCTCACGAGGGACACGGCGACGGCCACGGCGACGGGCCGGCGGCGGCGCAGCCACAACGCGAGGCAGGCGGCGGCGCCGGCCAGCTGGTCGGCGAGGACGGCGGGGCCCGGGCCGTTGTAGGCGCGGCTCGCCTCGGCGGCGAGAAGCCCGAAGAAGGCGGCGAGGACGAAGGCGACGGTGTCGACGATCCAGTCGCGTACGGTGCGCCGGGGCCTCGGACCGTCCTGGCCGTCCTCGGAGGTGACCGGGCCGGCCGTGCCGGCGAGGTCCGAGGGCAGCAGCCAGGGGTACTCCGCACGCGTCATGGGGACGACGCTAGACGGGCGGGAGCGGCGCCGTGACCGCCGGGCGCGGCCGCGATACCGAAGTCGCACGGCCAGGAACTTTCGGATGAGCGCGGTGTCCCGAGGTCGGACGCGGCGCGCCGCCGGTGGCGCCGACGATCGGGGGCATGAAGAGGATTCTCGAGTTCATCGGCACCCTGCTGCTGGTCTTCGGTGTCTGCGGCGTGCTCCGCGAGCTGACCGGATGGTTCCGTCTGATGGGCCTGACGCGGTACGTGACGGAGTACTTCTCCTTCCTGCACGGCCGCGAGGTGTTCGCGAACATCGTGATCGCGGTGGTCGGCTTCGCGCTGCTGATGATCGCGGACGGGCAGCGGCGGGCGGTCGGGCGGTGACGCCTCACCGCGGGTCCGCCGCGCTCCTGCCCCACCAGGTGCCGGCGAGGACCAGCGCCGCCCCCGCGAGGCTCGCCGCCGCCAGGTGCTCGTGCCCGATGGCGATGCCGGCCGCCGCCGCCCACAGCGGCTCGGTGCCGAGCAGCAGGCTGACTCGGGAGGGCGAGGTGCGGCGCACGGCCCACATCTGCACGAAGAAGGCGAACAGCGTGCAGAAGACGGCGAGGAAGAGCAGCCCGGCCCATTCCCGGGCGCCGAAGCCCACGGCCACCGTCCACGGCGACGGACCGGTGCCGGGTGCGGCCGCCAGCACGGCGAACACCATGACGGCGCCGCCGAGCTGGACCGTGGTCAGCGACAGCGAGTCGGCGCCCCGCACGGACGTCAGGCGCGACATGGCCAGGACGTGGACGGTACGGGCGACGGCGGCGAGCAGCATCAGCACGTCGCCCGTCGACGGGGCGGTGAACCCGCCGCCCTGCGTCAGCAGGACGACGCCCGCCACCGAGAGCCCGGCCGCGGCGAGGAAGGCCGCGGGCGGGCGGGTCCTCGTCAGCGCGGCCTCGGCGAGCGGGGTGAGGATCATCGTGAGGCTGATGATGAGCCCCGCGTTGGTGGCGGACGTGTGGACGACCCCGTACGTCTCCAGCAGGAAGACGCCGCTCAGGATCAGGCCGAGGAGGCCCGCCCCGCGCCACTGGGCCGCCGTCAGGGCGCGCAGCCTGCGCCGTCCGGCGGCGACCAGGACCGGCAGGACGACCGCGAAGCGCAGCACCAGGACCGCGATGACGGTGTGCGTGGTGGTGATGCCCTTGGCGGCGAGGTAGCTGGCGCCCCAGACGACCGCCACGAGCAGGAGGGGCAGGTCGGTGAGCCAGGCCCGGCGGACGGGCAGGGGCGCGGACGCGGTGAGTGAGGACATGGCGGGCCGGGTCTCCGACGGTGGGTGCGGTGTGGAGACGTCGGCGGCTCGCACGCGGGATGATCACCGTACCGGCCCGCCCTGTCACTGGTCGAGGGCGAACGTGCCGAACTCCGCGGGGCCGGTGGGCCGGTAGGTCAGGATGCTGATGCCGGTGGAGGTGGTGCGGTGTCCGGCGAGGGCGAACGCGGTGGGCCGCCCGCCGTCGGGGAAGAGCCGGCGGCCCTTGCCGAGGAGGACGGGGTGGACGAGGACGTTGAGTTCGTCCACCAGTCCCTGCGCGATCAGGCTCTGCGCGAGGCGTGCGCTGCCGTGGACCTGGATCTCGCGGCCGGGCTGCTGCTTCAGGCGGGCCACCTCGCCGGCCAGGTCGCCGCCGAGCACCGTGGAGTTGTGCCAGTCGGCCTTGTCCAGCGTGGTGGAGACGACGTACTTGGGCAGGGCGTTGAGGCGGCCGGCGATGGGGTCGTTCTCGTCGGTGACCCGAGGCCAGTACGCGGCGAAGATCTCGTAGGTCCGCCGGCCGAGCAGGAAGCCGTCCGCGCGGTCGAACACCTCGTTCATGAAGGTGCCGAAGTCCTCGTCCGCGAACGGGACGCTCCAGCCGCCGTAATCGAAACCGTCGGTGCGGTCCTCGTCGGGGCCTCCGGGTGCCTGCATGACGCCGTCGAGGGTCACGAAGGAGGTGAGGGTGAGCTTGGCCATGGCCGGTTCCCTTCTCGGTGAGCGGTCGGTTCTTCATCGTGTGTCACCGGTTCCGACCGCGCTCGCGCACGGAACTCATCGGTGAGCGGGCACCGGATGCCCGGTGGCGGGTGGGCCTCAGGCGCCGGCAGGCCCCCGGAGGCGGACCGGCCCGGCGCACGCGTCCGTTTCCCGCCAGTGCCGCCGCCGCTCCGCCGATGTGATGGAACCGGCAACCACACAGGGCGACGGCACGGAGGGTTTCATGAACGGCAGGACAGCTCTGGTCACCGGCGGCAGCCGCGGCATCGGGGCCGCGATCGCGCTGCGGCTCGCCCAGGAGGGCGCCGATGTGGCGATCACGTACGTGCGGGACGAGGATGCGGCCCGCGAGGTCGTGCGCAGGATCGAGGCGGCCGGCCGCCGGGGGCTCGCGCTGCGCGCGGACGCGGGGGACGCGCGGGCGCAGGCCGGCTCGGTCGGACGCGCCGCACAGGCGCTGGGCGGGCGGCTGGACGTGCTGGTCAACAACGCCGGGGCCGGCGTGCTCGGCCCGCTGGAGAGCCTGTCGCCGGCCGACGTGGACCGGGTGCTCGCGGTGAACGTGCGGGGAGTGTTCCTGGCGTCGCAGGCGGCCGCGGCGCGCATGGAGCGGGGCGGGCGGATCGTCACCATCGGCACCTGCATGACGCAGCGGGTGCCGGGCCCCGGCGGGACGCTCTACGCGATGAGCAAGTCGGCGCTGATCGGCCTGACCAAGGCGCTGGCGCGGGAGCTGGGCGGCCGCGGCATCACCGCGAACGTCGTCCATCCGGGGCCCGTCGACACCGGTATGAACCCGGCGGACGGCCCGTACGCGGACGGCCAGCGCGCGCACACGGCGCTGGGCCGCTTCGGCGTGCCCGACGAGGTGGCGTCGATGGTGGCGTTCCTGGCGGGGGACGGGGCGGCGTACGTGACGGGCGCGGAGTTCGCGGTGGACGGCGGTCACGCGGCGTAGGCCGTACGGCACCCGGGCGCGGGGAGGAGGCGCGGGGGCGCACCGGTGCTGTCCTTCCGGTGCGCCCCGCGCATGCGGGCGGGTGTCGTGCCGCCCGGGTCGATGGACCTTGGGGCCCTTGGGGCCCGGCGCTGGGGCCCTTCGCTCGGATCGGGGCTGGATCAAGGACGTCCGGCGCCCGGGTCTCCCCCGGCCCGTGACGGGCCGAGGGGACGCATCGCACGACGGCGACCGACGACAACGCCGCGAGGTGGGAGTCCAGGCGTCACGAGCCCGGCAGGATCCGGACGAGAGGCGCTAGCCGA
>NZ_KL591036.1:0-5463 GCF_000716335.1 Streptomyces sp. NRRL S-118 | reverse complement strand
CCGGACGAGAGGCGCTAGCCGAGCTGCTCGTGGCGCGCGGCGAGGGACGCGGCGCCGGCGTCCGTCAGTCCGCCGAACAGCCGCAGGCGGGAGATGCCGCCGTCGGGGTAGATGTCGATGCGGACGTGGGTGCCCACGACCGGCTCCGGCAGGACGAAGCGGTGGTTGGTGTCCGGCTGGAGGCGGGTGCGCGGCAGGAACTCCGTCCACTCGCCGGCCTCCCCGTCGCGGACGGAGAGCGCGGCCCAGCCGGCGCTGTTGCCCTTGAGGTACGCGGTGTCGATCTCGACCGCGCGGATCGCGGACTGCTCGACGAGCCGGTAGCGGATCCAGTCGTTGCCCTTGTCGCGGCGGCGGCGGGTCTCCCAGCCGTCGTCCATCTTGCGGGAGCGGCCCGGCTGGATGGTGTTGGTGGCCGGCGAGTAGAAGCGGTCGGAGGCGTCCTCGACGCTGCCGCCGTTCTCCAGTGCCACGACGTCGAAGGTGCCCAGCGCGCCGAGCCACCGCGGGTCCGGGGCGACCTCGCCGTACACGCGCAGGCGGGCGATGCCGCCGTCCGGGTGCTGGTTGACGCGCAGGTGCGTGAAGCGCTGCTCGGCGTCGACGGCGAAACCGTTGGCGGCGTGGCCGCCGATCGCGGTGCGCGGGACGAGGGTCGTCCACTTCACGTCGGGGGCGAGCAGGTCGTCGGGCGAGGGGGAGCCGGGCACCGAGGCGGCCTCGACGGAGACGGCCTGCGGGTAGTTGCCGCGGAAGTGGGCGGTGTCGACGACGATGCCGCGTACGACACCCGGTGCGCCGAGCCGTACCAGCGCCCAGTCGTGGTCGTCGGCCGTCGGGTGCGGCTCGCCGGCGGAGACACCGCGGCGGCGGCGCGTCTCCCAGCCGTCCATGATCTTGCCCTTGTGGCCGAAGTGCTCGGGGTCGAACTCGGCGGGCTCCGGCTTGAGCATGTTCTCGCGCTCGGCGAAGAACTCGTCGTTCGCGGCGATGACGCCCGCGCCGAGCCGCCGGTCGGCCAGGTCGACGAGGCCGGTGAAGGGGAAGTCGGCGGTGCGGTAGTCGGCGTACGGGTCGCCGCCGCCGTACGGGCTGGCGTCCCCGGTGAAACTCGGTATGCCGGTCACGATGTCACTTGGTCCTTTCGAGCAGCCGGCCGGTCGGCTCGGCCAGGGTCCCGTTGTCCACGATGCGTACGCCGCGCAGCCAGGTCGACTTCACGACGCCGTGCAGGGTCTTCCCCGCGTACGCCGTGACCCGGTTGCGGTGGTGCAGTTCCGCGGGGTCGACGGTGAAGGTCTCGTCGGGCGCGAGGACGGCGAAGTCCGCGTCGCGCCCGGCTTCGATGGCGCCCTTGCGGTCGAGGCCCGCGAGTCGCGCCGGGGCGGTGGACATCCAGCGGGCGACGTCCTCCAGGGTGCGGCCGCGGCGGCGGGCCTCGGTCCAGATGGCGGGCAGGCCCAGCTGGAGGGAGGAGATGCCGCCCCAGGCGGTCGCGAAGTCGGGGGTCTTGAGGTCGGCGGTGGAGGGCGAGTGGTCGGAGACGATGCAGTCGATCGTGCCGTCCGCGAGCCCGTCCCACAGGGCGTCCTGGTTGCTCGCCTCCCGGATGGGCGGGCAGCACTTGAACTCGGTGGCCCCGTCGGGGATCTCCTCGGCCGTGAGGGTGAGGAAGTGCGGGCAGGTCTCGACGGTGATCCGCACGCCGTCCCGGCGGGCGGCGGCGATCAGGGGCAGCGCGTCGCTGGAGGACAGGTGCAGGACGTGGACGCGCGCGCCCAGCCGCCGGGCCTGGTCGATCAGGCCGGCGATGGCGGTGTTCTCGGCGTCCCGCGGCCGGGAGGCCAGGAAGTCGGCGTACCGGGCGCCGCCCTTCTGCGGGGCGGCGTCCAGGTGGTGCGGGTCCTCGGCGTGGACGATCATCAGGCCGCCGAAGCCGGCTGTCTCCGCCAGGGAGGCGGCCAGCTGGTCCTGGTCGAGCTGCGGGAACTCGTCCACGCCGGACGGCGACAGGAAGCACTTGAAGCCGAAGACACCCGCGTCGTGCAACGGACGCAGGTCCTTGACGTTGTCGGGCAGCGCACCGCCCCAGAAGCCGACGTCGATGTGGACCTTGGGGCGGGCCACGTCCTGCTTGGTGCGCAGGTTGTCGACCGTGGTGGTCGGCGGCAAGGAGTTGAGGGGCATGTCGATCAGCGTGGTGATGCCGCCGGCCGCGGCCGCGCGGGTGGCGGTCCAGAAGCCCTCCCACTCGGTGCGGCCGGGGTCGTTCACGTGGACGTGGGTGTCGACGAGGCCGGGCAGGACGACGTGGTCCCCGACGTCCTCCAGCCGGGCGCCGGCGGGCACCTCGGCGTCGTACGGCAGCACCGCCGCGATCCGGCCGTCGGCGACGGCGACCGATGCGGCGCGTGTCCCCTCGGGGGTGATGACGCGCGTCGAGCGCAGTACCAGGTTCACGTCCACGTTCCCGTCGTTCTCCATCCACATCGTCCGGCGCCGGCGGGGTCCACCATGGAGGGAGTCCACCGTCGACAAGATTTCAACGAACTGTTGAAGCTTTTGAAGTCTTCACCCCGGACCGGGCCTCGTCAAGAGCGGCCGGGCAGCCTCCGGGGTGGCGCGGTGGCGGCTTGGATGTTTCCATGAAGTGGAAAGGTTATTCCACAAGAAGGAACGTAGCTACCCACAGGGGGAGGTCGGCCGAGCGGCCGGCAGGCATCGCGAACACCCGGACAAACAGGCCCTGACCGGCAAAGACGCCCCAGCACGGGCGATGTGCCGGGCGCCACGGCCCGGTAGGCTGCTGACTTGCCCATCCGCCCCGAAAGGACCGTTGACGTGCCGACGTCCAGCGCCAGCACCACCGACGCCGCCAAGCCCGCCCCCGCGACCGGCGGTGTCCAGTCCCTCGAGCGTGCCTTCGACCTGCTGGAGCGGATGGCCGATGCCGGGGGCGAGGTCGGGCTGAGCGAGCTCTCCTCCAGCAGCGGACTGCCGCTGCCCACCATCCACCGCCTGATGCGGACGCTGGTCGCCTGCGGCTACGTGCGCCAGCAGCCCAACCGGCGTTACGCCCTCGGCCCCCGGCTGATCCGCCTCGGCGAGTCCGCCTCCCGGCTGCTCGGCACCTGGGCCCGCCCGTACCTCGCCCGCCTGGTCGAGGAGACCGGTGAGACCGCGAACATGGCGCTGCTCGACGGTGACGAGATCGTGTACGTGGCGCAGGTGCCCTCCAAGCACTCGATGCGCATGTTCACCGAGGTCGGCCGGCGGGTGCTGCCGCACTCCACCGGCGTGGGCAAGGCGCTCCTCGCGCACACCCCGCCCGAGGAGGTGCGCGCCCTGCTCGCCCGTACCGGCATGCCGGCCGCCACCGAGAAGACCATCACGACTCCGGACGGTTTCCTGGACGCCCTGGAGCAGGTGCGCAGCGCGGGGTACGCGGTCGACGACAGCGAGCAGGAGATCGGGGTGCGGTGCATCGCGGTCTCGGTGCCCGACTCCCCCACCGCCGCGGCCATCTCCATCTCCGGCCCGGCGGGACGCGTGACGGAGGCGGCCACGGACAAGATCGTCCCGATCCTGCAGGAGGTCGCGCAGGAGCTGTCGACGTCGCTGGCGAACACGGCGGCCAACGGGCAGGGCTGACCGGCCGGGGTCAGTCCCCGGCCCCGACGGCCCGCTCCGACAGCCGGCCGGGCCGGGCCCCGGGCCACGTGTGCGCTTCACGGTGAGCGGTACGCCGGTGGAGCTGCCGACGCCGTACGAGGTGGCGCTGCTGCGGATCGCCCAGTCGGCGCTGGCGAACACGGTGCGCCGGTGCCCGGCGGGCGGAGATCACGCTGACGTTCATGGCTGGTCGGTGACGGCCTGTCGAACCAGCAGATCAGCAAGCGGCTCTTCCTCAGCCAGGCGACCGTGAAGTCACACCTGGTGCACGTCTTCGCCGAGCTGGGCGTCGACTCCCGCACGGCGGCGGTGGCGGCGGCGACGGCCCGCCGCCTGATCCGCCGCTAGCGCGGGTCCGCGCAGGTCCGTACAGGGGCGTCGTCCGCCCGTAGCGCGGCCGGGACTTCCCGTCCAGGGACGGCTTTTGGACCGGACGGACTTCCGGCTCAGACCGGCTCCCCGCCGGCGCGGGGCGGCTCGCCGAAGAGCTCCACGGCGTGGCGCACCCCCGCGAGGGCGGTGGCGAGCGCGCTGACCGACCCGATCGCTCCGGCGACCAGCAGCAGTGAGCGGCGCAGGCGGCGTACCTCGGGCACGCCGCCGACCGCCATGGCGGCGAGCGCGGCAAGTTCGTCCTCGGCGATGCCGCGGTCGAGGAACTCCCCCGGGTGGGCGGCCAGTTCCCGCCGGAGCCTGGACACGGCCGTGCGCAGCTCGACGACTCGTGGGTCCTCGCTGCTGCCGGTCACAGGCTTCTGCCCCACGCTTCGCAACACAGCACTCCCCCTTGCACGCACGCCGCCGTGCGGTCTCGCAGCCCGCCACGGCGTTGGTCGGATGCCGGGGGCTGCAGACAGATTAACGGCCTGCGCGGCGGCGCGCGCCACACGGGGGGAGGTGCGTCAGCTCGTCTGTTCGACGTCCAGCGCACCACGCCAGACCGTCAGGTCCAGGGTGATGTAGTCGCTGGGGTCGGATTCGGGCGGGAAGCCCTGGACGGTGAGGAGGGCGACGTCTCCGGCCCCCGTCTGGAGGCAGAGCCGGGAGCCCTTGGAGAGCTTGCTCTTGGAGATGTAGGTGGTGAACCGCGTCTCGGTCGTGCAGGTCTCCAGGGTGGGCTCCTGGCCGCTGCGCAGCAGGACGAGCCGGCCGCCGTCGTTCGTCGACAGGCCCGCCCCGAAGTCCAGGTCGTAGCCGGTGCTGTCGTCCTTGGGCTTGACCGGGTCGTCGGAGAGGGCGAGTTCGTAGCCGTAGGGCAGGTCGATTCCGGTGTAGTCGACCGGATCGGGCGCCTTGGTGGGCTTCGGCGGCGCGGACGGCTCGGGGGAGTCTCCGCCCTGCGGGTCCTCCACCGGTGTGCCGTCGCCGCCGCCCTCGCCGTCGGCCTCGCTCCCGCCGGTGCCGCCCGGGTCCTTCTTCGCGTCCTGGTCCTGCGCCCGGGTGGTGCCCTTGCCGTCGTCCTTGAGCAGGTACCAGGCGGTGGCGCCGCCCGCGACGGCGAAGGTGACGGCCGCGGCGAGCGCGACCAGGACGGTACGGGTGCGCTTCCGCGCGGCCGGCGCCGCAGGCGCGGGCGCGGGTGCCTGCGCGGCGGTCGGCGCGTACGGCCCGGCGACCGGGTGGGCGTACGGGTGGTGTCCGCCCGGCCCCTGGGGCTGGGCCTGGACCGGCGGCGGGGTGTGGCCGTGCGCGGGCGGCGGGGTGTGGCCGTACGGTGCCTGGGGGTGCCCGGCCTGGACGGGCGGGGGGCCGAAGCCCGGCGGGGGCGCCGACGGGGTCGCGGGCGCGGTC
>NZ_KL591035.1:26714-35571 GCF_000716335.1 Streptomyces sp. NRRL S-118 | reverse complement strand
CGGGGGCGGGGGCGGGGGCGGGGGCCCTTCCCGAGCGGGACGCCGCGCCGGGGGCGGGCCCCGCGGGCGGTGCCCTGCTGCGTGACCTGATCGGCAGCCTCCCGGCCCGCCGGCGTCGGTTCTTCCAGCGGGTCGACCAGATGCTGGTGCAGGGCGTCCTGTACGACCGCATCCTGCACCACATCGCCGACGACGAGGTCCGGCGGCTCGCCCACCCCGGGCTGGTGCTGCGCGTGATCACCCCCGAGATCATCAAGGACGTCCTCGCCGGCCCCTGCGGGCTGCGCGTGGAGACCACGGACGAGGCCGAGCGGCTCTTCGACGGGCTGGCCCGCCTCGACCTGGTCGAACCGGCCGGGCCCGCGGCACTGCGGCACCGCCCGGACGTGCGGTGCATCATGCTGCGGCTGCTGGGCGAGGACATGGCAGACACCGCGCGCGAGGTGGAGCGCCGCGCCGTGGAGTACTACGCGGCCCGCGAGGGGCTCGAGGCGCGCGCCGAGGAGATCTACCACCGGTTGCGGCTCGGCGAGAACCCGCGCTCGGTGGAGCAGCGGTGGCTGCCCGGCGTGGAGCAGTTCCTGGCGGGCGCCGAACGCGACATGGACCTCCGGGCGGCCGGGCTGCTGAACGCCAGGTCCGGCCGCGGCGCCCCGCAGACGGTGCTGGACGTCGCCGACCAGGAGGACTGGGAGCGGCTCGCGGCCCGCGAGATCGAGGACCTCCTCGCGCAGGGGCTCGCCGGGGAAGCGATGGCCCGGCTCACGGAGCGCCGCCCCTGGACGCCGTGCAGCCCCCTGCACGCGCTGCACGCCGAGACGCTCGACCGGCTCGGGCGGCGCGCGGAGGCCCGCACGGTCGCCGGCGACGCGCTGGGACCGGCCGGGAGCGCCGGGTGCGAGGAACGGCAGCTCGAGCTGCTGCTGCTGTCGGCACGCCTCGCCGAGCAGGACGGCGACGCGGACGGGGCGGACCGGTGTCTGCGGGTGGCGGAGGACACCGCCGTGCGCATCGGACACGACCTGGAGGCGATCGGCGCACTGCTGGCTCGCACCCGCCTGGCGCGGAGCAGGCCGGTGGAGGCGGGCGCGTCGGGGGACGGTGTCCGGGAAACCCCGCGGGACGGGCTCCGGGAGGCCGACGACCGGCTCGCCCGGCGGTTGCGGGCGCTGCCCGACGCCGTGATGGCCGACCAGCCGGAGCTCGTCCGCGCGGCCGCCTCGCAGGTTCACACGCTGGACCCCGAGGCGCTCGGTCACGCGCTGGACGTGGTGGGCCTCCCGGCCGACGACGAGGTGCCGGACGTCCTCGGGGCGGCCGTCCGCCGGGCGGTGGCCCACCGGCCGCGGTTGCTGGACCTCGTGATGGACCTGCTGGGCGACGCGGCGGGCCGGGCCCCGCGGCCGGCGGCGTCCCCGCCGTCCAGCATCACCGAACTCCTGCGGCTGGCACGCGACCGGGGCACCCTCGACACGCTCGCCCGGCGGCTGCTCGACGTGCGCGACGAGAGCGGTGAGATCGCCGCCGGGGTGGCCGCGGCGATGGAGCTGGGCGCCACGGGTCGCGACCGGCCCGTCCCCGCACCCTGGACAGGACCGCCATGACCGCTTACCTCTCCCCCGACCGGCTGCTCGCCGTGCGGGACGCCGCCCAGGAGTCGGGGCTCGCCGACCCGTCGGTACGGCCCCTGCTGTTCGACGGCGTGCTCCCGCGCTACCGCGGGACCCTGCCGGTGCTGGCCGCACCCGGACGCCAGCTGCACTCGGACCTCGTCGAGATGAACCGCGTCGAGCGGCTCGTGGACGGCTCCGTACCGCTGGAGATCTGGCTGCGCAACGCCGTCGCCCAGACCACCGAGGCGGCGCCGCTCGCCGTCTTCCAGCGCGCCCTGGACGACGTCGCGCGGGACGCGAGCGGCGAGCCGGACGTGCCGGACGTCGCGGCCGTCCCGGAGATCAAGGAGCAGGTCGTCCACCGCGACGACACGGTCCCCTTCGGATTCCTGCGCGGCGGCGACCTGGCCGGGGCGGCGGTGGCCCGCGTCAAGGTCCCGCCGTACGAGGGGGGCGCGCCGCTCCAGCCGAACGGCTTCCCCCACTCCGGTACGGGCTGGCTGATCGCCCCGACGCTGCTGGTCACCAACCACCACGTGGTCAACGCCCGGAACAGCGGCGCCGGCGGCCGGCCGGAGGCGGCCCCCGACGACTTGCTCCTCCAGGCCCGCAACGCCCGCGCCCGGTTCGACTACGACACGGACGCGGAGGAGACGGAGGAGGCCGGCTTCGAGGGGCTGCTCGCCGCGGACCGCGATCTGGACTACGCGATCCTTCGCCTGGCCGACGGCCCGGCCCGGCCCGTGCTGCGGCTCGCGCGGCAGGCGCCGGCCGTCGCGCCCGGCGACTTCGTCGCCGTCAACATCATCCAGCACCCGGGCGGACAGCCGAAGCGCGTGGCGCTGCGCAACAACCTCGTGTACGAGGCGGACGAACGCGACCTGCGCTACTTCACCGACACCCGCGGCGGGTCCTCCGGCTCCCCGGTCCTCACCGACGACTGGCGGGTGGTGGCCCTGCACCGCGGGACCAAGCGGGTCGAGGACGTCGCGTTCCAGGGCAGAGAGGCCGCGTTCGTGAACGTCGGCACGCTGATGGCCGCCGTGCTGCGCCATGTGGCGGAGACCAGCCCGGCGCTCCACGCGGAGATCGAGGCGGCACAACGCGAGTGAGGAGACGCAGATGACAGGCCGGAACAGGTCACCCGTGGCCACCGACGCCGAGCGGGTCTTCACGGACCTGCGCGCCGTCGCCGGGCGCGTACGGGAAGGACTGGCACGGGAGGTGCCCGAATCGGCGCAGGAGCTCGCGCCGGAGGAGCAGCCCGCGGGCCAGATCGCGCACTTCGCCGAGCAGGAGCGGGCCAGGGTGCTGTCGGCGGGCGCCGACGGCCTGGAGAAGCTCGCCGAGGGGCGCGGGGACGAGCTCACCGGTGACGAGTCGTTCGGCCTGGAGGCGATCGTCCTGCTCGAAGGCAGGCCCGCGATCCTCGTGCAGGGGTCGGACTTCGCGTCCCAGGCGGGCGACTGGGCGGTCCTGGACGGCCACCGCGCCGCGATCCGGGAGACGCTCGCCCGCGTCGGCCGGGTGGAGGTCACCGGGCACGTCAGCCTCGACTGGGTCGGTACCGCCTTCCTCGTCGGCGCCGATGTGGTCATGACGAACCGTCATGTGGCGGTGGAGTTCGCGCGGTCCGACGGCGGCGGGTGGGGCTTCCAGCACGGCATGGCGGCGCAGCTGGACACGGCGGAGGAGTTCGGGGCGCTGCCCGGCGGTGGCGCCGCGTACGAGGTCACGGAGGTGGTGGGCATCCACCCGGAGGCCGACATGGCGCTGCTGCGGATCGCCCCCGGTGACGGCGCGGAGGGCCTGCCGACTCCGCTGGCGGTGGCGGCGGACGCGCCGGCCGACCTCCCGGGGCATCCGGTGTACTGCGTGGGTTACCCGGCGTGGGACGGCAGGCGCAACGAACCGGAGTCGATGCGCCGGATCTTCATGGACGTCTACAACGTCAAGCGCCTCCAGCCGGGTACCGCGACCGGGCTCGCCCCCGAGCAGGACGTGATGAAGCACGACTGCTCCACCCTGGGCGGCAACAGCGGCTCCCCCGTCCTCGACCTCACCGACCACCGCGTCCTCGGCCTCCACTTCGGCGGCCGCTACGGCTTCGGCAACTACGCGGTACCGCTGTGGCAGATGGTCGAGGACCCGCTGCTGGAACGGGCGGACGTGAACTTCGTCTGACGGGCACACGAAGGAGGCCGCGTCCTCCGGCCGGCCGGTCCTCCCGCACCGGCCCCCGCCGGGTGCTGGAATCCGGCGGTCACGGAAGTGCGGGACGGCGGGGGCCGTCAGCGCTTGTGCGCCACGTAGTAGAGGTTCAGCGGATCGCCCTCGACGGAGCGCGTCGCGACCTCGGTGAAGCCCGCCTCGGCCAGCATGCGGCGGGCGGTCTGTTCGCCCCACACCGTGCCGAGTCCGGCGCCGCCGGTGCTGAGCGAGGTGGTCATGCAGTAGAAGAGCGAGAACCCGAACAGGGCGGGGCCCCAGGGGTGGTCGAGGTTCTCCTCCAGCTTGCTGGACGCGGCGATGTCGCCCATCAGGAAGGTGCCGTCCTCGCGGAGCGCGGCGGCGACGGCCGCCAGCGTGGGGCCCGGCTCGGCGACGTCGTGGATCACGTCGAAGGCGGTGATGAGGTCGTACGTGCCGGGGATGTCCGTCGAGTCGCCGACCATGAAGGTGACGTTGTCCAGGCCCAGCCGGGCGGCCTCCGCGCGCCCCGCGGCGATGCCGTCCTCGGACCGGTCCAGCGCGTGGAACCGGCTGCGCGGGAAGGCGCGGGCCAGGACGACCGGCGCGTGGCCCTGGCCCGTCCCCACGTCCAGGACGTCGATGCCGTCCCGCAGCCGCTCCACGGCGCCCGGGGCGAGCGGCATGATGACGTCCACGAGCGCGATGTCGTACACGCGGGCGCTCTCCTGGGCCTGGAGGGCCTGGAAGCGGGGGTAGGCGGAGTACGGTACGCCGCCGCCGGTGCGGAAGCACCGGACGACCTGCTGCTCGACCTCGCCCATCAGCGCGACGTACTGCATGATCCCGGCCATGTTGTCGGGCCCCGCCGCCGTGGTGAGGGAAGCGGCGTGCTCGGGCGGGAGGCGGTACGTCGCCGTGCCGGGGTCGTACTCGACGAAGCCGCCCACGACCATGCCGCCGAGCCATTCGCGCACGTACCGCTCGTCGAGCCCGGCCGCCGCGGCGATGTCCCGGCTGGTGGCGGGCGGCAGGGTGCTCATGGTGTCGAACAGGCCGGTCTGGTGGCCGACGCTGGTGAACAGGGCGAGGGAGGCGTCGTTGAGGACCTCGACCACCCGGGCCGCGAACGCCTGCTGCTTCTCCGGGTCCGGCACTGCGGATTCCGTCACCATCTTCGTCAGCCCTCCCTCGGCCCAAGGCAAGGCCCCCGGGCGGTGGTGGCCGCCGCGGGGGCCCGACCCAGCAGCCCCATGAAGGCGGGGCGCTTGGAGTTAACGGAGCCGACTCTGCCAGGCGGCCGGCGGGCGCGGCGCGTGGACACGGCCCGACGCACGGGTGGCGTCACCCGTCGGGACCAGCAGGGCGGCGGCGACCCGCCGCTCGGTGGCCCGCAAGGCGGCCGCGGCGGTCGGGACCGCCGCGACACCGCCCCCGGCGCCGCCTCGGCCGGAGCGCGGGCCCGCCGCCGGTACGAAGCGCCGGCGGTCGCCCCGCAGCAGGGCGGCGCTCAGGGCCTCCTGCTCCGGCCGGCTCAGCGGCAGCGCGTGGGGCGCGCCGCCGGGGGGACACGCCCGGCAGCCTCACGCTCCGCCGACCGCACCGGGACGGTGACGGCCGCGACACCCGTGCGCGACGCGGCAGCGGTCGTACCGGCACCCGCGTGGCGGACCGGCCGCGGCGCCCCGCAGGAGCGGCGCGCCGCGCGGGACCCTCGGGAGCACCCGGCGGCGCGGGACCCTCGAAAGCCGCGCGCCGCGCGGGACCCTCGGCGACGGCAGGGCGTGTGGGGGCCGCCGCGCCGGGATCCGACACGCTGTCGTTTCCCCCGGTCAGGCGGCCGGCAGTCCGTGGTCGGCGAGGCGGCCCACGGTCAGGCCGTACGCGCGGCACACCGCGACGAGTCCGGGCAGCGCGCCGAGCGCGGCGCGCCACGAGCCCGGGGCGCTCGCCACGTCGGAGTCGTGGAGCAGCACCGTGGCCCCGCCGCGCAGCGTCCGCGTCACCTCGACGAGGACGCTGTCGGGGGTGGCGTCGGGCGTCCAGTCGCGCCCCCACGCCGACCAGAGCACCGGCCGCAGCCCGGCGGCGCGAGCGGCGGCCCATCGTCCGCCGGTCAGGATGCCGTAGGCGGGCCGGTACCACAGGGGCCTGCTCCCCGCGGCCTCCGCCACGAGGCCGGCGGTGCGCGCGAGGTCGCGGTGGTCGCGCACCGGCCGGGGCCACCAGGGGCGGTCGTGCCGCCAGCCGTGGACGGCCAGTTCGTGGCCCTCGGCGGCGATCCGCCGCCCCAGCTCCGGGTGGCGCGCCAGCCGCTCCCCCAGCACGAAGAAGGTGGCGCGGACGGAGAGTTCGTCCAGGGTGCGCAGGAAGCGGGGCGTACTGTCCGGGTCCGGCCCGTCGTCGAAGGTGAGCGCGACGCGCGCCGGGTCGCCGCGTCCGTCGAGCAGCGGCCACAGGCGCCCGCGCGGCCCGGGCAGCCAGGTGGCGGCGGGCCCGATGTGCCCTGCCGCCGCGGCGAGCGACACGGCCGCGACGCCCCGGGCGACGGCGGGAACGCGCACGGTGCGACGGGCCACGGACCCACGGGTCACGCCCGCACGGGCCGCCGCACGGCCGGCCACCGGCCCCCGCGCCACCTCACGGTTCAGCCCGCCCCCGCGCACCACGTCACGGTTCACCACCAGCCCGCCCACCACCTCACGGTTCACCACTTCGACTTCCTCCCTCCCTTGCCGTTCTCCTCCGGTTCCTCGCCCACCAGCGGGGAGCGCGCCAGGTGCACGCAGCCGGCCGTGAGGATCGCCAGGGCCAGCACCTCGAACACCACTCGCCAGCCGAGGTGCACCCTCTCGGCGAACAGCGCCACCCCGAGCACCACGCTCAGCAGCGCGTCGCCGAGGGTCATCGCGGGCTGGGACGCCACCAGGGTGCCCGCCCGCAGGGTCACCTGGAGCAGGACGAAGCTCGCGAGGCCCACGCCCATGGCGGCGTACGGCTGCCAGGTGGTGAAGACCGCGCCGATCCCGTCCGGCAGCCGCCCGAGGGCGTCCTTCAGCAGGGCGGCCGTACAGGAGAAGCCGGTGGCGGTGGCCGTGCCGAGGACGGCGGCCCGGGGCGCGGACGACAGCCGGAACGACACGACGATCATCAGGAGCACGAAGAGGCCGACCCCGATCCCGGTCCACAGCCAGTCGGCGGCCGGCACCGTGTCCCGGCCGCCCGACGGGTCCGCGAGCGCGAGGAAGGCGGCCAGGCCGACCGCCATCGCGGCGAAGGCCCACCGGGTGGCCGTGTCGGGGCGGCGGTGGAACACCACGCTGCCGACGACCAGTGTGAACATCAACTCGGTGCTCATGACCGGCTGGACGATGGACAGCGGGCCGGTGGCCAGGGCCAGTGCCTGGAGGATGCCCGAGACCGCGAGGAGGCCCGCGCCCCACACCCACACCCGCCGGTGCACCAGACCGGCCATCCAGCCGCCGCGGGCCCGCGACGGTCCGGGGCCGACGTCGGCCGCCGCACGCCGCTGGAGCACCGAGGCGCCGGCATTGCCGAGCGCCGCGAGCAGCGCCAGGAGGATCGACAGTGCCAGCACGGGCTCAGCCGAACCGCTTGGCCATGGCGCGGAAGAAGCCGGGGAGGGCGCCCTGCAGACGTGCGGGCATCGCGAGCCATCCGGGGACGTAGACGTCCTCCGTGCCCCGTTCGAGGGCGCGCCAGACGGTCTCGGCCACCCGTTCGGCGGGCACCGGGCGCGGATGGTCGCGGTGGTACGGCACTCCGCGGCGGTCGAAGAACGGTGTCTCGACGGCGCCCGGCAGCACGACGGTCACGCGCACGCGCGTCCCGGCGAGTTCGTAGCGCAGGCTCTCCGCGAAGGCCAGCAGGGCCCCTTTCGTCGCGGCGTACACGGCTTCGTTGGCGACACCGACCCGGCCGGCCATGGACCCGATCATGACGATCCGGCCCACCCCGCGCTCCGCCATGCCCGGCAGCACCAGCCGCACCAGGTGCACCACGGAGGTCAGGTTGAGCGCCACCAGCCGGTCGATGGCGTCGGGGGGCATCCCGACGAACGGCCCGGCCCAGCCGATGCCCGCCGCCGCGACCAGCGCGTCGACCCGCCCCTCGAGCTCCACGGCCTGAGCGGCGAGCCGTTCCGCACCCGTCCGCTCGCCCAGGTCGGCGGCGAGCGGGGTGCCGCCGGTCCTGCTCGCGACGGCGGCGAGCCGCTCCTCGTCCCGCCCTCCGAGCAGCAGACGCCAGCCGCCCGCCGTGGCGATGCGCTCGGCCACGGCCTGGCCGATCCCGGAGGACGCGCCCGTGACGAGTGCGACCGGCCCTGCGGTTGTCGGGGGCATCAGCATCCTCCGGGGTGTGGGGAACGTGCCCCTCCAGCCTCCTGGTTTCCCGCCCGTTCGCCTCCCGACAGCCTGTACGCGCCCCACGATCCACCCGAACAGGCCGATTCGGCGGCCCCCCGGGCCGCGGAGCGCGGCCGGCCGGAACACGATGGAGGTACGCCGACACCGACGTCTGGAGGCGCCACATGGGGCGGCGATGCATGGTGCTCAGCGCGAGCATGGGGGCGGGTCACGACACGGTCGCCGCCGAACTGGCGCGGCGGCTGCGCGCGGCGGGCCACGACGTGCTCGTACGGGACGTGCTGACGCTGCTGCCGCCCGGTGCCGGGCCGGGGGTGCGGTCGTTCTACCGGTTCACGGTGCGCCATGTGCCCCGGCTGTACGAGCTGATCTACGCGGTGTTCCTGGCGCCCGGTCCCGCGGAGGAGCCGGCTCCGCGCGGGCGGCGGCCGGACGTGTCGCCGATGGCGGCGCTGGCCGAGCGGCGCCTCGGCGCACTCGTCACCGCATGGCGGCCGGACGTCGTCGTCTCGACGTTCCACCTCGCCGGCCAGATCACGGGCCGGATGCGGCGGCGGGGGACGCTGGGGGTGCCGTGCGCGGTGTTCGTCACCGACTTCGCCCTGCACCGGGCGTGGCTGGAGCCGGGCAACGACCTGTTCCTGTGCGTCAGCGAGACCGCGGCGG
>NZ_KL591035.1:0-26620 GCF_000716335.1 Streptomyces sp. NRRL S-118 | reverse complement strand
ACCGCGGGCGTTCCGGGACCCGCCCGCCTCCGGGCCGTGGGCGGCGGCCTTGGCGCGCGACGGCGGCGGGCGGCCGCCGGTGCTGCTGTCCGCCGGGGCGTGGGGCGTGGGCGACGCGCTGCTCGGCACGGCAGAGGCGCTGGCCGGTCGTGGCTTCCTGCCGGTGCTGCTGTGCGGGCGCGACGAGCGGCTGCGGCGCCGTGCGACGCGGCTTCGGGGTGTCATGCCGCTCGGCTGGGTGGACGACATGCCGGGTCTGATGGGGGCCTCGCGGCTGCTCGTCGACAACGCGGCGGGCCAGACGTCGGTCCAGGCGCTGGCCGCCCGGCTGCCCGTGATCGGCTACCGGCCGATCCCCGGTCACGGCGCCGTCGGCGTACGGGAGATGGCGGCCGAGGGGTTGACCGTCTACGCCTCCGACCTGGGCGAACTGCTGGCTCAGGCCGGCCGGCTGGTGCCCCCGGGCCCGGAGCGGGACCGGCAGACGGAGCGGGGGGCGGCGGTGTTCCGCGACGACGCGGCACGGCTGGTCGCCGAGCTCGCGGGTGCACCGGCGTCAGCGCAGTCCGAGGCAGGGCAGCCAGGCGCGTGAGGCGCCGTGGGCGGCGGTGAGCAGGGCGCTGAGCGCGCCGGGCGGGCCGCTCAGCAGGCCGGGCGGCCAGTCGTCGAACGTGTCGGGCAGCCGCGTCAGCAGGTGGCGGACGAGCCGCTGCTTGAGCACGGCCGCGGCGGGCACGCGCGCGTGACGGTCGAAGGCGTCCGCGACGACCAGGACACCTGCGGCACCGTGACACAGGCCGAGGAGGTCGCCGGGTGTGTCGCCGAAGAGGTGGAAGTCCTCGTCGTAGCCCCCGGCGAGTGCGGTGAAGGCGTCGGCGGCCCACGCGGCGGTCTCCTCGTCGCCGAGCGCGTCGGCCGCGTCCCACAGCGCCCAGGCGGCGCCGGGGGTGCCGTAGCACCATGCCTGGCGGGGGTGCGAACCGGCGGGCGGCGGGCCGCCGTCGAGTCCGGCACCGGCCCAGGTGCGGATGGCTCGGTCGTCGTCGTACGCCTGGCGGGCGAGCCAGCGGGTGGCGCGGCCGAGCGCGGCGGTGAGCGGTGCCGCGGCCTCGGGGTCCGGCCCGCGGCGGAGTGCCGCGGTGAGCGCGGCGAGCACCCCGGCGACGCCGTGGCCCATGCCCGTGTTGATCCGGCCCTGCATCCACGCCAGGAGCGGGTGTCCGTCGTACCGCCCGGCCCGCAGGCGGGGCAGGTCGTCGCCGTCGCACAGCAGCGCCAGGTGCGTGGCGAGCGGGCGCAGCAGGCCGGGCGCCGGTTCCGCTCCCGCGCACAGGGCGAGCAGGGTGCCGGAGGGACCGGAGATCAGGTCGTAGTCGGGGAAGGCGACGTCGCGCGTGCGGTACGCGGGGGGACGGGTGGCCAGGTGGTCGCGCAGCCGGTCGGCGGCCCGGTGCAGCGGCGGGTGCAGCGCGGCCCCGAGGCGCAGGCCGACGAGCGTGCCGGCGAGGCCCCCGTCGTACAGCGCCGGGTGGGACGGGCCGCGGCCGGCCGTCCCGGCCCAGACGGCGACGGCGGCCGCGGCGGCGGGGTGCTCGTCCGCGACCAGGTGGGCCAGGACGGGGATCCCGGGGTCGCCGGGGTGTCCTTCCCCGCCGGGAGCGGAGGCCCACTGCTCCAGGTACCGGGCGGCGAGGCCGAGCGCGGTGTCGCGGGCGGTGTCCTGCGTGGTGGTGTCGCACACCATGGGGCTCCTCGTACGGTCGCGGTGGCATCACGAGGGCGGAGCCGCCCGGACGGACCGGGCGGCTCCTGAGGTGACACGGTCAGCAGATGACGACCGTGGCGCAGACGATGATCGTGCACAGGCCGCTGCAGCCGGCGGTCGACGGGGACGCCGACGGCAGGTCGCTGTCGGTGATGCGCTCGTCCAGGTCGTCGATGAGAGAGTCGAGGTCGGCGAGTTCGATCTTGGGCATGGGACGTTCCCTTTCTTCCTCACTGGATGGTGACCGCCCCGGCGGGCCGCCTGGCTGGCGGGCCGGGGACGTCTTGTGCGCCGTCGTCGCGCAGCAGCGCGTCGGCGGCGACCGCGGCGAACTGCTCGGCGCCCCGGTCGTACGGAAGTCGCAACAGCACCTGCGCGGCGACGGTGGCGCCGTGGTGGAGGGGGTCGCGCAGCAGCAGGTCCCCCGGGGCCGGCAGCATCTCCTCGGCCAGGAGCTCGCCGCCCGCCTGCTGGGCGCAGAGGCGTTCGACGACCTGGAGGGCGGTGAGCGAGTCGAAGTCGACGGGCACCGGTTTCGCGCCCGGGGCCGCGCGGACGAAGGCGTGGCGGGGCAGCCCCAGGGTGCGGCGCAGCAGGGCGAGGGTGCGGACCTTGGCGAGCGGCCCGTCACCGGGCTGCCACAGGTGCGTGCGGTCGATCCGCCAGGTGGCCGGGGACAGGACCAGGTCGCCCCCGGCGGTCAGCCGCGGCAGCCTGCGCCGCCCGGGCAGCGCGGCGTCCAGCCCGTCCAGGCGGACGAGGTAGGAGGCGGCCGGGTGGCTCGCGGCGAGCAGGATCCGCACCAGCACGTCGTACGGCGGCGCCGGGGAGCGCGTGGCGTGGTGCACGGGGATGATGCGCTGCCCGTCCGCCTCGGCGACGATGCGCCGGCCGCTGCGGCGCACGGTGATCCGGTCCAGCGGGAGGTAGCGCGCGTGCGGGCCGGGCGGCCCGTAGTACGGCGTGGGGTCGGGGTCCCCGGTCCACCAGCCGGTCGTCACGGGACGGCGTACGGCGTTGGCGGCCCGTTCGGCGAGCGGCGGCACGAGCAGCTCGACGAAGCGCACGCCGGTGCGCCGTTCGACGGCGGCGAGGAAGTCGCGGTAGGCGTCGGCACTGGGGCAGCCCCCGTACAGGGCGCGCAGGCCGTCGGCGAAGCGGGCGTCGAGCACTCCGGCGGCGGACGCGGTCTCCAGGACCGCCACCGGCCCCCGTCCACCACTCGGCGGCAGCGGGCGCAGCAGGCAGTCGACCGGCCAGGCGGGTACGGCGTCGTCGGCGCGTGGCGCGCCGAGGGCGTCCAGCAGCGCGTCGTCCACGTCCATGTGGCCGGCGCCGGTGCGGACGGCGGCGTCCAGGTGCTCGAGCAGCCGGGCGTAGCCGGAGCCCGGGTCGCGGGGCCGGGTCCACCCGCCGTGGCGCCGGGGCGGGGGCGGCGGGTCGCCGGCGGTGGGGAGCCGGTCGGCGAGGAGCTCGCTGACGGGACGCGGCCGTTCGGTGACGGCGGCGAACTCGGGGCGTGTCCGGAGCGGTACGTCCGGGTGGCCGTCGGTGTCGCGCAGGGCGCTGATCCGGGCCGCGACCCGCAGGCCGCGCTGGACGCGTTCGGCGGCCGGCACGGGCACGGCGACGCCGGCGGCGAGGGTGCGGTACGAGTCGAGGAACCAGGCGCCGGGTCCGGTGTCCGCGGGTGTCCGCGGCAGCGCGCCGCCGGCGGTGACGGCATCGGCCGGGGTCCAGGCGCTGTAGTGGTGGCGGGGCGCCGTGCAGACCTGGAGGACGCCCATGGAGAGCAGGTGCTGGAGGAACCCGCGCAGCACGCCGGGGTCGGCGGCGGGCGCTCCGGGCGGCGCGGCGAGTCCCAGCATCGTCTTCTCGAGCTCGCCGAGCGGGCAGGGCCCGTCGTCGAGGAGGGCCAGGACGGTCTCCAGTACGCGGGTTCGGCGCAGGACCACGTGGCGCAGCCGGCCTGGTTCGCGCGGGTCCACGACGTAGCAGCGCAGCCGTCCGGCGCTGTCGCCACGCGGACCGGCGGGCGCGTCGGCGGGTGTTCCGGCAGGGCTCTCGGCGGGACTGCCGTCGGGTGTTCCGGCGGGGCGGCCATCGGGTGTTCCGGCGGGGCGGCCATCGGGTGTTCCGGCGGGTTGCGGTTCGGTGAAGTGCAGGGGCGCGGGCACCAGCAGGGTGGCCGGATCGGCGGTGCGCAGGTCCGGTGCGGCGGTGCGGGCGCGGACGAGGTGGACGTTCTCCATGGCGGCGGCCGCGAGGGCGCCGAGCGGGGCGGGCCCCGGGGCGAGCAACGAGGTTCCGTCACCTCCGGCGGTGACCGGGAGGACGGCGATCTGGCCCGCCCAGCCGCGGGGCGTGGTCTTCACCGCGGCCCGGCCGAGGACGCGCCGGATGTACGCGGCGCGCTTGCGCAGCTGTTTGCCCGACCAGGACTGGCCCTGCGCCAGGCGTCGTTCGACGTCCTCCAGGAGACCGGGCGCGGCGCTGTCCAGGAACGCCCGCAGTACGGGGTCGGTGCGGGCGGTGTGCCATGCCTGTGCGGCGACGCGCTCCGCTTCGGCGGCGACGGCCCGGTCGAGCGCGGCGAGGCTTCCCTCCTGGGCACGGGCCTCTTCGGCCAGGTCGCGGGCCTCGGCCGCGAGGCCGGCGGGGACGGCGGGCGATCGCTCCAGCAGGAGGCAGTCCGCCGCGGCCGGTGCGGCGCCGGAGTGCAGCCGCCGCCGCAGGGCCAGGACGGCGCCGCGGTCGGCGTTCGCCAGGAGCGGGTGCGGGACGACCTCCTCGCCGAGTCGGCCGGCCAGCACGCGGGCGCGCTCGATCCGCCGTTCCTCGGTCTCGGCGTGGCGGGCGACGCGCTCGAACAGGCCGGGGTCGGCAGCCGCCGTCCACGCCTCGCAGGGCATGCCGGCGATGCGCAGCAGTGCCGTCCCGCCCAGGTCGTGTCCCGGTACGCGCGCCTCGGGTACGTCGGCCACGTCAGCCCCTTCCCTCGGCGCCTGCGATGCTTCGGCCGGCTCCGGCGCTCCCGGCGCCCTCCGCTTCGGCGCTCCCGGCCGACTCGGGTCGCTCCGGGCTCCCGGCGCCCGCGGGGCTCTCCTGGCTCTCCGCGCTCGCGTCGGCTGCCAGCGCCTCGGTGATCAGGCACTGCCGTGCCGCGGAGAAGCGGCCGCGGTTCCAGTGGAAGATCACGTGGTAGGCGGCGGCCCGGCGCGGCCCGACCGTGGCCTCGCCGGACTCGAAGTAACCGGCGCGCCAGCGGGCCGCGGCCCGGCGCGCCGCGGCCCGGTGCACCCGCAGCACGTCCTGCCAGTCCTTCGGCAGCGCGTCGAGCTGGGCGTCGGCGGACTGCTCGAAGTACGCGCGGATGCCGGCGGCGGCGCGCTGCCGCGCCCCGCCGTGCAGCCCGTCGGCGAGCCGGCGCCCGGTCTCCTCCCGCACGACCTGCCAGACTCCGCGGTGCTCCCAGCCCGCGATGCCGAGGGCGTCGAACGCCGTGCGCAGCAGCATCAGGGACACGCGCCACTCCGGCGGTACGGGGCTTCCGGACGCGGCCGTGTGGACGTCCAGCCAGGCCCGTGCGTCGGCGGTGAACAGCCCGTGCACGTACGGCATGGAGCGGGGGCCGCCGAAGAGGTAGGTCTCGGGCTCGTACACACCGGCGTACGGACGCGCCCAGCCGCCGTCCTCCCGCCGCCGCTCGAAGTGGCGGGTCAGCGCGGCGCGCAGCTCGCCGGCGCGGGACGGCTCGGAGGCGTGGAAGCGGACGCGCAGCCCCGGGGGCTTGTGCATGAAGAAGAAGTCGCGGGCGAGCCCGGTGCCGACCAGGTCGTCGGCCGCCTCGGCGAGCCGCCCGTACAGGCGGGGCCAGGCGAAGGCCTCGGGCGCCAGGTCGAGCTGGACCCAGCCCGCCTCCGGCAGGTCGTCCCGCAGGGCCTGCAGTCCGGCCGCGAGGAACGCCCGGCGGGCCGCGGCGTACGCGGATCCGTACGGGACGAGCGGTACGGTGCCCAGCGACCCGGCACGTGCGTCGTGCAGGCAATCGGCCAGCAGACGCTCGACCTCCAGCATGCGGCCTCCTCGAGGCGACGGGATTCCCTTTCTGTCATGTCCGGGCCGCGAGGTGCCGAAAGCACGCAAAGTATTGGTCGTATCATCAACCGACGTACGCTGGCGCATTTCAGATATGCCGGGCTTCTGGCGTCTGCACCGGCCGGCACCGGCTGCGCCGTTTGTCCTCCCCGCTTCCCGGACACTCGTCCCCCGTCCGACGTACGCACCCGCGGAGGGAGGCGGCGATCATGCCGGCACGCGAGGCCATGCCCTCGACGCTGCGGCGCTCGCCGGAGAGCGCACAGCGTACGTGGGCCGAGGCGCACGACTCGGCCGTCGAGCAGTACGGCGAGGGCGAGCGCGCGCACCGGGTGGCGTTCAGCGCGCTCAAGCACACCCACGAGAAGGTCGGCGACCACTGGGAACGCAAGGAAGCCGGCCGCAAGGGACCCTCCGACCCGCTGGCGGCGCGGCCGCGGGGGCAGGGCGGGCGCAGCGGTGAGGGGGTCGACGAGAACGCCTCGAAGGAGCACCTGTACGAGCTGGCGAAGAAGCTCGGCATCGACGGCCGCTCCCGCATGTCGAAGCCCGAGCTGCTGGAGGCCATCCGCAAGGCCAACAGGTCCGCGACCCGTCAGGCCCGGTCCTGACGCGCGCCGCGTCCCCCCGGCGTCGCCGGGCGACCGCTCCACGGGGCCGCCCGGCGACTTGCTGCGCGTGCACGGCTTCCCGCCCGGTCCAGCCGCGTGGTCCGGCCCGCGGCCGCGGCTCCCGCGGCGCGGCGCGCATGAGGAAGGGCCCGCGCGGCCATGAGGAGGGGCCCGCGCGGCGTGGTGCGCAGATGCGCATGAGGGAGCCCCGGGCCGGGCGGGGCCGGGTCCGGGGCGGCCGAACGCGGGCTCACATCGCGATGTGCGCCGGGATGTGCGTCACCTCCTCGATCTCGTGTCCGGCCTTCCTCATGAGATTCCTGCAGAGTTCGTTGAGCGCACGGGCCGCCGCGATCTCCTCGCCGACCCGCTGCTGCTCCATGTCGTCCGGGTGCCGCTTCGCCCTGCCGTGACCGCGGAGCTCCGTGCCGTCGGGCAGCCGGACCAGGCAGGAGGCCTTGGTCTTGCCGGTGTCCTCGTCCTCGGAGAATTCGATGTCGACGTGCCATCCGACGATGGTCTGCATCCCACTCACCTCCTGAGCTACTCCTCCAGCGTGCACCCGTGGGCGGGCCCTCGCCCGTCCGGGGGAACGGGCGCGCGAGGAGGCGGGGTCAGGGCCGGTCAGGCGCTCACCGCCGACCAGCCGTAGCCGCCGACGTCCTCGTACCGCTCGCTGCCCGGCAGGCCGGCGCCCACCTCGCCGATGTCCCGGTACGCCGCCCGCATCAGCTGGCGGGCGAGATCGCTCATCGCGCGGCTCGCCGCCAGTTCGTCGCCGATCACGGGTACGTCGGGGTCCTCGGGGTTGCGCCGGGCCGTCCCGTGCCCCGTGAACGTCGTCCCCTCCGTCTCCACCGTCGCGCGGGCCCGCGTGGTGCCGTCGTCCTCGGCGAGTTCCAGCCGGACCTGCCATTCCAGTGTTCGTGCCATGGCAACCTCCTGGATCCCAGGATCCCTCTCCCGGCGCCCGGCCGCTTATCCGCGGCGTGCCTTCCCGGAGAAATCCGGCCGACAAGGGAGAAATGGTTACACCGAACTCCTTTCTGTTGCCGGCAACCGGAGACCTGAGATGCGCGTCATGCTTGTCCATCCGAGTGCCCTGATGTACTCCGAGATCTTCCTGCGGCTGGAGCCGCTGGGGCTCGAACGAGTGGCGGCGGCGGCCCGGGACGCCGGCCATGAGGTGCGCGTGGTGGACCTCCAGGTCCTTTCCCGCTCCTTGCTCGATCGCGAAATGGTCTCCTTCGCACCGGAGGCGCTGGGCATCTCGCTGAACTACCTCGCGAACATTCCCGAGGCCATCGGGATCGCCCGCCGCGCCAAGGCCGCCTCGCCGGGCTGTTTCGTCTTCCTCGGCGGCCACAGCGTGTCGTTCATCGCCGAGCACGTACTGGAGCAGGCCGACGGCGCGGTGGACGCGATCGTGCGCGGCGAGGGCGAGCCGGCGGTCGAACCGCTGCTGGCCGCGGTCCCCGACGGCGGGGTGCACACCGTCCCGGGTGTGGTGTGCGCGGACGGTCGCGGACCCGCGCCGAAGCTGCTGGACAGCCTGGACCGGCCGCGCCCGGCGCGTGACCTCATGCGCAAGCGCCGTCGCTACTTCATCGGTGAGCTGGATCCGTGCGCGTCGATCGAGTTCACCCGCGGCTGCCCGTGGGACTGCTCGTTCTGCTCGGCCTGGACGTTCTACGGCCGCAGTTATCGCAAGGCGTCCCCGGAGGGCGCGGCGGAGGAAATGGCGTCGATCCGCGAACCGAATGTGTTCATCGTCGACGACGTGGCCTTCATCCGGCCCGAACACGGCGACGGAATCGCCGCCGAACTGGAGCGCCGCAGGATCCGCAAGCGCTATTACCTGGAGACGCGCAGCGATGTCCTGCTGCGCAATCAGGAGGTTTTCCAGCGATGGACCCGGCTGGGACTCCGGTACATGTTCCTGGGCATGGAGGCCATCGACGCCGAGGGGCTCGACCTGTACCGGAAGCGCGTGAGTCCGGACGACAACTTCCGGGCGCTGGAAGTCGCCCGCCGGATGGGGATCATGGTGGCGATCAACCTGATCGTCGACCCGGCCTGGGACGCGGAACGCTTCCGCGTCGTACGGGAATTCGCGCTGTCGGTGCCGGAGATCGTGCACCTGACCGTGATGACGCCGTACCCCGGCACGGAGATCTGGCACACCGAGGCCCGTCAGCTGACGACGCGTGACTACCGGCTCTTCGACATCCAGCACGCGGTCGTTCCCACGAAGCTGTCCCTGGAGGAGTTCTACCGGGAGCTGGTGCGCACGCAGGCCGTCATCAACCGCAAGCACCTGGGCCTGAGCAATGCCATCGGCGCCATGGGGGTCCTCGGCCGGAACCTGGCGCGCGGGCAGACCAACTTCGCCCGCATGCTGTGGAAGTTCGGCCGGGTCTACAACGCCGGCCGCCAGCTCGCCGACCACCGGCGGCCGGTGGAGTTCGAGTTGCCGCTCCCCCGGCGCCGGGCGACGCCCCCGGGCCGCCAGGACCTCTACATCCACACCCGGGTGCCGACGCATGCGCTCCGCCGGGACGAACGGATCGAGCCCACCGAGCAGGTCGACCGCACCGATCGGGTCGAGCAGGGCAAGCGGGCCGAGCACGCCGATCCCGAGCCGGACGGCGTCTGACACTCGCGGCCCGGGTGCCGACCGTCACTCCCCCGGCTCCACTGCGCGGGCCCCGAGCAGCCACAGAGTGCCGTGCTCGCCGGCCTGGACCGCCGGAGCCGACCCGTACCGCCGGTGGTGGCCGGGTCCCCTGCCGTGCGCACTCGACGCACCCGGGAAGGGCCTCCTCAGCGGTGCGGTACGACGGCGACGGGGGCGGCGGCGTCGTGCATCACGGCGTGGACGACGGGCCCGACCCGCGCTCCCCACGGCACGCGGCGTCTCCGGTGGCCCAGGACGACCAGCCGTGCTCCGTGCGAGGCCTCGGCCAGCTCGCGGGCCATCCGGCCCGGCCCGCCCGTCCGGGTGACGGCCACGCCCGGGTACTCCTGGGCCCACCGCGCGAGGAGATCCTCGGGCGACGCCTCGGCGGCGACGAGACGCACGCCGCAGCCGTACCGGTCGGCGCTGGCGAAGGCGAAGGCGGCCACCTCGTCGCTGGGCCGCTCGGGGTCCACCCCCAGCACCACGTCGCCGCTCGCCGGGCCGTGCGCCCGGACCAGCACGACGGGCCGCCTGACCCGCGCGAGCACCGCCTGCGAGAGCGAGCCGCCGACGAAGCCGGTGAGGCTCCCGAGCCGCCGGGAGCCAAGGACCAGCAGTTCGGCGTCCTCGCTGACGTCGCACAGTCCCTGGACGGGGCTGCCGTGGAGCTGGTCGGTCTCGACCTGCACCTCCGGACGGTGGCGGTGCACGTGCCCGGCCACGGCGTGCAGCAGCCGCTCGGCGGCGTGCCGCTCGCTGCCCCGGTCCACGACAGGCGTGACGGCGTCCGTGCCGGGGCTCCACACGTGCACCAGCCGCAGCGGGCGCCCGCGGCTGGCCGCCTCGTCGGCGCCCCACTCGGCGGCCACCATGCTCTCCCGTGTTGCGTCGACACCGACGGTCACGGTGACGGTGCGGGGCATATCGACTCCTCCGGGTCCGCTCGTCGTCCCGTACCTCCACAGTGCGTCCGCCGGAGGTTCCCCGCACGCCTCGGCCAGCTCCGTCCGCCGCGCGGGCCTGCCGGACCCCGCGGGCCGCGGGGTCCGCGCGCCGCGAGACCCGCGCAGGGCGCGCAATGCAGGCGACTTCCGGATGTGCGTTCGGGCAGGATGCCGGACGTGGATCACCTCCTGGGCGGGCTCGCCGCCAATCCGGCTCTGCCGTCCGGCCTGGTCGACCGGCTGATCGCGACGGCGGACGCCGACGCCGCCTCGTACCTCGCCGATCAGGCCGACCTCAGCCCCGTACAGGCCGTGGCGCTGGCCCACCGCTTCGGAGACGAGGTCGCCGTGCACCTCGCGTACGCCGGGCGGCTGCCGGCCGCGGACGTCGACCCCGGAGCGTGGCCGCGGGCCGCTCTCGCCCTGCTCGACACGGGTGCGGGCCGGCCGGAATGGGCCCGCCGGTTCGCCGCGGACCCGGACGCCGGGCTGCGGGAGAAGCTGGCCGCATGCCCCGGCCTACCGCCCGACGTGCTGGAGAGCCTCGCCGGGGACGCCGACACAGGGGTCGTCACGGAGCTGGGGCTGTGGACCACCGTGCCCGCCACGGCCGCCCTGCTCGCCCGGCACCCGCACGCCGAGGTCCGCCGTGCGGTGGCCACCAACACCCGCACACCCCCGGCCGAGCTGGTCGCGCTACTCACCGGCGAAGGGCTGCCCCCGGCCCGGTGGTGTTCGGTCTGCGAACAGGAGGAGATTCCGTTCGTGCACGAGCCGTACTGCCCTCTGCCCGACTGTGCGCTGCGGCCCGGTGCCTCCTGTGACGGCTCGCACGCGTCCACGGTGCACGAGACGCGGCGGTTCGCCCTGCGCAACCCCATGACGCCCGTCGAAGCCGCCGCCGGGTTCGTCCGGCACCCCTCACCGCTGCTGCGCCGCGAGCTCGCCGCCCGGCCGGACCTGCCGCCGGGGGCGTGCGAGCTGCTCGCCGCCGATCCCGACCCCGGGGTGCGCTCCGGACTCGCCGGGAACCCGGCGATCGGTGAGGCCCTGATCCGTACCCTCGCCGCTGACGGCGGCCACGACGTGCAGCGGCGTCTCGCCCACCATCCGCGCATCCCCTGGGACGTGCTCGCCCGGGTGGCCCGTACGACGCGGATCGGCCCGGTCCTGCTGCCGGGGGTCGCCGCGGCCTCCGCGGCCGAGGTCGGGGAGCTGGCCGCGTCGGCCGACCCGCTGCTGCGGATGCTGGTGGCGGAACGGCGCGACCTGCCGCCCGCGGTCCGGGAGGCACTCGCGGCGGACCCGGACGCGAAGGTGGCCAAGGCGGTCGCCCCGCATCCCGGCCTGCCCGGGGAGGTGCTGCGTGCCATGGTGCGCCGGCACGGGGATCAGGTCGCGGCCCGCGTGGCCGCCAACCCGGACGCGCCGCCCGGCCTCCTGGAGCGGCTGGCCCGGCAGGAGCGGCCCCCGCGCAAGGCGCTGCGTGAGATCGCCCGGCACCCCCGCGCGACCGCCGCGGCGCTCACGGCCTGCCTCGCGGACCCGCGTGCGAGACCCCTGGCAGCCGCGCACCCGGCCCTGCCGCCGCAGGTCGTCGCGGAGCTGCTCGCGGACGACGACCCGCAGGTGGGGGCGGCCGCGGCCGCCAACCCGTCCCTGCCGCCGGCCGAAATGGCGCGCCTGACCAGGCCGTGAACGCGTCTCACCACGCCATGAACACGTGCACCGCCTTGCCGCGCTCGCTCGGCACCGTGAGGGCCTGCTCCGCGAGGGTGTTGATCAGGTGCCATCCGATGCCGCCACGGCCGGTGAGGTCGACGGGGCGTGGGGCCGGGGGCGTGGGATTGGTGTCCTCCAGGGCGATGTGCACGGTGTCGGCCACCGCCCGGAGGCGCAGGGTGAAGGGGCCCGGCGCGAAGGAGAAGGCGTTGGCCGCCAGCTCCGTGACGACCAGCAGCACATCGTCCTGCGCGTCCGGCGCCGCCGGGGACTGGACGCGCGCCAGACCGCGGAGGAACGCGGCGGCCCCTTCGCGGGCTTCGGTGACATCGCTCAGCAAGCCCTCGAAATGCCAGGTCTGTTCGATACTCAGTGTGTTCAGCAGGCCTGCGCTCCGCACACGATCTCGTTCGGCGGTCATGCACTCTCCCTTCGTTCCGACGGAACTCGGAGGCGCTTTCCGGCTTCCCGATTCGCGAGTGGACATGTACGCCTTGCCACTTTTGCGGAAAAAAGGGCCCGTACGGGCTCCGCGGTGTTTCGGACACGGAGCCGGGGCACGCGGTGTTTCAGGTACGGAGCCGGGCCACGGCGGTCTCGACCGTGGGCACGACGGTGAGCGCCGCGTCGACACCGGTGATGTCCAGGAGCCGCCGCACGGTCGCTCCCACCTGGGCGAGCACCACACCTTCGACCGGGCCGGTGCCCTGGTGCAGCTGGAGGAAACAGTTCAGGCCGCTGGAGTCGCAGAACTCCAGGCCCGCGCAGTCGAGCACGATCCGCCGGCGCCCGTGGGCCCGTACCGAGGCGTTCACGGCGTCCATGAGGACAGGAACGGTGGTGAGGTCCAGGTCTCCACTCACGCGCAGCACCGGGACGTCGCCGACGGTCGCGGTCACGACGGCGAGACGCGGCTCCGTGACCTCCGGACCCTGGTCCGCTCCTTCGCTTATCTGTTCGTCCATCCCGCGAACAGTACAGAGGCACGCCTCCCGGCACCACGCTCGGGGGGCCGTGAGGCCGGGGCCGCCACGGCCCGGACGGCCAGGGGGCGTGCCGGTGCCCGCCCCGCACGGGAACACCCCCGCCGGGGCGGGCATGCGCCCCGCACCACCGCTGCGGCCCGATACTGGAGCCCTGGCCAACCCAGGACCGACAACTCACGGAACAGCGCCTGATCTGCCGGAACAGCCCGAGGGCTGCCCGATCAATCTTTGGGAGACACCGTTGAGGATGCTCATCAACGTGCCGGAGACCGTGGTCGCCGACGCGCTGCGCGGGATCGCGGCCGCGCATCCCGAACTGACCGTGGACGTGGAGCACCGGATCGTGGTGCGGCGTGACGCGCCCGTCGAGGGGAAGGTGGCGCTGGTGTCCGGGGGCGGTTCCGGGCACGAGCCGCTGCACGCCGGCTTCGTCGGGCCCGGGATGCTGGCGGCGGCCTGCGCCGGCGAGGTGTTCACGAGTCCCGTGCCGGACCAGATGGTGCGGGCGGCGTCCGCCGTGGACAGCGGGCGCGGCGTGCTGTTCGTCGTCAAGAACTACACCGGCGACGTGCTCAACTTCGAGATGGCGGCGGAGCTCGCCGAGGACGAGGGCGTGCAGGTCGCCAAGGTCCTGGTCGACGACGACGTGGCCGTGTCCGACAGTACGTACACGGCGGGGCGGCGCGGGACCGGGGCCACGCTGTTCGTGGAGAAGATCGCGGGCGCGGCCGCCGAGGAGGGGGCGCCGCTGGAGCGGGTGGAAGCGATCGCCCGGCAGGTCAACGCCGCTTCGCGGAGCTTCGGCGTGGCGCTGGGCGCCTGTACGACACCGGCGAAGGGCAGCCCGACGTTCGACCTGCCGCCGGGAGAGCTGGAGTTGGGGGTCGGGATCCACGGCGAGCCGGGGCGCGAGCGGCGGCCCATGATGACGTCGCGGGAGATCGCCGATTTCGCGGTGGACGCCGTCCTGGAGGACCTCGGCGGGCACGGACCGGTGCTGGTGCTCGTCAACGGCATGGGGGCGACACCGCTGCTGGAGCTGTACGGGTTCAACGCCGAGGTGCAGCGGGTGCTGGGCGAGCGCCGGGTGCCGGTGGCCCGCACGCTCGTCGGCAACTACGTGACGTCGCTGGACATGGCGGGCTGCTCGGTCACGCTCTGCCGGGCCGACGAGGAGCTGCTGCGGCTGTGGGACGCGCCGGTGCGGACCGCGGCGCTGCGGTGGGGGGTGTGACGCCGGTGGCACTGGACGCGGATTTTTTCCGGCGCTGGATGACGGTCATGGCGCACGCGGTCGAACGCGAGGCGGACCGGCTCACCGAGCTGGACTCGGCCATCGGTGACGCCGACCACGGCGCCAATCTGCAGCGCGGCTTCGCGGCGGTGCTGACGGTGGTCGAGAAGGAGGAGCCGGCGACGCCCGGCGCGGTGCTCACACTCGCCGGGCGGCAGCTGATCTCGACGGTGGGCGGCGCATCGGGGCCGCTGTACGGGACGCTGCTGCGGCGCACCGGCAAGGCGCTCGGCGACGCCGCCTCGGTGGCGCCCGTCCAGCTGGCCGAGGCGCTGCGTGCGGGCGTGGCCGCGGTGGCGCAGCTCGGCGGTGCCGCGGCCGGCGACAAGACGATGCTCGACGCGCTTCAGCCGGCGGTGGAGGCGCTCGGCGAATCGCTGGGCGAGTCCTTCGCGGCGGCCGCCGAAGCGGCGGACCAGGGGGCGCTGGCGACCGTGCCGATGCAGGCGCGCAAGGGCCGGGCCAGCTACCTCGGTGAGCGCAGCATCGGGCACCAGGACCCGGGGGCGACCTCGTCGGCGCTGCTGTTCGCCGCCCTCGCCGAGGCGGCCGCGGAGGGGGCCCGGTGAGCGCGGCGCCGGTGGGGATCGTGCTCGTCTCGCACAGCGCGGCGGTCGCCGCGTCCGTCGCCGAGCTGGCACGGGGCCTCGCCGGGGGCGGTGCGACCGCACCCGTCGCGCCCGCGGGCGGCACCCCCGACGGCGGGCTCGGCACGAGCGCCGAGCGCCGAGCTGATCGCCGAGGCCGCCGCGTCGGTGGACGGCGGTGCCGGCGTGGCCGTCCTCGTCGACCTCGGCAGCGCGGTCCTGACGGTGAAGGCCCTCCTCGCGGAGGGCGACGAGCTCCCCGACGGCACGCGGCTGGTGGACGCCCCGTTCGTGGAGGGAGCGGTGGCGGCCGTGGTCACCGCCTCGGCGGGCGGCGACCTGGACGCGGTGGTGTCGGCGGCGTCCGAGGCGTACGACTACCGCAAGGAGTAGCAGCTGCCGCGAGCAGCGCGGGGCCCGGTCGTTCCCGGGCCCCGCGCGGTGGGGGGACGGGGCCGCCGGCGGAGCACGGCTCCAAGGGCGCAGGGCCGGGCGGGGAACCGGGGCACGGGGACGCGGGCGGGGCGTACGGGAGCGCGCGGGTTGTGATGTACCTGGTCAACGCACTACTGTCGCAGGGCCTTGGTGTACGGGAAACCGGTGCGGTACCGGTGCGGCCCTCGCCACTGTGATCGGGAAGTCCGGCTCCACTCCCGGGGGTACCACCCCGGGAAGCCACTGGAACACCGCGGGAGACCGTGGTGTCCGGGAAGGCGGAGTCGCGGCGGCATGACCCGTCAGCCAGGAGACCGGCCAGGGCGCGTTGTCCATCCACGAGGTGCTGGAGAGGGTCTCCCACATCATGCATATCGCCGAGGGCTATCTGCCCCCCGTGCACGCGGCCGCCTGGAGCGTGGCGGCCGCCCCGTTCGTCGTCCATGGCGTCCGGGCGCTGACCCGTGAGGTCAAGGCCAATCCCGAGTCGACTCTCCTGCTCGGCGCGTCCGGTGCCTTCACGTTCGTCCTCTCCGCGCTGAAGCTCCCGTCGGTGACGGGCAGTTGCTCGCACCCCACCGGTACGGGCCTGGGCGCGATCCTCTTCCGGCCGCCGATCATGGCGGTGCTCGGCACCATCACCCTGCTGTTCCAGGCGCTGCTGCTGGCGCACGGCGGTCTGACGACCCTGGGCGCCAACGTCTTCTCGATGGCGATCGTCGGGCCGTGGGCCGGTTTCGGCGTGTACTGGCTGCTGCGGCGCTTCGACGTGCCGCTGATGGTGAGCGTGTTCTTCGGTGCGTTCGTCGCCGACCTGACCACCTACTGCGTCACCAGCGTGCAGCTCGCGCTGGCGTTCCCGGACCCGAGCAGCGGGTTCGCCGGGGCGCTCGCCAAGTTCGGCGGCATCTTCGCCGTCACGCAGCTGCCGCTCGCGGTCAGCGAGGGCTTGCTCACCGTGCTCGTGATGCGGCTGCTGACGCAGTCCAGCAAGGGCGAGCTGACCCGTCTCGGAGTGCTGCTCGGCACGAAGGCGAAGACGGGAGCGGAGACGGAAACAGGGACGGAGACCGGGACCGGGACGAAGACGGAGGCCGTGGGCCGATGAGCCGTAACGCCAGGATCAACACGCTGCTGCTGCTCGTCGTCGTGGCACTCGCCGTCCTCCCGCTCGCGCTGGGGATGGGCGACCACAAGGAGGAGCCGTTCACCGGCGCGGACGGGCAGGCCGAGACCGCCATCACCGAGACGCACCCGGACTACGAACCGTGGTTCAGCCCGCTGTACGAGCCGCCGTCGGGCGAGATCGAGTCGGCTCTGTTCTCGCTCCAGGCCGCCCTCGGGGCGGGGGTGCTGGCCTACTACTTCGGCCTGCGCCGGGGACGGCGGCAGGGCGAGGCGCGGGCCCAGGCCCGGGCCGAGAACGCCGGACGCGCCGAGTAGCCCCCGGTGCTGCCGATCGACGCGGCGGCGCACAGCAGTCGCTGGCGCCGCCGTCATCCGTGCGAGAAGGCCGTGCTCGGCTTCGGCCTGACCCTCCTCGCGATCTGCCTGCCGCCGTGGCCGGGGGCGGTACTGGTGGCGCTCGCCACCCTGGCCGTCCTGCTGGGACCGGCCGGGGTGGAACGCCGCCGGCTGTGGCGGGCGTTCCGCATCCCGCTCGGCTTCTGCTTCACGGGCGCCGTCCCGCTGCTGTTCCAGGTGGGCGGGTCCGAGGGGTTCGTGACGCTCGCCCCGGACGGGCCGGTGCACGCCGGGCAGCTGCTCCTGCGGACGTCGGCGGCGTCGCTCGGGGTGCTCCTGTTCGCGTTCACCACTCCCGTCTCGGACGTCCTGCCCCGGCTGGTACGGGCCGGGGTGCCGGCGCCGGTGGTCGATGTGGCGCTGGTGATGTACCGGATCAGCTTCCTGCTGCTGGACGCCGTCCGGCGGATCCGTGAGGCGCAGGCCGCACGGCTGGGGCTGACGAGCCGGGCGGCCGCCTGGCGGTCGCTGGCCGGCCTGGGCGCGACGGCGTTCGTACGCGCCTTCGACCGGGCAGCGCGGCTGCAGTCCGGACTGGCCGGGCGCGGCTACGACGGCACACTGCGGGTGCTGGTGCCGCGGTCGGACGTCTCCGGGCGGTTCCTGGGCGCGACCGCCGGTCTGTTCGCGGGTCTCGTCACGGTCACTCTCGTACTCGAAAGGTTCCTGCCATGAATCGTGACGCCGTCGTGGAACTGGTCGGTGCGGGATACGCCTACGAGGACGGGCCCGCCGTGCTGTCGGGCGTCGACTTCGCCGTGCCCGAGGGGCGTGCGATCGCGCTGCTCGGCCGCAACGGCAGCGGCAAGACGACGATGCTGCGGCTGCTCAGCGGCGGCCTGCGGTGCGGGAGCGGGCGGCTGCGGCTGCACGGCGAGGACGTGGCGTACGACAGGGCCGGGCTCACCCGGCTGCGCACCACGGTCCAGCTCGTCGTGCAGGACCCGGACGACCAGCTGTTCGCCGCGTCCGTGGCGCAGGACGTGTCGTTCGGGCCGATGAACCTCGGGCTGTCGGAGGACGAGGTGCGGGCCCGGGTGGACGAGGCGCTCGACGCGCTGGACATCACGGCGCTCGCGGACCGGCCGACGCACCTGCTGTCGTACGGGCAGCGCAAGCGGGCCGCCATCGCGGGCGCGGTGGCCATGCGGCCCCGGGTGCTGATCCTGGACGAGCCGACGGCCGGCCTCGACCCGCACGGCCAGGAGCGGCTTCTGGAGGTGCTGGACCGGTTGCGCGCGTCGGGGACGACGGTGGTGATGGCCACGCACGACGTGGACCTGGCGCTGCGCTGGGCGGATGACGCGGCGGTCCTCACCCCGGACGGCCTGCGCACCGGCCCGGTGGGGGAGCTCCTCGCGGACGGTGCCCTGCTGGACGCGGCGCGGCTGCGCAGGCCGTGGGGCATGGCGGTGACGCGCGTCCTGCGGGACCACGGCCTGCTGCCCCCGGACGTACCGGGCCCGCGCACCCCGGAGGCCCTGGAGGCCTGGGCCACGACGGTCCGCGGCGCGTAACGTCGGCGGCAGGGCGGCGGTACCGCTCCCGCGCACGCCGGGGGTGGTTCCGGTACCGGACCGCACCCGGCCGCGCGCCGACACACCGGAGACGCCGGAGACGCCGGAGACGCCGGAGACGCCGGAGACGCCGGGGCGAAACGCCGTCGGGGGCGGCCCAGGAATGGCCGGCACCCGCGGAGGTCCGGCCGGGACGGCGCCGACCGTGAGGCGCGCACCGTGAGGCGCCGACCGTGAGGCGCCGACCGTGAGCCGCGCGCCGTGATGCGCCGACCGTGAGGCCCGGACACCGGAGCCTCATCCGCGCAGGCGGAGATACGCCTCCAGCTCCGCGGCACCGGTCAGCAGCGCCCGCCCGCGGGCGGACAGCCGGCCGCGCCAGTCGGACAGGGCGGCCTCCAGTGGCTCCATGCCCCCGGCCGCACGGACCTGGTCGATCAGAGGGGCGATCTGCTCCAGCAGGTAGCCGCCCCGCCTGAGCTGGTGCGTCAGGCGGGCGTCCCGCACGGCGGCCTCGTCGTAGACGCGGTAGCCGGTCAGCGGGTCGCGGCGCGGGCGTACCAGTCCGGCGCGCTCCCACTTGCGCAGGGTCGCGGGCCGGATGCCGAGCATCTCGGCCAGCGGCCCGATGAACGTGCTGTCGGGCACGCGGGCCGCGGCCGGTTCGCAGCCCGGCGCGAGCTCCAGGTCGCGCAGGGCGCTCTCCACGGCCCGGAGGGTCCGGCGGTCCTCGAGCAACTGGGCGTGGCTGGTGTCGATGAGGCGGAACGCCTCGTCGACCGCGCCCTCGTTCACGGCCCGCATGATCGAGGTCGCGGTCCGGTGCCCGTGGCCGGGCAGCAGGGCGAGGAACGCGCGCAGGGCCCCCGCGTGGAGCGGCGTGTAGGTGCGGTAGCCGTGGGGTGTGCGACCGGCCGGCGGGAGGATGCCGGCCTCCTCGTAGTTCCTGATCGCCTGGGTGGACAGACCGTGCCCGCGTGCCAGATCGATCGGGCGGAGCCGCTCACTGCTTTGAAGGTTTCGCCCCATGGTCCCGTCGTCCTCGCGGCGATATCGCGGAAAAGTTTCCACCGAAGGTTCAAAGATACCGTTGAAGCCATGGCTACCGACATCAACGACTCCTGCCACGCCGTCGAGGCCGGCGCCGTCATGAGGCTGCTCCCGGCCCGGCCGCGGCTGCTCGCCCTGGGCGAGCCCACGCATGGTGAGGACGCGTTGCTCCACCTGCGCAATGAACTCTTCCGGCAGCTCGTCGAGGAGGAGGGCTACCGGACGATCGCGATCGAGAGCGACTGCATGAGGGGCCTGGTCGTCGACGAGTACGTCACCTCGGGCACGGGCACCCTGGAGGAAGCCGTGGAACGCGGCATCAGCCACGGGTGGGACGCGTCCCCGGCCAACCGCGAGCTCGTGCGCTGGATGCGCGCCTACAACGAGGGCCGCCCCGCGTCCGAGCAGCTCAGCTTCGCCGGTTTCGACGGCCCGCTGGAGATCACCGGCGCCGAAAGCCCCCGGCAGGCCCTCACCGCCCTCCACGACCACCTGGCCACCTGGGTGGACGCGGATCTGCTCCCGTGCACCGCGGAAACGCTCGACCGCCTGCTCGGCCCCGACGACCGGTGGACCGAACCCGCCGCGATGAGGGACCCCGCCCGGTCGGCGGGAAGGTCGGCCGAGGCGAGGGAGCTGCGGCTGCTGGCCGACGATCTGGTCGCCCTGCTGGAGGAGCGGACGCCGCACCTGATCACGGCGACATCGCGGGACGACCACGACCGGGCGCGCCTGTACGGGCGCACCGCGACCGGCCTGCTGCAGTACCACCACTGGATGGCCGACGCCTCACCGGCCCGCCTGACCCGGCTGGTGAGCGTGCGGGACCGGATGATGGCCGACAACCTGCTCGCCCTCACCGCTCGCGGCCCGGCTCTCGTCCACGCCCACAACTCCCATCTCCAGCGGGGGATGAGCAGGATGCGGATGGGCGGGCGACCGCTGGAGTGGTGGGGCGCCGGCGCGCTGGTGAGCACCCGGCTCGGGGAGGAGTACGCCTTCGTGGCCACGGCACTCGGCACGATCCGGCACCGGGGAGTGGACACGCCACCGCCGGACACCGTCGAAGGGCTTCTGTACGCGCTCCCGGAGGACCACTGCCTCGTCGACCCCCGGCGCCTGGCCGCCGCCCTCGGCGACACGCGGCCCGCGCCCCGCGTGTCCCCCTGGTTCGGCTACGCCCCGCTCGACCCGGCCCACCTGGCGGGCGTCGACGGCCTCCTGTTCGTCAAGGCCCTGTTCCCCGAAGCTGCCGCGAAGTGACAAGTAGCTCTCTGTAATCAGAGTGACGCTCGGTCAGGGAGAGCGAGACGGGGGCCGGGGACTCCGCCACGGCCGGCCCGGTCCGCGGTCGGCCGGGGTCGGCACCCGCAGTGCCTTCTTGAGCCGCGGCACCTTGGGACAGGCGTACTGTTCAACGTCGTCCGCGTCCGAGCGATCGGCCGGGGAGGGCTGCTGAGGGGCCGTCATGGAAGCGGATTTCCGCACCATGCAAATCTCAGAAGGGGGTCCGTCTCCCTTTGAATGAGAACGGGTTCTGCGAACCGATCGGGGGCCGGGCGGGGTCCAGCGGCCGGTCGTTGATCTTGCTCGCGCAAAGGACCGTTTGTGAGAGTAACCGCGTGTGTCAGTCTCCGAAGTCGGCTCGCAGATGACTGGAGTCAGGTGCACTGAGCACCGCCTCCGATCGTGGGCCGCCGGCCCCTGTCGGCTGCTCAGTCAGGTGGGACGGCTGGGTCGATGACCCGATATCCCACGCCGGGTGTGGTGGCGATGACCGGAGGGTCGCCGAGTTTGCGGCGCAGGCGGCTGATGGTCACCGTGACCGTGTTGGTGAACGGGTCGGCGTGCTCGTCCCAGACCTGTTCGAGGAGGCCTTCCGCGCTGAGGAAGGCGGGGCTCGCGTTCAGGAGGGCTTCGAGTACCGCGAATTCCTTGACAGAGAGATTGAGTTGGCGGCCGTCGCGGCTGGCGGTGCGGCGCATCGGGTCGAGTTCGATGCCCGCCGCGCTCAGGGTGCGGGACCGGGCGGCGGGGCGGCGGCGGGTCAGGGCGCGGATGCGCAGGACGAGTTCGGGAAAGTGGAAGGGCTTGGCGAGGTAGTCGTCGGCGCCCAGGGTGAGGCCGCTGACGCGGTCGCCGGGTGAATCGGCGGCGGTCAGCATCAGGACCATCACGCGGCCGTCCCGCTCGGTGATCATTTGGCAGAGAGTGTCGCCGTGGATGCCTGGCAGGTCGCGGTCGAGCACGACGACGTCGTACGTGTTGATGTCCAGCTTGGCCGCGGCGTCGAGCCCGTCGTGGGCCACGTCCACGGCCATGCCCTGGTCGCGCAGTCCCTCGGCGATGACTTCGGCGAGGGGGCGGGCGTCCTCGACCACCAGGACTCTCAACGCGCCACGCCCGTCTCTGTGTCGGGGGCCTCCGCCGTCGCCCTGCCGTCCGTACGGGGGAGGGTGATGGTCACGCGCAGACCGCCGTCGGGGCGGGCCCGCAGGTCCAGGGTGCCGTGGTGGGCCTGGGTGATGGCCGCGACGATGGAGAGGCCGAGGCCGCTGCCCCGGCCGGTGCCGGTCCGGTCGGCGCCAAGGCGGCGGAAAGGCTGCGTGAGCTCCGCCACCCGCTGCTGGTCGAGGACCGGCCCGCTGGACTCGACGACGAGGGACACCGCGCCCGCGTCGTCTCCTTCGGCCCGTACCGCGACACTGATCCAGCCCCCGGGGTCGTTGTGCGCGATCGCGTTGTCGACCACGTTGTCGGCCGCGCGGCGCAGCAGCGTCCGGCTGCCCCACACCCACGCGGAGTCGTCGATCCGGTTTTCGCGCACGGTCAGGCCCTTGGCCGCGATGTCCTTTGCCCGTCCGGTCAGGGCGGTCAGCGCGAGTTGGCCGAGGGCGAGGCGCGCCGAGTCGGTGAACTCGCCGTGCTGGGTGCGCGCCAGGACGAGGAAACTCTCCAGCAGCCGGTCCACCTGGTCGAGTTCGGCGCGCATCCGGGCGGCCAGCGTGGCCGTGGCCTCGGGTAGCGGGCCCGGCTTGGCGAGGGCCACGTCAAGGGAGGCCCGCATCGTGGTGAGCGGGGTGCGCAGCTCGTGGGAGGCGTTGGCGACGAAGAGGCGCTGGGCGTCGAAGGAGTCCTCCAGGCGGCCGAGGAGGTCGTCGATGGTGTCGGCGAGGTCCTTCACCTCGTCGCCGGGGCCGCCGATGGCCAGGCGTTCGTGCAGGCTGTCGGCGGTGATCCGGCGGGTCGCCGCTGTCATCACGCGCAGCGGGCGCAGCACCCGGCCGGCGACGAACCAGCCGAGGCCGACCGAGATCACCGCCATCACGCCGAGGGCGATGGCCGAGCCGATCAGGATCTGCCGGGACTGGGTGTCGTGCGCCTGGGCCAGCTGCTGCTCCAGCTCGTCGATGCGGCCCTGGGCCTGTGCCGCCGTGGCGGGCTGATCGGTGCCGCCATCGGGGGCGGTCTGGCTGGAGCGCGATCCGCCGGATGCCACCACGGCCGCGATGGCCAGCAGCGCCGTTCCCGACAGCAGGAACAGAGTCACGTACAAGGCGGTGAAGCGGGTGCGGGCAGTACCACGGCGCAGGCCGAGCCGGGCGGTCAGGCCCGCGAGCCGTCGGGGCGGACCCCATTTCATCCGCATGCTCCCCTCTCGCCACCGCACCAGGACACGTACCGGGCCAGGCTAAGCCGAGGCGCCTAACAGCGAGATGACAGTGACCGTTCGGCCCCTGTAACTCGCTCCGCCACAGGGTGGGGCCCATGAGCGATGAGAGTACGAAGGCGACGATCGAGGTCATCGGTCTGCGTAAACGCTTCGGGCCACAGCCGGCTCTGGACGGGATGACGTTCACCGTGCGGCCCGGACGGGTGACCGGCTTCGTCGGCCCGAACGGCGCGGGCAAGTCCACCACCATGCGCGTGATCCTGGGCCTTGACGCGGCGGAGGAGGGAAAGGCCCTGGTCGACGGGGTGCCGTACCGCACCCTGCGTCGCCCGCTTCGGCATCTGGGGGCACTGCTCGACGCCTCCGCGCTGCAGCCGAGCCGCACCGCCCGTAACCACCTGCTGTGGCTGGCCCACTCACAGGGCCTGCCGACCCGGCGGGTGGACGAGGTCATCGAACAGGCCGGCCTGGGCACGGCGGCCCGGCGCAAGGCCGGCGGCTTCTCGCTGGGCATGCGCCAGCGCCTGGGGATCGCGGCGGCGCTGCTCGGTGACCCGCCGGTCGTCATGCTGGACGAGCCGTTCAACGGCCTCGACCCCGACGGCATCGTGTGGATGCGGGGCTTCCTGTCGTCGCTGGCCCAGCAGGGCCGCGCCGTTCTGGTCTCCAGTCACCTGATGAGCGAACTCGAAGACACCGCGGACCATCTCGTGGTGATCGGCCGCGGCCGGGTCGTCGCGGACACCAGCGTGTCCGAACTGCTTGCCGAGGCGTCCGGCGGCCGGGTCACCCTGCGTACCTCCGCGCCTCCGCGCGCCGCCCAGGTCCTGCACGGCGCGGGCGCCACCGTTCTCGCCACCGGCCCCGACACCCTCGGCGTCACGGGCCTGCCCGACGAGGAGATCGTGGCCCTGCTCGCCCGGAACGGGGTGCCGTTCTCCCAGGTGTCCGCGCACCGGGCGACGCTCGAAGAGGCATACATGGAGCTCACCCGGGACGCGGTGGAGTACCGCGGCATCCCGGTAGGGGAGGCCACGCGATGACAGCCACCCTCACCCCTCGCCCCCCGGCCACGAGGCGCGTTGAGCCGAGCCGGTTCCTCAGGACGCTGCACGCCGAGTGGACGAAGTTCCGTACGGTACGCGGCTGGGTCCTCGCCATGGCGGGGGCGCTCCTGGTGACGGTCGTGGTCGGCCTGCTCGGCACGGCCGCCCCCGCCCCCGGCGGTCGTGGCGCCGACGCCGCCTCGTACCCGAAGGGCCCCGGCGGCGAGGCCGTCAACGACAGCTTCTACTTCGTCCGCAGGACGCTCACCGGCGACGGCACCCTCACCGTTCCCCTGCGGTCGCTGACCGGCGTGGCCGACACCGGGGCCGGCAGGACGGCCCAGGGCGCCCAGCCCTGGGCGAAGGCCGGGATCATCGTGAAGGAAAGCCTCACCCAGGGATCCCCGTACGCGGCGGTCATGGCCACCGGCGGCCACGGTGTGCGCATGCAGTACGACTACACGCACGACATGGCGGGCCCTTCCGGCAAGGTCACCCAGAAGTCCCCGCGCTGGCTGCGCCTGGTCCGCTCCGGTGACTGGCTCACCGGTTCCACCTCCACCGACGGCTCCCACTGGACGGAGGTCGGCCATGCGAAGCTGCCGGGGCTTGCGCGCACCGTGCAGGCCGGGCTCTTCGCCACGTCACCGCAGGCGAAGCAGGACACCGCGGCGGGCACGGGCTTCAGCCCCGCCGTGGCCACCGGCGCCTTCGGCCGCCCCGCCCTCACCGGCGACTGGTCCCAGAGCGCGTGGAGCGGCACACAGGTGGGCGGCGACGCGGGCACCTCCGGCAGCTACTCGAACACCACCGAGGGCGGCTTCACCCAGACCGACGACGGCGGGTTCACCGTGACCGGGGCCGGTGACATCGCACCGGTCGTCGGCGGGCCCGTCATGGGCGTCGGATTCACCATCGAGAACTTCCTCGTCGGCACCTTCGCCGGGCTGATCGTGGTGATCGCCGTGGGCACGGTGTTCATCACCGGCGAGTACCGGCGCGGTCTGCTGCGCACGACCATGGCGGCAACTCCCTTGCGGGGCCGGGTGCTTGGTGCCAAGGCGCTGGTGGCCGGGAGCGTCGCGTTCGCCATCGGCCTGGTGGCTGCCGCGATCACCATTCCCGTCGGGGAACGCAGCGCGCGCGGCAGGGGTTTCCATGTCTTCCCCGTCACGTCGGCGACCGAAGTGCGCGTCATGGCCGGCACCGGCCTGCTCTGCGCAGCCGCCGCCGTGCTCGCTCTCGGCGTCGGTGCCCTGCTGCGGCGCAGCGCCACGGCTGTCGCCCTGGTCATCGCGTCGATCGTGCTGCCCTTCCTGCTTGCCACCTCCGGCGTACTGCCCCCAGGCGTCTCGGAGTGGCTGCTGCGGGTGACCCCGGCTGCGGGCTTCGCCATCCAGCAGACCCTGCCGCGGTACGCGCAGGTGCTCAGCGTGTACGAGCCGTCGACCGGCTACTACCCGCTGGCGCCATGGGCCGGCCTCGCCGTGCTGTGCGGATACGCCGCGCTCGCCTTCGGTCTGTCCGTGGTGCGGCTGCGCGGGAGGGACGTATGAGTCTCCTGAGCGGTGCACGACTCACGAGCACGGCGGACGGCGCATGGCGAGGGGACTTCGGCCGCGCCCTGCGCGCCGAGTGGACGAAGCTCCGCACCGCAGGGGGAATGGGCACGTTGCTCCTGCTCGCCGTCGCGCTGACCGTGGCCGTCGGCTGCGGCACCGCCAAGGCCGTGAAGTGCCCGGACTCAGGGTGCGGCCAGGACGCCGTCAAGCTCGCCCTGACCGGCGTCACCGTCGGGCAGGCGGTCATCGCCGTCTTCGCGGTGCTGGCCGTCAGCGGCGAGTACGGCACCGGGATGATCCGCACCACGCTCATGGCGGTGCCGAACCGGCTCACCGTCCTCACCGCCAAGGCGACAATCCTCACCACGGTCGTCCTCGCCTTCGGGACGGCTGCCGTCCTGGTCTCCCTCCTCGCCGGCCGCTACATCCTGCCCGGCAACGGATTCACCGAGGCCCACGGTTATGCCCCGCTGTCCCTGGCCGACGGCCCGACCCTGCGCGCGGCCGTGGGCTCGGCCCTCTACCTCGTCCTGATCGCCCTGATCGGCCTCGGCGTGGCGACGGCGGTACGGGAGGCGGCGAGCGCCATCGGGATCGTGCTCGGGCTGCTCTACCTCTTCCCGGTTGTCACCCAGGTGATCAACGACCCGGAGTGGCAGCGCCACCTCCAGCAGATCTCGCCCATGACCGCCGGACTCGCGGTCCAAGCCACCGTCCATCTGCACGAGCTGCCCATCGGCCCATGGGCCGGCCTGGGCGTGCTCGCCACGTGGGCCGCGGCCGCGCTGCTGGTCGGCAGCGTGCTGCTGCACAGGCGCGACGCGTAGCCGAACCGGGCCGTCCGCGAGCACGGTGGCTTCCGGCCCCTCCCCGGCCCGGCACCTCACCCGGTCGACGATCCAGCCGATCGGGAGCGACGCCGGGCGGGCGGGTCTTCAGGATGCCGACCCGGACCCACTGTCCGCAGCGCCGCAGGTCGGTGTCGGCGAGGTAGTCGCAGATGAACGCCGTACGCACTGCCCGCCCGAGTTCCTCAATCGCGCGACAAGTGGGGTGCTTGGGCCCCGCGGGTGAAGCGACGCAGGACCTGCTCAGCCGCGGCCGTGCCCAAGCGCAGGGCGGTGGT
>NZ_KL591034.1:36652-37699 GCF_000716335.1 Streptomyces sp. NRRL S-118 | reverse complement strand
AGCCAACTTAGAGCACTTCTGACACACGCCCTAGTCTTCTGAGTCAGGAATTCTGTTCAGATATGAGGCGAGGCGTTCGAGGATCTCATCCGCGGACTTCGTCCAGATGTAGGGCTTGGGGTCGCTGTTCCACGCGGCGATCCAGGTCCGGATGTCCTGCTCCAGGGCCTGGACACTTTTGTGGACGCCTCGCCGTATCTGTTTGTTCGTCAGCTCGGCGAACCATCGCTCGACCAGGTTGAGCCAGGACGATCCGGTGGGTGTGAAGTGCAGGTGAAACCGGGGGTGGGCCACCAGCCAGGTCTTGATGGCCGGGGTCTTGTGGGTGGCGTAGTTGTCGAGCACCAAGTGGACTTCCAGGCCGCCCGGGACTTCCTTGTCGAGCTTGATGAGGAACTTCTTGAACTCCTCGGCCCGGTGGCGGCGGTGCAGAGAGCCGATCACTTTGCCGGTGGCGACCTCGAGGGCGGCGAACAGGGTGGTGGTGCCGGCGCGGACGTAGTCGTACGTGACCCGCTGCGGGACGCCGGGCATCATCGGCAGCACGGGCTGCGAGCGGTCCAGGGCCTGGATCTGCGACTTCTCGTCCACGCAGAAGACCAGGGCCCGTTCCGGTGGGTCCAGATAGAGACCGACGACGTCGTGGACCTTGTCGACGAAGTACGGATCCGTCGACAGCTTGAACGTCTCCGAACGATGCGGCTGCAGGCCGAACGCCCGCCAGATCCGTGACACGGTCGACTGCGACAGGCCCGTCTCCTTCGCCATCGAACGCGTCGACCAGTGTGTCGCGTCCTTCGGAGTCGACTCCAGCGTCCTGGTGACCAGCGCGGCGACCTGCTCGTCTGTGACCGATCGCGGACCGCCGGATCGCGGCATGTCTCCGAGGCCGGCAATCCGGTGCTCGACAAACCTCGCCCGCCACCGGCCCACCGCATGCGCGGTCGAGCCCAGCCGGGCCGCCACGTCCTTGTTCGAAGCACCTTCCGCGCAGGCCAGAATGATCCGGCAACGAAGGGCCACGCCTGCGGCGTGGAACGGCGCCGC
>NZ_KL591034.1:7142-36593 GCF_000716335.1 Streptomyces sp. NRRL S-118 | reverse complement strand
CCACGCCTGCGGCGTGGAACGGCGCCGCACCCACCCCTCGAGCGCGGCCCGTTCCTGATCCGACAACGTCAACTCGGCTTTAGGCCGCCCCGTACGCGCCACAAATCAATCCTACACATCTGAACAGAATTCCTGACTCAGAAGACTAGGGCCCTGACCGGTGGATCTTGGCCGGGTCTACGACGCCTGGCCCTGGTACCGGACTTCCGCGAACGCCGGACCGCCATCGTGCCGGGGGCGGTCCTGCGCGTGGCAAACGGGCGGCGTCTCTACGACCAGAACGCGTCGTACGCCTTCTGGTCGGACCACAGCCCCCAGGCTTCGGTGATCCGGCCCTCCCGGATGTGGAAGATGATCGTCTCGTTCATGTCCAGCTCTTTGCCCTCGCGTGACGCCGTGACGTGGAGCAGGGCGACCGTGTGCTCGTCGTTGGCTAGCACATCGTGGAGCTGGGGGCGGTAGGTGCCGCCTGTCAGCTCGAATTCCCGTTGGAACAGGGCGAAGGCGGCGTCGCGCCCCCGGTAGTCGCCGGCCAGCGGACCGTGACCGCCGAGATGCCACACCACATCCGGGTGGAACACCTCCGCCAGCGCCTCCATATCGCCAGCCGAAAACGCCTCCAGAGCCCGGTGAAACACCCCGATATTCGGGTGATCGGCCATGGCAGCCTCCTTTGATCTCCCTACGAACCTAGGTCGGATCCGGTCGGCGGGACTCAGGCACACCGGCTTCGCCAGCACCGCCACCTGATCGGACGCCCGCCCCCACAAGCTGCCGGTCGGTCATGTCTGCTTCATGTCGGCGTCGCTTGAAGTGGACATGAGGCGGGGTGACCTGACGGATGCCGAGTGGGAGCGACTGCGGCCGTTCCTGCCGGTCAGTAACAGGCGCTGTGGCCGGTGGCGAGACCACCGGCTGCGAGACCGCCAGGGCGGCCCGGGCGGGCAGGTTGGTCGTCACGCATGTCGGCCGGTTCCTCACGCCGGAACAGGCGGTGACACGGGCCTCCAGGCGCTTCGACGGCCCCATCGCGTACGCCGCGCCGGGTACGACGTTCGAGATCGGCCGGGTGCCCGCTGCCCCGGGGCGGTCGACGGGCTGAACCCGGCCCGGCCTGCGGCCGTCGCCCCACGGTGCAGGCCGGGTGGATACGCCGAGGGCGGTGCCGTTTCCGCCGGTGGTTCACTCTCCGCTCCGTGGACCGCCGGGCCGGCCGGCAGGTTCCAGGAACTCCTCCACGATGCCCGCCCGGGCTGTGACGGCCACGGTCACCGCATCGTCGGCCGCGAGATCCCGCAGGTGGTAGGCGTGCTTCCCCGCAGCCACGGCCGCCGTGAGCGTGACGAGCCCGGAGCGCCGCGTGAACGGTGAGGTCGAGAACGTCCAGGCGGAGATCGCCGAGCGCTCCAGGACAAGGGTGTCACGGCTGAACGTGCCCGCTCTGACAAGGAGGTGGCGGCCGTCCAGCGCATGGCCCAGGCTCTTGTACGCATCACGTGCCAGCAGTTGCGTCACCGCTGTCGCCACCAGCGCGTGGATCCAGGCGGCATGCAGGAAGGCGGGGCTGAGGAGCGCTCCGAGGACAAGGAGTGCGACCGTCACGGGCAGGACCTCGAACAGCAGCCCCCGCACCGTCCTGCGGCGCAGCGCGGCTCTGGGGTGAGGCGTCAGCGGGACGGAGTCCACGCGGTCCGCGGGCACGCGGAGTGCACCGGTGACGGCGCGCAGGGCCTCGTCCCGCGGTGCCGGCGGGAGCAGGGCGCCGCGTGCGTGGGCCTCCTCCGCGTCTCCGAGCCCGCCCGCCACCGCCGTCACGCTCGCCCCGCCGGCGGCCCGCAGCAGCAACGGCTCGCGCAGCAGCGCACCGTACAGGCGGCTGCGTTCGAGCGCGACCGAACGGGTGGTCAGCAGTCCGCGCCGTACCGTGAGGGTGTCGGCGTCGGTCCAGGCGGCGCGGTAACCCCACCAGTTCTCCGCGTACAGGGCGAGCGCGCCGAGGGACCCGAGGGCGGTCACGGTGATCAGCGCCGCGGGTACGGTCAGCCACAGCGCCCGGTGGCCGAATGCGGCGAACAGCTGCTGGACGAAGGGCATCCGCCAGAGTTCGATGCCCATGCCGTCGAAGATCCTGTACGCCGTTCCCGCGGCGACACCCACGCCGCCGAACACCCAGAAGGTGCACGGCGCGTAGCGCAGCCAACGCCAGTCGAGGCGGCTGAGTTCGGCCGGGCGCGCGTCGGCCCGGGCGTCGGCGTGCGCGAGGAGCGCGGCTCGCAGCCGGTGTGCTTCGCGGAGCGTCACCGCGTCGAGGGTGATCCCGTCCTGCTCGCCGTTCGATGCGGTGGTGCCGGCGCGTACGACGGTGAGGCCGAGCAACCGGTGCAGTGCGGTCGCGGTCAGGTCCACGTTGCGGACCCGGTGGAGGGGGATGGAGCGCCGCCGCCTGCTGAACACGCCGCTGTGCAGCAGGAACGCGTCGGCGGTGAGCCGGTAGCGGGTGCGCGACCAGCGGACCAGACCGGCGGCGGTCACGGCGGCGAACGACAGCATGAGGGCGAGCAGGGTGATGCGAGCGCCCGTGGGGATGGCACCGCCGGTGGCGAGCGCGGTGAGCGCGAGCGAGCCGAGCGGTGGGACGAGCCAGCGGCAGTGCAGGAGCAGGCTACGGGCGGCAGGCCGCCGCCAGGCGCCCGCGTGGCGGCTCACTCGGCGCCTCCCTGGGCGCGGCCCTGGTGAAGGGAGCCCTGCTGCGTGCCACCGACGGCGGTGGAGGCGGAGGGGGCAGCCGCGGCCGGAGCGGTACGGCCGTCACCGGCGGTACAGCCATCGTGAGCGGTGCAGCCATCGTGGGCGGCGCGGCTTTCTTGGGCGGCGCGGCCGATGAGACGGGCGAGCTCCTCGGCGTCGGCCTCGGCCAGGCCCGCAATCCTGATGTCACCGGCGGTCGAGGCGGTGGTGACGGTCAGCGTCGTCAGGCCGTAGCGCCGCTGGATCGGGCCGCGGACCGTGTCGACGGTCTGCACCTGGGACAGCGGGGCGATCCGGCGCCACTGCCATATCCAGCCGCCCGCCCCGTAGACGGCGTACGTGCCGAGTTCCCAGGCGTGCGCCGCGTACCGGCGGCGCGGCATGAGGAACAGGTATCCGAGGGCGGGTGCGACAAGGGTGAGGAGCAGGAGCGGAGCCAGCCAGGGCAGCGCACCGGCGAAGAAGAGCGCCGAGAGCAGGCCGAGGGTGAGCGCGGTCAGCAGCATCGGCCCGCTCACCAGCACCAACGCCTGGACTGTCCACCAGCGGCGGGCCAGCGGGGCGACCCGGTGACGGGGTGGGCGCAAGCGCCGGACGGGAGGAGAGGACATGGTCGACCGCTTTCCAAGTCAGTTGTATTGGATGCCGATAGGCTACAACGGTACAAGTGACTTGTGAAAGCGGCGGACGACTCCCGCCCGCCGCATCGAAAGTGAGGTTGTACGGGTGCCGAAGAAGGTGGACCACGAGGCCAGACGCCGGGAGATCGCCGAGGCGCTCCAGCGCATCGCCAGCACGCGCGGCCTGGACGGCGTGAGCCTGCGGGACGTGGCAGCCGAGGCGGACATCTCACTGGGCAGGCTTCAGCACTACTTCCGCACCAAGGACGAGATGCTGCTCTTCGCCCTGCGCCACATCAACGCCCTGGCCGAACGGCGGATCCGCGAACGCATCGGAGCCCTCCCGGCGAGTCCGGGGCACGAACCGCCGCCGCGGGCCGTCCTGCGGGAGTGCCTGGTGGGCATGCTGCCACTCGACGAGAAGAGCAGGGTGGGCGCACTGGTGGGCGCCGCGTACTTCGCGCGCGCGGTCCACGACGAGCGCCTGCGCACGGAGGCCCGGGAAGGGATCCCGCAGCTGGCGGCGCTCTTCACGGAGCTCCTGCGCAACGCCCAGGAGCGGGGGGAACTGCCTGCCGGGCGGGCGCTCGACCCGCGGACCGAAGCCATGCTGCTGATCAGCCTGGTCGACGGCCTGACGGCCTACACGCTGCTCGGGGTCCACACGGGCGAGGAGGCGCTGGAACGACTGGACGCACATCTGGAACGGATCTTCGGGAGCAGCGACTGATCCCCCTGCCCGCGCGGCGGCGCCCGTGACAGCAGGGCACCCCGACCCAGCGGCCGGCACGCGCGGCGGGCGGGAACCCCCGGACGAGGGGCGCCACCACCCCGACCCGAACGAATCGAACAGGCGTATGATTCTGGCCATGGCCGGAACCGCATTCCCCGATGACCTGCGCGCCGCGCAGACCCGCCTCCACCAGGCGGCCTCCGAGCTGGCCGCACTGCTGCGCACACCGCCGTGGAGCGTCGAGTCCCTGCCCGGCCGGCCGGGTACCCAGCACCCGCACACCGGTGAGGTCACCGGCGGCCGCGAGCGCAGCCCCGGCTGGACCCGGGATCAGCAGGACGCGGTCAGGCGACTGCGCCGCGAGTGCACCGACCTGTCCGCCCGCATCACCACCCACCCCTTCTGGAGCACCGTCGAGGCCGAACAGCGTGTACCGACCCGCACCGAGCTGAAGCAGGTGACGAAGGCGGCCGTCGCGGCGGCGCTCGGCATCACCGAAGCCGCATGAAGCCGCCCGAGGCCGCCCTCCGTCCGCATCGACGTCCGACAGGACTGGGACATGCCCGACGCCTTGCCCTCCCCGTATCCGCCCGATGACGAACGGCTTGCTGCCATCGAGGCCTACCTGACCGTGCAGCTGCTGTACGTGCGGGCGGAACGGGCCGCACTGGCGCGTCGGCGGGCGATCCAGGAGCGGACCGCTCCGCCGCCCCCTCCCCCCTTCCGGATCCAGCGCAGCGTCGACCGCTCGAGAAGCCCCGTCCAGGTCCACCTCGGCACCTGCAAGCTCGCGGGCAGGGCCTCGACCAGCGCCTCCGCGGACGTGGCACGGCGGGCCCTCGCCGAGCAGGTGCGGGCATGCGCGGTCTGCCGGCCCGACACCGAGCTCGGCATCCTCGACGCCGGATGAGCGGTGCTCGCCGGCCTCTGCTCAGCCGACTCGCGCCGCGGGCCACCGAGCCGTACGCCTGGACGAGCCAACACGGACAGGTTACGGCGGTAGGGCAGCCCGGAGCCCGCCCCGGTCAGAGGGTGAGCAGCCGGACGAGCAGCACCAGCACCGTGCCCGTGGTGAACACCGCCCCCAGCACGGTGAAGAGCAGGTCGACCGTCCTCGCGTCCCAGCCCTCGATCTCAAAACGGTGCGGGGCCACGGGGTCGTACCGGACCATGACGTACGCCCCGACACCGAAGCCGCTTCCGACGCGGCCGCGGCCGAACCTGGAGGGGTACTCGCACGCACGCCCGTCCCGCGCCGTCCAAGCCGCGACCGGGTGGTAGAACGTAGCCCCTTCGTCGCTCCGCCTCGCATCGTGGCGGACGATCCGCGCCTCGGCGGAGACACCTGTGCGGCGCAGCGCGCGGGCGCGGCGCAGGCCGTACACGCCGAAGGCGAGGAAACCCGTGCCGATCGCCAGAGGGATGAGAGAAAAGAGCCATGCGCGTCCCATGTGTGATGCGACGCGTGTGCTGGGTCGTTGGTTGCGCATGGGGCGGCCAAAGGGCGCCGGTCAGGGGAAGTGTCACTCGTCTTCAGGCAGGTGGAAGTAGACGGTTCCCGACCGCCACGGCCCGTACTCCGTCATCTCCGCTTCGAAGACGATGTCCTGCACCTCGACCGGCCCCAACGCCTCGATGGAATCGGCAAGCCGCCGCAGGAGCGCCGGAGCGCTGTCGCAGCCCGGGCCTTCGGGGTTGGCCTGGGAGAAGTGGCGCACGATCCAGTGCTCCGGGGTGCTCGTCATGGGTGGATCGTATGTCGTGCCGTCACCTGCCCGGGCCTGCACAGCGGCCAGGGAAAGGCGGTGATGGCGTGCGGGCCCGAGCGGCCGCGGCGGAATGGACGGCCGCGGTGGAATGTACTGCCGAAGCGACGCGTTCGCAGTACGTGGGGGGTGATTGCGGTGGTGGCGGTACTGGTGGCGCGATGTGCGGGCACGTCACGCGGCCGCACCCCCTCCAGGACTCTGCCCGGCGCCGCCCCGCCACGTGCGCGTTGCGGCACAAGACCTCACCGCGGTGCTCCGGACGGCACCACGCTCACCTCGTCCGCCTGCTTGGCAGGCGACCACCTTCCCTGAAAGGAACGCTCCGCAGTGACCACCGATCAGCGCACCATCACCAACCCCGGCACCCTGCACGACCCCACCCCGTTCGGTTACAGCCACGCCGTGTCCGCGCCGGGCGAACTCGTCTTCATCGCCGGGCAGTACGCCTCCCACCCCGACACCGGAGCGCCCGTTCCCGGGGACTTCGCCGCGCAGGTCGAGCTCTCGCTCGCCAACCTGCGGCACGCGCTCGAAGGCGTCAGGCTCGGTTTCGAACACGTGGTGCGGCTCGGCTCGTACATCGTCGACCACGACCTCGGCAAGCTGGAGGTCCTCGGCAAGGCACTCCACGCGGCGTTCGGGGAGCGCCTGCCGGCGCAGACGCTGAGCGGGGTGGCCGCGCTCGCACTGCCTGGAATGCTCTTCGAGATCGACGCGGTTGCCGTGCGCCCCGCCGGCTGACTCCCGTACGGGGACCCGGCCGCCTCGCACCGCCGTCACCCCGCGCCGGACACCGCCGCGGAGTGGCGGTGGCCGGGGGCGGGGACGAGGTGAGTACGCGTACCCATGTGCGCGGTGACCGGCACGCCGCATGATGCGCCCGTGCGATCGATATCCCTCCTGAAGGTTGTTCCGCTGGCCGCGCTCGGCTGCATGGTCCTCGTCGGCTGCGGCGCTCCGAGCGCCACGGCCGGACGGACCGCGACGGGAAGTACCGCCCCGGCGGCCACCCCACCGAGGAATCCGCCGAGCGACAACGCCGCGGAGTTGCGGTTTGTGGCGATGGGAACCCGCATCACGCAGGACTGCGCACCGGATTCCCCCGGTGGCTGCGACAACGGTGGGGTTCCCGGGCCGGAGGACCTGCCGGGCCGGGAGGACACGCCCGCGCCGAGGTACGGGCCCGGCGAGACACCGCCCGGGACCCCGAACGCCGAGGGAGACATACCCGTTCCTGCGGGTGACGCCGTGCCCACGAAGGCGGTACCTGATCCCGCCGGGTCCGGGCCGGCCGAGGAGGTGCCGCTGACCGGTGTCGAGAAGTGCAGCGGCAGCGAACACGCACAGCGCGTCGGTGAGGCGTTCAGGAGCCCCAGGACGACCAGCTACCAGGTGTTGCACCGGAAGCTGACAGAACTGGACTATCCGGCGTCCCGGATCCACCGGATGCAGGACCGTTCGGGCGCGCCGCTGGCGAGGCTCGACCTGCGCCTGATGGGCAGCCACGTGGCGCTGGAAGTGACCGGCACGAGCAGCGGGGCGATCGTCGAGGCGTTCGGGGCTCCGGAGACGGAGGACGTGAGCGTGGCGGACGTGATGCGGAGGCGGAAGCCCACGCCGGACGCGCCCACGTCCTAGGGGGTTGCAGAAGTGCTGGTCACAGCCATTCGTTGATGGCTGCGACGAGTACGGTCGCCTCGTAGCGCACGGCGCGCTTGTCGTATCTGGTGGCGACCGCGCGGTGCCGCTTGAGGCGATTGATTCCGCACTCCACCGCGTGGCGCTGTTTGTAGTCGGCCTGGTCGAACTTCGGCGGCCGGCCGCGCTGCTCGCGGTTGGCGATCTGGTCGCGCTTCTCCGGGATCGTGCAGCGGATACCGCGCTTGCGCAGGTAGGCGCGGTTCGCGCGGAACTGTACGCCTTGTCGGCGCGAACCTTGGCCGGCCGGCTGCGAGGGCGGCCCGCCCCGAGCCTGGGCACCCGGATACGGCCCAAGACCACCTGGAACTGCGGGGAATCACCGCGCTGCCCGGCCGTGATCACCAGTGACATCGGCTTCTGGCCCTGCTCCACCGCCAGGTTGAGCTTGGTCGTCAGCCCGCCCCGGGAGCGTCCGAGCCCGTGGTCGTCGGGCTCGGTGAAGACACCGCCTGGCGGCTCGACCTGCAGATCCCCTTTTCGCGGGCACCCGCCGCTTGCTGGTGGGCGCGGACGATGGTCGAGTCCACCGAGACGTCCCAGGTGATCAGTCCCTCGGCGTCGGCCCGGGCCTGCAACTGCTCGAAGAATGCGGTGCCAGGTGCCGTCCCGCTGCCAACGCCGGAACAGGCCGTAGCCCGTCTCCCACGGCCCGTACCGCTCGGGCACGTCCCGCCAGGGAGCACCAGCGCGGGTGCGCCAGCGTATGCGGTCCATGAACTGCCGCTTGGTGTGCACCGGCGGCCGTCCGGGCCTCTTCCCGACCGGGAGCAACGGCTCCAGCTTCGCCCACTGCGCATTCGTCAGATCACGCCTCCCCATAAAGTGGATCTTGACACATCAAGATCACTTCATTCCGAATGTGGCTGAAGGGCTCAATCGGCTGAGCATCGGCCACCCGCGCTCAGCGCCAATCAAAGGCCTTCACCGGCGGGGTGCCGGGCCTGCCCTCCTTACTGACCCAGAGCATCCGGTTGCCGTACAGGTGCATCGTGTACGGCTCGTCCCGTGTCACCTTCAGGCGACGCCGCGCCACCTCATGGCCATCGGCGGGGTCGAGCACGTGTGCCTGGCATCGCCACGCGACATGCTGCCCCTCCTGCTCATCCTCGTAGTGGCGCAGCGCGACCACGTGACCACGATGGCAGGCCAGCGCGTCGATGCCCCGGCCGTCGTCCCACGTCCACAGGTGCCGGCCCGTCGACAGCGAGAAGCCGACGAGACGGGCAAGGTGGTCGTACCCCGGCAACCTGACGAACGCGATCAGCGTGTCCCCGGCCCAGGTGACCCGGCGTCGTCCGTCGGCGAGGACCCAGGAGGCGTACGGGGCTATCGAGGTGTCGTCGGCCGACGAGATCTCCGCGACGGCATTGCCGTCCGCGTCCAGTCGCAGCACACAGTTCGGGCCGCGACGGCCCTCGCCCTCGACGGCCAGCAGCAGGGGGTCCGCGGCAACGATCCGTACCCGCGCGACGGGGCCGTCGACGGGCATCGGCTTCTTCCAGCGCACTGTGCCGTCGGCGGCATCCACCGACCTGACGGTGGTGGTGCCCGCCCGCCGCGTGACAAGAACGAGCCGATCCCCTGCGGCCCGGATCTGAGCCTCGTCCGTTCGGCCGTGCGGCACGGTCCATGCCGATCGGCCCGTCCTCATGTCCAGGGCGACGACGCCCGCTCCCGTGGCGACCATCGCTCGTTCTCCGGACAGGGCAACGGTGCCGGGCCTGAGACCGGAGGCGCCGGGCCAGAGCTTCTCGAGGTTCTGCCGTGCCGACCAGAGTTCCTTGCCCGATGTCACGTCGAGGGCGGTGACGGTGGCGTCCTTCCGACCGTCGGAGGTGTCCGGCCAGTGGGCCAGCAACGCGACACCGTCCACCACCTCGTCGGCCATGGCCGACAGCACGTCGCGGCCGGGTACCTCCCAGGCCCAGCGCTGCTCACCGGTCCCGGTGTCGAAGGCCCGGAGCCGATCGAAGGCGGCCCTGACGACGAGCCCATTGCAGTGCCAGGTACCCAGCGCCTCGGAATCGGCGCGACCGCCGTGCCGGGCCTCCCACACCGGTTTTAGCGCACGCAGCCGCCGCTTCGGAAGCCATACCGAATCCGGCGCCCTGTCCTCGTACATGCGTCTCCCACCCCAGAAAACCGATGCCGAGGGAAGCGTAAAGGGCACGACGATCACAGGAAGCACCCCCTGCACACGTACTGGCCTCAACGCGAGCGCTTCGCCAATCGCTCGCGTTGAGCAGGATGACCGGGCCACACCTCTATTCACTTCTGAAACACCCCCTAGGAGTCCCGAACCGGCTTCCGGCTTGCGCCGCCGGAGGACGAAGTCGCTGAACAGGCGCTCGCACCGGTCGAGGAGCTCGCCGGCCTCCGCGTTCCCGCGGTGATCGTCCACCGCCGGGTGCCGGCCCGCACGCTGCCCGGCCCGGAGTCGCCAGGCGCGGTACGTCCATCAGGTCCAGAACCCGCAGCCCGGCGACCGCCCGGTGCCGTACACCCGCCGCCGGGTGCCCGAGCGGCGGCCACGACAACCCGGCGTCGGCGGTCACCGCACTCGGCCGGTCCGATGACCGCGCCTGGCGGGAGTCCCGTGCATTGCGGCACCGCGCACCACCGCCGGTACCAGGAAGCGCGGTGCGCGGTCCCGTCCAACGGCCGCCGCCCGCCAGGAGGAACGATCGGGAAAACACGTTGCCAGCCCCTGCCGCTCGTGGCACGGTGAACGCGTTCCGCGACTGTGCGGACGAAACTCATGGTGAGGAACGAGAGCCAATGATTCCGGCGTCCCCCAGCGGCCGCCGTCGGCACTGAGCGGCCCGCTCCACAGCGGTCGGCCGGCTCGGTCCGCCACGCGCGATCCCGTACGGCGGTCCCACGTTGCGGTGCCCTGGGCACCCACTCGTTCCTGCCCCCGAACTCATCGAGTTCGTCGTGGGCTCATCCTGAGATGTCGTGAGGTGACAACCCACCATGGACACACAGGTCCAGAACTTCGCGGTCGCCAATCTGTGCCGCCGGCCCGTCGTCGTCGAGACCGGCGGCTTCGTCGCGGGCTTCACCCCTGACACAGCCAGTCCCCACCTCAACTACGCGACCCCGCTGCCCGGAGCCGAGCCGACCGAGCAGGACGTCACGGCGCTGATCGGCGCGTTCGCGGAACGCGGGCTCATGCCGCGGCTGGAGTTCGCGCCGGGGGCCGCGCCCGGTGCGGCGCCGGCTCTGTGGGCGGCGGGCTTCGAGACGGAGGCGGTGCACGAGTACCTCGTCTGCACCCCGTCCGGGCTGACGGTCCCCCGGTCCGTCCCCGCCCCGGGCGTGGAGACCCCGGCGACCGACGAGGAGTACGCCGAACTGGATGCCGCGCTCGCCGAGGCTTTCGGCGGTGTCTTCGCCCCCTCGGCGGAGGGCGCGGCCCGGCTGCGGCGCACGCAGCAGGGCGGCGGGGCGGTGCGTTTCGTCCGTACCCCGGAAGGCGGCTGCGCCGGTGGTGCCTCCTGCACTCCACCGGCCGAGGACACGGCTGAACTGTCCGGCGTGGGAACCCGCCCGGCTCACCGCGGCCGTGGCGTCGCCGGCGCGGTGACCGCCGCGGTGACGCGGGCGATGTTCGCCGCAGGCGCCGGTTCCGTCTGGCTGGAGTACTCCGGCGAGGGTTCCCGCCGCGTGTACGAGCGCGTCGGTTACCGGCCGCAGGGCACACGCCTCTACCTCGCACTGCCCGGGGAGCAGCGACGCTGACCGGTAGGCCGCAGCCACGGACAAGTGGCTGCGGCCGCCGCCATCTTGAGCCGGTCGACGAGGGCGTCGCTCCCCGGCCGGACGAGCCGGTCGGAGTCGGTGCGTCGCGACACCGAACGAGAGACCGGCGCTGAGCCTGCGCTGTCACGGGCTGACTGACGGGGCGTCGGGGCGATGTCACGGGAAGTGCGCTCCGGGTGACCTGCCGGTGCACGTACGAGCGTGTCGGGTCGGTCAGGAATCGAGAAGCGCGGTGTACGGAGCCGCCCCTAATCTGCCCGTCATGGACATCACCATTCACACGAGTTTCCTCCCGCACGACGACCCGGATGCGTCGCTCGCCTTCTACCGCGACGTCCTCGGTTTCGAGGTCCGCAGCGACGTCGGGCAGGGCAGGATGCGCTGGATCACGGTCGGCCCGGCCGGTCTGCCCGACACGTCGATCCTTCTGGCGCCGCCTGCTGCCGACCCGGGAGTCACCGAAGACGAGCGCCGCACCATCACCGAGATGATGGCCAAGGGCACCTACGGCTGGATCCTTCTGGCCACCCCGGACCTCGACGCCACGTTCGAGAAGGTGCAGGCCGGTGATACGGAGGTCGTGCAGGAGCCGACCGAGCAGCCGTACGGCATCCGGGACTGCGCCTTCCGCGACCCCGCGGGCAACCTGGTCCGCATTCAGGAGCTTCGCTGAGCCGTGCGGGCATCGATGCGGCCGTGCGGGCCGGCATCGCGACCGCCTGCAGCAGCGCTGGCGGCGCACCGGCATGGGCCGGTCGGCTCCGGCGCAGCCGGTCATCACTGAGAGAAGGGGAGTGTTGTCATGTGTCACCCCGAGTGGCGGCGTGCACGGGTTCAGGCGCAGCGCCTGGCTGATCTCGCGCGGCTGCGCCGCGTCCGCGACCGGATCGACAGGGAATACGCGCAGCCGCTGGATGTGGAGGCGCTCGCCCGCAACGTGAACATGTCCGCCGGGCACCTCAGCCGGCAGTTCCGGGCCGCCTATGGTGAGTCGCCGTACGCGTACCTGATGACGCGTCGCATCGAGCGCGCGACGGCGCTGCTTCGGCGGGGTGATCTCAGCGTCACCGAGGTCTGCTTCGCGGTCGGCTGCGCGTCGCCGGGCACGTTCACCACCCGCTTCACCGAGCTGGTCGGCATGCCGCCCGGGGCCTTCCGGCGCCGTGCGGGGGATGCGGCGGATGCGGCGGATGCGGCGGATGCGGCGGCCGACCGTGCCGATGCCGCAGGTACGGCCGGTGGTGCGGGGCCTGCGGTCACGTTGGAGGGGATGCCGGCGTGCGTGGCGGAGCAGGTGGCAAGACCGGTCAGGAATCGAGAAGCCCCGGCCGCCGGGGTGCCTCTAGCGTGACAGCCATGGCAACCACCGCATCCACCACGTCCGTCGCTTCGGTCACTCTTGAGGTGGCCGACCCCGAGGCCGCCCACCGCTTCTACGCCGCCTTCGGGGTGGACACGTACATACGCCTGCGGGCCTCCGAGGCGCACTCCACCGGATTCCGCGGCTTCACCCTGGCGCTCACGGTGTCCCAGCCGGCCACCGTCGACCGCTTCCTCGGCGCCGCCGTGGACGCCGGCGCCACGGTGCTCAAGCCCGCCGCGAAGTCGCTGTGGGGCTACGGCGGCGTCGTCCAGGCCCCGGACGGGACCATCTGGAAAATCGCGACCTCGGCCAAGAAGGACACCGGCCCGGCCACCCGCGAGATCGGCGAGATCGTCCTTCTGCTCGGTGTCGAGGACGTGAAGGCAAGCAAGCAGTTCTACGTCGGCCGGGGCATGACCGTGGCCAGGAGCTTCGGCGGCAAGTACGCCGAGTTCGCCTCCGGCCGGCCCAGCCCCGTCAAGCTGGCGCTGTACAAGCGCCGCGGCCTGGCGAAGGACCTCGGCATCCCCGCCGGCGGCACCGGCTCGCACCGCGTCGTCCTCGGCAGCACCGCCGGCTCCTTCACCGACCCGGACGGATTCGCCTGGGAGGCCGCCGCGTCGCCCGCCCCCGCGCCGTCCACGGCGTCCGCAGTCTCCTGATTTCCCGGCCCTGAACTCCCGCCCCGACCCGACTCATCCCTGTACGGAAGGAAAACAGCCATGCAGCACACGATGTCGTCCGCCGCGAACTCCGGCACGGCCGAGCAGTACAACGGATTCACCGCCGAGGAGCGGGCCGCGATGAAGGAGCACGCGCAGGAGCAGAAGAAGGCGGCGACGCGACGCGGTTCGCGGGCGGAGAAGGATGCGGCGGCAGAGCGTGATGTGCTCGCGAAGATCGCCGAGATGCCGGAGGCGGACCGGGTCCTCGCCGAGCGGGTCCACGCCATCGTCAAGGCCGCCGCTCCGGACCTCACGCCCAAGCTCTGGTACGGGATGCCCGCCTACGCCAGGGACGGCAAGGTCGTCTGCCACTTCCAGAGCGCGCAGAAGTTCAAGTCGAGGTACGCCACGCTCGGATTCAGCGACCAGGCGATGCTCGACGAGGGCACCATGTGGCCGACCGCCTACGCCCTGAAGGAGCTGACCGCTGCCGACGAACAGCTCATCAGCGCGCTGGTCAGGAAGGCGGTGGGCTGAGGCCGGCCGGAACAGGACCAGCAGCGAACCGGCCGTGCGGTGGAAGAGTCTCCCGGCGACCCTGCGTACCGCATGCCCGGCCTCTTCTCGCTCCCGGCCTCACTCGTCCGGCCCGGCGAGGGGCCGGCGGCGGAGAACGGGAGACCTGAACGCCCGCTGCTCCCCGCGGTTGGTGTGCGGCTGTGGTCACATGCAGGAGCCCGGGGTCTCTACCGGGTGCAGCGTGGCCTCCCCCGTCACGCGGAGGCCGGTTCGCTGGCCCGGCCGCACGGGCGCCCGGCCGGGAACGCGGACGTCGACCGGTGCGTCCAGGCCGTCGACGGCGACGCTCGCCATGGCGTCGTGACCGTAGAAGCGCACTTCGGTCACGGTCCCGTGGGCCTCCGCACCGTCCGCGTCGGCGAGCCGCAGCTGTTCCGGGCGCAGCAGCACCAGCCCCTCCCGCACGCCGGGTGCCGGTGCGGCCAGCGGAACGCGGCCGAGAGGGGTGGTCGCCGTGCCCTGGTCGGCGGTCCCGGTGACGATGACGGCGTCCCCGACGAAATCCGCGACCCAGGGATCGGCCGGGCGGTGGTAGACGTCCTGGGGAGTGCCGCACTGCGCCACACGGCCTCCTCGTACGACGGCGACGAGATCGGCGGTCGAGAGCGCTTCCTGCTGGTCGTGGGTGACCAGTACGGCGGTGGCGCCGGTGGCCCGCAGGGCGGCGCGGACGTCATCACGCACCCCGGTGCGCAACGCGCTGTCGAGCGCGTTGAACGGCTCGTCGAGCAGCACCAGTTGGGGTTCCGGTGCCAGGGCGCGTGCGAGGGCGACGCGCTGCTGCTGGCCGCCGTGCGGCATACGGTCGCCGTAGCCGCCGAGGCCCACCAGGTCCAGCATCTCGCCGACGCGGCGGTACCGGGCCGCCCGGTCGGCGCCGGTGAGGCCGAACGCGACGTTGCGGGCCACGCTCAAGTGCGGGAACAGCGCGCCTTCCTGGGGGACGATACCGACACGGCGGCGTTCGGGCGGCAGGTGGGTGCCGGGGGCGCTCAGGGTGCGGCCGCCGACCGTGACCGTGCCGGCGTCGGCGCGCAGGAAACCGGCGATGACGCGGAGCAGGGTGGTTTTGCCGCATCCCGACGGGCCGAGGACCGCGGCCAGCGACCCGCCGGGCACGGAGAGGTCGAGCCCGTCCAGGACCCGTTCCCCGGAGCCGTATCCCTTCACCACTCCGGCGATCTGGAGGTCGGTCATGAGCGGTGCCTTCCGAGGAGGTAGGACGGTACTGCGGCGAGCAGAATCAGGACGGCGGCGTAGGGGGCGGCCGCGGCGAAGGAGCCGGTGCCGGTCTCGGTCCACAGCCGGGTGGCCAGGGTGTCCATGCCGGTGGGGCGCAGCAGCAGGGTAGCGGGGAGCTCCTTCATGCACACCACGAGCGTCAGGGCGGTCCCCGCCGCGATCCCGGGCGCGGCGAGCGGCACGGTGACCTCGCGCAGCACCCGCAGCGGAGAGCGGCCGAGCGAGCGTGCGACGTCCTCCAGCACGGGCGGCGCCTGCAGGACGGCGGCCCGGGTGGCGGCGACCGCGACGGGCAGGAACAGCACGGCGTAGGCGCACACCAGCAGCGGGAGTTCCTGGTAGAGCGGGCGGGCGTAGCGGACCGCGAAGAAGACCAGGGCGAGGGCGACGGTGATGCCGGGCAGCGCGTGTCCCGCGTACGCGGACTGTTCCAGCAGGTGGGCCGTCCGGCCGCGGTGGCGGGCGGCGATCACGCCGACGGGCAGGGCGAGCAGCGTGGTGAGCGCGGCGCCCGCGGTCGCGACGCCGAGCGTGGTGAGCGCGGTGTCCGCGAGGGTGGCGGGAGCCCAGGTGGCGGAGGTCCCGACGACCAGCCAGTAGCCGAGTACGGCGAGCGGGAAGCCGACGGCCGCCGTGACGATCGCGCCGCACCACGCCAGGGCGGGCAGGCGCAGGCGTCCGAGAGGGGCGTCGGATGCCGGGCGGGCGGTGCCCGTGCCGGTCCTGGAGTGTCCGGCGCGGCCGCGGGTACGGGCCTCCGCGAAGACCAGCGCCACGGTCATGACGACCAGGACCACACTGAGCGCGGCGGCGGGGGTGCGGTCGAAGCTGGCCCGGTACGAGGTGTAAATGCCGCGGGTGAAGGTGTCGTACCGCATGAGCGAAACGGCACCGAAGTCCGACAGGACGTAGAGCGCCACGAGGAGTCCGCCGGCGCCGGCGGCCGGGCGCAGCTGAGGAAGGGTGACCCGCAGGAAGGTCCGCAGCGGGCTGTGCCCGAGGGCCCGGGACACCTCCTCCTGCGCCGGGTCGATGCCCCGCAAGGTGGCGGCGACGGGCAGGTAGACGTACGGGAAGCTGACCAGGGTCAGCGCGAGCGCGGCGCCGGCGAAGCCGACGAGGGCCGGGGCGGCGGACAGCCACGCGAACGCCGCCACGTAGCTGGGCACCGCGAGGGGCAGCGTCACCAGCACCGACCAGGCGCGCGCGCCCGGCAGTGCGGTGCGGACGGTGAGCCAGGCCAGCGACACACCGAGCACCAGGCAGGCGGTGACGACGGTGGCGGCGAGTCCGAGGCTGCGCAGCAGCAGGAGCCCGGTCCTGTGGTCGGAGACGACGTTCCACGCGAACGCGGGGCCGCGCTCCAGGGCCCGTACGCCGATGTAGCCGAGCGGCAGGAGCGCGAGCAGTGCGGCCGCGCCGGCGAACAGGGCCAGGAGCAGAGGCGGTCGGCGCGCGGTGTGCGAGCGCCCGGCGGGCGCGGGGGCGCCAGCCGGGCGGGAATCGCGACGCGTCGGGACGCGCGGATCCGGTGTCGTCACGCTCAGACCATTCCTGCGTCCTGGAGCATCGCCAGGGTCTCCTTCAGCGACTCCAGCCTGCCCAGGTCGATCTTCGGCGGTTCCAGGGAGTCCAGGGGCGGCACTCCGTCGGCCGTCGGCACGCCCGCGGCCAGTGGGTACTCCTTCGTCTCCTCGGCGAAGTAGGTCTGCGCCTCGGCGGAGAGCAGGTAGTCCACGGCCTTCCGCGCGTAGGCGCTCTGCTGGGTGTCGGCGCCCTTCAGCATGCCCGCTCCGGCGACGTTGACCAGCCCGCCGGGGTCGCCCTTGGGCAGGAAGTGGACCTTGACGTCGACGTTCTCCTCGCCCTTCTCGGCGACCTTCTCGTACCAGTAGTAGTGGTTGAGGAGGCCGAGCGAGACCTCGCCCTTGTCGACGGCGTCCATGAGGTTGGAGTTGTTGTCGTACGCCTTGGGGTCGTTGGCCTTGAGGCCCTTGAGCCAGGTGCGGGTGGCGTCGTCGCCCTCCAGGACGCGCATGCCGGTGACGAACGCCTGGAAGGAGGCGTTGGTCGGGGCGTACCCGATCCGGCCCTTCCACTCCGGCTTCACGAGGTCGTGGACGCTGTCCGGGGGCGTGGCCACCTTGTCGGGGTGGTACCCGATGACGCGGACGCGCCCGCTGATGCCCGTCCAGTCACCGGCGGCGCCGCGGTAGGCCGGGGCGACCTTGTCCAGCGTCGACTTGGGCAGCGGGGCGAGGCGCCCCTCCTTGGACAGCGCGCCGAGGGCACCCGCGTCCTGCGAGAGGAAGAGGCCCGCCTCGGTGCGGTCACCCTCTTCGAGGAGCTGCGCCGAGAGTTCGGCGCTGTCGCCGTAGCGGACCTCGACCCGGGTGCCGAGGTGCTTCTCCAGCTTCTCGATGAGCGGTTTCACCAGGTTCTCGTTGCGGCCGGAGTAGATGACGAGACCGGCCGGCTCGTCGTCGCCGCACCCGGCGAGGGCCGGGAGGAGCAGCGCCGTGGCGGCGAGCGCGGTGAGGGTGCGTGCCAGGGGGCGTCGCATAGGGGGTGATGCCTTTCCTGCCGTGCTCGCTGCGGTCATCAGGGCGTGGCGCCCCCACGGGTGAGCGGGCGAATGGGTCCCGGGAGACACCGGAACACGGCATTCATAAGGTAATCCTTACCTAAGGGTCAAGGGCGTACGAGATCACAGCTTGGTCGCGGAAACCAGCGTCCTGCGCGTGCGCCGGGCGGCCGCCGGGCCAAGTCCCCCACGGCTCCCAGCGGTTGGCCGCCGGGGCGGCCGCACCGTCGCTCGGCCGCCCCGCGCGGGCCGCACTTCCCCCCTTTCGGATAAGGAGAGGCTTACCTACGATGCGCGGGTGACGCACCACCCCGCACCGCTTCCCGGCGGCATGACGCTCCCCCTCGCCCAGGGCCTCGCCGCCCATGGCGACCGCGCGGCCCTGATCACTCCCGACGGCACGCTCTCCTACCGTGATCTCGCCCAGCGGGTGGCGGACACCGCTCTGCGTCTCGGCCCCCATCGCCGGCTCGTCCTGCTGCCCGGTGCCAACACCGTCGAAGCCCTCGTCGTCCACCTCGCGGCGCTGTCGGCCGGACACCCCGTACTCCTCGTACCGGGCGACCACCCCGAGGCGGTGGAAGCGCTGACCGCCGCGTACGACCCGGATGTCGTCGTCCGGCCGGCGGACGGACCGTGGATCCTCGACGAGCGGCGCACCGTCTCCGCCCACACGCTGCACCCGGACCTCGCCCTGCTGCTGAGCACCTCCGGGTCGACCGGGTCACCCAAGCTGGTCCGTCTCTCGTACGACAACCTTCAGGCGAACGCGGAGTCGATCGCGGCGTACCTCGGCATACGCGAGACCGACCGCGCCGCGACGACCCTGCCCCTCTCCTACTGCTACGGCCTGTCCGTCGTCCACAGCCACCTGCTGCGCGGCGCCGGCCTCATCCTCACCGGCCTGTCGGTGGCCGACTCCTGCTTCTGGGACCTCTTCCGCACGGCACGCGGCTCGGCCCTCGCCGGCGTCCCGTACACGTTCGACCTCCTCGACCGCGTCGGGTTCGCCGGCATGGACCTCCCCCACCTGCGGTACGTGACGCAGGCCGGCGGCCGCCTGGCTCCCGACAAGGTGGCCCGCTACGCGGACCTGGGTGCACGGCGTGGCTGGGACCTGTTCGTCATGTACGGGCAGACCGAAGCGACGGCCCGCATGGCGTACCTGCCCCCTGATCTGGCCGCCGCACACCCCGGCGCGATCGGAGTGCCGGTGCCGGGCGGGGCGTTCCGGCTCGAACCGGTCGAGGACCTGCCCTGTGCCGACGGCTCGGCCGGGGAGCTCGTCTACACCGGCCGCAACGTCATGCTGGGTTACGCGCACACCCCGGACGACCTCGCTCTCGGCCGGACGACGGACGAGCTGCGCACCGGCGATGTCGCACGGCGTACGCCGGAGGGGCTGTACGAGATCGTCGGGCGGCGCAGCCGGTTCGTGAAGATCCTCGGTCTGCGGATCGATCCGCAGCAGATCGAGGCGTCGCTCGAACGCCGTGGCATCACGGCCCTGTGCACCGGGGACGACGAGGCGCTCACCGTCGCCGCCACCGGTGTGCCCGAGTCCGACGCGCGGCGGATCCGCGGACTGGTGGCGGGCGCGTGCGAGCTGCCGGCCCGCGCCGTGCGCGTCCACATCCTGGCGGACCTGCCTCGCCTCCCCACGGGCAAGCCCGACTACCGCGCGGTCCGCGAACTGGCCGCCCGGGCGGCGCCCGATGCTCCCGGCGGGGTGGGAGCCGGGTCCGGCGGAGAGGACCTGTGCGGGCTCTACGCACGGGTCCTCGACCGTACGGACGTGACCGAGGACAGCACCTTCGTCGGTCTGGGCGGCGACTCGCTGTCGTACGTCGAGATGTCCGTCAACCTCGAGGAGCGGCTGGGTCACCTGCCGCAGGACTGGCACACGACGCCGATCCGCGCGCTCGAGCGGTCGGCTCGGCCCGGCCGCTCCCGGCACCGCGCCCTGGAGACCGGTGTGGCCCTGCGCGCCGCGGCGATCTTCTGCATCGTCGGCTCGCACATATCCCTGTTCGACATCAGGGGCGGAGCCCATCTGCTCCTGACCGTCGCGGGATTCAACTTCGCCCGGTTCCACCTGACCACGGCGGGACGCCGCCGGCGCGTGCACCACGCCTCGCGCAGCATCGCGCGCATCGCCCTGCCGAGCATGGCCTGGATCGCCTTCGCCCTCCTCATCAGCGACGACTACACGCTGACCAACCTGTTCCTCCTGCACAACGCCCTCAAGCCGCTGGACATGGGGTCGGGCATCCACCTGTGGTTCATCGAGGCCCTGGTCTACATCCTGATCGCCGTCGTCGCCCTGCTCGCGCTGCCCGCCGCGGACCGGGCGGAGAGGCGCTTCCCGTACGGACTGCCCCTCGCCCTGGTGGCCCTCGGCCTGCTCACCCGCTACGACCTCGCCGGGCTTCCGGACCGCTCCCACATGACGGACGCGGTGACCGTCTTCTGGCTGTTCGCCCTGGGCTGGGCGGCGTCGAAGTCCCGCACGGTGGTGCACCGGCTGATCGTCACCGCGACGGCGGTCCTCACCGTGCCGGGTTTCTTCCCCGGCGAGCCCGGGCGCGAGGCGTTCGTCGTCGTCGGGTTCACCCTGCTGGTGTGGCTCCCGACGCTGCCGGGCCACGAGCGGGTCAACCGCGTGGCCGGCCTGGTGGCGTCCAGTTCGATGTACATCTACCTGACCCACTGGCAGGTCTACCCGCTCCTCGACGACTTCTCCGAGCCCCTGGCCCTGGTGGCCTCCCTCGTCTTCGGCATCGCCTACGCCACCGCGGTGACGCGCCTGATGCGGGGCCGGCCGCTCCTGCCCTCGCTGCCGGCTCTGCCGGCGCTGCCGCTGCTGCTGCCGCGCCTGCCGCACTTGAGCCGCTTGGTCCCGGCCGGTGTCCGCGGGCCCGGCCTCGGAGCGCCCGGACGTATCGGCAACGGCCGGGACGGAGGCAAGGGGGCCGCGACCCGCAGGCGGTGACACCGGCGCGGGCGGACCGCCGGGACGCCGGCGCGGGCTGCCCGCTTCCTTCTGCTTCGCCTGTCGGGAGGTGGACAGGGCTTCGGCCCCTCCCCCCGCGAGGAACGCGGGGAAGGGGCCGGCCTTCACGTGGAACGGCGCGATGCTGCCGCGCTCACCCGGTGAGCTTCACGACGCCCGAGGCCGTCGCGTCCGGGCCCGTGCCGTCCGCCGGGGTGGCGGTCAGTCGCCAGGTGTAGCCGCCGGTCGCCGCCGGGGTGCCTGTCCGGGACGTGCCGTCCCAGGTGATCCGTACGGCGCTCAGGGTCCCTTCGCCCGTCCAGGTGCGGACGGTCTCGCCCGTCGCGCGGCGGGTGAGCGTCACCTGCCAGGATGCCGCCGGCTTGGAGAGCCACCAGGCGGCTGCCCACTCACCGGCCGCGGTGCGGGGCGCGGCGGTACGGGCGATGCGCAGCGGAGAGACCGCGTGCTGCGGCGCGGTGACGTGGACGGTGTCGTCCGCGCCGACCCAGGCGAGCTTGCCGGCGCCCGGGTCGAGGGTCCAGGTGGTGCCGCGCCCATCGCCGTCCGCGGGCTGCTTCAGTCCGGTGACCGTGCCCAGGTCCGCCGTGCCGCCGTCCGCCTGCAGGGCCGTGAGGCGGAGAGCGCCGGACGCGTCGCGGTGGGCCAGGAAGCGGTCGCCGAGCAGGACGCCGGACGCCGGTGCGGAGAAGGTGCGACCGGTCGACAGGTCGCGCACGCCCGCCGCGTCCTGCGAGGCGCAGCTCCAGTACAGCAGGGAGCCGCTGTGCTGCAGCTCGCTGGGGACGCAGGCGGAGCCGAGGTCGAGGGTTCCGGTGGGCTTTCCGGTGTGCAGGTTGATGACCTTCACCTTGCCGGGCTGGTTGAGCGCCGGCTTGAACAGCTTCCTCTGGTCCAGTACGGCCGCCTGGGCCGGCTGCTGCCGGACGACGAGGTCGCGAGCGGTGTCCACGACGTACTGCTGTCCGCCCGCCTCGTACACCACGAACTCCGGTGCGGTGTCGAGGATGCGGCCGTTCCTTCCCGGCAGCGGGAAGCTGTCCGCCGGCTTCGCCGGGTCGTCGCCGGTCACCAGCACGTCGGCACCCGTGTCCGGGTCGGCGACCAGCCTGGCCAGACCCTCGTCGGTGCCGTCGGCGAAGCGGCCCGCCGCGATGCCGGGGAAGTCGGCGAGCGGCGCGCCGTCGGCCGGGGCGAGTCCCGTGCCGATGTCCTTGCCGTGCAACGTCTCCGTGCCGGTCAGGGAGTTGACGTACCGCAGCCGCCCGCGGTCCAGGCTCAGCGCCCCGATCGAGCCGTCGGCCGTTTTCGTACGGGGGACCTGGCGCAGCGGCAGGTCGAAGACGAGCCCCAGGCCGTCCACGCTGTAGTGGTGCACGGCGCGCTTCCCGTCGGCGTCCTTGCCGAGCGCGACGAGGGAACCGGTGCCCTCGGCACGCAGGAACGCCTGCTCGACGTCGCTGAGCAGCGTCCGTTCGGTCTCCGCCCCGGCGAAGGGGGTGAGGCGCAGAGGGCCGCCGTCGCCCTCGTACCAGAGCACGTTGTCGCCGATCACGAACGAGGTGACCGCGCTGTCGGCGGACCCCGTGGCGAGCGGCACGACGCGCGGGGCGGCCGTGCTGCCCAAGGGCATGACCCGCACGCCGGGCTGTCCGCTGCGGGAGAACCAGCTGACGGTGGTCTGCGTGATGCGGAAGCTGCCGGCCTCGCCGGTCACGGGCAGCGGGGCGACCCTGCCGTTGTACGCGGTGAGGATGCCGTAGGCCGGGGTGCCGTCGGCGGTGCGGTAGCCGATGACGAGCTGGTTGTAGTAGGCGCCGAGCAGCTGGGGTTCGGCGCCGGTGGTGGCTCCGGCGGGCAGCTGCACGACGGGGTCGTTCGCCGGGTCGCCGCCGCGGGCCACGCGCAGTTGGTACGTCCCGTCGCCCTGGTCGACGGTGGCGAGTACCCAGCCGTTGGCGATGCGCGGGTTGAGGTATCCGGCGGGCACGGTGATGGTGCTGGTGAAGCGCGGGTCCTCGATGCCGACCCGCACGACGTCCGTGCCGCCGTCCTCACGCGGCCGGGTGTAGGTGACGCGGTTGTACTCGTCGTGGCCGCGCACGATGGCCGCCTGCGGGACGCCGTCGAGGGCCGGGACGGGCTTGGTGGTGCGGTTGTACGTCGTGGTCCAGAGGTAACCGCCGCCCTCGTGGTGCAGCACGCCCTGGCTGCCGGTCGCCAGCACCGTCTCGGTGCCGTCGCCGTAGGCGTCGGGTGCGGGTATGAGGATCTCGGCCGCTTCAGCGGCGTGAGCCGTGCCGGCCGGCAGGACGGTCGTCAGCCCCGCGGCGAGGACGGCGGCGATGGCGGTGCAGCGGGTACGCCGGGTACGGCGGCTGGTCGTGCGCAGGTGATGGGACACCTGACCCCCCTCTTGTTAACCTTTTACGTTGCACGTCGAGGTGTGAACTCGGTTAACCATACACAGAGGAAGGCGAGTTGTGGGGGAAACGTGTGACGATCGTGCCGCAAGGGCGTCACGGCAGTGGGCACTCAGCGCAGTACGGCCGCCAGCAGATCGGTGCCCAGCGCCGTGAGGCCGGGCAGGTTGAGGGTGTAGCGCACGTAGCGGCCGTGCCGTCGGGCCGAGAGCAGATCGGCGCGACGCAGGACGGCGAGGTGGCGGGAGACCTCCGGGGGTGAAAGCTCCCAGGTGTGGGCCAGTTCACCGGTGGTGTGCGGGCCGCGGGCGAGGGTGCGCAGCAGCCGGAGCCGTACAGGGTGTGCGAGTGCCTCCAGCCGCAGGGTGACCGTCTCCAGCGACGCCGGCTCCGCGGGGCTCGGCTCGGCCACGGGGTACTGCACGACCGGTGGCCACCCGGGCGTGTGGACCACCACCAGGTGCGGGCGGTTGAAGACACTGGGGATGAAGGTGACCCCCGCGCCGTGGGCGGCGGTCGCCTTGTCCTGCAGCTTGTCCACGATGATGCAGTCGCCGTCCGGCGCGAGGGTGACCGCGCCGGATACCGAGGCGAGTGCCGCCCCGATGCCCTGGCGCTTCAGCAGGTCGTTCTTCAGGCGCAGGTCGGTCGCGAGATGCACGGCGGCCTCTGCCCAGGCGGCGTCGAAGAAGGCTTCGGCGCAGTGCTCGAGGGTGCGGCGCACCCGCGCCCGTACGGCCGCCGGATCCCCGAGCAGCCGTTCCGCGAAGGCCTCCTGCCGCGCGCCGCGCGCCTGGGCCAGGTCCAGGGCCCGCTCGCGCGCGGTCGCGTCGGTGAGCGGCGACGGCGCGGCGGGGTGGGCGCGGCGGGTCCCGCACGTGGTGACCAGCGCGGCGGTCGCATACGTCTCGTCGTCGATCCGGTCCACGTCGTCCAGCTCCTCGGCGAGGGTCGGCCGGGGCCGGGCGGGAATCAGGAAGTCGGCCTGGGAGGAACGCCAGAGGAACTCCGCCTCCCGCAACCGCTCGGCCAGTTCCGGCCGCAGGCCCGCCCACACACCCGCGGCCCAGTCCGCGAGCTGCGGATGATGCCCGGGCTCGGCCAGCACGTGCAGCATCGCGGTCAGCTCGGCCAGCGGGGAGGCGGCGAACCGCAGTCGCTCGGACGGCAGGCCGCCGATGTCGATCCTCAGCGTCATCCCCTCATCATCACCGACGGGACCGGCCGCTGACGGCGCCGGTTGACGGGGTCCGTCAACCCACGTGCCGGGCCCGGCGGCCGGCCGCACCGTGAGCGCCATGGCAACCACCACCAAGATCGAGCCGCGTGCCCTCGTCCGTGCCTCCGGAGGCCCCCGTTACGCCGTCGCCCTGACCGTGGACGCGCTCGGCACCGGCCTGCTGCGGCCCTTCCTGCTGCTCTACGGGATGACGGTGCTGCGGCTATCCGCGCCGGTCACCGGCACCGCCATGACGGTCGCCGTCGTCGCGGGTCTGGTGTGCATGCCCGTGGTGGGCCGATGGCTGGACCGGGGCGCACGCAGCACGGTCGTGGCGGCGTCGATGCTGGTGCGGGTGCTGGGCGTCGTGCTGCTGCTGGCCACCCCGGCGGGGCACGTCTGGCTGTTCGCGACGGCGGCGCTCTTCCTCGGCATCGGCAACCAGGCGTGGCCGGCCGCCCATGCGGCGCTCGTGGCCACGGTCGCCCACGGCCGGGAACGGGACGCCGTTCTCGCGGCAGGCCGCGCCCTGCGCAACGCGGGCCTGGGCGCGGGCGCGCTCATCGCCACCGCATGCCTGGCGGGTGGCACCACCGCGTTGCAGGCGCTGGCAGCCGTCACCGGGCTCGCCCATCTCGCCGCGGCGGCCCTGGCGTGGTCGGTCCGCCTCCGCGCGCAGCCGGCCACTGCCCCGGCCGAGGACGGGACCGACGGGCCCGCACCGCGGATGCGCGCTCTGCTGGCCGGCAACGTGATCTACGCCTTCTGCCTCAATGTTCCCGAAATCGCGCTGCCTCTCATCCTGGTCACACAACTGCACGCGTCCCCGGTGTGGTCGGCAGCCGTCTTCGTGGCCAACACCGTGCTGGTGGTCACCCTGCAGGTTCCGGTCACAGTCCTGATGTCCCGCTTCTCCCGGCGGGCCGTACTGGCTCTCGCCGGCGTGATCCTCACCGCGTCCTACCTCGGCTTCCTCGCGGCCACCTCACTGGGACACGGCTGGGGCGCCCCGGCCGTCGCCGCGGTGTCCGTCATCTGCACCCTCGGCGAGATCATCTACGCCGGCAGCGCCACCGCGCTCGTCACCGCCCTCGCCCCGTCCCGCGTCCTGGGACGTGCCCTCGCCCGCTTCGAGCTCTCCACGGGCGTCGGCCTCGCCGTCTCCCCGGTGGTCATCACCACCCTCGCGCCCCACGGCTCGGCCGCCCTCTGGGGCAGCCTCGCCGCTGCGACACTCCTCTCCTCCTTCGCCGTCGCCCAGTGAGCCGGATCCGGTGCGTGCGGCACAACGGACCGGCCGCTGCCACCGGGAGACGAGCCCGATGGCAGCGGCCCGGAGCTTTCGGCGGGCGTCCGGCCGGCCCGGTCCCAAGAGGTACGTGACCGCCGCGCGGTCACGTACCTCGCTCCGCCGGCCGCCGCTCACTTCGCGGAGCTGTCCGGCGGCCCCGGCGGGCCCGTCCCGAGCCGTCGCCCACCGTCCGCCCTCCCGCGCGCCGCATGCACCGCCATGATGCGGCGCTTCAGTCGCCGCCACCGCCTCCGCCGCCGCCGCAGGAGGACCCGCCACCGCACGAGAAGCCGCCACTGCCGCAGCCGCCACCCCCGTCGCCGCCCCCACGGCCGCGCCGGCGCTTCGTCTTCTTCCGCCCGCTCGACATGACGAGCAGGATCACGATCGCGGCGAAGCCCGCGATCAGCAGGAAGTCGGTCATGTTGCCCCCGTGGGTCTCGGTCACGCGTTCGTGCCGCGTGGTGTGTGCGGGGACGATGCCCATCGGGGCTTGCGATCCAACCGGACTTGAGCAAGTCCTGAGCTTGCGCGTCCGGGTCCGCGGTCAGGGCGCCGCCGGGCGGCCCGCCACGAGGTGGAGGCGGTCGCCCGAGAAGGACTCCCGCAGCACCCGGTCGTGGGTGACGAGCACGGCCTGCCTCCGTTCCTGTCGCACCGTCAGTCCTGCCAGTAGAACAGCAGGGTGTCGACGCAGAGTTCCGCACGCCGGCCGAAGTAGTAGACGTGCAGGCCGGTGACCTCGACGGCTTCGGTCATCTCGTCGATCCAGCGCAGGCCCGCCGCTTCCAGCACCGGGCGGGCCGCGGTCCCGCCCTCGCGGGCGATCGCGAAGCGGCCGAGGGTACTGATCCAGACCTCGCTGTCGCCGTCGTCGAACTCGATGATGTGGTAGGTCCCGTCGCCCTGCCGGTACTCGGCCGCGCAGTGCACGGGGGGCTTCGGCGCGAAGCCCGCGGAGGTGAGCGCCTCGGTGGCGCGGCGCAGCCAGCCCTCCACGTCGTGGCGTGCGGGTGGTGCGGCGCACAGGGCCTCGACGCGCCAGCGGGGGTCGGTCAGCCGCTCGCTCCAGGACACGTGCTCGTGCAGGATCGCCGTGCGCAGCTCCTCGTCCAGGCCGGGGACCTCGACCCGGGGGCGGCCCAGCGCCTCGTACAGCGCTCGGGTCTCGTCCACGTCCTCGGTGAGCTCGTGGAGTGCGAGGACGGCCCAGAGCCTCGCCTCGGTCGTGGGGGCCTCGGTGAGGTACGACCGGAGGCGTCCGGCGTCGTGGGCCAGCGTGTGGGCACGGTGGGCCACCAGCCGGTCGGGGTCGGCGAGCGCGTACGTCACGTCCTCGCCGGCCCGGAACCGCATCCGCAGACGGAAGAGCCGGTCCTCGGGCCGGTCCTCCCCGAGGCGGGCCATGACGGCTTCAGCACCATGGCGCTCGACGAGCGCGTCCAGCGCCGCCTCGCCAGCCTCCTGGCCGTGCCGCCACGGGTCGGCCGCGAGGGTGGCCGCTTCCCCGGCCACGGTGAGGTCGCCGATCAGGCCGCGGGTCCTGACCAACGCCTCCGGCATGCCGTACGAGGTCTCCAGGCGGCGGTCCTCGTGGCGCAGCCACGGCAGCAGTTCCGGGCGGCCGCCGACGATGTCCAGCAACGCCCTGCGGACCTCCCCCGCGTCCCCGGCGTCGCGGACCCGGTCGAGCAGAGCGCCGGCCCACGCCTCCGGCACGCGTCCGGCGAGCGCCTGCGCGCAGGCCGTCCGCCGCCACCAGGGGTGGGACGGCTCGGCCACGTACCGGGCGAGCTCGTCGGCGTCGTACGCGCGCAGGGCGTCGGTGTCGGCCCGCCCGGCCGACGGGATCAGCGTCTCCATGTCCGGCACCCCGGGATGCTAGATCGCGGCCCCGGCAGCCCGCCTCCCACTTGTGCAGGGCGGGCCGACAGCGGTACGCCGGCCGGGCCCGGCAGGTCGGGCAGGTCCGGCGGGCCCACGGCGACGTCCGGGGCCGCGGGCGAGGTACGGAAGGGGGAACCGGCGCACTATGGAGGTGAGGAGGAGCCTGTCATGAGCCAGCACCAGCGCCGGGTGGGACCGGTGATCGCTGCGGTGGCCGTGGGAACCGGTCTCGTCTTCGGCTCCGCGTGCGCCGGCGACCCGAGCACCACCCCCACCCCGTCCGGCGAGCCCACCACCCGGCAGACGCAGAGCGCGACGCCGGGCGAGCGGAGCGACGAGGAGCGCGGGGACCTGGTCCGCTTCGAGCTCAGCGACCGCTCGGAAGGGGGGACCAGCGACATCCGGGTCGTGTGGACGATCAAGAACAACAGCGACCGCACAGCCACCTACAGCTGGGAGTGGGAAGCGGTCGACGCCAAGGGCGACCGAGTGGCCAGGAAGTCTCAGCCCGCCACCGACGTCAAGCCCGGCCAGACCATCACGGGCGAGCACCGCACCACCCTCAAGACCACCGACGGCATCAAGCTCAACATCACCGGCTTCCATCAGTCCCGTGCCGACTGACCGGCCGGCCGGTCCCGTTCGGCATCCGGGGTGACGGTGCGGAGAGGTGTTCCCTTCAGGCGGTCGAGCTGCTCGTAGAGCGCACGGACCAGCGCGGCGCGGCTCCGGACGCAGTGCGCGGTGCCCTGCAGCGGTGCGGACAGATGCTGCTCCGCCGCGTCGAGGACCGCCTCGGCCGGTGTGCGGCGGGCGTCGTCCGCGGGCAGAAGCCGGGCGCGGTGGTGGAGGTCGGTGACCACCGCCCGGGCGTGGCCGGTCAGTGCGAGTGCGATCTGCTGGCAGTCACCGGCCGGGAGCGCCGGGTCCGCGCTGCTGAGCACGGCGGTGGCGAGTGCCTCGAACGGGGCGCGGTCGAGGGGGATCCCGGACTCGATCAGTCCGTCGGGGTCGTACAGGACCGTGCAGGTGCTGGTGGCCGCGGCACCCTGACCGTACCCCTTCTGCACGCGCGCCGGCAGTATGGCCTTGCCGGCTTCGCTCCGGGCGTCCGTGTGGTTCTGGCCCGAGGGCTTCGTGGGCCGGTCCAGCCCACGGGCGACGCGGGGCTGAAGGTCGGGCTGAAGGCTGCTACTGACGTGCTGAATGTCACTGACTGTACGCATCAGACCTCACTCACACCGGTTTCGGGAACACACAGTGACCATCGGAGATGGTCAGGACCCGCTGAAGCGTGTTGCGTGAACTCGCCACATCCCGCTCGAAGCGTGTCGTCCGGCGTAGGCGGGAGGTGGAACGGAGGTGGCCGGCGGAAGCGGGGCGGGTCCGCGGCGCACAACGCTCGCCGGGGACCAGGGGAACCATGGCGCCCGGGTAGCGACGGGCCTCCATCGGCTGACTGATCGTTTCAGAATGAACTTCCCTCCGGCAGCCAGTTACTGCTGGTGCGGCAAGCGCAATCGCTGTCTGGAGCACTTCTCTTCGCGAGTGGTCCTGGTGGTGGCCAGACGCCGGCCTCGGTCCAGTCCCGGACGCCGATGAGGTCCTCGATGACCTGCGCCAAAGCGTGGTCGACAACCTCACGCCGAAGCTGCCCTGCGCAGGCTCGTCCCGATTGTTCGCGATGGGGCGGAGGCCGTACTCCAGCACCCCGTATCGGTGTCCATGAGGTGGGCGGGTGAAGGGTGTTGACCGTGACGCCGGTGCCGTCGAGCTCGGCGGCGAGCTCGAACGTCGCCGAGCTCGGTGCGAGTTTGCTGCGGCAGTACGCGCGCAGCCCCTCGTAGTC
>NZ_KL591034.1:6849-7030 GCF_000716335.1 Streptomyces sp. NRRL S-118 | reverse complement strand
CGCGCAGCCCCTCGTAGTCCCCGCTCCAGCATGACGTCGTCGAAATCGACGGTCTCCTGCCCGATCGAGGCACAGCCGGAGCGTCGCCACCGAGTGTGAGCGGGTCCTGATGTCACCACTGCCAGGCTCCGGGCGCACTCGCGGCTCCAGGGCGCCGGAAGCCGGCTCAGGCTCCGGCTCC
>NZ_KL591034.1:0-6709 GCF_000716335.1 Streptomyces sp. NRRL S-118 | reverse complement strand
CGGCTCCGGCTCCGGCTCCGGCGGACCGCAGCAGGGCGGCGGGACGGCACGACCGGTCGGGCAGCAGCACAGGCGAGCGGCGCCCGCACGTGGCAGGCAGCAGCGGGCGGCCGGTACCGGACGGCCGTCGGGGCCTGCGCTGAGCGCACCCGAGGGCCTCCGGCCGCGGGGCGACGCGCCCGGGACGCCACCTGCCGCCGCTTCATCCGAACAGGCGCAAAAGCGCGCTCACGAGAGTTTTCCCGTCCGGGGCCGTCCGTCCCGCGCAGGCAGGGCGTCCGGCTTCTCGCTGGGTCCTCCGCCGGGACGGCGGCTGTACGCCGAACGGCCCCGACCCGGCCTACCGGTCAGCTTTTACGTTTTTCAGATTTTTCCTATCTTTGCCGCGCATTCCCTGCTGACAAGCAACCGCAGAGCATCTCCGAGGAGTGGCACATGCGCATTGTCGTGACCGGTGGAGCCGGGTTCCTCGGCTCCCACCTGTGTGAGGCGCTGCTGGCGCGAGGCGATTCCGTGGTCTGTCTGGACAACCTGTCCACCGGCCTCGCCGAGAACATCGAGCACCTGCATGCGAACCCCCGTTTCACCTTCCATCTCGTGGACGTCAGCGAGGGCGTCGACGTGACCGGTCCCGTGCACGCCGTCGCCCACCTCGCCAGCCCGGCTTCACCGGCGGACTACCACCGGCTTCCGCTGGAGACACTCGCCGTCGGCAGCCGAGGCACCGAACACGCGGTCCGGCTCGCGATGCGGCACGGCGCGCGGTTCGTGCTGGCCTCGACCAGCGAGGTCTACGGCGATCCGCACTGCCACCCGCAGCCAGAGGAGTACTGGGGCAACGCCAACCCCATCGGTCCCCGCAGTGTCTACGACGAGGCCAAGCGCTATGCGGAGGCCGTCACGGCGGCGTACGCCCGCCTGTCCGGCGTGGACGCGGGGATCATCCGCATCTTCAACACCTACGGCCCCCGCCTGCGCCCGCACGACGGCCGGGTCGTGTCGACCTTCATCCGGCAGGCTCTCGCCGGTGAACCACTGACCCTGTACGGGGACGGCGAGCAGACCCGCAGCTTCTGCTACGTCGACGACCTCGTCCGGGGCATCGTCGCCATGCTCGACGCGCGCGAGTTCGGCCCGGTGAACCTCGGCAACCCGGACGAGCGGACAGTTCATCAGCTGGCCGACCTGGTACTGCAAATCACCGGATCGTCCTGCGAGGTGCGCCGGTTGCCGTTGCCCGTGGACGACCCGACGCAGCGCTGCCCGGTCATCACCCGGGCCACGCGGTCCCTGGGCTGGAAGCCCGAGATCTCCCTGGAGGAGGGCATCGCGCGCACCGTGGAGTGGTTCCGGCTGCACCCCGAGCAGCCGGCTGGAGCGGCGCTGGAGCAGTGCAGCGGGCGCGCGCCCACGTCCCACGCGGTGCCCCGGCACTCGCCGTACGCCGCCATCGGCATCGGCGGTCCGCGCGCGGCGCAGGTACTCGCGCCGCCCGCCGCCGGGGAGCACCCGCACGCCACCGAACCCGCGCTCTAGCCAGGACGCGGCCGTGACCATCAGTACAGGGCCCGTGCCCTCGCAAGGCAGCGGCATCGCCGGTACCGGTGCACCCCCTGGCGCACCGCCCGGCGTGGACGTCGTGGCGGAGGAGGTGGGCCTGCTCTCCCGTGGGAATGTCGCGCGGATCACCGCCGACGGTCCCGTCCTCGCACAGCACCGCGAGCGCCGAAGTCTGCGGCACGACACCTTCCGGCCCGTCCTGTCCCGCAGCCGTCAGCGGCTGGTGACCGTGCTCGCCGGGTGCTGGCTGGTCAGCCTCTGCGCCTTCTGGGTGTGGTGGTTCAGGCCAGAGCACCGCGTCGGGATCGTCTCGCTCGTGGTGAACAGCCTGCTGCTGGTCTACCTGACTCTGCTCCCGGTCCCGTTCATCATCGCGATCCTGCGGCTGCGCAGCGTGAATCGCACCCTGTCCGTGCCGCGGCTTGCGGTCGCCTTCGTCGTCACCAAGGCGCCCTCGGAGCCGTGGCCGCTCGCCCGCGAAACGCTCACCGCCATGCTGGCGCAGGACTTCCCGTATCCGTACGACGTGTGGCTCTGCGACGAGGACGCCACGCCGGAGGTGGAGGCGTGGTGCGCCGAGCACGGCGTCCGGTTGTCCTGCCGCCGGGGGGTGCCCGGCTACCACCGGGGCGTCTGGCCCCGCCGTACCCGGTGCAAGGAGGGCAACCTCGCCTACTTCTACGACCGGCACGGTTACGAGGACTACGACGTCGTGGCCCAGCTGGACTGCGACCACGTGCCGCACCGCGACTACCTGGCCGAGATGGTACGGCCGTTCGGCGATCCCGCCATCGGCTATGTGGCGGCGCCCAGCGTGTGCGACGCCAACGCCGCCGGCTCGTGGTCGGCGCGCGGACGGCTGCACCGGGAAGCGGTCTTCCACGGTGCGGTCCAGCTGGGACACTGCGACGGGCTCGCCCCCGTGTGCATCGGGTCCCACTACGCCGTCCGCACCGCGGCACTGCGCGACATCGGAGGCATCGGCCCGGAGCTGGCGGAGGACTTCTCCACCACCTTTCTGCTGAACTCGGCCGGCTGGCAGGGTGCCTTCGCCATCGACGCGGAGGCCCACGGTGACGGGCCGGTCACGTTTGCCGCCATGGTCACGCAGGAGTTCCAGTGGTCCCGGAGTCTGGTCACTCTGCTGCTGGGGATGCTCCCCTCCCACTGGAAGCGGCTGCCGCCGGTCCTGCGGCTGCGGTTCGGGTACGCCCTGAGCTACTACCCGCTGCTCGGGCTGTCCACGGCCGGTGCCCTGGTGCTGGCCCCCGTGGCCGCGGTGACGGGCGTGCCATGGATGCGCGTCGACTACTTCGAGTTCCTCGGCCACTACTGGGCGATGTCGCTCGTACTGCTGGCCCTGGCCTGGCTGATGCGCCGCCAGGGGCTGCTGCGCCCGGCGCGGGCTCCCCTGCTCAGCTGGGAGAGCTGGCTGTTCGCGATGGCGCGCTGGCCCTTCGTGGCCTGGGGCACGGTCTCCGCGGCGGTCCACCGGGTACGTCCCCGGCCGCTGACGTTCAAGGTCACCCCGAAGTCGCGCGACCCGCTGGCACCTCTGCCCCTCCGGCTCGTCATGCCCTACCTGATCATCGTCACGACCCTCGGCTGCGCCGCGCTCTTCGGGGAGCTGCACGGTCCCGCGTACGGCTATGTGTTCCTCTGCCTGGTCGGCGCAAGCGCGTACACGCTGGTCACCTTCGCCGTGTGCTGGCTGCATGCGGCTGAGACGGCGGCCGCGGAGGGCGTCAGCCGCCTCGCCGCCCTGGCGACGGTACGCCTGCCGCTCGTCGTGGCGGCGCTGACCGCGCTGCCGCTGGTCCTGGCCATGGCGGTCTTCCCCCACTACCTGATGGGGTTCTACGCCTGAGGGCCCGCCCGTCCTGCGCACCGGCCGCGCCCCTCCTCATCGCCTCCCCCGCCGCCCATCCCCCGCACAGCACCCCACCCATGGAAGGCTCCCATGTCGCTGCCCCGGACGGTCCTGGTGACCGGTGGCGCCGGTTTCATCGGCAGTCACACCTGTGTCGAACTCCTGGACCACGGCCACGAGGTGGTGGTCGTGGACAACCACCAGAACAGCTCGCCGGAAGCACTCACGCGCGTGCAGAAGGTGGCGGGCCGACCGCTCGTCGCCTCGTACGACGTCGACGTCCTGGACCGCGCGGCACTGTCCGACGTGTTCCGGCGGCATCCGGTCGACGCCGTCATCCACTTCGCCGGACGGAAGGCGGTCGGCGAGTCCGTGCGCATGCCGGTGGAGTACTACGACACCAACGTCGGCGGCACGGTGTCCCTGCTCGCCGTCATGGCCGAACACGGAGTGCACCGGCTGGTGTTCTCGTCGTCGTGTTCTCTGTACGGGGCGGCCGAACGGGTGCCCCTCGCCGAGGGGGATCCCGTCGCGCCCACCAACCCGTACGCCCGCTCCAAGTGGATGTGCGAGCAGGTGCTGGCGGACGTGTGCCGGCAGCGTCCGCAGCTGTCGGTGTACGCGCTGCGGTACTTCAACCCGGTCGGGGCGCACGCCTCGGGGCTGCTGGGTGAGGACCCGCTGGGCACGCCGGACAATGTGATGCCGTTCATCGCGCAGGTAGCGGTCGGGCGGCGGGAGGAGCTCGCCGTCTTCGGCGACGACTGGCCGACCCCGGACGGCACCGCCGTACGCGACTACATCCACGTCATGGACGTGGCCGAGGGTCACCGGGTGGCACTGGGCCACCTCGCCGAGCCGGGTATGCGGGTGCTCAACCTGGGCACCGGCGTGGGCACGTCGGTGCTCGAACTGGTCGCCGCGTTCCGTGCGGCGTCCGGCCGGCCCGTGCCTTACCGGATCGCACCGCGCCGGGAGGGGGACGTGGCGCGGCTCGTCGCCGACGCCCGCGCCGCCCTCGACGCGTGGGGGTGGCGGCCGCGGCGTGACCTGGCCGAGATGTGCACCGATGCCTGGCGGTTCCAACTGGGCAATCCCCGGGGTTACGCGGCCTGACGGCTCCGGCGAGCCCGACCGGCAGCGGCCGGACGAGATGGGCCCGGCCGGGTGGCCGGGCCCATCTCGCGCGCCGTCCGCGGTGTCATTGCCCGCCGTCACCGCTCCGACGCGCTGGCTGGACGGCTCCCACGAGCGGTGTGTCGCCGATCCTGCCACCGAAGGCGTCCACCGGGCCCGGGTCGATGGCGAACCAGCCTTGCAGGTCGATCCCTTCCGGAGCGGCCGGCTCCCCACATCCCGGCGTCAGCGCGGCACGCAACGCCACGGCGCGCCGCAGCCCGCCCGTGTCGTCGAAGCACGGGTCGACGCTGCTGCCCGTGTCCTGGTCCCCGATCCGTTCCTGGCCCGTCGCGCGGCGCCACGCGTCGTGGTCGTCGAAGGTCTCGCCCTGCCACTCCAGCGTCCAGGGGCCGTCGGTCACGTGGTAGTTGTTGCCCTGCAGGAGTACGCCGACGAGCAGGCCTTCGGCCCGTACCAGCGGTGCCCCGTCAGTGACGAAGTGGTTGTTCCTGATACCGACGTCCCGGGGGCCCGGGGTGATCATGAGGGCGGGAACGCGGAGCTCGTCGCCGGACCGGGTGACGACGGTGTTGTGGTAGATCTGCGTGTCCTGCACGAACCCGCCGACGTAGATGCCGGCGTACCCGGCGAGTTCGCGGACGTCGTGGTTGCTGACGTTGAAACGCACGACGTTGCCCGAGTGGGTCCGGCGCCGCTCGCCCGCGTAGACGAGGTATCCGGGGCCGTCGTTGCCGTACGAGAGGTTGTACTGGAGACGGGAGCGCGTGACGTTGACATCGAGGCCGAACCCTCCGCCGTCCACATGGCTGTTGGTCCGGTTGTGGTAGGAGACGCTGCGCTGGATGACCACGCGTGTGGCGTCGTGGGCCCAGATGCCCTGGGGTCCCTCGAGTGCCGTGGGTGAGGACCCGGCGCCGTTGTCGTGTGCCGTGGAGCGGTCGATGCGGCCACCATCCACCGACGCGAGGATGATGCCGCTGCCGGTGTTGCGTGCGTGGCTCGTGGGAGAGCCCGGGTTGTGGTGGGCCTCGACCCGGTCGACGGTGACGTCGGCGTGGGCGTACCGGGGTGGGCCCGCGTCCTGGTCGGGACCGTAGGTGATCAGTCCGGCGTCGCGGTTGCCGTGCAGGACGCTGTTGTCGACGCGCACCCCGCGAAAGCCGGAGCCGCCGTCGCCGCCCACCTGTACGCCATGGCGGAACCCGGACACGTCGACGCCGGAGACCACCACGTGTTCGAGCTTGCGGGCGTCGCTGCCGGCGTCGGCGTAGAAGCTGATGCCGCCCTCGTCCCTCACGGACCGCCCCTGGCCGCGGACCTGGATCCGGCGGACCTCGACACCGGCGGTGTTGTAGACGTCGACGCCCGGGGTGCCGGCCGGCACGATGACGGCACGCCCCTTGCCGTACGAGTCGATGACGACCGGGCGGTCCGGCCGGCCGGCCTCTCCCTCATCGAGCCGCAGCCGCCCGCGGTGGCGCACCCCCCCTTCGAGCCGGACCCGGTCCCCGGGCTGCAGACGAACCGAGTCCACACGCTTGAGGGTGCGCCACGCGGTCGCACGCGTGTGTCCGTCGGCGCCATCGTCACCGGCGGGGCTGATGTAGAACGTCCTGCCGCCGCCCGAGCCGTCGGTCGTGCTCGGCGGACGGTAGGGCTCGGGCAATCGGCACCCCGCCATGCCCACCGAGATCAGTGTGCACAACACCCACACGGTCACACGGGCCCTACGAGCCGGTCCGGACCGGCCCGGCCGCTGCCTCCTGCGGCTTTCCGCTGCTTCCACGCACGCCCCTCACGGTTCGGCCCTCACCCTCGGGCTCTCCTGCTCGGGCCCTCACGCTCGGGCCCCACCGCGCCAGCGTGCCAGCGGCGCGGGCGCAGACGAAGCCGGCGGTGTACACCGTTCGGGTAGACCCTGCTCCGCGCTCCCGGTACCGGGGTCCTCCCGGCGGCGGCGAAGTCACCCACACGCCAGGACCGACCGCGACCGGCACACGCCTCCGGCCGCCGTCCCCGCCACCCCCGGCTCCCTCACCACACCAGCCACGGCAGCACAGCCGTCCTCCTTCGGAAGCCCCCGCCGCCTCCGCCGCTCCCCGCCGCGGTGCCGGCCCGGCCGCGCAGCCCGCCCCCGCC
>NZ_JOBL01000204.1 GCF_000716335.1 Streptomyces sp. NRRL S-118 | reverse complement strand
CTGAAGAAGTCTCGGAATGCATGCCCTCAACTGTGACACTTCCCAACGGCCTTGTCAGTCGCTGCGACATCAGCGGCCATCCGGTCCTTTCCCGCATTCATCCTGAACAGGTGGTAATCGAACGGTGGACAGATTCTCGGCTGTGGAACGCGCGCTGCGCGGGGCCCCGCCTCACGCCCTCCTCGAAGCAGTACGGGACGCCCTCTCCACCCATTACACGGCCGTCTCCGTCGATCTGCTCATGGCCGATTACGCCACGACCATGCTGCAACCGGTCAGCACCCTCCCCTACACCGGGGACCCGGTCACCGTGCACGGCAGCGCGCCGGGGCGGGCCTTCGGGTCCCAGCGGCCCCATGTGGAGAGCCGCCCCCACTCCGCTGACGTGAGGGCGCACTTCCCCGTCAGCGTGCGCGGCGACCGCATCGGCGTCCTCACCGTCCGGCTCCCCCGGGACGGCTACACGCCGGAGGTCGAGCGAGAACTCCAGGACGTCGCGGAGGTGCTCGGCCACGAGATCGTCGTGGCGGAACGGGACACCGACCTGTACGTGCAGGCGCGCCGGGCCAGCCGGCTCACCCTCGCCGCCGAGATGCAGTGGCAGCTGCTGCCGGGCCGCGCATGCTCACGCCCCGAGTACGAGATCGGGGCCCAGCTCGAGCCCGCGTACGCGATCTACGGCGACAATTTCGACTGGTCCACCTCCGCCGACCGGCTCACCCTCACCGTGACCAACGGCATGGGAGAGGGAATCGAAGCGGCCCTGCTGACCAATCTGGCGATCAACGCACTGCGCAACGCCCGCCGGGCCGGCCTGTCCCTGGCGGACCAGGCCTTCCTCGCCGACCAGGCGATCTACGGGCACTACCGCGGCTCCGTGCACCTGTCGGTGCTGCTCCTCAGCTTCGATCTCGCCACCGGTGAGGCCGAGGTCGTGGACGCCGGATCGCCGAAGATGTGGCGCCTGAGGCGGGGAAAGGCGGAGCCCGTCGAACTCGAGGCGCAGCTTCCCCTCGGGATGTTCGAGGACACCATCTACACCGCGCAGCCCTTTCACGTGCTGCCGGGCGACCGGCTCTTCTTCCTGAGCGACGGCGTCTACGACGTCGCCTCGCCGGCGGGCGAGCGCTACAGCGAGAAGGCGCTCACCCGGGCCATGGCCGCCACCCGCCTGCTGCCTCCCTCGCAGGTTCCCCACGCGGTGCTGCAGGAGCTCGCCGGCCACCGCGGCCCCATCGACCCCGACGACGACGCCATGGTGGTCTGCCTCGACTGGCACGGACGGCAGTGACGCGCCGCGGGCGGTGGACCGCGGACCGCGGGTACGCCCCTCCGCCGGTGAGGGGACGGAGCCGCCCGCGGCCCACGAGGCCGCTCGCCGTGATCGTGCCGTGCTGCCTAGACTGAGGCTGAGCCGAGGTCGCGCGGGTGGCGAGGTCACCGGAAGCCCCTGCCGAGTACTCGTCGAAGGGGTGAGACGTGGAGCGATTCACCGCTGTCGAGACGGCCCTTCGGGCCGGTGCGCCGCACACCCTTCTGGAGATCGTGAAGTCGGCCGTGGCCGAGCAGTACGGGGCGGACCGGGTGGAGCTGCGGCTCGCCGACTACGCCATGCGGTCGCTCCAGGTCGTCGGGCCCGCGCCGTCGGCCGAGTCCGTACCGATTCACGACAGCCCGCAGGGCCGTGTCTTCGGGACGCAGGAACCGCTGGTCGTGCGGGACGACGGGACGGGGATGGCGGACGTGCACCTGCCCATCACGATCCGTGGCGACCGCATGGGCGTGCTGACGGTCGGAATGCCGCAGGACCGCCTGGCCGACCCCGTGCTGCCGGAGCTGCAGAACATCTGCGAGGCGCTGGGCCACGAGATCCTCGTCGCCGATCGCGACACCGATCTCTACGTCCTGGCGCGGCGCGCCGCCCGGCTCACTCTGGCCGCGGAGATGCAGTGGCAGCTCCTGCCGGGCCGGGCCTGCTTCCGTACGGAGTTCTCCCTGGGCGCGCATCTGGAACCGGCCTACGCGGTGCTCGGCGACAACTACGACTGGTCCGTGTCGGCCGACGACCTGACCCTGACGATCACCAACGGAATGGGGCAGGGCATCGATGCCGCCCTGCTGAGCAACCTGGCGGTCAACGCGCTGCGCAACGCCCGGCGCGCCGGGCTCGACCTCGCGGGACAGGCCGCGCTGGCCGACCAAGCCGTCTACGCGCAGTATCAGGGCCGGGTCCATGTGTCGGTGCTGCTTCTCCGTTTCACCCTGGCGACCGGCCAGGTCGAGGTGATCGAGGCCGGCTCGCCCCAGGCCTGGAGGCTGAGCCGGGGAACCGTGACGCCGCTGACCTTCGACGCGCAGCTGCCCCTCGGCATGTTCGAGGACACCGAGTACGTACCGGAGTACTTCACCGTGCGGGACGGGGACCGGCTGCTGTTCGCCAGCGACGGGGTGTACGAGGCGCAGTCGTCGGCGGGGGAACGGTACGGGGACCGTGCGCTGGCGCGCTCGCTCGCGGCCACGCGTCTGCTGCCCGCGCCCCAGGTGCCCGACGCGGTGCTGCGCGAACTCCGTAGCCACCACGGGGACGTGCCGCTGGACGACGACGCGCTCGTGGTGTGTCTGGACTGGCACGGCCCGTCAGCCCGGGACGGGCAGTCGCAGGGTCCGCGGTAGGGCCGCTCCGGCCGGTCACGCGTGCGCGGCGCCCGTGGCCTTTGAGCCGCTTCTCGGTCGGTCCGGGCACCGGGCCGAGTTCCGGCTCGGTCAGCAACGTGGTGTCCGAGCTGGTCGCCGAGGGCCTGGTGGAAAAGGCCGGCAGCGTCGACTCGGCCGGCGGCCGCCCCCGCACGCTCCTGCGCATCAGCGCGGACAGCGGCTACATGATCGGCGTGGACATCGGAGACGCGCGTACGGATCGAGCTCTTCGACCTCGCCCTCAACGAACTGGCCCCCGGTGCTGTGACCATGAACCGCCGCAAGGTGCGCCGCGCGTGAACAAAAAGGAAAGCGTGACTCCTTCCGGGCGGGATACGGTCCTGCCATGTCCCGATCAGACGAACGTGCTCCCTTCCCGTCCCCCGTCACGGCGGACGACCTCGATCTTGCCGTGCAGCTCGCTGTGGCCGCCCTTCGCACGGCGCCCCCGGCCGCGTGGGACGGCCGGGCGGGTTCGCTGGAGTGGGACTGCTGGGAGACCGCCGAGCACCTCGGCGACGACCTCTTCGCCTACGCCGCGCAACTGGGTCCGAGAACCCCGCCCCTGGACGGTGACGTGCCCTTCGTGTGGCAGAGCCGGCGACCCGGCGGCCCCGAGAACGTCATTCACGCGGACCGCGCGGCGGGCCCCGCCGGCCTGTTGCAGGTGCTGGAGGCCAGCGGCGCCCTGCTGGTCGCCATGGTGCGCACGACGCCCCCGCACGTACGCGCCCACCACGTCTTCGGCGTCTCCGACGCCGAGGGCTTCGCCGCGATGGGGATCGTGGAGACCCTCGTGCACACGCACGACCTGGCCCAAGGGCTCGGGGTTGCCTGGAACCCGCCCGCGGACCTGTGCTCGCGGGTGCTCGCCCGCCTGTTTCCGGACGCCCCGGACTCCACGGATCCCTGGCCCACCCTGCTGTGGGCGACCGGGCGCGCCGAACTGCCCGGGCGCCCTCGTCAGGCCGCATGGCGCTGGGACGGCAGGCCCCGGGAAGAGCGTCCCCCGCACGCGGGCGCAGCGGCAGCCGCGCGCCTCGCACCCCGTGCATCCTGACCGCCCCTTCCCACCGCAGGCACCTCGCCCGCCGAGAAGCACGCGACCACCTCGCGCAGGCCCGGGCACGAGATCATCGCCGCCGCGCGGGTGGAGTTCCCGACGTGCACCGAGGACGTCGAAGCGCTCCGCCGGTAGGCGGCGCGGCCGGCATGCGCGCTGCGCAGGGCGCGGGCCGACGTTCCGCGGGCCGGGCTCTCGACCGCCTCGCACGGCTCCCGTTCGCCCGGCCAGGACCGGCGGGCAGGACAGGACCGGCGGAGGAGCCGTCAAGGAGCCCCCTGCGGCGGTCGGCGCCCCCACGCGGTGATCATCCCTGGAGACAGCTCGGCACAGTCCGGCGACTCCAGACAGCGGACCGCCTCCTCGACCGTCGCGTCGTCGACGAGGCCCGTCGCCGTGATCGCCTCCCGTGCGCGGCGCCACGTATCGACCCAGAACCGGCTGATGGCGCTCCCGGGCACCAGCGGAGGGGCGTACATCTCCGCGGCCACCGAGGTGAGCCCGGCCGTACGAAGGAGACGGGGGTACTCCGGGACCCAGGTGATGTCCGTCCCGATGGTGTCCTTCAGCCCCTGCCACATCGCCCGCATCACCCTGCTGTACGCGGTCTCTCCGGCTCCCGCGGACGTCAGGTCGACCGCGTCGCTGAGAACGAGAACACCGCCCGGGACGAGCAGTCGGCTGAGTTTCCCGATGAGTTCCCGCCGCGCGGGCAGGTGCATCAGCACGAAGCGCGCGTGGACGAGGTGAAATTTCCCGGGATCGAACCCCGGGTCGGTGACGTCCGCCTCCAAGGCGGTGAGCCCCGGGGCGGGCCGGGCGGCGAGGAAGCGCACGTCGCGGTCGACGGCGAGCACGGACGCGACGCCGAACCGGTCCAGCAACCGGTGGGCCACCGTACCCGTCCCGGCACCCACGTCAAGGCATCGCCATCCGGGTCCGGCTCCGAGTTTCCCGAGCCGTGCCGAGGTGATCCCGTCGTAGGCGAGGGCGCCGAGATCGATCCGTTCGTCCTCGCCCGTGCGCTCCGGCGGGAACACCGTTTCGCCGTAGCGGCCGTCACCGGTGTCGCCACCTTCGGGCAGCGAGGACTCGGGCAGTTCCACGGCGGGGCCTCTTCGGGACGACGGGCACGGTCCGGCGACCGGCGCCGCGGACGTGCACCGATCCTGCACGCGTCCCCGCCCACGCGGCAGAGGCTCGCCGCACCGGGGCCCGACCGGGTCACGGCATCACGCGTTCGCCCTGAGCGGCGAGCCCGGCACGGAGGAGGTGCCGGGACCGTCAGGAAGGCAGGCGGCACGTCCCGCGAGCGCCGAAGGCCGTACCGACCTGCTCGACACGCCGGAGTGCCGGGCGGCCTGGCTCGCGCTGGAGGAGTCGCGGCTCGGCTCGGAGACAGGCGGCGCCGTACCCACGAAGGCCGACCTCGCAGGCGTCCACGCCGTACGGACCACACCGAGGCGGCGGTGCACGCCCTGCTGCACCGGCGGGATCGGGGCTGCTGCGACCGGGGGTGGGCGGCTGGAACGTCCGCGCGCCCTCCGGCGGCCCGAACCGATCAGCGGAAGCGGACGGTGACGGCCGGCGCGGGCCTCGGCCGCTACCCCGAAAGGGAGCCGAGGGCGGTGACTTCGGCCTCGGACAGACGCAGGGCGCCGGCGGCCACGTTCTGTGCGAGGTGGTCGGGGTTCCCGGTGCCGGGGATGGCCAGCACGTGGGGGCCTTGGTGCAGGGTCCACGCGAGCCGGATCTGTGCTGCGCTCACTCCGCGCGCGCGGGCGATGGCGCGCAGCGTGCTGCTGTCGTCGGTGGTCGCGCCGGCGGTGCGTCCGGTCCCGGCGATCGAGTAGAACGGCACGAACGCGACGCCCTGTTCACCGCAGATCCGCAGGAGCTCCTCCTGCTCGGGCGATGCCCCGATGCCGTACATGTTCTGGACGCAGACCACGGGGGCGATGGCCTGGGCCTCGGCGAGATGATGGGGGAGGATGTTGGACAGGCCCAGATGGCGGATGAGCCCCGCGTCACGCAACTCGGCCAGCGCGCCGAAGCGCTCCGCGATCGAATCGGTTCCCACGATGCGCAGGTTCACCACGTCCAGGTGGTCGCGGCCGAGCTGGCGCAGGTTCTCCTCGACCTGGCCGCGCAGTTGCTCGGAGGTGGCGTGGGGCAGCCAGTTGCCCGCAGGGTCCCGGCCCGGTCCGACCTTGGTGACGATGACGAGATCGTCGGAGTAGGGGGACAGTGCCCGGTTGATGAGTTCGTTGGCCGACCGGAGCGGCGAGAAGTAGAACGCGGCGGTGTCGATATGGTTCACGCCGAGTTCGACCGCACGGCGCAACACCCGGAGCGCCTGACCGCGGTCGAGGGGAACGGCGTCGGGCACCAGTGCCTCGCCGTGCTGCGTCAACCTCATCGCGCCGAAGCCGATGCGGTTGACGACCAGGTCGCCGAGTGTCCAAGTGCCCGACGCCGCTGCGGTGATCGTGTCCGAGGTCATGTCCGGGGTCATGTCCGAGGTCATCTGCGAAGTCATGCCGGGAAGGATCTCCGCTGGATAGGCTGGACGCCATTGATTCAGTCAGGTGTGAATCCTCGGGGGTGGTCGTCCTGGCGGAGCTGACGTTCTCGGCGAACGATCTGGCGCAGGTGCGGTTCACCGTCTCGCCGATGTGGCAGGTGGTGACCAGCTTTCGGCTGCTGTCCCACCCTGCCTCCGCATCCCCTGTTCACCGTCCCTGGATCCAGCAGGTCCAGCCGCGGGTGGCGGCCGCCGGGCTGGACAGGGGCTGGCTTGCGGAGCTGATCCCGCCCACGGGATTCTTTCCGTACTTCCTCAATCCGGCCCCCGCCGGGCCGGCCCCGGCGCTCGCCACGGAGCTGGCCGCCATCCAGGACGCCCCCGTCGACCGGGTCCGCCACGACCTCGATCACCTGGAGTACCACCAAGGACGGCTCAGTCCCCGGCTGCGGTCACTGCACCATGACCCGCGCGCCGGCCTGACCCGCCTCACCCGGGAGATCCACACCTACTGGGAACTGGCCATCGCTCCCTACTGGGCACGCATCCGCGCTGTCCTGGACACCGACGTCTTCCACCGGGCACGCCGGATCGCCGAGCACGGCGCGGGCCAGGTACTCAACGACCTGCACAGCGCGGTGAGATGGGACGGCAGCACGCTGCACCTGACCCGGCGAGGCAGGCCGCTGTCCCGCACCACGGCGGGTCCGGGACTGCTGCTCGTCCCCTCGGTCTTCACCGGACCACGTCTGCCCACCCGAGTCGCACCGCCGGAACCACCACAACTCACCTATCCGGCACGTGGTACCGGCTCACTGTGGATCACCGCGCCCACCACCGGCACCGATGCCCTCGCCTCGGTGCTCGGCCGCTCACGAACCCGCCTGCTGGCCGAACTGGACACCCCGGCCTCCACCACCCAACTGGCACATCGCACCGGACTGTCCCCAGCCGGGGTGTCGCAGAGTCTGACCGCGCTGCGTGGCGCGGGCCTGGTCAGCGCCCACCGAGCCGGCCGCTCCGTCCTCTACGCCCGTACCGCCGCCGCAGAAACCCTCCTCGAAGCCGCCTCCACCTCCTGACGCGATCAGCCCGGAAGCAATCAGGGCCGGGCCGGAGCCGGGCCCCGTGCCGAAGGCGGTGCCCCGGCTCCCGGGCCCCATGTGCGGGCCGGAAGCCGGGGTGCCGGAGGGCGGATGGTCAGGAGACGAGGGGGGCGGCGTCCACCTCGGTCAGCTTGACCGTGCACAGCCCACCGCGCTCGGCCTTCACGTCCGTCACCTCCAGTTGGGTGCCCGGCGCGAGGATGTACTCCTCCTCGCCGGTGAAGGCGGAGAAGCTCCGGATGCCCACCGCCCGCGCCGGGGTCACCTCGAAGAGCGTCCGCTTGCCCCGGCTGCCCAGGAAGGAGCGGGCCACGCTCAGCTCGGACGTGCACGAGGACACACCCCACCACGTCACCGTCCGCCCGACCGGGTACTGCGCCCGCAGGTCCAGCGACACACCGCGCCACAGCGGCCGGGTGTGGGCCGGCAGCCCCGAGACCGCCGAGAACAGCAGCCGCAGGTACGGAAGGTAGGGCACGACCTTGGCCCGCTGCGGGGAGCGGAGAACGGCGTTGATCTCGCGGTAGAAGGTGGACTCGCAGGTGTAGAGGTAGAGCGCCGCGATCGCGTCCGCGGACAGGCCGTCGGCCGTCTCGTCCGCTCGCCGCTTGCCGAACTCGCGGGACCGCTCGATGTACCGGCTGAGTCCGGACAGCACCTTGGTGACCGGGGCCAAGGCGTCCGGGAAGTCCATCAGCGGGGTATCGAAGACTCCGGTGATCGCCGGGAGGACGAGCCCTTCGTCCTTGACGCTGGTGAGCCGCTCCAGATACAGCTGGTGCAGTTCCATGGTCGACGCGATGAAGGCGCCCATCCGTGCCGCGACGTCCCCGTCCGCACCACTGGTGCCGGCCGCCTTCTCGTTCCACCCCTTGCTCGGCAGCCAGTCGATCTCGTCGGCGCCCAGCGAGGCGAGGGCCGCGTTCACCGTCGCGAAGTGGTCTCCCTGGCAGAAGATGTCGCCCTGGGCCGCCGGGTTGGCGTGATCGATGTGCCGGACCTCCACGTCCGGGTACTTCTCCTGGAGCCGGAGCACGACCTTCTTCAGGTTGCGGGCGTGGGCCCCCCACCACGCGAAGACGACGCCCCGGTCCTCCTCGTCGGCGTCCTGCTTGGCCTTGAGGATCTCCTCGACGATCCGCTCGGCGACGGGCCGCCAGAACGCGGTGTGCCGGTCCGCCCCCATCGCGCCGTCGCTGCTGGCGGTGAGCGAGGCGTTCAGCAGCAGCACGCCCTGCGTGAGCATCGCCTGGAACCACTCCGGCGGCTGGACCGTCTCCCGCTCCTTCAGCAGGGCTCGGACGTCGGCGATGGGTGTCTTCTTGGCGATGCCGTACTTCCACATCGCCGCCGCCTTGATGATGCAGCGGATACTGACGACCCTGCCGAACTGGCTGTCCTTCCAGTCGTTGAAGGTGTTGTCGAACATGGCTATGCCCGTGGCGCTCTCCGGGCGCGGGTACGGGTTCTGGCCGAAGACGACGACCTTCCACTTGTGGGGCGGGTTGGGCTTGAGCGCCTGGAAGGTCAGTTCCCGGACGGGGACGACCTCCGGGCTGCGGCCCTGGCCGATGAACTCGGCGGCGTCCGGCTGCGCCTCGATGACGGGCCGCAGGAGCGGAAGCCAGGTTTCACCGCCGCCCTTGAAGAGTTCGGTGAGACCCAGCGGGTCGTTCGCGTCCGGCTGGGCCGGGGTGGCGGTGGTGGAAGAGTCGCTCATGGGCGAAGGGCTCCCGGTCGTCGTACCTGGGGGATGGAGGTGGCCGGCGGTCTGACCGGCGGAGTGGCCTGCGGGCTCACCGGCCGGCTGGCCGGTCGGGGGAACGGGATCAGGGACGAAAGGAATGCCCTTTCGGCGGCATGATGCGCACCCGCTGCGTGACCGGCGTGTTCTCGATGCCGTCGAGCTGCGAGGTGATGGTGGCGCGCAGCTCGTCGTCGTCCTCGAACCAGTGGTCGTGGAAAAGGGTGTAGCCGGTCCACATCAGGTTGGCGCAGACCCGGGCCGGCACCCGGCCGGTCTGCGCGCCCATCCCGACCAGCGCCACCGACCGGATGCTCCCCGGCACCTGCCGGTTCTGCCGGTGGACGGCCTGGAATGCGGCGGCGCACGCCATGGCCACGTTCAGTGTGTCACTCACGTTCTGCGAGGACTGCACCATGGTCGGCGTCGATATGAGGTACCGCGGGATGTCCGCCCCCGACGGGACGCACACCGCACTGCCCACCGGCAGGATTCCGCCGAACCGGTCGCGGATGGCCCGCTGCACCCGCAGCTGGATGCCCGCTCCGAGGTGCCGCTTGATGACGGCATCCGCCCCACCGTCCATCCGCCCGCGGGAGTTGGTCGGGGTGACCCAGGCGTCGACATTCTCATCGAGGATCGAGCCCCGGCGGATCTCGATCCCGGGGGTGTCGGCGAACGCCGCCCGCCACGCTTCCACCACGCGCTCGTTGACGTCGGTCAGCACCACCCTGAGCGAGGTCTTCATACGGTTCTCGATCATCGTCCACTCCTGTCGGCGAAACGGCCTTTCCAACACCACGACGTTATCGACCACCACTGACAACGCCGTTCCGGCGACAATCCCATGACCTGCCGTCACGGCACTGTGCGGGCGGACCACGGCGACCGTGCGCCGGCCCCGGGGAGGCGCGTGCTTCTGCGGCGGCGCGGCAAGGACGGGACGTACGGACGTCAGTGCGGGATCCGGCGGGGCGGCCGGGTGATGGTTTCGTCCCGGAACTGCGCGATCGCGCTGCTGACCTGCCGCATCAGGTGGGTGTTCTCGATCCGGTCGAGGTAGAGGCAGCGGGCAGCCAGGCCCTGCAGCTCGAAGACGAAGCACAGTGACATCAAGGGGTTGATGAACAGCTCGCTGCCCCGGGTCCGCGTGGTGAACCGGACGTCGCCGAAGGAGCCGCGGACCGCGGCGGCGACGGAACCGTTGACGATGCTCGGGTGATCGGGGGTGTGATCCTGCGCGTGGGCGACAGCGTCCAGGTACAGGGCCCCCTCCCGGGTCGTACGGGATATCGAGAAGGCGCCGAGGTAGGCGCCGTCGCGCTCGAGCGCCGCGATGTTCTCCAACACGAGGCCATGGCTGACCCCGTGGTACGCGTCGACGCCGAAACCCACGGACACCACGAGGCGTTCGGGTACGTCGTCCAGCGCCGCAAGCGCCGCCACGCTGGTCAGGTCCTCCTCCGGCGTGCCGAGGCCCGCCTCGTCACCACGCATCAGAATGTCCGTACCGCCGTCGACCAGGACGACCGCGTCGATCCGGAAGTGGTCGATCAGCGCCCGGTAGGCCGCACGCAACGGCTGGACCCCCGTCCTCGGGAAGGCGTGGACGGTACTGGGGTACCGGTGGAGGGCCAGCCACTGGGCCAGCGTCCGCTCGGGGAAGTACGCCTGGTGCGGTGCCGATCGCGGGGTCACCGCCACCACGTCCGGCGCGAGCCAGTCGTCCGTCGGCAGCCCTTCGACCGCGCTGAAGGTGAGGTTGGCCAGGTGCACCTCCTTGCCCTGGTGCATCAGGTCGAGGGCGATCGGCAGGCCGGAGTAGATGTCGAAGCCGCCTCCGGCACCGGCGACGAGTACGCGCTCGGCATTTTCGAGGCGGGAGAAGAGTGGATTGGTGTGCAGGGCCGTCATGTTGATCAGTGTGCCGGGGTGTGAAGGCTGCGCGCACAGCTGAGGCCCGGAACCTCGCGGGGGGTGTTGTCGGTCCCGTCCGGCAAGGTTCTGCCCATGAACGAACATCCAGCGGACGCGGACGCGGCTGTCGCAATCACGGTGGACGCCCGATGGTGGCTACTTCCAGGCCATCGCCGACATCGACGCGACCCCCGACAAGGCCGAGGCGCTCGGGGCGCGGGTGGTGGGACGGCTGGTCGCCGAGGGGATCGTGCGCGCCGTGCAGAGGTACGAGATGCTCGGCAGGCCGGTGTACTCGCCGGGGCCACGATGGGACGACGTCACCGGGTGGCCGCGGCAGGGCGGCTGTGACGGGCTGGCCGTCATCACCGGCAGCACCGTCTTCTGGGGGTCCCTCGGCTCTGTGTTCCCTCGTCGTCGAGTGCTACCGCGTCTGCGTTTGTGGCTGCGGCGGCCTCTGTGGCCGAGCATTCGCCCTTCATCTCCCTTTGACGGCTCGCGGAGTTCGCGGGAGGGCGGTGCCGCCCACCCGTCGGGTCTCTCCTGATGTGCTCGTAACTGCTCTCTCCCCGTTTCCGCTGTTCAGGGGCTGGCGGCGGCGTAAAGGACGTCGCGCAATTCTGGGAGGGTTTCGCGGTCTTTGCGCCAGACGAGGCGCAGGCTGAGGTCAGGCACGGGAAGGTCGAGCTGGACGAGGGTGCCGGCGCGCAGACTGTCGGTGACGGCGAAGCGGGGCAGCAGGGTGATACCGAGGCCGTGTTCGGCCCAGGCGCGCATCACGGGAACTCCGCCGGCTCGGACCCGTTCGGGGCCGGTGCCGAGGAGGCGTCGTCCGGCCAGCCAGAAGGAGCACTCCGGGGCGTTGACCAGGAGTCGTTCGTGGTCGAGGTCAGTGGGGGTCAGTGCGGGACGGGCAGCGAGGGCATGGGTCGGGGCGGCGACCAGGGCCAGGGGGACGGGGTCGAGGTCCAGAAAAGCGAGGGGTTCGGCCGGGGCGGGGAAGCCGAGCCCGCCGAGGTCTTCCCCGGCGTCCAGGAGAAGGGCCGCGTCGAGGCGTCCTTCGACGACATCGGTGAAAAGCCCTTGGCGGGTTCGGTCGGAGTGGACGTCGACCGTGATGTCGGGGCGGTGTTCGGCCAGCCGGGCGAGGACGAGGGGGACGTGGGATCCAGCTAGGGTCTCCAGGGCGCCGAGCCGTAGCCGTCGGCGCTCGCCGCGGACGTCGTGGACGGCTTGCTCGGCGGTGTCGAGCAGCGTACGCGTCCACCCGCGCAGACGTTCTCCGGCGGGGGTCAGTTCCATGCCCTTGGGGCCGCGGGTGAACAGGGTGACGGCGAGAGCGGCTTCGAGAGTGCGGATCTGCTGAGAGACGGAGGAGGGAGCGAGCCCGAGCGCGACGGCGGCACCCGTGACGGTCCGGTGCCGGATCACAGCCTCGAAGGTGGCGAGTTGGCGTAGTTCCACGTATGCGCCCAACACCGTGAGAGCGTTCGGAATTTCCGAACGGAGCGTGCGGCTGCCTCGGTGGAGCGTCCAGCCTGGTCGGGCCGATGGTGGGTGGCGTGATTGATCTGGCTGCTTACCGGAGGCTTTCTCTTCCATGGCTGTTGTGAACCCTGTCGCGTCCGCCGTTCCCGCACTGTCCCGGGCGAGGCGCGCGGGCGCGCTGACGGGTGTGTCGCTGGGCTATTTCATGGTGCTGCTCGACACCACCGTGCTGTCCGTCGCCGAACCCGACTTGGCCGCGTCGCTGCATACATCGATGGCCGGCCTGCAGTGGGCCACCACCGGCTACACCGTGGTGTTCGCGGCTCTGCTGTTGTCGGCGGGGGCGGCAGCCGACCGGTTCGGCGCCGAGCTGGTCTTCCGGGCCGGCACGGCCGTGTTCGCACTCGCGTCCTTGCTCAGTTCCTTGGCCCCGACCCTGGGTGCGCTGCTGATCCTGCGAGCGGTGTCTGGGGCTGCCGCGGCGGCTTGCGTCCCGGCCTCGATGGCACTGATCGCCCGTCTCTACCCGGAGCCCGCGGCTCGGGCCCGCGCGATCTCGGTGTGGGCCGCGGTCAGCGGGGCGGCCGTCGCCGCTGGCCCGATCGCTGGCGGCGCCCTGGTGGAGGCGGCCGGATGGCGGGCCGTGTTCCTGGTCAACGTGCCCCTCGGGCTGCTCGTACTGATGATGACTTGGGGAAAGGGGGTGCACTGTCCGCGCGGCGCCAACCGCGTCGACTGGCCGGCCCAAGCAGTAGCTGTGGCGGTGCTGGCGCTGCTCACGGACGTCCTGATCGCCGCCGGCGCTGGCGCGTGGGTCCACACCGCGTGGTCGGCGGGCGGGCTCGGCATCGCGGTGGTGGTGTTCGCCGTGCTCGAACGGCGCAGCCAAGCCCCGGTGGTGAACCGGACGCTGCTGCGGTCGGCACCGGTGCGGGCCGGGCTGCTAGCGGGCGCGGTCGCCAACTTCGCCCTGTCCGGTGCCCTGTTCGTGCTGCCCCTGCTGCTGCAGCGCGAGCGGCACCTGAGTGCCCTGGAGACGGGGCTGGCGTTCTTGCCGCTGACCGTCCCCTTCGCCGCAAACCCGCCGCTGACCGGCAGGATCGTGGCCCGCACCGGCCCGCGGCGCCCGATCCTTGCCGGCCTGGCGCTTCTGGCCGCCGGAGGCACGGTCCTGGCCTGCACGGTCTTCACCGAAGGCGCCTACGCCTGGCTCGCGGCGGGCATGCTGCTCACCGGCTTCGGGATCTCCTTCGTCCTGCCGGCCCTCGTCGCAGCCGTGATCGGGGCCGCCCCGCACGGCACGGCCGGCTCGGTCGGCGGCCTGCTCAACGCCGTCCGGCAGATCGGCGCCACCTTCGGGGTCGCCCTCATGGGCGCCGCCGCGACCGCCGACACCGGATGGTCCCTGCTGCTGTCGGCCGGACTATGCACCCTCGCCTGGCTGGCCTTCGCACTGACGCCCGTGGTCACACCTCAGTAGTCAACACAAGCTCGCAACGTAGGCCACGCAGCCGACACCACACGGCACAGAGCCGACCTCGCAGGTGGTGTCATTGCCCGATTCGGCGATGGCACCACACCTGTTGCGCTCGATACCGTCAGCTGGGAGTGCCTCGCCGGTGTTGGCCAGGAAGCACAGCAGCAGGTGGAAACCGAATCCATCTTTGTAGGTGGGTGCGGCCTCTCCCGAGCCATTGTCAGGAGTTGTAAGTGATGACCTTTTTTCGGGGCTGCCTTGTAGTGATTTCGACAAACGGGCTTACGTCTTCCACGGCACGGTGACCGTCACCGCGATCCGGCTGTGGTTCCGCTCCTGAGCACTTCCCGCCTACTTCCGATTCACCCCGGCCTATCGCAGGACGGGGCAGTTGACGAATGCCGAGTGGGTCCGGCTGGAGCCACACCTGCCTGCGTCGGGACGACGTGGCGGCCGGTGGAACGATCAGGGAAGGTGATCAACGGGATCCTGTTTCCGGGGTTCGGACGGGCATACCGTGGCGGGACCTTCCCGAGCGTTTCGGCAGCTGGAAGACCGTCTATGAATGGCATCGGCGCTGGTCGGCGGACGGCACGTGGGACCGGATGCTGCGTGCCGTCCAGGCTGACGCCGACCTCGCGGGCCGTGTCGAATGGAGCATGGTGAGCGTCGACTCGACCTCCTGCCGTGTCCATCAGCACGCGGCCGGGGCCCGCAAGAAGAAGCCACGCGACCCGAAGAAGATCGACGCCCCGGCACCACCGCCCTGACGAAGGGCTCGGACGGTCACGGGGCGGTCTGACCTGCAAACTCCATCTCGCCGGTCAAGGCGGATGCCGTCCGCCGGCGTTCCTGGTCACGCCGGGCCAGTGGGGCGACGCACCGCAGATGATCGAGGTCCTCGAACGCGTGCGCGTTCCCCGCCCACAGGGCGGACGGCCACGCACCCGGCCAGACCACCTCGGTGGCGACAAGGCACACAGCTCACGCCGCAACGAAGTCGAGCGAACGATCAACCGGCTCAAGAACTCCCGGGCGATCGCAACCCGCTACGACACGAGGGCCTTCGTCTTTCACGACACCGTCACGGTCGCGGCGATCCGCCTATGGCTCCGGCCGTGATCCGCCAGACGGGATCTGATCAGTGAAGGGGTCTTCGAGCGCCGGGACGCACGGGGACAGCAGCGTCTCCGTGTGCTCGGTGACCGATCCCCGGGCGAGTCTCAGTACACGTACCTCGTTCTCATGGGCTGGGTCCTCGTCATCGCGAATGTGCAGAAGGCCGTAGGAGCCGGGAGCAACCTTCGCAACATGCTCGAACAGACCGACGACATCAAGCGACGAGCGGTGATTGGGATGGCCTCCCAGGTGGATGAACGGCTCGCCGTTCATCCACCTGAGATCAAGGAGGTAGGGACTGGCCATCTGGGCGATGCGAAGCCGAAGCTCATCCACAACCTGCCGCAGTCGGACGTCATCGTCGTCATCAACTGCGGTCTCCCTGACGGTGATCCAGCCGTGGTATTCGAACACACCGCGATTCTAGTGAGGTCGGTTGAGCCTCAGCAGCCCCATCCACGGCATGATCCGCCGGACAGTGCCTAACGGACCGCGGCGAACGACTTCCAGCCGGAGCCGATCTTGGTGCCGGCGCCGATGGTGCCGGCCCCGGACCCGTTGTACCGGTAGAGATCGCCATTGGTGTGGCGCCCGAGGATGTCGTCGTTGCCGTCCCCGGTGAGGTCGCCGATGCCGACGAAGTCGGTCATGCCGCCCCAGCCGGAGCCGATCCTGGTGCCGGCGCCGATGGTGCCGGCCCCGGTCCCGTTGTACCGGTAGAGGTCGCCCGTGGCGGTACGGCCGAGGAGGTCGGCCTTCTTGTCGTTGTTGAGGTCGCCGGCGCCGACGATCGTGAGCCCCTTCCAGCCGCTGCCGATACGGGTGCCCTCTGCGAACGTGCCGTTCTCGGTGCCGGCGTGGAGGAGCAGCTCGCCGGTTTCGGTCCGGCGGGCGACCAGGTCGGGGATGCCGTCGGCGGTGAAGTCGCCGGAGTAGGTGAAGGCGTCCAGCCCGTACCACCCGGTGCCGATGGGAGTGTGGGGCACGTCGGGTGTGACGGCCCGGCCACGCGGCGGGCTGTAGTGGTGGAGTTCACCGCGCGCGGTGTGCACGAGGGTGTCGTTGCTGCCGTCGCCGTCCAGGTCGCCGAAGGGGATCACGGTGGAGCCGGCGGGCCACGTGCCGCCGTCGGCCTGCGTGGAGACGGTGCCGCGGGCGGTGCCCTGGTAGATGACGAGGGCACCCGCGGCGGTCTGGGCGTAGAGGTCGGGCCGCCCGTCGTTGCCGACGTGGTCACGGCGCTCGGCGGGGGCCGACGGCACGGAGGCGCCCGGTGTCGCCACCGTGGCCCACACCTGCTGGAGCGGCTCGTCCTTGTCCGTAGTCCCGGTCGTACGGTTCCACACGACGACGACCTGGCCGCCGGCACCGGTCGCGACCACGCCCTCGCCGTCGTACCGGTCGACGCGGCCCACGATCACCGGTCGTGCCCAGGCACCGCCGGTGCGCGTGGCCGACGTCACGTCCCCGTCGGACGCCGTCCACACGGCGGTGACCGTGCCGTCGGGGCCCACGCTCGGGGACCACACCTTGCCCGCTCCCCCGTCGTCCAGCGTGTGGACCGCCGACCAGGCACCGGTCGCCGAACGCGTCGCCGTGCGCAGCGCCGAGTACTCCTCCCACACTGCCGTCACCTCGCCCTGCGGGCCGAGCTGCGGCGTCCCGGACTCGTACGGGCGGCCGTCCCAGGGGGCCGACTCGGCTGCTCCCCAGGGCGCGTCCGGGGTGGACCGGTAGGCGAAACGGTGCATGTCACCCGCTTCGGACCAGCTGAGCAGCGTGGCCCCGGATGCGGACGACTGGAGGACGATGTCACTGCCGAGGGACGAGGAACTGCCCTCGACGCTCCGGGGGGCGGGCCACTCGGTCGCGCCCGGGGCCCGCGAGGTGACCCGCAGGGTGGTGCCGTCACCGGAGTTGTCGTGCCAGGCGACGGTGACGGTGCCGTCCGGCCCGACCGTCGCGGCCGGCGTGTGGGCGAGGATGTCCGTGAGCTTGGCCGGCGGTGACCAGGCGCCGCCGGGCGCACTGCGCTCGGAGACGTACAGCCCGCGAGCCCCGTCGCCGTCGGCGGGGGCGCCGAAGCTGGTCCACACCGCGACGAGCCGGCCGTCGGGGCCGCTCGCCAGGGCCATCCACGCCGGATGCGACACGGTGGAGACCCGCGCCGCGGGAGACCATGCTGTCGCCCCGGCGAGCAGGGTGGACGAGCTGTACGTGTAACCGGAGTCGCCGTAGTGATGCCAGGCGACCGTCGCCGAGCCGTCCGGACCGGTCGTCAGTTCGGTGGCGTGCACCTGCCCCTTCGTCACGGCGACACGGACGGGCGCGCGCCACGTGGTGGCCTTGGCCGGGCGGGTGGCGGCCCAGACCTCCTGGCTGTCCTGGCCGGTGTCCCTGACCCACACCGCGACGGCGGTGCCGTCGGAGGTGATCCGGACGTCCTGGGCGGAGTTGCGGCCGCCCGCCTCGGTGAGCGGCGTCGGCATGGTCCAGTCCCGCGCCGTGGCGGCGCCGGCCGGTGTCGCCAGCACCAGGGCGGCGGACACACCGGCACCGGCGACGCCCAGCGTCAGTGTCGATACCAGTGCGGCACTGAGGATCCTGCTCCTGCGCACGAAGAATCTCTCCTTGTCCGGTGGTCACGGCATGACGGGACAACGGCCCGCGCGGTGCGCGAGCCGACGTGCGATGTGTGCAGCTTCCGGCCCCCCGGCCGATCCCCCATGCACTTCCGGATCTTGACGACCTTAACAGCCGTCACTGCGGACACTCGAAGCGATTTCTTCCCCGGCCACCTACTTCCACCTGGGCGAACGTCCGGCAGGCATGGCACCTGCACCAGGTGGTGGTGGCAGAGCCGTGCAGCGGGCGTGCCCGCGTCGGCCTCTGTCCGCGCCACCGTGTGCGTCGTGTGTCCTGGAGCGGGGGTGGACGGACATGGGCGCCCAGCTCGCCGATCACCTCCAGGAGCAGCTCCGTCACGCGGAGGAGGACGCGAAGCACCGGATGGCCCTGACGTTCCGTCGGTACCCGGCCATCGCGTCCCGGTGGGCGCTCCGGTCCGGCCGGTGCACCCCCGCCTGGTTGACGGCAGCACGTCAGCAGTGGACGCTGAGTGACAGGACGGTCACACGCAGAGCGAAGGGTGGACACAGGCCGATGGGAGACCGGTGAGGGCGCCGGACGGGTTCGTACCGGTGACCGTGGGCGTGGAAGAGGAATACCTCCTGGTGGATCCGGTCTCCCGGCAGGTGAGCCCGGAGGCCGAGAAGGTCGTGGCGCACGCGGCCGTGGAGCTCGGCGACCGCGTCACCACCGAGCTCACGCGGTATCAGGTCGAGGTGCGCACCGACCCCCACACCAGCCTGGCCGACCTGGGCGACCAACTGCGCGCCACGCGCGCCGCCGTCTCGAACGCCGCCGCCCGCCTGGGCCTTCGCGTCATCTCGAGCGGCACCCCCCTGCTGGGCCAGCACACCCCGCCCCCTTTCACACCCGGCCACCGCTACGCGCAGAGCATCGCCACGTTCGGCGCCCTGGACCACGAACAGAGCGCCTGCGCCTGTCACGTCCACGTGGGCGTTCCCGACATGACCACCGCGCTGCGGCTCAGCAATCACCTGCGCCCCTGGCTTCCGGCGCTCATCGCCCTGGCCGCCAACTCCCCCTACTGGAACGCCCAGGACACCGGCTACGCCAGTTGGCGGACCATGACGTGGGGGCGGTGGCCGGTGGCGGGCCCACCCCCGTACTTCACCTCGCGGGCCCACTTCCAGGACCTGGTCGACAGCCTCATCGCCTCGCGGACCATCATCGACCGCGGTGGCCTCTACTGGGACATGCGGCCCTCTCATCACGTGCCCACGCTCGAGGTCCGGGTCGCCGATGCCCTGCCGACGGCCGAGGACACCGTACTTCTCGCGGGCACCGTCAAGGGCCTGGCGGCCGCCGCTCTTTCAGCCATCGGCCGCTCCGAACCCGCTCCCTGTCCGGGCCCCGAGATGCTGCGGGCCGGCTGCTGGCGTGCCGCCCGCGACGGTCTGGCCGGTGACGCCATCGACCTGCGGACCGGCCGGCTCGAACCGGTCGGCGTGTTCATCGACCGCCTCTGGAAGACCGTGCACAGCGCTCTCGACGCCGGGGACCTCGCGCTCCTCCATGCCGTGCGGGCGCGTCTGCGGGCTCACGGAAACGGCGCCGACCGGCAGAGAGCCGCGTTCCGTCAGCGACGCCACCTCCCCGACGCCGTCGACCACCTCATCCACACCATGACCGATGCCCCTCACCGCTGAGGCGCCTGCCCGGCACCGAGCGGCCGCCTCCTTCACGGACGCGGCCGCTTTCTGCGTGCCTGTCCCTCGCGCTCCGGCTCCAGACGACCGAGCACGGCGTCGAAGAGCCGCCACCCGTCGACGTCGACGGCGTGCGGCCCGAACGGCCGTCCCTGCGCCGCGAGCTCGTCGATCAACGCGCGCACCGTGGCCGGTCGGTGCAGGTTCAGGTATCCCCGGTCCTGGCTGACCCCGCCCGCGTGAGCACCCCAGCCACCACCGCCCACCACGCGCCCCGGGCCGGAGGGGAAGACGACGCGCACCACACCCGGCGCGCCCTCGCGCACGACGGCGAGGATCTCTCGGCACGAACGTCCGGATGGATTCCCGGAGTCGGCGTCCGGCACGTGCTGATGGCTGACAGACCAGCGGTACCTCTCGGAGCCGACGATCAAGCGGCGATGACGACGACGACCCACGCAGGCACCGTATCAATCAAGAGCCCGGCGTCGGGTGCCCGCCCGGCGGGCCCGAGGGAATCGATCCGGGGCGCGGTCGTCCGCATACGGACGACAAGGGGCAACAACAATGGCAAGGAGCACGTCGACTCCTTGCCACACTCAACGTACCGGGGGCCTTGCGGCAAGACCCCGGTCGTGCCGCAGAGCTGGAAGCTCGCCGCCGCGGTCCACGGCTGGGCACGGAGGGGCTGCTGGACAGCTACCACACCGAACGGCACCCGGTGGGCGCCGACGTGCTGGACAACACCCGCGCACAGATGGCGCTGCTCGGGACGGATCCGGGTACGACCGCGCTGCGGGAGCTGTTCGCCAAGCTGATGGACTTCGAGGAGGTGAACCGGTACGTGACCGGGATGATCACCGCTGTCGATGTGCGGTACGACTTCGGCGAGGGCCATGAACTGCTCGGCCGGCGGTTGCGGGACGTGAAGCTGGGGCGGGGTCTTCGCCTCTACGAGCTGATGCACGGCGGGCGCGGACTGCTGGTCGACGGGACCGGCCGGCTGTCGGTGGAGGGCTGGGCGGACCGGGTGGACCGCGTCGTCGACGCCGGTGACGAGCTGGGGGTGCCCGCTGTGCTGCTGCGGCCGGACGGCCACGTGGCGTGGGTGGGCGACCATCAGGAGGCGCTGCTCAGCTCGATGCCCACCTGGTTCGGCGCGCCCGTCGGCTGACCGCGCCGACCGGCGCGGTGACACGACGGCCGGGCGGTGACACGACGGCCGGGCGGTCATGCGTCACTCCCGTGATCACGCGACGGCGGGAGTGAACGCGACGGCGGGGCGGTGACCGTACGGGCTTCCGAATCTGCCACCCGATGGCCCCTTGGACGAGTCAGGCATCGCCGAAAGGGGCGGCGCCGCATCACCTGAGTTGACGAACGATGGTCGCGGCGGCGGAGCCACGGGGCCGCATCCAGCCGGTGAGCGCCCTCAAGACAGTGCTGGTTCCGGTGAACCGGGCGCGTTCCCCGGTCGTCGGGTCGCCTGCCGCGTACGGTGGGCCCGCTGCCGCACCACCGTCGAACGGGGCGGATACGGGCAGAGGGGAAACGTCACAGGAGGAAGTGCAGGATGACGGAGGCCACGGCGAGCGAGCTGGACGAGCGGATCCTGGGACGCAGGTGGACGGTCCGTCTGGACGCCGCCGGCCGTGGCACGACAGCCGTACGCGTCTCGTGCAGCCGGCCCTCGTGCGCCGAGCAGCGTCTGCCATCCGCAGCCGCAGGCCGTGCGGCTGCGGTCGCCCACCTCAAGGCCCACCTGAGGGCGGTCTGCGGGCCTCGGCCCGAGACGTACTGTGCGTGCCGGGCCGACAGCTGCAGCACACACATCCGTCCCGCTGACCGGCAGACCCGTTCCGAGCCCTGGCGGTGCGGCGGGGCGGTCGTCCTGGCCGTGGTCACCGACCGGGAAGGCCGCTGGTGGCGGGCCATGGAGTGCTGCTCGCGCTGCGCGGCCGCCACGCCCGGCGCGAAGGTCGTCTCCACCACCCTGCCGCAGTCCAGCCCGGCGGCCGACGCCGCGGCGGCTGCCGACCAACCATCGGCCGCTCCTGCGAACGTGCCCCAGTTCTCCGACCGTCCCGCGCCCGCGGCCGATCCACGGGAAGTGCCGGCGCCCCGTTCCGCATCAGCGCGGCGCCGCCCCCAGAAGAAGATCGCGCAGCGAATCATTCCGCACGACCTACGGCCCGTCGCCTTGCGGGACGAACTCGTCGAACTCGGTGACCTCTTCCGCGCCTACCAGCAGCGCGACGAGCCCGACCTGGCGCTGCTCGCCGACCTTCACGAACGCAAGGCGCGCGCGTTCACCACCTGGGCAGATGTCGCCTGCGACGGCGCTCTGCGGTGGGAGGCCCGGCGCGCCGAGCAGGCCGCAGCCGCCGCCCGTCTCCAGCACCAGCAGCGCACCGGAGACGTCACCAGCGGAGACGGGCCGGCCGTGGCCCGGCTACTGACCGTGCCGGCGCAGTGGGAGCACGCGCGCTCTGTCCTGGCGTACGTGGCCGACCACACCCCGCTGCCCGGACCGGAGCCGCGGCTGCTGGTGCTGATGCTGACCCTGCGCACCGCGCACACCGGCACCGGCAACCTCGTGGGGCAGGACGTCACCGCGCTGGGCCTGACCGATCCGGAGGATCTGGTGGAGAAGCTGACCGGCTGCGGCTGGCTGACACTTCCTGGCACCGCCGGGGACCTGTTCGCCTCCCGGCCGGAGAACCCCACCCGGATCACCGTCCCCTCCCTGGCACCCGGCGACGACGGGACGGGCCCGTTCACATTCGGCAAGAAGATGCGGCCCAAGCTCTCCGGCTGGGCCCAGAAGGTCATCTCGGACAAGAAGCTCCGCAAAGCCAAGGCCACCGCCGGCACCCGGCTGCTCGCCCTGACGCTGGCCACCCGGACCAGCGCCACAGGACTGCTGGGCCCCGGCGGCCAGGGCCTCGGCCTGGACACCCTCACCGCCTCGGTCCCCGTGCATGCTGGCGAACTGCAGCACTTGGTCGACCAGCTGACCGCAGCGGACTGGCTCACCGAAGCCACCGTCACCGACACCCACCTCACCGGGCGGCTGACCGAACGCATCCTTCCGCTCAGCTGTCCACTGACTTGAGAACTCCTGACGAAATGCCGACCGGGGCCAGTTCGCGACTCGTGCATGATGATCGGGAACATTGGGGTTCGGGAGGGCGCGTGGATAAAGGCGAGGGCGTGGACCTGATCTGCCTGATCGACCCGGACAGCAGCGTCCGGGTACGCATTCTGGGGCGGAACAGGCATGGGGACACGCCGTACAACGACTATCTTGATGCCGAGCTCGTCATCACGAGCACCTTCGTCAGCGGGCGCCTTGGGTTGTGCTTGTCACCGGAAGTCATGGACGACTGGGCAACGACCCTGAACGAGCTCTCCGACAGGCAGGGCATCCGCTGGACGGTTATGGGTGACACCGAGATCCGCATTGAGATCGACAGGCGATTCTCGGTGCCCCGTCCCATCGTCACGGTGGACGGTGGCGAGTCCGGGGTTTCGGTCCGCGTCGTCCTGGATCCGGGGGACGGCTGGGTGGACGAGCTGCGTGAACAGCTCGGACGGGTCAGGCAGACATGGCCGAACGAGGTGGTGACGGCGCCTCGATCAAGGGACTACTGGCAGTGAGTTCAGTCGTCGCCAGGAGATGAGTACGCAGGCCCAGGGCGAGCAAGGCTTCGCGGACGTCGTCTCGTATCTCCCAGCGGATCCGCAGGCGGCGGAACCAGTGCAGGTGGGCAAAGGCGCGTTCCACGACCCAGCGTTGGGTGCCCGGACCGGAGCCGTGCCCGGTGCCGCGGCGGGCGATCAGTGGCTTCACGCCAAGGTCCCGGACCAGGCGGCGGTACTTGTCGTGGTCGTAGCCGCGGTCCGCGAGGACCACGTCGGGGCGGCGCCGGGGCCGGCCGCGCTTGCCCCGCACTGGTGGCACTGCCTGAAGCAGCGGGATCAGCCGGGTGACGTCGTTGCGGTTGCCGCCGGACAGGATGGCGACGAGCGGGATGCCGGTGGCGTCGGTGAGCAGGTGGTGCTTGCTGCCGGTCCTGCCCCGGTCGACAGGGCTTCGTCCGGTCTTGGAGCCCCCTTCACCGCGCGGATGTGGGAGCCGTCGACGGCCGCCTGGGAGAAGTCCAGGGTGTTCGCGCTCCGGAGCTTGGCGAGGAGGACCTCGTGCAGCCGGGGCCACGCGCGGGCCTCGGTCCACTCGAGCCAGGGGCGCGGCGGCTGTCGGCCACCTTCCCGATCAACTTGCCTCGGCTGGCACAACACCGAAGGCATCAGGAGCTGCCGAGCCGGCTCACGGGCTCCTGTCCGACGCACGGTGACAGCCAGGCCCCCTCGCCCGTGAGGGGGCTGCCTTGACCGCTCGGCGCGGCCCGCACAATCCGTGGGCGGGCGGCCTGACTCCAGTTGCCGACAGCAACCGACTGGGGGAACGAAGAGCCGCCCTGGGGAGAATTCGAGAGCCGCATCACCCGCACGGGGGAGGGGGGTCGGTACTGGCGGAGGAGGTGGCCCGGCCGCTGCTCACTGGAGGATGAACCCATGCCCCGATCGCATAAGAAGCACCTGGCCGCCGCCTTCACCGCCTGCCTCGGCGCCCTCGCCTACACCGTCAGCAAGGTGCACCTGGCGAGTGAGGGCGAGCTGGGCATGCCGGGCTTTCCCGCACCGGCTGACGCCTACGCTGCCGTCGCCAACGTCGAGGCCGCCCAACTGGCGAACGCGGCCCTCGGCCTGCTGATGGCCGTCGTTGCGCTGCTCCTCATGCGCTTGCCGCGGACCCCGCTCGTCCGATGGCCGGTGCTCATCGTCTCCTGGGCGGGCATCGCAATGGTGGGAGCGGGCGTCCTCGGCTTCAGCGCCCGCGCGGCGGGCCTGGCACCGAGCCTGGGTGCCACCCCTCCCCATATGGTCACCGCGCTCGCGGCATTGCTCGTCGGCGCCGTATGGGCGACGGCCTGGACCATCGCCACCGTCTCCGCCACGCGCAGCAGCCGCAGGCCGCACACCACCAGCGCCAACCTATGACTCGTGGTGGGCGGCGCGGTTGCGCAGGGAGCGGACATCGCTGGCAGTGCTGAACACGGTGGTCCGCCTGCCGCCGCTGTTCGGGAACGCCTTGTGGAGGGCCTTGCGCCACAGCGTGGAGTCGTAGTCGACGATGACGCCTGGCCGCACGCCTGGTGTGAGGCTGCTGTTCAGGACAGGGCGGTCGGTCGGCGAGGTGGCGGAACGGCGCGGAGCAGCTCCCACAGAGGGCGTGAGCCGGATGCCCAGATTGCAAGGGTGTGGCGGTCGACCACGTGGAGGTGCTGCTGCTTGGCGAAGGCCACGGCGGGCTTGGTGACCCGGCCGTTCGTCACGATGACCGCGACATCGGCGCCGTGGACTTGGCGGGCGGTGCCGTTGAGGACCTGGAGGTCAGGGGTACCGACCGCGGAGCCGGCGAGGCCGTTGCGGCGGTGTTTGCACTGGATCACCCAGCGCCGTCCGTAGGGGTCGGTGGCCTTCACGTCGGCGCCCAGGTCGCCGCCGCCCCCGACACGGGCCGCGTCCTGGCCGCCGTCGCGGCGCATCAGGTCCCGCACCGCGTCCTCGAACCGGGAATGGTGCAGGGCGTCCAGCTGGGTCAGCCCGTACCGCAGGCCGGCTTCCGACAGCCTCTCGGCGGAACGGCGGGGGGCCACCTTGATGTTGAACGTATGGGCGCACAGTCCGCCCGCGATGCCCATGAAGAGCAGGGCGACGTGCGCGGGGACGGGCCGCCCCGACGGCAAGTCCTCGGAGCGGCGGGTCAGCTGGTACCGGTTCGCGTCGCGATGACCGCCATGGTGGTGTAGCGCATCGTGAAGCTGCCTCCCACCGCGTCGATGGCGGCGCCGACGCCCGTCAGCACCTCCTCCAGTTCGTCCTGCGGAAGGCCCGTGAAGGCCCCCTGGGTGGGCAACTGGTCGAGCCACTCCTCCCGTGTGAAGGTCCGCTCCCAGTCGTGCCGCCATTGCTCCGGGTCGGCGAACGCGTCCACCTTCCGTATCCCGTCGGCCGCCTGGGCGCACAGCGCCGCGTACCCGTCCACGGCGGGCGCCGCCCCGTGTCGAGCGGCGAGCGAGTCGGGCATCAGCCGGCGGTACACCGCGCCGAAGGCTCCCGCCACTTCGGGCGAAGGCTGACCGGCGTTCCAGAAGAGGGCCAGCGGACCGCGGGGGCGCAGTACCCGTGCCGCCTTGGCGGCTCCCGCGACGGGGTCCACCCAGTGCCAGGCCTGTCCGGAGACGACCGCGTCGAACATCCGGCCGGCCGGGTCCCAGGCCTCGAACGACGCCACCTCGACGTCGATGCCGTGCTGTCGTGCCAGGGCGGCCATCCGTGCGTCGGCGTCGACGCCCAGCACCCGGGAGCCTGCCGCAGCGAACTGCCGGGCCACGATGCCGGTGCCGCAGCCGACGTCGAGGACCTCGGGGCCCGGGCAGGCGGCAACGATCCGCTCCACCAGGGCTTGTGGGTAGCGCGGCCGGGCGCGGTCGTAGCGTTCGGGGTCCGAGCCGAATGCCTCCGCTGCCCTTCGGTGTTCATGGGGCTTCTGTACGGAGTGAGGAGCTCGCTCCGGCGGTAAAGTGGGCATGCGCCCACTCTGAATGGGCACATGCCCACTCGTCAACCGGTACGGCTCGTCCGCCGGACAAGGAGGTGCACGATGCCCACAGGGGTCGCCCTTCGCGACGCGCGCGACCAGCTGTTCGACGCCGCCGAGCGCGTTCTGCTCCAGGACGGGCCGAGCGCGCTCACGAGCCGGGCGGTCACCACGGAGGCGCGTTGCGCCAAAGGTGTCCTGCACCGGCACTTCACCGACTTCGACGCCTTCCTCGCCGAGCTCGTGCTCGACCGCGTCGCCCGGATCGACGAGCGGACTGCCGTCCTGCACAAGACCGCCGGAGCCGGCAGCATCGTCGACAACCTCACCCGGGCACTGATGGATTCGTTCGGACCGGTCGCGGTGGCGATCGTCAGCCTCGTGACCTCGCGGGACACCTTGCGCGCCCGCCTGCGCCGGGCAAGGCCCACCGGCGTCCCCATCCTCACGGATGCCGCGGCCGTGATCGCTTCCTACCTCCGCGCCGAGCGTGAACTCGGCCGGATCGCCGCGGACGCCGACGTCGACACACTCGCCCCCACCCTGATCGGAGCGGTGCACATGCTGTTCGCCGACCGCCAAGGAGCACCGCCTGAGGTCGGTGCCGTCCGCAAGGTCGTGACGACGGTCCTCAGCGGCGTCGACAGAAATCCCCCGCACTGATCACCGGAAGCCCGAAGAAGCCGCAACCGCGCTGCCCGGCCCCCAGGACTCAGCTTCGAACATCCGCAAGGAGCCCTACTGGTGCCTGCTCGGTAAGGAACTCCTGGCCGCGGTGCCGGCGGAGCTCGATCCGCTTTCCGGTCCTCCGATCCGCGGGTCCGGCGCGGTGGAGGGTACCGCCTGAACTCGGCAGGAGGTCCGGCGACGCGTTCGCCGGGGCGCCCGTCCGCCGTCCGCGTCCGGGTTCGGGTTCGGGTTCGGGTTCGGGTTCGGGTTCGGGTTCGGGTTCGGCAACAGCCTGATCCCGGCTGCGTGACGAAGGATGACCGGGTCCTATCCATCGATTTTCGGCCACGCTACGTTTCGCGAGTTGCATCGGACGTGCAGGGGTGGGAGAGCAGGACATGGAGCGAAGCGTTGGCAGGAGAGGCCGGAGAGCCGGGTTCGCAGCGGCGGCCGTGCTGTGCGGGGCACTGGTACTGAGCGCGTGCGGCGGGGGCGACGACACGGGCGGGGCGTCCGGCGGTGGGGCGGCAGCCGGCCCGTCCGGCGGAACGAGCGCCTCCGCCACTCCTGCCGGTGCGCCTTCCGCACCCGCGGCTCCGGCAGGTGGAGACGCCGCGTCGAAGCCCACCGCGACGGCAGCCGCCACGCCGAAAGCGAGCACCTCCGCCGCCGCTTCCGCGGAGCCGGGCGCCGCGAAGCGCGTCCCCAAGCCGAGTGCGACGCCGGGCTGCGACCACAAGATGCCGATCTCACCCGATGAGATCGTGGTGCAGCGCTACACCCCCGAGGGCGGCTTCCTCAGCCTGATCGTGAAGCACGGCAACTGGGGTTGCGGTGCCCCGGACACCGACGGCGCGCCGTTCGAGACGGTCGGCGTCGAAACCTTCATACCGCTGAACCAGGCGGCGTCCATCACCGTGACCGACCCGATCGTCCACTCCACGGAGAACCAGCCCATCGGCGTGCAGGAGTTTCTGGACTGGCTGGACGCCCACCCGAACTCCGGGCTGGTCTTCCGGTACAGCCTGGGCGAGGACGGGGCCATCGACCGGCTCGACCAGGTGTTCACCCCCTGATCCTCGCCTTCCGCCGTACGGCGGAAGGACGGGAAAGGTGTACGGGCGTACGGGCGTACGGGCGTACGGGCGTACGGGGCAGGTCGGTCGGACTGATCGGCGGGCTACGCCGGAGGCTCGACGGCGCGCGAGGGATCGACCGCCGGCCTTCCCTCCGCGGGACTGCTGGACCGCTCGGGGGCCACCGTCACCACTTGTGCGCGACGTCGATGATCAGCTTGTCGCCGGACTGCGTCACACGGAACGGCAGCCGGGCCCGGACCCCCAGACCGATCTGCGTCTGTCCCTCGAAACTCGCTCCGAAGCGGGCGTCCTTGAACGTCTTGTATCCGGTGATGTTCACGCCGGGCAGCGGCTTGCCGGCCTTGCCGTCATAGGTGGGCCTGGACGTGGCCGGGTCGTAGCTGGGCGAGGAGACGAAGACCTGCAGTATGGCGCCGCCCTTGACGGCGATCGGCGTACCGGAGCCATCCTGGTGGAAGGCGTCGACATAGCCGACGTGGTAGCCGAGCCCGCCCGTCACACCGCCGGTGTTGAGCACCATGCGATCGAAGCACTTGTGCTGACCGGTGGTGATGGCCTTCAGGGGCTTGGCCTGCTCGGTACCGCCCGTCTTGGTACCGCTGCCCCAGGCGGTCGAGCAGGACGCCGCGGGGCCGGCCTGCGCGCTCTCCCGGGCCTGGGCGGTTCCGACCGCACCCACCAGCGTCGAGGCCGTCAGTACGAGCACTGCAGCGGTCCTGGACTTCCTCATTGTTCCTCCTCAGGGAGCGGTGGATGTACAACACCGGAGCAGGTCGGGCAGCTCGCGGGCAAACGCGGCAGCGTCAACCGGCCACGTTGCCCGGGCGCTCCCCAGGCCCCATTCTGCTCCGCGGGCAACGGTTCCCACAGCAGTGACTCGGTGGCTTGTCGAGGCAGAGGGCCGTTCCGGTGGGTCATGCACGTCGCCCGGTCCGTCGTACTCCGGGGTGCAGCAGGACGACCCTGCGGGTTGCTCGGCCCGGACGTCGAACCTGGCACCATGCGTCACAGCTGTTGAGCTGGCGGTCGGTACGGGCGACCCGCCCCGAGGGGCGAGGCGTCGGCGCAGCGGGTTCCTCGGAGCAACCTGCCGTCAGGAGTGAGGCATCGACGCCCCTCATGGAACATGACGGAAAGCCGGCTTGCTGAGGCGTCAGCTCCTCGTCCTCTCGGCTGCACTCGCCCCACGCCGTGCATGAGGCTTCTCTGCTCTCGGCCTCCGTGACGCGTTTCGCGGAGACGGGACACGACAGTCACCGGTATGTGGTGGCGACACAATGGCGTCATGGATCAGGACAGCCGGATCATCGTCGCCCTTGATTGCGACAGCCGCACGGCCTTCGACGACACCGTCGATCGGCTGGGCGACGAGTGCCGTTTCTACAAGGTCGGCCTGGAACTCCTCACAGCGGTCGGCCCCGACGTCGTCACGTCCCTTGTTGCACGGGGCAAGGAGGTATTCCTCGACCTCAAGCTCTTCGAGATCCCGAACTCGGTCGCCGGCGCAGTGCGCGCCGCGGGGGCACGAGGCGTATCCATGGTCACCGTGCACGGCATGGGCGGCCGGGGCATCATGTCTGCCGCCGTCGACGCGGCCCGCGACTTCCCCGACCTGCGGATCCTCGCCCTGACCGTGGTCACCAGCATGACCGATGACGATCTCGCCGACATCGGCATCAGCGACTCCGCCGAGCAGCAGGTGCTCCGGCTGGCACGCCTTGCCGACAAGGCCGGTTGCCATGGTGTGATCGCCTCGCCTCAGGACGTAGCGGCCTTGCGCGACGCGCTGGGTGCCGATGCCCTGATCGTCACCCCTGGAGTCACACTGCCCGGTGACTCCCCGTCCGAGCATGCCCGCCCCGGCACACCGCGTGCCGCCCTGACCGCCGGCGCCTCACATGTCGTTGTGGGGCGAACGGTCACACGTGCCACGGACCCGGCCGCCGCATTCCGTCTCGTACGGGACACCCTGGCGGTGTGACGGACGGTCGGCCGTATGACGCGCGGTAGGGGGTGACAACGCATCTGCTGAGTGACGGCGTTGCTCGGGCCCGCAGGGCATGCGTGCGGGGCTGTCGGCCCACGTGCTCCACTTCTTGGGGGAAGCCGCTGGACGTCCGTCGGTGCGGAGCCGCCAAGGAGGCCCGGGACCGCGGTACCTGTACCGCAGTACCCCCGTACCGTAACCGCCGTCGGCGGCCGGAGGCCGGCCACGGGCCGTCGCGGTGGCGGGGCGCGTGCGCCGGATTGGCCGAAAGCCGCAGGTGGTAGGGGTGGTGGCAGCTGGGAACCTGCGGCTCCCGCGTTGCGGGATGCGCCGAGTGGGGGAACAGTGGGTTCTGTAGCGCCTGTGCATCGTTGAGCTGTGGATCTCCGTGACCACGGGCCGCCGCCTTCAGGGCTGAGTACCGCAGGGCCACAACAAGTACGCGGACAACACCTTTGGAACAACCATGTCCAGAACCGCCCAGAGAAAAGTCTTCCGTTTCGTCGGTTCCTCCTGCTTGGCTGCGGCGCTCGCGCTGTCGACAGGCGTGTCCACTGCTGCGGCAGCGACCACCCCGGCAGTAGCTGCAGCGACGACCGCAGTACCCGCCCAACCAACTCCTCCGCCTCCCCCGCCGCCTGAGGAGGAGGAGCCCCCGCCGCCTCCGCCGCCGCCTGAGCAGGAGGAGCCTCCGCCGCCCCCGCCGCCCCAGAACGAGCAGCCCCCGCCGCCTCCGCCGGCAGAGCAGAAGGAGCAGCTGCAGAAGCTGACGCCTGAGCTGAAGGAGGACGTTGCGGGACTGGCGGAGAAGCAGGACGCCCCGCAAGAGGTGAAGGACACAGCAAGCAATCTCAACGAGACGCTGAAGGTGGTCGAGGACCCGAAAACACCGGTGGCGGAGCGTGCCACGCTCGCGAACATTGTGAAGCAGTCCACGGACGTCCTGGCCAGCGTGGACAAGGCGGCTGCGCCGTCGGAGGTCAAGGTCGCGGTGACGAACACGGTGAAGCAGTCCACCGATGTCCTGGTCGAGACCCTGAACTCGAACGCACCGGCAGCGGTGA
>NZ_JOBL01000203.1 GCF_000716335.1 Streptomyces sp. NRRL S-118 | reverse complement strand
CGGCGCGGGCAGGGAACGGCGGTCCACCTTCCCGCTCGGTGTCAGCGGCAGCCGCTCCAGCGGCACGTACAGCGCGGGCACCATGTAGTCCGGCAGCGAACCGGCCAGGTGGGAGCGGAGTTCACCGGTGGACAGCTCGCGGTCCGCCACCAGGTACGCGACCAGGCGCCCCCGGCCGGTCTCGTCCCGGTGGACGACGACCACCGCGTCCCGCACCTCCGGGTGGCGGCCCAGGGCGGTCTCGATCTCGCCGAGCTCGATGCGGAAGCCGCGCAGCTTGACCTGGTCGTCGGCGCGGCCCAGGTACTCCAGGCTGCCGTCCGCCCGCCACCGGGCCACGTCGCCCGAGCGGTACATCCGGTCGCCGGGCTCGCCGTACGGGTCGGCCGTGAACCGTTCCGCGGTCAGACCCGGCCGTCCGTGGTAGCCGCGCGCCAGGTGCGGACCGGCGATGTACAGCTCCCCGGGCACGCCGACGGGCACCGGCTGGAGCGCCGCGTCGAGCAGGCGGACACGGGTGTTGGGCAGCGGCGTGCCGATGGGGGGCACGGCCCCGCCGGTGAGCGGCGCGCTCATGGTCGCCACGACGGTCGACTCGGTCGGCCCGTACGCGTTGATCATCCGCCGGCCCGCGGACCAGCGTGACACCAGGTCGCCGGTGCTGGCCTCGCCGCCGACGACGAGGGTGCGCAGCCCGTCGAGCCCTTCCGGCGTCAGGGTGGCCACGGCGGAGGGCGCCAGCAGCGCGTGGGTGATGCGGCGCTCCCGCAGGAACGCCTGCAGCGCCTCGCCGACGAGCGGGCCGTGCGGCGGCAGGACGAGCGTGGCGCCCGCGGGAAGGGCCATCAGGACCTCCATGACGGCGCCGTCGAAGGACGAGGAGGCGAACTGCAGGACCCGGCTGTCCTCCTCGACCGCCAGCCGCTCGATCTCGGCGGCGGCGAGATTGCCGATGCCGCGGTGCGGGACGAGCACGCCCTTCGGGGTGCCGGTGGAGCCGGAGGTGTAGATGACGTACGCCAGGTCGTCCGGGCGCGGGCCGGGCTCGGGCGCCGTGGCGGGCAGCGCGGCGAGAGCCTCCGCGTCCCGGGCGAGGTCCACGATCCGGGCGCCGGTGTCCGGCAGCCGCCTTACCAGCTCGGTGCGGGTGACGACGATGCGGGCGCCGGAGTCCCGGAGCATGAACGCGAGCCGGTCGGCCGGATAGCCGGGGTCCAGCGGCAGGTAGGCGGCTCCGGCCTTCATGATGCCGAGGAGGCCGACGACCGTCTCCACGCCGCGCTCGACGCACAGGCCGACGAACGTCCCGGGACCGGCGCCGAGGGACACGAGGTGGTGGGCGAGCCGGTTGGCCCGCTCGTCCAGCTCCCGGTAGCCGAGGACGGTGTGCGCGTCCTCCACGGCGGGCGCGTCCGGGCGGCGCCTCGCAGTCGCCGCGACCAGCTCGGGGAACGTGCCGCCGGGCGCGGGGCGCAGGGGTCCGTTCCAGCCGGTGACGACCTGCTCGTACTCGTCCTCCGTCAGCATCGGCAGGGTGGCGAGGGGCCGGTCGGGTTCGGCCGTGGCCGCGGACAACACGGTCGTCAGGTGCCCGGCGAAGCGGGCGATGGTCGCCTCGTCGAACAGGGCGGTGCTGTAGCCCACCCGGGCGGTCAGGGCGTCGCCGGTCTCGAAGAACTCGACGGTCAGGTCGAACGGAGCGGCCTCCCGGAGCACCGGGTGGTCCGCCGTGCGCACACCGGGCAGCCGGACCGGCTCGCTCTGCGCGTTCTGCAGGACGACCATGGCCTGGACCAGCGGGGTGCGGCTCGTGTCGCGCGCGGCGCCGACGGCGTCCACCAGGCGCTCGAAGGGCACGTCCTGATGGGCGAAGGCCTCCAGGACGGTCTCCTTGAGTCCCGCCAGCAGCTGCGCGTACGACATGTCGGGGTCCACGCGGGAACGCAGGACCACCGTGTTGACCAGGAAGCCGACGAGGTTCTCCAGGTCGCGGTGGTCGCGGCCGGAGGAGGCGGTGCCGACGGCGATGTCCTCCTGGCCCGACCAGCGGGCGAAGACGGTCTTCACGGCAGCGGTCAGCGCCATGAAGAGCGTCGCGCCGTGCCGCTGCGCGAGTTCCCTCAGGGCGGTGGTGGTGCCGGCGGGGACGGGGAAGGTGTACACCGCGCCGGCCGAGGAGCGCAGCGACGGCCGGGGGCGGTCGGTGGGGAGCTCCAGGGGGGTGATGCCGTCGAGGCGCTCGCGCCACCAGTCGAGGTGCCGGTCGAGGAGTCCGCCGCCCTCGAGACGGCCCCGCTGCCAGGCGGCGAAGTCCGCGTACTGGACCGTGACGTCCGGCAGGCGGGGTTCGCGGCCCTCGGCACGGGCGGCGTACAGCTCGCCCAGCTCGCGGGTGACGACGCCCATGGACCAGCCGTCGGTGACGATGTGGTGCATGCCGAGGACGCACACGTGCTCGTCGTCGGTGAGGCGCACCAGCAGTACGCGGACCAGCGGCCCGGCCGTCAGGTCGTACGGGCGGTTCGTCTCGGCGCGGACCAGCTCGCGCAGCCGGTCCTCGCGCTGCGCCGCGGCGAGGCCGGTCAGGTCCTCGGTGCGCCACTCGGGGGCGAGCCGCGGGTGGACCACCTGGACGCCGCGTCCGCCGACGACGCCGAACGTCGTGCGCAGCGACTCGTGTCGGTCCGTCAGGTCCTCGACGGCGGACCGCAGCGCGGCCGCGTCGAGGACGCCGGTGAGGCGCAGCCCGGTGGCGGTGTGGTACTCGGCGCTGCCGGGGTCGAAGTCCTCCAGGAACCACAGACGCTGCTGCCCGTACGACATGGGCAGGGCGCCGTCGCGGGGGACGACCGGGATGGCCGGCTCCTCGGCGGCTTCGTCGGGGGCGAGGGACGAGGCGAGTCCGGCGATCGTCGGGGTGTCGAAGAGGATGCGCGGCGGAAGGGTCATGCCGAGCGCGGCGCGCATCCGGGAGACGGCGCGGACGGAGAGGATGGAGTTGCCGCCGAGCTCGAAGAAGTCGTCGTGGATGCCGATGTGCTCGACGCCGAGGACCTCCGACCACACACCGGCGAGGGTCTCCTCGACGGCGTTGCGCGGGGCCGCCCGGTCGGCGCCGGTGCTCTCCTGGACGGTGGCCGGGTCGGGCAGCGCCTTGCGGTCGACCTTGCCGTTCGGGGTGAGCGGCAGGGTGTCGAGCACCACGACCGCCGACGGCACCATGTGGTCGGGCAGGTCCTTGGCGAGGTGGGCGCGCAGCTCCTCGGGGGAGGGGCGGTGCGTGCCGGACGGCGACACGTAGGCCAGCAGGTTGGTGTTGTGGGTGAGGGCCACGGCCTGGGCGACGCCGGGGTGGAGGGCGAGGGCGCTCTCGATCTCGCCGAGCTCGACGCGGAAGCCGCGCACCTTGACCTGGTCGTCGGCGCGGCCCAGGTACTCCAGGGTGCCGTCGGTGTTCCACCGCGCCACGTCGCCGGAGCGGTACATGCGCTCGCCGGGCTCGCCGAACGGGTTGGCGACGAAGCGCTCCGCGGTGAGTCCGGGGCGCCCGTGGTAGCCGCGGGCCAGGCCGACGCCGGCGATGTACAGCTCGCCGCGCACGCCGGCGGGGACCGGGCGCAGGGCGTCGTCGAGGACGTACACGCGGAAGTTCGCGATGGGCCTGCCGATCGGAGGGACCGTCGCGCCGCTGAGCGGGGCGCTCATGGTGGCGCAGACGGTCGTCTCGGTCGGGCCGTAGGCGTTGATCATGCGCCGGCCGCGGGACCACCGGGCGACCAGGTCGGCGGTGCTGGCCTCGCCTGCGACGACGAGGGTGGCGCCGGCGGGCAGGCCCCGGCCCTCGGGGAGGACGGCCACGGTGGCCGGGGTGAGCGTGGCGTGGGTGACGCCGTGCTCGGCGGCGTACGCGGCGAGCGGCTCGCCGGGGGCGAGGGCCTCCTTGGAGCCCATGACCAGGGCGGCACCGGTCAGGAGGCCCATGCAGACCTCCCAGAACGCCGCGTCGAAGCTGGCCGAGGCGAACTGCAGGACGCGGCTGCCGGGGGTCACGTCGAACGCCTCGGCCTGCACGGCGGCCAGGTTGCCGATGCCGCTGTGGGAGACGAGGACGCCCTTGGGACGGCCGGTGGAACCGGAGGTGTAGATGGCGTACGCGAGGTCCTCGGGCGCCAGGACCACGTCGGGTGCGGTGGCCGGGTGGGCGTCGAGGGCGGCCCGGTCGTCGGTCAGGTCGATCAGGGTGGCGTCCGTGGCCGGCAGCCGGTCGCGCAGCCGGCGCTGGGTGACGACGAGGCGGGCGCCGGAGTCCTCGAGCATGTAGGCGAGCCGGTCGGCCGGGTAGGACGGGTCGAGCGGAAGGTAGGCGGCACCGGCCTTCATGATGCCGAGCAGGCCGGCCGCCATGGCGGCGTCCCGCTCGACGCACAGGCCGACCAACCGGTCGCGCCCGGCGCCGCGTTCGATCAGGTGGTGGGCGATGCGGTTGGCCCGCTCGTCCAGTTCGCGGTAGGTGACGGGACCGTGCTCGTCGATGACGGCGACGGCGTCGGGCCGGGCGGCGACCTGGGCGGCGTACAGCTCCGGGAAGGTGCCGGTGGGCACCTCGCGCGCGGTGTCGTTCCAGACGCGCACGACCTGCTCGAACTCGCCGTCGGTGAGGAGGGGGAGCGTGGTGAGGGGTTGGCGGGGGCTCGTTGCGGCGCCGGTCAGCAGGACCGTCAGGTGGCCCGCGAGGCGCGCGGCCGTGTCCCCGTCGAACAGGGCGGTGCTGTGCCGCACGCGCAGGAGCCGCTCGGCGGGGGAGACCTCGACGGACAGGTCCAGCGGGTCGAACTCACGGTGCGCGGCCGGGAGTTCCCCGAGGTCGGCGACCATGGCCTGGACGTACGGGGTGATGCTGGTGTCCCGCGCCGGGGCCAGCGCCTCGACGAGGTCGGCGAACGGGATGCCGTCGTGGGCGAGTGCGTCCTCCAGGACGCGTGCCGTGTCGCTCAGCAGGGCCGTGAAGGGCGCCGCGGTGTCGACGCCGGTGCGCAGGACGACCGTGTGCCCGGTGCGGGGTGAGACGGTGCCGAGGGCGATGTCCTCCTGCCCGGAGTAGCGGGTGAGCAGGGCGGCGACGGCGGCCGCCAGGACGGCCGTGCGGCTGGTGCCGTGGAGCTCGGCCAGGTCCGTCAGCGCACGGGCGGCGGGGCCGGGCAGCTCGCGGGTGTGGAGGGCGGTGGCCGTCGACCGGATGACCGGGCGCGGCCGGTCGGCCGGCAGCTCCAGGGGCGGGACGCCGTCCAGCCGGGCCCGCCAGAACTCGGTCTGGTCGGGGACTGTCCGGTTGACCGGCACGTCGGCGCGAGCCACGTCTGTACCTCCAGGGAAGGGCGGCTTCCGGGCGCGGGTGTGCCAGGGCAGGGCGGGGCGCGGAAGCGGGGGAAGTCGGAAAGGCGGAGCGGAAGGGGGGGCACCGCCGCGGACCCGGCCGGTACGCGGCGGCCGGGGCGGGCGGGGTGGTTACGCGGTCGTCGTCCGCCGGGCGGAGCGGCCGCCGAGCTGCATGAGGATCACGTCGCCCGTACCGGGGTGGGTGACGAACCGGCCCGTCCAGGGGGCGGTGTCGGTGTCCGTGCGCCGGGCGGTGAAGGTCAGGTCGCCGTCGAGTGCCAGGTCCGCGGTGAGCCCGGTCGCGTCCGTCAGGCGCAGGGCGGTGCCGTCGTGGTGCGTGCGGACGGCGAAGCGCGTGTCACCGTTGCGGTAGTCGCCGGTGAAGCGGTCGAGGCCGGTCGTCACGGCGGGCGCGGTGGAGGCCGCGGGGCGGTGGTCGCCGACGGGCACGCCGTGTGCCCGCAGGGTGTCGACGAGATCCGCCCACAGCAGGGTGCCGGTGGTTGCGTTGGTGGTCAGGGCCACGGCGGTGCCGCTGTCCGGGTGGAACCGCAGATGGGCGGTGGCGCCGTCGGCGGTGCCGTCGTGACCGAGCCAGGTGCCGTCGGGCGAGGCGTAGCGGGCCAGGCCCAGGCCCCATCCGTCGGCCATGCCGAAGGCGTCGGCGGCGGGCTCCCCGGCGCCCATCTCGGCCCGCTCCGTGGCGGGGAGCAGGGTGTCGGCGTCGGGGTGGGCGCCCAGGTGCAGGGCGGCGAGGGCGACCAGGTCGCCGGCGCTGCCGGCGAGTCCGCTCGCCGGCGCCCAGCCGGCCGGCAGGTACAGGCCGACGGGGTGCGCCGCGCGCTCCCGGCCCGGCCGGACGGCGTGGCCGTCGGCGACGGCCCGGAGGCCGGTGGCGGAGCCGCCGCCCAGGAACACCGGGTCGATGCCGAGCGGACGCAGGAGCGAATTCTCCATGACCGCCTGCCACTTCATGTCGCCGACCGTCTCAATGACGCGGCCGAGAATGCTGTAGCCGGTGTTCGAGTACGAAAAGCAGTGGCCCGGGGCGTGCAGAGCGGCCGTGGCCGCGGCGCTCGCCGTGTAGCGCGCCAGGGAGACTTCCCCGGCCTCGTCGAGTTCATGGTCGGCGACCAGCCCGGCGGTGTGGCTGAGCAGGTGTCGCAGGGTGATGGCGGACATTCTTTCGTCCACCGCCCCGTCGAACTCCGCCAGGTATTCGGCCACCGGGTCGTCCCATTCCAGGTCGCCCTCGGCGACGAACTGGGCGACCACGGTGGCCGTGAACACCTTGGTCACCGAACCCAGGGCGAAAGCGGTGTCCGCCGTCACCGGCCGGGTCGTGCCGGCCCGTGTCACGCCCGTGGCCACGGACACGGTCTCCCCGGCCCGGCGGATGGTCAGCTGTGCGCCGGGAACGGAGTGGTCGTGCGCGAGCCCGTGCAGTCTGTCCGCCGCAAGATGCGCTTCCACGTCTCCCCCTTGTCGAGCTTCACGGGTACGGCTACCCGCACCATGGGGGGTGCGGGTAGCCGTACCCCCTCATCCTCGATCAGGTGTTCAAAGAAGAGCAAGAGCTTTCCTTTTGAGGCAAAGTCGCAGGTCAAACGGGGTGCACTGACCACGGGAGAGTGGCCGTCACCGCCGTCGGTCCACCGGGCGGACTGCATACGTCCAGCCGCCCGTTGAGTGCGGCGGCCCGGTCCTCCAGCCCGCGCAGACCCGTCCCGGCCGTCAGCGAGGCACCACCCGTGCCGTCGTCCGTCACCGAGACGACGAGCTGGTTGTCGTGCTCCTCCAGACGGACGTGAATGCGCGTGGCGGACGCGTGCTTGACCGTGTTCGCCAGGCATTCCGCAACGATGTAGTAGGCGGTCGACTCCACGCTCACATCAGGGCGACGGACCAGACCGCTGGACACGTCCACCGGCACGTGGAACCGCTCCGTCAACGCCGTGACGGCCGCGTCGAGACCGCGGTCGCTCAGAATGGGCGGCTGAATACCGCGTACCAGGTCCCGAATTTCATCGAGCGCCTTGCCGATTTCCTGGTGGGTTTCATCGATGAGCGCGGAAAGGTACTGCACGTCGTCGCTCCGGCGGTGTTTCGCGTGCGAAAGACGCATGAGCAGAACCGCCAGGCGCGCCTGCGCCCCGTCGTGCAGGTCCCTTTCCAGCCGGCGGTAGTCCGCGTCGTTCACCCGCAGCGCCGCGATGCGCTGGCGCTCGGCCGCCTCCTCCCGGCGCTGCGCCTCGGCCTCGTCGATGCGGCTGAGGATGCGGCGCACCATCCGGGCCCGGAGTTTGCCCATCCAGAACAGCAGCCCCAGCAGTACCGAGAAGAGCGCCACGGACGCAACGGCGACCGACACGCGCGTGACCGCACCCGTCACCGGCAGCGTCAGGCCGGGGCCGAACGCGAGTTGCTCCGGTGGCCCCAGGGGCAGGGCCACGACGAAGGCGACGACCGGGAACGCCAGGGCCGCCAGCGGCAGCAGCCAGACCGTGCCGAGCAGCAGCAGCCCGAGGTAGCCGATGTCGTCCCAGCTCGCCTCGGCCGGCCGGTGCTCGCGCTCCGCCTCCCGGTCCGCCTCGGCGGACCGGACCGACGGGTCTCCGGAGTCACCGACGACCGAGTGGGCGAGCAGGCGCTCCAGGTCGGCCACGGCACGCAGCAGCGGCAGGCTGAACGACATGCCGTCGCGCAGGACCGCCATCCGGGCCGGCACCTGCCGCAGCACCTCGCCCAGGGCGCTGCGCGGCCCGGATGGCCGCGGCCGCGCCGCCGGAACGGCCCACCGCACCAGCGCCGCCGCACCGCGCACGGCGACGACGACCGCCGTCGGCAGGCCGACGAGGAGGAACCACGAGACGGCGCGCAGCGCCAGCGAGGCCACCAGGAGGGGGGCCAGCAGAAGGCCGACGAGACTGCCCACCGAGAGGTAGATCAGCCCGGCGGCCACACGATAAGGAGTCGGGAGAGTCACGGAACCACGGACCACCGGGCGTCAGTTGGCTCTGTCCTGCAGCCTCTCCAGGCCCCGCAGATAGTCCAGTACCGCGAGCACCCTTCTGTGGTTCTCGCCCGAGTTGGGGATGCGCAGCTTGCCGAGGATCGACGTGACGTGCTTCTCCACCGCGCGTTCGGAAATACCGAGCCGGTTCACGATCCCGCTGTTCGTCAGTCCCGTCGCCATGAGTTCGAGCACCTGGCGTTCGCGCGGCGTCAGCAATTCGCTGGCGTGCTTCTCGCGCGGACTGCCGATGAACTGCTTGAAGATGTCGGAGTCCAGGACGGTTTCCCCGCGCCGGACCCGGTGCAGGGCGGAAAGGAATTCACCGAAGTCCCCTACGCGCTGCTTCAGCAGGTACCCCGTCCCCGCCGGTGCGTCCCTGACCAGCTCCTCCGCGTACGTCGGTTCCACGTACTGGGAAAGAAGCAGCACCGCGGTACCCGCGCCGAGCTTCTGTATCTCCAGAGCGGCGCGTATGCCCTCGTCCGTGAAGGTGGGCGGCATGCGGACATCCATGATGACCACGTGCGGCCGGGCGGTCCGAACGACTTCCAGCACCCCCGTGGTGTCGCTCAGCGAGGCGACCACCTCGATTCCTTCGTCCGCCAGCAGCCTCGCCATTCCTGCTCTCAGGAGCGCGGAATCCTCGGCGATCGCGACGCGCATGGAGACTCCTGCTCGTTAGGATCGTGCCAACCATCCGGCGGATGTGGACAGCCGGATGGTGAAGGGAACGTGGAGCTGTGTGGGGGGCCATCAGCATAGGCGTGGCACGATGCATGACGCTACGCCGAACGCCGCGTGTCCGCGGAGCGGACGGCCCTACCGGCGGGAAGTGACCGTAGCGACGCCGACCTGCCGGAGCAAACGGCCGGCCGCCGTGAGACTCACCACCACACCCACGAGCACGCACGCCGCCGTCAGCGCACCGAGCATCCCCCACTCCACACTCAGCGGCGCCTCGCCACCGAACACCGAGAGCGCCCCCCGGTGGGCCCGGGCGCCCACCGCCACCACGCCCGCCGCCATCAGCACGCCCAGCAGCGAGGTCGACAGCGTCTCCCACAGCGCCATCCGGCGAACCTGGCCCGCGCTGACACCGACCATCCGCATGCCCGCGATCTCCCGTCCACGACGGCTGTACGCCATCACCAGCGTGCCCGCCACCGCGATCAGCGCGTACAGCGACGCGGGAACCGTCAGCACCGCCAGCACCAGCCGGTTGAGCCGGTCCTGATCGGTCGCCACGCTGCTGAACCACTCCTCCGTCGGCACCACCCTCACCCGGTCCGTGCCCACCCGTGCGGCGAGCTCATCGGCCACCGCCCGGGCCGAGCCAGCGGCCTCCTCGCCGAGCAGCACGGCGGCACGCGACGGGGCCGGAGCCGGAGCCGGGCCCCGAGAACCGGGCGGGAGCAGCAGCGGGGGCACCGCCGACCCGCCGTCCAGCACCGCCACCACCCGGGCCTCGACCGGCCGTCCGCCGAACATCCCGTACGTCACCGTCGATCCCGCCCGGTGTCCGTACCAGTCGGCGAACTCCCGCGACACGGCGACCGTTCCCGGCAGGAGCGGGCCGAGCGACCCGTCCACCACGGTGATCCGGTGGGTACGGGCCAGTGCGGCCGGGTCCGCGACCGCCGCCTGCTCCTTCCACACCGAGTGCGGGCCCGCCACCGCCACCTCCAGCGCGGCGGGCGCCGAGACGGCCGCCACCCTCGGGTCGGCGCGCAACGCGGCCATGGCGTCCGGGCTCAGCGCGTCACCCCGGGTGGGCTCCACGACGAGCTGCGCGACGGTACGGGCCCGGTCGTCCGCCTCCGTCGCCGCGCCCGTGGTGGACAGCACCGTGGTGAAGACACCGACGATCGCGAGGATCGCCAGCACCGGCCCCACCAGGGACGCCGTACGCCGCCGTGACGTGCGCACCGACTCCGCGGCCAGACGCCCGGCCACCGGGTCGGCCCAGCGCAGCGGCAGCGCCATCAGCCGCAGCAGCGGCGGCAGATACACCGGCCCCAGCAGCGTGGCCGCGACGGCCAGCGCCATCGTGCCGAACAGCGCCAGCGGAGTGGCCGCCTCCGGCCCGGCACCGGGGGCCAGCGCCACCATCACCGCACCGGTCACCAGCGTCAGCACGCCCATCACCCCGCGCCCCACCGTCATGGTCCGGGCGTCCAGATCCGCTTCGCGCAGCGCCTCGGTCGGGCGCACGCGAGCGGCCCGCCGCGACGCGGCCAGCATGCCCAGCGCGGCCATGAGCAGACCGCTGCCCGCCGCGAGGACGAGCGGGCGGAACAGCGGTCCCGGGCGCAGCTCGACCGGCGACAGACCGGTGCCGTTGAGCGCCTCCACGGCGACCGGCGCGGCCACGGCGGCGACCGCGCACCCCACCAGTGCGGCGGGCACCGCCACCGCCAGCGACTCGCCCAGCACCATCCGCCGCACCTGCGGCCCGCCCGCGCCCACCAGGCGCAGCAGCCCCATGTCGCGGCGGCGCAGGGCGATACCGAACGCGCACGTGCCGGCGATCACGAACACCGTCACGAACGCCGACACGACCCCCGCCATGGCCAGCACACTCTGCACCCCGCCCATGTCCAGGTCACCGCTGGACAGGGTGCGCGCCGCACCGGTGCCGTCCGTCAGCGTCACCGACGGGTTGCCCGCACCCGGCGACGCCGGCACCGCCCACGTCGCGGCGAGTGCCGAGGCGGACACCCCGATCAGCGCCACGCCGAGCGCCAGCGCCACGAACGTACCGGCGAACAGGGCCCAGTAGTGCCGCACCGAGCGCAGGGAAATCCGCCACATCACCGCTCCCACAGGCTCAGTCGGTGCGCGACCGCGTCGGCCGTGGGGTGGTCGAGCCGCCCGACGACCTTCCCGTCCGACAGGAACACCACCCGGTCCGCACACGCCGCGGCCGCCGGATCATGGGTCACCATCACGACCGTGCGGCCTCCCCGGTCCACCACGGCGCGCAGCAGCTCCATGATCTGCCGGCCGCTGCGCCGATCCAGGGAACCGGTCGGCTCGTCGGCGAAGACGATCTCCGGCTCGGCCACCAGGGTCCGCGCGATCGCGACCCGCTGCTGCTGCCCGCCGGACAGCTGCGCGGGCCGCCGGTCCGCCTTGTCCTCCAGCCCCACCTCGCGCAGCGCCTCCATGACCCGGTCCCGCTTCACCCGCCCGCCCCGCAGGCGCAGCGGCAGCGCCACGTTCTCGTAGGCGTTCAGCATCGGCAGCAGATTGAACTGCTGGAAGACGAAGCCGATCCGGCCACGGCGCACCGCCGTCAGCTCCCGCTCGTCGCAGACGGCGAGGTCGGTGTCGCCGAGGAGGACCTGGCCCCGGTCGGGCTTGTCCAGGCCCGCCGCGCAGTTCAGCAGCGTCGTCTTGCCGGAGCCGGACGGACCCATCACAGCGGTCAGGGCCCGCTGCGGGAAGCCCAGGCTGACCTCGCGCAGCACGGGGACGCGGCCCGCGGCGCCCTGGTAGCTCTTGGAGACGGCGGCCAACTGGACGGCGGGGAGCTGGATGTCGGTGAGCAGTGACATGCTTCCAGTTCAGCAGAGCGGACCGCCCAGGTCAGTGGGGCTGCGGGGAGTCATGGAGGGAGGGTTTTCCCTACCATCCGCGTGGCGCGCCGGCCGGTTAGAGTACCCGGTGCATCCGCACGCGCCACGGACCCGGGAGGGACACGCACCATGACCGTCGCCGTCTGGGATGCCATGCGACGGCGCCCCCTTCGCTTCGCCGTCTCCACCTGGCCGCTGCGGTGCTGGGCGTTCCTGTTGAGCGGCACCGTCGTGGGCTTCGTCGCGCTCCTCCTCCTCGCGGCCCTCCTCTTCGTCGGCGTCGGCCTGTCCGTGGTGGGCGTCGGGCTGCTCGTCCTCATGGTGCTCGCCGTCCTCGGCATCCCCGTCGCCGCCGTGGAGCGGCGCCGGTTACGGCTCGTCGAACCCGAGCCCCTCCTCGACCCGCACGGCTCGCTTCCAGGAACGGGCGCCTGGCCGTGGTTGCGCACCCGGCTGCGGGAGCGGGCCACCTGGCGGGAACTGGGGTACACACTCGCCCTGGGGGTCGTCTTCACCGCCATGGGGATCGGCTTCACCGCCCTGCTCGGACTGTCGGTGCTGCTGACGGCGACGCCCGTCATCGTCTGGGCGATCGCCCCCGACACGGTGATGCTGGTGCCCGGACAGCCGATCTCCGACCCGGTCGCGGCCCTGCCGGGCAGCGCGGCGGGCCTGTTCGGCCTGCTCGTCTCCGCTTACGTGGGCGGGCTGCTCGCGGGCGTGCAGGTGTGGGTCGCCCAGTCCCTTCTCTCGGCGCGGGACGAGGACCTGAACAGCCGGGTCATCGAACTCACCCGCTCCCGCGCCCGGTTGATCGACGCGTTCGAGGCGGAGCGCCGGCGGATCGAGCGCGACCTGCACGACGGAGCCCAGCAGCAGCTCGTGGCGCTCAGCATGACCCTGGGTCTCGCCGAACTGGAGCTGCGCGGCCAGGACTCGCCGGCCGCTCCTCTCGTCGCCCGCGCCCGCGGCGAGGCTCGCCAGGCCCTGGACCAGCTGCGTTCCCTGGTGCGCGGCATCCACCCCCAGGTCCTCACGGACCACGGGCTGCCCGCCGCCGTCGCCGAACTCGCCCTGCGCAACCCCATCCCGGTGACCGTCGACATCGACCTGCCGCACCGCCTGCCGGCGGCGGTCGAGACCACCGCGTACTTCACTCTCACCGAGGCGCTGACGAACGCCTCCAAACACAGCGGCGCCGACGAGGTCGCCGTCGTCGGCCGCCTGCGCAACGACACGTTGGTGCTGCTCATCACCGACAACGGGCACGGCGGCGCGGATCCGGCCGCCGGGGCCGGTCTGCAAGGATTGGCGGACCGGGTGGCCATTCTGAAAGGGAGACTCATCGTGACCAGTCCCGTCGGCGGACCCACGCAACTGCGGGTGGAGGTGCCGTGCTCCGCGTAGTGCTCGCCGAGGACGCCGTTCTCCTGCGCGCCGGTCTGGTGGAGCTGCTGTCCCGCGTCGGACACGAGGTGACCGCCGCCGTCGGGGACGCCGGGGAACTGGCGCGCGCCGTGGACGCCGACCGGCCGGACGTGGTCATCACCGACGTGCGGATGCCGCCGGGCTTCCGCGACGAGGGGCTGAAGGCGGCGCTGGAACTGCGCGGCCGGCATCCGGGCCTGCCGGTGCTGGTGCTGTCGCAGTACGTCGCCACGGCCTACGCCACCCAGCTGTTCAGCGGTGGCGCGTCGGCCGAGGGAGGACTCGGGTACCTGCTGAAGGACCGGGTCGGGGAGGTCACCGACTTCCTCGACGCGCTGGACCGGGTCGCGAACGGCCAGACCGTGATCGATCCCGAGGTGGTCCGGGTGCTGCTGCAGCAGCGGACCGCCGACGAGCCGCTGCAGCGCCTCACGCCCCGCGAGCGGGAGGTGCTGGCGCTCATGGCGGAGGGGCTCAACAACCAGGCCATCGCGCAGCGTCTCACCATCACGGAGGCGTCGGTGGTCAAGCACTCCAGCAACATCTTCATGAAGCTGGAGCTCGACCCGGCCGAGGGAAACCGCCGGGTCCTGGCCGTCCTCGCCCACCTCCGCCGCGAGGCCCCGCCGGTCTGACGGGCGGCGTACCACCTTCGCGGTGGTGCGACGCCGGTCCGGCCGACGGCGTACGACTTGCGCGTCGGCGCGACGCCGGGCCGGAGTCGGCGTACGACTTGCCCGGTGGTGCGACGCCGGTCTGGAGGGGGCACGCACCTTTCGCGGTCATGCAACGCCGTCCTGGGGGCCGGCCACTCTGGTCCTGATGCGATGCCGTCCTGGCGGGCTCGCAGTGGTGCGATGCCGGTCCGGGCAGGGTGTACCACCTCCGCCGCGAGGCAACGCCGCCCCGGCCGCGTCCCACCCGGCACGCCCCGGGCGCTTCCCCGGTACACCGCGGCGGCTCCGGCGGTGGGCGGGGCCGGCACGGACCACCGCCGCCGGGGGAGGGCCGACGGCCCTTCAGTCCACGTCGTCGCCCCGTCCGGACACGACCGCCCTGAGGTCGGCGCCCGGCGCGAGCAGCTGCGTCAGCCGTTCCGCCGACGTGTCCCAGGACCACTGCGCGGCCACCCACTCCCGCCCCGCCTCACCCATCGCCGCGGCCCTCTCCGGGTCGCGCAGGATCCCCGACACGGCGCGGGCCACGGCTCGTACGTCCGTGCCGTCCACCACGGTGCCCGTCACCCCGTCGAGGACCGCGTCCGGCGCGCCGCCCGAGTCCCCGGCGACCACGGGCAGTCCGCTGGCGGCCGCCTCCAGGAACACGATGCCCAGCCCCTCCGCCTCCAGCCCGGCCTTCCGGGTCCGGCACGGCATCGCGAACAGGTCCGCCGCCGCGTAGTACGGGGCCGTCGACGCATGGTCCAGGCCTCCGGCGAACACGACGTGACCGTCGGCGTGCCGGCGCGCCAGCTTCCGCAGCCGCTCCTCGTCCGGGCCGCCGCCCACGATCACCAGCACCGCGTCCGGCACGGCCCGCCGTATGCCCGGCAGCGCGCGTATCAGCATGTCCTGACCCTTGCGCGTCACCAGCCGTGAGACGCACAGGACGACCTTGCGGCCCACGATGCCGTGCCGCTCCAGGACCGCCCGCGCCCGGGCGGGCGCGGGCCGGAACCCCGCCGGGTCCACGCCCGGGACCAGCCGCACCAGTCGGGCCCGCGGTCCCAGCGCCGGCGCGATACGGCGCCGCGTGTACTCACCGAGGTACGTGACGACGTCCACGTGGTCGCCGATGCGCCGCATCACCTGCCGCGCACCCGGTGTGCGCGCCCACCAGATCTCGTGGCCGTGCGTGGTGGCGACCATCCGCCGTATCCCGCCGCGCCGCAGCGCCGGAGCCATCGCCGCGAGCGGCGCCGCGGCCCCGAACCAGGCCCGGTCGCAGCCGTGGTGCCGCGCGATCTCCACCGCGCGGCGGGTCACGCGGGGGGTGGGCAGCAGCATGCGGCTGGAGTCCCTGATCACCGGGAACGGCAAGGTGGCGTCGTACGCGGCGGCACCCGGCTCGCTGGACGTGTAGACGACCACGTCGTTGCCGGGGACGCGGGTCGCCATGGCGTGGACGAACGTCTCGATGCCCCCCTGGCGGGGCGGGAAGTCGTTGGTGACGATCAGGGTGGTGCCCATGGGCGGTCGCTGCCTTCGTGGGAGGAGTGGGGCGGGAGAGGTCAGGCGGTGAAGAGGTAGTTGCGGCAGTCGTCGGTGACGAGGGGGACGGGGACCCAGCGGCCGCGCCGCCGGCGGTGCGCCTGGTAGCCGAAGGACCGCAGATGCCGCAGGACGTCGGCGGGATCCGCGCCGTACTTCGCGAGGTGCCGCCGCTCGATCTCCAGCAGCAGCGTGGGCCGGTGGCGGCGCAGTGTGTCCGATCCGCCCTCCAGCACGTCCAGTTCGGCGCCTTCGACATCGGCCTTGACGAACGCCACCCGCCCCGGGCCGGCGTCGCCGGCCAGCTCGTCGAGGGTGCGGACGGGGGCGTGCACGGTGCGCGCGGCGCGGAACTCGGCATTGGGACCGGGCCCGTCCGCGCCCTCGGTCAGGTACGCGCGCCCGTGCACCGGCAGGCCCCGCCGGAGCGGCAGGCTGAGCTTCCCGTGCCCGGCCCGCGCCCCCAGGGCGGCGCGGTGCACGGTGACGTTGCGGGCGCCCAGGAGCCGCGCGGTGGTGCTCAGCCAGCGGTTCGGGCCGGGCAGCGGCTCCACGCTGTGCACCCGGCCGGACGGTCCGGCGAGCGCCGACAGCACCCAGGTGTACAGCCCGTACTCGGCGCCCACGTCCACGCTCACCGACCCCGGCGGTACGAACGCCCGCAGGCCTGCCACCTCGTCCTCCACGAACGGGAACCGGTGCGCGCCCCACCGCAGGGCGGCTGCCACCGCCGCGGTGCGGCGGGCGCTCACCGGGCACCCCACGCGGCCGTCACCGCGACCGGGTCCGCGGGCCGGGCGCCCGGGTGTGAGGCCCGTACGACGAGGCCGGGCGCCGGCCGGCGGGCACCGCCCACCAGCCGTGCCAGCACGGCCAGGGCGACCGGCAGGGCGAGGTACCCGAACCGCCCGGCCGGCGCGAGGAGGAACGCCACGCACAGGCCGACGGCCAGCCGGTCGGCGGCGGACACGAGGTCGTACGGGGGCCGTACGACGAGGGAGACCGCGACGGTGAGCCCGCCGGCCAGCAGCAGCGCGACCGCCGCGTACCAACCGGCCGGCCCGAGGTCGGCGAGCAGCCGGCCCGGCAGCGGACTGGCCGCCGGGGTCTCCCACGGGCCGCGCCCGGTCGGGAACGCGAACACCTGCTGCACCAACGGACCGGGGGACAACAGCGCGCTCGGCAGGACGAGCAGGACCGTGCCCGCCACCGCCACGGTCGCCCCGCGCACGGCCGCCCGCGTCCCTCCGTGATGGGCGAGCAGCGCCACGGCGACCGCGACGGCGGGCCACGCCGTCCACTTGAGGGAGCAGGCGGCGGCCAGCGCCAGCCCGGCCGCCACCGGGCGCCGCCGGGCCGCGTACACCAGCGCCAGGAACAGCAACCCGGTGAGTGGCAGGTCCACGCCGCTGACGCACAGCGGCAGCGCGACCACCGGCGAGGCGACGAACGCGCCGACGGCGTCACGGCTCACCGTGCCGCCCGCGCCCTCCCGCGGACCGTCCGTCCCGCGCAGGGTGGCGCGGCGCGCCGCCCACAGGCAGCCGAGGAAGGCTGCCGCGCACCAGAGCCGGGCGTCGCCCAGCAGCCCGGGCAGCGGGCCACTGTCGCCCAGCACCGCACGCGGCAGCCCGAACACCGCCATACCCGGCAGGTACGGGGTGACCTCGACCACCGTGCGGGGATCGGCCAGGTACGGGGTGGCCTGACCAAGGGTCAGGATCCCGGACCGCTCGATGACGCCGACCTCGCTCTGTGCCCCACCGCCGGCCAGCAGCACCAGCAGCGGCACGGCCACCGCGCCGGCGAGGGCGAACCCGACGGACGGGCCCCGCCCCCGCGGCCGCAGCGCGGCGAGCGCCGCACAGAAGTAGCCGAGGGACGCGCAGGCCCCCCAGATCCGGTGCGGCCCGGGCGCCGCGATGAGCGGGAACACCCCGGCCCACACGAACGCCACGAGCCAGCCGCCGGACCACAACAGCCGCTGCTTCCACGGGATTTGCGTCGGAGGAGTAAGCACCCCTCCATCAGACCCGGCCCTTACCGCCCCCGTCATGACGGCCAGGTCGAGACCTGATGGTCGGGTTTACCCGACCGCGCTCCCCGGCCGTGGTGCTCACCGTCTCCCGGCCCGCCCGGGGAAGAGCTCGGGTTCACGGGCCGGTTCGAGATGCCGTGCGGTCCGAACGAGTACGGCGGTGTCATGCGTGAGCGCCAGGGCGTCCCGCGACTGCTGCCACCGGAGAAAGAACCGGCTCACGATTTCCGCACACAGGGTTGACCGACGGGCCAGCGGCACCCTATTTTCGAGCGCACCGGCTCGTGAACTTTTGGAAGGAGGCGACGTCGGATGTCAATCTTCTCCGATCTGCATCGCCTCGCCCGCCGGGCCGCCTGGGTTCCGGGTCGCGTGGCACACGGCTGCTGAACAGCCCTTTCTCCGGCGTGCCCGATCACGGGCGCCGGATTCTCCTGCATTCTGTCACCGCCTGCGGCACGTCGTTGCCGGCTGGACCGCGCACCGGTTTCTCGAGCTGCGCCAGCGATATAGAAGGCTTCTGAAATGGCGACTGGAACAATCAACTCTTGCGCGCACCGAAATGAGGATGCGTCATGGTAGCGGCGCGGATCACGGTCAACGGGAAGGAAACACCGATTTCACCGGCCGCGCCCCACACCACGGTGCTCGATTTTCTGCGCGAGCGCGGCCTCACCGGCACCAAGGAGGGTTGCGCCGAGGGTGAATGCGGCGCCTGTTCGGTCCTGGTGGCCCGTCCCGGGACGAACAAGCCCACCGACTGGGTGGCGGTCAACGCCTGCCTGGTCCCGGTCGCGGCGCTCGACGGTCAGGAGGTCATCACCTCCGAGGGGCTCGCCACCACCGGCGCGCCCGGCACGCCACCGACGCTGCATCCGGTGCAGGAGGAGATGGCGGTCCGCGGCGGCTCCCAATGCGGCTACTGCACACCTGGATTCATCTGCAGCATGGCCGCCGAGTACTACCGGCCCGACCGCTGTGCGCGCGCCGAACCGGCCGACCGCTCCGACCCCGGGCACGGCACCGACCCCGAGCACGGTCCGAACGGTTTCGACCTGCACGCGCTGAGCGGAAACCTGTGCCGGTGCACCGGCTACCGGCCGATCCGCGATGCCGCGTTCGCCGTCGGTGAGCCCGCCGAGGACGACCCGCTGGCGCAGCGGCGGGAACAGTCCCCGCCCGAACCGGTCGCCACCGCATACACCCGCGACGGCAGTGCGTTCCTGCGGCCGAGCACTCTGGCCGAAGCGCTGCAACTGCTGCGCGAGCGGCCCGCCGCGGTGGTGGTCGCCGGAAGCACCGACTGGGGCGTGGAGGTGAACATCCGCTCCCGCCGGGCGGGTTGCGTGATCGCCATCGACCGGCTCCCCGCATTGCGGGAGCTGCGTGTCGCACCGGACCACATCGAGATCGGGGCGGCGCTGACGCTCACCGAGATCGAGCGCCGCCTCGACGGCAGCGTCCCGCTGCTGGCGGAACTCTTCCCGCAGTTCGCCTCCCGGCTCATCCGCAACAGTGCGACCCTCGGCGGCAACCTGGGTACCGGTTCCCCCATCGGTGACAGCCCGCCGGTGCTGCTCGCGCTGGAGGCATCCGTGGTGCTCGCCGACGCCGACGGTGAGCGCGAGGTCCCGCTGGCGGACTACTTCACCGGCTACCGACGGAGCGTGCGCCGTCCCGGCGAGCTGATCCGCGCGGTGCGCGTCCCGCTGCCACTGTCGCCGGTCGTGGCCTTCCACAAGATCGCCAAGCGGCGCTTCGACGACATCTCCAGCGTGGCGGTCGCCTTTGCGCTCACCGTCGACGACGGCATCGTCCGCAAGGCACGCATCGGCCTGGGCGGCGTGGCCGCCACCCCGATCCGCGCCCTCGCCGCCGAGGCGGCCCTGGAGGGCGAACCGTGGGCCGTGGAGACCGTCGAGGCGGCGGCCCAGGTGCTGCAGGCCCAGGGAACCCCGATGAACGATCACCGTGCCAGCGCCCGCTATCGCTCCGCGATGCTCGGGCAGAGCCTTCGCAAGCTGTACGCGCGAACCACCGGGGCGGTGTCGTCATGAGCCATCTGTCCGAGCGCCCCGAGAAGCCGGTCGTCGGGCTTCCGCTGCCGCACGAGAGCGCCGCCCTGCACGTCACCGGTGCCGCGCTCTACACCGACGACCTGGTCCATCGCACCAAGGACGTGCTGCACGCCTACCCGGTGCAGGTCATGAAGGCCCACGGAAGGATCACCGCGCTGCGCACCGGGTCGGCGCTCGCCGTGCCCGGGGTGGTCCGCGTGCTGACCGGCGCCGACGTACCCGGCGTCAACGACGCCGGAATGAAGCACGACGAACCCCTCTTCCCCGACGAGGTCATGTTCCACGGCCACGCGGTGGCCTGGGTGCTCGGCGAGACCCTGGAGGCGGCACGGCTCGGCGCGGCGGCCGTCGAGGTGGACGTCGACGAACTGCCCTCCATCGTCACCCTGCGGGACGCCATCGCGGCCGGCAGCTTCCACGGTGCCCGGCCCGTGATGCTGACCGGCGACGTCGACGCCGGCTTCGCCGACTCCGCGCACGTGTTCACCGGCGAGTTCCAGTTCCCCGATCAGGAGCACTTCTACCTCGAGACGCACGCGGCGCTGGCCCATGTCGACGAGGCGGGGCAGGTGTTCGTCCAGAGCAGCACCCAGCATCCTTCCGAGACACAGGAGATCGTCGCGCACGTGCTCGGCCTGCACAGCCACGAGGTGACCGTGCAGTGCCTGAGGATGGGGGGCGGCTTCGGCGGCAAGGAGATGCAGCCGCACGGGTTCGCGGCCGTGGCAGCGCTCGGCGCCAGGCTGACCGGCCGGCCCGTGCGGGTGCGGCTCAACCGCACTCAGGACCTGACGATGTCCGGCAAACGCCACGGATTCCACGCCACGTGGAAGATCGGCTTCGACGCCGACGGCCGCATCCAGGCACTGGACGCCACCCTGACCGCGGACGGTGGCTGGAGCCTGGATCTGTCCGAACCGGTGGTGGCCCGCGCGCTGTGCCACATCGACAACACCTACTGGATCCCCAACGCCCGCGTCACCGGCCGCGTCGCCAGGACCAACAAGGTCTCCAACACCGCCTTCCGCGGCTTCGGAGGACCGCAGGGCATGCTGGTGATCGAGGACATCATGGGCCGGTGCGCTCCGCTGCTGGGCCTGGACCCGATGGAGCTGCGGGAGCGCAACTTCTACCGGCAGGGCCACTCGACGCCGTACGGACAGCCGGTCCTCCAGCCCGAACGGATCTCCGCTGTCTGGCAGCAGGTCCAGGACGCCGCCGGCGTCGCCGGTCGCAAGCGCGAGATCGCTGCCTTCAACGCCGCGCACCCGAACACCAAGCGGGCACTGGCTCTCACCGGCATCAAGTTCGGCATCTCGTTCAACCTCACCGCCTTCAATCAGGGCGGCGCCCTGGTGCTGATCTACAAGGACGGATCGGTCCTGATCAACCACGGCGGCACAGAGATGGGCCAGGGCCTGCACACCAAGATGCTGCAGGTGGCCGCGACCACGCTGGGCATCCCGCTGCACAAGGTACGGCTGGCCCCCACGCGAACGGACAAGGTACCCAACACCTCCGCCACGGCGGCCAGTTCCGGCGCCGATCTCAACGGTGCGGCGGTGAAGAACGCCTGCGAGCAGTTGCGCGCGCGGCTGCTGCAGGTGGCCGCCGGCCGGCTGGGTGTCAACGCCTCGGACGTGCGCATCGCCGAGGGCATCGCGCGCGCCCTGGGCAGCGACGAGGAGCTCGCCTGGGACGACCTGGTGCGCGCCGCGTACCTCCAGCGCGTCCAGCTGTCGGCGGCCGGCTTCTACCGTACCGAGGGGCTGCACTGGGACGCGAAGACGTTCAGGGGCTCGCCGTTCAAGTACTTCGCCTACGGTGCCGCCGCGGCCGAGGTGGAGGTGGACGGCTTCACCGGTGCGTACCGCATCCGGCGGGTCGACATCGTGCACGACGTCGGCGACAGTCTGTCCCCGATGATCGACATCGGGCAGGTCGAGGGCGGGTTCGTGCAGGGCGCGGGCTGGCTGACGCTGGAGGACATGCGCTGGGACACCGGTGACGGGCCCAACCGCGGCCGGCTGCTGACCCAGGCGGCGAGTACCTACAAGCTGCCGAGCTTCTCGGAGATGCCCGAGGAGTTCAACGTCACGCTGCTGGAGAACGCCACGGAAGAGGGCGCGGTGTACGGGTCCAAGGCCGTGGGTGAGCCGCCGCTGATGCTGGCGTTCTCGGTGCGGGAAGCACTGCGGCAGGCCGCCGCGGCATTCGGGCCCGCGGGGGTCGGCGTGGAACTCGCCTCCCCCGCGACACCGGAGGCGGTGTACTGGGCGATCGAAGCAGCTCGCCATGGCGGCGCGCAGCGCACCGACCACGCCCGCACGGGCGACGAGATTCCCACCGAAGCAGACGCTGTGAGCAATGCCTGACAAGAACTGGGTGGCCGCGGTCGCGCGGTTGCGAGCCCGCCGGGAACCCGGCGTGCTGGTGACCGTCGTGACCGTGCGCGGCCACGCACCGCGCCGGGCCGGTGCCAAACTCGTCGTCGGACGTACCGAGACCTGGGGCTCGATCGGCGGCGGCAACATCGAGGCCGTCGCGATCGACCGGGCCCGCGAGCTGATCGGTACGCCCGATCCCGAGCCGGAGCTGATGGAGTTCGCCCTCAACGACAAGGTCACCAACCGGCACGGCGTCCAGTGCTGCGGCGGAGCCGTCACCGCACTGCTCGAACCGCTGCCGGTGGTCCCGGCCGTGGCGATCTTCGGCGTCGGGCACGTCGGGCTGGAGCTGGCACGCATCCTGGCCCGCCACCACGTCGATCTGCACCTGGTGGACTCCCGCCCGGGGATGCTCGCCGACGACCGGCTCGACGTGCTCGAGGATGCGGTGGCGCAGATCCACGTGCACCACACCCCGCTGCTTCCCGAGGAGGTGCTGGTACGGCTGGCACCCGGCACCCACGTCCTGATCATGACTCATGATCACGCCGAGGACGCCGCACTGTGCGACGCGGCTCTGCGCACCACCGGTCTCGGCTCGATCGGACTGATCGGCTCGGCCGCCAAATGGGCCCGCTTCCGGCATCGCCTGGCCACTGAGGGCGGCCACGACGCCGCGGCCGTCGACCGGATCAAGACCCCGATCGGCATCCCCGGCATCACCGGCAAGGAGCCCGCGACCATCGCGGTGAGCGTCGCGGCAGACCTGCTGCGGAGCTTCGAACAGGACCGCCACTGAGCAGTGTGCGGCCGACGGTTGCAACGGTCCGGCGTTCCGGCGCACGCTCGGGCCCGGTATGCGGCCGCCGCCGGTCGTCCTGCCCCTGTGGGGCGCCCGCATCATCGGGATTTCATCGGTCTTCCTTAACGTGGCCGCGTTCGCAGAAGGCCTCTACCACAGGGACCACCGGGCCGAAGGGCCCGAAGGGGAAGGACGGCTCGATGGCGCGGAGGAGATGCAGAGCGAGACTGCCGATGGCGGTCGTGGCGGCGGTGGCGGTGATGAGCACGACCGCGGCCACCGGGTCACCCGCCGCCGAGCAGGGGCCGGACAAGCCGACGATCCGGTACACCGAGTACGGAATCCCGCACATCATCGCCTCGGACTGGGAGGGGCTGGGAACCGGCTACGGATACGCCGCGGCCAAGGACAACATCTGCACGCTGGCCGACACCTATCTGATGGTCAACGCCCAGAGATCCCGCTACCTGGGGCCCAACGGCAGAGCGAGCCCCGGCCAGAACCAGAACAGCACCACCAATCTCAACAGCGACCTGTACTTCCAGCGGATCAAGGACAACGGAGTGGTGGAACGGCTGCGCGGCCGGCCCGCCCCCGACGGGCCGGAGCCGGAGGTCGAGGACGCCATCCGCGGCTACGTCCAGGGGTACAACCGGTACCTGGCCGAGACGGGCGTGAACAACATCTCGGACCCGGCCTGCCGCGGTGCGGCCTGGGTGCGGCCGATCACGGAGCTGGACGTCTACCGGCACGCACACGCCGAGATCATCATGGGCAGTGCCGATGCGCTGCTGGACGGTCAGGTGAACGCCGCGCCCCCCGGGGCGTCGGCCGCCGCGCCGCCGGCACCGACCGCCGGGAAGGCCGGGCGGAAGACCGCCGGGACGACGGGGAGCGCGAAGACGACAGGGAGCGCGGAGACCGCGAGGACCGCGGAGAGGATCCGCGACGCGATGGCGGTGAGCCGGCAGCAGAGCATGGGCAGCAACGCGTTGGCGGTCGGTTCCCAGGGCGTCTCGGGCGGCACCAGCATGATGCTGGCCAACCCGCACTTCCCGTGGCAGGGAAAGAACCGTATGTGGCAGAGCCAGCTGACGATCCCGGGGAAGGTCGACGTCTCCGGGGCCAGCCTGCTGGGATTGCCCGCGGTGAACATCGGACACAACAACGACGTCGCCTGGAGCCACACGGTCGCCACCGTGGCGCCGTTCGGGCTGTTCGACGTGCAGGTGGATCCGCTGAACCCGACCCACTACCTGGTGGACGGCGCCTGGCAACGGATGACCTCGCAGCAGGTCGGTGTCGACGTGCTGAACGCGGACGGCTCCATCGGCAGGGTCACCAGGACGTTGTGGTCCACGCGTTACGGCCCTGTCACCACATCGATCCAGGGCGTCCCGCTGCCCTGGGTGGTCAGCGCGCACGCGGTACGCGACGTGAACATGGCCAACCTCAGGGCGTTGAACACCTGGTTCCGCCTCGATCAGGCCAAGGACGTCCACGACGTGGTGAACATCCTGGAGACCACACAGGGAGTTCCCTACTTCAACACCGTCGCCTCCGACCGCAAGGGCAACGCGCTGTACGCGGACATCCAGGCCGCCCCGAACATCACGGACGAGCACGCCCGGTCGTGCCTCACCCAGACCGGTCAGCTGCTCTTCAGCCAACCCCTACGGCTGCCGAACGTGCCGCCGATCTCCATCCTCGACGGCAAGCGCAGCGCATGCGACTGGCCCACCGACCCGAACGCGGTCGCGCCCGGCCTGCTGGACCCCCACAAGCAGCCACGCCTGATCCGGTCCGACTTCGTGGGCAACGCCAACGACAGCGCCTGGCTGGCCAACCCCGAGCAGCCGCTCTCCTTCCCCAGGGTGATGGGCGACATGGCGGCGCCCCGTTCGCTGCGCACCCAGGAGCTGATCCTGACCGCCCAGAAACGAATCGACGGCACCGACGGCCTGCCCGGTAAGGGCTTCACCCCGGAGAACATGGGCACGTTGCTGTTCGCCGACAACAGCAGGGCGGCCGACCTGGCCCTCAACGCCACGGTGACGATGTGCCAGAGCGTCCCCTTCGGCCTGATCCTGGTGGACGGAAACCTGGTCAACGTCAGCGAGGCATGCCCGATCCTGGCCGCCTGGAAGGACCACGACTACACGTCGGACAGCCGGGGGTCCTGGCTGTTCGCGAACTACTGGGTTCTGCTGCTCGGTGGACAGGGGACCGAGAAACTTCCCTGGCGGGTCCCCTTCGATCCCAAGGACCCCGTGCACACGCCCAACTCGCTGGACTCCGGAAGCCCGGCCGTCCGCGACGCGTTCGGCCGGGCGGTACTCGCGCTGCGCAAGGCGGGCATCCCGCTGAACGCGCCGCTCTCGGACGTCCAGAAGGTCACCCGTAACGGTGAGCGGATCCCGATCCACGGCTCGATCGGGGAACTCGGCGTCCTGAACGTGATCACTCCCGGCCAGGTCGACGGCACACCGGACATCGTCTTCGGATCCAGTTTCATCCAGCAGGTGCGGTTCACCGCCGAGGGCCCGCCGCAGGCCTCCTCCGTACTGGCCTACTCCCAGTCGGCCAACCCCGACTCGCCGCACCACGCCGATCAGACCAAGCTGTTCTCGGCAGGCCAGTGGGTGACCGAGCGGTTCACCGAGGAGCAGATCGCGGCTTCGCCGGCACTGCGGATCAAGGTCCTGGACTGACCCGGCCCCGGGGGCACGCCGGAACCCCGACGACGGTCTCCGGCGTGCCCTTTCATCCCGGTTTCATCGCTTCCCGATACGTTCCGCGCCGCACAACGACACAGCTCACGAGGGGGCACACTGTGACGAGGAAACCGCGCTGGTGGCGCTTGACGGCGGCCTGGATGGTCGCCGCGGTCGCCATGGTCGCGCCGGCAGGTCCGGCACAGGCAGCCGACGGCGCCACGCCGCCGCCGATGGCGAACGGGTTCGGCCTGACCCAGGTCGACACGGCGAAAGGGAGCTCCACCAACTTCCACATCACGGTGACGACACCCGAGGTCACGGGCAAGCACCACATCAAAATCATCCTGCCGAGCGGATACTACGACGATCCGGACCGACGCTACCCGGTGCTGTACTTCCTGCACGGCTCGCCCGACGACCCGGTGCAGCAGACCTATCCGGCGCTCAGCATGTCGGACTCGATGATCACCGTCATCCCGGACGGCGGCGCTCGGGGCTGGTACGCCAACTGGCTCGACCAGAGGACCCGGCTCGGTGCACAGAACTGGGAGAACTTCCACCTCAAGCAGGTGATCCCGTTCATCGACTCGAACCTGCGGACCATCCCCACCAAGAAGGCCAGGGCCATCGCCGGCGTCTCCATGGGCGGGTTCGGAGCCTTCCACTACGCCCAGGTCCGTCCTGACCTGTTCAGCCAGACGGCGTCCCTGTCCGGAGACATCGACCTGTCGGCCAACTCCATGGACCTGCGGTTCGCCGTCGTCGCCACCCTCACCGATGCGCTGGGCGCGGCCTGCGCGTCGGCGTCCGGATACTGCGACCCCAACGACTCGCCCTACAAGCCCGCTGTGGGCAGCGACGCCGCGTTCGGCTCGCCCTACCCGGTGTTCAACGCCGACTGGCGGTGGAACGAGGTGGACCCCTCCCAGCATGTGGACAGGTTCGCAGGAGTCGGGGTCTCCATCTACACGGGCGACGGAGGCGGCTCGCCCCTCGACATGGAATTCTGGGTCGCGGGCGCGGCCAAGAACGTCAAGGCCCGCATGGACGCCCTGGGCATGCCCTACTACTACGTCAACTACGGCGACGGTTCCGGCTGGGGCACCCAATGCAACGGCGGCCACAACGCCGGCTGCTGGGAACAGGACCTCAGGGATCTGATTCCCCGGCTGGAAAGGGCCTTCGCCCCCTGACGGGTGACGGCTTGCGGAGCATCCGCCCCGCTCCGCGAGCCGGTCGTCCTCGCCGCCCGCCGGACCGGTGCCGGGCACCCCCGGCGCCGTTCCGCTCACCGGGGGATCTCGGAGAGGCCGAGGCCTGCCTCGTCCCCACACAGAATCATCCGGTGCGTCCGCCGCAGCATCCGGCTCGGAGGAACCCCCAGGTCGTCGGCGAGACGACGGCGAGCACGGTCGAACACGGTCAGAGCGTCGATCTGCCTGCCGTTCCGGTACAGCGCGCGCATCAGCAACGCGGCCACCGGTTCGTTCAGGGGGTGCGCCGAGAACAGGGCGTACAACTCGGCGATCGCTTCGGAGCACTGGCCGAGCCGCAGCCGGCACTCGGCCTTCCGCTGCGCGATGGCGATCCGGCGGTCCGTCAGCCGCAGCCGCTCCATCTCGGCGAGCGGTCCGGGCAGGCCGGCCAGGAGTTCCCCGCGAAAGAGCTCCAGCGCCTGGGAACACAGGAGGATCACCTCCGCCGGTTCGCCTGCCCGATCCGCCGCCCCGATCCCGGCGAGCAGCTCCTCCATGCGCGCGACGTCCACGTCGACCGCACCGGAGGCCAGCCGGTAACCACGCCGGTCGTGCTCGATGACCGCATCCGGACCGTCCCCGATGCGCAGGGCCTTGCGCAGACGGTAGATGTAGACCGGCACCACGTTCGCGACGGGCGGCTCCACCCCCCACACACCGTCGAGCAGCTCCTGGGGGCTGAGCGTCCGCCCCGCACGCAGTGCCAGCGCGGCCAGCACGGCTTGCTGGCGGAGAGGGCCCAGGCGCAGGGGCCGCCCGTCCTGCCAGGCCTGCAGCGGTCCGAGCACCGAGATCCGTACCGTCGGTCCGGCCGCTCGGCCGGCGGTCCGCGGCATCGCGCTCACCGACTGGGCGCGGGGGCCGTGCCCGGGGACGACCAGGCCGCAGTCGAAGGCGTGGGCGATGGCGGCTGACCGGTCGCGCAGACCGAGCCTCCCGAGGATCCGCGCGAGATGTTCGGCCACGGAGTCCTCGGGGATGGCGAGGGAGGCGGCGATCTCGTCGTCCCGCAGGCCGCAGCCGACCGCGGTCAGCACCTTGCGCTCCTGATGCCCGAGCACGGTGGCCGTGGCGCGGCCCGTGGTGGCGGTCGTAGGCATCGCAGCTCCCCTGTCTCCGGATCGGTCGGTCGGGCGGACGTCCGACAAGGTAGAAAGCGGGAGCGCCGGGCACGGCATCCGGAACCATCCGGAGTGACACGTGCGAGGGACCTCGGTGGCACGAGACCTGGTCAGTCGCCGGTGCCCGTACCGGTGCCGGTGGCCGTGCCCGCAGTGGTGCCCGTACCGGTGCCGGTGGCCGTCGCGGTGGCATGGGCGCACCGGGGGAGCGCCGGGCGGTCCTTCGTGCGGACGGCCGGCAGCCAGGCGGTCGCCCGGGCGTCCGCGCGCCCCGTGCCCTGCGTCCGCTCCGTGTCGTGCGTCCGCTCCGTGTCCTGCGGACGGGGCACGCGGATCCGGAACCAGACGGTGGACCTGGTGTCCTCCTCGTCGACGATGGGCTGCCCCTCGGGCAGCCGGCAGTCGGCCTCGAGCAGATCGCCGTGCCACACCCGGGTCGTCACCACGTTCTCCGCCGTGTACGGGAGCAGCGGGTCGATCGCGAGGCCGAGGCTGCACTGCGGGTCGTGGTCGGTCCGGCCCTGGCAGCCGCGTTCGGCGTTGAACACCCTGATCCGGGCGGCGCCTTCACCGGCTCGGCCGCCTCCCGTGTCGCCCGGGTACGACCAGAGTGCCGCTCCACCGGCCACCGCGCAGGCGGCGAGGGCGAGGAGGGCGGGGCGGAGCCGGGGGCGCCGGCGCGGGCGGCGCCCGGCCTCATGGGCGCGGATCCTTGCGAGCAGACTCCCGGCAGTGTGCGGGGCGCGGGCCGTGTGCGTGGGGGCGAGGCAGTCGGCGGCGAGGGCCCGCCAGAACTCCGGAACCGCGTGGTTCATCCGTAACGACGTGCGCCCCTCGGCGTACTCCTGCACGGCGGCGCTCCGCGCGGTCGGCGTGGCACCGGGGAAGGGGGAGACTCCGGCGGTGAACACCTCGTGGATCACGATGCCGAGCGCCCAGATGTCGGCGGTGGCCCGGACCCGCACGCCCCGCTCGCCGAGGGGCTCCTTCCACCGCTCGGGCGGGAGGTAGTCGAGCGTGCCCATGGGAGCCGAGTAGCCGTGGGTGCCGGTCAGTTCGATGGCGAAACCGAAGTCGGAGAGCCGTACCTCGCCGTCCCGGCCGATGAGGACGTTCTCGGGCTTGAGGTCGGTGTGGACCCAGCCGGCGCGGTGCAGATGGGCGAGGCCCTCGCAGATCCCGGCGACGATCCGGCCGCCCTGGGCCTCGTCGACGCCGGCGTCGAGGAGTTCGCGCAGGCTGCACCGGGCCCGCTCCATGAGCAGGACGATCGCGCCGTCGAGAGCGGGCCGGTCCGGGGCGCTCAGCACCAGTGTGTCGAGGAGCCGGACGAGCCTCGGGTGCGGAGCGGTGCGGGCCAGCGCGACCTCGCGACGGGCGGCCTCGGCCACGTTGCGTGCCTGGCGTGGGGAGAGCCCGGCGGTCGGCATGATCTTGAGGGCGACCTGATCGTCGTCGGCCGTCCCGTACACCCGCTCCCGGCCCGTGCCGTGCGGGTCCGCCCCGGCCCGGTCCGTGCCACCCGGGTGCGCCGGGCGCGCGGCGTACACCGTCGCCCAACCACCCGCGCCGATCGGCTCCTCCACGATCCAGTCACCGACCCGGTGGCCGCGGGGCAGGAGCTCCGTCCCGTCGCCGCCCCAGGAGGCGGCCAGGTCGCGCACCATCCGCGTCACGCCCTACCGCCCGGGAACGGCGGACCCGGTCCGGGGCGGCAGGAGCGCGAGATGCTCCTCCGACACGATCCCGAACTTCAGTGCGAGTCCGACGACGGCCTCGCGCTTGCCGTTGCGGCGGTCGGCGCGGCCGGCCCCGTCCGGGGCGGGCGCGCTGATCCGCAGCTTCTCGTCCGCGAGGTAGTCGATGTGCGCACTGACCGCCCGCGCCGTGAGCCGGGTGCAGGCGGCATGGCCGCGCAGCCGCTCGACGACCTGGGGCGTGGTCGGCACGGCGACCGGCGAGCGGTCGCGCAGCCATGGCTCGCAGAGCGCGACGAGGACGAGGAAGTACGTGGCGGTCTCGTCCAGGGAGTACGCCGTGAGGGTACGGCTCTCCCAGGAGCCGCCCGCCGCGTGCGGGTCCAGATAGACGTGGTCGGGCGCGAACACCTGTAAGTGCACCGGGGTTTCGCCGCGTGAGGGGAGCACCACCCGGGAGAACTCGAACGGGATGGGCGCCCCGACGCGGCGCGGCGGAACCCGCAGGTACTCGCCGGCGCCCTCCGGGTTCTCCACCAGGTAGCCGTGGGTGGTGCTGAGGTTGCTCAGCTGCCAGTGGTCGTCGGTCGCGCGGATCTCACCGGCCAGCCGGGAGACCGCCTCGTCGCCGAGGCGGAGTCCGACCGGAGTGGTGGAGGAGCCGCGGCCGAACAGCACGCGTTCCCCCGGACCGAGCCGCAGGGTCACCGCGTCGCCGCCGTTCCCCTCCGGCAGGTGGACCACAATCCCGCTCACCGCTGCCCCCGTCCCCGCGTGCCGACCGTCGCCCGACACGACGAACGTTACCCCTTGCACACGTCGATTCACCGTGTGGCATCGGCCACTTCGGTGGAGGGGGCCGCGGCGCGGTGGCCTGGAGCGGTGGTTCGGAACGGTTGGTCAGAGCATCGGGGCTGCCGATCGGAGGGGCGCCACCAGGCGGTCGCCGAAAGCGGACCACGGCTGCCAGCCGCCGCCGGGGCGGACCTGGACGCGGGTGCGCACCCCGCCTTCGGCGGTCACCGCGAAGACATGGATCCGGCCGGTGGCGTCGGTCACGGCCGAGGGAGGCGCGGCGAGCACGACGCCCGGTTCGCCGAAGTCCTCGCCGGAGGTCCCCTCCGGTGTCCAGGCGCCGCCGGGTGCCGTCTGCCAGCGGTGGGCGAGCCGTTCGCCGCCCGGGGCGAGTGCGAGGGCCTCCAGGCGGCCGTCGGCACCGGGCACGATCAGCGGGGCGGCGGCCGACCAGCCGAGCAGCGGCTGCCAGTCGTCCCAGCCGCCGCTCGGGACCGACTGGCGCCGCTGGAAGGCCGCCACACCGGACGGGGCGATCGCGGTGACGGTGAGCCGGCCGGTGCCGTCGCGGCCCGCGCGCGGCGCGGTACCGGCCGGGGTGCCGAACCGGTTCCACGGTGACCAGGCACCGCCCGGTGTCTGCTGCCAGCGGTGGAGGATGGCGGTGCCGCCGGGGGCGAGGGCGAAGACCTCCAGGCGCCCGTCCGCGTTGGCGGCGACGACCGGCGGCGCGCCCGCCGGACCGCCGAAGCCCGCGTCCCAGGGGTCCCAGGCGAGGGCGCCGGGCGACCACTGGCGGCGGCGGGCGATGAGGGTGCCGGCCGGGCTGAGCGCGAACACTTCGAGGCGTCCGTCGGCATTGCGGGCGACGGCGGGGGCGGCACCGGCCGGTCCGCCGAACTCCTCCCAGTCGTGCCAGCCGCCGTCCGGCCGCTGGACCCGGTGGTGCAGGTTGGCGCCGCCGGGGGCCAGCGAGAACACCTCCAGCCTGCCGCCGGTGTTGCGGCCGAGCGTGGGCACCGCACCGGCGGGGCCGCCGAACGGCTCCCACGGGGACCAGGTGCCCGCTTCCGGGTCGAGCTGGACACGCCGCAGGATCGAGCGGTCGCCCGCGTCGAGGGCGAACACGGACAGCCGGCCCTGCACGTCCAGGGCGGCGACCGGGTTGTCCGGGCTCTGCCAGGCGGGCGGAGTGTCCTGCCAGGCCAGCGGAGCCACGTACAGCCCGCGCCGGAACCAGCCGGCGGCACTCGCGTACCACCGCTGCCCGTCGGTGACCGGTTCGACCGCGTGGCCCGGCACATGGCCGGCGTAGCCGTCGAGGGTGAAGCGGAAGGGGTCGCGGGAGGCGAGGACGTCGGTGCCGTCGTAGCCACCGCGGGGCCCGAGGAACAGGTAGTACCAGCCACCCCGTTCGATCACGAAGGGCGACTCGGTGACCGAGACGCCCTGGCCCGCGGTGGACTCGTCGGCGAAGGCGGTGCCGGGCTCGCTCCAGTGCAGCAGATCGATGGAGCGGCGGTGGCGGACCAGATGCCGGCCGTCGGTGGCGGCCAGCTCGGTGTAGTACATGACCCACGCGTCCCCGATGCGCACGACCATCGGGTCGCGTGCCTTGATCCCGCGGAAGAGCGGTCCGGACGGGACACGGGTCCAGGTGAAGAGGTCGGTGGAGCGGGCGAGGTTGATGGCCGCCCCGGTGCGGCCGCCCGCGGCGTAGAACATCCAGTAGGTGCCGCCCGCCTCGATGACGTGCGGAGCCCAGAGGTGCTCCTCCCCGTGGTAGGCCGGGTCGACGGTCAGCGCGTCGGCGTGGCTGGTCCACGGGCCGTACGGGTCGGGCGCGGACGCGTGCGCGAAGGAGACCTCGGCGGAGCTGTCGGGGGCTTCGCCGGGCGGTGCGCTGTCACCGACGATGCTGAACAGGTGCCACCGGCCGCCGGCCCTGATCAGGGTGTGGTCGTTGAGGTAGCGACGGCGTCCGGGCGTGGACGGGTCGTACACGTGGGTGAAGGCGCCGGCGCCGAGCCACTCGTGGGACGCCGAGACATCGGTGGGGGCGGAAGGGGCGTCCGAGAGGGCGGGGACGGCGGAAGGGGCGGCGGATGCAGCACGGCTCGTGAGCGGGAGCGCGAGGGCTCCCGCTCCGGCCGTCCGCAGCAGGCGCCGCCTGCTGATCGGATGCATGACTCTGCTCCAGAGGGACCCCGGTGGGGGTCAGTCGACGGCGGGGCCCGGTGCGGAGTTCAGCCAGGCCCAGTCGGACCA
>NZ_KL591033.1:70898-71165 GCF_000716335.1 Streptomyces sp. NRRL S-118 | reverse complement strand
CCGAAGAGCGGGGAAAGCTCCGGGAGGACCGGCTGGAGGGGGACTTCATGTTCTTCTGCTACGTCCGCACCAGCGGTGGCTCCGTCATCTCGGGAGAGGTGGGGTCCCGTGACGCCTCTCCCAGCACGTGGCGTGAGTTCTACGCGGCGAAGGCGGACGGGACTCCGGCCGAGGTGTCGTCGGGTGACATCAGGGCCATGGTTCATCCGAATCTCGCCTCGGTGTACATCCCCTGCACCCCGCCCGGCAAGAAGCCCGGCGAGGCGC
>NZ_KL591033.1:70478-70641 GCF_000716335.1 Streptomyces sp. NRRL S-118 | reverse complement strand
TACATCCCCTGCACCCCGCCCGGCAAGAAGCCCGGCGAGGCGCGGGAGGCCTATGCGCTGAGCGTCGACGCCCGCACCATCGGTGAGACTCGCGTCCACGGCGACGAGCTGCGGCAGGTCCTCGTCGATTTCGCCTACGAGCTCGCCCGCCACACGTACGAGG
>NZ_KL591033.1:61371-70276 GCF_000716335.1 Streptomyces sp. NRRL S-118 | reverse complement strand
AGGCCGTCGACTGCCGGGAGTCGCGGACCCTGCCGAAGGAACTGCCCAGCCTCCCCTCGGCCTGAGACACGTGAGAGGCCCGGCCCCACGAGACCCTTGCCAGGGGCCGGGCCTCTCGCGTGATCATGACGAGGCCGCTCGCACCAGCCCCTCCACCACCCGCAGGTCCTCGCCCATCTCCGGGTGCCACTGGACACCCATCGCCCACCCCGCGCCCGCCAGCTCGATCGCCTCCACCGTGCCGTCCTCCGCGTGGGCCGAGGCCGTCAGGCCGTCGCCCAGCCGGTCCACGGCCTGGTGGTGGTAGGCCGGGACCGTCGTCGCGTCGGGTGCCAGCGACTCGTACCGCGTGCCGTGCACCGGCTTGACCGTGTGCCGGGTGAAGACGCCGAGCCCGCCGGTGTGGCCGTCGATGTGCTGGACGAGCGTCCCGCCGAGCGCCACGTTGAGCAGCTGCATGCCCCGGCAGATGCCGAGCACCGGCGTGCCGGCCGCCAGGGCCGCCTCGATGAGGGCCAGCTCCCACGCGTCGCGTTCGGTGGCGGGCGGCCCCGTACGCGGGTCGCGCTCGGCCCCGTACCGCAGGGGATCGACGTCCGCGCCGCCCGCGACGACCAGGCCGTCGAGGCGGGCCACCACCTCCGCGGCGACGGCGGGCGCGTCCGGCGGGAGCATCGCGGCGATGCCGCCCGCCGCCCGGACCAGGCGCGGGTACACCTCGGGCAGCAGCGCGGCCCGCATGTCCCACACGCCCCACTTCGCGGGGTCCAGGTAGGTGGTGATGCCGATCAGCGGCTTGGCAGGCACAGGCGGGTTCCTCTCGGTCGTGCTCAGTTGCGTTCGAGTTCGGCCTCGGCCGCCGCCAGCGCCGCGAACTCCTCCTCCGGCGCGTTCGCGACGAGGCGGTGACGGCTGTAGAAGGCGAAGTAGGCGAGGGCGACGACGTAGACCCCCAGCGCGATGAGTGCCGCGTCCACGTCCACCAGAAACGTCGCCACCAGCGCGGAGAGGGCCAGGACGAGGGCCACGGAGGAGGTCAGGACGCCACCCGGCGTGCGGTAGGGGCGCGGCAGGTCCGGCTCGCGGCGCCGCAGGACGATGTGGGAGAGCGCCATCAGGGCGTACGAGATCGTGGCGCCGAACACCGCGATGTTCAGCATCCGCGCCCCGTTGCCGGTCCCCGCCGCGAGGGCGAAGCCGATCGCGCCGGGGATGAGCAGGCCCAGGTACGGCGACTTTCGGCGGCTCGTCAGGGACAGGAAGCGCGGCAGGTAGCCGGCCCGGGAGAGGGCGAAGAGCTGGCGCGATCCGGCGTAGATCAGGGAGAAGAAGGAGGCCACCAGGCCGGCGAGGCCGGCGTAGTTGACGAAGCGGCTGAGCGCGGTCGGGTCGCCGTCGCCCTGCAGCGCGATGACCAGCGGATTGCCCGCGTCCTGGATCGCGGCCGACCCCCGCGCGCCGGTGGCCGCGAAGAAGGTCAGCACGGCGAGCAGCACCAGGATCATCATCGACAGCGACAGGGCCCGCGGCATGGACCGCACCGGGTCCTTCGCCTCCTCGGCCGCCAGCGGGACGCCCTCGACGCCCAGGAAGAACCACATCCCGAAGGGGAACGCCGCCCAGATGCCGAGCAGCCCGAACGGCAGCCAGGAGTTCGAACCGAACGCGCTCGCGTCGACCGGGATGTCGTCCAGGCCGTCCACCCGGAAGTCCGTGAACGCGCCCGCCGCGAAGATCAGCAGCGCCGCCACCGCGATCGCCGTCACGATGAGGCTGAAGCGCAGGGCCTCGCCGACACCCCACAGGTGGATGCCGATGAAGAGGGCGAAGCAGGCCAGGTAGACCGGCCAGCCCGACTCCAGGCCGAACAGGCCGAGCGACTCGACGTAGTCGCCGATGAAGATCGAGATGGCGGCCGGCGCCAGGATGTACTCGATGAGGATGGCGGTGCCGGTGAGGAAGCCGCCCCACGTGCCGAGCGCCCGGCGTGCGAAGCCGTAGCCCCCGCCCGCCGCGGGCAGGATCGCGGACAGCTCGGCGAGCGCGTACACCAGACAGGCGTACATCACGCCCATCAGCACGGTCGCGATCGCCAGCCCGCCGAAGCCGCCTTCCGCGAGGCCGATGTTCCAGCCGGAGAAGTCGCCGGAGACGACGTATCCGACGCCCAGGCCGGTCAGCAGGAGCCAGCCCGCACTGCCGCGGCGCAGGGCGCGGCGCTCCAGATAGTCGTCGGAGCCGGCCGGACCGGCGGTGTCCTTGGTTTCTTCCAGCGTCATGGCAGCAGCGCTCCCGCAAGTGGTCGGGGCCCAATGGAATGGACCCATACCTTTGCGGTGGTGCGGCGCCGGCGCAAGACCCGTGCGTTACGTTCCGGTTACGGGGCCCGCGTCGGGGTGCCGGCCCGGGGCCGCGCCGGCGCTCACGCCAGGAACCCCCGCAGCAGGGCCGCCGTCCCCGCGCAGTGCTCGCGCATCACCTCGCGCGCCGCGTCCGCGTCCCCCTCCAGCACCGCCTCCACCAGCGCGGTGTGCTGGTGCTGCGAGTGCTCCAGGTTGCGCACCAGCAACGGGATGCAGTCCAGCAGGTCGTTGACGGTCGCCCGGACCGCCGCGTACTGCGCCGTCAGCGTCGGCGACCCCGACAGTTCGGCCAGGGTGAGGTGCAGCAGCGTGTCCTGGCGGCGGTAGTCCTCGAGGGGCGCGTCGTGCGTGGCGGCGAGCGCCGTGCGCAGCCGCCGGGCGCCCTCCTCGGACAGGCCGTGCGCCGCGCACAGCCCCGCCGCCCCCACCTCCAGCACCTCGCGGAAGCGCAGGGTGTCCTCGACGTCGACCGAGGCGATGCGGCGGCGCAGCTCCTCCTCGGCCGAGTCGCCCGGCGTGCGGTCCCGGTGCAGCACGAACGTTCCTCCGTACCGGCCGCGCCGGCTCTCCACCAGGCCCTGCTCCTGGAGGACCTTCAGCACCTCGCGCAGCGTCACCCGGCTGATCCTCATCCGCTCCGCCAGCTCCCGCTCCGCTGGCAGCCGCTCGCCGCCGGGCACCAGGCCCAGCCGTACCACCTGGAGGATCTGCTCCAGGGCCTCCTCGAAGCCGTTGCCCGCCCGCACCGGCCGCAGGACGGGTGCGAGCCGGTCCTCCGGCCCCGTTCCCGAGCTCTTCTTCGCCACCTCGCGGTTTCCCCTTCCCAAGTAATGGTCTTCGGCAATACCTTATGGCTCCCGGCTGACCGAAGGAGGAGCATCCCCGTGGCAGACCGCAAACCCCCGCTCACCGTCGAGGAGCTGCGAAGCCTCGTCGCGAGCGGTGAGATCGACACAGTCGTCCTGGCCTTCCCCGACATGCAAGGGCGGCTCCAGGGCAAGCGGTTCGCCGCACCTTTCTTCCTCTCCGACGTACTGGAACACGGCACCGAGGGCTGCAACTACCTCCTCGCCGTGGACGTCGAACTGAACACCGTCGACGGCTACGAGATGTCCTCGTGGACCAAGGGCTACGGCGACTTCGCCATGCACCCCGACCTGACCACCCTGCGCCGCCTCCCCTGGAACGACGGCACGGCCCTGCTCATCGCCGACCTCGCCTGGAGCGACGGCACCCCCGTGGTCGCCGCGCCCCGCCAGATCCTGCGCCGCCAGCTGGAGCGGCTCGCCGGGCACGGCTACACCGCCCACGTCGGCACCGAGCTCGAATTCATCGTCTTCAAGGACACCTACGAGCAGGCCTGGGACGCCGGCTACCGGGGCCTGACCCCGGCCAACCAGTACAACATCGACTACTCGGTCCTGGGAACCGGCCGCATCGAGCCGCTCCTGCGCCGCATCCGCAACGAGATGGCGGGCGCGGGCCTGACCGTCGAGTCCGCCAAGGGCGAGTGCAACCCCGGGCAGCACGAGATCGCCTTCAAGTACGACGAAGCCCTCGTCACCTGCGACCAGCACGCCGTCTACAAGACCGGCGCCAAGGAGATCGCCGCCCAGGAGGGCGTCTCGCTCACCTTCATGGCCAAGTACAACGAGCGCGAGGGCAACTCCTGCCACATCCACCTGTCGCTGCAGGACGCCGACGGGCGCAACGTCATGGCGGGCGACGGGCCCGGCGGCATGTCCCCGGTGATGCGCCACTTCCTGGCCGGGCAGCTCGCGGCCATGCGGGACTTCTCCCTGCTGTACGCGCCCAACATCAACTCCTACAAGCGCTTCCAGCCCGGGTCCTTCGCCCCCACCGCCGTGGCCTGGGGGTACGACAACCGCACCTGCTCCCTCCGGGTGGTCGGCCACGGCCGCTCGATGCGCTTCGAGAACCGGCTCCCCGGCGGCGACGTCAACCCCCACCTCGCCGTCGCCGGCCTGGTCGCGGCCGGCCTGTACGGCATCGAGCAGGAGCTGGAACTCCCCGAGGCGTGCCAGGGCAACGCGTACACCGCCGACTACGCCCACGTCCCCACCACCCTGCGCGAGGCCGCCGAGCTGTGGGAGAACAGCCCCCTCGCCAAGGCCGCCTTCGGGGACGAGGTCGTCGCCCACTACCGCAACATGGCGCGGGTCGAGCTCGACGCCTTCGACGCCGCGGTGACCGACTGGGAGCTGCGCCGCTCCTTCGAACGCATGTGAGGAACGACTTGTCCGACCAGCACCTCGTACTCGATCCCGCCACCGAAGAGGTCGTCGCCGCCGTCCCGGCCGCCACCGCCGCCGACGTCGACGCCGCCGTGGCCCGCGCCGCCGCCGCCCAGCGCGGGTGGGCGGCGGCGGCCCCCGCCGACCGGGCCCGCCTCCTGCGCCGCTTCGCCGCCGTCGTCGACGACCACGTCGAGGAACTGGCGCGCCTGGAGGTCCGCGAGGCCGGCCACACCATCGGCAACGCCCGCTGGGAAGCCGGCAACGTCCGCGACCTGCTCGACTATGCGGCCGGGGGAGTGGAACGCCTCAACGGCCGCCAGATCCCCGTCCCCGGCGGACTCGACGTCACCATCCTCGAACCCCTCGGCGTCGTCGGGGTGATCGCCCCCTGGAACTTCCCCCTGCCCATCGCCGCCTGGGGCAGCGCCCCCGCGCTCGCGGCCGGCAACGCGGTGGTCCTCAAGCCCGCCGAGACCACCCCGCTCACCGCCCTCCGGCTCGCCGAACTCGCCCTGGAGGCGGGGCTCCCCGAGGGACTGTTCCAGGTGGTGCCCGGAGCCGGGCCCGTCGCGGGCAACGCCCTGGTCGAGCACCCCGGCGTCGCCAAGATCGTCTTCACCGGCTCCACCCGCGTCGGCAAGAGCATCATGGCCGCGTGCGCCGACCGCGTGAAGCGCGTGACCCTCGAACTCGGCGGCAAGAGCCCCAACATCGTCTTCGCCGACGCCGACATCGAGGCCGCCGCGGCCGCGACCCCGATGTCCTTCCTCGACAACGCCGGCCAGGACTGCTGCGCGCGCACCCGCATCCTCGTCCAGCGCGGCGCGTACGACCGCTTCCTGGAACTCCTGGCGCCCGCCGTCGAGGAGATCGTCGTGGGCGACCCGTCCGACGAGAAGACCCAGATGGGCCCGCTGATCTCCCGGGCCCAGCTCGACCGGGTCCGCTCGTACGTCCCCGAGGGCGCGGCCGGCATCCGCGGCAAGGCCCCCGAAGGCCCCGGCTTCTGGTTCCCGCCCACCGTCCTCACCGGCCTCGCGCCCGACGCGCCGGCGGCCGTCGAGGAGGTCTTCGGCCCGGTCGCCGTGGTCCTGCCCTTCGACGACGAGGAGGACGCCGTCCGGCTCGCCAACGCCACCGACTACGGCCTGTCCGGCTCCGTCTGGACCCGCGACGTCGGCCGCGCCCTGCGCGTCTCCGGCGCCGTCCGGGCGGGCAACCTCTCCGTCAACTCCCACTCCAGCGTCCGCTACTGGACGCCGTTCGGCGGCTTCAAGCAGTCCGGCCTCGGCCGCGAGCTCGGCCCCGACGCCCTCACCGCCTTCACCGAAACCAAGAACGTCTTCATCAGCACGGAGGCCTGACCCGACATGACCGAGAACACTGTGTGCCGCCGCCTCGTGGGCCGTACCGCCGTCATCACCGGCGCCGGCAGCGGCATCGGCCTGGCCACCGCCCGCCGCCTCGCCTCCGAAGGCGCCCACGTCGTGTGCGGCGACATCGACGAGAAGGCCGGCAAGGCCGCCGCCGACGAGGTCGGCGGCACGTTCGTACGCGTCGACGTCACCGACGCCGAACAGGTCGAGGCCCTGTTCAAGGCCGCGTACGACACCTACGGCAGCGTCGATATCGCCTTCAACAACGCGGGCATCTCGCCGCCCGACGACGACTCCATCCTGGAGACCGGCCTGGAGGCCTGGAAGCGGGTCCAGGACGTCAACCTCACCTCCGTGTACCTGTGCTGCAAGGCCGCCATCCCCTACATGCAGCGTCAGGGCAAGGGCTCCATCATCAACACCGCCTCCTTCGTCGCCATCATGGGCGCGGCCACCTCCCAGATCTCGTACACCGCCTCCAAGGGCGGCGTGCTGGCGATGTCGCGCGAGCTGGGCGTGCAGTTCGCCCGCGAGGGCATCCGCGTCAACGCCCTGTGCCCGGGGCCGGTGAACACCCCCCTCCTCCAGGAGCTGTTCGCCAAGGACCCCGAGCGCGCCGCCCGCCGCCTCGTCCACATCCCGGTGGGCCGGTTCGCCGAGGCCGAGGAGATCGCCGCCGCCGTCGCGTTCCTCGCGAGCGACGACTCCTCCTTCGTCAACGCCACCGACTTCCTCGTCGACGGCGGCATCTCCGGCGCCTACGTCACCCCTCTGTAACCCCTGCCGTTCACCCCGCCTCCACCACCCCGACAGCCGGGCGTCGCACGACGCCCGGCTGTCCTGCGTAGACCTGGGGCGTGTACGTGACAGACCTGCGCCGCTGGGCCGCCGCGGCGGCCGCCTTCGCCATGACGGTCACCGGCCTGACCGCCGCGTCCGGATCCGCCCACGCGACTCCGGAGGCGCCCCCGGAGGCCTGCCCGCGCCTCACCGTCACCGACGGCTGGTACGGCCGAGACCGGGACCGGCTCCAGCGGATGATCGACAACCACGGCCGCTGCGGCTCCCGCGTCCGCGCGGACGGGAGGAAACCCGTCGCCGTCTTCGACCGGGACAGCACCGTCATCAGGAACGGCGCCGGCGACGCCACCCTGCTCCGGTTGCTGAGCGACAGTCCCCTCCGCCCGCCCGGCGGTGGCGACCGCCCCACCACCGGCGGCCACCTCACCGACGCCGCGGCCGCATCCCTCGCCGCCGCCTGCCCCACCACCGGGTAGTCCCCGGCCGACGGCACCCCCGGGCCCGTCCGCCGCGACGACGGCTGCGCCGTGCCCGACCAGGAGACTCCGTGTACGGGCCCCGAGGGCGCGCCCTAAGGTGACCGCATGAGCATGACGACCCCTCCTCCCGTGCCCGGCGGCACGGGGGGTCCCCCCGGCTGGTACCCGGAGCCCGGCAACCCCGCCGTCGAGCACTGGTGGGACGGCACCGCCTGGACCGGTCACACGCGCTCGCCCGGACGGAACCGCGCAGGGCGGGCCCTGCCCGTCGCCGCGGCGGGCGTCGCCGTGGTGGCCGCGATCGCCGTGGCGGCGGTCATGCTGGCCCCCGGGGACGAGACCGTGGCGCCCCCGGTGAGCGCCGCGACCTCCTCGGCCCCTCCCACGGCCGTACCGGCCCCGGCCCCGAGCCCGACTCCGAGCGCCACCCCCGAGGAGGACCCCACGGTCCTCGTCGACCAGCTCAACGGCATCACGCTGCCCGTTCCGGACGGTTGGGAGAAGCCGGAGTTCACCACGACCGACGTCCCCACGGTGGTCACCGTGGCCCAGGCGCCCTGCCCCGCCGACACCGGCCGCGACTGCCGGCGCGGCACCGTCACCTCCTCCACCGTCAGCGCCGCCGCCGGGGCCTCCTACCGGGCGATCGCCGAGCAGGACATCAAGACGGCCGCCGACCGCGCCTACGAGAAGGACGCACTCGGCAACCGCTACCACGGCGGCATCCGGTCCCACCGCCTGGTCGCCTCCCGGCCCGCCGTCGTCGCCGGCCGCACCGGCCACCTCGTCCGCTGGCGGGTGACGACCGCCTTCGGCCCCGGCGGCTGGGTCCAGTCCCTGGCGTTCCCCTCACCCATGGGCAGCGAGTCACCGGTCGTCGTCCGGTTCGCCTTCGACGCCGGCCCGGACGGGCCGGACCTCGCCCTCATGGACGAGATCACGCGGGGCATCCGTCCCATCGGCAGCTCGACGGGCGGCGGCGTGGGCAGCTCCATCGGCCCCTGACGGGCGCGGCGCGGGCGTGCTCCCGGTGTGCGTTGCCGTTCCCGCACCAGCAGTTGTCGCCGCGGCGCGGTGATCGCAGCCTGGTGCACGACCGAAGGCGACGACAGCATCCAGGAGGCCACACGATGACCGTCCACGAAGGCGCCGGGACCACGCCGAGCACCCGGAACGCGTCGCGGGGCGACCGCATCCACCACGTACGAGCCGGCGAGTCGCACGGCCACGCCGCTCTCAGCGGCAGCACCACCGGCTCGAAAAAACTCTGGATGGGGCTGGTGGAGAACCCGCCGCTGAGCGCGACCGACAACCACCACCACGGCGATTCGGAGGCGGGCATCTACGTGGTCAGCGGCCACCCGGTGTTCGTCCACCACGACGGCCGGCAGGAGGTGCGGATCTCCGCCGGTCCCGGCGATTTCCTGCTCGTCCCTCCGTTCGTCCCCCACCGCGAGGAGAATCCGGACCCGGACGAGCCGGTGGTCGTCGTGATCGCACGGACCACCCAGGAGCCGATCAAGGTCCCGGTGCCCGAGCTGTACCACCTCGACGAGACGGACGCGCGGTAGGACCGGCGTTCCCCGCCCCGGCCCGCCGCCTCGCCCCGGCCCGCCGCCTCGCCCCGG
>NZ_KL591033.1:59180-61283 GCF_000716335.1 Streptomyces sp. NRRL S-118 | reverse complement strand
GGTAGGACCGGCGTTCCCCGCCCCGGCCCGCCGCCTCGCCCCGGCCCGCCGCCTCGCCCCGGCCCGCCGCCCCGCTCCGGCCCGCCGCCCCGCTCCGCGGCCGTCCGCCCCGGACGGCCGCGGAACGGGGCCGACGGGACTTCGCGGACAGGCCTAGAGGAACGTCCGGCCCTCGCCCCGGTACGTCGGCACGGTCGCGGTCACCCGGTCGCCCTCGATCAGGTGCAGCGCGTCGAACCGCTCGCACAGCTCACCGGCCTTCGCGTGCCGGAACCACACCTTGTCACCGATCAGCAGGTCGTCGGCGGGTGCGCCCAGCAGCGGTGTCTGCACCTCTCCCGCCCCCTCCTGCGGGTCGTAGCGCAATCCCTCCGGCAGGTACGGGACGGGCAGCCGGTCCCGGCCCGCCGCGCCGGACGCCGGGTAGCCGCCGCCGAGCACGGTCACCACGCCCACGCCGGGGCGGCGGACGACCGGCTGGGCGAACAGCGCGGCCGGACGGCCCGTGAACGACGTGTAGTTGTCGAACAGCCGCGGCGTGTAGAGCCCCGAACCGGCCGCGATCTCGGTCACCGCATCCTCGGCCGCCGTGTGCTGCACGCTGCCGGTGCCGCCGCCGTTGACGAACTCCAGCCCCGGCGCGACCGCGCGCACCGCGTCCACCACGGCCGCCCGCCGCACGGCCAGCTCCCTGCGGGCCGCCGCCTGCATCAGACGCACGGCCCGCGACCGCAGCGGCCGCCCCGCGACGGCGTCACCGACACCGGCGACGTGTCCCTCGTACGCCATGAGCCCGACCAGCCGGAACCCCGGCCGCCGCGCCACGGTACGGGCCACCTCGGCCATCTGGGCGGCCGTGCGCAGCGGCGAACGCCGCGCCCCGATCCGTACCCGCCCACCGAGCAGGTGCAGGGACGTGTCCAGCTCCAGGCACACCCGGATCTCCTCGGTGCCGCCGTCGCGCGCCGCGTCGATCAGGTCCAGCTGCGCGGGGTCGTCCACCGTCACGGTCACCGCGGCCGCGAGCTTGGCGTCACCGGCCAGCCCGGCGAAACCCGCCCGGTCCGCCGACGGATACGCGAGGAGCACGTCGTCGAACCCGGCCCGCGCCAGCCACAGCGACTCCTCCAGGGTGAACGACATGATCCCGGCGAAGCCGTCCCGTGCGAGCACCCGCTCCAGCAGCGCCCGGCACCGCACCGACTTGCTCGCCACCCGGACGGGCTTCCCGCCGGCCCGGCGGACCAGATCGGCTGCGTTCGCGTCGAACGCCTCCAGGTCGACGACCGCGAGCGGCGCGTCGAGGTGGGCGGTGGCCCGGTCGTACCGGGCCCGGTCAGCGGCACGGGGAGTCATGGCCCGAGACTGCCAGACCGTGCTACCTCCGGGTAGGGGGATGTTCCGGTCAGATCCGCCCCGAGCTGCGGCCTCGTTGCGGCGCACCTGGGCGGAAGCCGTAAAGTGACGACACGCGCTGATGAACGGGCCTGCCCCGCAACGCGATCCGGACGACAAGCAGGGGGGCGGATGAGCACCGAGGCACGACGCCCCGCCTCCCGCATCTCGGACGCGTTCCTCCCCCCGGAAGTCCCTCCGCAGGCTTCTCCGAAAACCCCGCCCGTTCCGGCACCCGCCCAGGCCCCGGAGCCCCCGGCGGCGCCTCCCGTTCCCGCTGCCGGGGTGCCTTCCGCCACCGTCGGCCGCGGGGCGCCGACCGCTTCTGCCGCTCCTTCTCCTGCGGTCGCCCCTTCCGCCCCGGAGCCCCGGCCGGCTCCCGCGCCGCCCCGCCGCGGGCCCGCCTCCGACCGGCCGGTTGCCCCTGCGGCGCCGGCAACCCCCGCCGGGCGTCCGGCCCCGGCGCGTCCGGCCCCGGGTTCCGCCGCCTCCGCCCCTCGGCCCGCAACGCCCACTCCGGCCCCCGGCACGGCAGGCCGCCCGGCCGGCGCCCCCGCGTCCCCGGCCCGCCAGGTGCCCGCTCGCACCGCCGAGTCCGCACCCGCGTCCCCGACCCGCCCGGCACCGGCGGGCGCCCCAATGCGCCCCGCGACCCCGCCGGCCGCCACCCCGCCGGCCGCGAGCCGCCCGGCCGCCTCCACCGCCCCG
>NZ_KL591033.1:35796-59122 GCF_000716335.1 Streptomyces sp. NRRL S-118 | reverse complement strand
GCCGCCTCCACCGCCCCGACGGCCCGCCCGGCGGCCCCGGACGCCACCGGCCCGCAGCCGGGGCGGTCGGCGCATCCCGACGCGCCGGCTCGTCCGGGCAGGCCCACACGCCCGGCGGCCCAGGCACCGGCGGCGCATGCACCGGCGGCCCAGCGCACGGCCCGGCCGGTGCCCCCGCAGGTACCGGGGCAGGCGCAGGCCCCTGCCGCCGGCCGGACCACCCCGCCCGCGGGCCCCGCCCGCGCGATACCGCCCGGCCCCCTGCCGCCCGCCCGGCCCCCGGCGCAGCCGCCGCGCCCGGCCGGCGTGCCGGCCGCCGGCGAGCGCCCGGCGACGGAGACCACCGCACGCCTGCGGCCCGTACCGGCGGAGCCCACCCGGCGGCGGCCCGTCGGGGCCGTCACCCTCGGGCCCGCGCCGGGAGCCGCGGCGTACGCGGCGCAGCCGTACTGGGGGCCGCCCCCCGCCGAAGCACCCGTGGAGACCACCACCCGACTGCGGCCCGTCCGGGAGCGGCACCCCGGGCGGACCCGGGCCGCCCTCGCCTGCCTCGTCCTGGGGCTGGGATGCATCGGCGGGGCCGGGGCCGGGGCGTGGCTCGTGGACGACGCGGACACCGGGGCCTCCTCCCGCACGGCGTACTCCGAGGCGCGCACCCTCTGGCACAGCGCCCCCGTCGACACCCTCTTCCCGCGCACGCTCCGGGGCGACGGAGCCGGGCCCGGCCGGGCCGACCGGGTCTGGTCGCGCGTGGCCGTCGCGCCCGACGGCCCCTGCACGGGCGCGCTGGACCCGCTGCTCGTCAAGGCGCTGCAGCCCGTCGGCTGCGCGCGCGTGCTGCGCGCCACGTACACCGACGCCACCTCCACCAGCGTCACCACCGTCGGCATGGTCTTCACCGAGGCCGACGCCCCCGCCATGGCCACCCTGCGCGCCCGCTTCGGCGACGAGAGCCTCGACGAGCGCGCCGACCTGATGCCCCGCACCCTCCCGGCACCCGGCACCGTCGCCGCCGGCTTCGGCGACAAGCAGCGCGCCAGCTGGCGGGTGAGGGTGCTCACGGAAGCACCGGTGGTCGTCTACGCCGTGTCCGGCTTCGCCGACGGCCGCACCGTCCCCGACCCGCAGCCCGCCGCCGAGGCGATGGCCGAGGGCCGGACCACCGCCCCCGCCCAGGCGGGGCTCGGCCACGAGGCCAAGGGCATCGCCGACCGGATCGAACGGGGCCTGCGCACGGCGGTGGCCCGGCGGACCGCGGAGGAGCCGACGTGAGACGACGCCCCCGCATCCTCGCCGCCCTCCTCGCGACCGGAATCGCCACCGGTCTCACCGTGCTGCCCGCCGCCCCCGCCCACGCCGACGCGATCCGCACCCAGCAGTGGGGCCTGGAGGCGCTGCACACCACCGAGGCGTGGCGCACCACCAAGGGCGCGGGCATCACCGTCGCCGTCCTCGACACCGGCGTCGACCCCACCCACCCCGACCTCGCCGGCAACGTCCTGCCCGGCAAGGACCTCATCGGCTTCGGCGCCGGTTCCGGCGACCGCGCGTGGGCCCGCCACGGCACCGCGATGGCCGGCATCATCGCGGGCCACGGCCACGGCCCGGGGAACCAGGACGGTGTCCTCGGCATCGCGCCCGAGGCGAGGATCCTCCCCGTCCGCGTCATCCTCGAAGGCACCGACCCGGCCCGCAACAAGGCCCGCGCGACGCGCGGCACCGCCCTCGCCAAGGGCATCCGCTGGGCCGTCGACCAGGGCGCCGACGTGATCAACCTCTCCCTCGGCGACGACAGCAAATCGGCCCACGCCGACGCCGCCGAGGACGCCGCCGTCCAGTACGCCCTGGCCAAGGGCGTGGCCGTCGTCGCCTCGGCGGGCAACGGCGGCGAGAAGGGCGACCACATCTCGTACCCCGCCGCATACCCCGGGGTCATCGCCGTCACCGCCGTCGACCGCTACGGCACCCACGCGGCCTTCTCGACCAGCCGCTGGTACGCCACCGTCAGCGCACCCGGCGTGGACATCGTCATCCCGGACCCGGACCGCAAGTACTACCAGGGCTGGGGCACCAGCGCCGCCGCCGCGTTCGTCTCCGGAGCCGTCGCCCTCGTCCGCTCCGCCCATCCGGACCTCACCCCCGCGCAGATCAAGAAGCTGCTCACGGACACGGCCCGCGACCGTCCCGCGGGCGGCGGCCACGACGACGACAAGGGGTACGGGACGGTCGACCCGGCCGCCGCGATCGCGGCGGGCGCGAAGCTGCGCCCCGGCGACCCGAAGGCCGTCACCTCCGGCTACACCGGGCGCTACTTCGGCGACGGGCCCGTGGCCGCCCAGGCGGAGCGGACGGCCCTCGGGCTGCTCGCCCCGGTCACCGGCGGCGTCGGTGTCGCGCTGGTTGCGGTGGCGGTCGTGCTGTGGCGCGGGGGCGGCGCGGCGCGGCGCTGAGACCCGGTTAGGCTCGACGCGTGGCGCTCAAGAACATCCCCGATTCCGGTTACTCCGACGACGACGGCACCGCCGACCCCGAGCTCTCGGCGGCCCTCGCCGCCTGGGCCGCGGACCGGTCCGCGGAACCGCGCGTGCTGGCCGCCCTCAAGGGCGCCCGGCTGCTCGTCCCCGTCGTGGCCGTCCTCGGCGAGGTCGAGGAGGACGAGAACGGGCTGCGCCGCGAGAAGACCAGCGACATGGCCGTGCCGACGCTCACCGCGGGCGACCGCCGCGCGCTGCCCGCCTTCACCTCCCTGGCGTCCCTGGCCCTCTGGGACCCGCAGGCCCGCCCCGTCGCCGTACCGCTGCACCAGGCGCTGCAGGCCGCCGCGCACGAGAAGGCGGACACCCTGGTGCTGGACCTCGCCGGGCCCGTGCCGTACCAGCTGACCGGGCGTGCCCTGCTCGCCCTCGCCGAAGGCCGTACGACCACCGACCCGCTCGCCGACCCGGCCGTCACGCGGGCCGTGCGGGACGTGGTGGCGGCCGAGCGCGCAGTGCTGCGTGCCCACCTGGGCCGGGGCACCGCGGACGGGACGCTGGCCCTGGTCCTGACCGCGGACGCGGTGCCGGCCGAGGCGGCCGGGCGCGTCGCCCGCGCGCTCGCGGCCGACGAAACACTGAGGGCCCGCCTGGTGCGGGGTCTCGACCTGGCACTCCTGCCGGCCACGGCCACGCCCCCGGGCGAGCCCTTCTACGTACGGGACTGATCCTGCGCGGCCGGGGCCCGTGCCCCGGCCCGCGCCGCGGGGGCTCAGCCGAAGACCGGCCCCGTGTACTTCTCGCCCGGCCCCTGGCCCGGCTCGTCCGGGACGACCGACGCCTCGCGGAAGGCCAGCTGCAGCGACTTCAGGCCGTCCCGCAGCGGCGCCGCGTGGAACGAGCTGATCTCCGTGACGCTCGCGTCCAGCAGGCCCGCCAGCGCATGGACCAGCTTGCGCGCCTCGTCGAGGTCCTTGTGCTCGTCGCCCTCCTCGGTGAGCCCGAGCTTCACCGCCGCGGCGCTCATCAGGTTGACGGCGACCGTCACGATCACCTCGACCGCGGGAACCTCCGCGATGTCGCGGGTCATGGTCTCGAAGTCGGTGGTCTCGGAGGCGGAGGGGTTGCTCGGCGTGGCATCACTCATGAGGCCCACGATAGGCGCCCTCTCCCGGTTAGCCGCACCCGGCCGGAGCTGGTAACCTGGTGTGACGACCGGCCGGACACGACTCGTGATCCGGCCCACAAGTGGAGGCTCCGCTCTCCCACCTGGCCGTCCTCCGGGACGGCGGGTCACCGGTCAGGTGGCGACCATCGTTCCGTACGGACGATGGTGCCGCCCGAATGTGCGCCCCGCGGTACGCCGTGGCGGTGCTCCGGTAGCACGAGGAGCCCCGCCTGTGTCCCGTCCGGGGCATTTTTCATGCACCGGCGCGGTTGGTCTCAGAACAGACGTTACGCGTCCGTCCGCCAGGCGGTCGCGTGGTGCTACCGAGGAGGATCCATCAGCGCCGAGCCCCGCATCAACGACCGGATTCGCGTTCCCGAGGTGCGACTTGTCGGTCCCAGCGGCGAGCAGGTCGGGATTGTTCCGCTTGCCAAGGCCCTGGAGCTTGCGCAGGAGTACGACCTCGACCTCGTCGAGGTCGCGGCGAACGCCCGCCCGCCCGTGTGCAAGCTCATGGACTACGGGAAGTTCAAGTACGAGTCGGCCATGAAGGCCCGTGAGGCGCGCAAGAACCAGGCGCACACGGTCATCAAGGAGATGAAGCTCCGGCCGAAGATCGACCCGCACGACTACGACACCAAGAAGGGTCACGTCGTCCGGTTCCTCAAGCAGGGCGACAAGGTCAAGATCACGATCATGTTCCGTGGTCGCGAGCAGTCCCGGCCGGAGCTCGGCTACCGGCTGCTGCAGCGGCTGGCGGAGGATGTCCAGGACCTCGGGTTCATCGAGTCGAACCCGAAGCAGGACGGCCGCAACATGATCATGGTTCTCGGTCCGCACAAGAAGAAGACCGAGGCCATGGCCGAGGCCCGCGAGGCGCAGGCCGCCCGCAAGGCGGAGCGCCAGGGCCAGCCCGCCCAGGCGGACGAGACCGAGCAGGCCGAGGTGCCCGCCGAGGCCGAGCAGTCCGCCCCGTAGGCCCCAGGCTCCGCCGAAGGCCTGTTTCCCGGGCACCCGCCCGGGATGCAACCGATACATCTGACGCTCCCGCGCGCCGGTCCCCGGACCGGCTGGGAGCGCCACTGACGAGGAGAGAACGGCGCTATGCCGAAGAACAAGACGCACAGCGGTGCCAAGAAGCGCTTCAAGATCACCGGCTCCGGCAAGGTGCTGCGCGAGCGCGCCGGCAAGCGCCACCTGCTCGAGCACAAGTCGTCCAAGCTGACGCGTCGCCTCACCGGCAACGCCGAGATGGCCCCGGGTGACAGCGCCAAGATCAAGAAGATGCTGGGCATCTGACTGACCTCCCGCCCTCGGTGACGAGGGCATCCGGTCACCACCGGGACCCATATCGTTTCCGGGTCGTGTGAGTCCAACCACGACCCCGCTACAAGGAGTTAACACGTGGCACGCGTCAAGCGGGCAGTCAACGCCCACAAGAAGCGCCGGGCGATCCTCGAGCAGGCCAGCGGCTACCGCGGCCAGCGCTCCCGCCTGTACCGCAAGGCGAAGGAGCAGGTCACCCACTCCCTCGTCTACAACTACAACGACCGCAAGAAGCGCAAGGGCGACTTCCGTCAGCTGTGGATCCAGCGCATCAACGCCGCTGCCCGCGCCAACGGCATCACCTACAACCGCTTCATCCAGGGTCTGAAGGCCGCCAACATCGAGGTGGACCGCAAGATCCTGGCCGAGCTCGCCGTCAACGACGCCAACGCGTTCGCCGCGCTGGTCGAGGCCGCTCAGAAGGCGCTCCCGAGCGACGTCAACGCCCCGAAGGCCGCCGCCTGATCTCCCAGGCAGCAGTACTTCCGCCCGGACCCGCAGGCCCCGCGCCTGCGGGTCCGGTCTGTTCCACCTCCGCGCGTACGAGATAGAGAGAGCCGCCGACCACCATGGGCACCCCCGAGCTGATCTCCCCGCGATCCCCGCGCGTCGTCGCCGCCCGGCGGCTCGCCAAGCGGAACTTCCGGGGCAAGGAGCGGCTGTTCATCGCCGAGGGCCCGCAGGCCGTCCGGGAGGCCGTCGCCCACCGCGGCGGAGGTGAGCCGACGCTGGTCGAGCTGTTCACCACCCTGGAGGCCGCCGAGCGGTACGCCGACATCGTCGCGGCCGCGCGCGCCACCGGCGCCCGCGTCCACCACGCCTCCGACGCCGTGCTCGCCGAGGTCTCCCAGACCGTCACGCCGCAGGGGCTTCTCGGGGTCTGCCGCTTCCTCGACTCGCCCTTCGAGGACATCCTCACGAGCCGTCCCCGGCTCGTCGCCGTGCTCGCCCACGTACGCGACCCCGGCAACGCCGGGACCGTGCTGCGGTGCGCCGACGCCGCCGGCGCGGACGCCGTCGTCCTCACCGACGCCTCCGTCGACCTGTACAACCCCAAGGCCGTGCGCGCCTCGGTCGGCTCCGTCTTCCACCTCCCCGTGGCCGTCGGCGTCCCCGTGGAGCAGGCCGTCGCCGGACTCCGGCGCGCGGGCGTACGGATCCTCGCCGCCGACGGGGCCGGCGAGGCCGACCTCGACGACGAGCTCGACGCGGGCACCATGGGCGGTCCCACGGCGTGGATCTTCGGCAACGAGGCCTGGGGCCTGCCCGAGGAGACCCGCGCGCTCGCCGACGCCGTGGTGCGCGTACCGATCCACGGCAAGGCCGAGAGCCTGAACCTGGCGACCGCCGCGGCCGTATGTCTCTACGGCTCCGCCCGTGCGCAGCGCGCTGCCGGAGGGTGCCGCTCCGTCACCTCCACCTAGTAGGCTGACGGGCTCGGGGGGACGGCCCACTGTGCTGCACGGAGGGGTGGGAGCGGGGATGACGCTCAGGACGAGCAGGCCGGCGGCGGCGCCGGGCGCTTTACTGGACGCGCCCGGAGCCTGTGGTACGCCCGTCGTCGTACCCGCGGGCCACGCGTACGATCCCGACGAGCTGCCCGACGGCCTCGTCGTCGCCGACGAGCACGGCCGCGTCGTGTGCTTCAACACCGCGGCCGAGCGCATCACCGCGGTGGCCCGCGCCGAGGCCCTCGGCCGTCCCCTGGAGCTCGCCCTGCCGCTGGAGGACCTCAAGGGCCGCCGCTGGTGGCAGCTGACCGACCCCTACGGCGGGCTCGCCATCCGTGTCCGGCAGCCCGAGCGCAACCTGCTGCTGCCCGGCGGCCGCGAGGTCCTCGTCGCCGCCACGTACGTCCGCGAGCACCCCACCGGGCCGGTCCGCAAGGTCGTCGTCACCCTGCGCGGCACCGAGGCGCGCCGCCGCACCGAGCGCAGCCACGCCGAGCTGATCGCCACCGTCGCCCACGAGCTGCGCTCCCCGCTCACCTCCGTCAAGGGCTTCACCGCGACCCTGCTCGCCAAGTGGGAGCGGTTCACCGACGACCAGAAGCGGCTGATGCTGGAGACGGTCGACGCCGACGCCAACCGCGTCACCCGGCTCATCGCGGAGCTGCTCGACATCTCCCGAATAGACTCCGGCCGCCTCGAGGTGCGCCGCCAGCCCGTCGACATCGCCGCCGCCATCGGCCGCCACATCCAGGCCCACACCGCCAGGGGACAGTCCCCGGACCGGTTCTTCGTCCGCGTGCGCCGCCCCCTGCCCGATCTGTGGGCCGACCCGGACAAGATCGACCAGGTGCTGGGCAACCTGCTCGAAAATGCGGTGCGGCACGGCGAGGGAACCGTCACCATTGACGTGGCACCCACCGGCAGCGACGACGAGAAGGGAACGGCCGTCACCGTGAGCGACGAAGGTCCCGGCATTCCCGAGGAGTCGATGGGCCGCGTGTTCACCCGCTTCTGGCGGGGCAGCAAGCGCGGCGGGACCGGTCTCGGCCTGTACATCGTCAAGGGCATCGTCGAGGCGCACGGTGGGACGATCACCGTCGGCCGGGGACCGGCCGGCGGCGCCGAGTTCCGATTTACGCTGCCCGTGGGCGCCCCCGCCTATCTGACCTGACAGAGGCGGCACAGGAGTCCACGGGCTGATCCGCGGCGCACCCGCCGCCCCATACCCCGTTAGACTCGTCCTTTGGCACCTTTGCGTCCTCGGTCGTCGAGCGGGGGCCCCAGCCAGCCCATCGGAAGTACGGGAAGAGATGTCGGCACCCAATAAGTCGTACGACCCTGTCGAGGTCGAGGCACTGAAACCGGAAGAGATCGAGCGCATGCGGGACGAGGCGCTCGCCGCCTTCGCCGCCGCCGGTGACCTCGACGCGCTCCACGAGGCCAAGGTCGCGCACACCGGACCCACCTCGCCGCTCGCGCTCGCCAACCGGGAGATCGGCGCCCTGCCCCCGCACGCCAAGGCCGAGGCCGGCAAGCGCGTGGGCCAGGCCCGCGGTGCCGTGAACAAGGCGCTGGCCGCCCGGCAGACCGAGCTGGAGGCCGAGCGCGACGCCCGTGTGCTCGTCGAGGAGGCCGTGGACGTCACACTGCCCTACGACCGCACCCCGGCCGGCGCCCGCCACCCGCTCACCACGCTCATGGAGCGCATCGAGGACATCTTCGTCGGCATGGGCTACGAGGTCGCGGAGGGCCCCGAGGTCGAGTCCGAGTGGCTCAACTTCGACGCGCTCAACATCGCCGTCGACCACCCCGCCCGCGGGGAGCAGGACACCTTCTTCGTCGCCGACGAGAAGGGCACGTCCGGCTCCGGCGTCGTGCTGCGCACCCACACCTCGCCCGTCCAGGTCCGCTCCATGCTCGACCGCGAGCCGCCGCTGTACGTGATCTGCCCCGGCCGCGTGTACCGCACGGACGAGCTGGACGCCACGCACACCCCGGTGTTCCACCAGGTCGAGCTGCTCGCCGTCGACGAGGGCCTCACCATGGCGGACCTCAAGGGCACCCTCGACCACATGGTCCAGGCGCTCTTCGGCGGGGAGGGCATGAAGACCCGGCTGCGGCCGAACTTCTTCCCCTTCACCGAGCCGTCCGCCGAGATGGACATGGTCTGCTACGTGTGCCGCGGCGAGTCCGTCGGCAACCCGGACCGCCCCTGCCGCACCTGCTCCAGCGAGGGCTGGATCGAGCTCGGCGGCTGCGGCATGGTCAACCCCAAGGTGCTCACCGCCTGCGGCGTGGACCCCGAGAAGTACAGCGGATTCGCCTTCGGGTTCGGCATCGAGCGGATGCTGATGTTCCGCCACAACGTCGAAGACATGCGAGACATGGTCGAGGGTGACGTCCGGTTCACCCGGCCGTTCGGGATGGAGATCTGATGCGGGTCCCGCTTTCGTGGCTGCGGGAGTACGTCGACCTACCGGCGACGGAGACCGGCCGAGACGTACAGACCAGGCTCATCGCGGCCGGTCTCGAGGTGGAGACCGTCGAGCAGCTCGGCGCCGGCCTCAAGGGCCCGCTGGTCGTCGGCCAGGTCCTCACCATCGAGGAGCTGACCGAGTTCAAGAAGCCCATCCGCTACTGCACCGTCGACGTCGGCGAGGCCAACGGCACCGGCGAGCCGCAGGAGATCATCTGCGGGGCGCGCAACTTCGCCGTGGGCGACAAGGTCGTCGTGGCCCTGCCCGGCGCCGTCCTGCCCGGTGACTTCCAGATCGCCGAGCGCAAGACGTACGGCCGGATGTCCCGCGGCATGATCTGCTCCGGCGACGAGCTGGGCATGGGCGACGACGGCACGCACGGCATCATCGTGCTGCCGCCGGAGATCGAGATCGGCATCGACGCGGCGGAGCTGCTGGAGCTGCACGACGAGGTCCTCGACATCGCCGTCACCCCGGACCGCGGCTACTGCCTGTCCCTGCGCGGTGTCGCCCGCGAGGCCGCCACCGCCTACGGGCTGCCGCTGCGCGACCCGGCCCTCCTCGACGTGCCCGCGCCCAACTCGTACGGCTACCCCGTGAAGGTCGCCGACCCCGTCGGCTGCGACCGCTTCACCGCGCGGACGGTCGTCGGGCTCGACCCCGAGGCACGATCCCCGATCTGGCTGCGCCGCCGCCTGCAGAAGGCCGGCATGCGGCCGATCTCGCTCGCCGTCGACGTCACCAACTACGTGATGCTGGAGCTCGGCCAGCCCCTGCACGCCTACGACCGCACCCGCGTCCAGGGCGCGATCGGCGTGCGCCGCGCGGAGCCCGGCGAGAAGATCACCACCCTCGACGGCGCCCAGCGCGTCCTCGACGCCGAGGACCTGGTCATCACGGACGACCGCGGGCCCATCGGCCTCGCGGGTGTGATGGGCGGCGCCAACACCGAGATCGCCGACTCCGTCACCGACCCAGAGACGGGCGAGGTGCGCGGGACCACCGAGGTGGTCATCGAGGCCGCGCACTTCGACGCGATCGCCATCGCCCGCACCGCGCGCCGCCACAAGCTGTCCTCGGAGGCGTCCCGGCGCTTCGAGCGCGGTGTCGACCCGCAGGCCGCGGCCGCCGCCGCGCAGCGCACCGTCGACCTGCTGGTCCTCCTCGCGGGCGGCACCGCCGAGGCCGGCGTCACCGAGATCATCGCGCCGTCCGCGCCGCGCACGGTCACGATGCGCGCCGACCACCCGGACCGGGTCGCCGGCGTGTCCTACGGCCGCGAGACCGTCGTGCGCCGGCTGCAGGAGGTCGGCTGCGACGTCTACGGGCAGGACGAGCTCACCGTCACCGTGCCGTCGTGGCGGCCCGACCTGGCCCACCCGAACGACCTCGCCGAAGAGGTCATCCGGCTGGAGGGGTACGAGAACCTCCCGTCCACGCTGCCGCAGCCGCCGTCCGGCCGCGGGCTGACCGCCCGGCAGCGGCTCCACCGCCGTGTCGGCCGGGCGCTGGCCGGCTCCGGGTACGTCGAGGCGCCCAACTACCCCTTCATCGCCGAGCAGGTCTTCGACCAGCTCGGCCTGGCCGCGGACGACCCCAACCGCACGGTGGTCCGGCTCGTCAACCCGCTCTCCGACGAAGAGCCGGCGATGCGCACCACGCTGCTGCCGGGGCTGCTCGGCGCGCTGCGCCGCAACGACGGACGCGGCAGCCACGACCTGGCCCTCTTCGAAACCGGGCTGGTCTTCCACCCGGCCGGTGAAGCGGGCACCACGGTCGTGCTGCCCGTCGACCGCCGTCCCACCGACGAGGAGATCGCGCGGCTCAACGCTCCGCTGCCCCGGCAGCCGCGCCACGTCGCGGTCGTCCTCGCCGGGGCGCGCGAGCAGGCCGGCTGGTGGGGCAAGGAGCGCCCGGCGGACTGGGCAGACGCGGTCGAGGCCGCGCGGACCGTCGCCCGGGAGGCCGGCGCCGAGCTGATCGTGCGCCAGGGCCAGTACGGGCCGTGGCACCCCGGCCGTTGCGCCCAGCTGGCGGTCGTGGCCGACGGTACGGAGCAGGTCGTCGGGTACGCCGGTGAGCTGCACCCGCGCGTCGTCAAGGCGCTGCACCTGCCGGCCCGCACCTGCGCGATGGAGCTGAACCTCGACACCGTCGAACGGGCCTCCGCCGGGGCCCTGCGCGCGCCGCGGATCTCCACCTTCCCGGTCGCCACGCAGGACGTCGCGCTGGTCGTCGCGCAGGACGTGCCGGCCGCCGAGGTCGAGCGCGCGCTGCGGGAGGGCGCCGGCGAACTGCTGGAGGACATCCGGCTGTTCGACGTCTTCACCGGCGAGCAGATCGGTGAGGGCAGGAAGTCGCTGGCGTACGCCCTGCGTTTCCGCGCCGCCGACCGGACGCTGACCGTCGAGGAGGCCTCGGCCGCCCGCGACACCGCGGTGGCGCTGGCCGCCGAGCGGACGGGCGCGGTGCTGCGCGGCGCCTGACGGCCGTTCGCCGCCCGAAGGGGCATGCCCGGACCTCCGGGCATGCCCCTTCTTCCGTGTCCCGCCCCGCTGTTCGCGTGGGACCGCACCACGGTGATCCGCACGTCACTCGTTCGAGTGGGAAGTCTGGTGCACTTTCCCCTTGGACGGGGACGATCGACAGACTCGTCCCGACCGCGAGAGGGGCCTGAAGAAGGGCGGTCCGCATGATCCGTACGCGATCCTGGCCTCGTCGCCTCGCCCCGCTCGCGCCGCCCGCCGCCTGGGGCGGCGTCGCGGTCCTGTGGAAACTCACCTGTCCGCTGGCGCAGCAGGGAGGGCTCCCCACCCGGATCGCCACCAGCGTGGTCTTCTTCGCGATGGGCACCGGGCTGGTGCTGGGCATCCGCCACGGCCTGGTGCGCGAGCTGAGGCAGGTCAGAGCCATCGCCCAGGCCACCCAGCAGGTGCTGCTGCGCCCGCTGCCGCCCCGGCTGGACGGCCTGTCCGTCGCCGCGGGCCAGCTCTCCGCCGCCCGGGGCGCGTCCGTGGGCGGCGACCTGTACGAGGCGGTCGTCACCGCGCACGGCGTGCGGCTCGTCATCGGCGACGTGCGCGGCCACGGGCTCGCGTCGCTCGCCGCGGCCGCGGCCGTGCTCGGCAGCTTCCGGGAAGCCGCGTACGACGAGGAGCGGCTCGACGGGGTGCTGCGGCGGCTGGACCGGGCGCTGGCGCGCCACCTGCGCGAGCGGGCGCGCGACGAACACCCTGCGTCCGGCGGGCGGTACGGGCACAGCCCGTCGGCGGAGGAGTTCGTCACCGTCCTGCTGCTGGAGATCGGCCGGGACGGCGAGGTCCTGGCGCTCAACTGCGGGCACCCCTGGCCCTACCTCCTGAGCCCGGGTGCCGAACCGGTCGCGCCGGGCGACCCGTTGCCGCCGCTCGGCGCCTTCCCGCTCCCCGGCGACCTGCCCGTGCACCGGTGCGGCCGGCTCCTGCCCGGTCAGGCGCTGTTCCTGCACACGGACGGCGCCGAGGACGCCAGGAACGCGGCGGGGCAGTTCTTCCGGCTGGACGAGGTGCTGGCGCGGGCCGCGGTGACGGGCGCGGCGCCCGCCGCCGTCATCCACAGCGTGCACTCCGCGCTGCTGCGGCACACCGGCGGACGGCTCACCGACGACGTCGCCCTGCTCGTCGTCCGCAACGACCGTTCGCCGGTGCCGGCGCAGTCCGCGGAACACGGGCTGCGCCGGACCCGGCCTGCACCCTCCCATCGGTAGCGGCTCCAGGGACGGTCGGTGCGGCCGGCGCCGTCCGCCCTGCCGCGGAGTGTCGGGCAGATCCGGCAGGACGGACGACGCTTCGACGGGCCACCGCACTGTACGAGGGGGAGCCGGTGACCCTGCCGCCTCTGTGAGAGACAGCTCAGTCAACCGGCGCCCGGGGCATGACGGGAGAGCACGCGGGGCACGGATACGGGCATTCCGTTCACACCCCGTGCGAATGCGACTCCACTACGCTGGGCGCACCGAGCCTTCGAAGGGGCCCCCATGCAGCCCAACACCCTGCTCGACGCCCTGCTCGACGAAGCGGGCATCTCCCATGCCGGCCTGGCCGCGCACGTCAACCAGGCGGGCCGCGCCAGAGGCCTCGCCCTGCGGTACGAACACACCGCCGTCGCCCGCTGGCTGAAGGGCCAGCGGCCGCGCGGCCAGGTGCCGGACCTGATCTGCGAGGTGCTCGGCGCGCGGCTGCACCGCCCCGTCACGCTCGACGACATCGGGCTCGGTGTCCCCGGGGACGCGGCCGCTCCGCACGGCTCGCCGCTGTCCGGCTTCGTCGAGCGGGCCACCGCCCTGTGGCGCTCCGACGAGCAGCAGCGGCCGCACATACTCGGAGCCCCGGCGGTCACCGGCACGCCCGCGGTGATGCCCGTGTGGGAGTGGGAGAACCCGCCGGAGGACGCCGACGTCTCGCGCGACGGCCGGACGCGCGTCTCGGTCTCCGACATCCAGATGCTGCGCGCGGCGCGGGCGCACTACGAGCTGATGTACCGCAAGGCGGGCGGCATCGCCACACGTGCCCGGATCGTCGGATTCCTCAACGCGGAGACCGCCCCGCTCCTGCGCGGCGCCTACAGCGACGCCCTGGGCCGCCAGCTCCACCGCGCGACGGGTGGTCTGGTGGCGGTGGCCGGCATCTGCGCGTACGACTCCGACGCCCACGGCCTGGCGCAGCGCTACTTCCACCAGGCGCTGCGGCTGGCGAAGGCGAGCGGGGACCGGGGGCTCGGCGCGTACGTCATCGCGCTGCTGGTCAACCAGTCGCTGTTCATGGAGGACTACCGGCAGGCGGTGGCGTTCGCCGAGGCGGCGCTGCGCACGGCCGGGCAGCAGATCACCCCGGCGCTCGCCGCCGATCTGTACGCGATGCAGGCGAAGGCGTACGCGCACCTCGGTGACGGTTCCAGCGCCCTGCGGTGCATCCGGCACGCGGAGGCGGAGGCGGAGCGCATCCGGCCGGGCCGTGAGCCGGACGAGACCGGATACGTGCAGCCGGGTCTGGTGAACGTGCAGGTGGCCGAGGCGCTGCTCAGTCTGGGGGAACTGGGCGGTGCCCGGGAGCACGCGGCGGCCGCCGTCCGCACGCCGGCGCACGACCGGGGGCGGGTCCACCGGCTGGCGATGCTCAGTCAGATCGAGTTGCGGCAGGGGGAGGCCGACCGGGCCGCGCGGACCGCCGTCGAAATGGCCGAGCGGGCCCGGGGGATGGAGTCGCAACGGCTGCGGGACCGGCTGCGTGCCGTGCGCGAGCACCTGGTGGCGAGCGGATGCGGTCAGGCGCGGGAGGCGGCCGACCTCATCGACGGGGCGTTGCGCGTTCCGCTCTGACGGCCGGGGCACGAGTTTCCTCGTGCGCAGGGAGCTGCTGCGATATTGCCATCGACTTGTCGGAAGGTGGCAGAAACGTGCAGTGGACGAACTTAAACGAACAGACTGTGTATGAGAACCGCTGGTTCAAGGTGAACCTGGCGGACGTCGCGCTCCCCGACGGCCGGCACCTCGACCACTTCCTCATCCGGCTCCGCCCGGTCGCCGTGGCGACCGCGGTCAACGAGGCGAACGAGGTGCTGATGCTGTGGCGCCACCGCTTCATCACCGACAGCTGGGGGTGGGAGCTGGCCGCCGGTGTCGTCGAGGACGGCGAGGACATCGCGGCGGCCGCGGCGCGGGAGATGGAGGAGGAGACGGGCTGGCGGCCGGGACCGCTGCGGCACCTGCTCACCGTGGAGCCCTCCAACGGCCTCACCGACGCCCGCCACCACCTCTACTGGGCGGAGGACGCCACGTACACCGGCCATCCCGAGGACGACTTCGAGTCGTCGCGCCGCGAGTGGGTCCCGCTGAAGCTGGTCCCGGACATGATCGCCCGGGGCGAGGTCCCGGCCGCCAACATGGCGGCCGGGCTGCTGATGCTGCACCATCTGCGCCTGGGCTGACGCGGCCGGACCGACAGCCGTCGGCTCAGCGCCCGAGCCCTTGCCAGACCGCGACGGCCAGGGCGCCCACCGTGGTCAGCACGGAGACGGTGGGCAGCGGCCACTTGGCGTGCTCCAGTGCCGCGACGCGCGCGGCCAGATCGGTCAGATCCCGGTCGATCTGGCCGTGGCGCTGGGCCAGCAGCGCCAGTTGCCCGTCGATGCGGGCGAGGCCGACGTCGAGACAGCGGCGCAGTTCTGCGAACTCCTCGACGGCCGCTAAGTGTTCGGGGTCGGTGGTCACGGTTTTCCGCTCCTCTTCGTTGACTGAGCGGATCCGAGTCAACCCCCTGCACAGGGGCGCGGGGAGCGTGTGCGAAGGGCATATGCGAACACGCTCCGCACACCCCGTGCGAAATCCGGTGGCGCTGCGTTACGAGGCGTACGGGTAGAAGCCCGAGCCCGTCTTGCGGCCGAGCCGGCCCGCGTCGACCATGCGCTGCAGCAGCGGGGGAGCGGCGTACAGCGGCTCCTTGTACTCGGCGTACATCGAGTCGGCGACGGAGGCGACGGTGTCCAGGCCGATGAGGTCGGCGAGCTTCAGCGGGCCCATGGGGTGGGCGCAGCCCATCTCCATGCCGTTGTCGATGTCCTCACGGCTGGCGATGCCCGATTCGAACATCCGGATCGCGGAGAGCAGGTACGGGATCAGCAGCGCGTTCACCACGAAGCCGGAGCGGTCCTGGGCCCGGATCGCGTGCTTGCCCAGCACCTTCTCGACCGCGGCCTGGGCGCGGCTGAGCGTCCCCTCGGAGGTGGTCAGCGCCGGGATGAGCTCGACGAGCTGCTGCACCGGGGCCGGGTTGAAGAAGTGGATGCCGATGACCTGGTCCGGGCGGGACGTCGCCACGGCCAGCTTCACCAGCGGGATGGAGGAGGTGTTCGAGGCGAGGATCGCGTCCTGGCGGGTCACCACCTGGTCGAGGACCTGGAAGATCTCCGTCTTCACCTGCTCGTTCTCCACGACCGCCTCGATGACCAGGTCGCGGTCGGCGAACTCGCCGAGGTCGGTGGTGAAGCTGAGCCGGGCCAGCGTCGCGTCGTGCTCCTCCTGGCTGATCTTGCCGCGCTCGGCGGCCTTGGCGAGCGAGTTGTACAGCCGGGTACGGCCGATCTCCAGCGCCTCGCCGGTGGTCTCGGCGACCTTGACCTCCAGGCCGCTGCGGGCGCACACCTCCGCGATGCCGGCGCCCATCTGGCCGCAGCCGACCACTCCGACGCGTTCGATGTCGGTCACATCGTGCCTTTCGCTGTTCTTCCCGGTGGCAGGTCCTCCGTGTGATTCCGGCGCCCGCCTCGACCCCCCGACGTTACTCCGTTCGTACCGGTGGAGCGCGGCCCGGGGCGGGCATGCTCTGCGGGGACGTCCGGACAACCCAACCCGTAAGGGGTGACATATGCGGCACATCCGAAGAAGGGGTCTGGTGGCGGGCGCGGCGGGAGCGCTGGCGTCACTGAAGGCGGCGAGCGTCGCGGGTGCGGCAACCGGGCGGCTCCCGGCCGCGCGGGGCGAGCGGCGCCGGGCGCGCAACAAGGCGTTCCGCGGGATGTGGCTGGCCACGGTCTCCAACCGGGACTGGCCCTCCAGGCCGGGCCTCCCGGCCGGCGCGCAGCGCGCCGAACTGCTGGCCCGCCTCGACAGCGCCGTGGAGCGGCGGCTGAACGCGGTGATCTTCCAGGTGCGCCCGACGGCCGACGCGCTGTGGCCCTCGCCGTACGAGCCGTGGTCGCAGTACCTCACCGGGGTGCAGGGCGGGGATCCCGGCTGGGATCCGCTGGGCACGGCCGTCGAGGAGGCGCACCGGCGCGGCCTGGAGCTGCACGCCTGGTTCAACCCGTACCGGGTCGCCAACCACACCGATCCGTCCCGGCTCGCCGAGGGCCACCCGGCCAGGATCCACCCCGACTGGGTCCTGCCCTACGGCGGCAAGCTCTACTACAACCCGGGCCTGCCGCACGTGCGGCGCTTCGTGCAGGACGCGATGCTCGACGCCGTGTGCCGCTACCCCGTGGACGCGGTGCACTTCGACGACTACTTCTACCCGTACCCGGTGGCCGGCCAGACCTTCGCCGACGACGAGGCGTACGAGGCGTACGGCGCCGGCTTCCCGGACCGGGCCGCGTGGCGGCGGGACAACATCGACCGGCTGGTGTGCGAGATGGCGCACCGGATCGCAAGGACCCGGAAGCGCACGGCGTTCGGGATCAGTCCGTTCGGGGTGTGGCGCAACGCGGCGACCGATCCGCTCGGCTCCGACACCCGGGCCGGGGTCCAGACCTACGACGACCTGCACGCCGACACGCGCGCCTGGGTGAAGGAGGGCTGGATCGACTACGTGGTGCCGCAGCTGTACTGGCACATCGGATTCGCCCCGGCCGACTACGCCACCCTGGTGCCCTGGTGGAACGACGTCGTCCGGGGCACGAACGTCCGGCTGTACGTGGGGGAGGCGCTGTACAAGGCGGGGGACCCGGCCCAGCCCGCGGCCTGGCAGGATCCGGCGGAGCTCTCCCGGCACCTCACCTTCGCCGAGGACCACCACCGCGTGCGGGGCCATGTCTTCTTCTCGGCCAAGGAGGTGATGACGGACCGCATCGGGGCGATGGCCAGGGTGGTGGCCGATCATTACCCGACGACGGCCCGTCCGTAGCGCCTCCCGGCCCGCCGGGGCGGGCGGGCGGACGCGGCTAGCCCGGTTCCTTGTGCCGGACGACGCTGTCGGGGCCGGGGGACATCACGGTCTCGTGCCCGTCCTCGAAGCGGACGCGGTACGGGGGGTTCCCGTTCTGGCCCAGCACCTCGACCACCTCCGCGGTCCGGTCGTGCTGGCCGACGTGCCTGCCGTGCACCGTCAGTTTGTCGCCCTTGCTCGCGTGCATCGAGTGACCTCCTCGCGCCGGTCTGTTGCCTGGAGTGTGCGCAGTTCAGTGCGGACCACCGGAGTTGCCCGTATGGGGAGTTTACGTCCGCATATGTGCCATCTGTCACTTCGGGAGCTGCTCAGGAGCCGGTCCGCTGGGTGACGGCGATGCACACCAGGACCGCTCCGGCCGCCAGGGGTGCGGCGGCCGAGAGCGGCTCCCCGAGCAGCAGCACCGACCAGACCAGCGTGAGCAGCGGCTGGGCCAGCTGGAGCTGACTCGCCCGGGCGATGCCGATCGCCGCCATGCCCCGGTACCAGACGTACAGGCCGAAGAAGGTGGATCCCGCCGCCACCCAGACCAGACCGATGACGCCGTGGGCGGTGAGTCGCACCGGTTCCGCGGCCAGCGCGACCGCCGAACCGGCCACCGCCGCCGGCAGGCACAGCACCAGCGCCCAGCCGATGACCTGCCAGCCCGGCATCACCCGCGCCAGCCGGCCGCCCTCGGTGTAGCCCGCGGCGCACACCAGCAGGGCGCCGAACAGGTACGGGTCGCCCGCCGACAGCCCACCGCCGCTCTGCTGGAGCGTGAACACGGCCACCACCGCCGCCCCGGCCAGCGCCGCCGCCCAGAACGCCCGCGACGGCCGCCGCCCGGTGCGCACCGCGGCGAACGCGGCGGTCGTCAGCGGCAGCAGCCCCACCACCACCGCGGCGTGCGAGGTGGTCGACGTCCGCAGCGCCAGCGTGGTGAGCAGCGGGAAGCCCAGCACCACGCCTCCGGCCACCACCGCGAGCCCGCCCCAGTGCCGGCGGTCGGGGACCGGGACGCGCCGCGCCAGCAGGAAGGCTCCGGCGATCAGTGCGGCGAGCGTGCTGCGCACGGCGACGAGCGACCAGGGGCCGAAGCTCTCCAGCCCCCAGACCGTGGACGGGAAGGTCAGCGAGAAGGCGACGACCCCGAGCAGGGCGAGCAGGGTGCCGCCGCCGGCGCCCTGCGCGGGCGGAGCCGTGACCGCTATCGAGGTCGGGCGAGTAGCGCTATCCTGTGCTGTCATGCAAGAGCGTAGCAGTGTGGCGGACTTGGCGAACGTGCTGAGAGGGGAGTTGGACCGCTACTCACCAGGTGGAAAGCTCCCGTCGAGCCGGGCGCTCGTGGAGCGCTACCGCGTTTCGCCGGTGACCGTCTCGCGCGCGCTGGCGCAGCTCGCCGCCGAAGGGCTGGTCGTCACCCGGCCCGGCGCCGGCGCCTTCCGGGCCCGGCCCCGCACCGACAGTGCCCCGCCGCCCGGTGACACCTCCTGGCAGGAGGTCGCCCTGAGCGCCGACTCCGCGACCGAGCTCGTACCGCGCTCCGTGGACGCCTCCGGCGTCCTCGTCACGCTCGCCGCGCCCTCGACCGGCGTGATCGAATTCAACGGCGGCTATCTGCACCCCTCCCTCCAGCCCGAACGGGCCCTCGCCGCCGCCCTCGCCCGGGCCGGCCGGCGGCCCGGCGCCTGGGGCCGCCCGCCCACCGACGGCCTGCCCGAGCTGCGCGACTGGTTCGCCCGCGAGATCGGCGGCTCCGTCACCGCGGCCGACGTCCTGATCACCGCGGGCGGCCAGTCCGCGATCACCACCGCTCTGCGGGCGCTGGCCCCGCCGGGCACCCCCGTCCTCGTCGAATCGCCCACCTACCCGGGCATGCTCGCCGTCGCCCGCGCCTCGGGCCTGCGCCCCGTCCCCGTGCCCGCCGACCGGGACGGCGTCCGCCCCGACCTGCTGGCCGCCGCCTTCCGGGCCACCGGGGCCCGCGTCTTCGTCTCCCAGCCGCTCTTCCAGAACCCCACGGGTGCCGTCCTCCCCGTCGAACGCCGCCGTGCGGTGGTGCGCATCGCCCGCGAGGCCGGCGCCTTCGTCGTCGAGGACGACTTCGCCCGCCGCCTCGCCCACGAGGACGCGGGTCCGCTCCCCGCACCGCTCGCGGCCGACGACCCGGACGGCGTCGTCGTCCACGTCTGCTCCCTCACCAAGATCGCCTCGCCCAGCCTGCGCGTCGGTGCGCTCGCCGCGCGCGGCCCGGTGCTGGAGCGGCTGCGCGCCATCCAGGTCGTCGACACCTTCTTCGTGCCGCGGCCCCTCCAGGAAGCCGCACTGGAACTCGTCGGATCCCCCTCCTGGAACCGGCACCTGCGGTCCGTGGCGGCCGAGCTGACGTCCCGCCGCACCGCCATGGCCGCCGCGCTCGCCCAGCACCTGCCCGAACTCGCCCTGCCCCACCTCCCCTCCGGCGGTCAGCAGCTCTGGCTCCGCCTTCCCGAAACCACCGCCGAGCCCGCCCTGCTCGCCGCCGCCCTGCGCGCGGGCGTCGCCGTCGCCCCCGGCCGCCCCTACTTCTGTGCCGAACCCCCCGCCGGCCACGTACGGCTGAGCTTCGCGGGCGTCGCGGGACCGGCCGAGATCGCCGAAGGCGTGCGCCGCCTGCGCGCCGCCCACGACGAACTCCGGTCCTGAGAAGAGCGTGGCACGCACCACTGACAACCGGCCCCGCGCCTGCCACAGTCCGATCATGGACGAGAAGACGACAGCCCTGGACGCGTACGAGATCTCCACCGACCCCGCCCGCCTCGACCGCGCCCGCATCCACCACTGGCTGTCGACCGACGCGTACTGGGCGCTCGGCCGCAGCCGCGACAAGCAGGACCGGGCCATCGACGGGTCGCTCAACTTCGGCGCGTACGAAACCGCCTCCGGCGAGCTCGTCGCCTATGCCCGTGCCGTCACCGACCACGCCACCTTCGCCTGGCTGTGCGACGTCTACGTCGACCGCTCCGTCCGCGGCATCGGCCTCGGCACCGCCCTCGTCGAAGCGGTGCGCGACCACTTCGCCCCGCTGGGCATCAAGCGCATCGTCCTCGCCACCGAGGACGCGCACGGCGTGTACGAGAAGGCCGGCTTCCAGGCCTTGGACGTCCCGGCGCACTGGATGGCGCTGCGGTTCGCGTAGCGCTCGCGCCCCGGCGGGCGGCGACGACGGCGGCGGCGGTGGCGACGGCGGTCCCGCGGCCGGTCCTGCGGAGGGGCATGAGGAGGCCGTCGGCTCCGGGCGGGGCGGGACGGTGCTCCGGGTCGGGCCGGGGGCGGGGGAGCGGCTAGCCTGAGGGCACGATGAACCGTTTGACCACGTCATGGGCCGATGTCGAGCTCGCCCGCTTCCCCGAGGACCCGCGCGACCCGCTGCGCGCGTGGGACGCCGCCGACGACTACCTGCTGCGGCACCTCGCGGAGGCGCACCCCGCATGGCTCCCGCCCGGACGGCAGGACCCCGCGGACGCGCCCGCCGGCACCGGGTCCGCCGGCACCGCGCCCGCCGGCACCGCGCCCGCCGGCACCGTGGCCGTGGTCGGCGACCGGTGGGGCGCGCTGGTCACCTCGCTCGCCCGCCTGCGCCCCGTACAGATCACCGACTCGTACCTGACCCGCGAGGCCACCCGCGCCAATCTCGCACGCAACGGTGTCGACGCCTCCAGCGTCCAGCTCCTGACCACCCGCGACACCCCGCCCGGGCGCGTCGACGTGCTGCTCGTCCGCGTCCCCAAGAGCCTCGCCCTCCTGGAGGACCAGCTCCACCGGATCACCCCCGCCGTGCACCCCGGGACGGTCGTCGTCGGCACCGGCATGGTCAAGGAGATCCACACCTCCACGCTGCGGCTCTTCGAGCGGATCATCGGCCCGACCCGCACCTCCCTCGCCGTCAGGAAGGCCCGGCTCGTCCTCGCCACGCCGGACCCGGACCTGCCGCGGACCCCGAGCCCCTGGCCGCACCGGTACGCCCTGCCCGCCGACGCCCCGGGCGCCGTGGCCGGCCGCACGGTCGTCAACCACGCAGGCATCTTCTGCGCCGACCGGCTCGACGTCGGGACGCGCTTCTTCCTGCGGCACCTGCCGACGGGCCTGGCCGGCTCCCGGGTCGTGGACCTCGGCTGCGGCAACGGCGTCGTCGGCCTCGCGGTGTCGCTGGCCGCACCGGACGCCGAACTGCTCCTGGTCGACGAGTCGTACCAGGCGGTGGCCTCGGCGGAGGAGACCTTCCGGACGAGCGCGGCGCCCGGGACCACGGCGGAGTTCCTCGTCGGCGACGGGCTCGACGGCGTACCGGCCGGCTCCGTCGACGTGGTGCTGAACAACCCGCCCTTCCACAGCCACCAGGCGACCACCGACCGCACGGCCCGGCGCATGTTCACGGGCGCCCGGCACGCACTGCGCCGCGGCGGCGAGCTGTGGGTCATCGGCAACCGGCACCTGGGCTACCACGTGACGCTGCGCCGGATCTTCGGCAACTGCGACGTGGTGGCGAGCGACCCGAAGTTCGTCGTCCTGCGCGCGACGAAGCGCTGACCCGTGGGCGACCCCGCGGAGGTGCGGGGCCGCGCGGCTCAGTCGGACGGCAGGCGGCTGCCGCACCGCCCGCAGAAGCGGACGTCCGAGTCGTCCGGGGCGAGGCGCCCGCACTCGGGGCACACCCGGTTCAGCAGGCACACAGGCTCGCCGCCCGCCCCGCTCCCGGTGGCCCGGGCCCTCGTGTCCCGCTCCGCGACCGCCGCCGGTGAGGCCGGCGCGCTGCGGATCGACAGCCCCGGGCGGCGCCGGTGGACCGTCAGGTACGCCAGCCCTGCCGCCCCCGCCACGACCCCGCGGCGCGCCCCGCGCGGCAACCACACGACGGCGCCCGCGCCGAGCTCCCGCTCGCCGTGGCCGTCGCCTTCCCCGGGGTCGAGGCGCCCGGTGCCGTCCACCACGTACAGGAGGACGTCGAGGTCCGGCTCGACGTGCACCGCCACACGGGCGTCCGGCCCCAGCCGTACGACGTTGGCGTCCAGCTGACGCCCGTCGGCCGCGAGCCGCCACAGCGCCCCGCCCCTGTCGGCCGGTGCGTCACGGAAGAGCTCCGCCACGCGCGTGAGAACGGCCGCCTCCGGGCTCGCTGTCACCCGATCCCTCCCGTACCTGCTGTTCCTGGCAGTGGAACTGCTTCCTGGTCCAACGTTGAAACTCTAGGGCCTCGGTACGCCAGGGCGCGGACGAGCGCACGAGGGGCGCGTTCCACCCCGTCGAGCGCCCCCACGGTGGCGGCCGCGTGCCCGTACCCGTAGTACTCGAGAGCTACGCGGAAGGTGCGCTCCCCGGCGGGACGCCGGCTCCCCACGGTGATCCATAACGTCGTCGGCGGAGAGGCGGAAAAGCCCTCCGGCGCGCGGGCCCCCTGCCCGCGGGCCCCACTCCCGTACGCCCCGGCCGGCGAGCCCCCGCTTCCCGTACGTCCCCCTCCCGGCTCGCGCGCCCTCCTGCGTACGCACGTCCCCGGAAGGACCCCGCCCATGGCGTTCCGCCCCCGCCGCGCCCTGCTCGCCGCACTCGTCACCGCATCGGTGGCGCTGCCGGTCTCGGGCGCGGCCCGCCCCTCCGCCGTTCCGGCACCCGCGCCGCCGCACCTCGCGCCCCTGACGTCCGCGGCGCCCGCCGTGCTGGACGCGCGGTACGCCGCCAACCGCGAAGGCATCCGCGCGGCAGAGCTCACGGC
>NZ_KL591033.1:0-35714 GCF_000716335.1 Streptomyces sp. NRRL S-118 | reverse complement strand
CCCGCCACGGCGACCGGCGGCGGGCGGCCGCCCTGCGGGTGATGGCGGACCCGGCGCGCCGCTTCCTCCTCTTCGACGGCCGTGACGGCGGCCGTACCGCCGAGGTCGTCGGGGACCTGTCCCGTGCCGAACGGATCGCCGTCCTGGTACCGGGTTCCGATACCAGCCTCGACACCTACGGGCGCTTCCGCGCCGGTGCCGTGGCGCTCCGGCAGGAGCTGGGCGACCGGGCGGCCGTCATCGCCTGGCTGGGCTACCGGACGCCCCGCACGCTGAGCCCGGAGGCGCTGACGGACGGCCGGGCGGCGGACGCCGCACCCCGACTGGGCGACTTCGTACGCCGGTTGACCGGCATCAAGCCCGGCGCCCGGCTGTCGCTGCTGTGCCACTCGTACGGCTCGGTGGTCTGTGCGGGAGCCGCCCCGGGGCTGCGCGTCGCCGACATCGTCCTGTACGGCAGCCCGGGTACCGGCGCCGGCCACGTCGGCGGAATGCGGACCCGGGCCACCGTCTGGGCCGCCCGGAGCACGGGTGACCGGATCGCCCGCGTGCCGCACCTCCGGCTCCGACTGCCCTTCGCCACCGTGGGGTTCGGGACGGACCCGGTGTCGGAACGGTTCGGCGCCCGCGTGTTCGACGCGGGCGCGGGCGGTCACAGCGACTACCTGAAGCCCGGCTCCACATCCCTGGAGAACCTCGCCCGGATCGTGTCCGGCACGACCCCCACGGAGGGCGGCCGTCATGCGTGAGCTCGCTCGGAGGATCGACTCCGCCACCCCGCCCGACCGCGACCGCGCCGTCGACGCCCTGCGCGCCGTCGCCATCCTCGGTGTGGTCCTCGGCCACTGGCTGGTGACCGCCCTGGTCACCGACAGCGGAGCGATACGCGTCGTCAGCCCGCTGTCGTCCCTGCCCGGACTCGCCCCGGTCTCCTGGGTGTTCCAGACCCTGGCGGTCTTCTTCCTCGTCGGCGGCCACGTGGGTGCGAGGAGCCACGCGGCCGCCCGCGCCCGCGGTGAGACGTACCGGCGGTGGCTCGGTGTGCGCATGGCGCGGCTGTTCGGGCCCGTCGCCACCGTGTCGGCGGTGTGGGCGGTCGCGGCGGGGCTGATGCTCGCGGCGGGGGCGGGTCTTCCGACCGTGCAGGCACTGCTCCGGCTGGTGCTGTCCCCGCTGTGGTTCCTCGTGGTCCTCGCGGTGCTGACGGCGGCGACCCCGCTGGTCGCCCGGCTGCATCCGCTGTGGCCGCTCGCCGTCGTGCTCCACGCCGACCTCGTGCGCTTCGGACTCGGCGGGCCGCAGGAGGCCGGCTGGATCAACGTGGCGGCCGGCTGGCTGGTCCCGTACTGCCTGGGCGCCTCCTGGGCGAGGAGGGGCCTGCCCGGGCGCACCACCGGGTGGGCGCTGCTCGCCTCGGGCACCGCTGCCACGGCCGGTCTCGTCCTGTGCGCCGGCTACCCGGCCTCCATGGTCGGCGTTCCCGGCGCCGGGATCTCGAACCTGGGCCCGCCGACACTGGCCGCGGTGACCTTCGGACTCGCTCAGTGCGGCGGCGCCGTGCTGCTGCTCGGACCGCTGCGGCGGGCGCTGCGCCGGCCCGTGGCCTGGGCGGGCGTCGCGCTGCTCAACCTCTCCGCCATGACGGTGTTCCTCTGGCACCAGACCGCGATGATCGCGGTCACCACGACCGGACTGCTGGCCGACGGCCCCCTGCCGGGGCTGCACACCGCTCCGGACGGCGCCGGCTGGGTCGTGGCCCGGCTCGCCTGGCTCCCGGTGTTCGCGGGGGCGCTGCTGGTGTGCTGGTCGGCGTTCCGCACGAACGAACGGAAGAGGGCGCGCGGCGGTGCGAGCCGCGTGGTGCACGAGGGGCGTCCCACTCCGTCCGGGGCGGTGCGACGTGCCTAGTGTGGGGACCGTGAAGAAGCGGGGGGACATGACAAAGCTGGCGGTGCGCGTCGCGCGCGGAGTGCGGGCGCTGCCCCGCACGGTGGCCGCGGACCTGTGGACCGGCGACGCACGGACGTCGCCGGGAACGGACCGGAGCCGTCCGGCGGGCGACTGGCTCCCGGCCGTCGTCGTGCTGCTGGTGGTGTGCGCGGCGCTCGCCTTCGCCATCAACGCCGGGGAGTACGCCGGCGGTTACGGGATGGGCACGGAGCTGGGCTTCCTGCTCTCGGGCGTCCAGGCGGTCGCGCTCGTCGCCGCGCTGTTCCGGCCGCTGCCCGCATGGTGGGCCTCCACGCTCGCCATGGCCGCGGTCGCCTGGTTCGCCGGGACCCACACCTACCCGGCGACGACCCCCTGGCCGGCGCCCGGTGTCGCGCGGCACCCGGAGCCCTGGACGGCCGTCGGGCTCGCCGTACAGGTCGCGGTGGTGTTCATGGTGGCGCTGCGGGTACCCCTCCGGGTGGCGGCCGAGGTGCTGACGCTCAGCGTCGTCGTGGCCCTCGTGTGCGCCACGTACGGCTCGGGCTCCAGCCCGTACGCCCGCCGGGCCACGCTCGCGGCCCTCGTCGTCGCCGTCGCCCTCGGTGCCGCGCTGCGCGGCCGCCGGATGGCCCGCACCGCACTCCAGGCCCAGGAGGAGCTCACCGCCGAGGAGCGGGCGCGGCGCACCCTGCTGGAGGAGCGCAACCGGATCGCCCGCGAGCTGCACGACGTGGTCGCCCACCACATGTCGGTCATCTCCATCCAGGCGCAGGTCGCGCCGCACCTGGTCGCCGATCCGTCCGACGAGCTGAAGGAGAACCTCGCCGGCATCCGCCAGAACGCGGTGGAGGCACTCGCCGAACTGCGCCACGTCCTCGGCGTGCTGCGCTCGGAGGACGCCCTGGCCCAGACCGTGCGCCACGCCCCGCAGCCCTCCCTCGCCCAGCTCGACGAGCTCCTCGCCAACGTGCGCGGCGCGGGCCTCGACGTCACCGCCCGCACCACGGGCCGGCCGCGCCCGCTGGCGCCGGGCGTCGAGCTGTCGGCGTACCGCATCGTGCAGGAGTCGCTGAGCAACGTGATGCGGCACGCGCCCGGCGCGCACGCGCGGGTGGAGCTGGGGTACGCGCGGTCCGCGCTCACCGTCCGGGTCACCAACACACCGCCGGGCCGCCCCGCCGTGCCCTCGCCCGGCGCGGGACACGGCCTGCTCGGCATGCGGGAGCGCACCGCCATGCTGGGCGGCGACCTGGCGTCGGGGCCGACCCCGGACGGCGGCTTCGAGGTGACCGCCCTCCTCCCGGCCGGCGCACACGGCGCCCCTGACGCACCCGGCACGGCCGACCGGGCGCCCCGCATCCACCCGACCGGTCCGAGCGCCCCGACCATCCCGACCGCCCCGACCGAGGACACCGCATGACCACGACACCCATCCGCGTCCTGATCGCCGACGACCAGATGATGGTCCGGCAGGGGTTCACGGTGCTCCTCGACGCCGAGCCCGGCATCGAGGTCGTCGGGCAGGCCGTCGACGGCCTCGACGCCCTCGCCAAGGTCGCCGACCTCGCCCCCGACGTGGTCCTGATGGACATCCGCATGCCCGGCCTCGGCGGCATCGAGGCCACGCGCCGCCTCACCGCCTCGCCCGACGCCGCCGCCAAGGTGCTCGTGCTGACCACCTTCGACCTCGACGAATACGTGTACGAGGCGCTGCGAGCCGGGGCCTCCGGCTTCCTGCTGAAGGACGCTTCGGCCGCCGAGCTCGCCCACGCGGTCCGCGTGGTGGCGGGCGGTGAGGCGCTGCTCGCGCCCGCCGTCACCAAGCGCCTCATCGCGGAGTTCTCCCGTGTGACCCGGTCCGCCCGCGCCCCGCTCAAGGGCCGTGCGGGCGACCTCACGGAACGCGAGACCGAGGTCCTGGCCCTGATCGCGCAGGGCCTGTCCAACGCGGAGATCGCCGAGCGCCTCGTGGTCGCCGAGCAGACGGTCAAGACCCATGTGAGCCGCATCCTGGTCAAGCTGGGCCTGCGGGACCGGACGCAGGCCGCGGTCCACGCCTTCGAGACGGGGCTGGTGCGCCCGGCCGGTCCCTGGACCCCGTGACGCGACGGAGTCCGGGAGCCGCAGCCCGGAGCGAGGTCGGTGCGGACGCCGCTCCGCCGGTTCCCGTACAGGATGAGTACGGGAACCGGAGGAGCCTGAGTACGCCGACCCAGGCGGGCCGGCGCCGGAGCCGATGGGCTGGACCCATGCACACGACGACGACCCCCGCTCCGGCCGCCGGCCGCGCCGCCGAGCCCTCCGCCCTCGACGCGGGACTGGTGTGGGCCACCGCCCTGGCGTTGGCCCTGGTCCCGGTGGCGTTCCTCTACGGGGGCCTGGCCGGGATGGCGGCGGACGTCCACCCCCGGACCGTGGCGGTCGTCACGGTCTGCTGGTGGGCGTCCTGGACGGCCACCCCGCCGCTGGTCCTGGCCTTCCGGCTGTGCCTGGGGCGCCCCCGGCTGGCCACGGCGGGACGCTGGGCGGGCTGCGCCGCGTGCGTACCGCCGGTCGCCACGATCGTGCTGGCCCTGGGCCTGTAGACCGCGGCCTCGAGCAGGCGTGCAGGGCACGACCAGCCCTTTGCATAAAGCTGCATAGCTGCGTATAGTCATGCCATCGATGAGGAGGATTCCGATGGCAGTACGAGCAGCGGTGGCGGGTGCGAGCGGATACGCGGGCGGAGAGCTTCTCCGGCTGCTCCTCGCCCACCCCCACGTCGAGATCGGCGCCCTGACCGGCAACTCCAACGCCGGGCAGCGGTTCGGCGGACTGCAGCCGCATCTGCTGCCGCTCGCCGACCGGGTCCTGGAGCCGACCGCCGCCGAGGTGCTCGCCGGCCACGACGTCGTCTTCCTGGCCCTGCCGCACGGCCAGTCCGCCGCCGTCGCCGAGCAGCTCGGCGACGACGTCCTCGTCGTCGACATGGGCGCCGACTTCCGGCTGAAGGACGCCGGCGACTGGGAGACGTTCTACGGCTCCCCGCACGCCGGCACCTGGCCCTACGGCCTTCCCGAGCTGCCGGGCGCCCGCGCCGCGCTGGAGGGGTCCAAGCGCATCGCGGTGCCCGGCTGTTACCCCACGGCCGTGTCCCTGGCCCTGTTCCCGGCGTACGGCAGCGGTCTCGTCGAGCCGGAGGCCGTGATCGTCGCGGCCACCGGCACCTCCGGTGCCGGCAAGGCGCTCAAGCCGCACCTGCTCGGTTCCGAGGTCATGGGCTCCATGTCCCCGTACGGCGTCGGTGGCGGCCACCGCCACACCCCCGAGATGATGCAGAACCTCGGGGCGGTCGCCGGTGAGCCGGTGACGGTCTCCTTCACCCCGACCCTCGCCCCGATGGCCCGCGGCATCCTCGCCACGTGCAGCGCCCGGGCGAGGCCCGGCACCACGGCCGAGGACGTGCGCGCCGCGTACGAGAAGGCCTACGCCGACGAGCCGTTCGTCCACCTGCTCCCGGAGGGGCAGTGGCCCGCCACCGCCTCCGTGTACGGCTCCAACGCCGTCCAGGTCCAGGTGGCGTACGACGCGGCGGCCGGGCGCGTGATCGCCATCAGCGCCATCGACAACCTCACGAAGGGCACCGCCGGCGGCGCGGTGCAGAGCATGAACATCGCCCTCGGGCTCGCCGAGGGAACCGGACTTTCCACGATCGGAGTGGCACCGTGAGCGACGCACGGCCGGCCGCCGGGCGGCGGACCACGACGAGCCCCGCACCCCCGTGCTGCGCGGGCGACAGCGACATCAGCCGCTACCGCGGCGGAGCGAACGGAGAAACGCAGTGAGCGTCACGGCAGCGAAAGGATTCACGGCGGCGGGCATCGCCGCCGGGATCAAGGAGAACGGCAACCCGGACCTGGCCCTCGTGGTCAACACCGGTCCCCGCCGCGCCGCCGCCGGCGTCTTCACCTCCAACCGCGTCAAGGCCGCACCGGTCCTGTGGTCCGAGCAGGTCCTCAAGAGCGGTGAGCTGACCGCCGTCGTGCTCAACTCCGGCGGCGCGAACGCCTGCACCGGCCCGAAGGGCTTCCAGGACACCCACGCCACCGCCGAGAAGGCCGCCGACGTCCTCGGCATCGGCGCGGGCGAGGTCGCCGTCGCGTCCACCGGCCTCATCGGCGTCCTGCTGCCCATGGACAAGCTCCTGCCGGGTGTCGAGAAGGCCGCCGCGGCCCTCAGCGAGCACGGCGGCGAGAAGGCCGCCATCGCCATCAAGACCACCGACACCGTCCACAAGACGTCCGTCGTCACGAAGGACGGCTGGACCGTCGGCGGCATGGCCAAGGGCGCGGGCATGCTCGCCCCCGGCCTGGCCACCATGCTCGTCGTCCTCACCACCGACGCCGACGTCGACGCCCCGACGCTCGACAAGGCGCTGCGCGACGCCACCCGCGTCACCTTCGACCGGGTCGACTCCGACGGCTGCATGTCCACCAACGACACCGTCCTGCTGCTCGCCTCCGGCGCCTCCGGCACCACCCCGGCGTACGCCGATTTCGCCGATGCCGTCCGCACGGTCTGCGACGACCTCGGACGCCAGCTCATCGGCGACGCGGAGGGTGCGTCCAAGGACATCCGCGTCGAGGTCGTCAACGCGGCGACCGAGGAGGACGCCGTCGAGGTGGGCCGCTCCATCGCCCGCAACACCCTCCTCAAGTGCGCGATCCACGGCGAGGACCCCAACTGGGGCCGCGTCCTGTCGGCCATCGGCACCACCAGGGCCGCCTTCGAGCCCGACCGGCTCAACGTCGCCATCAACGGCGTCTGGGTCTGCAGGAACGGCTCGGTCGGCGAGGACCGCGACCTCGTCGACATGCGGTACCGCGAGGTGACGGTGACCGCCGACCTGGCGGCGGGCTCGGAGTCCGCGGTGATCTGGACCAACGACCTCACCGCCGACTACGTCCACGAGAACAGCGCGTACAGCTCATGAGCACGACGCGGAAGCACACCGCCCTGCCCAAGGCCCAGATCCTCATCGAGGCCCTGCCCTGGCTGACCCGCCACCGCGGCAAGACCGTCGTCATCAAGTTCGGCGGCAACGCCATGGTGGACGAGGAGCTCAAGGCCGCGTTCGCCCAGGACGTCGTCTTCCTGCACCACGCCGGCCTCCGGCCGGTCGTCGTGCACGGCGGCGGCCCCCAGATCAGCGCGGCCCTGGACCGCCACGGCATCGTCAGCGAGTTCAAGGCGGGCCTGCGGGTCACCACCGAAGACGCGATGGACGTCGTCCGCATGGTCCTCGCCGGGCAGGTCCAGCGCGAGCTGGTCGGGCTGCTCAACCGGCACGGCCCGCTCGCCGTCGGCCTCACCGGCGAGGACGCGCACACCATCACCGCCACCAAGCACCAGCCGCGCATCGACGGCGAGCTCGTCGACATCGGACGGGTCGGCGAGATCACCGCGATCGACGCCGGCGCCATCGAGGCCCTGCTCGCCGACGGCCGCATCCCGGTCGTCTCGTCGATCGCCCGTTCCCAGGACGACGGACATGTCTACAACGTCAATGCTGATACGGCGGCTGCGGCACTCGCTGCGGCGCTGGGTGCCGAGACCCTGATGGTCCTCACCGACGTCGAGGGCCTCTACGAGGACTGGCCCCACAGCGACGAGGTCATCAGCCGCCTCACCGCCACCGAGCTGGAGAAACTGCTGCCCGAGCTCTCCAGCGGCATGGTCCCCAAGATGGAGGGCTGCCTGCACGCCGTACGGAACGGCGTGACGACCGCGCGTGTCATCGACGGCCGCGTGCAGCACTCCATCCTGCTGGAGATCTTCACCGACGAGGGCATCGGCACGATGGTCGTGCCGGACGGACAGGGGGAGCCGTGAGCGGGAACGAGCAGCTGACCGGGCGCTGGCAGGGCGCCCTGATGAACAACTACGGCACGCCCAGGCTCCCCCTCGTGCGCGGCGCGGGTGCCAAGGTCTGGGACGCCGACGGCACCGAGTACCTGGACTTCGTCGGCGGCATCGCCGTCAACGCACTCGGCCACGCCCACCCCGCGGTCGTCGAGGCCGTCTCGGCACAGATCGCCTCGCTCGGCCACGTCTCGAACCTCTTCGTCGCCGAGCCGCCCGTCGCCCTCGCCGAGCGGCTGCTCCAGCTCTTCGGCCGTCCCGGCAAGGTCTTCTTCTGCAACTCCGGCGCCGAGGCCAACGAAGCGGCCTTCAAGATCGGCCGGCTGACCGGCCGGACCCACATGGTCGCCACCACCGGCGGCTTCCACGGCCGCACCATGGGCTCGCTCGCGCTCACCGGCCAGCCCGGCAAGCAGGAGCCGTTCCTGCCGCTACCCGGCGACGTCACCCATGTGCCGTACGGGGACGCCGAGGCGCTGCGGTCGGCCGTCACCGACCGGACGGCGTTCGTCATCATCGAGCCCGTCCAGGGCGAGAACGGCGTCGTCGTCCCGCCCGCCGGCTACCTCAAGGCGGCCCGCGAGATCACCCGGGCCACCGGGACCCTCCTCGTCCTCGACGAGGTGCAGACCGGCATCGGCCGCTGCGGCCACTGGTTCGAGCACCAGGCGCACGGCGTGGAGCCCGATCTCGTCACCCTCGCCAAGGGCCTGGGCGGCGGCCTGCCCCTCGGCGCGACCGTCGCCTTCGGCCCGGCGGCCGAGTTGTTCGGCCCCGGGCACCACGGCACCACCTTCGGCGGCAACCCCGTGGCGTGCGCCGCCGGACTGGCCGTGCTCGACACCCTGGCCGCCGGTTCCGCCCTCGACCAGGTCAAGCGGCTCGGGGAGAAACTGCGCGACGGGATCGAGGCCCTGGGCCACCCGCTGGTCTCCCACGTCCGTGGCGCCGGCCTCCTGCTGGGTATCGTGCTCACCGAGCCCCTCGCGCCCCAGGCGCAGCAGGCGGCTCAGGACGCCGGCCTCCTGGTGAACGCGCCCGCCCCCGACGTCGTACGGCTCACGCCGCCGCTGATCATCGGTGACGACGAGGTGGACGCCTTCCTCAGGGCCCTGCCCGGCGTCCTGGACGCAGTCAACGGGGAAGGACGATCCGGAGAATGAGACGACGATGAGCGAGGCCCAGGACAACGACCACGGCGGGCCGTCCGTTCCGCAGACCCGCACCGCACGCCACCGCCGGATCGTGGACATCCTCAACCGGCAGCCGGTCCGCTCCCAGAGCCAGCTGGCCAAGCTCCTCGCGGACGACGGGCTGAGCGTCACCCAGGCGACGCTCTCCCGCGACCTCGACGAACTCGGCGCGGTGAAGATCCGCAACACGGGCGGCGAACTGATCTACGCGGTGCCCAGCGAGGGCGGCTTCCGCACGCCGCAGGCACCGCTCGGCGAGTCGGCCAAGGAGGAGCGCATGCGGCGCCTCTCCGCCGAACTGCTGATCTCCGCCGAGGCGTCCGCCAACCTGGTGGTGCTGCGCACCCCGCCGGGCGCGGCGCAGTTCCTCGCCTCCGCCATCGACCAGGCGGAACTGCACGCCGTCCTGGGCACCATCGCGGGTGACGACACGCTGTTGCTCATCTCCCGCGACCCGGCCGGCGGCCAGGCGCTCGCCGACCACCTGCTGCGCCTGGCGCAGCGCGAGCGGTAGGGCGCTCCCCGGCGCCGGGGGAGCGGGCGCCCCGGGCCGGGGTGAGCGCGCGTCAGTACCGGGTGAGGGCGGTCGGCCCCGACGCCGTACCGATCGCGATGTGCGGTCGCCGGCCGGGGTCCGCCCACGCCAGGATCCGTTCCATCGCGCGCCGCGGCACCGACACGCACCCCGCCGTGGGGCCTTCACCCGCGACGTGCAGGAAGATGCCGGCGCCCCGTCCGCGGACCGGGCGTGCGTAGTTGAAGCCGGTCACCAGGGCATGGGTGTACTGCCGCCGGTAGCTGACGAGGTGTTCGGACTCGGAAGCCCGGCAGTCGCCGGGCAGCCCCTCCACCCAGCGGTTGTACGACCGCGACCGGTCGTCCTGGCACCACCACGAGTCGCGGGTCACGCGGCGGTAGGCGAAGCCCGTGCCCGGCGGGGCGGCGTCGATGCCGAAGGCGTACGGCAGGGAGTACAGGCCCGTGGGCGTGGTCGAGGTGCCCTGCCGGCGCCGCGCCCCGTCGACCAGGCCGTTCGCGCCGAAGCGCGCCGTCGTGGAGCCGGCCCGCACCCACCTGCCGCCGTGCCGCTCCCACCACGTCACCGTTCCGGTGGTGGCGCCGGCGTGCGGCGCCTCGGCCGTGATCAGCTGCGTACCGCCCCCTGTGTCCGCCATCCGCGCGGGCAGGGGCGCGCTGTCCACGGGCGTCAGCACCAGCAGGACGGACGCGAGCACGAGAGCGAGGCGCATGCCCCGGACGCTACGCCGCGGTACCGCGCCTCGCCCGTGCGGCGCGTCCGGACGGGCGGGTGGCCTCACCGGCCTCGGACGGTGTCCGTGCGCCGCGGCAGGGGGAACGGGAGTGCCGGCAGCCCGTCCAGGCTCACGCCGACATGGTCCTTCTTCTGGCAGGACGCCGCGAACTCCTGGTCCGTCCTGCGGCCGAAGTGCTCGGCGTGCTGCGTGCGTTCCTCGCGTGGGTCGGGTACGGGACGGTGCCCACCGCACGCTCGTCGGCCGGTCCGCCGTGCGCCTCCGCTCAGCCCTCCGACCCCCGCGTTGACAAAACATACAGGGGTCTGCATAGTTATACCTGTCAGTGAATGCACCGTAAGGAGAAACCCGTGACCGAGCGCGTCGTACTCGCCTACTCGGGCGGACTGGACACCTCCGTCGCCATCGGCTGGATCGCCGAGGAGACGGGTGCCGAGGTCATCGCCGTCGCCGTGGACGTCGGCCAGGGCGGCGAGGACCTGGACGTCATCCGCAAGCGCGCGCTCGCCTGCGGTGCGGTCGAGGCGGAGGTCGCGGACGCCAAGGACGAGTTCGCCGACGAGTACTGCCTCCCGGCGATCAAGGCGAACGCGCTGTACATGGACCGCTACCCGCTGGTCTCGGCGCTCTCCCGCCCCGCCATCGTCAAGCACCTGGTCGCCGCCGCCGAGAAGCACGGCGCCGGCATCGTCGCCCACGGCTGCACGGGCAAGGGCAACGACCAGGTCCGCTTCGAGGCCGGCATCCAGGCCCTCGGCCCCGACCTGAAGTGCATCGCTCCGGTCCGTGACTACGCGATGACCCGGGACAAGGCGATCGCCTTCGCCGAGAAGGCGGAGCTCCCGATCGCGACCAGCAAGAAGTCCCCGTACTCGATCGACCAGAACGTCTTCGGCCGTGCCGTCGAGACCGGCTTCCTCGAGGACATCTGGAACGCGCCGATCGAGGACATCTACGAGTACACCTCCAACCCGGCCGCGCCCCGCGAGGCCGACGAGGTGATCATCACCTTCAAGGAGGGTGTCCCGGTCGCCATCGACGGCAAGCCCGTCACGGTCCTCCAGGCCATCCAGCAGCTCAACGAGCGGGCCGGCGCCCAGGGCATCGGCCGGATCGACATGGTCGAGGACCGGCTCGTCGGCATCAAGTCCCGCGAGGTCTACGAGGCCCCCGGTGCCATCGCGCTGATCACCGCCCACCAGGAGCTGGAGAACGTCACCGTCGAGCGCGAGCTGGCCCGCTACAAGCGGCAGGTCGAGCAGCGCTGGGGCGAGCTCGTCTACGACGGCCTGTGGTTCTCCCCGCTGAAGCGGGCCCTGGACGGCTTCATCGACGAGGCCAACCAGCACGTCTCCGGCGACATCCGGATGACGCTGCACGGCGGCCGTGCCGTCGTCACCGGCCGGAAGTCCGACGAGTCGCTCTACGACTTCAACCTGGCGACCTACGACACCGGCGACACCTTCGACCAGTCGAAGGCCCAGGGCTTCATCGACATCTTCGCGCTCTCGTCGAAGATCGCGGCCAAGCGCGACCTTTCCTGATCCGCGTCCGTCGACCACACCGCCTCCCCGTTGATCCCGGCGGGGAGGCGGTCGCACATCCCGACCAGTGCAGCACCCCCTCCGAGGAGCAAGCAGTGAGCAGCAACAACGGTGACGTCCGGCTCTGGGGCGGCCGTTTCGCCGACGGTCCCGCCGAGGCGCTGGCCAAACTGTCGGCGTCCGTGCACTTCGACTGGCGCCTCGCGCCGTACGACATCGCCGGCTCCCGCGCCCACGCCCGCGTGCTCCACCAGGCCGGGCTGCTCACCGCGGACGAGCTGACGCGCATGCTGGCGGGTCTCGACCGGCTGGAGGCCGACGTCGCCGACGGGTCGTTCACCGGCACCATCGCCGACGAGGACGTCCACACCGCGCTGGAGCGCGGGCTGCTGGAGCGGCTCGGGCCGGACCTGGGCGGCAAGCTGCGGGCCGGCCGGTCCCGCAACGACCAGGTCGCCACGCTGTTCCGGATGTACCTGCGCGACCACGCCCGGGTCATCGGCGGCCTCCTCGCCGACCTCCAGGACGCCCTCGTCGGCCTCGCCGAGGCACACCCGGACGTCGCCATGCCGGGCCGCACCCACCTCCAGCACGCCCAGCCCGTGCTCTTCGCCCACCACGTGCTCGCCCACGTCCAGTCGCTCTCCCGGGACGCGGAGCGGCTGCGCCAGTGGGACAAGCGCACGGCGGTCTCCCCGTACGGCTCCGGCGCCCTCGCCGGCTCCTCCCTCGGGCTGGACCCGGAGGCGGTCGCCAGGGACCTGGGCTTCGAGAACGGCAGCGCGGGCAACTCGATCGACGGCACGGCCTCGCGCGACTTCGTGGCCGAGTTCGCCTTCATCACCGCCATGATCGGCGTGAACCTCTCCCGGATCGCCGAGGAGGTCATCATCTGGAACACGAAGGAGTTCTCCTTCGTCACCCTGCACGACGCCTTCTCCACCGGTTCGTCGATCATGCCGCAGAAGAAGAACCCGGACATCGCCGAGCTCGCCCGCGGCAAGTCGGGCCGCCTGATCGGCAACCTGACCGGGCTCATGGCGACCCTCAAGGCCCTCCCGCTCGCGTACAACCGCGACCTCCAGGAGGACAAGGAGCCGGTGTTCGACTCCTGCGACCAGCTGGAGGTCCTCCTCCCGGCCTTCACCGGCATGATGGCCACGCTCACCGTCAACCGGGAGCGGATGGAGGAGCTCGCCCCGGCCGGTTTCTCGCTCGCGACGGACATCGCGGAGTGGCTGGTCAAGCAGGGCGTGCCGTTCCGGGTGGCGCACGAGGTCGCGGGCGAGTGCGTCAAGGAGTGCGAGGCGCACGGCATCGAGCTCGACCAGCTCACCGACGAGCAGTTCGCCAAGATCTCCGAACACCTCACCCCCGAGGTGCGGACGGTCCTGAACGTCCCCGGCGCCCTCGCCTCCCGCAACGGGCGGGGCGGCACGGCTCCCTCCGCCGTCGCCACCCAGCTGGCCGAGGTCAAGGCCGACCTGGTGATCCAGCGCGCCTGGGCCACCGCCAAGCAGTAGTCCGGCAGATCACAGCGCCGCCGCCCAGTCCGCGAGCGCGTCGAAGTCCGGCCGTGTCAAGCCGATACGCGGATCGACGTGCACCAGGAGGGCGGCGGCGAGGTGTTCCCGCTCCACCATCTCGCGGTCGTACCCGGTGATGTCGTCGTCGACCCAGGCGAACGGCCGGCCCGCCGCGTACGGAAGGATGTACTGCGTCTTCCAGAAGGTCCCGCGAGGGGCCTTTCCGTGCATCTGGGGCCAGTCGATGTACGGCAGCTCTGGCAGCCCGAGATGCGGCCCTATCCACTCGTTGGCCTCACCCTTCCACGTGGTCGCCCAGACCAGGTCATAGAGGCGGGACAGCGCCCGCAGCTCCTCGCCGTGCGCGGGGTTGAGCCACACCCGCAGTGGCTTCACCTCCGTCCAGCCCGTGGGTCGCATCCGGTGGGTGGTGTACCCCTCCGGTCTGCGCTGGGCCTGGGCGGCGTACGGATTGAGCGGACCGTCGACGTCGATCAGCAGCAGTGGCTTCATGCGCCTCAGCATCGTGTTCCTTCCTCGTGTGAGTCGATCGAATTTCGAATGAGACGTTGATGTCTCACATGGGCTATGGTTGTCTCATGACAGTCGACCGTGAGCAGGTGCTGCGCACCGCCGCCGCCCTCCTCTCCCGCAAGGCGACCGCCACCATGGACGAGGTCGCCCGCGCCGCCGGCATCGGCCGCGCGACCCTCCACCGGCACTTCGCCGGTCGGGACGCGCTGGTCAGGGCGCTGGAGACGCTCGGGATCCAGGAGTTCGAGGCAGCCATCGACCGGGCCCGGTTCGACGACGGCCCTGCCGAGGAGGCGCTGCGCCGGCTCATCGCAGGGGTGGAGCCGGTCGCCGGACTGCTCGCGTTCCTCGTCACCGAGAACCAGCTCTTCGAGGGCGACCGGATGAACGAGGGCTGGGCCCGCCTCGACGCCCGGGTCGCCGCGCTCTTCCGGCGCGGCCAGGAGGAGGGCGACTTCCGGATCGACCTGTCGCCCGCCTGGCTCACCGAGGCGCTCTACGGCCTCGTCGGCACCTGCGCATGGGCCGTGCAGGACGGGCGGGTGGCCGCCAAGGACTTCCAGTACATGATCGCCGAGCTGCTGCTCGGCGGAGCACGCAGGAGCGTGGAAAGATGACCCGAACCGACCAGCTGACCAAGGAACCGGAGGTCGTCGGCCGACCCGGCCGCTGGTTGGCGCTCACCGTGCTCGTCCTGGCCGTGCTGCTCGTCGCGGTCGACGCCACCGTGCTCGGCCTGGCGACCCCGTACCTCAGCGAGGACCTCCGCCCGACCGGTACGCAGCTGCTGTGGATCGGCGACGTCTACTCCTTCGTCATCGCCGGACTCCTCGTCTCCATGGGCAGCCTCGGTGACCGCATCGGCCGCAAGAAGCTGCTGCTGACCGGTGCCACCGCCTTCGGCGCCGTGTCGGTGCTCAACGCGTACGCCACCAGCCCCGAGATGATGATCGTGGCGCGGGCGCTGCTCGGCGTCGCCGGTGCCACCCTGATGCCGTCGACGCTGGCGCTCATCCGCAACCTCTTCCACGACCCGCGCGAGCGCAGCTTCGCCATCGGCATCTGGGGAGCCATGGCCTCCGCCGGCGCGGCCGTCGGCCCCGTCGTCGGCGGCTTCCTGCTGGAGCACTTCTGGTGGGGCTCGGTCTTCCTGATCAACCTGCCGGTCATGGTGGTCCTGGTGCTCGTGGGCGCCAAGCTCATCCCCGAGTCCCGGAACCCGGCGCCCGGCCCATGGGACCTGACCAGCGTCGCGCTCTCGCTCGTCGGCATGATCGGCCTCGTGTACGCCGTCAAGGAGGTGGCCGCGCACGGCGTGGGCCTCGACATGGCCGTCGCCGCCGTGGCCGGTGCGGCCGCGCTGACCTTGTTCGTACGGCGCCAGCTCCGCCTGGAGGCGCCCCTGCTGGACATGAGGCTCTTTCACCACCGGGGCTTCTCCGGGGCGGTTCTGGCGGACCTGCTGACCATCCTCGGGCTGTCCGGGCTGGTGTTCTTCCTCTCCCAGTTCCTCCAGCTCGTCCAGGGGCGCCCGCCGCTGGAGGCCGGACTGGCGGAACTGCCCGCCGCCGTCGGAGCCGTGACGGCCGGTCTGGTCGCGGGCCTGGTCGCCCGCCGCTTCTCGGTGCGGTCCGTGGTGTCGGGCGGCCTCGCGGCGGTCGGCCTGGCGCTCGCCGCGCTGACGCTGCTCGACCGGACCACCGGCTACCCGCTGCTCGGCGCGGCCCTGCTGGTCGTCGGCGTGGGCGCGGGCTTCGCGTTCACCGTCACCGCGGACGTGATCCTCTCCAGCGTCCCCCGGGAGCAGGCGGGCGCCGCGTCCGCGGTGTCCGAGACGGCGTACGAGCTGGGCGCGGCGCTCGGCATCGCGCTCCTCGGCTCCGTCGTGACGGGCGTGTACAGCGACTTCGTCACGCCGGACGGGGTTCCCGCCTCCACCGCCGCGGCGGCGCACGAATCGCTGGGCGGCGCGGTGGAGGTGTCCGCCGGACTGCCCGAAGCGACGGCCACGGCGCTGGTCACGGCCGCCCAGGACGCGTTCGTCGAGGGCCTGCGCATCGCGGCGGGCGTCGGCGCGATGGTCCTGCTGGCGACGGCGGTCGCGGCGTGGTTCCTGCTGCGCGGCCAGAAGCTCGCGGAGGGTGCGGAGCACCCGTAGAGGACGGGCCCGCCACATGCAACGGCCGGCGCCCCCGTACAGCGGTCGGCTGTACGGGGGCGCCGGCCCCGTGTGCTCCGGGCCGGGGCCTGGGGCCGCCTACGCCGCCGCCTTGGCCTTCGTGGCGTACATGTCCACGTACTCCTGGCCCGACAGCCGCATGACCTCGGCCATCACCGAGTCCGTCACCGCCCGCAGCACGTAGCGGTCGCGGTCCATGCCCTCGTAGCGGGAGAACTCCATCGGTGCGCCGAAACGCACCGTCACACGGCCCGGGCGGGGCAGACCCGCGCCGCCCGGCTGGAGCTTGTCCGTGCCGATCATCGCGAACGGCACCACCGGCGCGCCCGTCATCAGCGTCAGTCGCGCGATCCCCGTACGGCCCCGGTAGAGCCGGCCGTCGGGGGAGCGGGTGCCCTCGGGGTAGATGCCGAACATCCTGCCCTCCTCCAGCACCCGGCGCCCGGTCATCAGCGCCGCGACACCGCCGTTCGCGCCGTCGCGGTCCACCGGGATCATGCCGACGCCCGTGAAGAACCAGGCCATGAGCCGGCCCTTGAGCCCCTTGCCCGTGACGTACTCGTCCTTGCCGATGAAGACGACCTGCCGGTCGCAGACGATCGGCAGCACGATGGAGTCGATGAACGTCAGGTGGTTGCCCGCGAGGATGACCGGACCCGTGCCGGGGATGTGCTCGGCGCCCTCCACCCGGGGGCGGAACATCAGGCGCAAGACCGGGCCGAGCACTGCCTTGATGAGTGCGAAGCGGGACAACGAGTCCTCCGACGAAGTAGCCGACCGAGTATGTGACCAGTACCAGTATGTGCAGGTGAGGACGATACTCGCGGGTCACCTGCCGCCGCACACCGGGTTCACGCCGCCGATACGCGGTGTTGACCTGTGTTTTCCACTCGTTTGCCCGGGGTCTGCCGTACGTAAGACCGAATTCCCTACCATCGGGCCCACTCGATCGTCCGGAAGGACGCCCGACGATGCTCGACGACGATCACGAAGGAGCCTCCATGACACAGGGTGCGCGCAGGACCCCGGGCCGGCGGACCGTGCTGGGAGCGGCGGTGCTCGGCTCGGCCGCCGCTCTCGCGGCCGGCGGCGGCACGGCACACGCCCGGCCGTCCGCCCCGTACCGCAAGCTGCCCGTCCCCACGGTCATCGCGCACCGCGGCGCCAGCGGCTACCGGCCCGAGCACACGCTCGGCTCCTACCAGCTCGCCCTCGACATGGGCGCGCACGTCATCGAGCAGGACCTCGTCCCCACGAAGGACGGGCACCTGGTCTGCCGCCACGAGAACGACATCACGGGCACCACGGACGTCGCCGACCACCCCGAGTTCGCCTCCCGCAGGACGACGAAGACCGTCGACGGCACGGCGCTGACGGGCTGGTTCACCGAGGACTTCACCCTCGCGGAGCTGAAGACCCTGCGGGCGAAGGAGCGCATCCCCGGCACGCGCCAGGAGAACACCGTGTACGACGGGCGCTGGGCGATACCGACCTTCGAGGAGGTGCTGCGCTGGGCGGAGAAGGAGGGCCGTCGCCGAGGCCACCCGGTGTGGCTCCACGTCGAGACCAAGCACCCCAGCTACTTCCGCGCGCTGGGCCTCGGCCTGGAGGAGCGGCTCGCGAAGCTGCTGCGGCGGTACCGGCGCGACGGTGCCGACTCGCCGACGTTCCTGCAGTCCTTCGAGCCGACGAGCATGCAGCGGATGGCGAAGCTCGTCTCCACGCCGCGCGTCGTGCTGCTGTGGACGGCGGACGACCGGCCCTGGGACTTCCGCGAGACGGGCGACCCGCGCACGGTCGCCGACCTGATCACGCCCCAGGGCCTCCGGTGGATCGCGTCCTTCGCGCAGGGCATCGGCCCGCTGCTGGACCTCGTCATACCCAAGGACAAGGACGGCAGGCTGGGCGAGCCGACCACCCTGGTGCGCGACGCGCACGCCGAGGGCCTGGTCCTCCACCCGTACACACTGCGCAACGAGAACAGCTTCCTCCCGGCCGACTTCCGGCGCGGCACGGACCCGACGGCGTTCGGGGACGTCTTCGGCGCGTACGAGGCGTACTTCGCCACCGGCATCGACGGCATCTTCACCGACCACCCCGACACGGGGCTGCTGGCGGCGGCGGACTTCCGCAACCGCTGACGCCCGCTGCGCCACGCCCGTCCCGCTCCGGTACGCCACCCCCGCGCCCCCCGCGCCCCCGCGCCGCCCCCGCGTCAGCTCCGTGCCGCGACGGACACCCGGACGGGGGGTTTGGGCGCGGGGGTGAAACCGCGCGCGGCGCGGCGGGTGTCGTGCGCGGCATGACGACACCGACCGGAAAGCGTGCCGCCTCGTCCGCCCCCGCCCCCGCTCCCGCCGGAGCCTCGAAACCCACCAGGGGCACCACGCCCGACCGCGGCGCCATGCGTGTCCGGGCGTCCGGACAGGTCCGGGACACCGCCACCGCCCACGGCGCCGCGCCCGCCGTGCGGGAGCTCGTCGGGGCCCTCGCGCCGCTACTCGTCGCCGAGGCGCAGGCCGAGGCCGCGGCCGCCGGGGTCGAGGCGGGTGACCTCCAACAGGCCGTGTGGCTCCGGCTCCTGGAGCGGCTGGACGGCGGCGGGCCGGGCGTACCGGCCCACCCCGCCGACTGGCTGCGCCGCGCCGTCCGCGCCGAGGCCCGCCGGGCCCGCCGTACCGCCGGGCGGGAACGCCCCTACGGCGGGGGAGGCGGCGACGGCGACGGTCCGGCACCGGACGCAGCCGAGCCCGAGCGTGCCGCCCTCGTCGCCGAGCGGCGCCGCACCCTGCGCGCCGCGATCGCCCGGACACCCCCGCACTGCCGACGGCTGCTGACTGCGATGCTGTCGCCGAAGGACCCCACCTACCGCGAAATCGCAGGAGAGTTGGGTATCTCACAAGGCAGTTTGGGGCCGATGCGTTCCCGCTGCCTGGGATGTCTGCGCAGAATGCTCGCGGCAGAGGTTGCCGCTCCTGAACATCGGGGAAAGGTGCGGTAGACCGACAGGGCGTATCAGGTGAGCCGGAGGCAGGCACACATGGGCATGAGCGTGACCATCGCAGCGGCGGACGAGCAGGACGCGGAACACATCCTGAAGTTGCAGTACCTGTGCTACCAGAGTGAAGCCGAGCTCTACGGCGACTACTCCATCGAGCCCCTCACCCAGAGCCTCGACGACCTCAAGGCGGAGATCGCCCGCGGTCACGCCCTCGTGGCGCGCCTCGGCGGCGAGGTCGTCGCCTCCGTGCGCGGCGAGATCGACGACACCGGCACGGCGCGCATCGCCAAGCTCATCGTGCACCCGCGGATGCGCCGCCACGGCCTCGGCGGACGTCTCCTCGACGCCATCGAACAGCACTTCGCCGCGGACCCCGCCGCCAAGCGGTACCAGCTCTTCACCGGACACCGCAGCGAGGGCAACCTCCGCCTCTACCGCAAGAGGGGTTACGAGGCCGTCGCCACCCGGGAGGTGGGCCCGCGCCTCACCCTGGTCACGCTGGAGAAGGCCGCCTAGCCCCCGCCTTCCGCAGCCACATGATCCCGGTCACCGGCAGCAGCACCGGGATGAAGACGTATCCGAACCCGTACTCGGACCACACCGTGGCGTCCGGGAAGGCCCCCGGGTCCAGCAGTGTCCAGGTCCCCACGACCAGCACGCCCACCAGCTCGGCGGCGCAGCACACAAGCGCCGCCCTGCGGGCCGTCTCCCCGCCCCGCACCAGCGTGTACGTGATGAAGACGTACACCACCGCCGCCAGCGCGGACAGCGTGTACGCCAGCGGGGCCCGGCCGAACTCGGTGGCGATCTGCAGCGCCGACCGCGACACCGCGCCCACCGACATCACGCCGTAGAGCCAGACGAGCAGCATGCCCGGGCCCTTCGCCAACCCCCGGCGCTCCGCCACTCCTCAGCCCTCCCAGATGTCGAAGAGGCGCACTTCGAGCACCGCCAGCACCACCGCGCCCGCCGCCACCGTCGCCGACCCCCAGCGGGTGCGCTCCGCGAGCGACATGAAGCCGGCCGCCGGTACCGCGCAGAACGCGCCGAGCAGGTAGGCGACGAAGATGGCCGTGCCCTCGTCGGCCTTCTCGCCCCGGGCGAGCCGGACGACCCCGATGACCAGTTGCGCCAGCGCCAGCACCGTCACCACCGCCATGCCGATGAAGTGCCAGTCCTTCGTCGGCTGGTCCCGGTAGGCGGCGAAGCCGCACCAGGCGGCGAGGGCGAGCGCGGCCGCGGAGACCGCGATCGTCAGGGCGTCGAGCATGCGCCCGAGATTAATACGGGCCGCCGTGACCAGCCGTGGTCTTGACCACAGGACACCGCCCCGCGCCGTTTGGAGCGGAGGCGGCCGCGACCGGTTCTGCGGGGTGTCGGCGCAGGTCAGAGGGGCTGAACAGGATGTTCCCCGCCTTGGCGGACGGTCCCCGGATGTCCGCATGCCGTACGCGAACGGTCCGCTATTCGGACACTCGTCCGGCCCGCGAAGACGTGTCTGCTTTACTGGCCCGCATGACCACGACGAGCAGCCGCACCCTTGCGACCGAGGCGATGACGACGCCCGGTGCTCGTTGTATGTGTCGAATGTGCGCCTTCTGAGGGCCCCTGCCTGAGCCTCGCGCCCCGAAGCGAGACCGACAGCGAGCGAGCCGCCGCGTCCGTACCCACCGTCGGACCGCGACGCCCTGCCCCGCGCACGCGCACTCCCCGGCCACCAGCCGAACAGCCGTGCCGCGCGTCGGATCGACGAACGCCCCGTGCCCGGCGGACACCGCGCCGCGCACTCGACAGTGACGGAAACCCCTGTGATCACCACCTCGGGCCTGACCAAGGTCTACGAGTCGAGAGGCCGCCAGGTCACCGCTCTGGACGGCGTCGACCTCCACGTCCGCGAGGGCGAGGTCTTCGGCGTCATCGGCCAGAGCGGCGCCGGCAAGTCCTCGCTCATCCGCTGCGTCAACCTCCTGGAGCGCCCCACCGCCGGCACCGTGACGGTCGACGACACCGACCTCACCGCGCTCGCCGGCCGCGGCCGCCGCGCCGGCAAGGACCTGCGCCGCGCGCGCAGCCGCATCGGCATGGTCTTCCAGCACTTCAACCTGCTGTCCTCGCGCACCGTGCAGGACAACGTCGAACTGCCCCTGGAGATCCTCGGTGTCTCCGGCGCCGACCGCTCCCGCCGGGCCCTCGAACTCCTCGACCTCGTCGGCCTCGCCGACAAGGCCAAGGCGTACCCCGCCCAGCTCTCCGGCGGGCAGAAGCAGCGCGTCGGCATCGCCCGGGCGCTGGCCGGCAACCCGAAGGTGCTGCTCTCCGACGAGGCCACCAGCGCGCTGGACCCGGAGACCACCCGCTCCATCCTCCAGCTGCTGCGCGACCTCAACCAGCAGCTCGGCCTGACCGTCCTCCTCATCACGCACGAGATGGACGTCGTCAAGACCATCTGCGACTCGGCCGCCCTCATGAAGAAGGGCCGGATCGTCGAGTCCGGCACGGTCGCCGGACTGCTCGCCACACCGGGCTCCGAACTCGCCCACGAACTGTTCCCGGTGAACGGTCAGGCCTCCGGCCCCGACCGTACGGTCATCGACGTCACCTTCCACGGCGAGGCCGCCACACAGCCCGTCGTCTCGCAGCTCGCGCGCACGTACAACATCGACATCTCCATCCTCGGCGCCGCCATGGACACCGTGGGCGGCAAGCAGATCGGCCGCATGCGCATCGAGCTCCCCGGCCGGTACGAGGAGAACGTCGTGCCCATCGGCTTCCTGCGCGAGCAGGGGCTGCAGGTCGACGTCGTCGACGACGAGGCGCAGCGCCCCGGCCGGTCGCAGCAGCCGCACGTGCCCGCACAGGGCCTGGTGAAGGAGACCGTGAAGTGACCTGGGAAGAGATGCGGCCCCTGCTGGAGCAGGGCACCATCGACACGCTCTACATGGTGCTGTGGTCCACCGTCGTCACGGTCATCGGCGGCCTCCCGCTCGGTGTCCTCCTCGTCCTGACCGACAAGGGCGGACTGCTGCAGAACCGCCCGGTGAACAAGGTCATCGGCGGGATCGTGAACATCGGCCGCTCGCTGCCGTTCATCATCCTGCTGATCGCCCTGATCCCCTTCACGACCCTGGTCGTCGGCACCTTCATCGGTCCCTCCGCGATGATCGTGCCGCTCTCCATCGGCGCCATCCCGTTCTTCGCCCGCCTGGTCGAGACCGCCGTCCGCGAGGTGGACCACGGACTCGTCGAGGCCGTGCAGTCCATGGGCGGCGGCATCCCGACCATCGTGGGGAAGGTGCTGCTCCCGCAGGCCCTGCCGTCCCTGATCGCCGCCCTCACCACCACGGTGATCACGCTGATCAGCTACTCGGCGCTGGCCGGCGCGGTCGGGGGCGAGGGCCTCGGCTCCAAGGTCATCACCTACGGCTACCAGCGCTTCGAGACCGGCTTCATGCTCATCACCGTGGTGCTGCTGATCGTCATCGTCACGATCGTCCAGCTCATCGGCGACGGGGCCGTGCGCCTCCTCGCGCGCCGGGGCCGCACCACCTCCTGACTTCCCCCCTCCAGCCCGCACTCCTTGTCCGGGCGTAGTCCGCACCACCAGAAAGAGGCACTTTTCGTGCGTAAGAACATCAAGCTCACCACGGCGTTCGCCGGCATCACCGTCCTCGCCCTCGGCCTCACGGCCTGCGGCACTGCCTCCGACCCCGCCTCCTCGTCCGGCGCGGGCAAGGCCGACGCCTCCAAGCCGCTCGTCGTCGCCGCGTCCCCGACGCCGCACGCCGACATCCTCACCTACGTCAAGGACAACCTGGCGGAGAAGGCCGGCCTCAAGCTGGAGGTGAAGGAGTTCACGGACTACGTCCTGCCCAACACCGCCACCCAGTCCGGACAGGTCGACGCCAACTACTTCCAGCACAAGCCGTACCTGGACGACTTCAACAAGAAGAACGGCACGAACGTCGTCCCGGTCGTCAACGTGCACCTGGAGCCGCTGGGCTTCTACTCCAAGAAGGTCAAGGACCTCAAGGACCTCAAGCCCGGCCAGACCGTCGCCGTCCCCAACGACACCACCAACGAGGGCCGGGCGCTCAAGCTGCTCGCCGACCACGGTGTGATCACCCTCAAGGAGGGCGTGGGCGCCGACGCCAAGCTCTCCGACATCGAGGACAAGAAGGGCCTGGAGTTCAAGGAGCTGGAAGCGGCCACCGTGCCCCGCGCCCTGAACGACGTGGACGCCGCCGTCATCAACGGCAACTACGCCATCGAGGCCAAGCTCAACCCGGCCAAGGACGCCCTGGCACTGGAGAAGGCCGAGGGCAACCCGTACGCCAACTTCCTCGCCGTCAAGAAGGGCGACGAGGGCGACCCGCGCGTGAAGAAGCTCGCCGAGCTGCTCAACTCGCCCGAGGTGAAGAAGTACATCGAGGACACCTACAGCAACGGCTCGGTCGTCCCGGCCTTCGGCGCCGTCAAGTAACACCCGCCGACACCAGTCGCAGCCGCTGACGCCGCCGTCCGCAGGCCCCCGCACCCCGCCCGGTGCGGGGGCCTGCGGCACATCCGCACCCGCGCACCGCCCGCCCGGCACGGGCACCGGCACCGGCCGGCGTCACAACGGTGACGTAACGACGCAGCCGTACCGACCCGCCCATGCGCACCCTGTGCCCCATGCTGCATGCTGTGCGTTCATGGCTTTACGGACGGTCTTCGGCATGGAGCAGCGCATGACTACCACCTTCCCGGACATCTCCATCAGCACGGAGCGGTTGGTGCTGCGCCCCTACGAGGAAGCGGACGTCCCCGCGCACACCGAGATGATGAACGACGAGACGGTCGTCGCCTGGACCTCCGTACCCCACCCCTACACCACGGCGGACGCCGAGAAGTGGGTCCGCAGGATCGCTCCTGCGCAGCGCACCGCGGGCCGCGGCATCGTCCTGGCCGTCACCGAGTTCCTGACCCAGCGGCTCGTCGGCACCATCCGGCTCGGCAACACCGACTGGCGCATCCGCGCCACCGAGGTCTCCTACATCACCGCCCCCTGGGCCCGCGGCGAGGGGTACGCCACCGAATCCGTCCTCGCCGTCGCGCAGTGGCTCTTCGGCGACCAGCGCTTCGAGCGCCTCGAACTGCGCACCCCCGCCGACAACACCGCCTCCCAGCAGGTCGCCCAGAAGATCGGCTGCATCAGCGAAGGCGTCCTGCGCAACGCGTGGATAGCGCGCAGCCGCACGGAGGACGGCGGCTGGACCGACGTCAGGACCGACCTGATCGTGTGGAGCCTGCTCCCGGAGGACTTCGACGGCGCCGCCGACCAGATGGCCGACGCCGGCTACACCGGCTTCACCGACTGGAACTGACGACGGGGGACCGCGGTACCCTCGCCCTGCCCCCCGACCTGCATCAACTCACCAGGAGACAGACGAAGATGGCCGACCGGGTCACGGTGATCGGCTGGGACGGCTCGCCCCTCACCGCGGCCGCGCGGTCCGCCCTGTCGGCCGCCACCCTGGTGGCCGGAGCCGCCCACCACCTGGCGCTTCCGGAGATCCCGCCCGCCGCGGAACGCATCCGCCTCGGCAGCGTCGACCTCGCCGCCCGCCGCATCGCCGGCCACCGCGGCACCGCCGTCGTCCTCGCCGACGGCGACCCGGGCTTCTTCGGCGTCGTCCGCTCCCTGCGCGCCCCCCAGCACGGACTGGAGGTGGAGGTGGTGCCCGCGGTCTCCTCGGTCGCCGCCGCCTTCGCCCGCGCCGGCATGCCCTGGGACGACGCCCAGATCGTCGTCGCGCACAGCCGGACGCTGCGCCGCGCCGTCAACATCTGCCGGGCGCACCCCAAGGTCGCCGTCCTCACCTCCCCGGGCGCCGGACCCGCCGAGCTCGCGCTGCTGCTCGAAGGGGTCCACCGCACCTTCGTCATCTGCGAGGAGCTCGGTACCGCGCGGGAGCAGGTCAGCGTCCTCACCTCCGACAAGGCCGCCGACCACGCCTGGCGCGACCCCAACGTCGTCATCGTCATCGGCGGCTCCGCGACCGCTCCCGCCGCCCCGCCCGCCGCGGGAGCGCCGAGCGGACCATGGCTGATGGGCCGCGACCCCGGCTCCGTGCGCGGCTGGGCGCTGCCGCCCGGCGCGTACGACGGTGCGCCGGGCAGGGGCGAGTCGGCGGACCTGCGCGCCGCCCAGCTGGCCCGCCTGGGGCCGCGCCCCGGCGACCTCGTGTGGGACATCGGCTGCGGCTCCGGGGCCTTCGCCGTGGAAGCGGCCCGGTTCGGCGCGGCGGTCATCGCCGTCGACGCCGACACCGGTGCCTGTGCCCGTACCGATGCCGCCGCGCGCCGCCACGGTGTGCAGGTGCAGACCGTCGCCGGCCGGGCGCCGCACGTCCTGGAGCGGATCCCGGAGCCCGACGTCGTACGCGTGGGAGGCGGGGGAGCGCCTGTCGTCGCCGCCTGCGCCGACCGCCGCCCCGAGCGGATCGTCGCGCACGCCGCCACCAGGGACGAGGCCGAGGCGATCGGCGCCGCCCTCGCGGAGGGCGGGTACACCGTCGAGTGCGCACTGCTGCAGACCGTCGAACTCGACACCGCCGCCTGGCAGGAACGCGACCGCTCGGTGGTCTTCCTGCTGGCCGGGAGCCGGCCGGCCCCGGCCCCGTGACCGAGCCACTACGGCACGGCGGGTAGGCTGGCCGATTGTTGTACCGCAGCCGGGCGTTCGGTGGTTCCTTCGCCAATGTCCGGAAAAGTGACCTTCTTTGAGGTCGCGACTGTGGTACGGCGTAACAGGGGGGCGCGCGACGTGGCGCAGTCCACAGTCACCGGCGGCGGATCCCGCTGCCGTGCCTGGGTGAAGCCCGCGAGAATACGTGGTGTCTGCGGCCCTTCGTGCCGCGCGGCGCGCACGCTCGTTCTTGTTGGTGCGGGCGAAGGTCTGAAGGAGCACAACCGATGGGCGAGGGGTACGCATGACTGACACCGGCCAGGTCCCGGGCGGGCAGCCGGAGAACGCAGGCATGGTGGAGCAGCCGGGCATCCCCGCTCCGGGCGCGTACACCTTCCTCGACCCCTCCGAAAGCGCTGCCGAGGACGACGACCTGCTGCTGATGCCGGGCGCCCAGGGCGCGTGGGGCGGCGACCCGCAGGCCGCCGCCGTCGCGCCGCCGGTGCACCCGATGCCGGTGCACCAGGTCCCTGCGTCCGCCCCGGCGGCGCAGCATGCCGTACCCGCTCCCGCTCCGGCGGAGTCACCCGCCCCGGCGGAGGCCCCGGCTCCCCTGGCGGAGGACGCCCCCGCGGCTCCCGCTCCGGCCCCGGGGTTCACCGTCCCCGAGCAGCCGCAGCCCGTGTACGAGACGTACGAGGCCTACGCGCCGGCCGGGTACGAGCAGGTCGCTCCGGAGGCCGACGCGCATGTGGCGGGCGGCCGCGACTCGGGGTCGGTCGACCTCAGCGCCGTCCGCATGCCGCCGCACGCGCCCGCTCCGGCGGAGGCTCCGGCCCCCGCGCCGGTCGCGGCCCCCGCGGCGCAGGGCGCGCAGCCCGCGCGGCGACCGCTGCACATGGGCCCGCCCGTCCCCGAGGCGCCGTCCGGTGTGGTCCGCTCGCTCGCCGACCGGGGCCCTGCCGCCGTGCCGGTGCACCAGCCGGGGCCGGCCATGACCGGCCCCGAGTACCTGGACGTGCCGCGTGAGGAGCCCGCTCCCGGCCTGGCCGGAGCGCAGTCGGCCGAGATCCCGCCGCAGGGCGCGGAGCCGTGGCCGGCTCAGCCTGCCCAGTCGGCACACGAGCCACAGGAGCCCCAGGCGCCGGCTCCCGCCGCAGCAGAAACGGTCGTTCCGGAGCCGCCCGCCGCACAGTTCGTCCCGGTCGAGGGGTCCGTCCCGACGACACCTCACCTCGCCCCCACCCCGGCCGCCGAACCGGGCCCGCAGCCGACGGTTCCGGCCCCCCGCGAGGGCGACGCCCACCCGGTGGCGGTCCCCGTCGCGGAGACCCCGGGGGAGCCGGCCGCCGCCGTGACCCCGGAGGAGCCGCAGGCCCCGGCGCCCGTCGAGCCCGCCCCGGCCGCCGAGCAGCCGGAGCCCGCGCCCGCCGCGCCCGCGGCACCGGAGCCCCCGGCCGCCGAGACCCCCGTGACCGAAGCCCCGGTCGCCCCCGAAGCCCCGGCCGTGGAAGCACCGGTCGCCCCCGAGGCCCCTGCCCCCGAGGCGCCCCTGGCTGCCGAGGCTCCGGCCGCCGAGGCTCCCGCTCCCCAGGCTCCGGTCGCCGAGGCTCCGGCCGCTGAAGCCCCGGTCGCGGAAGCGCCGGCTACCGAGGCTCCGGCTGACGAGGCTCCGGTTGCCGAGGCGCCGGTTGCCCCCGAGGCTCCTGCGCCCGATGCTCCCGTGGCGGAGAACCCCGCTCCCCAGGCTCCGGTCGCCGAGGCTCCGGTCGCCGAAGCCCCGGCAGGGGAAGCTCCGGTCGCCGGGGAAGCGGAGGCCGCCCTCCCGCAGGAAGCCCCGCAGGTGCAGGAGCCGCAGGAGAGCCCTGAGACCGCTCGGCCGGAGGAGCAGCCCGCTGCCCCGGCCGCCACCGCCACCGCGGACCCCACCACCGGCGTCGACAGCAACAGCGACAGTGACGGCAACGCCACCGACGCCACCACCGACCCCGCCGCCGGGACGTCGGAGGCCGCCCCGCCCGCCCCCGGCTACGACGATGCCGAGCGCGAGGCGGTCCTGCGCGTGATGCGTGAGCGCCGCGACATCCGCAACGGCTTCCGCAGCGACCCGATCCCTCACGAGGTGCTGCTCAGGGTCCTCGAAGCGGCCCACACCGCTCCGTCCGTGGGGCACTCGCAGCCCTGGGACTTCGTGGTCATCCGCTCCGCCGAGACCCGGCGGACGATGCACGAGCTCGCCCAGCGCCAGCGTGAGGCGTACGCCAAGTCGCTGCCGAAGGGCCGGGCGAAGCAGTTCAAGGAACTGAAGATCGAGGCGATCCTCGAAACGCCGGTCAACATCGTCGTCACCGCCGACCCCACCCGGGGCGGCCGGCACACGCTCGGCCGTCACACGCAGCCGCAGATGGCGCCGTACTCGTCCGCGCTGGCCGTGGAGAACCTCTGGCTCGCCGCCCGCGCCGAGGGTCTGGGCGTCGGATGGGTCAGCTTCTTCGACGAGCGCGAGATGGTCCGCGCCCTCGGGCTGCCCGAACACCTCGAAGTGGTCGCGTACCTCTGCGTCGGTTACGTCGATGAATTCCCCGACGAGCCGGAGCTGATGCAGGCGGGCTGGTCCAAGCGGCGCCCGCTGTCGTGGGTCGTCCACGAGGAGACGTACGGCCGCCGTGCCCTGCCCGGGGAGGAGCCGCACGACCTCCTCCAGGAGACCGTCTCCAACATCCGCCCCCTGGACGCGAAGGCGCTCGGCGAGGCGTGGGAGCGGCAGAAGCGCATGACCAAGCCCGCCGGAGCGCTGGGCATGCTCGAGATCATCTCCGCGCAGCTCTCCGGCCTGTCCCGGATGTGCCCCCCTCCGATCCCCGAGCCCGCGGCCGTGGCGATCTTCGCGGGCGACCACGGCGTGCACGCCCAGGGCGTCACGGCCTGGCCCCAGGAGGTGACGGCCCAGATGGTCGCCAACTTCCTGGGCGGGGGCGCGGTCTGCAACGCGTTCGCCAACCAGGTCGGGGCCGAGGTCTGCGTCATCGACGTCGGCGTCGCCGGGGACCTGCCCGCGACGCCGGGCCTCCTGCCGCGCAAGGTGCGCCCCGGCACGGCCGACTTCACGACCGGCCCCGCGCTCACCCGCGAGGAGGTCCTCGCGGCGGTCGAGGTGGGCATCGAGACGGCCCGCGATCTCGTCGCGGCGGGCAACAAGGCGCTGCTCACGGGCGAGATGGGCATCGCGAACACCACCGCGTCGGCCGCGCTGATCTCGGTCTACACGGACGTCGACCCGGCGGAGGTCACCGGCCGCGGCACGGGCATCAACGACGAGATGCACGCGCGGAAGGTGGACGTCGTCCGCCGGGCGCTGGCCCTCCACCAGCCCGACCCGGCTGACCCCCTGGGCGTCCTCGCCGCGGTCGGCGGCCTGGAGCACGCGGCGCTGGTCGGCTTCATCCTGGGCGGCGCGTCGCTGCGCACACCGGTCGTCCTGGACGGGGTCAGCGCGGGCGCCGCGGCGCTCGTGGCCCGCGCCATCGCGCCCGAGTCGCTGGCCGCCTGCATCGCGGGCCACCGCAGCGCGGAACCGGGCCACGTGGCCGCCCTCAACAAGCTGGGCCTGCGCCCGCTGGTGGACCTCGACCTCCGCCTCGGCGAGGGCACGGGCGCGCTGCTGGCGCTCCCGATCGTGCAGAGCGCGGCGCGCGCGATGCACGAGGTGGCGACGTTCGACTCGGCAGGTGTCACCGAGAAGTGACGGGCGCGGGAGTGCACCACCCACGCGCATGAGGGGGTGGGGCGGACCGCGGGGCGGTCGGACACGGAACGACTGCAGAACACCGCGCCCAGCGCGGTGAACAAGGACGACCGCCCCACCCGAGCCACGCCCCCGACCGCAACCCACCGGGCACACCCGCCCGCCCCCACCCGCTCCACCCCCACGAGCCACCGCACCACACCCCGGCGCTCCGGCGGCCTCGACGCGCTGCCGGCTCAGCCCGGCAGCACCCGCTCAGGGCCCGAGGCCCCCGCCCCATGACCGGTGCCCCGCCCCGCACCGTAAGGTGGTCGCAAGCGACCTCCCCCGCTCCACCCCCCGCCCCACCAGCCGCTTCACCGTCGCAGCGGCCCCGCACACGCACCACCGCCTCGCCGAGGAGCCGCATCCCCATGGTCGAGTACGCCGAGCAGCCCGCCTACCCCGTCGGACTTCGCCTGTCCGGGCGCCGTGTCGTCGTCATCGGCGGCGGCCAGGTCGCCCAGCGCCGCCTCCCCGCCCTGATCGCGGCGGGCGCGGACATCACCCTCGTCTCCCCGTCCGCGACGCCGTCCGTGGAGGCGATGGCGGAGGCGGGAGAGATCACCTGGGTGCGGCGCCGGTACGAGGAGGGCGACCTCGCCGATGCCTGGTACGCGCTGATCGCGGCCACCGACCCGGAGGCCAACGCGCGCGCGTCCGCCGAGGCGGAGCGCCACCGCGTGTGGTGCGTCCGCTCGGACGACGCCGAGGCGGCCACGGCGTGGACCCCGGCGACCGGCCGCAGCGAGGGCGTCACGGTGGCGGTGCTGACGGGCCACGACCCGCGGCGCTCGGCGGCCGTGCGGGACGCGATCGTCGAGGGGCTGCGCGACGGCTCGATCGGCGCGCCGCACCACCGGGCCCGTACGCCCTTCGTCGCGCTGGTCGGCGGCGGCCCCGGCGACCCGGACCTGATCACGGTCCGCGGGCGCCGCCTGCTCGCGGAGGCGGACGTGGTCATCGCGGACCGCCTCGGCCCGCGTGACCTGCTGGACGAGCTGCCGCCGCACGTCGAGGTGATCGACGCGGCGAAGATCCCGTACGGCCGCTTCATGGCACAGGAAGCCATCAACAACGCGCTCATCGAGCACGCCAAGGCGGGCAAGTCCGTCGTCCGCCTCAAGGGCGGTGACCCCTTCGTCTTCGGACGCGGCATGGAGGAGGCGCAGGCGCTGGCCGAGGCGGGCATCGCCTGCACGGTCGTGCCGGGCATCTCCAGCTCGATCAGCGTCCCGGGGGCCGCGGGCATCCCGGTGACGCACCGCGGGGTGGCGCACGAGTTCACGGTGGTCAGCGGCCACGTGGCTCCCGAGGACCCGCGCTCGCTGGTGGACTGGGAGTCGCTCGCCAAGCTGCGCGGCACGCTGGTGATCCTGATGGGCGTGGACAAGATCGGGGCCATCGCGCGGGCGCTGGTCGCGTACGGCAAGGCCCCGGACACACCGCTGGCGCTGATCCAGGAGGGCACGACGGCCGCGCAGCGCCGTGTGGACGCGACGCTGGCGACGGTGGCGGAGCGGGTCGCGGCCGAGGACGTCCGTCCGCCGGCCGTGATCGTCGTCGGCGACGTCGTCCACGAGGGCCCCCACAAGAGGCCGGCCCCCTCCTCCTCATGAGCCCCGCACGCTCGTAACCCCAGGTGACCCGCGCCGGGCACGGCGTTGGCACCGTACGCACGACAAGGCAGTATCACCCTGTGGCAGATCTCATCACCGTCGACGACCCCGACGACCCGCGCCTGCGTGACTACACGGGCCTGACCGACGTCGAGCTGCGGCGCCGCCGCGAGCCGGCCGAGGGCCTGTTCATCGCGGAGGGCGAGAAGGTCATCCGGCGGGCCCGGCAGGCCGGTTACGAGATGCGCTCGATGCTGCTGTCGGCGAAGTGGGTCGACGTCATGCGGGACGTGATCGACGAGGTGCCGGCCCCGGTGTACGCGGTGCACCCGGACCTCGCGGAGCGGGTCACCGGCTACCACGTGCACCGCGGCGCGCTGGCCTCGATGCAGCGCAGGCCGCTGCCGCCGGCGGAGGAGCTGCTGCGGGACGCCCGGCGGGTGGTCGTCATGGAGGGCGTGAACGACCACACCAACATCGGTGCCATCTTCCGCAGCGCCGCCGCGCTCGGCATGGACGCGGTGCTGCTCTCGCCGGACTGCGCGGACCCGCTGTACCGCCGCTCCGTGAAAGTCTCCATGGGGGCGGTGTTCTCCGTCCCGTACGCCCGTCTGGAGTCCTGGCCCCGGGGCCTGGAGACGGTACGGGAAGCGGGCTTCGAGCTGCTCGCGCTGACCCCCGACGAGAAGGCGACGGCGATCGACCAGGCCGCTCCGCACCGCCTCGAGCGGGTGGCCCTGATGCTGGGCGCGGAGGGCGACGGCCTGTCCGCGAAGGCCCTGATGGCCGCCGACGCATGGGTCCGCATCCCGATGGCGCACGGAGTGGACTCGCTGAACGTGGGCGCCGCGGCGGCGGTCGCGTTCTACGCGGTGGCCACCGGCCGCCCCGGCACCTGAATTCCCGAGCGCACCAGGATCCGAACGAGAGGCCCTAGCCCTGCAGGGCCTGCGCCGCGGCGATCCCCAGCAGCACGATCAGCGTCACGACGACGAAGACGACGATCCGCTGGCGCAGCAGCCGGGGATTGGCGGGCCTGCGCCCCCCGGACGTGGGCCGTGCGCCGCCCGGCCGGGACGCGGGGCGCCCGCCACCACCGGTCCGCGCGCCGCCGCGTGAGGGGTGAGGCGCCGGCGTGCGCTGTGCGCGCCCCTGTGTGTTCCGTGCGGTGCCGCGCTCGGTGCTCCGCTCCGCCGTGCGCTCCGTGTACCGCTCGGTCAGCTGTCCCGTCACCAGATCGTCCGCGGGACGTGCGGCCGGACGGGGCACGAGCGGTCGCCCGTCGGACAGCCCCTGCGCCTCCCGCGCGGCGATCTCCTTGAGCCGCATGGACAGTTGCAGCGTGCTGGGGCGCTCCTCCGGGTCCTTGGCCAGACATGCCCGTACGAGCGGGGCCAGGGCGTCCGGCACGCCGCGCAGCTGCGGCTCCTCGTGCACCACGCGGTAGAGCATGACCTCGGAACTGCCGTGCCCGAACGGCGAGTCGGCCATCGCCGCGTACGCCAGGGTGGCCCCCAGCGAGAAGACGTCCGTGGCGGGGGTGACCGCGGCGCCCCGCACCTGCTCGGGCGCGAGGAACCCGGGGGAGCCCACCGCCGTGCCGACGTGCGTGAGCGTGGACGCGCCGGTCGCCCAGGCGATGCCGAAGTCGATGATCCGCGGGCCCTTGGGCGACAGCAGGATGTTCGACGGCTTCAGGTCCCGGTGCACGACGCCCGCCTCGTGGACGGCGACGAGTCCCTCGGAGAGCGCGGCCCCGATGGCGGCCACGTCTGCCGCGGACAGCGGCCCCTCCTCGGCGACCTTGTCGTGCAGGGACGGCCCCGGCACGTACTGGGTGGCGAACCAGGGGCGGTCCGCCTCCAGGTCGGCCGCCACGAGCCGGGCGGTGCAGCCGCCGCGGATCCGCCGCGCGGCCGAGACCTCGCGGGCGAACCGCGACCTGAATTCCTGGTCCTCGGCGAGATCCGGCCGGATCACCTTCAGGGCCACCCGCTGCCCGCGCCGGTCGGAACCGAGGTACACGACCCCCATGCCGCCCGCGCCCAGCCGCCGGTGCAGCCTGAACGAGCCGACGACACGCGGATCCTCGCGCCGGAGCCGCATCATCGCCATGTCCGTCCCCTACCTACGGTGGGTTGCCCCCACCTCCGCAGCCGCGGTTATCCGTTTGACTCCCTTTGACGTGCCACAGCTTACGTACCCGCGCCCCGGTGTGCTCATAGGCCGCGCCCTCGCGGCCCGATCGATTGTCAGTGCCCGGTGGGAGAATTGAGCAGTGGTCAGGGAGCCGCCGAGGCGGGCTCCTCGGGCCGCGGGAAGTCCCAATGATCCATCACAGAAGGGGGATTGGATCGATGAAGGGCGACCGGGTGGAGATAGTCGTGGACGTGGGGGACACGACACGGACGTACGAAGTGGTGGCAAGCCGGGCGGGGCGCAGGGTCGAGACGGCGGTCCGCAGGGGGGTGGTGGAAGTGAGCGAAGTCACCCGTACCGGGGCAGTGGTGCGGACGGCCCGCTTCATGGCCAACCGGGTGCTTGCCCTGGTCGAGCAGCCCGTACCGCGGGTCGACGACCCTGAGGCGTAGGGGGCCGCTCTCCACCCAGGGGAGTACGCCGCGGACCGGCGGCTCATCCTCGGGGAGGCCCGTCAATCGGTACGCGGGCATGACGCCCGCGTACCGTCGCGTCCCTACTGTTGAAGGCAAGCGGCGGGTGGAGCTCTCGTCCCCCGAGGTAAAGCACCCGCCGCTGCCAGACTCGACAGGAGAGGAACCGGAACCATGGCGGACATGGCATCGCTGAAGGGGCACGTCCCGCACGGCAGCGGCCCGTTCGGCGATCGCCCGTCCGCCCGTCGCCACCCGCTGGTGGCGACGGCGATGGTCCTTCCCCTGGCCGCCCTGCTGGTGGTCGCCTTCGGCGGCTGGGACGCAGTGGTGACACAGGCGTCGTCCGTGGGCGTGATGCTGGGGCGCTGAGCAGCGCTCCGGACCCGGGAGAGCGGCCCGGGTCGACCACATCCGGCCAACAACCCCGTGGGGACGGGGGTGCGGCGGACGGCTATCGGTGGCCGGCAGCTGGGGAGCTGCCGGCCACTCGCATGTCCCGGGGCGGGCTCTGCTCCGGGGCGGCCCTTCTCCGGGACCGGGGTCTTCTCCGGCTCGGTGAGCGGGGAGGACCGCGCCCCGGCGCCACCCGCCCGGCACGTAGGGTCGGGGCATGGACAACGGGGCGCTCGTACGGGAACTGGCGGGAGTCGCGCGAGGGGCGGCCCACGCGCCGGGAGCGGGGTGCCGCGCGTGCGGGCGGCCCACGCCGGCCGTGCTCGCCGACCGCGCGGACGGCACCGTCGTACGGCACGGGCGCGCGGTGGCCAAGGCGCACGCGCCCGGCACCGACGAGTCCGCGCACCGCACGCGCCTCGCGGTCGCCGCGCACCCGCGTCTCTCCGGGATCCTGCTGCCGCCGCTGCCGGTGGCCGGCGCTCAGGTGCAGGGGCGCCCGGTGACGGCCTGGCCGTACGGCTCGCCCGTCGACCCCGCGGACCCGGACGCCGCGCCCTGGGAGGAGGCGGCGGCGCTGCTGGCCCGTCTCCACGCGGTGCCGCCCGCCGGGCTCCCGGGCCCGCTGCCGCCCATGCGCGGCCCGGCGAAGGCGGCGCGGGCCGTGGCGCGGATGCGGGCCGCCGGACCGCACCCGGCGGCGGCGCCCGTGCTGGCCGCCTGGGCACGCCTGCCCGCCTGGGCCCGCGACGAGGCCCCCTTCCCGGGTGCCGGCCGGCTGTGCCACGGCGATCTCCACCTCGGCCAGCTAGTGCGCCACCCGGCGTCCACCGGACCGTGGCTGCTCATCGACGTCGACGACCTCGGTCTGGGGGACCCCGCCTGGGACCTCGCCCGGCCCGCCGCCTGGTTCGCGGCCGGGCTGCTGGCACCCGGCACATGGGCGCGGTTCCTCGGCGCGTACCGCGCGGCCGGGGGCCCGGCGGTCCCTCCGGAGTCAGACCCCTGGCCCCGGTTGGAGACCGCGGCCCGCGCCCTGACCGTCCAGACCGCGGCGCTCGCCGTCGCCAAGTCGTCGGCGGCGCACCGCGAACTGGACGAGGTGGAACGGAGCGTCGTCGACGCCTGTACCAGAATTGCGACACTCCCACCCGAGTTGGACCCCGAGTGCCCGTCGTAGGGTGAGGACACCAACCGAACGGCGAGGAGTTGAGCCGAGCATGCAGTGTCCCAAGTGCCACGCGCCCATGCACACGTACAACCGCAATGGCGTCCAGATCGAGCAGTGCAGCGGCTGCCGGGGGATCTTCCTCGACTACGGCGAGCTCGAGGCGCTGACCCGGCTGGAGGCGCAGTGGGTGCAGCAGGCCCCGCCCGCGCCGCCGGCCCCGCAGCCGTACCCCGCCCAGCACGCCCCGGCCTGGGGTGCCCCGCACCACGGGCACCACGGCCACCACCGCGGCTTCGGGCGGCTGCTCTTCTCCTCCTGAGAAACGACCGAGCCCCGGCCGCTGATGCGGCCGGGGCTCCGGGGCGTGTGGACGATACTGGG
>NZ_JOBL01000196.1 GCF_000716335.1 Streptomyces sp. NRRL S-118 | reverse complement strand
AGACAGGTGCGGGGCTTTTCCGCGTTCCGGGCCCGGATGCTCTGGGCCGGACTCGGACCCTGTGTACGGGCCGGCGGGGCCTGACGGTAAAGTCAGGGAGCATCGTTGGCACGTTCCCCAGGAGGCACCCGGGTGGAGGTACAGGAGACCCGCGTTCAGACGGACCGGGTCCTCACCATCCCGAACATCCTGAGCATGGCTCGCCTCGTCGGTGTGCCGCTCTTCCTGTGGCTGATTCTCCGCCCGGTGTTCGGCGGACCCAACAGTGATGGCTGGGCGCTCCTGGTGCTGGCGCTCAGCGGTGTCAGCGACTATCTCGACGGGAAGCTCGCCCGTCGCTGGAACCAGATCAGCAGCCTCGGGCGTCTGCTGGATCCCGCGGCCGACCGGCTGTACATCCTTTCGACGCTCCTCGGGCTCACATGGCGCGAGATCCTGCCGTTGTGGCTGACCGCCGCGCTATTGGCCCGTGAGCTGATGCTGCTGGTGATGGTGGGAATCCTCCGCCGGCACGGCTATCCGCCCCCGCAGGTGAACTTCCTCGGCAAGGCGGCCACCTTCAACCTGATGTATGCGTTCCCCCTGCTGCTGCTCAGTGACGGGGACGGATGGCTGGCATCACTCGCTGAAGTTTTCGGGTGGGCGTTCGCCGGATGGGGTACAACTCTCTATTGGTGGGCAGGGATCCTCTATGTGGTCCAAGTCCGCCGACTTGTCAAGGCGGATGCCACGGCCGATTGAGCCTGTCTGTGTGTCTGGTGAAGCGCGGCGATTGAGCGCCGCGTCCGTATGACGCGAGAGGGCCAGTTACCGGATGGGTGCAGTCGGCTAGACCGTCGTCTCTGCAAGGAGGACGCTTCCGACATGAAAGCCGTTGTGATGGCTGGCGGCGAAGGCACGCGCCTTCGCCCCATGACCTCGAGCATGCCCAAGCCACTCCTGCCGGTGGCCAACCGGCCGATCATGGAGCACGTGCTGCGGCTGCTCAAGCGGCATGGGCTCAATGAGACCGTTGTTACCGTGCAGTTTCTGGCCTCGCTGGTAAAAAACTACTTCGGCGACGGCGAAGAGCTGGGCATGGAGCTCACCTATGCCAATGAGGAGAAGCCACTCGGCACCGCGGGGAGTGTCAAGAACGCCGAGGAGGCGCTGAAGGACGACGCCTTCCTCGTCATCTCCGGTGATGCGCTCACCGATTTCGACCTGACGGACCTCATCAGGTTCCACAAGGAGAAGGGCGCACTGGTGACGGTGTGCCTGACCCGGGTGCCGAACCCGTTGGAATTCGGCATCACGATCGTGGACGAGGAAGGGAAGGTGGAGCGCTTCCTGGAGAAGCCCACCTGGGGTCAGGTCTTCTCGGACACGGTCAACACGGGTATCTACGTGATGGAGCCGGAGGTCTTCGACTACGTCCAGCCCGACGTGCCCGTCGACTGGTCCGGCGATGTCTTCCCGCAGTTGATGAAGGAAGGCAAGCCGATCTACGGCTACATCGCCGAGGGCTACTGGGAGGACGTCGGCACCCACGAGAGCTATGTGAAGGCCCAGGCCGACGTGCTCGAGGGCAAGGTGGACGTCCAGCTCGACGGCTTCGAGATCTCCCCCGGAGTCTGGGTCGCCGAGGGCGCCGAGGTTCACCCCGACGCGGTGCTGCACGGGCCGTTGTACATCGGCGACTACGCCAAGGTAGAAGCCGATGTGGAGATCCGTGAACACACCGTCGTCGGATCGAACGTGGTCGTGAAGAGCGGCGCCTTCCTCCACAAGGCGGTTGTTCACGACAACGTCTACATCGGGCAGCACAGCAATCTGCGCGGCTGCGTGATCGGCAAGAACACCGACATCATGCGAGCCGCCCGCATCGAGGACGGCGCCGTCATCGGTGACGAGTGCCTCGTCGGTGAGGAATCGATCGTCCAGGGGAATGTGCGGGTCTACCCGTTCAAGACGATCGAAGCCGGTGCCTTCGTCAACACGTCGGTGATCTGGGAGTCCCGCGGACAGGCGCATCTCTTCGGAGCGCGCGGCGTCTCCGGCATCCTCAACGTGGAGATCACCCCGGAGCTGGCGGTACGGCTCGCCGGGGCGTACGCCACCACGCTGAAGAAGGGCGCCACGGTCACCACGGCACGTGACCACTCCCGGGGTGCGAGAGCCCTCAAGCGGGCCGTGATCTCCGCGCTGCAGGCCAGCGCCATCGACGTACGGGACCTGGAGAACGTGCCGTTGCCCGTGGCGCGTGAGCAGACCGGCCGCGGAAGTGCCGGCGGCATCATGATCCGGACGTCTCCCGGTGTGCCCGACTCCGTGGACATCATGTTCTTCGACGAGCGGGGCGCCGACCTCTCTCAGGCGGGGCAGCGGAAGCTGGACCGCGTCTATGCGCGGCAGGAGTACCGGCGCGCCTTCCCGGGCGAGATCGGCGACCTGAGCTTCCCGTCCAGCGTCTTCGACTCGTACACCGGGTCCCTTCTGCGCAACGTCGACACGACCGGCATCGCCGAAGCCGGCCTCAAGGTCGTGGTCGATGCGTCCAACGGCAGCGCGGGACTCGTCCTGCCGAGCCTCCTCGGCAGGCTCCAGGTGGACTCGCTGACCATCAACCCGGGTCTCGACGAGTCCCGGCCCACGGAGACGGCCGAGTCCCGCCGGGCGGGTCTCGTACGGCTCGGCGAGATAGTGGCGTCGGCGCGGGCCGCCTTCGGCGTGCGGTTCGACCCCGTCGGTGAGCGGATCTCGCTGGTGGACGAGCGGGGCCGGATCATCGAGGACGACCGCGCGTTGCTGGTGCTGCTCGACCTGGTGGCCGCCGAGCGGCGCAGCGGGCGGGTGGCGCTCCCGGTCACCACGACGAGGATCGCCGAGCAGGTAGCGGCGTACCACGGTACCCAGGTGGACTGGACGACCACCTCCCCGGACGACCTGACACGGGTGGGCCGCGAGGAGTCGACGATCTTCGGTGGCGACGGGCGCGGTGGGTTCATCGTCCCGGAGTTCAGCAGCGTCTTCGACGGTACGGCGGCGTTCGTGCGCCTGATCGGCCTGGTGGCGCGGACCCAGCTCACGCTCAGCCAGATCGATGCGCGCATACCCCGAGCCCATGTGCTGCGGCGGGACCTGGCCACTCCGTGGGCCGTCAAGGGTCTCGTGATGCGGCGGGTCGTGGAGGCGGCCGGGGACCGGCATGTCGACACGACCGACGGCGTACGCGTCGTGGAGGCCGACGGCCGGTGGGTGATGGTGCTGCCCGACCCGGCGGAGGCCGTCACCCATCTGTGGGCCGAGGGGCCGGACGACGCTTCCGCGCAGGCACTGCTCGACGAGTGGGCCGCGGTGGTGGAGAGCGCCGGTCGGTGAGCCGCTGAGGCCCATGTGCCGGGAGGTGCCCGCGGGCGCCTCCCGGCACTTCGGTGGGGCCATTCGGCGGTAACGGCTGCGACGTGCGACGATGTGCGGCATGTCGCAGCCGCCCCCCGTTCGGAGCACAGGTTCACCGCCGCCGCGTCCCGATGCGTCCATGTCGCTGCTGACCAATGTCATGGACCATGCGCTCGACGACGGCTACGCGGAGGCCTCGGCCCGCAGAGCCGCCGAGGGCGGCGGTCTGCCCCGTACGCTGCGGGCCAAGCTCGGGCTCGCCGGAGGGCTCGTCGTGGCCGCCGCGGTCGTGACGCTCGGTGCGGCACAGGCGCAGGTCGCGGCGCCGGTGGTGGCGAAGGAGCGCGAGGAGCTCATCGACCGCATCGAGTCGGAGACGTCGGCCGCCGACGGGCTCGAGGAGAAGATCGAGTCGCTGCGGGCAGAGGTGGGGGAGCGCCAGCGCAAGGCGCTGCAGCAGCACGGGGGTGACCAGGGCGAACTGGTCGCGCTGCTCTCGGGTGCGACGGAGGTCCGCGGGCCGGGCGTCAAGCTGGTCGTCGACGACGCCGAGGACACCGAGCAGGGCGGCGACGGCCCCCGGGAGAGCAGCGGTTTCTCCGACACGGGGCGGGTGCGCGACCGTGACATGCAGCGCGTGGTCAACGGGCTGTGGCAGTCGGGTGCCGAGGCGGTGGCCATCAACGGGCAGCGGCTGACCGCCCTGTCGGCGATCCGCGCGGCGGGCGACGCCATACTGGTCGACAACAAACCGCTGGTGCCGCCGTACACGGTGCTCGCGGTGGGGGACGGGAAGAAGCTGAGCACCGCGTTCCAGGACAGCGCCGACGGCCAGTACCTGCAGGCGCTGCGGGAGAACTTCGGGATCCGTACCAGCATCTCCGACCAGGAGCAGGTGCGTCTGCCGGCCGCGCCGAGCCTGATCGTACGTACAGCAGAGCCGAGGACCGCCGGAGCCGGGACGGGTGACGGGCCGGGCACGGCAGACACAGGGAAGGGCACATCGTGATCGCCGTACTGGGCCTCGTCGTGGGAGTCGTGGTCGGGCTGTTCGTCAGGCCCGAGGTGCCTGCGGTGGTGGAGCCCTACCTGCCGATCGCCGTCGTGGCCGCGCTCGACGCGGTCTTCGGAGGGCTGAGGGCCATGCTCGACGGGATCTTCGTCGACAAGGTCTTCGTCGTGTCCTTCCTGTCCAACGTCGTCGTGGCGGCACTGATCGTGTTCCTGGGGGACAAGCTGGGGGTCGGCGCGCAGCTGTCCACCGGCGTGGTCGTGGTGCTGGGTATCCGCATCTTCTCCAACGCCGCTGCCATCCGGCGGCACGTGTTCCGGGCGTGAGGCCGATGAGCGACAACGAGCAGACACCCCGCCCGGACGAGGGCGCCGAGCGGAAGCCGCAGCAGAGCGCCGGCGTGAGCGGGAGCGACATCCAGAATCAGCCGCAGCCGCAGCCGCAGCCGCAGCCGCAGCCGGAGCCGCAGCCGGAGCCGGAGCCGGAGCCGGGGCGGGGGGCTCGGTGCGGTGCAGCGGCGGGCCGCCCTCGCCGGGACCGCGGTCGCCGCGCTGCCGACCGCCGCCATCGCCCGCGTCATCCCCGGTGCCGGCTGCTTCCCGTGGCGGCGCATGAAGGACCGCGGCGCCATCACCGGCAGCGGTTCGCCTACTGCCGTGCGCCGGTGACGATGAGTGAGACGTTCTGCCCACCGAAGCCGAAGGAGTTGCTGAGCACGGCTTCCTGGGGGACGTCTCGTCGCTCCGTGACGACATCGAGATCGATGTCGGGACCGACGCCGGCCGCGGTGATGTTGCGGGTCGGCGGGATGGCGCCGTGCTTCACGCTGAGGATGGCGATGACCGCCTCGATTGCGCCGGCGGCGCCGAAGAGATGGCCGAGCGCCGCCTTGGGGGCTGTCACGGTGGCGCGGCCGAAGACCTCGCCGATCGCGTGCGCCTCGGCGACATCACCGGCCGGAGTCCCGGTGGCGTGGGCGTTGATGTGGCTGATCCGCTCGGGAGCCAAGCCGGCTTGCGCGAGGGCCTTCCGCATGGCCGAGATCTGACCGGAGCCATCGGGAGCGGGCGCCGTGATGTGGTGAGCGTCGGCGGCTATGCCGGCGCCCGCGAGTACCGCGTGGACGCGCGCGCCTCGGGCGCCGGCGTGTTCGGCGCTTTCGAGCACTACGACAGCCGCGCCTTCGCCGAGGACGAATCCGCTGCGGTCCGCGGCGAACGGCCGGGAAGCCGAGGCGGGTTCGGCGGTGTATCGCGACAGCGCTCGTGCCTGCGCGAAGCCGGCGACGGTGATCGGGGTGATCGCGGCCTCGGTTCCACCCGCGATGACCACGTCCGCCTCGCCGGCACGGATGAGCCTGGCCCCCAGGGCGATCGCCTCGGCACCGGAGGAGCACGCCGAGACGGGCGTGTAGACCCCGGCCCGCGCGCCGTATTCGATACTGATCAGCGCTGCCGCCGCATTGGGCATGAGCATCGGGACCGTGCGGGGCGAGACGCGCCGTGTCCCGGCCGCCTCCAGTGCGTCGTCTTCCTTCAGCAGCGTCCGTACGCCTCCGATGCCCGTGCCGACCGCTGATGCGAGCCGGTCCGGGTCCACCCGCGGGGCGCCGGCATCGGCCCAGGCTTCGGCCGCCGCGGTGAGGGCTGCCTGCTGTGAGCGGTCGAGCCGCCTCGCCTGCACCGGCAGCAGCGAGTCGGCGGGATCGATCGCCATCGTCCCCGCGACGGTGCCGGGAAGACCGGCGTCCTCGTGGCCGGGCAGGACGCCGCCGCGGATGCCGGACTCGCCGGCGAGCAGGGCGGCCCAGGTGGACTCGACGTCTCCACCGAGTGGCGTGATGGCGCCGAGCCCGGTCACGACGACTTCAGTCCGGTGCATGTCCGTGGACCTTTCTTGTATGCGATACAAGTAAACGCTCTTGTTTGTATCACATACAATTCGGGGGTGGAGAAGAAGCGAACCGAAGCCCGATCGACGTCGGCTCGGTCGCGTGACCGAGGTCGCGCGACGAGGCGCCGGCTGATCGAGGCAACTGCACGGCTCTGCAAGGAGCGGCCCGGCGCCGAGGTGAGCGTCGCGGAGATCGCGAACGCGGCAGGCGTCTTCCCCAATCAGGTCACCTACTACTTCGGCTCCAAGGACTCGCTGCTCGTGCACGCCGCCTTTCTCGGCTTGCTGCATGACGCCCGACGGATCGAGCGCATCGGTCGCCAAGCCCCCGATGCGGCGGCATTTCGACGCAACATCGCCCGCGCCGTACTGGCCATGCCCTCGCTCCCATCGGTCGCGCGAGCACTCGCCGCCGGGATCTCCAAGCCCGAACTCGCCCCCGTGGTCGACCGGCACCTCCAGTTGCTGTTCCGGCAATCCGAGCGCTTCGTGAGCCAGCTCATCGACAGTCGCGGCTGGAGGACCCGACGACCGCTCAGCATGGAGGCCAGGACCTTCTGGAGCACCGCGCTCGGCGCAGTGCTGCTCGTCCGCGCCGGGGCCCACGGCACGGTCGCCGACCTCGACCTCGCCGGAGCACTGACCATCCATGACGAACCCGAGCGCGGCTAGCTCGGCCGAACGGGCCTGCGGCGGAGACCTGCGCGGTTCCCGCGCGACGGCTCCGGTTCGTGTGTCGTTCCTCGCCGTCCTCGGGCTGCGGCTGCTCGACCCCGAGGGCCGGTGACGCACGGCGTACGCTGGGGTTATGAGCACCGCCCCCACCCCCGGCCCGCGCGATGCGAAGCCCGAGCCGGCGCCGCCGAAGAAGAAGACGCCGGCCCTGGTCTTCGACGATCCGCTGGACCAGCAATCCGCGGACGATACGGACCGAGCGTGGGGCGAGCGGACTCCTGCCGGCGACAGCGCCGCGGATCTGGCGCGCTTCCTCGACGAGAAGCCGCCGCACCACATCTGAGCCGGCGCTGGAGCCGACCGCCGGGCCGGGGCCCCACCGGCCCCGGCTACGGCCTTGTGCGGCCGGCGTCCCGCTGTGCGACGAGCTCCTCCCGGATCTCCTTGAGCATCTCCAGCTCGCTGACCTCCAAGGTTTCCTCGACGTCCGCCCGCAGCCTCTCCTGCGCGGCCCGCCGGGCCAGGTACCTGGCCATGGGCAGGACCATCAGGAAGTACACGACCGCCGCGGTGATCAGGAAGCCGAGGGTGGCACTGAACATCGAGCCCCACAGGATCGTGATGCCGCTGACGACCTCGCCGCTGTCGTTCACCAGGCACGGGCCCCTCAGGCAGCACCGGTAGCTGTCCAGGTTCTTGGTGCCGAAGGCACCGACGACCGGGTTGATGGCGCCCCGCACCACGGCGTTCACGATGTTGGTGAACGCGGCGCCGACGACCACCGCGACCGCCAGGTCGATCACATTGCCCCGCATGAGGAAGGCCTTGAAGCCTTCCAGCACGTTCTCCGACTTCTCCTGGCTCACCACGGTGCCCTTCGTCGCGGGGGCAGTTGGCGCAGCCATTACGCCGGGAACCGTGCATAACCGCCCAATCCGTACATACGGACAGGTGACGGGACAGACGTTCGGTGCGAATCAGCACAGGATCACCGCCAGGCGGGACGTGGCGGCGGCACCGGCCAGCGCGGCCGCGGTCGCCCGCGGTACCGACAGCACGACCAGTGCCCCGCCGTCCGGGGACGGTTCGCGCATCCGCGGCACCTCGGCCACCCGGGCCCCGGCGGCCACCACCTTGGCGTCCTCGCCGTCCTCCGTGGGCGACGCGGCCGCGGCGATCACGTCCACCCGGTCCCCGGCCCGCAGCAGCCGGACCGTCGCGGCGTCCGCGATCCGTACCGGGGCCGACACCAGTGCGACCGGCGGGCGCGCTCGCTCCTTCTGCCGCTCCGGAACCGCCGTCACGGCGTGCGGTGCGCCGGTGTCGGCCGGGCCGCGCGGCCCCCAGGCCGCCAGGGCGGCAGCCGTCACCGCCAGCCCGGCCGCCAGGGCCCGCCGCCTGCGCCGCACCGCCCGGCGCAGCCGCAGCCTCCCGCCGCGGACCCGCAGCGGCGCGAACTGCGGCACACCGCGGATCTCCGGCACCCCGGCGGGCGCAACGGACGAGCAGACGGACGGAGAGGAGGAGAACGTCGAGAAGGAGGGGGAAGAGCAGGCGGAAGGAGAAGCGGAGGACGAGCGGCCGGAAGGAGAAGCGGAGAAGAAGGGGGTGGAAGGAGAAGCGGCGGACGAGCGGGCGGAAGGAGAGGCGGAGAAAGGGAAGGATGCGGAGAACGGCACGGCACACACCACCTGCACGAGGTCGAGGAAGATCGCGTCGGGACGTCCGCCGGCTTTCCGCCGACGCCGTCGCCCCTCACGATCCCGCGCCCGGGCCGATCCCGCCGGACCCTGTGGACAGCCCGGCGTATGTGGAGAAAGTCCTCACCTCGACGGGTGAGGACTACGGCAGTTCGATGCCCAGGTCCCAGCCGTCGTGCGCGTGCGTGCACAAGCACGACCGGCTGTCGGTCTCCGGCAGCGCCGCGACCGCGTCGAAGAGCACCTCGCGCAGCCGTCCGACGTTCTCCCCGAACACCCTCAGCACCTCGGTGTGCGAGACGCCCTCGCCCGTCTCCGCACCCGCGTCCAGGTCCGTGACCAGCGCCATCGAGGTGTAGCAGAGCCCCAGCTCCCGGGCGAGCACCGCTTCGGGGTGACCGGTCATGCCGACGACCGACCAGCCCATCGCCGCGTGCCACTGCGACTCGGCCCGGGTCGAGAAGCGCGGGCCCTCTATGACGACCATGGTGCCGCCGTCCACCGCCTCCCAGCCGCGCCCGTGCGCGGCGGCCAGCGCGATCTTGCGCCCGTCGGGGCAGTAGGGGTCGGCGAACGAGGTGTGCACGACGTTCGGCACGCTGCCGTCCGGCAGCGGCTCGCCGTCGAAGTAGGTCTGCGTCCGCGCCTTGGTGCGGTCCACGAGCTGGTCCGGCACGAGCAGGGTGCCCGGCCCGTACTCGGGGCGCAGGCCGCCGACCGCGCCGGGCCCCAGGACCTGGCGCACACCGGCAGCGCGAAGCGCCCACAGGTTGGCGCGGTAGTTGATGCGGTGCGGCGGCAGGTGGTGGCCGCGGCCGTGCCGCGGCAGGAACACGACGCGCCGTCCGGCCAGCTCGCCGAAGAACAGGGAGTCGCTCGGGCTGCCGTACGGGGTGGTCACCTGGACCTCGGTGACGTCCTCCAGGAAGGAGTAGAAGCCCGAGCCGCCGATCACACCGATCTCTGCGTTCGTGTTCGCCATGCGGTCACCCTAGCCGGGCGCGGAAACGCCGTGGACCCCGCCGTACGGAACGGCGGGGTCCACGGGAACGACCGAGGAGGAAGAGGTCAGGCAGCGGAGCTGGTGCTGCTGCTCGACGTGCTCGATGCCGCCGGCTTCGCGTCGGAGGACGCCCCCTTCGACGAGGACGAGGACGACGTCGACGAAGCGGACGTCGAGGACGACGCGGGCGAGCTGCTCGACGACGCGCCACGGCTGTCGTTGCGGTAGAAACCGGAGCCCTTGAAGACGATGCCCACCGCCGAGAACACCTTCTTCAGGCGTCCCTTGCAGCTGGGGCACTCGGTCAGCGCGTCATCGGTGAACTTCTGCACCGCCTCGAGGCCCTCGCCGCACTCGGTGCACTGGTACTGGTAGGTCGGCACTTTGTCTTCCTCCTGGCACTCTCACTCATTGAGTGCTAACGACAGTCCATACTGACGTATTCCGCGGGATCAGTCCACCGTCACCGGCACTCGGTGACCGACGCCACGTGCCACTGTCCGTGCGGCGGTACGCGGTGCGAGGTGCGACCGGAGGGCCACCAGAGTGACCAGTGCGAGTGCCGTGCCGCCCAGCGGGACCAGGAATCCGGCGCTCGCGCCGTACCCGTCCGCGAGCCGCCCGGCCACTGTCACGGCGGCCGCCTGGCCCAGCGCCACGGCACCGGTCAGCCAGGTGAAGGCCTCGGTACGGGCGGAGGCGGGCACCAGCGTCTCGACCAGCGTGTAGCCGGTGATCAGCGCGGGGGCGATGCACAGGCCGACGACGAGGCCCAGCGCGCCCAGCAGGACGACCGAGTGCACCGACCACAGCAGTGAGGCGGCCACGGTGAGGGCCGCGTACCCGGCGATCAGGCGGCGGCGCGGCCCGATCTTCCAGGCGATGGCGCCGACCGCGATGCCCGCCAGCATGTTGCCCGCGGCGAACAGCCCGTACAGCAGGCCGTTGGCGCCGGGGTTGCCGATCTCCTCCGTGAACGCGGTCAGCGAGACCTGCATGCCGCCGAAGACCGAGCCGATGCCGAGGAAGGCGACGGCCAGGACCCGTACGCCGGGGATGGACAGCGCGGAGGCACGCTCCCCGCGCGCGTGGGTCCCGCCTTCGGCGTCACCCGCGGCGGCGAAGCCGTGCGGCGGCTGCGTACGGCGCTGGGCGGCGAAGAGCAGACCGCCGGCCAGCGTCAGCGACGCCTCGGCGATCAGGCCGGCCGCGGGGTGGACGCCGGTGCACAGGGCGGTGGCCAGCACCGGGCCCACCACGAAGGTGAACTCGTCGGTGACGGACTCGAAGGCCGCCGCCGTCGACATCAGGGGCGAGCCCTCCAGCCGGGCGGCCCAGCGGGCGCGCACCATGGGCCCGACCTGGGGCACGGAGGCGCCCGTCGGGACGGCCGCGGCGAACAGCGCCCACAGGGGAGCGTCGGCCAGGGCGAGGGCCGTCAGGGCGGTGACGGACGCGGTGTGCACGACGACGCCGGGGACGAGCACGGCACGCTGGCCGAAACGGTCGGCGAGCTTGCCGCTCTGCGGCGCGAACAGCGCCATGGAGACACCGGTGAAGGCGGCGACGGCGCCGGCGCTTCCGTAGGAACCGGTGGTGTGCTGAACCAGGAGGACGATGCCGATGGTCAGCATCGCGAAGGGCTGCCGCGCCGCGAACCCGGGGAGCAGGAACGACCACGCACCTGGGGTGCGCAGGAGCTGCCCGTAGCCGGGACGCTTGACAGCGTCAGACGTGGTGACCGTGGATGCCACGGCCCGTGCCTTTCTGCCGCCTGGTAGCGCTCCCCTGGGTGTCGGGAGCCGCCGAGAGCTGTCCTCTTGCGCGGAACTGCGGTAGATACCGGTGCCCACTCACAGGGGCGTCGCGGCCGCCATACGGTCGCGCCAGCTCTGCATCAGGCAGAGGTGGTCGATCAGGTTCGGTCGATCAGTGTGCCTTCATGATACAGGGGAGAGGCATATGACGCCTGTGAATTTGCCTACCCCGTCCCGCGTGCACCTTGTGATCAACCGGATGTCCGTCCGCCCGTGCCCAGCCAGTCGGCCAGCTTGCCGCCCTGCCCGACCGCCCGCAGCCGTCGCTCCGCCGCGTCCCGCACCGGATCCGTGGCCACGACCAGCAGCTCGTCGCCGCGCCGCAGCGCGGTCGTCGGTGACGGTACGAAGCTCTTGTCGTCCCGCACCACGAGGGTGACGGCCGCCCCGGGCGGCAGGCGCAGCTCGGCGACCTCCACGCCGTGCATCTTCGAGCCTCCCGGGATGGCCACCGACAGCAGGTGCCCGCGCAGCCGCTCCAGGGGGGCCGATTCGATGCCCAGGTCGGCCGCCTCCCCGGCGTCGCCCAGCCGCAGCGCCTTCGCCAGCCAGGGCAGCGTGGGGCCCTGCACCAGGGTGTAGACGACGACCAGGACGAAGACGATGTTGAAGATCTTCTCGCTGCCCTCGATACCGGTCACCATGGGGATCGTCGCCAGGATGACGGGCACGGCGCCGCGCAGGCCCGCCCAGGAGAGCAGGGCCCGCTCCTGCCACGGCAGCCGGAACGGCAGCAGGCTGATCACGACCGAGAGCGGCCTCGCGACCACCGTCAGCACCAGCCCGACCATCACGGCCGGCCAGAAGTCGTCGAGCAGCTCGTGCGGGGTCACCAGCAGCCCCAGGAGCACGAACATGCCGATCTGGGCGATCCAGCCCAGGCCCTCGGCGAAACCGCGGTTCGCCGGCGCGTGCGGCAGCTTGGCGTTGCCCAGCACCACCGAGGCCAGGTACACGGCCAGGAAGCCGCTGCCGTGCGCCATGGCGCCGGCCGCGTACGCCACGACCGCGATGGCCATCACCGCGATCGGGTACAGGCCGGAGGCGGGCAGTGCCACGTGCCGCAGCCCGAACGAGCCGAGGAACCCGACCAGCAGGCCGACCACCGCACCGATGGCGAGCTCCATGACGATCTCGCCGACCAGTACGTACCAGCTGTCCACCGGTCCGGTCGTGGAGAAGGCCACCACCAGGATCACCACGGGGGCGTCGTTGAACCCGGACTCGGCCTCCAGGACACCGGTCAGGCGCGAGGGGAGGGGGACCTTGCGCAGGACGGAGAAGACCGCGGCGGCGTCCGTCGAGGAGACGACCGCGCCGATGATCAGGGCCTGGCGCCAGTCGAGGCCGACCAGGTAATGCGCCGCCGTGGCGGTGACGCCCACGCTCACCGCGACGCCGACGGTCGACAGCAGGGCCGCCGCGGGCAACGCGGGCCTGATCTCCTTCCACTTGGTGCCCAGGCCGCCCTCAGCCAGGATCACCACCAGGGCGGCATAGCCGATCACCTGGGTCAGTCCGACGTTGTCGAAGGCGACATGGCCGATGCCGTCCTGCCCCATGGCGATCCCGATCCCCAGGTACAGCAGCAGGCTGGGAAGCCCGCTGCGGGACGAGATGCGCACCGCCGCGACGGCGACGAGCAGCACGAGCGCGCTGATGAGCAGGAGTTCGTTGAGCTGGTGGACAGTCAGTGGCCGATCCTTCCCTCACGTGCATGCCGGATCTCTGCCGGCTGCCGCTTACTTCGTTACCTTACCTAATCTTTAACGTTTTCTTGACGTCTCTTTCGCACCAGGTGCCCCAGTGGCAAGGGGTCCCGGAAGGGTCCCGTACAGACACCGCGTCCTGGCCGGGTGAGCGCTGCGCCTATGGTTGCTCCCAGCACTCCCGGACCAGCCTGCGCCTCGAAGGACAGCGATGCCCGCCAACACCACCGCCGCTTCCACCAAGAAGAAGGGGCGACGCGCCCGCCTGCTCGTGTTCGTTCTGGTGCTGGCGCTGGTCGCGGGCGTCGGATACGGCGCCTACTGGACCGTCAGCACGGTGCGCGCCTCCTTCCCCCAGACCACCGGCACGCTCGACGTCGAGGGGCTGAGCGCCCCGGTCGACGTCAAGCGCGACCAGTACGGGATCCCGCAGATCTACGCCTCCACCGACGAGGACCTGTTCCGCGCGCAGGGCTACGTCCACGCGCAGGACCGCTTCTGGGAGATGGATGTGCGCCGCCACATGACGGCCGGGCGGCTCTCCGAGATGTTCGGAAAGAGCCAGGTGGACGCGGACGCCTTCCTGCGCACGCTCGGCTGGCACCGGGTGGCGCAGGAGGAGTACGACAAGAAGCTCTCGCCCGACACCAAGAAGTACCTCCAGGCGTACGCGGACGGTGTCAACGCCTACCTGAAGGGCAAGGAGGGCCGGGACGTCTCCCTGGAGTACGCCGCCCTCGCCTTCAGCAACGACTACACGATCGAGCCCTGGACGCCGGTCGACTCGGTGGCCTGGCTCAAGGCCATGGCCTGGGACCTGCGCGGCAACATGCAGGAGGAGATCGACCGATCGCTGATGCACAGCCGGCTCAGCGAGAAGCAGATCAAGGACCTCTACCCGGCCTACCCGTACGACCTGCACCAGCCGGTCGTCGGCAAGGGGGCCGTGGACGAGGCGACGGGCAAGTTCGACCCGTCCGCCGAGGCATCCGGCTCCTCCGGCTCCTCGGCGGGTTCCCAGGGTTCCCAGGGTTCCCAGGGCTCCTCCGGAGCGGCCGGCACCCCGCAGGGGGCCGCCCAGGGCTTCCAGACGCAGCTGTCCGCGCTGTCCGACAGCCTGGAGCGCATCCCGGCGCTGCTCGGCCCGAACGGCAACGGCATCGGGTCCAACTCCTGGGTCGTCTCCGGCAAGTACACGACCACCGGCAAGCCGCTCCTGGCGAACGACCCGCACCTGGCGCCGCAGCTGCCGTCCCTCTGGTACCAGATGGGCCTGCACTGCCGCTCCGTGTCCGACAAGTGCCGTTACGACGTCGCCGGGTACACCTTCTCCGGTATGCCCGGTGTGATAATCGGCCATAATCAGGACATCGCCTGGGGCTTCACCAACCTGGGCGCCGACGTCAGCGACCTCTACCTGCAGAAGGTCTCCGACAAGGGCTACCAGTACGGCGGTAAGGAAGTGCCCTTCACCGTCCGCACGGAGACCATCAAGGTCGCGGGCGGCGGCAGCCGGACCATCACGGTCCGCACCACCAACAACGGCCCCCTGGTGTCCGACCGCAACAACGAGCTGGAGAAGGTCGGCGAGAAGGCCCCCGTCACCACCCCGGCCCCCGACCGCGGCGACGGCTACGCGGTCGCCCTGCGGTGGACCGCGCTGGACCCGGGCAAGTCCATGGACGCCGTGTTCAAGCTGAACCGCGCCAAGGACTTCGACGAGTTCCGCCGGGCCGCCCGCGACTTCGAGGTCCCCGCCCAGAACCTCGTCTACGCCGACGCCAAGGGCGCCGAGGGCCACATCGGCTACCAGGCACCCGGACGGATCCCCGTCCGCGCGAAGGGCCACGACGGCACCATGCCGGCGCCCGGCTGGGACCCGAAGTACCGCTGGGAGAAGGACCCCGTCCCCTTCGACGAGCTGCCGTACGAGCAGGACCCGCAGCGCGGCTACATCGTGACCGCCAACCAGGCCGTCATCGACGCGGAGAAGTACCCGCACGCGCTCACGCAGGACTGGGGCTACGGCTCGCGCAGCCAGCGGATCAACGACCTCATCGAGTTGAAGATCAAGGACGGCGGCAAGATCTCGACCGACGACATGCGCACCATGCAGATGGACAACAGCAGCGAGATCGCCAAGATGCTGACTCCGTACCTGCTGAAGATCGACGTCTCGGACGACGCGTACGTCCGTGAGGCCCAGCAGCTCCTGGAGGGCTGGGACTACACCCAGGCGGCGGACTCGGGCGCCGCGGCGTACTTCAACGCGGTCTGGCGCAACGTCCTCAAGCTGGCCTTCGGTGACAAGCTGCCGAAGGAGCTGCGGGTCAAGGGCGAGTGCATCAACGTCCGCCCGGCCGACTCGACCGGCCCGATCGACGAGCAGAACAGGCTCGTGCGGGAGTGCGGCCAGCGTGACGCCGAGTCGGCCCAGCCGGACGGCGGCGACCGCTGGTACGAGGTGGTCCGCCCGCTCCTGAAGAACGAGAAGAGCGAGTGGTGGCAGTCGCCGGCCAACCGGATCGACGAGGGCACCACGACCCGCGACCAGCTCCTGCGGCGCGCCATGATCGACGCCCGCTGGGAGCTGACCTCGAAGCTCGGCAAGGACGTCAACAGCTGGAGCTGGGGCCGCCTGCACCAGCTGACCCTCAAGAACCAGACCCTCGGCACCGAAGGTCCGGGCTTCCTGCAGGCCATGCTCAACCGGGGCCCGTGGAACCTGGCCGGCGGCGAGGCGGCGGTCAACGCCACCGGCTGGAACGCCGCGGGCGGCTACGGGGTCGTCTGGGTGCCGTCCATGCGCATGGTCGTGAACGTCGGCGACTGGGACAAGTCCCGCTGGATCAACCTGACCGGCGCCTCCGGACACGCCTACAGCGCCCACTACACCGACCAGACCGACAAGTGGGCCAAGGGTGAGCTGCTCGACTGGGCCTACGGCGAGAAGGCGGTCGACGCGACGACCGCCGACACACTGGTGCTCAAACCGTGACTCCGCCCGGGCCGTGAGGCCGCCCGGGCCGTGACTCCGCTCAGGCCATCAGGCCGTGGAAGGGCCTGAACCGGAGCGTGACGTCCGGGGTCACCACCGCGTGCACGGGGTGGTCGTGCGGTTCCTCCGGGACCCGCTCGACCACCTCGTTCGCGTAGAGCAGCACCACCAGGTGCGGGTCCGCCCCGGCCCGCACGAACCGGGCGAGCACCCGGTCGTACGAACCGCCGCCCCGCCCCAGGCGCATGCCGCGCGCGTCGACGGCGAGGCCGGGCAGCAGGACCGTGTCGGCCTCCAGGACGGCGTCCACGCCCAGGCGGGGCCCGGACGGCTCCAGGAGCCCGCGCCGGGCGCGTACGAGCCGCTCGGCGCCCTCGTACGCCGCCCAGTCCAGGTCGTTGTCGGGCAGGAGGGCCGGCAGCAGGACGCGCACCCCGCGCCCGCGCAGCGCGTCGAGAAGCGCGCGGGTGCCCGGTTCGGTTCCCATCGACACATATGCGGCGACCGTCCGAGCCCGTCGCAGCTCGGGCAGTTTCAGGGCGATGTCGGTGAGAACCGCGGCTGCCTTCTCGACGTCCTCACTGGTCAGAAGGGTCCGCGCGGCGAGCAGGTGGCGTCGCAGAGCGGTCTTTTCAGACATGTCGCCGGTCATAGTGATCTCACGAACCCCTCATATATGCCTTTATGTGACGGAAGTTAACCGGAGACAATCTTCCGCCCATACCAACCCGATAGGGTGCACCGCATGACTCAGTCGCACACCAGGATCAGCAAGGCTGTCATCCCCGCCGCAGGCCTCGGCACCCGGTTCCTGCCGGCCACGAAAGCCACTCCCAAAGAGATGCTGCCTGTCGTCGACAAGCCCGCCATCCAGTACGTCGTCGAGGAGGCCGTGACCGCCGGCCTCTCCGACGTGCTGATGATCACCGGCCGTAACAAGCGTCCGCTCGAAGACCACTTCGACCGCAACTACGAGCTGGAGGAAGCCCTCGTCAAGAAGGGCGACCAGGAGCGACTGGGCAAGGTGCGGGAGTCCAACGACCTCGCCACCATGCACTACGTGCGCCAGGGCGACCCGCGGGGCCTCGGCCACGCCGTCCTGTGCGCCGCGCCGCACGTGGGCGACCAGCCCTTCGCCGTTCTGCTCGGCGACGACCTGATCGACCCGCGCGACCCGCTGCTGCAGCGCATGATCGACGTCCAGGAGCGCGAGGGCGGCAGCGTCGTGGCCCTCATGGAGGTCGAGCCCTCCCAGATCCACCTCTACGGCTGCGCCGCCGTCGAGCCCACGGCCGACTCCGACGTCGTGCGGGTGACCGGCCTCGTCGAGAAGCCCGACCCCTCGGAGGCGCCCAGCAGTTACGCCATCATCGGCCGCTACGTCCTCGACCCCGCCGTGTTCGAGATACTGCGCAAGACCGAACCGGGCCGCGGCGGCGAGATCCAGCTCACCGACGCCCTGCAGAAGCTGGCCTCCGACGAGAAGGCCGGCGGCCCCGTCCACGGCGTGGTCTTCAAGGGCCGCCGCTATGACACCGGCGACCGGGGCGACTATCTGCGGGCGATTGTCAGACTCGCGTGCGAACGTGAGGATCTGGGACCGGAGTTCCGTTCCTGGCTTCGCCGTTACGTCACCGAGGAGATGTAGGGACTTGAGTACGACCTGGTCGGTGGACGAGCACCTGGAGGACATCCTCGGCGCCATCCGCCCGCTCGAACCCATCGAGCTCACCCTGCCCGACGCCCAGGGCTGTGTCCTGGTCGAGGACGTCGTGGCGCCCGCCGCCCTGCCGCCCTTCGACAACAGCTCCATGGACGGCTACGCGGTACGGGTGGCGGACGTCACCGGCGCCACCGAGGAGTTCCCGGCGGTGCTCACCGTCATCGGTGACGTCGCGGCGGGCAGCGGCGGACCGCCCACCGTCGGCCCCGGCCAGGCCGCACGCATCATGACCGGCGCGCCGCTGCCGCCCGGCGCCGAAGCGGTCGTCCCGGTCGAGTGGACCGACGGCGGCGCGGGCGGCGCGCCCGCCACCGGTATGCGGGCCGCCAGCGCCGCGCCCGAGGGCGCGAGCGGCGAGGTCCGCGTCCACCGCCCGGTCGAGGCCCGCGCGCATGTGCGTGCGCGCGGCAGCGACGTCCAGGCCGGCGACCTGGCCCTCGAAGCGGGTACGGTCCTCGGCCCGCCGCAGCTGGGGCTGCTCGCCGCCATCGGGCGCGGCGCCGTGCGGGTGCGCCCCCGCCCGCGCGTGGTCGTGCTCTCCACCGGCAGCGAGCTGGTCCAGCCGGGCGAGGAACTCGGCCCCGGCCGGATCTACGACTCCAACAGCTTCACGCTGGCCGCGGCCGCGCGGGACGCCGGCGCCATCGCGTACCGGGTCGGTGCCGTCACCGACGACGCCGACACGCTGCGGGCCACCATCGAGGACCAGCTGATCCGGGCGGACATGCTGGTCACCACCGGAGGGGTCAGCGTCGGCGCGTACGACGTCGTCAAGGAGGCCCTGTCCTCCGTCGGCGACCAGGACGTGCCGGGCAGCGGCATCGACTTCCGCACGCTCGCCATGCAGCCCGGCAAGCCCCAGGGCTTCGGCTCGATCGGCCCCGACCACACCCCGCTGCTCGCACTCCCGGGCAACCCGGTCTCCTCGTACGTCTCCTTCGAGCTCTTCGTGCGCCCCGCCATCCGCGCGCTGATGGGCCTCAAGGACGAGCCGGACACCCAGCGCCCCCGCGTGCGGGCGGTGCTCGCCGCCGACGGGCCGCTGTCCTCGCCGTCCGGCAAGCGCCAGTTCCTGCGCGGCACGTACGACGCCGAGGCGGGCACGGTCACGCCGGTGGGGGGTGCCGGTTCGCACCTGATCGCCGCCCTCGCGCACGCGGACGCCCTGCTCGTCGTCCCCGAGGGCACCACCGCGGTCGAGCCGGGCGACGCCCTCGACGTGATCCTCATCGGCTGAGGCCCCCGGTGTGGCGGTACGGTGTCTGCCGCTGTGCCTTCCGGGGGACGTCCCCCGGACCCCCGGCGGACAATGGGCCGTACGGGGACACCGGCGCCGGAACCCGAGGCGGAGTTCAGCAGTGAGTACCCAAGGCAGCCTGACGCACATCGACGAGGCAGGGGCGGCCCGCATGGTCGACGTCTCCGGCAAGGACGTCACCGCCCGCACCGCCCGCGCCACCGGCCGGGTCCTGGTCTCCCCCCGCGTGGTGGAACTGCTGCGCGGCGAGGGCGTCCCCAAGGGGGACGCGCTGGCCACCGCGCGGATCGCGGGCATCATGGGCGCCAAGCGCACGCCCGACCTGATCCCGCTGTGCCATCCGCTGGCCGTCTCCGGGGTCAAGCTGGACCTGACGGTCGCGGACGACGCGGTCGAGATCGCCGCCACCGTGAAGACCACGGACCGCACGGGCGTCGAGATGGAGGCCCTGACCGCGGTCTCCGTGGCCGCGCTCACCGTCGTCGACATGATCAAGGCCGTGGACAAGGCGGCGGTCATCACCGACGTGCGCGTCGAGGAGAAGACCGGCGGCAAGTCCGGCGACTACCGGCGCACCGAGGCGGCAGGAGCGGGTCAGTGACCCCGCGGGGCGGCCACGTCGGCGGCGCGCACGCCCACGAGCCGGACCATGCACCCGCCCCCGCCTCCCCGTCCGCCGGGGCGCCCTACCGCGCGCTGGTGGTGACCGCCTCCAACCGGGCCTCCGCCGGCGTGTACGAGGACAAGGGCGGCCCGGTCCTCGCCGAGGGGCTCGCCTCCCTCGGCTTCACCGTCGACGGCCCGCAGGTCGTCCCGGACGGGGACCCGGTCGGGGCAGCCCTGCGCGCCGGGGTGGCCGAGGGCTACGACGTCATCCTCACCACCGGCGGCACCGGCGTCTCGCCGACCGACCGCACCCCCGACGTCACCCGGCGCCTGCTCGACCACGAGGTCCCGGGCATCCCGGAGGCCATCCGGGCGTACGGCCGGGACAAGGTGCCGACGGCAGCGCTCTCCCGGGGCGTGGCCGGGGTCGCGGGGCGCACCCTGATCGTCAACCTGCCCGGCTCGACCGGCGGTGTACGCGACGGCATGGCCGTACTCGGCCGCATCCTGGTCCACGCGGTCGACCAGCTGCGTGGCGGCGACCACCCCAGACCGTCATGAACATCGCCTGGCCCGTGATCCTGGTGGACGGCGACATCGTCCTGCGCCCGATAAAGCTGCGCGACCAGCGGGCCTGGCGCGAGGTCAACCGGCGCAACCGTGAATGGCTGCGCCCCTGGGAGGCCACCATCCCGCCCCCGGCCCCCGGTGCGCCGTTCGTGCAGCGGCCCACGTACCGGCAGATGGTCCGCCATCTGCGGGCGGAGGCGAACGCGGGACGGATGCTGCCGTTCGTGATCGAGTACCAGGGACGGCTGGTGGGCCAGCTGACGGTCGCGGGCATCACCTGGGGCTCGATGTGCGCGGGCCACGTCGGCTACTGGGTGGACCGGGAGGTCGCCGGGCGGGGCGTGATGCCGACGGCGGTGGCGCTCGCCGTGGACCACTGCTTCCGTACGGTCGGGCTGCACCGGATCGAGGTGTGCATTCGCCCCGAGAACACGCCCAGCCGGCGGGTCGTCGAGAAACTCGGATTCCGCGAGGAGGGGCTGCGGCCCCGCTACCTCCACATCGACGGTGCCTGGCGCGACCATCTGGTGTTCGCTCTCACGGCCGAGGAGGTCCCGGAGGGCCTGTTGCGCCGCTGGCACCGCGCCCGACCGGGGACGCCCCGATAAATAAAATAAATGTTCGAATTCGATCGCGGATCGACCATAATCGGTCTGACGAATCACAAAAAAATTCAGTGATATCAGCCAGATCGTGCGACACACCGGCCCAATTGGCCGATGGCCTGCTGCGAACCCCTCTACGGTGTGGGATGTGAGCAGCAGCGGCCTCATCTACGCAGTCATCGTCGGGGCCTGGGCCGCCTACTTGGTGCCGATGTGGCTCCGACGGCAGGACGAGCTGAACGAGGCCCGTCCGACGGAACGCTTCAGCACCGCCATCCGGCTCCTGTCCGGACGGGCGGGGATGGAGCGCCGGTACGCCAAGGAGCTGGACCGGCGCACCGCCGGACAGGTGGAGCCCGAGGTCGACCCGGACGCCGAGACGGAGCATCTGAGCTCCGTCGACGTCCGGGCCTTCGCCGCGCCTCCGGCGCTGACGGAGGCACGCCTGGAGGTACCCGACGCCCCGCCGGCCCGGCCCCGTCCGGTCCGCCCCGCCGCCGCGGCCGCAGCCGCCGAACGGGCGCGCCGCTCCCGGGTGCTCGCCCGGCGCCGGCGCACCACGGTGGTCCTCTTCCTGGCGTTCACGCTCGGCGCGATCGTCGCGGCCGTCGGCGGACTCGCCTTCCTGTGGGCCCCGGGCGTCCCCGCGGTCCTGCTCAGCGCGTACATCGTGCACCTGCGCGCGCAGGAGCGCCGCCGCTTCGTGTACGTCATGGACCGCAGGCGCGCCGAGGCCGCCGCGCAGCGGCTGCGCGAGAGCCGCACGCGGACCCGGCCCGTCCCGGAGCAGGCCGCCGAACCGGCGCCGAGCCCCCAGCCCGAGCCGGAGCCCACGGTCTCCCCGCAGGAGGCCGGGCGCCGCGCGCTCGTCGAGCAGACCGACCACGCGGAGTGGGTGGACCAGCAGCGCGACCGCGGCCCGGCCCGCGGCGACAGCTGGGACCCGGTCCCGGTCCCCCTGCCGACGTACGTGACGGCTCCGGTCGCCCCGCGCGCCACCGGCGGTGTGGACGTCACGGACCCGGAGACCTGGAGCGCGGCGCGCTCCTCCGCGGCCGAGCCCACCCCGCCGCCGCCCACGCGCCAGAACCCCAACCCGAGCCCGACCCCGCCGCGCCGCACCCGCGACCACGGCCGCACCCCGCTGTTCGACCAGTACGCGGACGAGGACCGCCCGCGTGCGGCCAACGAGTGACACGGCGTACGTGACGCGGGTCTCGTCCTCCGCGGCCCGCGGGGAACGGATTTCCAAGCAGCCCGATCGGGATGCTAATGTTTCACACGTCGCAAGGGCCTGTGGCGCAGACTGGTAGCGCACCTCGTTCGCATCGAGGGGGTCAGGGGTTCAAATCCCCTCAGGTCCACGCACACGAGATCCCGTCCGATCGAAAGATCGGGCGGGATCTCGCTTTTCCGCGTCGCCGGTCAGCCGGTGAGCAGACGGTGTGCCGTGCGCAGGGCGTGGACGGCGACCTGCCTGCCGAGGGTCAGGCCCGCCTCGTCGGCCGAGCGGGTGTGGATACCGGAGAACACGCGGGCGTCCGCGTTCTCTTCGGCCAGCCGGCTCCACGAGGTGTAGGTGCGGGTCACTCCGGGGGCCGTGGGGCTGGTGAGCTCGAAGGGAGCCGTCCGGGGACCGGTCAGGGCCGTGAGGATCGCCTCCGCCGCACCCGCATAGCTCGTGTGGCCGCTCGGGTGGTCGGGATGAGGCGGCGTGGCGTGCAGCGGGGTCCAGTCCGGGTCGGGGTCGATCGAGCCCGTGCGGATGGCCGTGACCGGACGCCAGCGCAGATGGGCGTACTTGCTGTCGGACGTGGCGATCTGGGTGTCCACCAGAGCCGTGTGGAACAGCGCCACCAGGCGGGCCCGCGCCACGACGGACTCCGGCGAGCGGGACACCGCCACCCGCAGCGGCTCGGTGAACAGGGTCAGGGAGGATCCGAGCCAGAACGTGGCCGTCCCGGTCTGGTGGGGCGTGCGGGCGGCGCCGGTGGCGGCGCCGTAGGCGCGTACCTCCGCCAGGTCGGCGCGGTAGCGCGCGGAGTCCAGCGCGGGAGGCGCGGGCAGTCGGTACTGGTCGGGACGGTCCAGCAGGAAGGGCTTGGCGAGCCGGTTGCCGTACTGGATGGCGGGGGCGTAGGCCGGCGGTGTCGGCTGCCACACCCCGGGCCCGGCCGGCGGAACGCGGAACGGCGCGTTCACCGCGGCCGGGTCCAGACCGTCGCCCTCCCGGGAGGCGAGCAGCAGCCGTGCCTGGCGGACACCGGCGCTCACGCCGCCCGCCTTGGCCCTCCCGTCCGGAACGCGGTCGAGCGACGTGCGCAGCGCGGCGTCCAGCTCGCGGGCGCGGGACGGTACGAGCGCCGCGAGCGCATGGTGCACGGCGGAGGCGAGCGCCGCGTCCTGGAAGTCGCGCCGGCCCGGGCCCCTCGGCGCCTCGGCCACGGCGCGGGCGGCCGCGAGCCAGCCGATGGCCCACGTGCGGCTGTTGGTGATCTGGGCGGGGGCACCGGCCGCCGCCACGGTCGCCGCCGTGGTGTCGTACCAGTCGAGCACCACGGACGGGCGCGTGCGGTGGTCCCGGGCCGCGGCGGATGAGGTGGTGGTGAGGGATCCGGCCACGAGGGCGGCGGAGCCGAGAGCCACCAGGGCGCGGCGGCGGGTGCATACGGAGATCGACATGCCGGCGAAGCTAGCCGTACCCCGTCACCCCGGTCAACGGTGAGTGACCGGACGAAAGCGCAGTGCAACAGTGGTGCAGTGCCGCCGTCACATGCCCGTCATGCGGGCCCGTCGCGCCGGTCCGCCGGGGGGCGCGCCGCGCCGGTCCGGGCGGGCGGTTCCTTAATGGGGCCGGGCGATCGGCGTCATGTGGCTTCGATGAACTCTTGTTGCAGCAGCGAGAGTTGTGTCATGGTGAGCTTTCTCGCGGCCCAACATGCCGATTCTGCTCATCAGTTCGAATTCCTTTCGGTGGCGCCTCCGTATAACGAAGGGCACGTAAAGGTACGCACCAATCCGGCGCACTCCCCACTGCAATTGGCCTGGATGGAAATACGTGATGCACAACCCCCCTCCCTACCCGTCGCCCCCTCGCCCTCCCTACGGGCCCACCTCCGGCGGCTCCGACGCGTTCCTGGCCGGTGAGCTGCGGACCGTCGAGCGGCGGCGCGCCGCGTACCCGGAGGCCGCGCTGATGGAGCGGCACTGGGAGGCGGTGTGCGACTACGTGGCGCTGTTCGTGCCGCAGGCCGGGAAAACCGTGTCGATGGCCGCGGCCGCCGCATTCGGACTGGGCCTGGAAAGGCTGCGCGAGGACACCGGCGGCGCCGGTGGCGCCGGGGGAGGCGAGGCAGGGCCGGCCGCGGGTGCGCTGCGGGTGCATTTCCTGGTGGCGGCACGCCAGGTATTGCGCGAGTGGGCCGCCGACGCCCGTATCGCCGCATTGTTGACGGGAATTCAATACCCGGAGGAGCCTGCGGAGAACCGGCGGCTGATCGCCCGGGCCTTCCGGGCCCTGCCCGCCCCCGCCCAGGTGCTGCTGTGGCACCGGGAGGTGGAGGCCGAAGGGCTGTCGATCCCCTGCGCGCTGCTCGCCATCGACCCCCGCGGTGCCGCCGCGCGGCTCGCCGAGGCCCGCGAGCTCCTGCGGGCCGGGTGCCTGAGCGCGCACCAGCAGCTCGCGCCGGACCCGGAGTGCCGGCACTACGGCCGGCTGCTCGACATATCCCTGCGGCGCACCGGCCCCCTGATCCCCGACATCCAGCGGCACCTGGCGGCGTGCCGCCACTGCCGGCACGCGGCCGAACAACTGCTCCACTCCGACGGGCGGCTGGCCCTGCTCCTCGCCGAGGGCCTGCTCGGCGGGGGAGCGGAGCGGTACCTCGCCTCACGGCCCGGCCGGGCCCGCGCCCGTGACCAGGCGCAGCCCGCTCCGAAGCGGCCCGGGCGGCACTCCCGGGGCGGCCGCCGGCGCGTGTCGGCGACCGGAGGCGGCCGGGTGCTGCGGCTCGCGGCGCCGGCGCTCGACGGGCTGCGCGCCGGAGCGCTGCGGCTGGGTGGCGCGCGGGCCGGGACAGCGGGCGGGGCGGGGGCCGGGACAGCCGACGCGGGCGTCGCCGGAGCGGCAGCCGGTGGCCGGGCCGCCGGATCGGCGGCATCCGTGGCGGCCGGCCGTGGAGCGCCCCTTTTCGTCGGTCTTGGCATCGTTGTCACCGGTGTCCTGGTCGCGGCGGCGGTGACGGCGCTCGTGGACGGCGGGGACGCGGGGGACGGAGGCACCGGGCACCGGGCCGGGGCGCAGCCCGGCGGAGCCGTGACCGTCCCCGCACCGCCCGCCCCCGCCCCGGCCGGCCACCCCACCGGACGGCCCTCGGGCCTGCCGACGCAGGTGCCGGCCGGCCCCATCGACTTCCGGCTGCGCAACGCCGGTTCCGGTCTGTGCCTCGACCTCCAGGACGGCCGCGCCGTCGCCGGGACCGAGCTGACGCTCGCCGCCTGCGCGGCCGGGCCCGTGACGCAGCTGTGGACGTACGAGGAGGACGGTCTCCTGCGCAGTGCCGCGGACCCGACCCTGTGCGCCCACTCGCACCGGCCCGCCGGCACGGTGGTGCTGGCCGCGTGCACGGCGGACTCGGCCCCCGACGCGGCGGACGTCCGCTACGACATCACCCTCCAGGGCGTGGTCGTCCCGCGCTGGAGCGAGCAGCTGGCGCTCACCCCTGTCACCCCGGGCGCCGGGTCCAGCGTGGTCGTCCGCGTGCGGGACGGGGCGGCGGCCCAGCGATGGACGACCGAGGCGCCGGAGGCGGCCGTCCCGGGGACGCCGCCCGGGCGGATGCCGGGGACGGCGCCCCGGCGGGCGCCCGCCCCGACGAAGGCCGCGCACCGGCCCGCGCCGCGGACCGGGACTCCGTCACCGGAGCCGGCCGCCTCCCCGGGCGGCGTCCCCGGTCCGGCCGGCGGACCGGAATCGGGAACAGCCCCCGCCCCGGAGCCCCACGACGCCCCGCCCCAGGCGCCCGGAGGCGCCCCGCAACAGGAAACCGCCGACGCCCCGCCCGGCGGACCCGGTGACGCCTCCGGCGAGGGCCCCGCCGGCGAGGCCCGCCCACGGCACTTCCGCGACCACGAGCGGCGCCACCCGGCCCCCGGCGCTCCGGCCCCCGACGCTCCCGCCACCCGGGAGGCCGGCCCGGGTCAGCCGCTCGCGCTGCTGTCCGCGTAGACGCGAACGCCCCCGACGAAGGTCTGCAGCACACGGGTCAGGGCGATCTCCTCCGCCGGCCCCGCGAACGGATCGCGGTCCAGCACCACCAGATCGGCCAGGTTCCCGGCCCGGATGACCCCCGTGTCGTCGAGGTGGTTCACATACGCGCTGCCCGCGGTGTACGCGGTGAGGGCGGCGTCCAGACCGATGCGCTGCTCCGGCAGGAAGACGGGTGTGTCCGGCCCGGCGTCCGGCAGGACACGGTTGACCGCGACGTGCAGCGCGGCCATCGGGTCGGGGCTGCTGACCGGCCAGTCGCTGCCCGCGGCGAGCCGCGCCCCGGTGCGGAGCAGATCGCCGAACGGGTACTGCCAGGCGGCGCGTTCGGGGCCCAGGAAGGGAATCGTCAGTTCGTCCATCTGCGGCTCGTGCGCCGCCCACAGGGCCTGGATGGTGGCGGTCGCGCCCAGTTCGGCGAAGCGCGGCACGTCCTGCGGGTGCACCACTTGGAGGTGGGCGAGGTGCGGCCGGGTGTCGGAGGAGTCGCCGCCCGCCTTCCGGGCGGCCTCCACGGCGTCGAGCGCCTCGCGCACCGCACGGTCACCCAGCGCGTGGAAGTGGACCTGGAACCCGTGCGCCTCCAGGGCGGTGACGCAGGCGGCGAGCGCGTCCGGCTCGATGAAGGAGACGCCGGAGTTGTCCGACGCACAGCCGCAGGACGTGAGGTAGGGCCCGAGCAGGGCCGCCGTGCGGTTCTCGGCGATGCCGTCCTGCATGATCTTCACGGTCGTGGCCCGGAGCCTGCCGTGCGTCAGTTCCGCGCGCCGCTGCAGCAGTTCGGGCAGCTGCTCCAGGCCGCGGGTGCGGTCCCACCACAGCGAGCCGACGACCCGGGCGGTCAGCTTCCCGCTGCGCACCGCGGCCGCGTACGCCGGAGCGGGGTCCGTCATCCCGGCGTGGTCGCCGAGCAGGGCGTCCTGCCAGGCGGTGACGCCCAGCGAGTGCAGCAGCTCCTGCGCGCGCAGCAGGCCGGCCGTCAGTTCGTCCGGGGTCGGCGCCGGTACGAGACCGGCCATGAGGGTCATCGCGCCCTCCTGGAGCATGCCGGTGGGGCGGCCGTCCGCGTCCCGCTCGATGCGCCCGTCCGCCGGGTCGGGCGTGGACGCGGTGATGCCGGCCAGCTCCAGGGCGCGGGAGTTGGCCCAGCCGCCGTGGTGGTCGCGGTTGACCAGGTAGGCGGGCCGGTCGGGGACGAGCTCGTCCAGGAAGCGGCGGTCCGGCGTGCCGCCCGGGAACGCCTCCATCGACCAGCCGCCCCCGGTGATCCACGCGGCGCCGGGGTGGGCTTCCGCGTACGCGCGGATGAGGCCGCGGTACGCCTCCGGCGTCGTCGCCCCGCTCAGGTCGCACCGGGCGAGCTCCACGCCGCCGCCGACCGGGTGGATGTGCGCGTCCTGGAACCCCGGTATCAGCAACCGGCCGCGCAGGTCGACCACTTCGGTGCGCGGGCCGATCAGCCCGTGGACCTCGGAGCCGCCGACCGCGACGATGCGTTCGCCGCGCACGGCCACGGCACTCGCCCGGCGGCGCGCCGGATCCACGGTGTGGACGGGGCCGCCGGTGAAGACGAGGTCCGCGGTGCGGTGAGGGGCCATGGGCGTACTCCTGGTTCACGGAGGGGTCGTTCGTCGTTCAGTCTGCGGGGGGACACGCCGGTGTCCATGGGCAGGGTGAACTTTCCGGACGGCCTTCCTCCGTGGCGGCCGGTTCCGGCGGAACGGACGGAATCGTGCGGGGGCGCGGGGTGGAGGATCATCCGCATCACGGGTGCGCCCGGCGGGAGGGAACACCCCGCCGGGCGCGCTTCCGTGGTGTGCCTCAGCGGCTCAGGAGACCTGGGCCTTGTCGTACAGCGCCTTCGCTTCGTTGCCGAAGTACGGCCCGAACATGCGGTTCGGCAGGAAGGTGTAGCCGAAGCTGTTCACCGAGACCTGCAGGCCGGTGCCGGTCGCCTCGCTGAAGCCGGTGAACCAGGGGCCGCCGCTGGAGCCGCCCGTCATGTTGCAGCCGAGGCTGTGGTCCTGCGAGAAGAGCCAGTCCTTGGAGGAGTTCCCGCTGCAGTAGACCAGTTTCGATCCGTCGTACGGGGACGCCGCCGGGAATCCGAAGGCGTACATCGGCTTGTTGTAGCCCCCGTTGAACTGGATGCCCTGCGCGCCGGTGACCGCGGTGAGCCGCTGGCCGTTCAGCGGGGCGACGACGGCCGCGCCGATGTCGTGGTTGATGTCCTCGCTCGCCTCCCACTGCGGGGTGGTCAGCGTCTTCGAGGCGGTCCACTGGCCGTACGGCGCCTGGCCGTTGTCGTACGCCGGGACGAAGACCCAGTTGGTGTGCCAGCTGCCCTGGTACTTGACGCAGTGGCCGGCCGTGATGACGGTGCTGGCGTTCTGGCTGGTCACGGCGTTGCCGGAGCAGGAGGCGGTACGGCCCTGGAAGGAGAAGAAGACCCGCCCGGACGTCTTGACGACCGCGCCGCCGCCGGTCCAGGAGCCGCCCGCCTGCGGGAAGGCGGTGGGCGCGACGGTCGTCGTCCCGCCGCCCGGCCGGGGGGCCTTGAGCTTCTTCAGCGCCTGCGGGGTGAGCAGCAGGTCGAGCGGGGTGGCGGAGCGCATCCGGTCCGGTGTCCAGAATGCGCGGGCGCGGTGCTGCTCGGCGGCGGTGACGCTCCTGGCGGAGGGGGCTGCGGTGTCCTGGCCGGGCGCCGGGGCGGGGGCCGCGGCGGCGGTGGCCGACAGGGCGCTGGTGAGCAGGGCTCCGACGGTCAGCAGGATGCCCGTGGCGGTGCGATGGCGTCTCACGCATGTCTCCTTCTGCCGTGTCCGGGCGCGATGGCGCGGCCCGGGCAGGGTGGGGGAACGAAGAGCGGTGCGGATCGGCGTTGCGTGAGGCAGCGTGCCACGGGGTGGTGCGCTTTGTCAGGACCGCGTCACGGACGGGTGTCGGGCTCCGGGGCGAGCGGCTTCGCGTAGCACAGGCTGTTGGAGTACTCCCGGTAGTAGCCGAACTTGGCGCACGGCGTGTACCCGCTCGACGTGTAGAGCCCGATCGCCTCCGGCTGCATGTCGCCGGTCTCCAGCACCATCCTGGTCCGCCCGGCGGCGCGTGCGTCCGCCTCCAGGGCGGCGAGGATCCGGCGGGCCAGGCCCAGGCCGCGCGCCTCGGGGACCACGTACATCCGCTTGAGCTCGGCGTCCCCGTCGGAGTAGCCCTCGTCGTTCTCGTCCTGGGTGCGCCAGCCCCCGGTGGCGACCGGGCGGCCCAGCCCGTCGTACGCGATCAGGAAGAGGCCGCGGGGCGGGAGGAACATCGAGGGGTCGAGCGGTGTGAGATCGCCGCCGTCGCCGTACCGCTCGGCGTACTCGAGCTGCACCGCGTCGTTGAGTTTCACGGCGTCGGGGTGGTCGAAGGGGACGCGCTGTATATCCATGCGGTGCATCGTACAGATATGCAGGTCCTGGGTGGGTCCCCACGGGTGGGTATTGTGCCGGAATGCTCACTGTGACGTCCGCCAATGTCAATGGCCTGCGCGCCGCCGCCAAGAAGGGTTTCGTGGAGTGGCTGGCCGGGACCGCGGCCGACGTGCTCTGCCTGCAGGAAGTGCGCGCCGAGGAGTCGCAGCTCCCCGAGGCGGTCCGTACGCCCGCGGGCTGGCACGCCGTCCACGCCCCGGCCGCCGCCAAGGGCCGCGCGGGCGTCTCCCTCTACACGCGCCGCGAGCCGGACGCCGTGCGCGTCGGCTTCGGCTCGTCCGAGTTCGACGGCAGCGGCCGGTACGTGGAGGCCGACCTCCCGGGCGTCACGGTGGCCAGCCTCTACCTGCCCTCGGGCGAGGTCGGCACGGAGCGGCAGGACGAGAAGATCCGCTTCATGGGCGAGTTCCTGCCGTACCTCGGGGAGCTCAAGGAGCGGGCCGCCGCCGACGGCCGCGAGGTGCTGGTGTGCGGCGACTGGAACATCGCCCACCAGGAGGCCGACCTCAAGAACTGGAAGGCCAACCGGAAGAGCTCCGGTTTCCTCCCCGAGGAGCGCGCCTGGCTCAGCCGGGTGTTCGACGAGGCCTCGTACGTCGACGTGGTGCGCGCCCTGCACCCGGACCAGGAGGGCCCGTACTCGTGGTGGTCCTACCGCGGCCGCGCCTTCGACAACGACTCCGGCTGGCGCATCGACTACCAGGTGGCGACCCCCGGACTCGCGGCCCGCGCGGTGAAGGCCTGGGTCGAGCGCGCGGCCACCCACGCGGAGCGCTGGAGCGACCACGCGCCCGTGACGGCCGTGTACGACCTGTAGACCGCGCGGCGAGCCTGACCGGGAGCCCGGGCTCCCGGGCTCCCGGGAGTCCGGGAGCCGGGTCCGTGTCCGGCCGGGGCGAGAGGGGCCCGTTCCGGAAGTGATGATCTGTCATGAACGGTGTGTAGGGCGCGGCTCCGGGGAATGCTTCTGGCACGCTGTGGTGCCGTGCGCACCGTCACCGTACGTACGCTCCGTTCCGCCCTGCTCGCGGCGGTCACACTCGGCCTGGTGCTGACCGCCCCCGTGCCGACGTCGGCCTCCGTCCCGGTTCCCGCTTCCGAGATCCCCGCCGGGACGCCCGACGTCCTCCTCGCCGACCAGGCGTCCAGGCGGGTCCTGCTGCTCGACGGCGCCCGCCGCGACTGGGACCCGGCCGCCGGGCCGTCCCCCGTGCGGTGGGCGTTCTCGCCGCTCGGGGACCCGCGGTACGCCGACCTGGACCCGGAGGTCAGCTGGGTCCACCCGTCCGAGGCGAAGGTACGGACCTTCCGCGGCAGGACGTACGTGCTCACCGTCGCCTCGTACGGCTTCGCGGCGGTGGTGGAGCACCCCTCGGGCCGGCGGTACTGGGGTGACGCGCTCTCGCCCGGCACCATCCGGCACAACCCGCACAGCATCGAACTCCTGCCGGACGGGAACGTCGCCGTCGCGGGCAGCACCGGCGATGTCGTCCGGCTGTACGCGGCCTCCCGGGGGCGGGCCGGCGTACCGTTCGCCTCCTACGCGCTGGAGGACGCGCACGGCCTGCAATGGGACGGCGCGCGCCGGGTGCTGTGGGCGCTGGGCGGCGACCGGCTCGTGGCGCTGAGGGCCGGCCGGAGCGCGGGACTCCCCACCCTGACCAGGGTTTTCGAGGTTCCGCTGCCCACACCGCACGGACACGACCTCGGGCAGGTCGCCGGGCGGCCCGACCGGCTCTGGGTGAGCAGCGGCTCGGCCGTGTACCAGTACGTGAAGAGCACCGGCGCCTTCGTGCAGGACTTCCCGGACGCGGAGCGCATCAGCCGCGCCAGGGTGAAGGCGGTCGGCGACGACCCGGCGACCGGGCAGGTCGCCTCCACGGTGCCCGAGCGCGGCCTGGGGGAGACCTGGTGGACCCGGACGGTGACGGTGCACCGGCCCGCCGGGGCGTACCGGCTCGCCGGCGGCGGGATCTACAAGGCGCGCTGGTGGCTGCCCGTGCCGGCGGTCTGACCGGTCGCCTCGCCCCTGGGGGCCCGGTGCGGTCCGGCGCCCCCCGGCGCCTCTCAGATGCCGCGGGTGCGCAGGCGGCGGTCCAGGGCCATCGACACCTCCGCCTCCACCACGCTCTTCGCCAGCGGGCGCAGCCGTACCGCGTCGGCGTCGCCGCCCACGTGCCGTCGCAGCAGGTCGGCGAAGAGGGCGGCCAGGGCGTCGGCGTGCTCCCGGACGCGGGCCGCGGCGGCCAGGACCGCCGCCAGGGGGATGCCCTCCTCGACCAGCGCCGCCGACACCTCCAGCAGCCGGCGGCTGACGTGCACGATCTCCTCGCCGTCGGTGGCCAGGTACCCCAGCTCCAGGGCGGCGGCGAAGTTCTCCGGGGTCACCTGGTCGCCGAAGTGGTCGGCGAGCTGCTCGGGGGTGAGCCGTACCGGCTCCTCCTCGGTCGGCTCGCCCAGACCCAGCACCTCGCCGACGTCCCGCCCGCTCTCGAAGGCGGCCGCCAGGTCGGCGATGCCGTTGAGGGTGTGGCCGCGCTCCAGCAGGGCCGCGATCGTCCTCAGCCGGGCCAGGTGGTGGGGGCCGTACCAGGCTATGCGGCCCTCGCGGCGGGGCGGGGGGATCAGGCCGCGCTCGCGGTAGAACCGCAGGGTGCGCACCGTGATGCCGGCCTCCGCGGCCAGTTCCTCCATGCGGTACTCGCGCGGCGCGGGGTGCTCCCCGCCCTGCCCGCGCCGGCCGGTGCCTTCGCTGATCCCCTCGTTCGCCACGGTCGCCACCCTATGTCGTACCGCCGGTAACTTTTCCCGGCGCACCCCTACCGCTCGGTAAGGAGCTGCTCTACTCTCCCAACCGTGCCAGCGATTGCTGGCAGAGTCCTGAGGACCGGACTTGCGGACGGGTATGCGGAGGCGGCATGGGCCAGCACGAGCACGTACGAGTGGCGGTGATCGGATCTGGATTCGGCGGCCTCGGCGCCGCCGTCCGGCTGCGCCGCGAAGGAATCACCGACTTCGTCGTCCTGGAGCGGGCCGACTCCGTGGGCGGCACCTGGCGGGACAACAGCTATCCCGGGTGCGCCTGTGACGTGCCGTCACACCTCTACTCCTTCTCCTTCGCGCCCAACCCCGACTGGCCGCGCACCTTCTCCGGCCAGCAGCACATACGCGCGTACCTGGAGCACGTCACCGACACCTTCCGCCTGCGGTCCCACATCCGGTTCGGCCACGACGTGCGGATGATGCACTGGGACAACGACGCACTGCGCTGGGAGATCGAGACCACGCGCGGCACGCTCACCGCCGACGTCGTGGTCTCCGCCACCGGACCGCTGTCCGACCCCAGGATCCCCGACATCCCCGGCCTCGCGGGTTTCGAGGCGGCCGGCGGGAAGGTCTTCCACTCCGCCCGCTGGGACCACGACCACGACCTGGCCGGCAAGCGCGTCGCCGTCATCGGCACCGGCGCCTCCGCCATCCAGATCGTGCCCTCCATCCAGCCCCGGGTGGGCAGGCTGACCCTGTTCCAGCGCACCCCGGCCTGGGTCATGCCCCGTATGGACCGGCCCATCAGCGGCGCCGAGCGGTGGCTGCACCGCCGGCTGCCCCTCACCGCCAAGGCCCGCCGCGGACTGCTCTGGGGCATCCGGGAGTTGCAGGTCAGCGCCTTCACCAAGCGCCCCGGTGAGCTGGGCCTCGTGGAGTCCGTCGCCAAGGCCAACATGAACCGGGCCATCAAGGACCCGGCGCTGCGGGCCAAGCTGACGCCCTCGTACCGCATCGGGTGCAAGCGGATCCTGCTGTCCAGCGACTACTACCCGGCCCTCGCCCGGCCCAACGTGGACGTCGTCGCCTCCGGGCTGGCCGAGGTGCGGGGCTCGACGCTCGTCGCCGCCGACGGGACCGAGGCCGAGGCCGACGCGATCATCTTCTCCACCGGCTTCCGCGTCACCGACATGCCGATCGCCGAGCGCGTCGTCGGCGCGGACGGGATCACCCTCGCCGAGGCGTGGAAGGACGGCATGGAGTCGCTGCGCGGCGCCACCACCGCGGGCTTCCCCAACTGGATGACCATCATCGGCCCCAACACCGGGCTCGGGAACTCCTCCATGATCCTCATGATCGAGTCCCAGCTGAACTACCTGGCCGACTACATGCGCCAGCTCGACGTGCTCGGCGGGCGCGTGGCGCTCGCGGCCCGGCCGTCCGCCGTGGCCGCCTGGAACCGGCGCGTGCAGGCCCGCATGGAGCGCACCGTGTGGAAGTCCGGCGGCTGCGACAGCTGGTACCTCGACGCCAACGGCCGCAACACCACCCTCTGGCCCGGCACGACCGGCGAGTTCCGGCGCGCGACGCGCGCCGTGGACCTGGCCGAGTACGAGGTGGTCCGGGTACGCGACAAGGAGACCGTGCGATGAAGGTGAACGTGACGTCCGCCGACGGGACGCCGGTGCACGCCGAGGTGTACGGGCCCGAAGGGGCCCCGGCCGTGGTGCTGTCGCACGGCTGGACCTGCTCGACCGAGTTCTGGGCCGCCCAGGTGCGGGACCTGTCCGCCGACCACCGGGTCGTCGTCTACGACCAGCGCGGACACGGCAACACACCCGCCGCGGCGGGCCCCGGCGGCTACTCCACGGAGGCCCTCGCCGACGACCTCGAGGCGGTGCTCACCGCAACCCTCGACCCGGGCGAGAAAGCCGTGCTCGCCGGTCACTCCATGGGCGGCATGACCCTCATGGCCGCCGCCGGGCGGCCCGCGGTGCGCGAGCACGCGGCGGCCGTCCTGCTGTGCAGCACCGGACCGTCCCGGCTCGTCGCCGAGTCGCTCGTCCTGCCGCTGCGCGCCGGGCGGCTGCGCACCCGGCTCACCGGGCTCGTCCTGGGCGCCCGGGTACCGCTCGGGCCGGTCACCCCCGTCTCGAAGGCCATCCTCAAGTACGCCACCATGGGCCCCGGTTCGGCACCCGCCGCCGTCGCCGAGTGCGCCCGCATCGTGCACGCCTGCCCGCGCGCCGTGCGGGTCGCGTGGTCGCACGTCCTGGCCGGGCTCGACGTCGAGGCGGGCGTACGGGAGCTGACCGTGCCGACCGCGGTGATCGTCGGCACGGCGGACCGGCTCACGCCGCCGGTGCACGCGCGGGCGCTGGCCGCCGCGCTGCCCCGGTGCGCCGGGCTGGAGGAGCTCACGGGCGTGGGGCACATGACGCCCGTGGAGGCGCCGGAGGCCGTGACGGCGCGCATTCGCGCGCTCGTGACGACGTACCTGGGGTCCACGGACAAGGAGGAGGCGGCATGACCAAGGTGAGCCTGGACGGGCAGGTCGCCGTCATCACCGGCGGCGCACGGGGCGTCGGCGAACTGCTGGCGCGCAAGATGTCCGCACGCGGCGCGCGGATCGCGCTGCTGGGCCTGGAGCCCGAGCTGCTGAAGCAGGTCTCCGGGCGGCTGCACACCGAGAGCGACTGGTGGCACGTCGACGTGACGGACCACGAGGCGATGGCACGGGTCGCGGAGGAGGTGAAGCAGCGCTTCGGGAAGGTGGACATCGTCGTCGCCAACGCGGGCGTCGCGGCCGGTGGTCCGTTCATGGACTCCGACCCCGTCGCGTGGCGGCGGGTCATCGAGGTCAACCTCATCGGCGGCGCGGTGACGGGCCGGGCGTTCCTGCCGGTGCTCGCCGAGAGCCGCGGGTACTTCCTGCAGATCGCGTCGCTCGCCGCGATCACGCCGGCCCCGATGATGACCGCGTACTGCGCCTCCAAGTCGGGCGTCGAGGCGTTCGCGCACAGCCTGCGCGCGGAGGTCGGCCACAAAGGCGTGCGGGTCGGGGTCGGGTACCTCTCGTGGACCGACACCGACATGGTGCGCGGCGCCGACCAGGACGACGTGATGCGGGAGTTGCGGCAGCGGCTGCCGTGGCCCTCGAACCGGACGTACCCGCTCGGCCCCGCCGTCGACCGGATCGTCGCCGGCATCGAGCGGCGCTCGGCCCACGTGTACGCGCAGTGGTGGCTGCGCGGCATGCAGTCGGTGCGCGGCTACCTGCCGGGCCTCATCGCCACGGTCGGACAGCGCGAGATGCGGCGCTTCGAGCCGCGGCTGGGGAGCGTGCGGAGGGGGCTCGTCGGGGCGGGGGGCGAGGCGGACGAAGCGGCCCGCCGAGGCGCTACCGAGCGTGACGAAAGCGTCACCGCTTGATCGAAATGCGCGGTATGTCGGGTCATGCCACGCTGGTCGAGGCCGGGGGCCGAACATGGCCCCCGCACCCCCCACTTTCAGGAGTGAACTCGATGGGTATCGCAGACCAGTTCAAGGACAAGTCGCAGGAGCTCAAGGACCAGGCCAAGCAGCGGGCGCAGGACGCCAAGCGCGAGGCGCAGCAGCGCACGCAGAAGGGCCGTCCGCAGCGCGACGAGCGCCGGCAGGGCATGGACGAGGACGCGCAGACGGCGCGTGAGCGGGCGGACCGCAGCTACGACGTCTGACGTCTGACGTCCGACACCTGACGCCTGACGTCGACTCGTCGACTCGTAGCGGCGCGTGACCGCGCGGGGCGCACCCGGGACGCCGGGTGCGCCCTGCTTCTGCGTGCGCCGGCCGCGGTCCCTGCTGCGCGGGGGCGTCAACTTGGGGCGCGCGGTGCGCGGGTGGTGTCGGCTTGGGCCCGCGCGGGGGGCGTCGGCTTGGGGCGCGCGGTGCGCGGGTGGTGTCGGCTTGGGCCGGAGGGGCGCGGCGGGGGCCGGGG
>NZ_KL591032.1:42956-61835 GCF_000716335.1 Streptomyces sp. NRRL S-118 | reverse complement strand
GTTCGGCTGCGGCCATCACTCGCTCCTGCGGACTACGGAAAGCCCGACAGTACCGAGCCCACGGAGGCATGGGCCAGAGGCAGTTCCGCCGGGCGACGGCTTTCGGCCGACCATCCTGCCGATGCCGATGCCGATGCCGATGCCGATGCCGATGCCGCACCGCCGCTGTACCGCCGCGGTCCGGACCCCGGCCGCCGGTCCACCGCGGTGTGCGGAGGCGGCGGCCCGGGCCGGTGAACGCCGCCCGGCGCGCCCGGCCGGCCCGTGCCACGCCCGGAAACGGCCCGGAAACGCCCGCGGCCCGCCGCACATGGGCCGCCCCGCCCGCCGGGGACGAGGGCCGGCTACACCTTCGCCACCACCACGGCCGTCCCGTACGCACAGACCTCCGTGCCCACGTCGGCCGCCTCGGTGACGTCGAAGCGGAACGCCAGGACGGCATTGGCGCCGCGGGCGCGAGCCTGCTCCGTCAGCCGCTCCATGGCCTGGTTGCGGGTCTCGACCAGCGTCTTCGTCAGGCCCTTCAGCTCACCGCCGATCACCGACTTGAGCCCGGCGCCGATCTGGCTGCCCAGGTGGCGCGACCGTACGGTCAGCCCGAACACCTCGCCGATCACCTGCTGGACCTGATGGCCCGGTACGTCGTTGGTCGTGACGACCAGGACGTCCGACTGGGCCGGCTGCCCGCCTCCGAAATCCTCGATACCCACGTCGTACCACCTCCTGGTGCCACCCTGACCCGGTGGGCGGGGGAGCGCACCCGGGGTGGGCCTGCCGGGGGCACCGCCCGGCCGGAAAGCGGCGGCGGGCCCGCCGGCGGCCGGCGGATCCGCTCGTCACCGCACGGCCGTACGGCCCGCCAGCATGTGCTCCATGCACTCCGCGGCACGCACCGCCGCGTCCCCGCAGCAGTTGTTGAACAGTACGTGCACCTGGCCCGCCCTCTCCGCCATCCGGCACAGCCGCGGCACCCACGCCGCGAGCTCCCCGGCCGTGTAGGCGTGGCGGAACCGGTCCTCCTTCGAGCCCGTCCCCCACGCCGCGCTACGGCCGTGGAAGCGCACCAGGGCGAGCTCCTCCGCGGTGACCGGCGCCACGGGCGGTATCGACACCGACAGTGTTTGCGCCATGTCGACGGCGACCGCCGCCACGCCCAGCCCCCGCAGCAGCGCGCACGTGCGCTCCCGCCGGTCCTCCTGCCACCACGACGGATGCCGGAACTCCACGGCCACCGGCCAGCCACGGGCGCGCTCCCGGCACTGTTCGAGGAACGCCTCCGTGGCCGTCTCCGCGCGGAACCACGGCGGGAACTGGAACAGCACACTGCCCAGGCGCCCGGCGGACCGCAGCGGCAGCAGCGCCTCGGCGAAGCGCGCCCAGACCTCGTCGAGCAGCGCCCCGTCCGCGACGCGCCGGCCCCACGGCCGGGCGCCGCCCCGTAACCCGGCCTCGCGGAGCAGCGCGGGGCGCAGGTCAGCGGGGACGGCCTCCGGACGCGTGGGGTGCCCGGTGAGCAGGGAGAAGGCCTTCACGTCGAAGAGGAACCCCGGTGGTGTCCGCTCCACCCACAACTCGCTGTTGCGCGGGCGGGGGAGGCCGTAGTAGGTGGAGTCCACCTCGACCACCGGGAAGCGCTCCGCGTAATGCCGCAGGCGGCCCTCGGCGTCGCGGCGCCCCGGGGGGTACCAGCCGCTCGACACCAGAGCCTTGTCCGTCCAGGAACACGTACCGACCAGGATGTCACCCATGGCCGTGCGTCTACCCGCCGCCGTCCGGACCACCGCGGGTGTCCGTGCCGTGCCGCGGGGTAGGCGGATCAGCGGGCGGACGACGCCCCAGGACCGGGACGGACAACACCGGAACGGACAGCACCGGAGGGAGAGTGGAATGTCGACCGTGATGGCACGCATCAAGCGGTTCACGCGTACGCCCCAGGGGCAGCGGCTGATCAGCGCGACCCGCCGCGCAGCCCAGGACCCGCGGACGCAGGCCCGGGCGCGGCGGCTCATCGGACGCCTGCGCGGCCGCCGCCACTGACTGACGGTACGTCGCCGGGGTGCGGCGGTACGTCGGCAGGGCCCGGGGTGGACGCGCCCCGGTGCCCCGGCGGGAGGGAGGGCCGGACCGGCTCGGCCGGTTCGCGGCAACGGGGGCGCGCCCGGTCGGCGCGCCCCCGTTCCGTCCGCCGGTTCGTCCTGCTCAGCCGCGCGCGCCGGGCACCAGGTTGATGCGCTCCAGGACCACCGGGTACCCGGCCTTCGCGAAGTTCGCGGCCATGGGGAAGTTGCCCTGGTCCGTGGCCCCGGCGACGAACTCGGCGCCCCGCTCGGCCAGGAAGTGCGTGCACTCCGCCAGCAGATCGTACGCGTAGCCCCGTCCGCGCTGCTCGGGGAGGACGCCGATGAAACCGACGCACGGTCCGGAGGGATTGTGCGCGGGGATGTGGATGCCCGCCGGCTCTCCCCCGGGGGTGTACGCCACCTGCCACCACTCGCGCGGCGAGGGGCACCAGTGGAAGAAGTCCAGCTCCTCCTGGGCCGCTTGGTCGAGCCCGCCCTCGGCGATCGCACGCAGCGCGTGCGCGTCCAGTGTCACCGAGTGGATGCGGCGCAGCGCGTCGAAGAAGACGGCGTCGTCGGGCTCCGGCGCGAAGGTGAGCCGCCCCGGCCGCTCCGGCAGACCGCAGGCCGGGGTCCAGCGGTACATGAACCGCTCGACCAGCACCTCGTAACCGGCCGCCCGCGCGGCGTTCAGGCGGGTCTCGCCCGCGGCGCGGGCCACCGGGTCGCCGCGCCAGCCCGCGGGCAGGTTCAGCTCCAGTTCGACCTGGTGGGGGGCGGTGCGCAGGAGCTGCGCGCCGGCTTCCTCCTCGCCTTCGGCGACATCGAACCAGTTGATGTTCACCGGGGTGGTGTCGTCGGGGCCGCCCCACCAGGCGCCGCGGGCCACGACGTTGCCGTCGCGGAGCGCGATCCGCTTCCACTCGGGACGGTGGGTGGTGCGCGCGTGAGCTTCCCGCGCGCCGAGGGGGTCGGGCAGGGTGTCGAAGAGATGGGCGTCGCTCGTGCCGAGCGCGCGGACGACCGTTTCGGTCATGGGAGGTGTCCTCCGGGAGAGGTGGGTGAAGCGCTCCCGGTCAGACCATGGACGCCGGACCGGCGGGGAGGGAGCGCAAGCAGCATGAGCGGTACACGGCACTCGCCTCCTTTCCGCTGTCGTGGGCGTCACCCGTCACGTTAAGCGTCTCGGCGCGATCATGTCCACAACTTTCGGTGCGCGCAGGGCAGTCGGACGGTACGGGCCGATGCGGGAGCGGCTCACCGGCTGTGTGAGGCTGACCCCCACACCGACCGGAAGGAACCACCCCGTGCACGTGCCCAGCCGCCCCGAGGACCTCGACCACCCTGCGCGCCTGTGGGCGCGGGCCGTCACCTTCGCCCTGCTGGAGGGCGCCTGTGACGACGGTCGTCCGGAGCACGTCCTCGACGAGCACGGGCTGTGGTGCCATGCGACCGGAGCGTGCGGCTGGTGGCGGCTCACCGTGCTCGACGGGGAGCGCGCCGTCTTCGTCGGCCAGGACCCGGACGGCAGCCACACGCACGTCGGAGGGGAGCAGATCGACTTCCTGGCGGGTGGTCCGGACTGGCTGCCCTGGGAGCAACTGCGTGACGACGCCGAAGGCAATCTGTTCGGCTTCGTCTACTGGTGGGAGAACGGTTCCTGGCACCGCATCCGCTACCCGGAGGAGCTGAGCGAGGACGGCCTGGAGGGTGCGGCGCCCTGGGTGGGCTCCGAGGCGGAGTTCACGGCTCTCGCCGCCTGCCTCGCGGGCGACGACGGCCGTTCCCGTGAGGAGGAGGCGGAGCTGTACGGGGCCGTCACCCGGTTCCGCGAGCGCGCGGAGGCGCGTACGGCCGACGCGGCGGCGGTGTCGGCGCTCCTCACGGCGGCGCTCCCGCGGGGTGTGGCGCCCGAGCGGCTCGCCGCGGCGGTGGACCTGGCGGTGCGGGCCGGTGTCACGGGGGTCGTCCCGCCGGTGTGACGTCCGGTGCGCGGGCCCGGGACGCGGGCCGGTGGCAAGGGGCCCCGTACCGCGCCCGGCCGGCCCGGGAACAGAGCCGGGCGGAGGCGGCGCCGGGTGAGCCGTGTCTCACCCGTGCCCCGGCGCTTGTCTATGCAACGAGTTGCATAAGAAGATCGGGGCATGGCGCTCGACCACGCGATCCTCGTCTCCCTCCTGGAGAAGCCCGGCTCCGGCTATGAGCTGGCCCGGCGGTTCGAGCGGTCCATCGGGTACTTCTGGACCGCCACGCACCAGCAGATCTACCGCGTGCTCAAGCGCATGGAGAGCGACGGCTGGATCGACGTCCGCGAGGTCCCGCAGCAGGGCCGCCCGGACAAGAAGGAGTACTCCGTCGCCGCCCTCGGCCGGGACGTCCTCTCCCGGTGGTTGCACGAGCCGATCGAACCCGAGAGTGTCCGCCACGACCTCGCCGTGAAGATCCGGGGGGCGGCCTTCGACGACCCCGCAGCCCTGATCCGCGAGGTGGAGCGATACCGGCAGGTGCACTCCGAGCGGCTCGCGCACTACCTGGCTGGGGAGGAGCGCGACTTCACCGGACCGGACGCCCCGGGCGGCTCCGCGGTGCCCGATGCCGGCCGGGAGCTCCAGCACGTCGTCCTGCGCGGCGGCATCGCCTACGAGCGGATGACGGTCGCCTGGCTCGACGACGTCCTCGCCACCCTCCGCCGGCTCGGTTCCGGGCAGTGAACCGGGCCGCCACGACCACCCTCAGCACCATCACCCTCATACCGAGCCGGAAAGGCGGACACCCATGGCCGACCCGCTGCTGTTCAACCCGCGCACGTACGACCCCGCTCACTTCGACCCCGAGACCCGCAGGCTGCTGCGCGCCACCGTGGACTGGTTCGAGGAGCGCGGCAAGCGCAGGCTGATCGAGGACTACCGCTCCCGGGCCTGGCTCGCGGACTTCCTGGCCTTCGCCGCCAAGGAAGGACTCTTCGCGACCTTCCTCACCCCCGCGTCCGCCGCTGAGGGCGCCGGGCAGCAGGACAAGCGGTGGGACACCGCCCGCATCGCCGCCCTCAACGAGATCTTCGGCTTCTACGGGCTCGACTACTGGTACGCCTGGCAGGTCACCATCCTCGGCCTCGGACCCGTCTGGCAGAGCGACAACGCCGCTGCCCGCGCCCGCGCGGCCGAGCTGCTCTCCCAGGGCGAGGTGTTCGCCTTCGGTCTGTCCGAAAAGGCCCACGGCGCCGACATCTACTCCACCGACATGCTCCTGGAGCCCGACGGCGAGGGCGGCTTCCGGGCCACCGGCTCCAAGTACTACATCGGCAACGGCAACGCCGCCGGCCTCGTCTCCGTCTTCGGCCGCCGCACCGACGTCGAGGGCCCCGACGGTTACGTCTTCTTCGCCGCCGACAGCCGCCACCCGGCGTACCACCTGGTGAAGAACGTCGTCGACTCCTCCAAGTACGTCAGCGAGTTCCGCCTGGAGAACTACCCGGTCGCCCCGCAGGACGTCCTGCACACCGGCCGCGCCGCCTTCGACGCCGCGCTCAACACGGTCAACGTCGGCAAGTTCAACCTGTGCACCGCCTCGATCGGCATCTGCGAGCACGCCATGTACGAGGCCGTCACGCACGCGCACGGCCGCATCCTCTACGGGCGGCCCGTCACCGCCTTCCCGCACGTGCGCCGGGAGCTGACCGACGCGTACGTCCGCCTCGTCGGCATGAAGCTGTTCAGCGACCGCGCCGTCGACTACTTCCGCTCGGCCGGCCCCGACGACCGCCGCTACCTCCTCTTCAACCCGATGACCAAGATGAAGGTCACCACGGAGGGCGAGAAGGTCATCGACCTGATGTGGGACGTCATCGCCGCCAAGGGCTTCGAGAAGGACAACTACTTCGCCCAGGCCGCCGTCGAGATCCGGGGGCTCCCGAAGCTGGAGGGCACGGTCCACGTCAACCTCGCGCTGATCCTCAAGTTCATGCGCAACCACCTGCTGGACCCCGTCGCGTACGAGCCCGTCCCGACCCGGCTCGACGCCGCCGACGACGCGTTCCTCTTCCGGCAGGGCCCGGCCCGCGGCCTGGGTTCCGTGCGCTTCCACGACTGGCGCCCCGCCTTCGACGCGTACGCCCACCTGCCCAACGTCGGCCGCTTCCGCGAACAGGCCGACGCCCTGTGCGAGTTCGTCACCACCGCCGCCCCCGACGAGGAGCAGAGCCGTGACCTGGACCTCCTCCTTGCGGTCGGGCAGCTGTTCGCGCTCGTGGTCCACGGCCAGCTGATCCTCGAGCAGGCGCGGCTGACGGACCTGGACGGGGACGTGCTGGACGAGCTGTTCGCCGTCCTCGTCCGCGACTTCTCCGCGCACGCCGTCGAACTGCACGGCAAGGACTCCGCCACCGAGCAGCAGCAGCTCTGGTCGCTCGGCGCCGTACGCCGCCCGGTCGTGGACGAGGCGCGGTCGGCGCGGGTCTGGGAGCGCGTCGAGGCGCTGGCCGGTGCCTACGAGATGGCGCCCTAGCCTCCACCAGAGAACCGCACCGCCCCTGGCCGTCGCCTCGTGCCGCGGCCGGGGGCGGAGCCCTGCCGGCAAGCGCCCGCCGCGTCGTCACGCTCCATCGCAGAGGGTCGTGGAGGGGATGAGCCGTCCGCAGGCGGGTCCAGCGGGTGCGCCGCTCCGCGTCCGGCTGTTCCCACCTGGGCGCGCCGCGCTCGCCCAGCGCGACCTTCGCCGTGTGCACACGGGCCCGGGCGGCGCGTTCCCCCTCGACGTCCCGGGCCCGCCGGGCGGCGCCGACCGCGTGGCGCGCCGCCATCAGGCGGGACCGGAGCCGCGCGGCCGCGTCGCCGGGAATGTCCGGGTCCGTCGCCCGCCGGCGTCCGCCGTTGATGACGACGTACCGTCCGTCGGGCGTGAGGGCCGGCCGCCGCGCGTCTGCTGTCACTCGTACCAGCCTGCCGGAGAGCGGTACGACGCGCGGCGACCGCCACCCCCCGGGAGGAGCCTGCCGGGGCGGCCCACCGCGGCGGGGCGTACGGGATCAGCCCTCGTTCGTCCGGTGCGGCTCCCAGGCGCTCGCACCGAGGGGGAACTGGTAGGCCGGCAGCTTCGTGGCCGCGCTCGTGGTGAACGGCCGTCCGCGGTCGTCCAGCCGCAGCGTCCCGCTCCGGCCGCCGCTGCTCCACTCCAGCTCCAGGTACCAGCGCACCATCCGGTCGGCCGTATGCGCGCTGATCCTCAGGACGTGCGGATCGTCGGCGGAGACCTTGTACGGGAAGTCCGTCGCCGGCAGGAACCGGTCGCCGTTGTAGCCGGCCACCGGCACCGGCCGCGGCCGCGCCGCGTCCAGGTCGACGTCCAGGCTCTGCAGACCCACGCCCCCGCCGCAGCCGACCCCCATCACATAGGCGTTCCCCGGGCGGGGCTCCGTCTTCTCGACCGTGCGGACGTGCAGGTCCTTGAGGACCACGGTCTCCTCGCCGGTGCCCTGGAGCACCACCTCGATCAGCATCTCTCCCGCGGGTACGCCCCCCAGGGCGCTGACCCAGCCACGGGCGTCCTGCATGGACGGCGGCGGCGGGACGGCGGTGGGCGGCCGGTTCACGACGTACGCCTGGCTGCACGGGTCCTTCCAGATGTACGGGCGCACATCCGCCGTCAGTGGTACGGGCCCGGCCTGCCGCTGCCCGGCTCCGTCCCCCGGCGGCGCCGGGGTGGTACGGGTGCCGAGTGCACCGCCGGAAGGTGCCGGAGTGGCGCTCGCGCGCGGCGGCTCGGGCATCGCCGGGGCGGCAGGGCTGCTCGCGGCCCGGCCTGCGCCGCTGGTTCCGGTACTGGTTGGGGCATCGCTTCCGGCGCCGTTGCCGGCAGCGGACGGCACCGGGGTGTGCGGCGCCTCCCGAGCCGGGTCCTGCCACGCGACGACGGACGTGTCACTCACCGCGAAGGCGACGCCGGACGCCGTGAGGAGGACCCCGGCGGCCACGGCGGCCAGCGTTCGCAGCCGGACGCGCCCGCGAGCCGCCGGGGCTCCGGCAAGCGCGGGCAGGTTCGGAGCCGGACCGCCGGGTCCGGCCGGCGTCCCGGGGGGCTCGTCGTCCACGGCCGTGGTGTCACCCACGGGCCCGGCCCCGCGGGACGGTGCCGGCCGATCGGCCGCCGCGGGCGCGCCGGCGAGGGCCTCGCGGGCCCTGGCCGCGCCGGCCGCGGCGTCACGGACCACGTGCGCGGCGTCCGCGGCCACCGAGCCGGATGAGCCGGATGAGCCGGATGAGCCGGACGAGCCGGATGAGCCGGGTTTCGCGGGTGCGTCCGGTTCCGACTGCGCGCGCGGAACCGGCGAGACGCTCGGTTCCGCCTGGGCGGCGGCAGCCTCCTCCGGAGCCGCCGCCCCGCCCGTCCTCCCCCGGCGCCGCGCCTCGTCCGCGACGATCCAGTTGCGGTGCAGCCGTACGAGCTCCTCACGGTCCGCTCCGCACAACCGGGCGAAGCGCTCCACGGGTGCGAACTCGGTCGGCACGGCGTCACCGTTGCAGTAGCGGTGCAGCGTCGACGTGCTCATGTGCAGTTGTTTGGCGAGCGTGCCGTAACTGCGCCCGGATCGTTCCTTCAACTCGCGCAGAAAGCCCGCGAAGGCTTCCGTCCCGGTCCCCACCCCTCGTGATCCTTTCGTTCGCATCCCCTGGGATGTTCCTGGAACGCATTCCAGGGGATGTGTGTTTCCCCAGGCCGAGCCCGGTACGAGCGTTCCAGCCTCCCGTATTGTCGCCACCGGATGGCTGGGACAACGAACAGCACAGCATGGTGTGTTCAGCCATCCGGGCCGCACGGCGTCGGGACTGGAGCACCGCATCCCACCGCCGCACCGGGCCCCGGCCGTCGCAGCGCGCTTCGCCGTCCCGGCGCCCCGGGACACGCGCTGACCGATCGTCACCGGCATCCACTCCGACGGGAAGCAAGAGATCACCATGCGTACGAAGACCACGCGCGCCACGGCCCTCGCGGCCATCGCCCTCGCAGCCGCACTCGCCACCACCGCGTGCGAGTCCGGGAACGCGGCAGCCGAACGCTCCGCTTCGGGCACGCCGCAGGCCGGCGGGTCCGCCGCCTCCTCCGCCTCCTCCGCGCCGGACGCTTCCGGGTCCGGTGGCCCGGCCGGGACCGGCGGTGACCGGGCCACCGGCACGGCGACGCCGCGCCCCGGCAGCAAGGGCAACGGCTCGGCCGCGGGCGACCGGGGAGCGGGGAGCGGCGGTACCGCCGACGGCGCGGACGGCGCCCGCGGCCCGGTCGTGACCTGCACCGGGGCCAACAACGCCGTCGACGTCAAGCGGCCGGCCCGCCCCATCAATCACCTGCTGCTCACGACCACCAACCGGGGCTCCGTACCCTGCGACCTGTACGGCGCACCGCTCCTGCGGTTCGACGAGGACCAGGCCGCCACCGCCGTCGACGACGGCACCCGCGGGCACAGCGTGATCCGGCTCGCGCCGGGGGAATCCGCGTACGCCTCCGTGGTGATGGTGGGGGAGCGGACGGGAAGCGAGGTCAACGGCCGCACCGTGGCGCGGCTCGGCGTGCTGTTCGCGCCGCGCGACGGATCGGGCTCCACCGGCCCCTCGGTCTCCCTGACGCTCCCGCCCGGTACCTACAAGACCGACGACGTGACCGTCACCCACTGGCTGAGCGACCTGGACGAGGCACTCGCCCACTGACCCGGCGGCCGGAGCGGGGGGCATAACAGATCGGGGCATACCATCCCCAACCCCCATACCTACACCCCGGTGAATGATCGAACAGGCGACGGGTTAGCATATGAGCGCCGCCTAGCTCGAAAGATACGCCTGTGACTGTCAACGACGACTCGTTCACCAACTGGAAGAACCGCGAGGAAATCGCGGAGTCGATGATCCCGATCATCGGGAAGCTGCACCGGGAGCGGGACGTCACCGTCCTGGTCCACAGCCGCTCCTTGGTGAACAAGTCGGTGGTCAGCATCCTCAAGACCCACCGATTCGCCCGTCAGATCGCCGGTGAGGAGCTCTCCGTCACCGACACGCTGCCCTTCCTGCAGGCCCTCACCACGCTCGACCTCGGACCGTCGCAGATCGACATCGGCATGCTCGCCGCGACGTACGGGACCGACGACCGCGGTCTGTCGGTGGAGGAGTTCACCGCCGAGGCCGTCGCCGGCGCCACCGGCGCCGACAAGATCGAGCGCGGCGAGGGCCGTGACGTCGTCCTCTACGGCTTCGGCCGCATCGGCCGCCTCGTCGCCCGCCTGCTCATCGAGAAGGCGGGTTCCGGCAACGGCCTGCGCCTGCGCGCCATCGTCGTCCGCCAGGGCGGCGACCAGGACATCGTCAAGCGCGCCTCCCTGCTGCGCCGCGACTCGATCCACGGCCAGTTCCAGGGCACGATCACCGTCGACGAGGCGAGCAGCACGATCATCGCCAACGGCAACGAGATCAAGGTGATCTACGCCAACGACCCGACCGAGGTCGACTACACGGCGTACGGCATCAAGGACGCCATCCTCATCGACAACACCGGCAAGTGGCGGGACCGCGAGGGTCTGTCGAAGCACCTGCGGCCGGGGATCGACAAGGTCGTCCTGACCGCTCCGGGCAAGGGCGACGTCCCCAACATCGTCCACGGCGTCAACCACGACACCATCAAGCCGGACGAGCAGATCCTGTCCTGCGCCTCCTGCACCACCAACGCGATCGTGCCGCCGCTGAAGGCGATGGCGGACGAGTACGGTGTGCTGCGCGGTCACGTGGAGACCGTCCACTCGTTCACCAACGACCAGAACCTGCTGGACAACTTCCACAAGGCCGACCGCCGCGGCCGCTCGGCGCCGCTCAACATGGTCATCACCGAAACCGGTGCCGCGTCCGCCGTCGCCAAGGCGCTGCCCGACCTCAAGGCGCCGATCACCGGCAGCTCGATCCGCGTTCCGGTGCCGGACGTCTCGATCGCGATCCTGAGCCTGCGGCTCGGCCGCGAGACCACCCGCGAGGAGGTCCTCGACTACCTCCGCAACGTGTCGCTGACCTCGCCGCTCAAGCGCCAGATCGACTTCACCACGGCACCCGACGCGGTCTCCAGCGACTTCATCGGCTCCCGCCACGCCTCGATCGTCGACGCCGGCGCCACCAAGGTCGACGGCGACAACGCCATCCTCTACCTGTGGTACGACAACGAGTTCGGCTACTCCTGCCAGGTCATCCGTGTCGTCCAGCACGTCTCCGGGGTGGAGTACCCGACCTTCCCGGCCCCCGTGGCCTGATCCCGGCGCTCGCCGGTCCGGCGTCCCGGTAGCGGGACGCCGGCGGGGCGGCAACCGACGCCGATCGGCGTNNNCGATCGGCGTCGGTTGCCGCCCCGCTGCCGTTCACGCCACTGTCCGGTGCCCTGACGAAGTGTCACCGGGCCCTACGGGCACGCTTCTCGCGGGTCCGGCCGCGGACCGGGTCACCGCCGGGGGCGGGACCTGCGCCGCCGCACGACGAGGAGGGCGGCCGCGCCGAGGGCCGCCAGGGCACCGGCGGCAGCAGCCGGGACCGTCCACGGCGTCCCCGCCCCGCCGTCCGGGTCCGCCGCCTGCGCGGCGCGGCCGGCCCGGACCGGCTCGGCAGCGGGCTCCGCCGCCCGCCGAGGTGCCGCCGACGAGGGAGCGGACGGCGCGGAGGCGGACGGCGCGGAGGCGGACCGCTCGGAGGCGGAGGGCGGGGAGGCGGACGGTACGGAGGCGGGGGCTGCGGACGGGGGCGGTGGGGCGGCCACCGTGATGTCCGCTTCGTCCCGGCCGAGGGCCGGGTGCCCCGCCTCCACCGTGACCTTCCACCGGCCGGGCGGCAGCGCCTGGGCCGTGGTGAAACGCTTCGCGTCGGCGGGGTCGCGGACCAGGATCCAGGGCCCGGCGGTACGGGTTCCGTCGGCGCTGACGGCGCTGACGGTCGCGGCGACCCGCTCGTCGACGGAGTCCTTGTCGTTCTCCCAGGTGACCAGGGCCGTGACACGCCCCCGCTCGTGTCCGGCGATGTCGACGGCCAGGGTGCCGCCGTGGGCCACGGCGGTGCCGGTGCCGAGGGCGGCCACGGCGGCCACCGCCCAGGCGGCGGCAGCGGCCGCCGAACGCGTGGTGTGCACAGTCGTCCTCCGAGGAGACGTGAGGGAAGTGAGGGGCCGACGGACGGCGGTGTGCCGTCCGTCGGCCGTCATCGCCGGCCGGAGCCGGCGTTCGGGATCAGGCGGACTTCTGCAGCGTCCAGACCTGCGCGGGGCCCGCGACCGCGTGCTGGAGCTCGATCAGCCACGAGCCGTAGTACGGCCGGTTGCTGACGCCGAGGACGTAGCGGCTCGAACCGGCGGTGATCGTCACGCCGTTGCCGCTCGGAGCGAGCTTCCACTGCTGGGCGGCGACGCTCGCGCACGGCTGCTGGGAGACCCACATTCCCGGGCCGGCCGTACCACCGGTCTGGAGGCACTTGCCCGACGCGGCCGAGCGGAGGCGGCTGAAGCCGTTGCCCGCGTCGTCGACGTACCACTGCTGCTGTGCGTACCCGTTGCGCTGCGACCCGACGAGGACGGTTCCGTCGGCGGTCCGGCCGCCCCAGATCTCCGCCGCCGTACCGGTGGCGCCGTTGGTGAGCAGGTACCGCGTGTTCGGAGTGGCGCCCCCGCCGTTGCCGGCGGTGCGGAAGGCCGTGGCCCTGCCGGGGCCGGTGTCACGCCCGGACGCGTTCCGTACGGAGACGGCCAGGGTGTAGTCGGTGCCGGGCTTCAGGTTGTAGACGCGGGCGCTGGTCGTCTGCACCCACCCGAGGGGCTTGCCGTCCAGGAACAACTGGTACCAGGCGGCGTTGTCGGCGGCCTTCCAGGTGGCCACCACGGAGTCCGGCGCGATCTGCCCGACGGTGACCGTGGGCGCCGTGGAGGGCCCGGTCGTCGGCCCGCCCGTCGGGGTGGGCGTGGGTGTGGGGGTGGGTGTCGGATCGGGCTGGGCGGTGCCTCTGTTCCTCATGAGGAACTGGTTGTCGGCGATGTTCCAGTGCGTGGCCAGGTAGCTGCCGGGCCGCGGACTGGTGTGGAAGTAGTCGTCGTGGTTGCAGTCCAGCCGGTTCTCGTAGGCGCCGTCCTGGCAGATGGAGCGCATCCGCGGGTAGTACGGGCTGTCCGAGTAGCACATCACGTCCCACTCGTCGGTGCAGTGGGCGCCGCGGCTCGTGTTGGGTGCGCTGTTGTTGACCGCGCCCAGATTGTGGCCCAGTTCGTGGGCGGCGGTGTGTCCGCCCCAGCAGCCGGTGTCCGTACGACCGTAGGAGGGGCCGAAGTTGCTGAGGTTGCTCGGGCCGGGCCGCTCGTCGCCCGCGAAGGTACCGATGCCGCAGTAGACCTGCGCGTCGGCGAAGATCATGTACTTGCGGTCACGGCGGTCCATGCCCCGGGCGGCGAGCGCCCGGTTCATGGCGCTGAACTCGGCCAGAGCGGACTCGGGGAGCTCGATGTTGAGCACCGTCGGCACGCAGTCGGAACCGGTCACGTAGCGGATGTGCCGCACGCCGCCGGTGTCCTTGGCGCTCTCGGAGAAGATCAGGTCGGCGTCGGCCGACCACTTGCGGAACGACGGCAGGTACGTGGCGTACCGGTCCCTCCCGGGAGCGTGGACGTAGACGACCTGGACGCGGTTTCCGCTGGTGCCGTCCCCGTCGCACTGCACCGTCTGTCCGGCGGGGCCGTTCGCGCTCGCCTTACGGGAGCCGGAGCCGGAGCCGGAGCCTGAGCCGGAGTCCGAGCCGCCGGCGGCCGGCGGGCCGCCCGCCTTGGGGGCTCCTGCGTCGAGCGCCGGTGTGGCGGTCCGGGGCAGTTCGGCGCCGGAGGGCTTGGAACCGGACGGCTCGGTGCCGGAACCGTCGCGCTCCGGCTCGGCGGCCGGGTCCTCGGCCGGGACGGACGCCTTCACGGCCGGAGGCGTGTCCTTCTTGATGTCGACGCCCTTCGGCGGGGCGTCCGGCCCGTGGGTGCAGTGGCCGGCTGTGGTCCGGTAGACACCGGCGCACGGATCCCCCTCGGGCGCGGGTGTCAGGCCTTCGTAGACGAGACCCCGGGCGGGTTCGCTCTTCGGCTTCTTGGTGAGGGGTTCGGGTTCCTTCTCCCGCGTCGGCCCGGCGGCCGGTTCGGGGGCCGCGGCCGGCGTATCCGCCGACTGCGCCAGCGGCAGCGGGCGGTCCGTCCCGGCTGCCGGCCTGGTGGCTTCGTAGGCCACGCCTCCCACGACCGCCATGGTCGCGACGGCTGCCGTCGCGAGTATGAGCCCGCGGCGCTTACGCCGTTGGGGCTGCAGTCTTCGACGTCCTGACAAGTGGCACCTCTTCCTTGATCGGAGAACGGTGCGCGGAAGCTTGCCAGAACACCGGCGAGGAAAAATCAGACATAGAGGGGCCAAAGAATGTGTGCGTTCCGTTACCCGGTGGTTCGAAATGACGACACATCAAACCGCTAGCGCGCCAAGGGAGTTACCGCACATCCAGGTGATTGGTCTAGCCCTTTTTAAGCTCCTCGTTATCCGATCGAGATGTGTGAGGGCGCTATTTGACTCGACGTCAGCGGAATCTCTCACTCCAAGGAATTGCCGCCATTACGCATGGTGCCCGTTCCGAAACGATCACTTGGAGCGTGCATAAGGACGACTGATGCGCCGCAGTCGCCCGGCTGTCCGGCCCTCCGGTCGAGCGGCGACGGCGGAGGAGGCCGGGGGAGGGGAGCGGGGGAGGCGGACCCGACAGGAGCGTCCGGTGCCCGGGCCGGACCTGGCCGCACGGCGGCATTGTGAACGGCGTACTTCACGCACGTGGCGGGGAAATCAGAATGTGAGACGGCGTGGGTTTCCGCATTGACGTGGCTGATTCGCGCTGCCAGCCTCATGGACGTGAGCCAGTCAGCGAACTTCTCCGCGCGGCGGCACGTCGATCTCCGACGGCACGCCAGCGCCCTCTGTGCGTTCGATCTCTGCGGCTGTTAGGCGTCCCCCGCGGGCCCGCCCCGGCCCGCCCCGTACGCCGTCCCCCTCCCCTCCGCGGGTGGCCCTGCTGCCGCCGCGGTGCCGGTGAGCTCTCCTCCCTCCTTTTCGTTCCCCTTTTCCCTTCCCCTTTTCCTGTTCCCTTTTCCGTTTCCTCTTCCCGGCATCGCGCCGTGGTTCCGGCATCGCGCTGCCGTCATTCCTCCAGGAGGTCGTGTTGTCGTCCGTCGTCGCCCTTTCCGGGAGTCCGTCCGCCGATTCCCGCACCGCCCGCGCGGCGGACTACGTCCTGCACCGGCTCGCGGCCGGCGGGCAGGCCGTCCAGCACATCGCGGTCCGCGGTCTCCCCGCGCCCGAGCTCCTCACCGGGTCGGCCGCGCACCCGCAGGTGCGGCTCGCGCTGGAGGCGGTGGCCCGCGCCGAGGGCGTCGTCGTCGCCACGCCCGTGTACAAGGCGTCCTACAGCGGTCTGCTGAAGGTGTTCCTGGACCTGCTCCCGCAATCCGGGCTGGCGGGGAAGGCCGTGCTCCCGCTGGTGACCGGCGGCAGCCTCGCCCACATGCTCGCCATGGACTACGCCCTCCGCCCGGTGCTCTCCGCGCTCGGCGCCCGCCATGTCGTCCCCGGGGCGTTCCTGCTCGACAGCGCGATCGAGCGGGTCGGAGCGGGCGCGTGCCGCATCGATCCGGAAGCCGAACTGCGGTTGCTCCAGGCCGTGGACGGCTTCGCCCATGCGCTCGCAGGCCGGGGCCCGCTCGCCCTCGCCACCGCCCCCTGACTCCCCATCCCTCCTCCTCCCACAGGACGTTCCCATGAGCACGTTGTCACCATTGAACCGGCGCCACTTCCTCGGCCTCGTCGGCCTCTCCGCGGTGGCGGTCGGCTGCGGCACGGCCGCGGGCGGCGGCCCGTCCGGCAAGGGCGGGACCAGGACCCTGCGCTACCAGGGCTGGACCGGCCAGGTCACCGTGCCCGAACTGGCGGAGGACCTCGGCTATCTGCAGGACGTGAAACTGGAGTGGGTCGGCAACACCATCAGCGGTCCCCAGGACATCCAGTCGGCGGCCACCGGCCAGACCGACTTCGGCGGCGCCTTCAACGGCGCGGTGGTGAAGCTGGCGGCCAACGGCGCGCCGATCAAATCCGTCATCAGCTACTACGGCTCCGACGAGGACGCCTACAGCGGCTACTACGTACGCGCCGACAGCCCGATCCGCACCGCCCGTGACCTCATCGGCAGGAAGGTCGGCATGAACACCCTCGGAGCGCACTCCGAGGCCATGCTCGACATCTACCTCCAGCGGGGCGGCCTCTCCGCCGCGGACGCCGACAAGGTGGAGCCGCTGGTCGTGCCACCGGTGAACACCGAGCAGTCCCTGAGGCAGAAGCAGATCGACGTCGCGGTGCTGAGCGGTGTCCTGCGGGACAAGGCGCTGGCGGGCGGAGGGCTGCGGCAGCTGTTCACCGACCATCAGCTGCTGGGCTCCTTCAGCGCCGGGACCTACGTGATGACCGAACGGTTCATCAAGCAGAACCCGGACACCGTACGGACGTTCGTCACCGGCGTGGGCCGGGCGCTCGACTGGTCGCGCACCACCCCGCGGGCCGAGGTGGTCGCCCGTATGACGCGGATCGTGAAGAAGCGCGGACGCAACGAGGACACCGGGACGCTCCGCTACTGGAAGTCCTACGGCGTGGCCGAGCCCGGCGGGCGCATCACGGGCAAGGATCTGCAGCTCTGGATCGACTGGCTGGCCGACCGCGGTGACATCGACCGCGGCCGGGTCCGGCTCGACGCCCTCTACACCAATGACTTCAACACCTCGGCGCCGGCGTCGCCGGCGCCGAGCGGGAGGTGAGCATTCCCATGTCCGAGCCCGTGACCGCGCACACGGCCAAGATCGTGTTCGACGGAGTGCGGAAGGACTTCCCCGTCAAGGGGAAGGACGGCGGCCGGTCCGCGGTCACCGCCCTCGACGGCATCGACCTGACCGTGGGTGCGGGCGAGTTCCTCGTCGTGGTGGGACCCAGCGGTTGCGGCAAGTCCACCCTGCTGGACCTGCTCGGCGGCCTGGCCCCGCCCACCTCCGGCCGCATCCTGCTCGACGGCTCACCCGTCACCGGACCCGGCCTCGACCGGGGCATCGTCTTCCAGCAGTACGCGCTGCTGCCCTGGCGCACCGCCCAGGGCAACGTCGAGTTCGGGCTGGAGGCCACCGGCGTCCCCCGCCGCGAACGCGCGGCCCGGGCGCGGGAGTTCCTGGCCCTGGTGGGGCTCACCGGCTTCGAGGGGCGCCATCCGCACGAGCTCTCGGGCGGCATGCGGCAGCGGGTCGCCATCGCCCGCAGCCTGGCGTACGACCCGGACGTGCTGCTGATGGACGAGCCGTTCGCGGCACTGGACGCCCAGACCCGGGAGTCCCTCCAGGACGAGCTGCTGCGCATCTGGGAGCGCACCGGCAAGACGATCGTGTTCATCACGCACGGCATCGACGAAGCCGTCCACCTCGGGCAGCGCGTGGCGGTGATGACGTCCCGCCCCGGCCGGATCAAGGAGGTCGTTCCGATCGATCTCCCGTCCCGTACGAGCACCGACGATCCGCGGTCGAGCCCGGAGTTCGCGCACTACCGCCACCGCATCTGGTCCCTGCTGCGCGACGAGGTGTCCAGGGCCCAGCAGGAGGAAAGGGAAGGAGCCGCGGTATGAGTTCCGTGACCGACGTCGCGACCGACCACGTCCACCGGTCCGTGGAGGCCATGAGGAGCGCGGCGCCGCCGCAGCCCCCGGTACCGGTCCCGGCGGCCTCCCCGCCGCGGCGCACCGCACTGCGGCCGGTGGCCCGCCGGGTGGTGTACGGGCTCCTCAAAGCCGTCACCAGGTCGGCGGCCGTCGTGGCGCTGCTCCTGCTGTGGGAGGCCGCGCCGAGGGCCGGGCTGGTCGACCGGACGTTCCTGCCACCGTTCAGCGAGGTCGCCGGGGCCTGGTGGCAGCTGGCGGCGGACGGCCTGCTCGCCGCCCACGCGCAGGCAAGCCTCACCCGCTCCCTCAGCGGGTTCGGGATCGCGGTGGCGCTCGCCGTCCCCCTGGGGCTGCTGATCGGCTGGTACCGGCCCGTCGCGGACCTCCTCGGGCCGCTGCTGGAGGTCTTCCGCAACACCGCCGCTCTCGCCCTGCTGCCGGTGTTCGTGCTGCTGCTCGGCATCGGTGAGACGTCGAAGATCTCCATCGTCGTGTACGCCTGCACCTGGCCGGTGCTGTTGAGCACCATCAGCGCGGTCCGGTCCGTGGACCCGACGCTGCTGCGGCTGGCCCGGTCGCTCGACCTGCCCGCGGTACGGCTCTTCCAGAAGGTGATCCTGCCCGCGTCCGTACCGGCGGTGTTCACCGGCATCAGGCTCGCGGGAGCCGTGTCCATCCTCGTCCTGGTCGCCGCCGAGATGATCGGCGCGAAGGCGGGACTGGGGTACCTGATCAACGCTTCCCAGTACAACTTCGCCATCACGCAGATGTACGCCGGGATCATCACGATCTCCGCGATCGGCGTGGTGTTCAACCAGCTCCTGGTCGCCCTGGAGCGGCGCCTCAGCTCCTGGCGGACCCCGTCGGCCGGCTGATGCCGGCGAAAGCCCGCCCAGCGGAACCGCGGCGGTCGGACACGGCTCGACCCGCGCCGCCCGGCCCGCCGGACGGGGCCCGCCAAGCCCTTCCCCCACCACCAAGCCCTTCCCCCACCACCAAGCCCTTACCCCACGGCCCAGCCCTTCCTCCACCGCCGGGCGATCATCCACCGCCGTCCGGCACCGACCACCACC
>NZ_KL591032.1:5590-42836 GCF_000716335.1 Streptomyces sp. NRRL S-118 | reverse complement strand
TCCGCACACACCGTCGCCCGGCACCGGCACCGGCACCGTCGCCAGGCACCGGCACCGACCACCCACACCGACCACCCACGCCCGCGGCCATCCGCTACCTGCCACTGCCGCAACTCGACACCGCCTGCCACCCACCGACGTCCGTCACCCACCACCGAGGAACCCGCCCATGCCCGCCACCCCGCCCCGCCGACTCCACCTGAACGCCTTCCTGATGAACGCCGGCCACCACGACGCCGCCTGGCGGCACCCCGCGACCACCCCGGAGCGCGTCACCGACCTGGCGTATTTCCAGGAGCTGGCCAGGACCGCCGAGCGCGGTCTGCTCGACTCGGTCTTCCTCGCCGACGGGCTGGCCCTGTGGGGCAACGTCCGGTACAACGCGCTCGGCGGCTTCGAGCCGCTGACGCTCCTGTCGGCGCTCGCCACGGCCACCGAGCGCATCGGTCTCATCGCCACCGTCTCCACCACCTTCAACGAGCCGTTCTCCACGGCCCGTGCCTTCGCCTCCCTCGACCACCTCAGCGGCGGCCGGGCCGGATGGAACATCGTGACGTCCGGCACCGTCGACGAGGCCCGCAACTTCGGCCGCGACGAGCACCTGGAGCACGGCCTGCGCTACGACAGGGCCCGGGAGTTCGTCGACGTCGCCGTCGCGCTGTGGGACAGCTGGGACGACGACGCGATCGTGCTCGACCGGGCACGTGGCATCTACGCGGACACCGACAAGGTCCGGCCCATCGACCACCGGGGCACGTACTTCGGGGTGCGCGGCCCCCTGAACGTACCCCGCTCCCCGCAAGGGCACCCGCTCCTGGTGCAGGCGGGCTCGTCGGAGGACGGCAAGGAGTTCGCCGCCCGGTACGCGGAGGCGGTGTTCACCGCGCAGCAGACCCTCGCCGACGCGCAGACGTTCTACAAGGACCTCAAGAGCCGGCTGGCCCGCTACGGGCGGGCGGCCGACGAGGTGAGGATCCTGCCCGGCATCTGCCCCGTCATCGGCTCCACCGAGGCCGAGGCACGCGCCCTGGAGCAGGAGCTGACCGACCTCCAGGTGCCCGAGTACGGCCTGGCCCAGCTGTCCGGCATGCTCGGCACCGACGTGACCGGCCTGCCGCTGGACGGCCCGCTGCCGGAGCTGCCCGACGAGCGGGACATCAACGGCAACAGGAGCCGCTTCACGCTCGTCGCCGACCTGGCCCGGCGGGAAGGCCTCACGCTGAGGCAGCTGATCGCGCGCCTCGGCGGCGGCCGCGGCCACCGGGTGGTGGCCGGCACCGCCGAGCAGATCGCCGACCAGCTCCAGGAGTGGTTCACGCAGGGCGCGGCCGACGGGTTCAACATCATGCCGCCCTACTTCCCCGGCGGGCTGGACCACTTCGTCGACCAGGTCGTCCCGCTCCTCCAGGCACGCGGCCTGTTCCGCACCGAGTACACCGGCCGTACGCTGCGCGAGCACTACGGACTGCCGCGGCCCGCCTCCCGCCCGGTGCGGCCCGCCTCCGCCGTCCCGGCACGGGAACCCGCGTGACGGGCAGCGGCGACGGACCGGACCGCAGCGCCGCCGGCCACCCGGACACCGCTCCCGGCCTCCCCGACGCCAACCTCCGCCTCCCAAACGCCGATCCCGTCTTCCCGGACGCCAACCTCCGCATCCCGGGCGGCGACTCCGGCCTCCCGGCCGGTGGGGCCGGCCTGCGCCTGCCCGGCGCACCGGGGGCCGACGTCGCCCCCGACGAGGACCGCCTGCTGCGCTCCGGGCTGTTCGACAGCTACCGCCGGGACATCGGCCGGGGCTGGGGCCGGACATCCGGAGCGCGCCACGCCCCCGGCTCGCCGCCCCCCGCCCCCGGCAACGGCGTACCCGCCCTGCCCATCACCTCCGGAAAGGACCGACCGTCATGACCACCGCATCCATCGCATCCACCGCATCCACCCCATCCACCGCACCCACCGCCTTCACGGGACAACCCGGCGCGACCGGTGCACCGGACGCGTCACCCGCAGTCGCGGGCCTCGGCATCCGCCGCATCGGCGGGCGCATCGGCGCCGAGATCCACGGCGTCGACCTGACGGACGACCTCGCGCCCGATGTCGTCTCCGCGATCAACGCCGCGCTGCTGGAGCACAAGGCCCTCGTCTTCCGCGGCCAGCACCTCGATGACGCCGGTCAGCTCCGGTTCGCCTCCTACTTCGGGCCGCTGACCACCGCCCACCCCACGGTGCCGTCGGCCGACGGGCAGCCGAACATCCTCCCGGTGGACGGCGACGAAGGCATCCGCGCCAACCACTGGCACACGGACGTCACTTTCGTCCGCACACCGCCGAAAGCCTCCACCCTGCGTGCCCTCGTCGTCCCGCCGTACGGCGGTAACACGCTGATCGCCGACTCGGCGGCCGCCTACCGGGACCTTCCCGAGCCGTTGCGGGAGCTCGCCGACCGGTTGTGGGCGGTGCACACCAACGCGTACGACTACGCCGAGCCGAAGAACGACAAGGCGGCGGAGCACCGCAGGCAGTTCGTGTCGCGCCGCTACCGCACCGCCCACCCGGTGGTGCGCGTCCACCCGGAGAGCGGTGAACGGGGCCTGTTCATCGGCGGATTCGCCCAGAGCCTCGTAGGCCTCGGGCCGTCCGAGTCGCGCGACCTCCTGCGTATCCTCCAGGCGTACGTCACCCGGCCCGAGAACCTGGTGCGCATCTCCTGGAACCCCGGTGACCTGGTGCTGTTCGACAACCGCATCACCCAGCACTACGCCCCCGACGACTACGGCGACCAGCCGCGGCTGCTGCACCGCGTCACCGTCGCCGGTGACGTCCCCGTCGGCGTCGACGGCACCCCGAGCTACGCCGTCGAGGGCGACGAGGCGACGCACTACACGCCAACGGCGGCCTGACCGGCCCGACCGCGGAGCCTCCTCACGCCGGGACCGCCATGTGGTCCCGGCCCGGGCGGACATGCTCCCGGCTCGACACCCCGCGAGGTGCGCCCGGGGCCGTGACGCGCTCCCCCCGGGGCGCGTCACGGCCGCGCCCTGACCGGAAGATATCGTTCCCCTGCTCACAGCAGGAACGATCATTCACCGAGGAGTGAGAGCCATCAGACGCACATGGGCATCGGCGCTGTTCGCAGGGTCTCTGCTGACCCTGCTGTTGGTCCCTTCCCGGGCCGCGGTGGCCGTGGACGCGCCGCCGGTCGTCACGGGTGCGGTGTTCAACGATCCGCAGGGCACCGTCGCCGAGCAGGACGCGGTCAAGAACCACATCATCAAGGCCATCGACAACACCCAGAGCGGCCGTACGCTGCGCGCCGCCCTGTACGCCCTCACCGACACCGGTTACAGCGACGCGCTGCGCCGCGCGCACGACCGCGGTGTGCAGGTGCGCGTCGTCCTGGACCACAGCTACTCCACGTCCACGGCCGCGACGCAGCTCAAGACCGCTCTAGGTACCGACCGTACCCAGGCGTCCTGGCTCCACATCTGCCCCAAGGACCGTGCCTGCATAGCCGACGTCACGGTCGACCCGGCCAAGAACCACATCAACCACAACAAGTTCTTCCTCTTCTCCCGGGTGGGTGACCCGGGAGTCGCGGAGGACGTGGTGATCCAGACCTCCGCGAACCAGACGCCGGCGAACACCTCCCGCTTCTGGAACAACGCCTACACCTCGGTGGGCAACACCGAGCTCTACACGGCGTACACCGCGTACTTCAACGACCTGGCCGACGAGAACCGCAACGCGGACTACTTCCGGCAGGGCACCACCGGCGGGGCCGAGAAGTACTACTTCTTCCCGCAGCAGAGCGGCGACCTGATCGTCGACGTGCTGAACAACGTCTCGTGCACCGGCAACACGGTGGTCGGTTCCGCCTCCCACAAGACGGTGGTCCGCGTCGCGGCGTACGCCTTCTACCGGGCCGAAGTGGCGAGCAAGCTGAGGGCCCTGGCCGACCAGGACTGCTGGATCGAGGTCGTCTACAACGAGACCGACGAGCTGACGGCCCTGGGCAACCACGCACGGATCAAGCCGTACAAGCTGCGCCTGGACAACGGTACGCCGGGGACCGAGGGCGACGACCTCTTCGTGCACTCCAAGTACCTGCTGGTCGAGGGCAACTACGCGGGCCACCCGGACACCAAGTGGACCTTCACCGGTTCCCACAACCTCGACGTCTCCTCGCTGCGGGAGAACGACGAGGCCCTGCTGCGCGTCGAGGGCGCGGCGACCCACGACGCCTACCGCGGCAACTTCCTCGCCATGCGGTCCGTGGCGACCCTGACCGGCTGACACCGTGCCGGGTCCGCGGCGGTGGCAGCCGCGGACCCGGCAGGGCCGGGGCCGGCCGCATCGGCGACGACGGCGGGCCGGCCCCGTCCCGTCATCACCGCCACGCCGCCCCGCGGGGATCCGGAGTTCCCGGCTGCCGGTGACCGCACACCGCTCGCCGATCCGGCCTGATCGACGAGACCCCCCGCAGGGCTTGTCCGCAAGGTCCCTTCCGCCCGGCGGACGGGCGACGCCGTGCGGACACCCCTCAGCCCCCGCTGAGCCAGCCCCGCAGCAGACGGCTCACCGCCGGCATCGCCACGTACGTCATCAGGACGTTGTAGACGCCCGCGAGGACCGCGCCGGCGAGCGCCACGGGGAGGGTGGTCAGGTGGGGCACCAGGAGGTAGCTGCCGAGCAGCGTGATCGGGTAGATCGCCAGGGTGGCGCTGACCGCCATCTTCCAGCGGGGTGGCGCGGGCCGCGTCGACCCCGGCTCGGCGAACCAGGTCTCCATGCCGGTGAGCGTGCGCCGCGCGATCTCGGTGTGGTGGTGTCCTTCGCAGTGGGCGAACCACGCCGCCCGCTCCGGGGACTCCTGCCAGGCCCGGCAGGCTTCCGCGTCCCGGAAGCGGTGCACCAGGAACCACGGCGCGCGGCCCCCCGAGGAGCGGAACAGTCCGTGACCGAGATGCCCCGGGAAGCGGGAGGCGCTGTCCAGGATGCCCTTCGCCCACTGCTCGAATGCGGCTTCGTGCCCGGGCTCCACCCGGCGTGCTATCAGCAGGGTCACCTCGCCGGCGTCGGCGGGGACGGTCGCGTGCTCCAGGCTCGGCGCAGTCACTCGTTGGTACTCCTCGTCATCGCGCCGCGCCCGGGGACACCTTACGCCGCGGCCGCGGCGCAGTGCCGTGCGTACCGGTGCTCCTCCCGCGCGCACGGACCGCCCGGCCGCCATGACAAGATGATCACCCGGTCGGGAGCCGCGACACGGCAACCGCAGTTCGGAAAGGTGCACGGGGGACATGCACGGCGATTCAGGTGCCCGCAAGGATGACGGATACCAGCTCAGCCACGCCATGTGGCTCGAGAAGGCGGGAGACGTGGAGGGGGCCGGTGCCGCGTACCGGCGGGTGATCGAGGCCGGTGTCCCGCACACCGCGGCCATGGCCGCGACCAACCTCGGCGTCCTCCTGGCCCGGCACGGCGACCCGGAAGGAGCGGCCGCCGCCTACCGGCAGGCCGCCGACTCCGGCCACCCGGACGCCGCCCCGCTGGCCGCGGCCAACCTCGGTCTCCTGCTCCAGCAGCACGGGGACGTGGAGGGGGCGCGCGCGGCATACCGGTCGGCCGTCGACTCCGGCCACCGCGACGCGGCTCCCCGCGCGGCCTTCGACCTGGGCAACATGCTGGACGACTGCGGTGACATGGAGGGAGCCCGGGCGGCACACCAGTACGCCGTCGACTCGGGCCATCCCGAGGTGGCGCCCGGTGCGGCGTTCTGCCTGGGCCACCTGCTGAAGCGGCAGGGGCACCTGGAGGAGGCCCGCGCCGCCTACCAGTGGGCCGTCGACTCCGGCCATCCGCGGGCCGGCTCCATGGCGGCCTGCAACCTCGGTTTCCTGCTGAAGGAGCAGGGAGACGTGGAGGGGGCGGCGGTGGCCTACCGACGGGCGATCGACCTCGGACACCCCGACTTCGCCCCCAAGGCCGCGTTCGACCTCGGGTCGATGCTGGCCGCGAGCGGCGACACCGAAGGCGCACGGTCGGCGCTACGACAGGCCGCCGATTCCGGTCACCCGCACTTCTCCGAGGAGGCGCGGACGGCGCTCGCCGACCTCGGCTGACCCCGGCCCCCGCCGCTCACGCCGCGGTTCCGGGCCCGGTGGGGACCGTACGCCGGGGCGCGCCGTTTCCGCGTGACGGGAAGGGGCAAGCGGGTGGGGGAGGTTGACATGAACGCACGTACGATTCCGTTTCCCGGGCGCGCCGCGGCGCGCCAAGCGGCCGGCAGTTCGGCGCTCGGCATGGCGGCGCGGTGGGGTCTTGCGGCCCGGGGTGTCCTGTATGTGCTCATCGGGTTGATCGCCCTGCGGATCGCGTCGGGCGACGGCGGCGGGCAGGCGGACCGGGGAGGCGCCCTCGCCGAGCTGGCTGCCCGGCCGATGGGATCGGTGCTGCTGTGGGCCCTGGGGGCGGGCCTGATCGGCATGGCCGTGTGGCGGCTGTCGGAGGCCGTGTTCGGCGCGGCCGGTGCCGACGGGCGCAAAGCCCGCAAGCGCCTTCTTTCCGGGGCCCGTTGTGTCTTCTACGCGTTCGTCGCCTACTCGGTGCTGGCGTTCGCCGCCGGGGAGAGCGGGAGTGGCAGTGGGTCCGGCGACCAGCAGTCCAGGGACGTGACCGCGCGGGCGCTGGAACTGCCGGGCGGGCAGTGGATCGTGGGGCTGGCCGGGGCGGGCATCGTCGTGGCCGGCGTCTGGGTGGCCGTCCGCGCCGTGCTGCGGAAGTACCGCAAGCACCTGAAGCTCGGCGCGATGTCGCGCAAGGCGCGGCAGTTCACCGATGTGACCGGGGTCGGCGGCGGGGTGGCGCGCGGGGCCGTGTTCGCCGTGGTCGGCGTCTTCTTCGTGCGCGCCGCGGTGACGTACCGGCCGAACGAGGCCAAGGGGCTCGACGACGCGTTGCGCACCGTCGCCGAGACCCCGGCCGGGCCGGGGCTGTTGGGGCTCGTCGCCGCGGGCATGGCGCTCTTCGGTCTCTTCTCCTTCGCCATGGCCCGGTGGCGCCGGGTCTGACCCGTCGCACTCCCCGATGGCGCCGGGTCTGACCCGTCGCACTCCCCGATGGGGGCGTTCCGCTCACGAGCGGAACGCCCCCATCGGCATGCGGTCCAGGAGGCCGGCGGCAGGACGTTTCCCCGCACAATGGTCCAGACCAAGCGAAACACCCGAGTATTCCGCAAACCGTATGTCTACGCGAATGGTCCGGCGCGTGTCCCGCTCCGTCATGTGCCGCAGGTGGCTCGAGCGCACACCGCGCCGACCGGAGCGCGGCGAACGTCTTCGCTGCCGGACGCTGCCGCCGCCGACCGTCGCCGCCGTGTCTCCCGCCCTCTTCCGGTCGGCGTAGTCGACCGTAGTGGCCTGCGGGTCCGGCCGTCCGGTGCCTCGATGACGGGTCCCAGGTCTCTCCCGTCGACCCCTTGCGTCCGCGGTGGACCGTCTGTCACATTCGCCGCAGCTCGAAATGACATGCACGCGACAGGAAAACCCCGGTCCTGTCCGTGCATGGCCGACTGCATGGCTATGCAGAGCAGGTCCTCATGAAGGACATCCACACCCCCACACAATGGAGACGAACGTGCGAACAGCCAGACTGATCCCCGTGCTCGCGGCCACCGCGCTCCCGGTGTTAGGACTCGCCCCCACCGCAGCGGCACAAGCGGCACCGGCCGCCAGCGCGCCCGCCGCGCCCGCCGGCACCGCGGTCCAGCCCATCATCGGCGGCGGCTACGCCAACAACGCCGCTTGGGCCGCCCGGCTCTTCTCCAACGGCCGGCAGACCTGCAGCGCGTCGATCATCGCACCGACCTGGATCCTCACCGCGAAGCACTGCGTCGGCGGTGGCGGCCTGTCGTTCCGCATCGGCAGCCTCGACCAGACCACCGGCGGCACCGTGGCCAATGGGGTCGGTGTATACAACCACACCTCCGCGGACCTGTCCCTCGTCAAACTCGACCGGTCCGTGCCGGGCACCTACGCACGCCTCGGCCAGCCCGGCTCGGTGTCGGTGAACCAGACCGTCCAGGTGTACGGCTGGGGTGCGACCTCCCAGTGCGGTTCCGAGGCCACCTGCCAGTCCCGGTACCTCAAGGTCGCCGACGTCATCGTGACCGGCGCCTGCCGGGACGCGTACAACGGCTCCGCCATCTGCGCCCGGCGCGGCAACGGCATCACGGCGGGCGGCGACTCGGGCGGCCCCATGATGGCGGGCGGCGTCCAGGTCGGTGTCGCCTCCACCAGCGACCGCCAGACCACGACGGCGTACACCAACGCGACCGCGTACCGCGCCTGGATCCAGAGCGTCGCCGGCGTCTGACCGGCGTCCGGCCGGCCGCTGCCGCGCGGTGACCGTGCGGGCAGCGCCGCTGAACGGGGACGAGAGAGGGGCGGGGGCGGCCGGACGATACGCAGGCCGCCCCCGCCCCGAGCCGGACGCGCGTGAACTCCGGTCCCCGCCGGGCCGGTCAGCCCCAGAGCCGCCGCTCTCCGCCGCGCGGATCCTCCACCACGCCCCGCTCCGGGTGGTCGAAGACCATGACGGGACGGCGCCGGAGGTCGTACGGTTCCCAGCCGGGGTCGCCGTGCGTGGTGAACGCCACCCAGGCGGTGTGCATCCGGCGTGCCAGGTCCTGCGGGGGCTCCCCGCCGGTGAGCCCCCCGGAGCCGGGCCGGCCCAGTGTGTCCAGGGCGAAGCCGATCTCCACGGCGTGGCAGGCGCCGACATCCTGGACGGGACTGCGCCACGCGAACTCGTACAGGTGCGTGGTGGCGGCGGCCCCGGCGCGGGCCTCGGCCACCCGGATCGCGGGCAGCCGGAAGTAGCGGTCGGTGAGTACCGCGGCCAGCACGTCGCCGGGCGTCGCACCGGGCCGGGCCGCGGCGTAGGCGTCGGCGACGGCCGGTGTGACGATGGACCGCAGCGCCTCGGGCGTGATGGCCGCGGCGACGCCGGTCGGGACGAGGAAGAGCCGCTGCTCCTCGGTGGTGGTGCCGGTGAGCAGCGGAATGCCGTGACCCGCGCCGGCGGCGATCGCCTCCAGCGGCGGCCGCGGGAGGATGTCGCCGTCCACCACGGGCGGAAAGGGCATCGCGGCCGCCACCACGCTCGGTCCGAAGGGCCCGGGATCGGTCCGGGAGGCGAGAGCGGCGGAGATGCGCCGCTGCGCGGTGAGCAGGTCGGGCAGGGGGACCGAGGCGAACGCGCGCGCGGTCGGCTCCACTCCGAGCAGCCGGGCCGTCTCGGCGGTCACCCGCCGAGCGTCCTCGGCGGTCACGAAGCCCTGCCCCGCGCCGCTCTGCGTGACGGCGCGGTGGAACAGCCCGGTGCCGTGGCGGCCGGACAGCAGCGAGGTGATGCTCATCGCCCCGGCGGACTCGCCGGCCACGGTCACCTGTGCCGGATCGCCTCCGAACGCGGCGATGTTGTCCTGGATCCAGGCGAGCGCCGCCAGTTGGTCGCGCAGTCCCAGGTTGGCCGGGGCATCGGGGAAGAGCCCGAAGCCCGGCACGCCGAGGCGGTAGTTCAGGGAGACGAAGACGACGCCGTCGCGGGCGAAGGCATGCCCGTCGTACGTCGGGACCGCCGAGGAGCCGTGCTGGAAGGCGCCCCCGTGGATCCATACGAAGACGGGCAGACCCCCGGCCGCGGGATCGGGCGTCCAGACGTTGAGGGTGAGGAAGTCCTCGCCCGGTATCCGCCGGTCGGGCAGCAGTCGGTCCAGCGGCGACGGGTACGCCGGAGCGGGCGCCGTCGGTCCGAAGGCGAGCGCGTCGCGGATCCCGTCCCAGTCCTCCGGCGGGGCGGGCGCCCGGTACAGTGCGTCGCCGACGGGGCCGGCGGCGTACGGGATGCCGAGGAACGAGGTGACGTGCCGGGTGGTGCGTCCGCGCAGGCGGCCCTGTTTGACGGTGACGACCGTGTCCATTCGTCCTCCCTCGACGCCATGGGGGGCCACAACATACCGGGCGGTCGGTCCGTGGGGCCATGCCGGTGGGGCGCTTTCCGGCCGGGGGTCGCGGCGGGCTGCCGAGGTCCGGTTGCTCCCGGTCCGCCGGCCGGATGCGGGCGGACCGGGAGGCGGGGCGTCAGCTGTTGACCGTGTCGCGCACCTGGGCGTAGACCGTGGCGTCCGTGAGGAAGGTGCTGTGTCCTATGCAGGCGGTCTGCCGGTTGACGGCTCCCGAGACGGACACGCTGCTGTCGGGGTTGATGAAGGTGTCGCACGGCGACCACCACGTCGCGTACCGCGGGGTCCCCGGTGTCTCGTCACCGGAGTTGAGGGTGGTGAGGAAGTCGGAACCGAAGCGCATGTCGTGGCAGGAGGCGTCGAAGCAGCTCTCCGCCGCGTCCGTGCCGTGGTTCGGTCCGGCCAGCGAGACCCACGCGTCGATCTTCTCGCTGCCGCCGAGGTGCTTCGCGTAGTGGCGGGAGGACAGCCCTCCCATGGAGTGGGTGACGATGTCCACCTTCGAGGCGCCGGTGGCGGCGAGGAGCCGGTCGACCTCCGCGGCGAGCTGCTGGGCGGTGGTGGCGTTCGACTGCCGGGAGTCGTACTGCCACTGGTCCAGGTGCGAGGCGGGCCAGCCGTCGTTCCTGAACCGGCCGGCCATGGTGTCCCAGTTCGACGCCGCGCCGTTGTAGCCGTGCACGAACAGGACGGGATGACTGGTGGAGCGGTACGTCGACGTACCGGCGGCGCCGGCGGGGGCCCACGCCTGCAGGGCCAGGGCGGCCACGGCCATGAAGGCGACGGATACGGGCTTTCTCACGGTGACCTCACGGAGAAGAAGAGCGGGACTGCGCCTGAGGCGGAGGGGGTGGCGAGCGCGTCGTTCCCGGATCGCGGAAAGACCTGGGGGCGGGCTGCGGATGGGGGAGCGCAGCGACCGCCGGGTGAGGCACGTGGTGCCTGGGAGGGTGGCGAAAGGTTACTGCTGGGTATCCGGGAGAAGGCAAGACGTGTGCCGGGGTCAATTTCCCGCTGTCCGTTGTGTGTGAAAGGCCCGATCATGCCGCGATGGGGCCGCCCTCGGCGCACCGGGCCGGCCGGGGCGGCCGGGTCGTGGTGCGCCGAGGGCGGCGCGACGTGGTGGTGGCGCTGTCAGGCGGGTGTCGTCCCGCAGAGCACCACGCCGAGGACCTCGTTGCCGCTCGTGCCGTAGCCGGGGAACGTCACCGTCTCGCCGGGGGCCGCGGTGCGGCACGGTACCGCGGTGCCGTCGCGGTATTCGACCGTCACCTGCTGCACGGTGTCGCAGCCGTTGCTGACGAAGGTGTAGCGCCAGCCCGCCGTGTACTGCACACATGCCGGCGCCGCTTCGCCGGCGATCGTCGTGGCCGCCGCGGCAGCCGTCGAGCCCGCTGCGGACAGCGTCAGACCGAGCACTCCGCACACGATTGAACGCAGAGTCGGGGACATGCAAGCTCCAGCCTTCAGAAGTCGAATGAGACGGCATCAGTATCAGCGAGGCGTCGACGTGTCTGAAAATGTTTTCGCCAACTTGCGCAAGAACTTGCATGGCTGGGGGTGTGCGTCGGCAGCCCCCTGCTCCCGCGAAACCCCAGGTGGCACACGTCTGTGCGGACAGGTGCCTCCTGTGGCCCGGTGACCCGTCGAACCGGTGGACGGGCTTCCCGCATCCCCTCCGGGGCAGGTCAAGCTCGTGTCACCGCAGTCAACGGTGTTCGGCCACACGGCCCGCGCAGTACGTCCGAATTCCGCGCCGCCGTCTCCCCATCAGTGCCTTCAGGAAGTTACAGTCGCGTCGGACATCCCTCGCTCGTCACCGCGGGCACACCGCCCTGGTGCGCCGAAACCGCGCGCGGCCCGGACGACGTCCTCCGATGGCCTGGAAGCGGGTACGGCGCAGCCCTCGGCAGCGCCCTCGGAGAGGACACCGGAGCATGACTTCAAGACAGCAGCAGCAGTTCCACGCGCCGTGCGGGCACGTGCTGGCCGTACCGGCCGACCACGCGGGCCAGGACGTCCGCTGTCCCCACTGCCACCGGATCGTCCGTGCCCCGTCCCCCGACGTCCCGTACGCCTCGCCCGTCCCCCTCCCGGCCGGTGCCCCCGAGCCGGCCGGCCTGACCGCCGTCTACATGACGGCCCTGCTCGTCGGCCTGGCCGGAGCCGCGGTCGTCTATCTGGTCATGTTCGACGACCTGTCCGAGACCGAGCTCGTGACGCTCACGCCGCTGTGGTTCTTCCCCGTGGTGTTCGGCCTGTACGGCTACGTCTCCCAGCGGCTGCTGCGCCACCTCGCGGCAGAGCGGGCGAGCACCCTCGCCGGCGCGGCCCGCCTCTCCATCGACGTGGCCGGCCACTGGGCCGCCCTGGTGCTCTTCCCCTTCCTGGTGCTGAGGTGGCGCAGCTCCCTGCTCGTCTCCCTGGTGGCGGCGGCCTTCTGGGCCGTGCTGCTGTGGCTCTTCTTCGCCCTGCTCTTCCCGACGCTCTGACGGCCCTGCCGCCGTCGCCACGGCCGCCCTGCGGATCGCCTCCGGCGGCAGGCGGAGCCGGAGTTGGCGGCCGCGCGGCCGGGCCCGGGCGCGGTGTTCTTGGCATGTACGCTGCTGCTGATCTTGTGATGTCGAGAGTCCGGGGGACGAGCGATGGACATGCGAGCCGTACGACAGGTTCGGGCCGTGACGCGTGTGATGGGCCGGCGCACGGCCCTGCGGTACCTGGCGGTCGGTCTGGGGGCGTCGGTGCTCGCGGCATGCGGGAAGTCCGCGGACGGCACCGGGGGCGGAGGCGCGGCCTCCGGCTCCGCCGGCGGTTCCGGACCCCTCGAACAGGCCTTCAGCGCCTTCGTCCGGGGCACCTGGAAGGTGGTCGTCGAGCCTGCGGGCAACGGCACGGCCGCCGTCCTCACCGCGGAGATCACCGCGAGCAGCTGGACGCTCACCATGGGCGGTGGGCAGGACTCGCCCTGGGGCGGCCAATGGGCCCTGATGGGCGACACACTCGCCATCCACGGCCCCGAATCACCCCAGGACCCGGACGAGTTGGTACAGGTCGCGGCCCTCGGCGTGCCGGCCCGGGTGGGCCGCAGCGCTTCCCTGGTGCTGCCCTGGCGGCCGCCGGGCGACACCTCGGCCGGGGCCGGCCAGAACCTCCAGGTCGAGTACGCCAAGGGCACGCTCCGCATCGTCCACGTCGACGGCGACAGCCGTACCGTCTTCACCTGCACGCGCGGGTAGCCGCACGAGGCCACGGCCGCGGGACGCCCTACCCGCGGACCGGCGGGCCGGTGGCGCGCCGGACGAAGGCGAGCGCGGTGCCGGCGACTTCTGCGCCGCGCGAGGCACCGCGAGGGGCCCGCCCGGCCGGGGAACGCCCCCGTGCGCGGCCGGCGGGCGCACCTCCGGCCCGGTCACCGGCCGCGCCCGTGCGGCGTCAGATCGTCATGGACTCCTGGAGCCAGCGGCTGATCCGGTACGGCAGCCACCAGGCGAGCGGCCCGACGTCGAGGACGAGCTGCTCGCCGCGGAAGTCGTCGAGGACGGCACGGGGCACCCGGTCCGCCGGCGCCCCGTAGGCGAGCTGCTCGATGGCGCGTTCGTACTCCGGTTCACCGGCGGTGAAACGGCGCAACTCGCCCCAGCGGCGGTCCCGGATCTGCACGAAGCCCGGCCCTTTGCGCCACAGGCACTTGCACAGGTAGTGGCCGCGCCGCCAGGCACGCAGGGCCTCCTCGGCGCCCGCCGGGCCCTCGAGGCGCCGGGGCGGCTGGAGGTGGCTGAGGGCCCGCCAGCTCTCCCCGTCCGCCGGGTCGCACCGCAGGTCCCACTCGACGAGGACGGCCCGGGCGGTCAGGTCCCGCACCAGGCTCAGCGCGGCGACGGTCCCGGCGGCCCGCGCGGCGTCCGCGCCGCCGGTGAGGTCGACGGTCCCGGGCAGCCGTACGCGGCGGGCCCCCAGCTGCCACAGCCGCTCGCTCTCGCCCTCCAGCGGCCCGGGAAGGGCGAGTTCACCGAGGAACATGCCGGGCAGTTCGCAGGCGACGGGATCGTAGTCGCGCCAGGCGAGAACGGCGGGCGGGCTCAGGGTGGTGCTCATGGGACGTACTCCTCCTCCGGGCGCGGTCATACGTGGGCGGGCTCGGCGGGCACCGTCTCCGCCGCGTGCGTGTGGCGCATGAAGTCCAGCCGCAGGAGGTCCTCGTTGACGGCGGCCGGGGCGATGTGGACGTACTGCCCGCCGTCCGTGAAGACGATCCCGAGGGAGAGCCAGGCGTCGAGCAGCCGCTGGACACCGGCCTCGTCGCGGGCGGCGCCGGGGACCTTGCCGGCGGCCTTGCGCGCCAGCGCCGCCGGCGCGTGCGGCTGGTCGAGGAGACGGAAGACGGCGCGCTCGAACGGGTCGGTGAGCTCCAGCGTCCGCCAGTCGAAGGCCCGGCGCCGGGAGACCAGGACGATCCGGTCGCCCAGGTCGGCATGGGTGAGCCGGGCGTCGGCGTGGTGCTTCTTCCAGCCGGCCAGCGCATCGTTGAGGGCGCTGACGGTGGGCTCGCCGATCCCCCGGGCCGGCGCCTCGAAGACGTAGGCGAGGTCGTACAACTCCTCTTCCGGCAGGTCGTAGGTGAAGCGGTAGTGCTCCTCCGGGCGCAGGCCGGTGAAGCCGAGCTCGGGGCGCTCGAAATAGGGGCTGAACCGCTCGATGGCGATCCGGGCCGACAGGTCGACCGGCGGGTCGAGGTGTTCCAGTGCCGGGATCTGGGCGATCACCGGTTCGTAGTCCCGCGCGGTCTCGCCGGGGAAGCCGTGCAGGTAGTTCCAGGCGACGGAGAGGCCGGTCTCGGCGCCGTCGCGGAGCATCCGGACGTTCTGGCAGCCGCTGACGCCCTTGTCCATGAGGTCGAGGACCCGGTGGTTGAGGGATTCGATACCGGGCTGGACGTAGATCATGCCGGCTTCGGCCAGCGTACGGAGCTGCGCGCGGCGCATGTTGGCCTTGATCTCGATGTGCAGCCGCAGGTCGTACTCGCTGTCGATGATCCGCGGCAGCACGGTCGTGAGGTACCCCATGTCGAGGATGTTGTCGACGACGTACATGTCCAGGACCCGGTGGCGGCGGGCCAGTTCCATGATCTCTTCGTAGAAGGTGTCCGGGCTCTTCGAACGGAACTCCATGAACGAGCCGTTGAGGCCGCAGAAGGTGCAGTGGTGCTTCTCGCCCCACCAGCAGCCGCGGGCGCCCTCGACCACGAGCTTGGGCTCGACCCAGTTGCGGGCGACGGAGGCCGCGAGGCGCTCGAAGTAGCCGCCGTAGTCGGGCGGGAGGATGGCGGCGGGAGGCAGTGGGCGGGTCGCCATGGGGTTGGCACGGCTCTCCCCACCGGGCCCGCGGTGGCACAGTCCGGGCACCTCGGAGAGGTCCGAGCCGTCGGTGAGCGCGGTCAGCAGCTGAGGGAAGGCGGCTTCGCCCTCGCCCCGTACGACGTGGTCGACGAAGGGGAAGTTGCGGTGCACGGCCGCGCCCTGGGCCCCGTCGCAGTTGGCCCCGCCCATGACGGTGACGATGTGCGGGGCGAGCTGCTTGACCCGGCGGGCGGCGGCGAGCGCCGCGGTGTTCTGCTGGAACGTGGAGGTGAACCCGACGACATCGGGGGAGTGGTCCACGATCCGCCGCGCGATGGCGTCGACGAATTCGGGGACCACGCGGTGCAGCGAACGGGTCATCGCCATGCGCGACTTCTTGAGTTTCCCGCGCATCACCGCGGTGAACTGCTCCTCGCGCCAGTGCGGGTCGTCGTAGAGGGCGGAGGAGAAGACCCAGTCGCCGCAGCCCATGAAATAGGAGGAGAGGGCGTAGTACTCGTAGTCGTCACCGGTGAATTCGGTCCGCGCGGTGATCCAGTCGGTGAATTCGAGATTGGCGTGCAGGACCTCGGCCTCGGCGCCGGGCACGCGCTCGTCCACGCTCCGTTTGAGTATTCCCAGTGCGAGGGACGGAAGGTCGATGGGCGACCAGGGCATGTTGACCAGCAGGACACGCATGTCGGCTCCTCGGGAATGGGGGACCGGCCGGCCCGGTGGTGCACCACCGGGCCGGCCGGTGGGGGTCAGTCCTCTTCCGCGTCCTCGGCGTTGCGGAACGGGACGGTGACGGTGATGCCGACGCTCGGCTTGCGGTTCTCCTCGTCACCCGCGAGCGGGTCGTTGTGGATGATGTCCTTCTGCATGGGACGTTCTCCTCTCCGTGGTGCGTTCGGCGGTGCGGTGCTCCCCGCTCCGGGCGGAGCGGGGCGTCTGGGGGCGGCGCGCAGGGCCGCGCAGTTCCCGGTCGAGGAAGACCAGGGCGCGGCGGAGTACGGCGACGTGGTCGCCGCCGTCGTAGCCGTCGTGACCGGAGTCGAGCCACATCGCTTCGTGGCGGACCCCGGCGGTGCGCAGCGCGGCGAGGTAGCCGCGGACCTGACCGGGCGGGCATTTGGCGTCATGGGTGGCGGCGGCCACCAGCAGCGGGGCGCGGACCGCGGCGGCGTAGCGGATCGGTGAGCTCCGCGCGTACCGCTCCGGGACGTCGTCGGGTGTGCCGCCGAAGAGCCGCTCGTCCAGGGCGCGCAGGGCCGGGGTGGTCGTGCGGTGGGCGGCCGCGCAGTCGGCGACCGGTTTGACGGCGACCCCCGCCTGCCACAGGCCGGGCCGGGTGCCGAGGGCGAGCAGGACGAGATAGCCGCCCCAGGAGGTACCCCACAGCCCCACGGCACCGGGCCGGATCAGCCGGCGGGCGAGGAGGTCGGCACGGACGGACACCAGGTCGTCGACCTGGGTCAGGCCGACACCGCGCCCGAAGGCGCGCCGCCAGCGGGGCCCGTAGCCGGTGGAGCCGCGGTAGTTGACACGGGCGACGGCGAAGCCGGAGGCGACCAGGGAGTGGACGACGCCGTCGTAGGCGTCGCGGTCGTGGTCGGCGGGCCCCCCGTGGACGAGGAACACCGCCGGGGCCGGGGCCGGGTCGCGGGTGGCTTCGGGAAGGCTGAGCAGGGTGTGCACGGGTCCGTCGGGGCCGGGTGTCCACACGCCCTCGTGGCTGCCGGGGATTCGGTTCGCGACGGTCGGCAGCTGAGGCAGGGGGGTACCCCGCGTGGAACGCAGCCGGGGCGGGTGGCCGGTGGACGTCCAGAGGTAGTGGAGGTCGCCCCCCGGCCGGGTGGCCGCGTCCAGGAGCGTGCCCGCCGGGGTGGGGACAGTGGTGAGGGTCCGTGCGGTGAGGTCGGCGCGGTGCAGGACGGAGCGGCCGTGGCGGTCCTGGCGCACCAGGACGCGGCGTCCGTCACCGCCACCGCCGTCCCAGCGGGCGGTGATCTCGGTGTCGAAGCCGCACCAGTCGTGGCTGACCACTCCGGTTCCCGGCCGCCAGCTCGCCAGGACGTAACGGTCGTCGCACTCGCGGACGAGGAGGAGTTCCTCGTCCTCGCCGGCGGGGGCGAAGCCGAGGGACCACAGGCGCGCGGCGCCGGTGCCGCTGCCGCCGGGCAGGACGGCACGGACGGCCCCGTCACCGGTGAGGACGGTGACGCCACCGGCGCCGGCGAGGGCGAGCAGCCGGCCGCCGGGGGTGATGCCGGTGAGGGTGGTCTGACCGTCGAGGCGCGCCGTCGTCCGGGCGCGACCGCCGCGTGGGCCGACGTGGACGGTGGTGGCGTGCCCCTGCCCGTGCCCGACGGCGAGGGCGACGGTGGCGTCGTCGCTCACCGCGAGGCCGCGGGGGAGACCGGGCGGTACGTCCGTCAGCCCGAGCCGGTCCGGCCCGCCGGTGAAGGGCTGGAACCGCCACTGCCCGCGGCCGTGTTCGTCCTCGTCGAACCACCACACGTGCGCGTCGCGGTCGATGGCGCCGTGCAGGGTTCCCCGGGGGCGCCGGGTGACCTGCCGGGCACGGCGGGCGGAGGCGTCCCAGGTGAACACCTCGCAGCGGCCGTCGGCGTCGGCGGTGAAGACCATCCTGGCCGGGTCGGCGGCGCAGACCTCGGGGAGGGCCGCCCGGTAGACCTGGTAACCGCCGGTCATGCGGCCACCTCCGCGCGGAGGGCGCCGCGCACCGTGCGCCGGGAGGTGTGCACCGCGAGCAGGGCCAGCGCCGCCCCGCAGACGAACGCGGGCGCGGCCGTGGAGACGCGATCGGCGAGGGCCCCGGCGAGCACGGGCGCCAGGGAGGCGGCGCCCGTCGCGGCGGTCGCCAGGACCGCGCCGGTACGGGCCTGCAGCGCGGGTGCGGTGACCTGCAGGGCCCGGGCCTGGAGCACCACGGAGGCGAGCGGCATCAGCAGGCAGACCAGGCCGAACAGCACCCCGTACGCCCACGCTCCCGCGGCCGTGGCGAGCGCGGCGGTGAGCGGGACGAGCAGCCAGGTCACGCCGGTCACCACGAGCGGGGCGCCGAAACGTTTCACCACTCGTGGTGCGGCGAGCGAGCCGGCCAGCCCCGCGGCGCCCGACGCGGCGAGGACGGCACCGAGCGCCGCGCCGCCGTGGCCACCGCGCTGCAGTGTGAAGACGGCACCGAAGTAGAGCGCCACCACGACGACGTTGACGGTGGCGCTCCACACCAGGACCAACCGCAGCAGCCGGGAGGAGCGCACCAGCTCCAGCCCCGCCGCGGCCTCGCGCAGGATCCCCTCGCCGCGCTCGCCCTTCCCGCCGCCGCGGGGGACCGGTGCGGTGAGGTCCGCCCGCATCGCCCGTACGCACAAGGCGCTCACGACGTAGGAGAGGGCGTCGGCGAGGAACGGAAGCGCGCGGGCGGCCTGGTAGAGGACGCCGCCGAGCGCCGGACCGACGATCAGGGCGCCCTGGTCGGCGGCGGCCAGGCGTCCGATCACCCGCGGCTGCTCCGGTCCGGGGCAGATCAGCGCGACCGTGCCGCGGGCCGCGGCCTCGAAGCAGGCGGTCGCCACCCGCTCGACCAGGACGGCGGCGATGATCAGCGCCAGGGGCGGGCTGCCGGCGGTGAGGGCGAGGGCGACGCAGCCCATGGCGAGCGCGGCGACGGTGGCCGACCCCAGCATCACCCGCTTGCGCGCACCCCGGTCGACCGGGACGGCGACGAGCGGGCCGAGGAGGAGCCCGGCGGCGGTGGAGACCCCGGCGATCAGGCCGACCACCTGGGGGGAGTGACCGAGACCGAGGAGGAGGAGCGGAAGGACGGCCCCCGATGCCTGCGTGCCGACACCGTCGGCGGCACTGGCCCACCACAGGAGCCTGACATCGCGCGTCCCCGACCGAGGGTGGGACGGTTGTGCGGTCGACACGGGCCGTTCCACAAAGCACCTCACCGCTTTGGCGAATTCGTGCAGAAAATGTGGGGGAAGCGAAACGAGCGGGATCCTAATCACGCTCGAACAAGCGCCACAAGAGTCCGTTGCGCGTGGCCGGATTCATGCAGCGGAGCGCTCGGGAAGGCGCGGTCGGCGGGATGCGGAAATGGGGGAGATCATTCCGTCGTCACCCGTGCGCCGGCCGTGCGCCGGCGGGAGGAGAATCGCTCCTTCTCCCCAGGCGAAACGCGGAAGGCGCTCCGAATGCCGGCCGGAATCGCCGGTCCGTACGTCACCCGGCAGCCGTTCGTCGTCCGTCCCCCGGCGGGCGCCGGTGCGAAGTGCTTTCGGCCGAGAATGTGCGCTGCTGTGGCGCGGAGATGACCCTGCGGTCGCGGTGGCCGGTCCGGGGGTGAACGGTGCGCACGCACGGGATCCGGGGCTGTTCCCCGGCGAGGAACAGCCCCGGACGGTGCACCGTGTGGTCGGTGCCGACCCAGGAGTACGGCGAACAGCGGGGTCCCGACGACACCGTCGCGGCGGCCTGGGCGCTGACGGGCAGCGGAGTGTTCGGACCGCGCAAGGGGCGATGGCCGGCGACTTCGTCGTTCGCCCCGCCCCCGGGCTGGTGGCATCTGCTGCGCCCGCGCGACCCGGTCGGCTCGGCCCGGCTGCGTACGGCCGACATCGTCACGGCGGAAGTGCTGCTCGCCGCCGTGGGGCCGGACACGCGCTCGGCCGTCCGGGAGCCGACCGCCGCGCGCTCGTGGGCGAGAGGCTTCCATGACACCACCGAGCGCGTGTGGTCCGAGCTCGGCGGCGTGGTGCGGCGGACGCTGCCGGAGGTGACCGACGACCGGCTGGTCGACGGGATCGCCGGTGTGCTCCGGTCGGCCGTGGAGTGCCAGGAACTGCGCGCCGGTATGCGCGGCGCATGAGCCGGGCCGTCACCCCGGGGCCGCGCGGCACGACACGGCACCCGGGTGACGGCGCCACCGCGAACGGACCCCCGGCACGCACCCGGTCCGACCACCGCGTCCGCGCAGTGGCACGGCCCCGGACGCTGCCTGTTTTCCGTGAACCGCCCACGGATCGGACTGTCACCGGGACCGCATACCATGACCGCCCATGAGCACGAGTGAGGACCGAAGACCCCTGGTCGACGGGCGTTTCCAACTGATCTCCCCGCTGGGCAGCGGCGGCATGGGCACGGTGTGGCGGGCACGGGACATCGCCCTGGACCGCGACGTCGCACTCAAGGAGGTCCGTCCCGCCGACCCCGCGGTCGAGCACGCGAACCCCGGTCTGACCGCGCAGATGCGCGAGCGCGCCGTCCGCGAGGCCCGGGCCCTGGCACGGCTGTCGAACCCGCACGTGGTGACGATCCATCACATCGTCGAGCCGCGGGACGGCTCGCACCCCTGGATCGTCATGGAGCTCGTCGAGGGCCGCTCGGTCTACGACCGCCTGGCCGAGGGCCCGATGCCCGTGCCCGAGGTCCTCACCCTCGGACGGGAGGTGCTGTCCGCCCTGCGCGCCGCCCACTCCGCCGGCATCCAGCACCGCGACGTGAAACCCGCCAACGTCCTGCTGCGCCCGGACGGCAGCGCCGTCCTGACGGACTTCGGCATCGCCGCCTTCAGCGAGGCGACCTCACGGCTCACCTCCACCGGGGACCTGATCGGCTCGCCCGAGTTCATCGCCCCCGAGCGGGTGCGCGGCGAGGAGGGGAACCCGGCCTCCGACCTGTGGTCGCTCGGCATGCTCCTGTACGTGGCGGCCGAAGGGCACCACCCGCTGCGGCGCGCCACCAGTCTCGCGACCGTGGTCGCCGTACTCGACGACCCGATCCCGCCGCCGGTGCGGGCCGGTGCGCTGGCGCCCGTACTCACCCAGCTCCTGGTACGCGACCCCGCGCTGCGACCCGACGGGGCGCGCCTGGAGCAGCTGCTGGCCGACGCCGCGGCACGGCAGCCGGCCACCGGGGCACCGGGAGCGGCCGCCGCCGGCCCGTTCGGCCCGCCGCACCCGCACCCGCATCCGAACCCGCATCCGGCGTACTCCCCGTCCGCCTCGCCCGCGTGGACACCCCCGGCCGTTGCGTCCCACGGCGCCGCGGGGGGCGGTGTCTTCGGCCCGCCCACCTCGCCCACCTCCCCGGCCGCGCCGCGCCCGCGCCGCCGCCCGGTCACGCTCGCCGTCTCCCTCTCCCTGGCGGCGGCCGTGGTCGTCGTCGGCGCCTGGAACCTGATCCCCGACAGAGGCTCGGGTTCCGGAGCCGACGGCGCGGGCGGGTCCCGCAGCGGAGCCACTCCGGCGACCGGTGACCGCACCCCCGGCACCGACGCGAGCACCGGTCCGGGCGCGAGCACCGGCACCGGGGCCAGCACCGGCACCGACGCGGACACCGGTTCCTCCGCGCCCCGGGGCACCTTGCTCACCGCGGCGAACATCGGCACGGTCATCGAGGCGTTCCGCAAGGTCAGCGGCACCACGCAGATCGTGGAGCTGACCGTCTACGAGGACTACGCCCTGGCCGACATCCCGACCCGGCCCGGTGCCAAGACCTACGACGAGTACGAGTACCGCAACGGCGTCGCCCGCCGGACCGGTCCCGGCGGGACCATCGACCCCGACGCGGCGGACGAGCAGCCCTTCGACGTCACCACCATGGCCTGGGACCGCTTGCCCGCGCTGATGAAGCGCGGCGAGAGCGAACTGGGGGTGGAGCGCCCGAACCTGCGCTACGTCATCGTCCACCGCTGGACCTTCAACTCCGACCGGCCCACGATGCACTATTACCTCAACAACGAGTACAGCGCGTCGGGCTACATCGCCGCCGACATCACCGGGCAGGTCGTGGCGACCCACCCGTCCTCCTGACGGCGCTCGTGCGGCTCCGTCGACGTGCGTACCGGCCCGGGCGCTGATTCCCTGGTGGGGTCGGTTTGTCTCCGTCCACGAGGAGAGCCTGATGAGCACCGCTGACGAGGCGCGCGGACGCGTGCGGCAGATGCGCGAGAAGGCACAGGAGCTGGAGCGGGCGGCGGACCGCGCCGACGACCAGCAGGACAAGCAGAGGCTGCGGGACAAGGCCCGCCGGCTGAGGGACCAGAGCGAGCAGGAGGCCGGCATGGCCGGCGGTGACCTCTATCCCGACATCTGAGCGCGCAAGCGCCGAGGCCCTCCCCGGGCTGCCCGGGGAGGGCCTCGGCGCTTGCGCCGCCACGTGGCATGCTCCGCCGCCGCGTGTCCGGAACACGGCCCCCCGGACGCCGCTCAGGAGCGGGCGCAGTCCGGGCACAGGCCCCGGTAGATCACCTCGGCGCCGGAGACGGTGAAGCCGAACCGCTCCGAGGCGGGCAGGTCGGCCAGCGGGTCGCCGGCCGGGTGGACGTCCCGGATGGTGCCGCAGCCCGAGCACACCAGGTGGTGGTGGGGGCGGTGGGCATTGGGGTCGTAGCGCTTGGCCCGGCCGTCGGTGGACACCTCGGTCACCTCGCCGAGCGCCACGAGCTCGCCGAGGGTGTTGTAGACCGTCGCGCGGGAGACCTCCGGCAGTCGTGCCGTGGCGCGCGCGAGCACTTCGTCGGCGGTGAGGTGGACATGGTCGCCGTCGAGCACCTCGGCGACCACCCGGCGCTGGGCCGTCATCCGCCAGCCACGCCCCCGGAGCCGCCCCAGCAGATCACTCATGCCCACCACCCCTTGTGACGGCCTTTTGCCGACTGGATTCGTTCGGTTTCTCGGCATCGCATTGACTTGGACTTTGTCCATCGTAGGATCGGTTCCGGCAACAACCAAGGGACAGGACAACAGCAGGGAAGCGCACGTGACGAGCGTCCTCGACCGGGACCGATGCCCTGAATGATCCGCCGCCCGTAGTTCCTGAGCACAGTGATCCGCCTGATCCGGAAGGATTCCCATGCCTGAGAACCATGACGCAATCGTCACTGACCCGAAGCCGGAGAGCACAGGCGGCTGCCCGGTGGCGCACCAGCGCGCCCCGCACCCGACCCAGGGCGGCGGCAACCGCCAGTGGTGGCCCGAGCGCCTGAACCTGAAGATCCTCGCGAAGAACCCGGCCGTGGCCAACCCCCTCGGCGAGGACTTCGACTACGCCGAGGCGTTCAAGAGCCTCGACCTCCCCGCCGTGAAGCGGGACATCGCGGAGGTCCTGACCACCTCGCAGGACTGGTGGCCCGCCGACTTCGGCCACTACGGCCCGTTCATCGTCCGCATGGCCTGGCACAGCGCCGGCACCTACCGGATAAGCGACGGCCGCGGCGGCGCCGGGGCCGGGCAGCAGCGCTTCGCGCCCCTGAACAGCTGGCCGGACAACGCCAACCTCGACAAGGCCCGCCGCCTGCTGTGGCCGGTCAAGAAGAAGTACGGACAGAGCCTCTCGTGGGCCGACCTCATGATCCTCGCCGGCAATGTCGCGCTGGAGACGATGGGCTTCAGGACCTTCGGCTTCGGCGGCGGCCGCGCGGACGTATGGGAGCCGGAGGAGGACGTCTACTGGGGCCCGGAGACCACCTGGCTCGGCGACGAGCGCTACACCGGCGACCGGGAGCTGGAGAACCCCCTCGGCGCGGTGCAGATGGGGCTCATCTATGTGAACCCGGAGGGCCCGAACGGCAACCCGGACCCGATCGCCGCGGCCCGCGACATCCGGGAGACGTTCCGCCGGATGGCCATGAACGACGAGGAGACGGTCGCCCTGATCGCGGGCGGCCACACCTTCGGCAAGACCCACGGCGCGGGCCCGGCGGACCACGTCGGCGACGACCCCGAGGCGGCTTCGCTGGAGCAGCAGGGCCTCGGCTGGCGGAACACCTTCGGCACCGGAAAGGGCGCCGACACGATCACCAGCGGTCTCGAAGGCACCTGGACGACCACCCCGGTGACGTGGGACAACAGCTTCTTCGACATCCTCTTCGGCTACGAGTGGGAGCTGTTCAAGAGCCCCGCCGGGGCCCACCAGTGGCGGCCCAAGGACGGCGCGGGGGCGGGCACCGTGCCCGACGCCCACGACCCCTCGAAGAGCCACGCCCCGACCATGCTGACGACCGACCTCTCGCTCCGGTTCGACCCGGTCTACGAGCAGATCTCGCGCCGCTTCCACCAGGACCCGGACGCCTTCGCGGACGCCTTCGCCCGTGCCTGGTTCAAGCTGACGCACCGCGACATGGGCCCGGTCGTGCGCTACCTCGGCCCCGAAGTGCCCTCCGAGACCCTCCTGTGGCAGGACCCGCTCCCGGAGCGGACGTACGAGCTGATCGACGAGGGCGACATCGCCTCCCTCAAGGAGCGGGTCCTCGCCTCGGAGCTGTCCGTGGCGCAGCTCGTGTCCGTCGCGTGGGCGTCGGCCTCCTCCTTCCGCGGCAGCGACAAGCGCGGCGGCGCCAACGGCGCCCGCATCCGCCTCCAGCCGCAGAACGGCTGGGAGGTCAACGACCCCGACCAGCTTGCGACGGTCCTGCGGACCCTGGAGGGCATCCAGGAGTCCTTCAACGCCGCGCAGTCCGGGGGCAAGCGGGTCTCGCTGGCCGACCTGATCGTGCTGGCCGGCGCGGCCGCCGTCGAGCAGGCCGCCAAGGACGCGGGCTTCGACATCCGGGTCCCGTTCACGCCGGGTCGCGTGGACGCCTCCCAGGAGCAGACGGACGTCGAGTCGTTCGCCGCGCTGGAGCCCGCGGCCGACGGCTTCCGCAACTACGCCGGGAAGAGCAGCCGGCTCCCGGCCGAATACCTGCTGCTCGACCGGGCGAACCTGCTCACTCTGAGCGCCCCCGAACTGACCGTCCTCGTCGGCGGCCTCCGAGTGCTGGGCGCGAACCACCAGCAGTCCCCGCTCGGTGTCTTCACGCACAGCCCCGGCACGCTGACGAACGACTTCTTCGTCAACCTGCTCGACCTGGGCACCACCTGGAAGGCGACGTCCGAGGACGCCAACACCTTCGAGGGCCGCGACGCCGCCACGGGCGAGATCAAGTGGACCGGCAGCCGCGCCGACCTCGTCTTCGGCTCCAACTCGGAGCTGCGGGCCCTGGCGGAGGTCTACGCCTCCGACGACGCGAAGGAGAAGTTCGTCCAGGACTTCGTCGCCGCGTGGGACAAGGTCATGAACCTGGACCGGTTCGACCTCGTCTGATCCTGGCGTCCGGGGCCGGTCCGCACGGACCGGCCCCGGACGTCCGCAACGGCTCCGGTCAGACCGCCGAGTCCCAGGCCGTCGTGAGTCCCTCCAGCCATGCGGGCGGCAGTTCGGCGGCGTCCCACTCCTCGCGCAACGCCGATGGCGCCGCGGCCAGTCGTTCCAGCACGGCGACGCTGGAGGGGGAGTGGAGGAGGGAGTAGCGGCCGTGGACGGCGATGGCGCTGCCCGGCCCGAACTCGGCGTACAGGCGCTCCAGTCGCGCCCGCTCTGCCGCGGCGAACTGCGCCAGCCGGCCCGCGTACCCGGCCCGCTGCCGGGAGTCCATCGTGCCGAGAACGGCCTTCAGCACCTGCTCGGAGACCTCGGGGTCGAGATCGGACACGGTGGTGAACGACAGGTAGAGCGGCAGCACCGCCACCTTCGCCCGCTCCAGCTGTGTCCTCCTGACGGGTGTGCGGGCGTCCTGCTCGGGATCCGGCGGGCCGGAGGCGACGGCGCTCCGCAGCGCCCGTTCGGCCAGCTCACCGAGTTCGTCGGCGACGGCCTGGGTGCCGTCCAGCCAGCCCGACTCGTAGAGCTCGCCCTTCTCCCCGGGTGCGCTCCGGACGATCCCCCTGATCTCCTCGTGCGCGAGGGCGAGGGCGCCGGCCTCGATGAGCCCGATCAGCTCCTCCGCGTCGCCGGCAAAGACCCCCGCCCGGCCGAGGAGCTCCAGCAGCGTCCTCTTCGCGTTGACGACACTGGCCGTGTCCAGTTGCTGCCGTCCTTCTTCGGCGGCCTCCATGGGTCCTCCTCATCGCGTGGGCCGTGCGGTGCGTGTACGCCGAACACGCTGCTCGAGGGTTCAACGCTCGGGGGACGTGCTGAGCTCCTCGTCAGGCGTGGCGTGCGTACGTTACGCCTTGCCCGGGAGAGCGGTGGTGATCCCCCGCGCGGACGGGCGGTGCAACGCCCTGCGGCCGCAGCACATCGGAGCACGGGGCGACCGCGGTCCCCGTGGCAGGCCGGCCGCCCGGGAGTGCGAGGCCGTCGGTTGCCGGTCCCGAGCCGGCAGGCGGTGCCGTCCACCCGGGGACCGGACGCGTCAGCGGCGCCGGGTCGTCAGCGCCCCGGGGACAGCCATCCGTACCGCTGCGCCTGCAAGGCCATCTGGAAACGGTTCGCGGCGCCGAGCCGGGCCATCAGGACCTGCAGGCGGCGGAAGAGCGTACGGCGGCTGATCCCCAGCTCGCGGGCGATGACGTCGTCGCTCGCACCGCCCGCGAGGAGCCACAGCAGGCGGCGGTCGGCAGGCGCCAGGCCGCCCGGGAGGGCGGTGCGGCCGTGGAACGGCAGGGCGTTCTGCCAGGACTGCTCGAACAGCGCCACGAGCGCCGACAGCAGCCCGCACGGCTGCACGACGAGCATCGCGTTGTGGACGTCGGTCTCCTTGATCGACAGCGACACCAGCGCGTACGCCTCGTCGATGATCACGAGCTTGACCGGCACCGACGGCAGCACCCTGGCCTGCTCACCGGCCTCGATGCACGGTTCGATGGCCTCCTTCAGATGGCCCGGATGCTCCAGCGACGCCCGCGAGTACACGACACGCTGCGTCACGCCGCGGGCGAGCGTGGCCAGCGCGTCGTCCGTCGCGCCCGGGAGGGGGACGTAAGGAGGCGACTCCAACTGCCGGATCTGTTCACGGGCACTGGCCCACGCCTGGCGCATCCTGCGGCCGACGGCGTCCCCGGTGACGACCTCGACGAGATGGCCGTCGAGCGGGGCGAGCCGCTGCCGGCGGAACGACTCGAACGCGCCGCCGACGGCGAGGCGTGACGCCTCGAGCTCGGCCGTCCGGTGCCGGGCGAGGATCTCCAGACCCGCGGCCGGCGGAACCGGAGCCACCACGTCCCCGCCCTCCACCGCGGCACTGGCGAGACCGGCGTCGACCAGTTCGCCGTACGCCGCGGCGAGCTCCGCCCCGTCCGCACCGGCCGCGGCCCCGATCGCACGCAGCGGAGCGGGCGCCAGCTCCAGCAGCGCCGCATAGACCCGGCACGCGGCCTCACCGATGCCCAGAAGCCGAAGGGCCTCGCCGAGTCTCGCGTTCGTCATGCGTCGCATTATCGACGGCTTCCGTCGGGGCGTGGCCGATCCGTGCCACTGGCACTCCTCGGCACCCGGCGCGCGCACCGCGGGCTACTGTCCGGAACGCCGCCGAGGAACGGCGGGAGCGAGGGCGCCCGGGGCACCACCGGGCGGGGCACGTCCTGCCCGCGCGGCTCGGCCACCCCTCGCCGACGAGGAACCCACCGGGAAGAAGGGGCACATCGTGGCCAAGGGCCGGAAGAACGGTCTGTACGGGGACGTCTCCGAGGAACTGTCCGCGCTGATGCGCACGGGATGGGCGGACACCGAGCGGCACGACCTCAAGCTCGACGAACAGGCTCCGTACGCGGCGCGCCGCCGCGCCGCGCTCTCCGCGCGCTTCCCCGGCGAACGCCTCGTGATCCCCTCGGGGAACCTCAAGGTCCGCTCCAACGACGACACCTATCCCTTCCGGCCGTACTCCGGCTACGTCCACATGACCGGGGACCGGGCCCGGGACGGCGCGCTCGTCCTCGAGCCCCGCGCGGACGGCGGCCATGACGCCTACTGCTACCAACTGCCGCGGGACAGCAGGGACGACGACGAATTCTGGACGGGCGCGACGGCGGAGCTGTGGATGGGCCGACGCCGCTCCCTCGCCGAGTCGGAGCTCGTGCTCGGACTGTCCTGCCGCGACGTCCGCACGGCGGCCCGCGACCTCGCCGGAGCCTCCGGAGCGCCCACCCGGATCGTCCGCGGCATCGACCCGACCCTCGAGGCAGCCGTCACCACCGACCCGGCCCGCGACGACGAACTGGAGGAGGCACTCGGCGATCTCCGGCTCGTCAAGGACGACTGGGAGCTGGCCGAGATGCGCAAGGCCGTGGACGCCACCGTGCGCGGATTCACCGACGCGATCGGGGAGCTCTCCCGGGCGATCGCGTCCTCCGAGCGCTGGATCGAGGGCACCTTCTTCCGCCGGGCGCGGCTGGAGGGCAACTCCGTCGGCTACGGGACGATCTGCGCCGCGGGCGAGCACGCCACGATCATGCACTGGACGGACAACGACGGCCCCGTGCGCCCCGGGGACCTGCTCCTGCTGGACGCCGGCGTGGAGACGCGCACCCTCTACACCGCCGACGTCACGCGCACACTCCCGATCAGCGGCACCTTCACACCCGTGCAGCGCACGGTCTACGACGCGGTGTTCGAGGCCCAGGAGGCCGGCATGGCCGCCGTCCGGCCGGGCGCCCGGTACCGCGACTTCCACGAGGCGTCCCAGCGCCACCTGGCGGCGCGACTGGTCGAGTGGGGCTTCATCGAGGGCCCCGCCGACCGCGCGTACGCGCTCGGCCTCCAGCGCCGCTTCACCATGGCCGGCACCGGTCACATGCTCGGCCTGGACGTCCACGACTGCGCACAGGCCCGGAACCAGGAGTACGTCGACGGCGTGCTGGAGCCGGGCATGGTGCTCACCGTCGAGCCGGGGCTGTACTTCCAGCCGGACGACCTCACCGTGCCCGAGGAATGGCGCGGCATCGGCGTCCGGATCGAGGACGACCTGGTCGTCACCGGCGACGGGCACGAGAACCTGTCGGCGGGCCTGCCGCGGTCCGCGGACGACGTGGAGGCGTGGATGGCGCGGTTCGCGGGCTGAGCGGGCTGAGCGGACGGGAGCCTCCACGGCCCGTCACCGTCACCTGGGAGGTGCCAGCAGGCGGGCCGGCGTGACGTGGTGGAGATGGAAGAGGAGGTCGTGGGAGGCCGTGGGGGCGACGCGGTGGGGGCGCTCCGGGTAGGAGGTGCCGATGGTGCGGGTCGGGCGCGGAGTGTTCAGCCACGCGCGGGCCGCGGCGGGGGACGAGCGCAGGTCCATCAGGTAGTCGCCGGGACGCACCCGCTCCAGGAAACGCTCGGTGCTGTCCGGAGGCGGAGCCCCCACGGTGTGGACGCGGGCCGTGCCGTCACGCCCCGTCGCGTTGAAGGAGCCGGAGCCGAAGGTCACCGCGACGCTCACGTACTGCTCGCCCAGCCGCTCCCGCAGGAAGGCCCCCTGCATGCGCGGGTAGCGCGGGTCGGAGGTGCGGTAGGAGATGTGGCTGTTGTGTGCCGACAGCAGCACCTTGTGCCCCGTCCGCGCCTGCCACCAGGCGACGTTGTCCGCCATCAGCCGATCGCGGTAGCCCATGGAGGCCCTCAGCTGCTCCGGGTCCTCGAAGTCGAAGGCGTACCCGCGCGCGGTCTGCGCCAGGGCCCGCGCGTGCTGCACCGCCCAGGCGTGGGCGTCCTCCGTCGCGCCCGCGGGGACCGGCTGCCGGGCGAGCAGGGACAGCGCCGCCTCCGCGCGCACGGCCATCGCGCGGCGCTCGGCCAGGGGGCGGGTCAGGTACGCCTTCATGTACGCGCCCGCCGGGGTGGTCGGCCGCAGCCCCCGGTACAGCCGGGTGAGGTGCGGCAGCAGGTCCGGGCGGTGGCGGGCCGCGTACCGGAGCACCCTGTCGTACTGCTCCGGTCCCGCGTACGCGAAGTCGTCGCCCATGAACCGCACCGGATCCCCCGGGTGCCGGACGTTGTACGCGCGGATCCATCGGACGAGGGCCAGGTACTCCTCCGTGTTCCACCACGCGTACGTGTCCTGGAACTCCTCCCGCATGATGCGCCGCGGGTCGCCCTCGCCGGTCCGCACGTACGCGTCCAGCCGCAGCCCGCCGCTCCAGCTCGTCTCCAGCGCGAAGGTGCGGAAGCCCTCGCGCTCCACCAGGTAGCGCAGGACGCGGTGCTTCAGGGTGAAGAACTCGTGCGAGCTGTGCGTCGCCTCTCCGAGCCCCACCACCTTCGCGTCGCCCACCATGCGCCCGAGGGGCCGCAGGTCGTCCAGGCCGCCGGCCGGCCGGGTGGTGCGCAGGGGGTGGGCGACCCGCTCCGCCGCCCGCAGGGCGCGTTCCTCGGGTGGTGGAAGCGTGCCGGAGCCGAGGGCGCCCGCGCAGACCAGCGTGAGCAGGAACAGGATGAGTACGGACCGGTTTCGCGTCATACGCCCATGCTCCCGATCCGTGCGGTCTCAGGACATACGGCGCACCCCCGGCTTCGCCGCGGGCTGTCCCGACCCCGCGCATGCCGCTAAACCGGAAGGGGCCGCGCCGGCGCCATGGCGAGGCGGGCCACCTCCTCGATCGCGGGCACCAGGTAGAAGTGGTCGCCCTCCAGCACCGTGAGGGTGAAGGCGCCCGAGGTCAGCGCACCCCACCCCGCCGCCTCCGCGGGGGTGACCCGCGGGTCGCGATCACCCGTCAGGGCGTGGACGTCGGCGTGCAGCGGGGGCGCGTCGGCCGGGCGGCGGTAGCCGTCGATCAGGTGGTAGTCGTTGCGGAGGACGGGCAGGAGCAGTTCGCGCATGTCCGGGTCGTCCAGCACGGCCGCGTGGGTGCCGCCCAGGGACATGACCGCCTCGACGATCTCGTCGTCCGTCCGTATGGCCGGGCCGGCGGCGTCGTCGGGGGACCGGCCGGAGACGCACAGGCGGGTGACGTGGACGGCGCCCGCCCCCTCGAGCCGCAGGAGCGTCTCGTACGCGACGGCCGCGCCCATGCTGTGGCCGAAGAACACGGTGGGCAGCGGCGGGAGGGCCAGCAGCTCGGCGGCGACGGCCGACGCTAGCGGGTCCATCGCCGGGACCAGCGGCTCCCGGAACCGGTTCTCACGGCCCGGGTACTGGACGGCCAGCAGCTCCGTCGAGGGGTCCGCGTACCGGGCCCAGGGGCGGTAGAAGCTCGCCGCGCCGCCCGCGTGGGGAAAGCAGACCAGACGGCGCGCGGGGCGGTCCGGCCGGGTGTGGCGGGTCAGCCAGGACGAGGGGGAGGGAGTGGGCATGCGGGGAGTCCGATCTTCAGCCGAGGATGGCCTCGCCCAGCGGGGTGAGGCTGTGGACCGCCAGATTGTGCTGGCGTTCCGTGGTCACGAATCCGGCACGGCGCAGGATGGTGAGGTGCTTGCTGGCGGAGGGGCTCGATATCCGCAGCCGGTCGGCCACCTGCCCGGTCGAGCGGGTCTCCCGCAGCGCCGCCAGCACGTCGGCCCGGGTCCGGCCCAGCAGGGCGTGCAGGGCCGATTCCCCCTCGCTGCCCTGCCACAGCGAGGCGGCCGTGTCCGCGTCCGGGGTGATGCCGTACACCAGGATCGGCAGGCCCTGCCAGCCCATGCGGGCGTCGATCAGGAGGGGGTGCGGGGCGAACAGGGACGGGGCGAGCGTCATACCGCGGCCGCCCAGGGTGGTCCGCCGGGACGGCTGCGCGTTGTCGACGCGGAGCACCGGGGCCTCCCACCGGATGGCCTCGTGCCGGCTGTTGAGGACCTGCTCCATGCCGCCGGCGAGCATCGCCCGCCCGGCGGCGTCGCGTTCCGCCTTCAGTAATCGCTGGATGCGGTCCCAGAACGGCTCGACGGCCACCGCGTGGAACATGTCCGTGTCGCGCGGCAGCGGTGACGTCAGCGTCTCCAGGAGGGACGCGGAGGGCTCCGTCACGGGATGCGCCGCGGAGACCCTGCGCAGCCGGTGCCGGGCCGCCCGGCGCCAGTCGGTCAGCGCGTCGCGACGCTGTTCCGCCAGCCGCCCCCAGGCCATGTGCGTCTCGAACGCCATGCCCAGGGTGCCGATGATGCGTACACGAGCCAAGTCCTCCACGTTGAGGCACAGTTCCAGCACGACGAGGGCTCCCCCCAGTGGTCGATCAAGATCATATGAAGGTGTGAAGGATCAGCGCCAGTCGATGGAGACCGCGAGGCTGCTGTAGCCCTGCACCAGGTTCGAACGCATCCAGCGCACGTCCCCGGCCAGTTCCACGCCCCGCGCCTCGGCGGCCAACTCCTGGAGCAGCGCCCTCAGTTCGAGACGTGCGAGAGCGGCGCCGAGGCAATGGTGCGGGCCGTTGCCGAACCCCAGGTGGCGGTTGGGCGCACGGTCCGGGACGAAGCGGTTCGGCTCCGGGAAGAGCCGCTCGTCGCGGTTGGCGGCGGACAGCCACGCCACGACCGGCTGCCCCTTGAGGATCTCCTGGCCGCCGATCCCGCAGTCCTCGGTGGCCACCCGCAGGACGTGCGCCGCCGGGGACGTCCAGCGGACCACCTCCTCCACGGCCGGACCGGCGAGTTCCGGGTCGGCGTGCAACGCGTCCAGCGTGCCGGGGAACGCCTGGAAGGCGTGGAACGCGCCGGTGATGGAGTGCCGGGTCGTCTCGTTGCCGCCGATCAGGACGTTGTCGCAGTTGATGACCACGTCGTCGGTGCTGAGCCGGCCGTCCTCGAGCAGCGCGCTGACCAGGTCCGGGCCGGGCTGCCGGCGACGCCGCTCGGCCAGTTCGTGGAAGTAGAAGAGGATCTCCGTGTGCGCTTCGGCCGGGGTCATCCTGTCGAAGCTGCTGTCCTCGCCGCCGAAGGCGTGGTTGGTCAGCTCGATCAACTGCTCCCGCTCGCTGAGCGGCACACCGATGACCTCGCAGACGATCGCGGCGGGGAGCCGCGGCCCGATGCTCCGGGCGATGTCCGTGGAGCCCTCCGACCGCAGCCGGTCGACGATGTCCCGGACCTCCCTGTGCAGCACCGACTGCAGTTCGGGGGCGCGCAGCCGGGAGAGGAACGGGCCGATGAGCCGCTTGAGCAGGGAGTGCCGGTTGCCCTCGCTCACCACCAGCATCCTGCCGCCGGAGTTGTCCGGGTGCTCGGCGTCGAAGCCGATCATCATGCCGTACTCGGAGGTGAAGGGCGCCTTGGGGGAGAGGACGGCGGCGACGTCCCGGTGGGAGAAGACCGACCAGAAGCCGGACGGGGAGAGGCCCGGATCGCTCCAGACCTTCGCGTCCGCCCGGACGTACTCCCGCCACATGTCGAAGCGGGCGTCGGTGGTGTAGAGATCGGGGTTGGCCAGGTCGATGGTCATGGTGGGTTGTCTCTGCCTGTCTGTCAGCGGACGGGGGGAGGGGTGACCGCGGCCGGTTCCGCGGCGGGCGGTGTCTCGTCGGCGGGGCCGCCGCCGGGCGGAGCGGCCCCGGCCGTGGCGGGTTCCGGTACGTCCCGCAGGGCCGGGCTCAGGGACGTCAGCACGGCGATGACCGCCATCACGGCCGTGCAGCCGAGCAGGCCGGCGGACCGGCCCGCCAGGTCCAGGACGATGCCGCCCGCCAGCGGCGCGATCGCGCCGCCGCCGCCGCTCGCGATGGCCGCGACGCTCACCACCCGCCCCCGGAGGCTGTCCGGGGTGAGCGTCAGCTGAGCGGTGGTGAAGTACGCGTTCGCCGTCGGCGCCGCGAAGGCGATCGCCCCCAGCAGCACGCCCGGTGTCCAGCCGCCCGGCAGCACCGCGATGCCCGCCGTGAGCACGACGAACGCCCAGAGGACGACGTGGATGGGGCGCGCGCCGGTCAGGACGCGCTGGAGCAGCGGGGCGGCGAGGGCGCCCAGCAGGCCACCGACGCCGAGCAGCGCCGCCATCACCCCGATGAGCCCGGTGTCCATGCCGCTCGTCTGCGCGGAGGCGATGACGATGAAGTAGATGACGCCGAAGAAGAAGTTCGTCGCCGTCGCGCAGACCAGCCCCACCCGCAGGAACGGGTGGGACATGGTCCAGCGGACCCCCTCCATCAGCCCCCGCCCGCTGAGCACGGGCCGGTCGGGGGCGCCGGCGGCCGGCGGCTGCCGCTTCAGGAACAGCAGCAGCACCAGTCCGGCCAGGTGCGCCAGGCAGCCCACGACGAACGGGAACGCGTTCTTCACCGCCAGCAGGAACCCGCCGGCGGACGTGCCGGCGAGCTGGCCCGCGTAGGTGCGCGCGGCGTTCATCGCCACGGCGTCGGAGAGCCGTTCCTGAGCCACCAGGCTCGGGATCATCGCCTCCCCTGCCGCCATCGTCAGGGCGGTGGCCGCCCCGTTGACCAGGGCGAGCAGCACCAGCGCGGGCAGCGACACGGCGTCCGCCCACAGCAGCAGTGCGAGCGCACCGAACACCGCCACCAGCGCCGCCTGGCACCACAGCATCACCGTCCGGCGGTCGTACCGGTCGGCGACGGCCCCGGCGGGCAGCCCCGCCAGGAGCATCGCCGCCGCGTCGACGAAACCGATGATCCCCGCCTGCGAGGGCGAACCGGTCAGCGCCAGCACGATCAGCGGCAGCACGATCAGCGACGTGCTGTACGCGAACTCGCCGAACGCGGAACTCACCCACAGCAGCGTGAAGCCACCGCCCGGCCGGGTCTTGTCCCGCGGCATCAGCCGAGGAGCCGCGAACGCGACTTCGTCCGCACGTAGGTGCGCCGCAGATCGCGGACCAGGCTGGTGCGCTTGAGCCAGCGGTCGGTCCCGTCGTAGCGCGGTGTGAACGTGTCACGCCCGTGGATGGCCCGGTGGTTGTCGATGAACACGGCGTCGCCGGGGGTCAGCACGACCCGCTCCGCGGCGTCGGCCAACAGGGCTGCGGCCTCCTTCAGGGCGGCCTCCGCCTCGCTGTCGCCGGGTACCGCCTCGGTGAAGTCCGCGTCGATCCGCAGGTACGGCGCCTCCTCCGGGCCGAACAGCACCGACGCCACCTCGTACGGGCGGTCCTCCAACGCCGAGGGGTTCTCCGCGCTGTGCTGCGGTACGACGTGGTGGGAGTCGTCCGGGAAGAACCGGAAGCGGTCCTGGTGCAGCACGCGCCGCACCGGCTCGGGGAACTCCACCGACTCCACCAGCGCCACCGTCGTTCCCACCGCGTCGGGGTTGCGCAGGCACATCAGGGCCACGTAGTCGCCCCGGCAGGAGTGGAAGACGTCCTCCGTGTGCAGCGTGAGCTGCTGCTGGCTGCTCGCGCTCGTCAGGGAGTTCTCCTGTCCCTTGGACGGGCAGACGTCGTGCACGAGGCGGCCGTTCTGCTGGTTGACCCAGCCGAACGGCTCGCCCAGCACCGACCCGACGAGCAGCAGCACCAGCTCCTCGCGGATCGCGGCGGTCTCCTTCTCCGCGATCCGCCAGCTCGGCGGGGTCGGTACGAGGTCCTCGTCGACGGGCAGGTTCCCCAGCACGATGACGGCGTCCTCGGCGGCGCGGGACGACACCAGGAACCGGCGCACCCCCACCGGGAGCCGCTCCGCCTCGGCGCGGATGTCGTCCGCGTAGTCCAGCGGTGTCCAGACGGGGTGGGCGGCGAGGAATTCGTCCGCCACCGCAGCCAGTTCGTTCTTCTCGACGTCACTCAGCACGTAGCGAGCCACAGCAAAGCCTTCCAGTGGGTGATCAGTTACCGGCCGCGGCGGCGATCTGCCGCAGGGCGGTGGCGAAGTCGTCCGCGAGCCGGCGGACGGTGGCAGGGGTGTGGGCGGACGGCGCGTACAGCCAGTCGATCCGCAGCTCGCCGTCGCTGACGGCGGCGACGACGTCGATCAGGTGCGGGCGGACCTCGTCGGGCGCCTGGTCGGCGCCGAGGCCGTCCAGCCGGTCCCGGACGAGGCCGTTGCCGTCGGACGCGCCGTCCCACTGCCCCAGGTAGTTGAAGCTGATCCGCGGGTGCGGGGCGGCCGCGAGGGCGGTGTGCGCGGGGCTGCCCGGTTCGGACAGGTAGCGCAGCGCCCCGTAGCCCAGCCCGCGTCCGGGCAGCTTGCGCAGGGTCTTCTTGACGGCCTTCAGCGCCGTCTCCCAGGAGCCCTCGGGGACGTCGAGGGCGACGGGATGGATGGTGGTGAACCAGCCGACCGTACGGGACAGGTCCACGTCGTCGAACAGTTCCTCGCGGCCGTGGCCCTCGAGGGCGATCGTGACCGGCGCACCCGCCCAGTCCCGCAGGACACGGCCCAGCGCGGCCAGCAGCACGTCGTTGATCCGGGTGCGGAACGCGCCGGGCGCCCGCTGCAGCAGCGTCTCCGTCACGGACCGGTCCAGCACCGACGACTCGACGGCGACCTCGCCGTACGTGCTCGTGGGCGGTCCGTCGCACGGGATGTCCGCGGCGCCGGACACGGCCTTGCGCCAGTACGCCGTCTCGTGGTCGAGCCCGCCGGAGCGGACCAGTTCGGACAGCCGCCGCGCCCACCGCTGGTAACTGGTGGACTTGACGCACAGATCGGCGGGGCGGCCCGCGGCGAGCTGCCCGTACGCGGTGGCCAGGTCCTCCAGGACGATGCGCCACGACACACCGTCCATGACCAGGTGGTGCACGGCCAGGAACAGGCGGGGCGGCGCCGCGTCCGGCATGCGCAGGAAGACGCCCCGCACCAGGGTGCCCGAGCGCAGGTCCAGCGCACCCTGGGCCTCCAGCGCGGCGTCGTGCAGCGCCCGCTCGGCGTCGGCCGCGGCCGTCAGATCCCGGACCGCGAGCAGCCCGTCGGGACGCTCGCCGTACTCCTGCACCCAGCCGCCGGCGCCGTCGGCCGTGTACCGCATGCGCAGGGCGTCATGGTGGTCGACCACCGCGGCGAGGGCACGCTCCAGCACCGCGGGGTCCGTGTCCGGGGCCAGGGCCACGTGGACGGACATCGAGTACCGGTCGGGGTGTGCCGTGTGCTCGGCGAAGAACCAGCGCTGCACCGGCGTCAGTTCGACCCTGCCGGACGCCTCGGGCGCCTCGTCCCCGGGGGCCGCCGCGTCGGCGTCGGCGCGCTGAACGACCGACGCCAGCTCGGCGACCGTCTGGTGGACGAACATCAGCTTGGAGGTCACGCGCAGCCCCGCCTGGCGG
>NZ_KL591032.1:5291-5418 GCF_000716335.1 Streptomyces sp. NRRL S-118 | reverse complement strand
TCTCCACGCCGAGGACATCGGCCCAGACCGCGGCGAGGGACTCCTCGGTCTCGTTGCGGGGTGCTTCGTAGGCGGTGGCGAGCTGTTCCGTCTGTACCTGCGGCTCGGGCAGTGCGCGTCGGTCGGC
>NZ_KL591032.1:3547-5149 GCF_000716335.1 Streptomyces sp. NRRL S-118 | reverse complement strand
AGTGCGCGTCGGTCGGCTTTGCCGCTGGGGGTGAGGGGGAGGTGGTCGAGGGGGACGAAGACGGCGGGGATCATGTGGTCGGGGAGTGTTGTGCCGAGGTGGGTGCGGAGGTCGGTGACGGGGAGGTCGGTGTCGGTGACGGTGTAGGCGACGAGTCGGCGGTGTCCGTCGGTGCCTTGGTGGGCGACGACGACGCATTCGCGGATGTGGGGGTGGGTGAGGAGGGCGGATTCGATTTCGCCGAGTTCGATGCGGAAGCCGCGGATCTTGACCTGGTCGTCGGCGCGGCCGAGGTATTCGAGGGTGCCGTCGGGGCGCCAGCGGGCGATGTCGCCGGAGCGGTACATGCGTTCGCCGGGCTTGCCGTGGGGGTTGAGGGGGAAGCGTTCGGCGGTGAGGGCGGGGCGGTTGAGGTAGCCGCGGGCGAGTCCGCCGCCGGCGACGTGGATTTCGCCGGCGACGCCGGTGGGTACGTGCCGGCCGTGTTCGTCGAGGAGGTGGACGTGGTATCCGGGCAGGGGGCGGCCTGCGGGGAGGCGGCTGCCGGTGGTGAGGTGGTCGGCGGTGATGTGCTGGTAGGTGACGTGGACGGTGGTTTCGGTGATGCCGTACATGTTGACCAGGCGGGTGCCGGGGGATTCGTAGCGCTGGAACCAGGTCGACACGTGCTTGGGTTCCAGCGCCTCCCCACCGAAGATCACCCAGCGCAGCGCGGGAAGCCGCTCCTCGCCCGCGCCCGCCGCGTGCTCCACCAGCTCCCGGAACATCGAGGGGGTCTGGTCGAGCACCGTGACCCCCTCCTGCCTCAGGAGCCGCCACATGGCGTCGGGGTTGCGTGCGGTGTCGTGGGGGACGACCACGGCGTGGCCGCCGGTCATCAGGGCGCCCCACAGTTCCCAGACGGAGAAGTCGAAGGCGTAGGAGTGGAAGACCGTCCACACGTCGTCCGTGCCGAACCCGTACAGGGGTTGGGCGTTGGCCATGAGGTGCAGGACGTTGTGGTGTTCGATCGCCACGCCCTTGGGGCGGCCGGTGGAGCCGGAGGTGTAGATGACGTAGGCCAGGTCGGTGGCGGACACACCTGTCCGCGGGGGTGTCACCGGCAGGCCGGCGATCGTCTCGTCCTCGGCGTCCAGGTCGACGACCCGTACGTCTCCGAGCGGCAGTCCGCTGCTCAGGTCGCGGTGGGTGACGAGGATTTCGGCGCCGGAGTCGTCGAGCATGTAGGCGAGCCGGTCGGCGGGGTAGGCGGGGTCCAAGGGCACGTAGGCGGCGCCGGACTTGAGGATGCCGAGCAGGCCGACGGCCATCTGTGTGCCGCGTTCGACGGACAGGGCGACCAGGCGTCCGGGTCCGGCGCCGAGTGACACCAGGTGGTGGGCCAGGCGGTTCGCCGCCTCGTCCAGTTCGCGGTAGGTCAGGGACTCGCCCGCGCAGGACACGGCGACCGCGTCCGGTGCGGCCGCGGCGCGCGCGGCGATCCGGTCGTGGATCGTGCCGTCCCACGGATCGGTCCCGGGCGTCACCGCCCACTCGCGCGCCACCCGCTCCAGCTCACCCCGGGCCAGCATGGGCAGTGCGGAGACCGGCCGGGCGGGGTCG
>NZ_KL591032.1:1346-3459 GCF_000716335.1 Streptomyces sp. NRRL S-118 | reverse complement strand
TCGTCGGCCATGCCGGTGAGCAGGGCGTCCAGGTGACCCGCCATCCGCTGGACCGTGGCCGCGTCGAACAGTTCGGGGTCGTAGGCGAGGGCGTACGCCAGCTCCTCGCCCGCGTAGGCGACCAGGTTCAACGGGAAGTTGGTGACGTCGGCGCCTTCCAGACCGTGCAGCCGGACGCCGTCGTCGGAGTGGCCGGTGTCGCCGTCCACGGGGAAGTTCTCGAACGCGACCAGGCTCTCGAAGAGGTTCGTGCCGCGCTCGACACGGCTCCATCCCTGGATGCGCGGCAGCGGCACGTACTCGTACTGGCGCGCCTCGACCTGGGCCTCCTGCACACGGGCCAGCCACTGCGCGACCGGCGCGTCACCGTCGACGGCCACCCGCACCGGCAGGGTGTTGATGAGCATGCCCACCATGGAGTCGACACCCGGCAGATCGGCCGGCCGGCCCGAGACCGTCGCGCCGAACACGACGTCGCGCTCCCCGGAGTACCGGGACAGCAGCAGCGCCCAGGAACCCTGCACCACGGCGTTGACGGTGAGCCGGTGCGTCCGGGCGAACGCGTACAGGCGTCGCGAGGCGTCGGCGGACAGCCGCGTCACCAGCCGCTCCGTGGACTGCGCGCGGTGGCTGGCGGCCGGACGGCGGTCGTACGGCAGCGCCGTCGGCTCGTCGAACCCGTCCAGCAGGGTCCGCCAGTACGCCTCCGCCTCCGTCAGGTCCTGCCGCTCCAGCCACTCCACGTACGCGCGGAACGGCCGCCGCGCGGGCAGCACGGGTTCGTCCCCGGCGGCCAGCGCCCGGTACGCCGTGGTCAGCTCGTCGAGCATCTGGAAGGTGCTCCAGCCGTCCAGCAGCACATGGTGGGAGGTGCGCACCACGCGTACCGACGTGTCCGACGTACGGACGATGGCGATACGGGCCATCGGAGCGGCCGACAGGTCGATGCCCCGCTCCCGGTCCTCCGCCAGGTGGCGCTCCAGCGCGCGGGCCTGCTCGTCGCTGCTCAGGCCGCGCCAGTCCAGGTGGACCACCGGTGTCTCCACGTGCCGGCGCACCACCAGCAGCGGCCGGTCCACTCCCTCCCACACGACGGCCCCGCGCAGGACCTCCAGGTGGTCCGTGACGTGCTGCCAGGCCCGCTCCAGCAGACCGGGGTCGGCCACTCCGGTGAGGACGAAGCTCATCTGCTCGAAATAGGCGCCGGAGCCCGGCTCCGCGAGGGTGTGGAAGAGCATGCCGCTCTGCAGGGGCGTCAGCGGATAGATGTCCTCGACGTCCCGGCCGTCCCCGGCGATCCGGTCCACGGCCGCCTGGCCCAGCCCGGCGAGCGGGAAGTCCGACGGGGTCGCGCCGCCGCTCGCCGGGTCCTGGCAGTGCTCCACCAGGGCGCGCAGCGCCGCCAGGTGCTCGCCCGCCACGCGCTCCACCGTCGACCGGTCGAAGACCTCCCCGGAGAAGATCCACGTGAAGCCGAGGCTGCCGTCCTCGACCATGCCGACGACATCGAGGAGGTACGGGCGGGGTTCGTCCGGCGCGTGGTCGTGGCCGAGGGCGGGCAGGCGGTCGCGGACCAGCCCGTCCCGCGCGGTGGTGCCGTCCCACTGACCGAGGTAGTTGAAGCTGATGGGCGGGAGCCGATCCGCGCGCAGGGCGTGGCCCGGCGTGCCCGGCTCCGACAGGAAGCGCAGCGCGTCGTAGCCGAGGCCGCGGCCCGGCACCGCACGCAACTGCTCCTTCACCGACTTGACCGTCTCGCCCCAGCCGGCGCCGGCGGGCAGCGTCAGGGCGACCGGGAAGTGGGTGGTGTACCAGCCCACGGTGCGCGACAGGTCCAGGTCGTCGAACAGCTCCTCACGGCCGTGCCCCTCCAGGCCCAGGACCAGGCGGTCGGCGCCCGTCCAGTCGGACAGGGCGCGGCCGAGGGCGGTGACCAGCACGTCGTTGATCTGCGTGCGGTACACCGACGGGAGGCGGTGCAGCAGCGCCTCGGTCTCCTCGCGGCCGAGGCGCACCTCGACGGTCTGCTCGGCGGCGGTGACGTTACGGCCGTCCGGGTGGTCGACGGGCAGCGCGGGCGCACTGTCCGGGTCGACCGAGCGCCAGTGGCCGA
>NZ_KL591032.1:1026-1198 GCF_000716335.1 Streptomyces sp. NRRL S-118 | reverse complement strand
CCAGTGGCCGATCTCGTGGTCGAGGGCGCCGGAGCGGACGTGCGCGGCCAGGCGCTCCGCCCACTGCTGGTAGCTGCTGGTCTTCGGGCCCAGGTCGACCGGGCGCCCGTCGGCGAGCTGCGCGTACGCGGTCGCCAGGTCCTCCAGGACGATCCGCCAGGACACCCCGTCC
>NZ_KL591032.1:460-915 GCF_000716335.1 Streptomyces sp. NRRL S-118 | reverse complement strand
TCCATGACGATGTGGTGGACGGCGAGGAAGAGTCGGGGCGCGGTGCCGTCACCGAAGCGGAACAGGACGCCCTTGACGAGCGTGCCGCCGGACAGGCCGAGGGCGCGCTGCGCCTCCAGGGCCGCGGCGTTCAGGACCTCTTCGGTGTTCTCGCCGCCGGCGAGGTCGCGGACGGCGAGGAGCCCGGACGGCCGGTCGCCGTACTCCTGGATCCACGTGCCGCCGTCGCGGGTGTAGCGCATCCGCAGCGCGTCGTGGTGGGCGACGACCGCGTCCAGGGCGAGCTCCAGCAGCGCGGCGTCCGTGCCGGGGGCGAGCTCAAGGTGCGCGGACATCGCGTAGTGGTCCGGGTCGACGGTGTGCTCGTCGAGGAACCAGCGCTGGATCGGGGTGAGTTCGACGCGCCCCGAGACCTGTGCCGGCGCCGCCGGGGAGGGCCGCGCCGAGGCGGTGAC
>NZ_KL591032.1:0-335 GCF_000716335.1 Streptomyces sp. NRRL S-118 | reverse complement strand
AGTCCGACCCGGCCCGACACCTCCGCCGGTCCGCCGGACGACTCCTCGGCCGGGGTGACGACGGGGGCGAGGGCGGCGACGGTCTGGTGGAGGAAGAGGAGGCGGGAGGTGAGGTGGAGTCCGGCCTGGCGGGCGCGGGAGACGACCTGGATGGAGAGGATGGAGTCGCCGCCGAGGTCGAAGAAGTTGTCGTGGATGCCGACGCGTTCGACGCCGAGGACGTCGGCCCAGACGGCGGCGAGGGTCTCCTCGGTGGTGTCGCGGGGTGCGGTGTAGTCGGAGCCGGCGCGTGCCGCGGACAGGTCCGGCGCGGGCAGGGAACGGCGGTCCACCTT
>NZ_KL591031.1:104115-104481 GCF_000716335.1 Streptomyces sp. NRRL S-118 | reverse complement strand
GAGGAATGCTTCCAGGCCGCGAAGAACGAGTGCGGCCTGGACCAGTACGAGGTCCGCCGCTACGTGGGCTGGTACCGGCACATCACCCTCGCCATGCTCGCGCACGCCTTCCTGGCGACCACGGCACACGAGGCCCGGGAAAAGGGGGCGGAACCGGTGAGGCAGCCGGGGCCATCGAGCTCACAGTGGCGGAGGTTCGGCGACTCCTGGCAGCTTGTCTCCGCCGGCCCCCGCACCTGAGCGGACACCGAAGCCGACGCCACGCGATGAGCTGGTCGAGCTGGCGCCGACGACGCCAAGCAGTCGCCCGCCGCTGCCACTACCAGCGACGCTGTCGCACGATCGAGGGGCGGTCTCTTCGAGACC
>NZ_KL591031.1:84808-103925 GCF_000716335.1 Streptomyces sp. NRRL S-118 | reverse complement strand
CAGGTCAGACAGCAAACTCCTGCTGGAGTAGTAGGTCGGTCGGTGGCATCGAGAGGACTGGGGACTGTTCATGAGTCCGGATGCGCGTGTTGGCACTGGGGCGGATGCAACCGATTCGCGAGGGCGCAGGCTGACGATCGCCGGTGGTCTCATGGTCGGGGGTTTCCTTCTCAATGTGATCACGACCGCTGGCTTCCATCCTTCGGGGGAGGAAGACGACCATCCGGCGATCTTCACCAAGTACGCGGACAGCGACCCCTGGATCGCCGTTCATCTCCTCCAGTTCATCGGCGTCCTGGTGACGCTGAGCGGCCTGCTCGTGCTCTACCGCGTCCTGCGAGGTGCCGATGGGCCTTCCCTGGTCGCGCAGCTGGGGGCAGCGGCAGCTGTTGCGACTGCGGCGATCTGGGCTGTTCTGCAGGGATTGGACGGCGTGGGCCTGAAGCAGGCCGTCGACTCATGGGTCAGCGCGTCGGGCAGTGAGAAAGCGATCCGTTTCGCCAACGCCGAGACCGTGCGTTGGCTGGAATGGGGGTTCCAGAGTTACTTCCGTATCCTGCTGGGGCTGACCCTCGCGCTCTTCGGGGCCGCGATTCTCGTTGGTCGCCGGGTTCCTGGTTGGCTGGGCTGGACGGCTCTTGTCGCAGGCGTGTGCTCTTTGATCTTCGGCGTCGACGTGGGCTACAGCGGCCTGGCTAGTGGGGTTCAGGACGTCCTCGGTATCGCCATTTTCCTCCTCGTCCTGGTCTTCGCCTTTGGAGTGCTCGTCACCGGCGTGCGCGAGCGCGGTCGGCGCCACAGCTGAACGAGAACACGCGCGCTAGCGGTCGCAGTGCCTTGTCCATCGATGAATCGCTGACACGTCGATTCTGCGAATTCCCGGTCAAGCGATCGGGTCTCTTTCCGGCTTGAAGCGAGAACGTCATCGGCTACACCAGCACCCTGCCGGACGAGCCCCTGTGCCACTGGACGAGCGAGGGCCGCGGCGGGCCGGTTCACTGAGGCGTCCCAGGGGCCGACGTCCTGGCCGGCTTCCCTGGGTGCCTCGGTGGGTGCGTCCCTGGACCGCACTCCGACCCGGATGTATGTACGGACCCGCCTTCTTGGGCAGCCTCGTCAAGCTGGCCCGGGACTGACCGGGCATCCCCAGCGGCCGGGCCGGGTCCGGCCCTGGTTCCCCGGGCGGGCAGCCCGGGGGCCGGGGTCCGGACCGGGCCCGGCCGCTCATCGACGGTCACCTAGCCAAGGAAGCGGCACGTGAACACGGCAGAGGTCCTGGACCTGTACGACAGGGCCGACATCTACGAGGCGATCTACCGGGGGCGCGGCAAGGACTAAGCGGCCGAGTCCGCCGTCACCGTACGCGCCGTTCTCGACCGGAAGCCCGACGTCGTCCCTGCTGGACGTCGCCTGCGGCTCCTTCTCCGCCGTCACCTGCATGTTCAGCTCCGTCGGGTATCTGGCCTCGACCGCGGAGCTGGACGCGGCGCTGCGCTCCTTCGCCCGGCATCTGACACCCGGCGGCGTGGCCGTCGTCGAGCCCTGGTGGTCGCCCGACACCTTCCTGCCCGGCTATGTCGCCGGTGACGTGGTCGACGTGGACGGGCGGACGATCTCCCGGGTCTCCCACACCGTGCGGCACGACGAGGGCTGTGCGAGCCGGATGGAAGTGCACTACGTGGTCGCCGAACCGGACAGCGGCATCCAGCACTTCACCGACACGCACGTCATGACGCTCTTCACGTGTGAGGAGTACGAGCACGCGTTCCGTGCCGCCGGGCTGTCCGTGGAGTTCGTGCCGTACGACCAGGCCGGTCCCGGTCTGTTCGTCGGCGTGCGCGGCGCGGACCGATGAACGGAGGGCGTTCGTGAAGGCGCGGGAGCTGACGGTCGAGGGCGCGTACGTCTTCACCCCGGAGGTGTTCCACGACGACCGGGGCGCGTTTCTGTCGCCCTATCAGGAGAAGGCCGTCGGGGCGCCCGCTGTTTCCGGTGGCGCAGTGCAGCTGCAGCGTCTCGCGGCGCGGTGTCGTACGTGGTGTCCACTTCACCGCGACACCGCCCGGTAGGGCCAAGTACGCCTACTGTTCCTGCGGCTCCGCACTGGACGTGGTCGTCGACACACGGGTCGGCTCACCCACGCTCGGGACCTGGGACTCCGTGGTACTCGACACGCGTGAGTGCCGGGCGGTCCATCTGCCGACGGGCGTCGGGCATCTGTTCATCGCCCTGGAGGACGACACCACCGTCTCCTACCTGCTGTCGACCTCCTACGCCGCCGAGCGGGAACAAGCGGTGTCCCCGCTCGACCCGGCGCTGGGCCTGCCCATTCCGGACGGGATCACGCCGGTGCTGTCGGAGCGGGACCGGACGGCACCGACCCTGGCCGAGGCGGAACGGGCCGGGCTTCTCCCCCGGTACGCCGACTGCCGCGCGCTCGACCTGTCCGGTACACGTCCGTGACCGGGCACGGCGGAGGCGGAGGCGCGGAGCGTCTGCGCGGGGCGTCTGCGCGGGGCGTCTGCGCGGGGCGGGAGTGGTGGTCACCGGCGCGGGCCGCGGCATCGGGGCCGCCCTGTGCCGTCGCTTCGCCGCCGCGGGGGCCGCGTCGTCGTCAACGACCGGCACGAGGACCGGGCGAGGGCTCTGGCGGCCGAGATCAGCGGCCTGGCCCTGTCGGCGGACGCCGTCGGCTCGCTCGTCCCGGCCGCCCGTGACCTGCTCGGCGGCCCCGTCGACGTCTCCTGCGCCACCGCCGGGGTCGCCACGCCTGGCGGCCCGGACGTACCGGACGACGCCTGGTCCTCGGCGCTGGACGGCAATCTGATGGCGCACGTACGGGCCGCGCGGGATCTGCTCCCGGACTGGCTGGAACGCGGCGACGGCCGGTTCGTGTCGGTGGTGTCCGCCGCGGGGCTGCTGACGATGGTGGGGTCGGCTCCCTACGCGGTGTCCAAGCACGCGGCGCTCGCCTTCGCCTAGTGGGTCTCGGTCACCTACCGGCACCGGGGTGTCGACGTACACACCATCCGCCCGCGTGGAGTGCGGACCGCGATGCACACGACGGCCGGCTCGTCCGGCGGCCTCACCCTCATGTCCGCGCCCATCGGCCTGGAGGAGGTGGCGTACGCCCTGTTCGAGGGAATGGCGGAGGGACGGTTCCTGATCCTGCCCCACCCGGAGGTGGCCGACCACGCGCGGGCGCGCCTGGCCGACGACGAGGCCTGGCTGCGCGAGATCAACGGCTTCCAGCGGGCACGCGAGGCCTGAGGTCCGGTGCCCCGGCCGTCCGCGCCCGTCGGGGAAGCGGTCCTCCGCCAGGTGGCCCGGCTCAGCCCTCCTGGTCCGCGACGACGTCCTTCCTGGGCTTCATGCGCTCGCACCCCTCGTGGAGATAGTCGAACCGCTTCAGGTAAGAGGAGCCGATCGGGTGGTTTCGCAGGGCGAGGATGGACTCGTCGTTCTGGCGGAGCGCCCGGTAGGTGAGGTTGTGGCTGCCCACGTAGAGCGTCGACCGGGAGCCCCGGCGCACGAGGATGAACTTCTCGTGCATCGTGATGCCCGCGCCGTTGTCGTGGGAGCAGAGTCGGACGGGCATGGCGCGGGCGAGGCGGTTCACCTCCACGAATTGGTCCTCACCGGTGACGACCCTGACCTTGCAGCCCCGTTCGCGCGCCGCGATCAGTTCCTTCACCACGGCCGCCCGCTGGATCCGGAAGTTCGCGAGGTCGATCCTGGTCCGTCCCGGGGATCCACACGCCGTGTTCCGGAGGAGGCCGGCGATGGGGTCGTTGCTCGCGCTCCGCGGCCGCGGTTTGTTCCCGGTCTCCTTGCGGGGGAAGGTGTAGATGCGGTGGTCGCCGGCGCGGAAGGTCTTTCCGTAGTCGTTGTTGACCTGGCCGGTGCTGCCGTGGCGCATGAGGTCGTTGAAGTACGTCAGGTAGTCCTCGTACAGTCCGGCGTGCGTGAGGGTCAGGACGCTCTCGTACGCCGTGTAGTGGTCGAGGTTGGCGGAGGAGACGTAGAGGACGTTCTTCGCCGTCCTCCCGCCCGTCAGCTGCACGCTGGAGATGATCATGAACTTGTTGTGCATGACGGGGACCTTGTGGATCACACGGTTGCCCATGCAGGCGCGGACCGGTTCGCCGCCCGAGCGCCTCGGGTCGCACGCCACCACCGTGATGCCCGGGATGGACGTGAGTGCCTTGTGCCAGGCGTTGCCGACCATGTAGCCGTCGACGACGAGGCGGACGCTCACCCCACGGGCCGCCGCCCTGCGGAGCGCGTCGACGATCTCGTCCCGGTCGAAGTAGTAGAGCGTGAGGGAGAGCATCGCTCCGGGCGAGGCCGCGTCGATGAGCCGACGGGCGTGGTCCGCGATGTTCTTGTGGGAGTCGGGGGCGTCCACCTTGGTGCTGAACAGCGTGTAGTCCCGCACTTCGTGCGGCCCGACGGGCACCGCCGCGGCGGCCGGCGAGACCGTCCGGGTGGGTACCACGGATGTGGCCGGAGCGGCCGACAGGGCCGACAGGGAGACCACCGCCATCGAGGCGGCTGCCAGGGTGAGGCCGGCCTTGCGTGCTTTACGGCGTTTCATCGAGCGTCCTCCGTGGGGGCGTGACGGTTCACGTGCCGGTACGAGCGTGCGGATGCGGGGCCCGGGTGTCATTGAGCGTCCGCGCACAGCGCTTGCCGGTCCGCGCATCCGCCCTGCGTGGTACGGGCGCTCACATGTGACCGAAGTGCCGCTGGACTCGGATACGTGTCCATGCCACGTTGGAAAGCCGTGGAGGAGGCGAGGGGGCGGGAATGCTGGCGACGGAGTACAGCACGGACGTGGTGGCGGCGCCGGAGCGGTTCGAGTTGTTCGAGGACATCACCGCGGGGTCGCACCTGCGCAATCGGCTGCGGAGCGACGACCGCGAGGACTTCCGTGCCAGGGTGCGCGTCGTCGACCTGGGCGAGTTGCAGCTGTCCGCGTTGTCCTTCCCGCACCTGGAGATCGCGCGGACGGCGAAGCTGGTCCGGCAGTCCGACCCCGAGGTGTACATGATCAACTGCATCCTCGGTGGACAGGGGTCCCTGTCCCAGGCCGGGAGAGACACGGCGCTGGGTGCGGGCGACCTCGTGGTGCTGGACAGCAGTCGTTCCTTCGACGCCCACCGCCGGGCCGTTCGGGACCAGTGGTCGCAGCTGACTCTGCAACTCCCCCACCGGCTGCTGCCGCTGCCGGAGAAGGCGGTGCGGGACCTGCTCGCAGTCCCGATCTGCGGGCGCGGCGGCATGGGTGGGTGTTCGCCCGCTGGCTCGCCGACCTCAACGCGCGGGCCGGCGAGTTGACCCCGGCCGACGTCCCCACCCTCACCTCGGTCACCCTGGACCTCCTTGCCTCCGTCGTCGCCCGCTGTCCGGAGACCGAGCAGTCGCTGAGCCCGGAGGCCCGCAGGAGTGCCCTGCGGGCCAGGATCACCGCGTTCGTCGAGCGGCATCTCGCCGACCCGGCCCTGAGCCCCCGCACGATCGCGGCCGCCCACCACGTCTCCCTGCGCCATCTGCAGCAGCTGCTCGCCGAGGACGGCACATCACCGGCTGCCTGGATACGCCACCGCCGTCTGGAGCGCTGCCGCCTGGACCTCGCCGACCCGCGTCTGCGCGCCCGCCCGGTGCACGCCGTCGCCGCCCGGTGGGGTTTCACCGACCCGGCGCACTTCAGCCGCCTGTTCCGGGCCGCCTACGGCGTACCACCGCGGGACTACCGGAACCTGCCGCCCGAGGCGTACGCCTGTCCTCGACGGCCCGGCGCGGACTGAGGGGGCCGGGACGGCATCGCGTCCCGGCCCCCGTTCCGCGCGGACGCCCGCTCACGGGCCGGCGAGGCCCTCGATCACCGCGACCACGTCCGTGGCCGGCGGCATGGCCGCGATCTCGTCGCGGACCTTCCGCGCACGCTTGCGGGCGGCTCGTTGCTCTTCTGCTCTCCTACGCGCGCCTGCGCGGCGCTCGATGTCCTCGATGATGCTTTCGGCGCTCGCGTGTGCGGTCGGGCGGGCGGATGGCTGCGGTGGTTGGGCACGGTTGGGGTCGTAGATGTCGGCGAGCTTGGCGAGCTGCTCGCCTATGCCGCGTGCACCCGCTAGCGGATCGGCCAGCTCCGGCCATACGGCTTCCGTGTCAAGTTCGAGCGTGTTGCCGTCTTAATCCTTCGGGGCGTGCCGAGACATCATCCACCCACCGGCCGACAGGTCCTGAAGGGACGAACCTCTTTCTCGAACACCAGAGAGGCACAGGGCTGGGGGAGGTCGATCGCGGACTGACCCAGCTGGCCCGTACTGGGGCCCTGGAGGGGCTGCACGGTGTCGCACTTGGCCAGTTCCCCGGCTTCGACCAGGATGTCGGTGATTCAACCCTGAGGGATGGGGAATCGCCGACGTACTGCGCGACCGGCCGACGCGCCTGGGTGTTCTTGTTCTCGGCGGACTCCCTGCCGGACACGGCCTGCATCCTCCGACCATCCCGCTCGGCACTCAGGCCAGGATCGACACCGCCGAGGGAGCCTTGTAGGTTCAGCCAGCCGTCGCCGGACCGTCGACCGCCCAACCCGGCGTGGAAGGCCCGTGTGGCGGTAGTTGATCGGCCCGTCAATCACCGTGTGTAGTCGCCGCGGGAAGCGCATCGGCTCCAGGTGATGCCAGCTTCGGTGACCAGGCGGGTATCGGTCTTGCCGTGATGCCGAGCGTCTTCGTGATAATGGGGGCAGGGTCTTGGAGGACGAGCTGGCGGATCGCGGAGGCCCTGCCACGCTGCGGCGGGACGCCAGTCCTGCATCCTGTATCGCAACTACTCACGCCTGCAACCGCTGCCCGTCGGCAGTCACCAGGGGGAAGACCACAGCATGCTCCATCCTAACGTCCTCGGGGACTGGCAGGAGTACGACGAAGACTTCACAGGCCTCCGTGTCCGGGTACACAGCTTCAAGAAGGGCGACGTTCCCAAGAGAGGCCGTGACGACGACGCGAAGGGCCTGACGTACTTCAGCTTCCAGGTCACCGTCGAGAACCGCGCCGAGGAGTACTTCGACCTCCGCCTCCGCGACAACGAGGTGCAGATACGTGCAGGCAAAGACGGCCACAGCGCCTTCCTCGACGAGTACGGCTCGGCCTGGATCAGGAACTTCCGGCTCTACCCGCTCCGCCGGGCCTCGGCCACCATCTTCGCCGCCGCCCCTGCCAACCACCTCAAGACTGCCAACCACCTCAAGACCCTCGATATCCAGATCGCCATGCAAGTCGACAATGAAGGTACGGACCCGTACGTGTGGGTCGGCAGCGATGGCATCCCCGAATCCACCGGCCGGACCACGGTGAAGAAGACCCGCGGCAAGGGCATCGCGGACGAGGTCAGCAAGTTTCTTGAGCAGGGAGGAACCGATGTCTGACCTCACAGCACGCCGCGCTGTCTATATGCGCGAGGCCATTGCCGAAGCTGAGAAGAGAGGGCCTTCCCGAACCCGTCTGCCAGGCGCTCCTCGGAGTCCTCGACCTGTACGACGCTGCATTCGACCAGGCACGACGAGACGACTCGTTCCTGCAAGCCTGGGCGATGAACTTCCGTCCCGAGGGCTTCACCATGCCCAACGAGAGCGGAACCCGAACTCTGCTTCCCGGTCTTGCTGCCGCCATCAACCAGCTCATCCAGGCCTTCCCGGATGACGTGGACGAACATCTGCCCCATCTGCGCAGCGTTCCCGGGGAGGCGCAGCAGTGAGCGCGACCAAGGACAGCGGGCCGAGCGTCAACTTCCCGCCCGTGAAGATCGCGGTGCCTTCCCAAGCCGCGCGGTCGCCGTGGGTGAGGGCGGCGATGCGGCGGGCCGCGTCCATGGTGGTTTCCTGGCCAGCGGGTGCGAAGTGGACCGCGGAGGTCGAGGCCCGCATCAAGGCGCCGTTTCCCGCTGCTCGCTGGTTGACCTGGAAATGGATCGCGGCAGCAAGGTCCCAGGGCATGCCGTTGGTCAGGACGTCTTCGGTCTGCAAGCCGATGTCCTTCGGTTCTGACGCTGCCCACCGCTGGAAGCGGGCGAAGATGTCCGGCAGATCCAGTACGCCGCGCTCCAGCAGGGATTCCGCGACCAGGATGGCCATCTGCGTGTCGTCGGTCGCCTCGCCGGGGTCCCAGCCACCGCCTCCGCACATCTCGCCACCGGCACCAGGTGACCGATACGGGGCCGTCCTCCCGACCCCCGTGGCGGGAGGACGGCCTCGGCCCCTGTCCGGTGGCCGCCCGGTCAGTACAGCTTGTCGACTGCCGTGGTCGTGGTCTTCTGGAAGGCGGCCAGGGGCGCGTCCCCGAAGTCGCCCATCTGTCCCCACTGCACGACGGTGACGGTCCTGCCGTCCCGCCCGACCGACAGCAGGGCGATGTCGGTGGCGCCCCAGGACGTCTCGGTGTGCAGGCCGCGGACGCGGGCCCCCTCCTCGACCGGCAGCCTGCCGTAGTCGCGGCCCTCGGCCTCGACGCCGGGCGAGGACTCCTCGATGCGGTCGGCGCAGGTGCGGATCAGGTCGTCGTAGTGCTTCGCCAGGGCCTTGGCCTGGGCGGCTGTGCCCGTCACGACGGTCAGCTGCACGGCGCTGGTGTCCAGGTCGGTCCGGAACTGCCGGTGCCGGTAGTCGTAGGCGGGCACGCCCTCCGTGCTGACGCAGAGGCCGAGTTCCTCCGGGAACCCGCCGGTGACCGGCCCGGCGGTCCAGGACGACGTCGGGTGCGGCGGCAGCTGGGACGCCGACAGGAACCTGGGCGCGGCGGTCTTCGGCGCGGCCCCGGCGGCCGGTGCCGTGAGGACCGTGCCCGCCGCGAGGGCGGCGACGGTGAGTGCGGTGAGAGCGCTCGTTCGGATGCGCATGGACATGGGTGTTCCCCCGTGGATGAGTGCGTGGACGTGGATGCCGCGGAGAGGCCGGCTGGTCGTCCCGGGCCTGGTCGGTGCGGTACCAAGAGCATCAGCGGTCACAGCGGCCGGGCGCAACAGCCGACGGCCGATCGGGCACGGTGGAACCATCCCAGCCCGTCTGACGTGCAGGTACACGGGGTGCCTGGGACAGCGTCGCAGGCCGGGTGGGGTCGTACGAGGACGGGGGGACCTGTGTCGGCACAGGGCGACGGAGACGGCATCGACGAGGTGGCGCAGTTCGCGGCGCTGCTGCGGGCCTTGAAGGAGCGCACGGACCGCAGCTACGGCTCGCTGGCCCGCCGTCTGGGCATGAACACCTCGACGCTGCACCGCTACTGTGCCGGCGACGCGGTGCCGCTCGACTTCGCCCCCGTGGAACGCTTCGCAGCCCTGTGCGGGGCTACCTCGCAGCAACGCCTGGAACTCCACCGCCGCTGGCTCCTGGCAGTGGCAGCCCGCCACCGGCCTCGTACGGCCGGAGCAGCGCACAGCGCGCGCGACACCACGGCGGCAGAAGCCGTGACCAACGCGGCGGACGGACCGGACACAGCGGTCAAGGGCGTCACCGAACACGGCACGGCGCCGAAGGACACTGGCAGCCCGGTCACAGAACCGGACACGGCGCCGAAGGCCACCGGCAGCCCGGGCGCCGAAACAGCCCCTGCGCCCGGACCGCCCGGCGCGTCCGCGTCCCCGCTCCAGGGCCGCCCCTGGTACCGCCGCAGACGTCTCGTGGTCGGGCTGGCCTGCGTCTGTGCCGCGCTCGCGACACTCGGGGCCCTTTCCGCGCTGCCGGACGGGCGGCGGGCGTCCGCCGACGGCCCTGCCCGGGTCACCGGTCCCACGGCGTCCGGTCCGACGGCGTCCGGTACGGCCGAGGCCAGGGCGCCGCAGCGGCAGGTCGCCTCACCCGGCCCGGGCGGCACCCCCACCCCCGAGCGGCCCCCGGGCACCGCCACCCCGAAGAAGAAGCCGGGCACCTCCCGCCCGCCCGGCGCGACATCCGCCCCGCCCCACGGCGAACAGCCCACCGGGCCGCCGCTCGCCTGGACCGTCAACTCCCACGCCTGGCGGCTCGGTTGCGGACACGACTACATCATCGCCAAGCCGCCGGGTCAGGTCCCCCCTCCCCCCGCCCCGCAGGACGGGGCGCCCTGGGCAGCGACGCAGAGCGCCGTGCACGGCGGCGAGACACTCGTGCAGCTGTCGGTGCAGGGGCGCACCGACACGGCCGTCGTACTGGAGGCGCTGCGCGTGCGCGTGGCCGGCCGAACAGCGCCCGCCGCAGGCAACGCCTACGCCATGGACCAGGGCTGCGGCGGCTCGATCACTCCCCGGTACTTCACCGTGGACCTGGACAAAGACCGCCCCATCGCCCGCCCGGCCGCCGGGAACGACTCCGGCACGCCGATCCCGGCCGTGCGCATGCCCTTCCGCGTCTCGGCGAAGGACCCTGAGGTGCTGCTGGTCACGGCCGCGACCAGCTCATGCGACTGCCGCTGGTACCTGGAGCTGGACTGGTCCTCCCAGGGCCGCAAAGGCACCGTGCGCATCGACGACGACGGCCGCCCCTTCCGCACCAGCGCCATCGAGGGCCTGCCCCGGTACACGTACGACACCCTGGGACGCCGGTGGAAGCCCCACAACTAAGAATTTCCGACACGAAACAGAAACGACCACCCGAACCCGCACACATACACCGGAAGACAAACACCCACACGTCAAGCGCGGAGATGGACGGTCTCCAGCAGCAGTGAACGAGCCCCGGCACCAACTGGTATGGCCTGCACCGGGCCGACCCGCGCCGCAGCGCCGGTCTACGCCGACCCACGCCGCCACCCGCACCCGCACCCGCACCCGCACCCGGCCGACCAGAACCTGATAACCCGGAACACCGGACGCCGCGGGTGTAACCCCGGCGCGCCCCGGCGCGCACGAACGCCGGCCCCGAACGACGCCGTCTCGCGTGAGAGGTGCGGCAGCACACCGCCGGGACGCCAAAGCTTCGCGCTATAGGCGGCGCGGCCAGCAGCGGCAGGGAGCACGGCGCCGGCGGAGCCGACGGGCGACTTCTTCAAAGGCGGCCGACGGTACGGCGGCAGACGCCGGACGGGGGACCACACGGCGCAAGCACACCGGCGGCAGGACTGTGGCACCGCTGCACCCACCCGGCAAGCAGGCGGCAGTGCGGCGGAACGATGACCGCGGCCAGAGCACCCGTGTCAGAGCGGCGGGCGGCGGCAGGGTACGAGAGGGCAGCAGCGGCACGACGCCGGAACGGCTTACGGCGGCACAGCAGCGGACGCTGGGAGCAGCGTGAGAGAGTCCCGTCGACGCGCCTGGTGCGGGGACCATCCCCGCAGGCGCGCGGAGCAGCCCTTGGCGAAGCCGGGCAGCCGGCCGGGTCTGCGGGTCTATCCCCGCGGACGCGACGAGCAGCGGCTGCACGTCCGGCGCCAGCAAGTCGTGGTCCGGATCATCCTCAGCGGCGCGCGGCCCAGCGTCCGCCGATGATGGCGGTATCAGCACAGCCGCGACGGGGTTCCACGCCTCTGCGCACAGTGCCCCGGGACTCCTGCAGCGTCTCGGGGCAGCGGCAACTGGCCGGAGTCACACAACCGTGGTCGCCCCGCTTCGCCCAGTGTGGTCAGGAGCGGTTTTCGCGAGGCTCCCCGTGTTCGGTCAAGTCCAAAACCATACGACGAGGCGGACGTTCTCAGGACCGTGCAGGTCGCTGAGCGTACGCATCACGCTCCACACGGGTCCCCAGTGCGTTTCGTTCCCGGCGACCGCCCTTCGGCTGTGTGTACCGGAGGGGTCTGTCTCCTCCCAGTCGGCAGACGCCAGCTCCGCCCAGGTGATCCACGTGGTCCCGTACACCTCGTCGGATCCCCCGTGTCCAGCGAAATCGGCAAGAACCCCCTCCGAAGCGTCCTCCGGCAGACCACGTTCCTCGGTCAGGGGCCGGAACCCCAAAGTGTTGCGGATCCCGAAGAGACAGGCGAGGGCGTCATACGCGTTGCCCATGTTCAACAGGAAGACATCGATCGCGGCCTTCCACACGGTGTCCTCGTCCTCAAGGCCCCAAAGACGGGCACCCGGCCTGCACTCGATCATCCCGCCGAACTCCGTTGCCATATCCGCATCATGCACGGCCGGAGTAACCACCGTCACCACAGTTTCCGGCGGCGCTGACCCGGACGACTGCGGCGGAACGGTCGAGCCGGCGACCCGCTGGCAACGCCCGTCCCCCCACCAGCGGATGGCGAGCAGACATGGCTGGTGCCGTACAGGCGCACCAGACACGGCACCGGTACCCGGCCGACCGCTTGCCGGTTGGCACGGCCCGACCGGGGCGGCAGCCGCCCGGCAGCCACGCGGCGTGTCCGGACCGCTCAGCCTCGCGATCCCCCCACAGGCACCGGGTCACCACACGTCCCCCTGTTGGGCGGTCCGCCAGCGCGGGGCGTCGTCATCGGGAACATCCGGGGAGGCGAAGAAGAACGGCACGCCGAGACGATCGGCCAGCGCCCGGCCGGCCTCGGCGGCGGCAACGCCAGGTGGAGCGCCGTCAGGACGGTGGTAAACGGTCGCCAAGTGACCCTCGCCGTCCGGGGTGTCCAGAACCGCCACCAAAAGCACGAACCAGTCGTGCACGGTATCGCCGTCCCAAAGCGCCTCCACCGCCGCCACACGGCCCGGGAGCACCGCGGCACGAGCTGCGAGTGAGGGGAGGTCAAGCGGATCGGGCGGCGTGCGCTCCACCTGGTCGCCGAGGGCCTCGTATCGCGCCAGGACCACCCGCTCGGCCTCGTGCAGGCCCAGCCCCAACGGCTGCAACGCCTCCCAGACGACTCTGACCGCCGACAACCGCCGATCCCGCAGCACTTTGACGTCGACGTCCCGGCAGGTCCGTTCGTCCAGGTAAGCCCACCAGCCACTCACCCGACCACCAGCCGGGATTCCACAGTACGCGTCACAGTGCCTGAACCTATGCCAGGACCCGGCACACGCCCAGCCGCCCCCAGGCGCGCTACGGCGGCAGACGCCGATCCGGCAGCGGAACGGCGCGGCCTCGGGCGCCCCCGTCACGAGCACCACGACTGCGCGACGCGGCCCCGCGCCGGGGCGCAGTACCGGGGGGCCGAGGCAGCCGGCCGGCAGAAGCCCGAGGGCCAATCCGACGCCCTACGAGAGCCGTACGGGGCAGAGCGCGGCGAGCAGCAGTGCTCCGGACCGGAGTCGAACAGGGGCGCACCGCAAGGGTGGCCGCCGGATAGTCGAGGGCGATGACCGGCTCACCGGGTCGGACGGTGCCGAACGCAGTGTCCCTGAGCCCCCGTCGCACTTGCGCTGCGCTTTCCTTTGGCCGGCGTACTGATCGACGGTGACTCGCCCTCTTCCCTGAGAGTGGTCACTGGTTCCGCCTGCCGAAGTACTTCACCAGGTCCGCCAGTCAGAACGCCTGCCCGCAGATCACTTCGTCCGCCCGCACTCGGGGACCATCGCGGAGGTGGCCAGCCTGCCGGCGCTGGCGACGCCCGGCAGCTGAGGTGCCACCCGTGGGCCCGGGCCGACCACGTGGGCACCGCGTCCTCCTACTGTGCCGGCCGCGCAGCGCGCCGCAGCCGCCGCCACCATCTGGCCTGGCCGCGCCAGTACTTGTACTGGTAGTGGGTGAGACGGGTCTCAGTGTCGTCGGGGCCCAGGACACGCCGGCTGTCGACCAGGAGTTCGGCGAAGGCTCGGGCGGCGCCGACCGGGTCCCCGTTCCGGCCGCGCCATGTCGCGACGCTCCGGCGGCTGGCCAGGACACCAAGGTCATCGGGACCCAGGACACGGCTCTGGTCTGCCAGGATGTCGGCCAGGTCCTGGGCAGCGCCGGTCCTGTCCCCGTTCTCGCCGCGTGCGTAGGCGAGCGGGAAGCGGGCGGCGATGGTGGCGGGGTGGTCGGGGCCCTGGATGCGCAGACGGTCAGCCAGAAGCTCGGCGTAGGCGGTGGCGGCGCCCGCCGCATCCCCGGCCTCGCGGCGCCAGTGGGCGATCTGCCCACGAGTGGCGATGGTGGCGGGGTGGTCGGGGCCCTGGATGCGCAGACGGTCAGCCAGAAGCACGGTGTAGGCGGTGGCGGCGCCCGCCGCGCCTCCGTCCAGCCCCAGCCAACCCGCGAGGACGCCACGGATGTGGAGGATCATCTCGTGGTCGGGTCCCAGGACAGCCTCGAAGCGGGTGAGGACCCCGTGTGCTATGACCCGGCCCCGCATGAGGTCCTCTTTGGCGGCTTCAAAGGCGTCCTTCCACTCCCGGTCTGCTTCGAGGGCGTACCACCACTGCCCGTCGGAGTTTTCGCCGACGGGCGGGTTGCCGTGCTCACTGTTCACGGGTGGTTCCGGGACACCGGACTGTCCCGGAGTAAACGTGTTCACCGGTTGTTCCGGGACAATCAGCAAGGCCGATGCCGGCTTGGAGGTGGCGTCCTCGTCGGCATCGCGTTCGAGCAGCACCTCCAAGTCGTCAAGCTCGTCGTCCTGGGAATCGAGTTGTTCCTGGGCCACCTGAAGGACATTGAAGATCTGGTCGAGCGAGGGCCGGCCCATGCTCTGCGGACCGGCGCTCGGCGACTCGGCGGCGCCGGTTGCCTCCGTTCGGTCGCTCCGGCTCAGGGCGATGCGCTGGCGGGAGACCTGCCGCTCGGCGGCGAGACGAAGCCGGTAGGCCTTCTCCTCTGCTCGGCGCGCGTGCTCTAGTTTCTCGTCCGCCTGGCGCCGGTATTCCCGGGACATCTCCAGCTCCCGCTCCAGTACGGCGCGGGCGTCTGCGCGGGCCCGGTCTCGCTCCCCTTCCAGCAGGGTGCAGCGCTCCTGCAGCACGGACACCATGTCCTCCAGCTGGAGGCGTCGGCGTTCGGAAGCGGCCAGCTTCTGCAGGGCCTCGATCTGCCGCAACCGGGCATCGTCCAGGCGCAGCAGAGCCTCGGAGACGAGATCGTTCCCTCGCTGCGGAAGTGCGGGCACCGGCAGGGCAGGGGGCACTCCCTTGTTGTCCGCAGCAGCCTCAGCCCTGCGGGCGGCTTCCAGCAGGCGCACACCCTCGGCCAGCTGCCGCTCGCGCATCTTCGGCTCTCGGATATAGAGCTCGACCACGGCCCTGAGCAGCTTCTCGGGGGGCAACCGGCTGCCACTGCGGTACTCGCTCCAGGACGTCGTGCTGTAGGAGAAGTCCTCCTCCAGTTTCCGGACCGCTTTGCCCAGGGTCACCTTGCGCAGCCACGTGGCCAGCTCGTTCGCCTGATCGGTCCGCCCCCGCAAAGCCCCTAACGGCCGCCCCATCTCTCCCCCACATGCGCATTGTCCCGGGCACAACCCACTGGTTGTACCGAATCGTCGACCGGTCACCTGCGAAGACGTCCGCCGCCTGAGGCGGACAATGTCACCAACTCACACGATGTGTCTCCACCTCGCTCGGAAAACCGAGAGAAAACCCGGAATGAGAGGCACATCATGGTGAACACCATGGATTCCAAGACGCTTCGCCATCTGCGCCGTGCGGCGATGTTCGCCCTGGTTCGTGGTGCCGCCACGGCCGCCGGCGGAGCGGTAGTAACGGCCCTCCTGTGGTGGGCCCAACACCGGTAAGCCCAAACGGCACGGGGCACCGTCGTGGTGCATCAAAGGCCGAGGGACACGGCGGCGAGGGAGCCGGAACCCAATCGCGACGGCCAGGACGGCACCACGGCGGCGATCCGGCACCCGGCACCCGGCACCCGGCACCCGGCACCCGACGATGCCAGCGCGCAGAGAGCGACACCACGGCGCGCAAGCCGGGCGCCCAACAGCAAGCCGGTACGAGCTATCTGTCCTCAGGCCCCCATGCTGACGACGGCGCGGCACCGCGACAACACGACGGCGGCACAGCGCCACCCGGCGGCGTGCCCGGGCCGGGCCTGGCCGGCGCGGGACCGCGGCACACACAGGAGAGGTGAAAACCGGGCTCAGACTGCATCGCGGTCTGCTGCCGCGGCCCAGCGACGGATATATAGGTCGGAATGGAATCGGGCGGATGCGAGTGTGCTTTCAAGCAGTTCGTGCAGGTAGGGCGGGTATGCCGCGCGGGAGGTAGGCAGGCCCAGCAGGACACGGTGGCGCATCTGCACATCAGTGGCTTCGGTGAATACCCCGCAGCGAGGCCTCCAGCCACGCGTCCTTGAGATCCTGTGACTCGTCCAGAGCGGGATCACGTACCCCGCCAGGTCCGTACGCAGGGGAACGATCTGCACGCAAGGGCACATGGGCGCAGTACCAGGCCCGCACCGCACCCGCTCGCTCAGCATCCGTGCCGATCCGCAGATAGTCGACCAATGCCGCCATCACCCGGCGGCGTCCGAATACGTAGACCGCCGGCTCGACGAACCAGCGGCAGAAGCTGGGATCCGGGTCGTACACGGCTGCAGCCATCAACGGAGCGAACAGTTCCTCCGGCAGACTCGCACGTTCGAGCAGGGATCTACGCACCGCATGAGCGAGGTGGCGGGCATGCCGGTCGTCCGGCTTCACGGCGACATCTTCAACGCCCAGCAGCCGGGCCACCTCTGTCGCGCATGTCAGGAATGAACGCGGTTCTATGCTGCTCTGTCCGTCCTCGGCCACGACAGCATTCTGGACTGACCATGTCGACAGGCACAGCATCGGTGGCTGCTGTCCTTGTGCGAACGGCGCACACCCGCCCCAGGCCACTGCCGAGCCGCCACCCCATCTGGGGAGATGCCGACTCAGCACACCCGGCGCCGGCCACCCGGCTGCAGGTGACCAAGGTGGCGACGAAGGGCCCAGGGGACCAGCCGGACTGGTCGCTTCCCTTTTGACGCGGCCGTCACCGCTTCGACCTGCCCAGGCTTTGTCCCCGAGGACCAGGGCACCATCATCTCTCCTGCCACGTCCTGAATGAGCAGACTGACCGCCGACGGTGCGCTCATCCTGACGCCCACTCTGACCGCGGCACTCGCCCGCGAGACCCCCGCCGCGAACGTCGTCGGGTCCTCGCTCGCGATCTCGGCGGCGTCCTGCTGCTCACCCAAGTAGACCGCTTTTAGGGAGGCTGCCCGTCCTTGTGACCGGCTTCCTCATCGTCTACCTGGGCATCACTCCCATGACAAGTCCGACCGCCACAATGTCCGTGACGAGTACCGAGTTCGGCGTCGCGGTCCTCGGGCCGGTGGCGAAGCCATGATCCGAGGCGCGCTCAAACGTGCCGCCGGGCCTGCGGACCACCTGGACACCTCAGACGGCGAGCGAGCAGTGCTGCGGCGGCCCGTCGTCGCACGGCACCCCAACGGCGAGCCGGCGTGTTCGAACTACGGACCCAGCGACATCGCTCTCACGCTGAACTGGGCGCTCTCGCCGCTGAGCTGTCCCGTCGCACACAATCGAGTCGTTTCAAACGAACCAGTCGTTCGGGCTTCCGTCTCAGCCAACCCAGTCACTGCTGAGTGCCCTGGGATTCTGAATGATGTATCGGACGGGGTAGCTGGTGCACGACTGTTGGTCGATTGACTGGTCGCGCGGTGGGCGACACTTCCAGGCTGGTACTGGGCACCTACGCGACCTGAACAGCGCCACCACGTCCGCTAAGAGTCGTGGTGGGAGCCGGACCGGCTGGTACTGCTGGACTTCGATTCCACGGGTTGGCGCGGCTCGTCTTCAGTACCAGCCTGGTCTGCCCTACGGCCTCACGGGGGCGTCCAGGCCGCGGCGTGACATCACCAGGGAAAATCTCAGGTGCGGTAGCGGGCCAGCTCCCATGGGTCGTGCGCGGAGAAGATTTCGACCTGGTCACCGTGGTCACGGACCAGCTCGCGCAGTCTGGCCTGAGTTCCGAGCCGCAGGTCGCGGTGCGCCTGTGAGTGCGTCTGGACGATGTCCAGCAGCGGATGGGGTTCCTTCAATTCGCCGACTTCCCGGTGGTAGTAGTAGGCGTCGCCGCAGTGGAGGAGCCACCGATCGCCGTTCAGCACGGCGACCCCGATGTGGCCGACTGTGTGACCCCCGAGGGGGATGAGCTTGATCTCCGGTGGCAGTCCCTTCGGCTCCAGCGCGGTGAAGCCGAACCACTGCTCGCCAAGCTCGTGATCGTAGGTGACCCATTTGGGTTCGTGCGCCCAGTGAGCCGGGCGGTAGCGGAAGCTGGGCGCCTCGGCGCGCGCCACGGCAAGTTCGGCGGCAGTCAAGTGGACCTGGGCGCCGGGGAAGTCGGGAAGGCCGCCGCTGTGGTCCACATCCAGGTGAGTCACGATGATATGGCGCACGTCGGATGGTGAATAGCCGAGCCTGACGACCTGCCGGATGGCCGTCTCCTCCTCGTCGAGCACGGGTTGCGCCATCTCGACCCACTCGGCGCCGAGCGTGCCGCCCGGATCCCGGACGTTGCCGAGACCCAGTCCGGTCTCGACCAGGACCAAGCCGTCGGCGTCGGTCTCGACCAGCAGGCAGTGATTCACGGCAGGCGTGGGATGCGGACCGTCGTAGGTGGCTTCGATCGTGCGGACCGATCCGCAGTTCAAGTGATGGATCTTCATGGCGACTAGGCTGCAACTTAAACTGCGGTTCAAGTCAAGGGGACGTCGATGGATGAAGCGTTGTTGGACATTGCCGAGGTCGCACGGCACTGCGGACTGACGCCCTCAGCCCTGCGGTTCTACGAGAAGAAGGGCCTGATTGCTCCCGCGGGCCGCAACGGCCTTCGCCGCACCTACCATCCGGACGTGCTGGAACGCCTGGGGCTGATCACATGCGCGCGCAGCGCCGGATTTTCAGTTGCTGAGATTGGCCGGTTCCTCGTGGCTCGGCCGTCCGACGCGGACCTGCGCGTCCGCATGGCCGCCAAGGCCCGCGACCTGGACGAGCAGATCGGCCAGCTCAAGCGGCTCCGCGACAGCCTCCGGCACGCCGCGGTCTGCGACCACGAGCGGATCGTTGACTGTCCCGGCTTCAAGCAGGCCGTCGGCAGCGTGTCCGCACCGGCATCTAGTCTTCTGAGTCAGGAATTCCATTCAGATGTATAAGCCTGGCCTGTGGCGCGTACTGGGCGGCCGAAGGCCGAGTTGATCCTGTCGGACGAGGAGCGGGTCGCGCTCGAGGGGTGGGTGCGGCGCCGTTCCACGCCGCAGGCGTGG
>NZ_KL591031.1:58745-84616 GCF_000716335.1 Streptomyces sp. NRRL S-118 | reverse complement strand
CCGTTGGCGGGCTAGGTTCGTCCAGCACCGGATCGCCGGCCTGGGCGACATGCCCCGCTCGGGCGGCCCCAGGTCAGTCACCGACGAGCAGGTGGCCGCGCTGGTCACCAAGACCCTGCAGTCCGCACCGAGGAACGCGACCCACTGGTCGACACGCTCGATGGCGAAGGAACTGGGTCTGTCGCAGTCGACGGTGTCGCGCATCTGGCGGGCTTTCGACCTGCAGCCGCACCGCTCACAGACGTTCAAGCTGTCCACGGATCCGTACTTCATCGACAAGGTCCACGACGTCGTCGGCCTCTGCCTGGACCCGCCCGAGCGGGCTCTGGTCTTCTGCGTGGACGAGAAGTCGCAGATCCAGGCACTGGACCGCTCTCAGCCTGTGCTGCCGATGATGCCCGGTCTATCGTGATCACGGCCGGCAACGGGTGACTCCCCGCAGATCGAGCCTGTCCTGGGCAAGGTCCGTGTCCCCCGTCTTGGACCGGGCAGGCCGCGCACCCAGCCAGATCGCGTGCGCGCCGACAAGGCGTACGCCTTCCGTAAGAACCGCGCTTAGCCGCGGCGGCGCGGGATCCGCTGCACCATCCCGAACAAGGTCGACCAGGCCCGCAACCGCAAGAAAGGCGGCTCGCGCGGTGGTCGGCCGCCTCAGTTCGACCCGCAGGACTACAAGGCTCGGCAGGCCGTCGAGAGCGGCACCAATCGCCTAAAACGCGCAGTCCGCTACGAGGCGGCCGCCCTCGTCGCGGCCATCAACGAGTCGCAGTGATCAGCGCAGTTGATACAACGCTGGCAAGGAATCCGCGAGCATGGAACTGTGGTCACGCCCCGGCCACGTCGAGGAGGATCCGCGCCAGTTCGCGTGGCTGGGAGAACATCGGCCAGTGGCCGGTGTCCATCTCGATCAGCCGCCAGCGCCCGCTGGTCAGCAGCTTCGCTACATCGTCGCTCGGCTCGGGATCACCGAGCGTGCACTTGATGTAAGTCGCCGGGAGGTCGCCGAGCGGCCTTTCCAGCACGGCGGGTTCGGTCAGCGTGGCACCCGGGTGCGGCGTCGATCCGCCCACGATCCGTGCGATCTGCTCATCGGTGAGACCGTGGCCCTCGAAGTGGGCCGCAGGCGCGACCGGCCAGAACCCTCCGTTCTCGGCGATCGATGCCCTCACCATCGCCCCGCCGTCCGGCCAGGCGCAGACGAACGCTTCACCGTCGGCCGGCACACTGGAGTCAAGGAACACCACGTGAGCTAGCCGGTCACCGATCCGCCCGGCGGCCTGACCGCTTGGAATACCCGAGTAGCTGTGACCTACCAGAACAACTTCACGCAGGTCCTGGCGCTCGACCTCATCAACGATGTCCTGGACGTGGGTCTGCTGCCTGGCCGGCAAGCCTTGCTTCTCAGCGAGGCCGGACAACGTCAGCGGGTGGATGCCATGGCCGGCCGCACGCAGATGCGGCACCACATCGTCCCACGCCCACGATCCGAGTCGCGCACCTGCAATCAGCACAAAGTTCGCCATGGCCGCACCGTAGTGGAGCGGCCCGACGACCGCTCCGGAAATACTGCCATGCTTGAGGGTAGGGGAGGTCGAACAGCAGGAGAAGCACCACGAGGTTGATCGTCAGCGCACCCCTCCAGCTCGCCGTTACGCTGCGGTCGAGCGTCTGATCGAGGAACTTCCCCGTTGCCTGCGCAGGCCGCTTGGCTCTTCCGACGGTTGTCGGGGCTCGCGCCTATCACGCCAGGCGATCATCGTGCTGACGACACCGGAGAGTGTGCCGAGCACCGTCATCCAGAAGGTCATCACTTCAGTCACGGCCCCGCCCCTCCCGCGTCTGGCCGCACCCGCGCCTGCCGCCCTACCGGTGTGTGTACCGCACGCTTGATCACAGCAAGCGTGCCAACGACCGCCTGGCACACGGCTGTTACTGAGAAATCTGGGCCCCATCGCGGCGAGGCTCCCGGACCAGCGTGCGAACCGTGCTGTGCCTGCCGGGAATCTGAGGGGATCGTCGTCCCACCGCGCCGGCCGGACACTGCGACCGGGCCAGGGCGACACGCGGCTCAGCTCACTTCGCATCGCTCGGGATCGGTGGCGACACCGTCGAGCTTGTCGCCCCAGGCCCCTGGGTCCCGGTCACCCACGCCGATCTTGCGGAAAGGTCGTTGAGCTGAAGACCCAGCACCCGGCGTACGCCGGACTCGACCCTGATCGTCCTCCCCGCCAAACAGGCCGAGACTGCCCGCCTCACCAAGAGACCCACCACCGACCTCGGCACGGCATCCCACGCCTACGCCCACGCCCCGAGGAGATCCAGTGATCCCCAATGAACCACGATCCGGGGTGCAGAGAAGCGTCAAGGAGCCCAACCGCGAGTCCGGCGGCCGGGTACCGGCCCAGGGACTCCCAAAGCCCAAACTCATCCCTCATGCCGGGCAGGGCTTGACCAGTCACATGCATCTAAGCCGCGAGACTCGACCGCGCCCATGTCCCATCCTCCGTGAGGTATGTATCCACCTTCAGACCCACCTCTGCGAGAGCCTGCTCAAACTGCTCCTTCGTCAGCGGCCGGGACACGAACGTTTGGGACCATGTGGCCTCCGGAAATTCGTACTCCGCATACACCGAGTTCGCCCCATCACCAGTCGGCTCCGCCGACACGATCCGCACCGTGAATCCGCTGGGATCGACACGCTCACGCGGCAGGTTCGTGTGCCAGTCCTCACCCTCCCGTTGGATCAGCACGCAGCCACCCGCCGCGAGGTGCCGGACGCAGGTACGCAGCAGCGCCCGCCGCACTTCGACGTCTCCGGCATGCACGAGGAACGACGCAAGCATCACCACGTCGAACGTCTCGCCCAGGTCGAGGTTCTCGATCGCACTGCGTATTGCACGTGCCCCACGCACGCGATCAAGCATCTCCTGGGATTCGTCCACAGCAGTCACCGCAAAGCCCCGCTCCAGAAGCGGGTGGGTCACGCGCCCCACACCACAACCCAGCTCCAGGATGTGCGCACCCGGCGACACTGCACCGGCGACGATGTCCGGCTCGGCCCCGACCGGCAGCCGCGAGTACAACTCGACCGCGCAACCGTCCGGCGTGATCACCCCGGGCCCGGTCCCCTGATGTCCCACTCGCCTATTCAGCTCCATGCCTGTCCAACGATCCGGGCCACACCGCAGTTTCCCTACCCAGCCGGTTTCCGCTTTGGACTCGAAGCGGGAGACACCTCCCCAGAACGCACCCTCGTGGAGGGAGTCCGCAGCGAGACGGAGAGGCCGCACACCCGTCTGGGTGAAGTGCAGAGAAGGAGCCTGCTGTGCAACGGAGTCCTGCTTTCCGAGGTCATGTCGATCTCGGACGCGGAAGAGGCTGCTGACCAGGGGCACTACGAGACGGACATGTCTTCGTCGAGCGGTGGCCGCGGCCGTAGGCATGGCTCTCTGGTAGTCGCAGTGAAGACCGAGGACGGTGGGCGCCGGGGGCTAGCTGCATCAAGCGACTCAGGCAATGGCGCGGCCTGGCCACCCGCTACGAGGAGACAGTCACGGTCTACCTCGCCGGTCTCCTCATCGCGGGCCGGCGCGAAGATTTCGTTCTGGCCACGAAGGCCGGACTCAGGGTCGGCAACGGGACGAACGACGTCGGCGCGTCGGCGAAGCATCTGCTCCGCTAGCGTCGAGCGGAGCCTTCGTCGACTCGGCACCGACTACATCGACCCGTCTCAGGTGCACTGCTGGGATCCCGAAACGCCGGTGGATGAAACCCTGGCGGCGATCGATCCGTTGTACCGGTCCGCGGCACCGCCTCCGCCGCCCGCCGATCCGCCGGCGGACCAAACCGTTGCCGTGCTGCGCGCCGTCGTCGACGACCTCGCCGCCAGCACCCACGCGATCGGGGAGCTGATGCAGCATCAGTCAGCTGACCACCCTCACGGCCTTCGTCTTGGTCAGGGCACCTTGGTCGGAGCACATGATCAGACGAAGGCCGCCCCCGCGTCCGGCGAATCCCCAGGTGAGCCACCCAGTTCGAAACACCATTCGAGGCCAGAAGATAAAGAACAAGCTGAGAGGGTGTCTCACGTGGCAAGTCGTGAGCTTCTTGCGACAGCTCAGGGCAGTGGCCCAGGCCAGGCCGGCTCTGCCGGTCGTTGCGGTCCACGTACGGGATCTTGAGGCCACGAGCAGCCCATGCCAGGCTCATGCCGCATGATCGATGAATTCGCGAAGCATACCCTGCACGGGAGACTGCGGCGGGACCGCAAGGCGCTCCTCTGGAAGCTCGACGGCTTGTCCGAGTATGACGCCCGCCGACCTTTGACAGCGACCGGGACCAACCTCCTCGGCCTGGTCAAACACGTGGCCATCGTCGAGGCCAGGTACTTCGGCGAGGTCTTCGACCGGCCCTCCCCGGAACCGCTGCCCCGGTGGCAGGACCACGACGGCAGCGATCTGTGGGCAACCGAGGACGAGACACGCGATCAGATCATCGAGTCCTACCGGCGCACGTGGGAACACTCAGACGCAACGATCGACGAGCTTGCCCTCGGCGCCCCCGGCAACGTGCCGTGGTGGCCGGAGCCTTATCCCAACACGAACCTGTTCGCCATCCTGGTCCACGTCCTCGGCGAGACCAACCGGCATGCCGGGCACGCCGACATCCTCCGCGAAGGGGTCGATGGCCGAACCGGGATGCGCCCCGAGCACGAGATGCAGATCGATGAGGAAGCCCGCGACGCCTACTGCGCGAAGATCGAGCAGGCCGCCAGATCGGCCGCATCAGTCAAGGCATAGAAGGCTGTGCCATGTGGACTTGATGTTCAAACGGCATGATGGCGGCAGTGAGTGCTGATCTGTCGAAGCGTCTGGTTCCTGATGAGCTCTGGGTGCTGGTCGCCCCGTTACTGCCGTCGTTCGCCGCTCGACCGCAAGGTGGCGGGACAACTCCGCGCGACGAGCGGGCCGTGTTCACCGCAGTGGTGTACGTGCTGACCAGCGGCTGCGCCTGGCGTCATCTGCCGGACCTCTCACCACAGCGCATCGCCCCAGCGCAGGGCGGTCACCGCGAGCGCTGCACTGCGCTTGCTGCACCGGGTCCGGTTTCCGGCGGCGGACGTACGAGCCCAGCGCCGGACACCTGTGAGTGCACCGGCCAGCAGTCAGCGGCGGGCGGTAGCACCAGATCGGGGGAGCGTTTCGCCGCGTCGGACCGTCGGCTCCGCATCGTTGCCCCCCATGCGCGGAAGACGAGATGAACACAACACGGACAAGGACGGCGACTTCTCACCAGCGCAGTCGCCCGGTCACGGTGACTACCCGCGGGCCGGCCCGGGAACAGTCCCCTGATGGCGGGGAGCGACCGCGTCCCGTCCTCGCTGGCCGAACCACCCGTGGGTGCAACGGCTACCCTGACGCGGTGACGACCTCGCGAGTACTGTCGATCGCCCTCCAGGACACCGGCCAGCCCCCACTGCGTCCACTGCCAATCGAAGCAGCCGAACTGCTGCACGACCTTGACGCTCCGCCACGCCTGGTCGCCCATCTGCGAGCAGTCCACGACGTTGCAGGGCAACTCCTCGAATGGATCGCCACACGCAACCTCGATCTGGGCATCAACCCGGAGGCCGTCCTCTTCGGAGCCGCCACCCACGACATCGGCAAGGTACTGCACCCCGCCGAATTGTCCGCTCCCGGCGCCCAGCACGAAGAAGCCGGCCGTGAGCTGCTTATGACCCGAGGCATCGATTCCGTCATGGCGCGATTCGCCGGAACACACGCCGCCTGGACCGCCGAGGAAGCCGGGATGGAAGACCTCCTGGTCAGCCTGGCCGACAAGATCTGGAAGAACAAGCGGGTCCCCGAACTCGAAGATCTTGTCGTCGCCAGACTCGCGGTGGCGAGCGGAAGGTCGGTATGGGAGGAGTTCCTCGACCTGGACAGCGTGCTCGCTCGCATCGGTGACCAGGCCGATGAACGCCTCGCCTTCCAAATGACCTACCCCACAGTCGGGAACGGCCATCGACTACCTAACCTCCCGGACGCGCTCACGACATGGTGCACCGAGAACGAAGCGGTCTTCCGCGCGCGTGGGATCACCGCCGAACTGCGGAACTCCCCAGAAGACGGCCGACTCAAGAACAGTGCATGGCTGACCATCGAGGCCGGGAACCGGGTCATCCAGATCACTGTCTGGAGCAGCGGCGAAGCCGAACTCGACTACGTGAACCTCGGCAGTGGTGACAGCCGCCCTGAGCACCGAGACCTCCAAACCTCCCAAGAACTCCACGCTCTCCTCAGATCCGCACTCGACTGGGTTGCCCCCGGCCCGAGCGGCTGATCAGGAGGATGGGACACGACTCTGCGGACGGACCTCGACGACAACTGGTGCCGCATCAGGCAACTTTGCCCTGTCCTGACGTGTCGCCCGGTTGCTGCGCCGTGCCAGCACCGGACAGCCAGAGTGATCCAGGTGCGGCGACCGGAGTCCACTTCCGCCGCCTGGCCCAGGCCGCCGCCACTGCCGAGCACGGCCACTGGGACAGCGTCCTGCCCGACGTGACGCTGATGGTCGAATTGGCCCGAGGACGCCGAATCACCCACCGGCTACTGGCTGTCCAACCTTCCCGCCAGCACCCCGCTGGCCCGGTCCGTCTGACCAGGATCCGCTGGCGCATCGAGCACGACTACCGGGGACTCAAGCACGGCCCCGGCCTGGACCACTGGGAGGGACGTTCCTGGACCGGCTGGCACCACCACGTCGCCCTGGTCACCGCCGCCCACGCGTTCCTCACCGAACAGCGCCTCCCAAAAGCCGATACAGCGGACTCACTCTCCACCAGACCCTCGACACATCCAGGCCCTGCTGAACCGCTGGACCGGAACCTGCAACAGCCGCCACCGCCCCGCCCAGAACATCCACCACCAGCCCAAACCGAAGAGCCAGAGCAACCTAACGGAATCCTAATGGTGCTGTGACCGGAAAAGGCCACCGGGGTCGGGAGCGGTGAGGGAGCGGATGAGCGATTCGAGGGATCGGGCAGCCCGTGCACTGGGCGTGAGAAGATCGCGCCGTGACCATCAACCTGCATGACTTCGACGGCGAGCACTCGCTGACGCTGGATGCCGGTGGCCTGGCTGCCGTGCCGTAGTAGCTGCCGCCGGGCACGAGCCGAACGGGTACTTCTGGGAAGGTCTCGTGCGGTTCGCCTGGCCGGACATTGCCGAGCGCCTCGATTTCGACAGCGAGGCTGACATGTTCTGCGCCGTCGGGAGTTTGATCGACCTCAAGCGACTCAAGACGGCCGTTGAATCCGTCATCACGAGTCCCGAGGCAGTCCGCGACATCATTGCCCGTGCGGAGATTTCGGGCTTCGAGTTCGACGACTAGCGCCGCGGACTCGCCGGGTTGGGAGGGGTCAGGCCGCGGCCGGCAGGGGCGCCTGCCGCCCCAACGGTGACCTCGTTCACTGCGGATGCGTGCGCGCTCACGTCGTTGGTCGTCCAGGACGTCGGGGTAGCGGGCGTTGTTGTTCCGCCAGCGCAGGTAGGCATGCAGGGCCCGGGTCTGGAAGGCGTGCTTCGGATGGTTGGAGTTAGCCAGGGTGAACTACCGCAGCGGCCCAAAGCGGCCTCAATGGGATTGGCCCAGGACTTCCAACCAGCACAACGAGCAATCCGGTGAACCTATGCGGTCACAGCACCAGACCGTTTCCGACGGGTGGCGTGACGCACCCTTTGGTGGAGCGTTTCAGCCAACGTGGGGCAGGGTGATCTTTCGGAGGAGGAATGGGCTCGGCTGGAACCGCAATTGCCGAAGAGTGCGGGTCGGGGTAGGCGGTGGCAGTGTCACCGCCGGGTGATCAACGGGATGCAGTTCCGGCACCGGACTGGCCTGCCGTGGCGGGACCTGCCGTCCCGTTTCGGGATGTGGAAGAGGACAGTTCATGACCGTCACCGCAGGCGGTCAGCGGACCGCACGTGGGAGAAGATCCTGCGGGCCGTCCAGGCTGACGCCGACGCCGAGGGACGGATCGACTGGAGCATGGTCAGCGTGGACTCCACCTGCTGCCGGGCTCACCAGCACCGGGCCGGAGCCCACTCCCGCTCGCCGCGAGTTCCCGGCAGGAGGAGCACGCCCATCCGGCACCGGGGCGACGAGGCCCTGGGCCGTTCAAGAGGCGGGCTGACCTGCAAGATCTATTTTGGCGGTTGAGGGCGGACGTCGCCCACTTGCCTTCGTCACTATTCCCGGTCAGTGGCGCGATGCCCCGCAGTTGATTCCCGTGCTGGAACAGATCCGGTTCCGCGGCCGGCTGGCGGACACCCGCGTACTCGACCCGATCACCTTGGGGGCGACAAAGCCTGTTCATCGCGCCGCAACCGTCGCTATCTGCGGCGGCGCCAGATCAAGCACACGATCCCGGAGCCCAAGGACCAGCGGGCCAATCGCCAGCGACGCGGCAGCAAGGGCGGCCGTCCGACCGGATTCGACAGAGAGATCCACCGGCGCCGCAACGAATGGGCGCGGACGATCGACCAGCTGAACGTGTGGTCGCGACCCGTTACGACAAGTGGGCCTACGTCTTTCACGGGAGGGTCACCGTCGCCTCAATCCGGCTCTGGCTGCGAACGTGAGCCCCCCAGCATGCGTTCCGCATCAGCCGGAACCCAGGGAAAGGGGACGTCGGGCCACCGTGCGGATGCCCACGCGTCGAGATCGACAGCGCGCCATCAATGAAGGCATGCGTGATCAGGAACGGAGCGGCATAAGCGATGAGTTCGAGCAGTTGCAGCCGGTCGCGGCCTTCCCAGTGGTGCCCGGTCGGCTATGGGGCCGGGCTGGTGGCGGTCGGCCACCACCGGGCGGCACGTAATGCACGGCTCGCAGGCGATGTGCACACACCCGCGCAGGTGGGCCGGCGCCGGTGGACCCGCCTCGTCCGCCGGGCCGCCCGGTGGCAGTGCTCTTCCTGACGGCAACTCGTCCGTGCGATCGTGGGTTTCGCCGAGGAGGAGGGTACGAGGCCGATGGCACGTGAGGGCAGTGCGGGGCGTCTGGTGGCGGGCCGCTACCGGCTCGTCGACAAGCTCGGGTCCGGCGGGTTCGGGCATGTGTGGAAGGCCCGGGACGAGCACCTCCGCGTGGACGTGGCGCTCAAGGAAGTCTCGCTGGCGCGGATCGGCTCGGCCCCGGAACGCGCCGAAAGGGTACTGCGTGCCGAGCGAGAGGCCCGCCACGCGGCACAGTTGCGTACGCACCCCCACGTGGTGGCGGTGCACGATGTCGTGGTCGAAGACGGCGTCCCGTGGATGGTCATGGAGCTGGTGGCGGGCCGCTCCCTGGAAGAGGCGATCAGCATCGACGGCCCGTTGCCGCTCTCACGGGCGACGGAAGTCGCCGAGGCGATGCTGGAGGCACTGCGAGCTGCGCACGGGGCCGGGATCGTGCACAGGGACGTGAAACCGGCCAATGTCCTGCTGGCCGACGACGGCCGCGTCCTCCTCGCCGACTTCGGCATCGCGGTGCACCCTGCCGACACCGCGCTCACCGCGACCGGCATGGTGATCGGCTCGGTGGAGTACATCGCCCCCGAGCGGGCCGAGGGCGGCGACGGAGGGCCGGCGAGCGACCTGTTCTCCCTCGGCGTGACCCTCTACCAGGCGGTGGCGGGCCTCTCTCCGTTCAGGCGGTCGAGCGTCTCCGCCTCGCTGCGCGCCGTTCTCGCGCACGACCCCGCGCCGCTGGAGAACCAGGACGTGCTGGCCCGGCTCATCATGCGGCTGCTCGACAAGGACCCAGCCAAGAGGCCCACGGCCGCGGCGTCCCTGGACATCCTGCGGTCCGGTGGGACGGAGACGCAGCCCCCTGTCCGGACCGCACGGACACGACGGACGGAAGGCAGGTCGGTGGGCGCCCTGCTCGCCGGAGGTTTCTTCGTCCTGCCGGGCATCGCCCTCAGCATCGCCGTGCGTTTCCAGAACGACGCCGACAGAGCGGATCCCACCATGTCCTGGGGGGCAGTCGTCGCCCTGGTGCTCTTCGTGTGGGGCTCGATCCAGCTCGGCTTCGGTGGCCTGGCCGGATGGGTGCCCAAGCGCGTCGCTCTCGGCCTGGGCCTGGTCACCGGATTGGCGTTCAGTGTGCTGGCCGTGGTGAACGTGACGAGCTGGGCGACGATCGCGGGGTCGTGAACGGCGACGGCGGCCGGTTCCCGGTGGCCGGCCCTGACGGTCCGACGCGTCGCAGCGGCTCCAGCTTCGGCTCCGGCTCCGGCTCCGCCATCTGGAACGTCGTCCTCCTGAGCACGGCCGCGCGCGTGCGGCGGGGGCCGGGCCGCCGCCGGGGTCCGGCCCGGAGGCTCAGCCATCCAGGGGTCGCCAGGCCGGCCCGTCGCCGTCCTGGCGAACCCACCTGAACACCACGTCGGCGAAATGGACGCCGAAGCCGATCGTGTCGGGCTCCGCCCACTCGGCGACGAGGCGGCGGCGATCGACGGCGGTCCGGGCGGGGTCGTGGTCGTGGTCGAAGGCCGAGGACCAGTCGGGGTGGCCGATCTGGATCGGTGGGTGCATCGCGTCACCGAAGGGAATCGGACGTCGGCCTCCTCCGGTGATCACGCACTCGGCGTGCCCGACCGTGTGGCCGGGGGTGATCCGTACGCTCACACCCGGGAAGATCTCCTGCCCGTCGCCGACGGTACGAACGCGCGGGGCAAGGGCCGCGACCTGCTCGGTGATGCCCTGCGCCTCCAGGAGGTCGCGCCGGTCCCGATCCGGCTCGGACACCAGGTATGCGGCGTTGGCGAACACGGGCAGGTCACCGCCGCCGGCGGGGTGGCAGGCCCAGCCGATGTGGTCGGAGTGGAGGTGGGTGGTGAAGGCCACCGCCTCGATGCCCCCAGGCGCGCGGCCGAGTTCGGCGAGGCTGTCGGGGAGCGCACCTCCATGGATCGCGTTCAACGGTCCGTCCGGGGCCTCGAACGTCTGCGGGCCGAAGCCCGCGTCGATCAGCAGCGCCCGGTCGCCGCGCTCCACCGGCAGCCCTCCGGCATTTCCCACGAGGTGACCCGTGGGGTGCAGATACGCGCGGTGCTGGGCCCACCTCCTCGGTGGTGTCCTGGAGCAGATCGAGCGGCCGGAGCCGTACGTCGCCGTCCGGCATGTGCGACACCTTCGTGTCGCCCAGCCGTATCGAGCGGATGCGCGCCGGCCGGCGGAGTCGTTCGTCCTGATTCGCCGTGCTCGCCGTCACGTCAGTCACGGGTTCCTCCCCTCGATCGTCATGAGGCCGCCGCGTCCTCCCGCGGCGACGACGCCACCATGAGCATCAACGAGCGGCACCCGCACCCCACCGACCGCCGCGCCGAGCACCTCGCCCTCACGGCCGAGGGAACCGCTCTCCGTGGACGCCCCTGGACCTCCTCGCGGTGGACTCGCCACTGTCCGGCCTCACCCAGGATCAGCAGCTCGCCCTCCACCGCCTCCTGGAACAGGCCTCACCCGGCGGTGAGCGTCCGGCTCCGTGGCCGGTGGCAGTAGCCCGTGACCCATGAGGGCCCGGGCGACCTGGCGCCCCGGGCCAACGAAGTGGAGAGGGCCGACGTGCGGGTCGAGTACGACGTCTTGGCAGACGTGGCGTACATCCACCTGGCCGACGGATCGCGCCCGGCGAAGCGGTCCGGCAGGTACCGGCCGAGGACGGCACGGCGGTACTCGACCACGACACGGAGGGACGGCTGCTGGGTATCGAGGTGTTCGGTGCCGGATTGCCCGTCAGCGTGCTGGATGCCGCCGGGGAGCATCACCCCCGCGCCGGCACGGCCTACGCCGCGGAACGCGGGGAGTTGACGCGCGGCAGCTCCGGGCTGGGCGTCACGACCGTCCTTCAGCACCGCCGTCACGGTACAGCGGGGCATCACCCCAGGGCTCGGCAGACCACGCCATTCATTAGACAGTCGAAAAGTCTCCCTACATAATCCTTAGGCATGGGAAAGACTTACGAGCGCATCGACGGCAGACTGCGCACCTTCATGGAGCAGCAGCCCATATTCTTCACCGCGACGGCCCCGTTGGCCGGCGATGGCACGGTCAACCTCTCCCCCAAGGGCCTCAAGGGCTCCTTCGCGGTGCTCGACGAGGAGCGGATCGCGTACCTCGACTTCGCCGGCAGCACTGCCGAAACCATCGCGCACCTGCGCGAGAACGGCCGTATCACGGTGATGTGGTGCGCCTTCCAGGGGCCGCCCAACATCGTGCGGGTGCACGGCCGGGGCGAGCCCGTGTTCCGCGACGACCCGCGCTTCAAGGAGCTGCTCGCTCATTTCCCTGACATCGATCCGAGCCTGCACGGCCTGCGCGCGATCATCGTGGTGACGGCCGAACTCGTCCGGGACTCCTGTGGGTACGGGGTGCCCTTCATGTCGTACGACGAGGACCGCGACCTGCACGGCAGGCGCTTCTCGCGCGAGGACGACGCTTCCCTGAGCGCGTACTTCGCCAAGAAGGACCACATCGCACGGAGCATCGACGGTCTGCCCGGGCTGCCCCTCCCGCTGCCGCCCGGCGACTTCTGAGCCGGCGGTCCTGTCCGGTGCTTCCACGGCCGGGCCGGGCCGGGGCAGTTGTCCGGTGCTGATCGCGCGGGCCGACGGCGCCGGCCGGTGTCCGGAACGGCGGGGCGGTCACCGGAGGCGACCCGTCATGGGGTGAGTCCGGCGTCGCGGGCGAGGGGTGCGGCCCGAACGGGGCTGGCGGCGTCGAGGGCGGTCAGGATGCGGCTGACGTGTGCCTCGACGGTGCTCTCGCGCATCCCGAGGGCGTGGGCGATGCCGGCGTGGGTGTCGCCGGTGGCGAGCAGGGTCAGGACGTCGCGTTCGCGGTGGTGAGTCGCTCGACGCGGCGTTGGGCCGCGGTGGTCCGGGGCCGGTTCGTGTGGGGGTGGCGGTCGACGAGACGGCGGGCGGCGAAGGGGTGGAGCATGGCGGAGCCGGCGGCGAGGGCGTCGTGGATGTGCTCGCCCAGGTCGAAGGTGGTGAGCGTGATGACCTTGGGCGGCGGTTCCTCAAGTGGCGGGCTCGTCGGCGGCTTTCGCCGCCCGTCCGGAGCGTTTGCGCAGACCTATGACGGACGTGGCGACCGCTCCCCCGGCGAACACCGCCGCCGTCACCGCGTACCCGATCCGCAGCCATGTCGGGCGCTCGTCCCCGGACGCGGCCAAGAAGGCGAACCACACCGTGCCGACGACGTATCCCATGATCGTTACGGCGGGGGAAGTCCTGGTCCCCGCTGACTGCGCCGGCATGGCATCCCCTCGGTCGTTCATACGATGCCGGTCATCGTAACGCCGCGGTCCCCGCTTCGTGATCTTGTGGCGGCCGGCGGAGGGCGCCCCGGCCCCTGTCCCCTTGACCCGGGGCGGGGCGGTCGAGCCGGGGCGCTGACCGTTGGCGGGCGCCGTGGCTCAAGTGTACGACCGGCCCGGGCCCACACAGCTGGACGTCTCCTGCGTGGAGACGGTACGCGCCTGACGTACCGCCTCCGGCACCACCAGCCGGTGAGTGCCCCGCGGGGACGGGGCACCCTCACCGGCTGCCGCGCGCCGCGTCGAGCTCAGCCGCCCTGGAGCCGCAGCCGGAAAGCGGGACAGACGTCCGGGTCGTCCTGCGCGTAGAGATAGGTGCGTCCGTCGCCCTCGGCGATCGACAGGGAGTCGAGGGTGTCCCCATCCAGGAAGCGCTCCGGTGCGGTGAAGGAGAGGGACAGGTGCCCGAACTCGGTGGCCGAGGCGCCGCCCTGCACCACGGACCAGGTGCCGGACCCGTCGAAGGACTCACCGAGTTCGCTCCGGTACCAGTCACCGGTCGGCCAATCGTGCACGGTGACCGTGCCGCTACCCGGCTCGCTCTCCGACGCCTTCAGGGTGAGCGTCACACCCTCCGCGTCGCCCTCGCCCCGGTAGGTGCCGGCGAGTTCCCCGGAGGTCGCGCCGACCGCCTGCTCCCCCATGCAGCCCTCGACAGCGGTGGACGCCGACGAACAGCCCGGCAGGCAGGTCAGCAGAGCCAGCACGGCGGCGGCCGCCGGCAGACGTGCTCGGGACATCGGCTCACTTCTCCTTCGCCGGAATGCGCTCGGTCCAGACGATCTTCTGGTCCACGGACGAGAAGACGCCCTCCTCGCAGGTGAAATTCTCCAGCCAGTCGTAGTAGCCGATGTAGTGCAGGAACGACTCGTTGCTGGTGTTGTTCTTCATGGTGCACTCGACCACCAGGGAGACGTCGGGGTCCTGGCCCCTGACCGTGTAGTTCAGGTTGTACGAGCCGGTGAACGCCTCGCCCAGATGGTCCCCATCATGGGTGACGATCGCCGGCAGATCCGTGGTGATGAGCTTCTTGAGCGCCCTCAGCTTGCCGCTCTCCGAGATCGAGTACGCCACGCTGCCTTGCGGCTGGCCGGTGGACCGCCACTGCTCCAGCGTGTCCAGCCGCAGCTGCTCCATGCTCTCGCTGGACCGGATCAACTCGGTGATCTCGTCGCCGTAGTAGTAGTAGTAGTAGTAGTAGTCGCGGTGGCGGGGGCCTTCGCCGGTCACCCAGTCCCAGCCCAGCGAGTACGGATCGTCCGAACTGAGCCCCGGATAGGGGTCCTTGCCCTGGAAGGCGAGGTTTGCGCTCAGGCTCGCGCATCGGCATGCCGTCGCGATGGTCACGCCGTCGCCGCATACAGCTCGGCCTTCGACATCCACGGAAACGGGGCACCTCTCAAACTCAGGTTCTGGCATAGGTCTTGGGGAGCGATCACGGAGAGTCAGTGTGGCGTTCGATGATGTGGGAGGCCGAGCCTCGGCTCCGTGCCTGATGTTCTGCCTCCCCGGACTTTGACGGTGGTTCGACGATGCTGGCATCCCGTGCATGGACCTGTGCTGGGTCGAGGTGGAGCTCGTACGCGGTGGAACACTCGCTGATCTCTGTTCTTACCGCGGCGCCACATGGGCACAGTCGATTCGGGGCCGCCCTGGCCATGCCAGCCGCAGCAGCCTGTGTGATCCCCTCAAGGTTGGGCAGCAGGTCTGGTGCGTCGTCGGGATGGAGAACGATCGTGTTTCGGGGGCCGGCGGAAGTCAGGAACCCGCCTCCGTCCGGATCGCCGACACACGGCCCGCCGGGAAACACCGTCACAGGTTCGGCGGTCGGCAGGAACGGGGCTCCCCATGGCTCGAACTCCAGGACGTAGAGTTCCACATGCCTCGTGGCCGGGGGCCGGCGATACCCGTCGGGTCCGATCCGCCCGTCGAAGGCGCAGCGCGGCCGGCAGCGGGACGACCCCGACCAGCAGGGTTGCGGCCAGGACCGGTGACCAGTGCCACACCCGCAGCCAGGTCGGGCATGCCCGGGGACATTCCCGCGCCCACATCCTTCAGCTCTCCGCCGCCATCCGCTGTACCACCGCCAGCGCCTCGCGTACTGCCTCCGGGATGTCCGTCACCGGGAAGCGCGCCTGGCGCACCACGCGTTCGCGGTCCACCACCAGTACCGCCCGCTTCAGCCGCAGTGCCTGCCCGGCGCGGAACACTGGTAGCCGCAGAGCGGCGGCGAAGCGCAGGTCGACGTCTGAGAGCAGCGTGAAGGGGATGCCCTCCTCGACCGCGAACGCCCGCTGCTCGTCCGGCCGTTGAGTGCTCACGCCGCGCACCTCGGCCCCCGCCGCGCGGAAGTCGTCGTATGCTTCCCGGAACAACCGGTTCTCCAGCGTGCAGCCGATGGCACCCGGGATGTCGGCCCAGCCGTCCGGCAGCGGGCCAGGGCGACCGGTCGCCGGGTAGCAGAACAGGACGGTGGCCGCAGCCTCGGCGACGGGGTCCAGCGGCTGACCATCCCGGTGCCCCGGCAGTTCGAGGCGCGGCAGCCACTGGCCCACCAGGCCCGCCACCCGCCGCGTCTCGGCGCTGTCCTCGTCGGCCGTGCCGCTCAGCGAGCCGTTGCCGAGCAGCCAGCGGTCCGCCCAGTCCTGCATCGACAGGAGCACGGGCAGCAGTCCCCTCCCGCTCTCGGTCAGCCGGTACTCGTACCGCACCGGCCCGCTCTGATACGGAACCTTCTCCAGGACCTCCGCCTGCACCAGGTGCGCAAGGCGCTCGGTCAGCACCTTCCGAGAGATCCCCAGCTCCTCCTGCAGTGCGTCGAACCGGTGGTGCCCGCGTGCGGTCTCCCGCACCAGGAGCAGGCTCCACCAATCGCCGACCACCGCCGCCGCCTGCGCGATCGCACAGGCGGCGTCCCGCTCGGGCACCGACCTGACCATGGGCCTCCTGTCTCCCGGATGCAGCGTCGAGTCTTGGAAACCATCTTGCGCCACGTAGTCAGTTTCCGATAGGAACTCGCTTACCAGCAGGTAAGTTCCCATTAGAGACTCACTGGAGGGTTGGCGTCGCATGAGCCAGACACCGACGGTCCCGGAACACGATCACCGAAGCACCCACCACGGGAGCTCGCCCCCGGCCGTCTTCTGGCGCTACTGGGCCGCTGCCACCGTCAGCAACGCCGGCACCGCCGTCACCGCCCTCGCTCTGCCCCCGGTCGCCCTCACGATCCTCGACGCCACCGCACTCCAGGCCGCCCTGCTCGCCGCCGCTGGGCAGATCTCCTGGCTGCTGCTCAGCCTCCCGGCCGGAGTGATCGCCCAGCGCTTCCCGCTCCGCCGCCTCCAAGTCACCCTTGATCTCGTCCGGTTCGCCGCCGTCGGCTCCCTCCCGCTCGCCTGGTGGCTTGACCGGCTCAGCTTCCCGCACCTGCTACTCGCCGCGCTGGTCACCGGCGCTGCGACCGTACTCTTCGACATCGGCAACTCGACTTTTCTGCCCGACATCGTCCCGGCACGGCAGCTCGCCGCGCGCAACAGCCTGATGTCCGGCACACACGCCGTCACCGAGACCGGTGGGCCCTCCGGGGGCGGTCTCCTCGTACACGCCGCGGGCCCGGTCGGCGCTCTCGTCGTGGACGCGGCCAGCTACCTGCTCTCCGCCGTGCTGCTGCGCACCCTGCCCGAGCGCCGTCCCGCCGCCCGCACCGGCGACGGCGCCCTCCGGCTGATCCGCCAGGGCTGGACGTACGTGACGCGGCACCCAGTGATGCTACCCTGCATGCTCTGGGCCACCGCCACCAACTTCGTCTGCGCCGCCCTGGTCGCCCTCACACCCCTCTACCTCGTCCGTGAGGCCGGACTGACGCCCGTACAACTCGGTCTGGTGCTCGCCCTGGACGGAGTCGGCGCGCTCGCCGGATCCGTCGTTGCGGTCCGGCTGACCCGGCGGTTCGGCACCGCCCGGGGGCTCGTCGGAGCCGCGCTGGCCGGCGGGGTCGCTGCCTTGCTGGCCCCGCTGACCACGTCCGCAGCCGACGCGTACTGGTTCGCCCTGGGCAATGCCGGCTTCGCCTTCGGCGTCGTCATCGGGTCGATCATCACCCGCACTCACCGCCAGACCGAGTCCCCGCCTGAGCTGCTATCCCGTGTCATGGCCACCGTCCGCTTCGTCTCCTGGGGTGCCCAGCCGCTCGGCGCCCTCACCGCCGGCCTGCTCGCCACGTACGCGGGGACGCACGCGGCCCTGTGGACGGTGTGCACGGCCGCGCTCCTACCACCGCTGTACCTGCTCGCGGTCCCGGTGGGTCGCCGCCGGGACCTCGCCTGACACAGACGCCCCCACCCTCGGAAGGGGCGCGCTCGTCCCGGCGGTTTGGACCCCTGTTCGGAGTGTCGAAGCCAGCAGTCGGCCGCATCCTCCGCAACGTCGCACCGTTGCTCGCGTTCCGGCGGCCCAAGCGGTGCCGCCGGGACATCGTCCTGATCTTGACGGAACTCTTGTCCCCGCCCGTGACCACGCCGTGGCAGGGCAGTCGAAGAACTACCGGTACTCGACCAACCACCAGCGCATAGCAGCCCGCGGATGGGCGGTATCCCCTACGTACAGGTGGCGCTTTGAGGGCCGAGCCGTTGTGTGTGCAGAGGTTCGCCAGGTTGCGCGAGTGGGCCGGGCCGTGCGGGTGGGGAGGCACCGCACGCCGGAGTGCCTGCCGTCGCCCGTCGGCCGGGTGGTCAGTCGGTGGTGATGACGAGCTTTCCGCGGACGTGGCCGCTGGTGGAGGCGGCATACGCCTCATCCATGGCGGCCAGCTTGAACGTGGTCGTCTCAGCGACCTTCAAAGCGCCCGAGGACGCCAGGTCGGCGAGAACAGCCATGTCCTGGTCGGTGGCCTGGTAGATGAAGTTGATCGCCCGAACGCCCCGGCGCGCCAGGGCCTCGGGGTCGGCGGCGAAGACGGTGGTGGCCAGCCGGCCGCCGTCCCGCACCAGCGCGGCGATCTCGCCCATGACGACCTCACGGCTGTCCACGAGGTCGAGCACGGCATCCACGCCGGCAGGATGTGCGGCGCGCACGGCGTCGGCGACGTCGTCGTTGCGGTAGTCGATCACCTCGGCCGCGCCGAGGGCGCGGGCGTAGACGTGGTCCTCGCCGGCGGCGACCGCGACGACGCGGACGCCGCGGGCCGCGGCCAGCTGCAGGACGTAGGAGCCCACTCCCCCGGTCGCGCCGACCACCAGCAGCGTCTCGCCCTCGGCGAGATCCAGCCAGCGGGTCAGCGCCATGGCCGTGCCGCCGGTCATCGGCAGCGCCGCCGCCGAGGCCGCGTCCAGGCCGTCCGGCCGCACAGCCAGAGCGACGGTGTCCGCAGAGGCGGTCATGTACTCGGCGTAGGAACCATGCGGATGCCGAGCCGCAGCTCCCGGGCGGCGCATCCCGAAGACCTCCTGCCCCACTTCGAACGACGCGCCGTCTCCGGCAGCGGTGACTTGGCCGGCGACGTCGAAACCGAGGGTGTAGGGGAAGGGGAAGTCGGCACCGGGGCGTGCCAGCGCGCCGGCGCCCACCTTCCAGTCGATCGGGTTCACCGCGGCCGCGCGAACCCTGATCTGTACCTCACCAGGCCCCGGCTCGGGCACCGGCACGTCCTTGAGCTGTGGAGTCCGCCCGAAGGAGTCGATCACGAAGGCACGCATGGCAACACCTCTCCGTGCTTACGGCAGCCGGAGGAGACCCGCGGAAACCGCCGGTCATCAGCGCCGGAAGCCACAGCCTCAAATCCATAGCCGTCTATGCTTTCTCGTTCGAGCATAGACGGCTATGGAATGGTGTCAAGCGCAGCCCGATCATCACGAGACTCGGAGAGGCGGCCATGGCGGCACGCGTGAACAGCGACCCACTCCCCCGACCGACCCAGCTGCCGGTTCAGAGGCGGAGGCGATGGTCTGCTACACCGTGAACCACGCCGCACGTCTCCCAGGCCAGGCCATCTCCCACCGCCTCGCGGCCCTCGGCGTCACCACCGGCCCGCTCCCCACCCTCCTGGCCCTCCACGCCACCGACGGCCAGACCCAGAGCGAACTCGCCCGCCGCACCGGAGTCGAACAACCCACCATGGCCGTCAACTTCCGCCGCATGGAACGCGACGGCCTCCTCACCCGCACCCCCGCCCCGCCGACGTCCGCCGCGCCCTGGTCCACCTCACCGTCACAGCCCGCACCATCCAAACCGACGTGCAAGCTCTCCGCAGGCATCGACGCAGAAGCCCTCACCGGCTTCATCCACGAAGAACACACCCAACCACCTGCTGAACCGCCTCGTCCACAACCTCCAGCAACTCACCGACCACCAGCCAGACATCACCACCTGACCCCCACCCCCGATGGCCTCCGGCCGACGACGTCACGGGAGCCACCATCCACGAGTCGGGACATCCATGACCGCGGCCCTCCGGCCGGAGCCGGGCCAAGCGCACCCTGTGGCCACCATGATCACGGCGAACAGTCCAAGAACAACGCCGCAGACCACACGGCCGGGGAGGCGCAGCAGCGGCGGACCGGCAGCGGGTCAGCGCGGCGCAGCACGGCGTACGCACGGCAGCGGACGGACGAGGCAGCGGGAGCGCAGCGGGGCGGCACAGCGATGCCGGCGCGTCGGGCCGGCGGCAGTCCCGCAACCGAGCCACCGCGTGACTGCGGGCCTGCGGGCCTGCGGGCCTGCGGGCCTGCGGAGCGGCTGGCGTGGCAGCGGGGACAGCGCCGGGCCGACCGCCGGGCGGTACGTCCGGGCGAGGCAACGGACGGCGACACCGCGCGGCAGCAGCCCCGCAGGCGACGGACGAACGGAACAGGCGCCCGGGCGCCGGCGGGCCGCCGCCCGTGCTGCCGCAGGGACGCGCACGGCCGTCTGGCCGCCGTCGCCGTGCCGCCACCCGGGCTGCTCTGGCGCCGACGCTTGCTCCCACTCGAGTCGGCTGTCGCGCGGCCCTTGCCAAGGCAGCGGCTCTGACGGGCGCTGGCTTGGAACGCCTTGCGGCAGCCTCGGCGAGAGGTGTCGGTGGCAGGGGAAAGAATGCCGCTATGACACTGCTGCCGATCACTGCGCCCGCGTCCCTGCTGGACATCCACCGTCTTGACCCCGAAGCAGAAGGATGGGGTTTCAGGGTCGACCACGCCGTGGCGACTACAGCCGGCGACACGTACGTGCTGACCGGCCTGCGCCGCTACCGCGGGCACGCGGCCGGCTCGGCCGAACCCGCCGAGCAGGATTTCGGCTACCAACTGATCACCCGCCACGCCGCCGACGGAAAGCCCACCGCCACCGCCGTGTTCGGGCAGGCGGTGCCGGGCGGTGGCCCGTCGGCCATACCGGAGGGCGACAGCGCGACCCTCGCCGTCCTTCCGGACGGCGCGGTCGCCGTCAGCTCCAAGCCCGGCAGCACCCACCTCCTGTCGCCGGACCTGGACAAGGTCCTCGCCTCGTGGCCGATGTCCTGCGGCTGGGAGAGGAAGCAGGGGCCCGGGGAAGACCCGTTCGCCGCGTCGATCGCCGTCACTCCCGCGGGTCGGCTGCTGTGCATGACCTCCGAGTACGGACTCAGCAACTGGGCCGGCGCCCATCCCAATATCGTCGCCGTCTCCGACCCCGGCGCAACCCTCGGCCCGGGCCGCAAGCCCGTGCTGCGCGCCATCGCGACGCTGGACGCGCGTACCGACCGCCAGAGCGACGCCGACTCGTACGCGCACGTGCGGTACGGAGACGAGCCGGTGGGGCGCGGCAACCGGCCCTCGCCCTCGTTGACCGATGCCTTGTCCGAGCTCACCGGGACCAGCGGAAGCCTCTACGGCTACCTCGACTCCAGGATGACCCGCCCAGCAGCGCTCGGCGACGACCTGTTCGTCGTCCCGGTCTTCGGGAAGACCTACCGCTCGAGCAACCGGGGTCAGGAGTTCAGCTTCGCTCTTGTCGACGACCGCCGGGTGCTGCGGGGCAGGCTGGGAGGCTTGCACCTGCGCGAGGACAGTCCGTTCACCGGCTTCGACTTCACCGTGGTCGCCGACCCGCACCGCGCCCGTGCCTTCCATCTCAACCGCTACGGCCTGTACGCGTGGAGCGCCGACGGGGTGCTGCGCGCCCGGATGTCCACTCTGGAGAAGCCGTTCAAGCCCCTCGTCCACTTCGCCCTGCTGGAGTGCACCCCAGCAGGGGAGCTGCTCCTCGCACACCGCAAGCAGCACCTGCTGCTGCGGGTGCCGGTGCCGCAGGACCTGGGCGACCTGGCGGTGGCGGTGGAAGCCGCACTGAAGGGCTACGGACGCCAGCGCACCGCGCTGAAGAAGCAGTACGCGCCCGTGAACTGGCTCTGGTCGGACAGCGTGGCCGCCGTGCACCATCTCTGACGGTCCAGGCGTCGCCGGCTACGACCTGTGGGAGAGCGCCATCCGTGGGCGGAAGAGTGGACCCGAACGTCACGCCCGATCCCGTCGCCGCGGGCGCCCGCGGCGACGTCGCGCCCGCCGGACGAACGCCACCTGGGCGATGCAAATGCTGCGCGCGAACAACTCCCTGAGAGTTGTCCCGTAGGTGGGTTCCGACGTCGCGGGGTCAGAGGAAGGCCAGCGGGACGTCCTTCTCGATGCAGAGTCGCAGGACGCCCGCCAAGCTGGCGGGTGTCCATGATGTGCCGTTGGAGAAGCTGGTCGCTGCCCTCCCGCGCCCACTGGTCGGTGATTGCATCCAAAGGGGACAGGATCGCCGCCCAGTCGGCGACTGCTGTTGTCTCCGTCGCCCGGGAAAAGAACCAAGTCCCATGTTCCCCCTGTTTGCCGAGCACACAGGATCGTGGACACGAGGAAGCTCAGGCAACCGAGATGGTCTTGGCATGGCTGGTGTGATCACGTCGTCGGAGCCGTCCTGGACAGCCCCCTTCACCGAGCTCAGCCCACGCGCTTCAACACGCTCAAGCACAACAAGGCCCTGGCCACCGCTACGACAAACGCGCCCGCCACTACCAGGCGATGGTCACCCTCGCCTGCCTGCGACTCCGGCTGACCTGCGTTTGCGGACACGACCTGGAGCCTGTCCCGAAGTACGGCTCATTTGATCTTGTGGCAAGATCGCGGGATGCTACGACTAACCGACTTCATCATCGATTGCCCGGACACGATGAAGCTGGCAGCCTTCTACTCCGAGGTGATGGGGCTTCCGGTCAAGGAGGACAGTAACGAGAACTGGGCCGGTATCAAGTTCGGCGAGATCGAACTGGCCTTCATCAAGGTGGAGGACTATCGCGCCCCGCAGTGGCCCGACAGCGAGCACCCCAAGCAGTTCCACCTCGACTTCGAAGTCGACGACATCGAGGCCGAACAGCGCCGCGTCCTGGCCCTCGGCGCGACCCTGCAGCGGGACTGCATCGGCCCCGACGGCTACGGTTTCCGCGTCTACACCGACCCCATCGGCCACCCCTTCTGCCTCTGCCGCAACAAGGGTGTCATCTGGACCGATCAGGGCCCCGTCTGGCCCAAGCGCGACCAGTAGGTGGGGCGTCGGCGAGCGGAGACCGCGGCTGCCGCTCGCCGACGCCCTCCGTGCGCACGGCGCACGGCGCACGGCGCGTAGCACGGGTGCTGACCTCCGGCCCGGTCAGCGCCCGCCCCCCAGACCGCCCAGACGGTGACCATGGCTCTCACCGCCCGGCCCGGCGCCGCATCACGGGCAAGCGCCGCGGGCTCGGCTCCGGCCTCGAACGCATCACCGCCCAGTAGTCGGCGACGCGACGGCAGCACGCTCGAACGCTGGTTCCGCGCGGGACCAGCGCCGTCGGCAGCGGCTCGCGCGGGCGCGGCTCGGTCCAGGATGCTGAGCTCCGTGCCGGCAGGACGGGCATTCCTCGATCCCCGGCTCCATCAGCGCACGGGAGCTTCCTGCTCCATGAGGGGCGTGGAGCGGCCCGGCATTGGCAGTCGGCCAGTGGATCCGGACCGGGGTACGGGCCTGGTCGCGGCGGCGCTCCACCCGGTAGTCCGGCCGTCGGTTCGGCGGGACGGGGAGTTGCGGTGGAGAACCAAGGCGGCCAGGGCCATGGGGTCCTGTTGACGCCACCGACAGCACGGCTGGCGCCGCCCGCGCGCCCCGGCGCACTCGCCCAGCGCACACCCCACGGGCCGGCCCATGCCGACACGGAAGGTCAAACAGGAGGCCTCTCGCCGCACGGCCCGGCCGCACAGCTCCGTACGCAGGGCAGCCGGAGGTCACCGCCAAGCCGGGAAACGCCTGCGAGGGGCGGGAGTCGAGGTCCGGCTTCTGCCCGCCGCAGCTGCGTGCCGGTCCGTACGCTGAACAGGTCGGGACCGACGAGCTGATGGGGGGACCGGGTGCGTCGCAGGAACGCGCGGTGGGGTGCTGTGCTCTCGGGTGCCGGGGCGGTGGCGGTGTGCGGGCTGGCGGTCATGACGAACTATGTCACCTCCGAAGTGCCGCGGTGGACTGAGATTCCGTGGCTGGTGTGGGGGGTGTTCGGCGGCCTGGTAGTGGTCTCGGTCGCGCTGCAGCTGTGGTCCCGCCGTCTCGATGCAGACGAAGCAGGTGGTGGTGTGCCGCGGTTGGTGCCGGTGGACCACGTCGTCGCCAGCGGCGCGGCCGGATCCCTGGTCCCGCCGCGACCGCGTTCGACAGTCCGCGGCCGTGCCGGAGAGCTGGACGTGCTGGCTGAGCTGTTGCGTCGGCCGGGGGGCCGATTCGCGGTGGTGTGCGGGACCGGCGGTATCGGGAAGACCACCCTGGCTGCGGCGCTCGCCCAGCATGCCGCGGGCGCAGGACATGCGGTGTTCTGGGTGACCTGGCGCGACCCTGAGCAGTTCGCGCAGGACATGCTCCGCGTCGCCGTCGCGTGCGGCCTCCCGGAAGACGCCGTGGAAGCCGCCCGGGCCGGGCGGGCGCACCTGGCCGATGTGGTGTGGGGGCAGCTTGCGGTACGCGGTAAGTGGCTACTGGTCCTGGACAGCCTCGATGCCCCCGAAGCCGTCGGACCCAGCGGGGCAGGGCCTTTGGCGGACTACCGCGGCTGGGTACGCCCTGTCGGCGGTGGACTGCTGCTGGTCACCAGCCGCGACATGCGCACCGACACCTGGGGCCCCGACGCCAAGCTCACGCGCATGGAGACACTCGCCAACGAGCCCGGTGCAAGCGTCCTGCTCGATCTCGCCCCGGCCGCGGGCAACCGCGAGGAGGCAGCCGCCCTGGCAGAACGGCTCGGCGGACTCCCTTTGGCCCTACAGGCTGCGGGCCGATACCTAGCCGCCCCGGGAAGCCGCTACCGCACCTTTCCGGCCTACCGCGTCGCGCTCGACACCGAACTCGGCGCCCTCTTGGGCGTCGAGCACCCTCACGCCGCCGACCCCACCATCGCCAGGATGCTGGTGCACCACACCTGGGAGCTCTCACTCACCCAACTCGAGTGCGACGGGCACCATTTCGCCCGGCCTGTGCTCCGTCTGCTTTCCCTCATGGCACCGACGCCCGCCCCGTCCTCCTTCATCACACCCGCCCTCGTCGAGGAAGTAACCGGCCGACCCGCCGACCCCGCTGTCGTCGAAGCCGCGATCAACGGACTCCACGCCTACGGACTGCTCCACACCCCGAACACCGACGGCACCGACATCACAGGTTGTGTTGCCCTTCACCCTCTGGTCCAGGAGATCACCGCCCATTCCCTGACCGCCCAGGCCACAGACCTGGCCGACTGGCATCAGGCCCTCGCCCACCAGTTCCGGCGCTCCATCGACGTCGTCCGGGCTGCCGGGCCCAGCGGACAGCCCCAGGCCGACCTCCTCGTCCCTCATGTCTTGGCCATCGGGATCCCTCCGGGAGCCGGCGAGGATGTGGAACTCGCAGTGGCACAGCTCTCGAACCTCCAGGAATCGGCCGCACGGTACACGGACGTACTTTCCTTGTGCGAGCTGCTTCTGGCGGTTCACACACGTCGGTACGGATCTGAGCATGCCGACACCCTCTCCTGGCGCAGCAACCTGGCTCACGCACTATGGGACCTGGGCAGATACCAGGAAGCCGCAGACCTTCACCTTGAGGTTCTCGCCACCCGACAGCGTCTTCTGGGGGATGATCCGCTGACCTGGATGACCCGTAGCAACGTCGCCAACGCATATTTCGGCATGGGTCGTCATGAGGAAGCATCAGACCTGCACGCCGAAGTCCTCGCAGCCCGAGAACGTCTCCTCGGACCGGACCATCCCGATACCCTCACCAGCCGCAACAACCTTGCCCAAGCCTTCACTCGGCAAGGCCGCCACCAAGAAGCAGCAGATATCGATACCCAAAACCTCGCCGCCCGCATACGACTTCTGGGACCGGACCATCCCGACCCACTCACATCCCGCAACAACCTCGCCAACTCGTTCATCGACCTGGGGCGCCGTCACGAAGCAGCTGCTCTTCACACAGAGGTCCTCGCCTCCCGCGAGCGTGTTCTGGGACCGGACCACCCCGATACC
>NZ_KL591031.1:58060-58696 GCF_000716335.1 Streptomyces sp. NRRL S-118 | reverse complement strand
CCTCGCCTCCCGCGAGCGTGTTCTGGGACCGGACCACCCCGATACCCTCAACAGCCGACACAACCTGGGCGCCTGCCTCTTCCGCCTGGACAGGCACCACGAAGCCGCGGCTGTGTGTGCAGAGGCCCTCGCCTCCCGCGAGCGTGTTCTGGGACCGGACCACCCCGATACCCTCAACAGCCGACACAACCTCGCAACCGTCCTCTCGTCCGTCGGCCGCCATCAGGAAGCCGCCGATCTTCACACCGCGACCTTCACCGCCCGCGAGCGCGTCCTCGGCCCCGACCATCCTGACACTCTCACCAGCCGCAACAAGTCCGCCGAGGCCTGGCAACAAGTACAGACAGCACGCTCCCGCGCCCGCGGGCAACGGTGGAGACGCCTACTCCGTCGGCGGTGACATCCATCCAGCGCTACCGCCCACGGACCAGTACCTCTGTCCACCGGCGCCCGACACGGCAGCCGAGGCCTGTCCGTGCGCGTCACTGCGAGCGTCACCAGCTGCCAAGCCGCGCATCCCCCGAACCGGCTTTGCAGCCCCCAGCCCCGAGCTCCCGAGAGGAGACGCCCGCCGAGCTCAGGCGACCGGCCGAGTGCGCCCGCGCCCGAGTTTGGCCACCGCGGCCGCCAGCCGGG
>NZ_KL591031.1:39476-57899 GCF_000716335.1 Streptomyces sp. NRRL S-118 | reverse complement strand
CCGGGCGGCCCGCCGCTCGTCCGTCCGGGCGCGCAGCAGGTCCAGCACGACGAGATACCGGTCGGTCCTTCCGAGCGCGTCGAAGGCCGCCTTCGCCGCGGGGCTGCGCTCCAGCGCCGCGGCGAGGTCGTCCGGGACCGTCGCGTCACGCTGGGACGCGTAGGCCACCGCCCAGCGCCCATCCGCCTTGGCGGCGTCCACCTCGGCCAGCCCGGCGGGGCGCATCCGCCCGGCGGCGGTCAACACGGCCACCCGCCGCACATTGACCATGGACCAGAGGCTGCCGGACCGGCGCGGGGTGATCCGCTGGAGGTAATGGGTGGCGTCGAGCGCTTTGCGCTGCCCGGTGATCCAGCCGTGGCAGAGCGCCGCGTCGTTCACCTCGGCGGCGGTGACGGAAGGCAGGCCCGAGCCCTTCTTGGCCACCTTGACCCACAGCCCCTGGTGCGGGGCGGGATGCCGGGAAAGCCAGGCGTCGAGGTCGGCGACGGTCTCGAACGAAAGTGGCTCCTGAGTCGTCATGGAAGCACCCTAGGCTCGAAATAGGACAGTAACTGGCCTATTGGAGCGTGAGCCGGATTCATCGCCAGCAGCGTGGCCGGCCGGGGCACCCGGCCGACACCGGCCCGACAGGCGAAGGACTCGCTGCGGAACGCCGGGGCTCTGGTGGACAAGCCCCAGTGGGCCCGCCCGCGCCCCGTCGCGATGCGGCGGTTCGGGGAACGGTCAAGCAGACCCGGGGGGCGGATTCAGGGTGTGGTCGACCAGCCGTTCCATGGTGTGCCGGACCGGCCCCGGGGCGAAGTGCTGCAGCGCGGCTCGTGCCTGATGGGCATGGTGGGTGGCCAAGTCTCGTGCCGCCGTGTCCCCCCGGCCTTCCTCGACGAGTCGGATGACGGTCCGGACGTGCTGGTCGTCGAGGGGCCGTCCGGTGAGGACGGTTCGCAGGTGTGTGCTGACGCTGCTGTTGAGGTGCAGGACGTGCAGCACCGGGACTCCGAAGGTGCCGGATGCGAGGTCGGAGGCCAGTGTCGTGCCCAGTCTGGTGGGCCGGCCGGTGGCGCTGCGTGCTTCCTCGGTCAGCTGGAAGGCCAGGCCGAGGTGGCGGCCGTATGCCGAGAGGGCGGTGACCTCGGCCGGTGTCGCGCCGGCGAGCAGGGCGCCCAGCTCACAGGGCAGGGCGAAGAGCGTGGCGGTCTGCTCCGTCAGGATCGCCACGCGCTCGGTCGTGGTGAGGTGGGGGTTGTGGGCATGGCGGAGTTGCCGGATCCGGCCTTCGGTGACGGTGGCGAGCGCCTGCGCCACGATCCGGCTCACCTCGGTGCCCGTGCGGGCGGCCAGCTCATTGGCCTTGCCGAGCAAGAAGTCGCCGACCATCAGCGCCAGCATGTTGCCCCAGTTCGCCGCCGTCCGGGCACGCGGGGCGTCCGCGTCGCGCGTGCCCTCCGTGACGCTGAGCCCGGCCAGGGCGGCGAGGCAGCCGAGCTCGACCGAGGCAGCGGCCAGGACGGCCGCGGCGGGATGGGGTCCTGGTGCGACGAGCCGGCCGGCGAGCAGGGTGAAGAGAGCCGGCCGCAGGGGAACGGTGGGCACGCCCCGCCCCATCGCGGTGATGCGACCGAGGAACGGCCAATCGGTGCGTACGGCGTCCAGGAGCACCTCGCTGACCGCGAGGAGATCCGCACGCAGCCGTGGCGCGCTCGCGCCGAGAACGCATGTGGCGTCGTCGAGGACGCGGGTCATGTGCAGTTCGCTGCACCCGTCCGGGAAGAGGAGCGCTTTGCGGCCCAGCGCGAACAGCGGCCGCTCACCTTCGAAGGTGCTGTGCAGCGTCCGCCAGACCATCAGGTGGCGGCGTGCGGATCGATCGCCGTCCTCGAAGTGGCCGACATAGCTGTTCCTGAGGCTGCGGACGTACCCGGAGAGATCCGGTGGGGCCGACAGCCCGGGCCGGAGCCGACTGTGGATGGCCGTGGCCGCCAGGCGGCCGGACTCCATGGCCGGCCCGATGCCGTGGCCTGTGAACGGGGACACCATCCCGGCGGCATCGCCCACCACCAGGACCCCGGGGGCGGTGCAGCGTTCGGGGACGAAGTCGAAACGCAGGGGCGCGGCCTCGCGGGCTGTGTCCTGTCGCAGGTGCGTGCAGCGCGGGTCGGTGTCCCGCAGGGCGCGGACGAACGTGTCCCAGAGGCCGCCCGGGTCACCACCCGGCCATGCTCCGAGGACTCCCACGCCGACGTTGGCGGTCGAGGGGCCGGTGGGAAAGACCCACCCGTAGGCGGGCGGATGCCCGTGTCCGGCCGGAGTCGTCACGGGCATGTGGATCTCCAGCATGTCGGTCAGCCCGGTCAGCCCGGACACGTAGCCCCGTACGGCGTGTCCGCGGCCCGTCGCGGCGCCCGTTCCGGAGGGGGGTGGGAGCAGTGCGTCGGATGCGGCCCCGCACGCCACCACCACGACGGGAGCCAGGAGCTGCGAACCCCGGCCGGACTGCGACACCTCCACGCCGACCACCACATCCTTGTCCCGCAGAAGCCGGACGGCTCGGGTGCGCGGCAGCATGTCGGCCCCGGCAGAGACCGCCTGCGCGCGGACCGCGTCGTCCAGGACGATCCGCGGCACGGTCAGTCCGCAGTCCCCCGCTTCGTGGGTGAAGGTGCGCCACCGCCGGTGCACGCGCACACGGGTGCCACGGATGCGCAGCGGATCCCGGTGCTCCTTCTGCAGCCGGTGCAGCACTCCCATCTCGCCGAGGAGGCGCACGGCCGGCGCCCCGACCGCATCGCCGCACGTCTTGTGCCGGGGGAACTCCTGCTCGTCCAGCAGGAGCACGCGCCGGCCGTAGCGGGCCAGCCAGTACGCCGTGGTGGCCCCGGCCGGCCCCGCGCCGACCACGATGACGTCTGCGTCCACGCTGCGGCCCCTTTCACCTGGACCTGGTGAGCACGTGCCGGGCCAGGTTCTCCATGGACTCGCGCGGTGGTCCCTCGGGCAGCACCCGGAGCGCTTCCAGGGCCTCCGCCGCGTGGGAGCGGGCCAGCTCGAGCACCGCGGGCCCGGCGTCGGTGCTCTCCACCAGCCGGTAGACCTCGGCCACCTGCTCGGCGGTCATGTCCTCACGGCCCAGCAGCGCGGCGAGCCGCGCGCCGACGTCGCCGCCCATCCGTACGGCGCGCAGCACGGTCAGGCAGTAGACCCCCTCGCGCACGTCGGTGCCGGTCGACTTGCCCGACCCGCGGCCCCGGCCCGGCAGGTCCAGGACGTCGTCGGTGAGCTGGAACGCCAGACCGAGGCTGCGTCCGTAGGACCGGAGGGCGTCCGCGTACGCCGGTGGTGCCTTGCTCAGCTGGGTGCCCAGGCGACAGGGCAGTTCGAACAGTGTGGCCGTCTTGCGTGCGAGGATCCGGAGGTGCTCCGCTTCGTCGAGGCCGGTGTCGTAGGCGTTCTCCGCCTCCTGGAGCTGTCCGCTGCACACGTCCAGGAAGGCCTCGGCCGCGACGCGGTTGGGTTCGTCGCCCAGGGTCACCAGGAGGCGCGAGGCCCGGGCGAACAGGTACGTGCCGGCGAGAGCGGCCAGTTCGTCGCCCCAGCGGGCGTTGGCACTGGGCCCGTCGCGCCGTGTGGGTGCCCGGTCCATCACGTCGTCGTGGTAGAGGGACGCGATGTGCACCAGTTCCAGTGCGGCTGCGGCCCGCAGCAGTTGCTCGCGCCGGCAGGTGCCGTAGGAGGCGGACAGCACCAGCAGGGCCGGTCTGAGCCGTTTGCCGCCCCGCTGCAGCAGGTGGCCGGCCATCATGCGCAGCAGCGGGTCGTCCGCGGTGGCCGCCTCGCGCAGGATGGCGTCGAGTCCGGTGAGAGCCGCTCGTGTGCGGGGGCACGCGAGCCAGTGCCGACCGGTCGGCTGGAGTGTCGTCACGGCTCGGGCTGCTGGAGGAAGTCGATCCGGGAGACCAACTGCTTCACCCGGTTGTGGAGTCCGGGGTGGTTGAGCATCTGGAGGATCTCACCGGGCTTGAGTCCCTGGGCGCCCTTGGCGAGGTTGAACAGTTCGTCCGCCACCGCGCCTTCCTCGGCGGTCATGTACTTCTTGGCCAGGTCGAGTGCCTGCCGTGCTTCGGCGAGGTCCTCGGCCGACAGGCGCGTCTCATCGACGTAGGGCCGGGCCATGATCCGTGTGATCAGCTCGGCATAGCGGTCGTACAGCCTGCGTGCGTGGGCCCGGTCCTCTTCGCTCAGCCGTGTCTGCCGGGCCCGGTTCACCAGCCTTTCCTCGTTGTGGAAGAACACATCGATCAGGTACTTGCCGATGCGCGTCCGGCTCAGGTGCTGCTCCCGGAACTCCTTCTCCAGTTGCTGGTGCACGGACAGGTCCTCGCCGAGCATGCTGGAAGCCATGGAGATGATCAGGCAGCCACTGCAGTGGTCCTCGTTGCCGCCCGCCCCGCCCTGGCAGACGATGGATCCCGAGTCCCCGCCTTCGCAGAGCCAGGCGGTGGCGATCTGGTTGTCGAACGTGGCCGGACCGAAGTCGTAGTTGAGCGTCAGCGTCGCGTCGATCTCGAGGACGGTCGAGGTCGTGTACTCGGTGGTGCGCCCGACCTTCTCGACGTTCATCCCGATCCGGGCGGTGGCGGTCGAGCCTGCTCCGGCGGGGAAAGCGATGTTGAGCTGGGACATCACGTCCTGGATGGGGTTGAGGAAGGTGCGGTTGCAGGAGCCGGCGAAGAGCAGTCCCACGGCGGGATGGCCGGGGCTCGGCATCGGCATGAGGTTGTTCATCATCCGGTCGACGACGTCACCAGGATTGGTCACCTGGGCGATGGCGGCATCGACGGTGTTGCCGGACATGCCGATGGTGATGAAGCGTTTGAGCGTGGCGATGGTGTCGCCGGGCGCGGTGCCACCGTCCATGGTGCCGGGCTGGATGATCGCGTCGCCGGGCATGGCGGCATTGTGATTGGCCAGGATGTGATTGTTGCTGAGGATGCACAGGCTCGAGTCGGTGTTGTCCCGTACCAGGCATCCCAGGGTTCCCGCGCTGACGAGCTGGTGGCCGACACTGATCCCGGAGGGCGCCGGCCGGGTCCGGGCCGTGAACTCCAGCGGGTAGACGGGCCCGGTCTCCACCACGTCGACCTCGATGGAGTCGCTTCCCACGTACAGGCGCCGGGGCAGGTGCCGGGAGCGCGGGAGGTACTGGTCGGAGACCTTGCGGGCCACGTAGATCACCACGGCGGGTTCATCGGTCCGGCGCCCGCCGGTGATCCGCTGCCCGAAGGCCATGCCCACGATGTTGGAATCCCGTTGGTACGCCGGCCAGTACGTCCTTCTCACGGTCTGGGACAAGGCCCGGGCTTTCGCATAGCGCTCGTCCACGCAGATCCTCTCCCGGTCCGCTCCTCCGGCCACGGCCGACCCCGGCCCACGTCACGGCCCGTGATGCGATCGGATGCGCAGCTCGCCGCACTTCCACCTACCTGAAGCATCCGATGTCCCACGCCCCGCGACCCCTTCTGATCGGCTGTGCCGGTGACAGCGCTCACCTGGCCGGTACGTCCTGATCGCCCGCGGGGTCGTCCCGGAGCGGCCGTCCCGCGGGCAGCGGCCCGGACCGGAGGTCCCCGCGGTACGCGGTCCTCCGGTCGCCGACCAGCGCCGGGCAGCCGTGCTCGCGCCGGCGGCGCGGCGGAGCCGGACGGCCGGTACGCTCGAGGACAAGGTCCGCATGATCCGTCGCGAACAGGCCAGAGCCCTCATGAGCGAGCCGAACACCCTTGAGCGCGTCCGCAGCACCCTGAACCGGCATCGGGCGCACATACTGGCGACCTACCGAGCCGTCGGATTGGGCATCGGACAGACGGCCCCGCCCGGCACCTCGTACTGCATCACGGTGTACCTGCAATCGAGCGCCGACCTCCCGCAGGAACCGGTCACCGTCGACGGAGTCCCGCTGCGCTTCCAGGTCACCGGCCCGATCCGGTTGATGCACCCGGGTGAGGCCTGACGAGCTCAGGGGCAGGCCGGGCGGGCGTTCGGCGAGAGCCGTCCGGGCCGGGGCGCCTCAAGGGTCTCCCCCAGGTCCTGGACAGCCGTCCGGGCCGCCACGTCGACCGCAAGGCCCCCTGTTGTTCCGAGATCCATGCCGATGCTGTTCCGGACGATGCTCGGCACGATCGCGACGGTGAGGGGGGCATGGCCGACGCACACCGGCTCGTGATCGGTGCTCCCTACGAGTGCGGGCACCGCGACCGGACACCGTCGTCCGCTACCCGGCAGAAACAACCGGGTGCTTCCGCCGTCTGCTTGGGCGGCATCCGGAACCAGCGCCCTCGTACTCCCCGGCCCATGCCGCCATCCGCGCTGTCCTCCGTCGTCATGGTGTCCTCGTGCCGTCCCGCCCTGGCGCTGCACTGCCTGTCTCCCCGAGTGCCCGCGCCAGCCGCTCGCGGTATGCCTGTAGCTCTGGCAGGCGGGGGTGTTGCGGAGCTACCCGTTCCACGGTTGTGACCAGGCGCTGGGCGCAAGCCATGGCCTTGTCCGGGTCGGCCGGCCTGCTCATAGGCGGAGATCATCGTCAGCAGCTCGTCGAGGGTGTCGGCATGGTGCGGTTCCAACACGCCCTCGCGGATGGCCAGGGCCTGTTCGAGGTGCGGCAGTGCTCGCTGTGGATGGCCGTCTTCCAGATAGTGCGATGGCCTTCTCGTTCCACCCCCTGCCGACAGCGCAACGGAGCCCGCGCCTTCCCAGGCGGACAAGGCGTCGAAGGAGTCCGCGCCGAGGGCACGGGTCGCGTGCAGGATGTTCTCCACGTGCAGCGCCAAGGCATGCTCGTGGGCCCGGGTGTCGCCCGGTCGCAACCGGTCGCCGTGGCACAGGGGCGGAGCCGTACGACGACGGCCATTCCGTCACCCGTGGCGCGGAAGCGTCCCTCGCGGCTCGTTTCGGGACCGCCTCTTTCTGCACCACGAAGAACGGCCGGCTCATCTGCATCGCGCCGGGTGACCAAGCCGATGTCCTGACCTGCTTCGCCAAACAGGCGCACGCCGCGACCGACGGCGGTCGGGTGGCCGTCGGCCGGGCGCGTCCGGGAGTCGGTGGAGTCGTCCCTTCGTACGAGGAAGCGCTCAACGCCCTGGGTCCGGGGGAGCGTATGAACCTGGACGACCCGTTGCTGCCCGCCGCCGACCTCCTCGTGCACCCGGTTCCCGCCCCGACCGGCAGGCGATGGCCGACCTCGTACGCGCGGTTCGCGGCCCGCTCCGGCGAGCCCGGGGCGCCAGCCGACACCCTCACGGCGTACTTCGACACCGGCTGCGTGGCGGCCGAGGCCGCACGGCGGCTGTCGCTGAGCGTCCGCGTGGTGACGTACCGCCTGGAGCGGATCCGCCAACCGACCGGAACCGACCCGGGCGGTTCCCGGGGGCCGCTCCGTGCTCCGGACGGCAGTGATCGGTGCCCGCCTGTTCGACTGGCCCGAGAAGGCGGAGCTGACGGCGCTCCGCCCCTGGCCGGTGGAGCCGGACGTCACCCTTTCGCAGTGCGCCCGTGTTCCTGGGCGTAGCCGTTGAGGACGTGCCCGGTCGTGCCGCCCGTGTGGAGGAAGCGCTCGTCGAGGGTGACCGCGAGGTCGTCGAGAGACACACGCAGGATCTCCCTGACCAGGCGCGGCTCTTCTCCGGCACCGTCCGGCACATGGTCCACCACTGCCGCGAGATAGGTGATGTTCGCGGCCAGCGAGGTACTCACGTCGCCGTCGTGGAAGTAGTACGACTCCGCGTACTGCCGGAAGTCCACACAGACGTGCGCCAGATCGGCGGCGAGGCTCTGCAATGCAGTGGTGGCCGTCGGTGTGTACCACTGCTGCCCGCTCAGGCCGGCGCGCCGGAGCTGGGAGATGCGCAAGGCGGTGGCCCGGCGTCTGGCCAGGGCGGGGTAGATGCCGAGCACCCAGGTGACCGTGGCTGTCAGCAGGGCGAAGCCGACGACGGCCTCCATGGGGCCGAGGATGCGCAGCCACGCGTCGGTCGGCGCGATGTCGCCGAGCCCGAGGGTGGCCATGGTGACGATGGAGATGTAGACGGCGTCGAGGAAACCGGCGTGTTCCGCCGGCGCGAGGCCCGTGGCGAAAGAGAAGCCGTGCGGCAGGTGGGGCCAGTACATCAGAGCCCACGCGGCGATGATGGTGACCGCCCACAGGGCCACGACGGTGACCATGCCCAGGGGCCCTGCCAGCCCGACCGCTCGGCGTCGGCCGTAGCGGGCGGAGAGCCGCCAGGCCGCGGTCATGACGCCTCGACTGAGCCCTCCGTGGCGGGTGGGGTGCCACAAGGTGTGGAACACGTCTCTGAGAGCGAGCATCGCCAGTGCGAAGCCGCCGAGCGTCACCAGCCACTTCGCCACCGCTCCTCCTCGGCACAGCCGTGCACCAGCCTAAGAGACCGCCTCCTTCGGCGCGAGCAGGCCACTGGCCGCCACGGGAGTGGTGCACGGCCAGCGGCAGGGTCGCCCCGGGAAGGCCGCCTGGCGACGGCGCTGGGAACCGGTGGGGACACGGGCCACGATTCCCCCCTCGGCCGGTGGGCCCCTCGTCGGCTTCGGACTCCTCCTCGTGCCGGAGTCCTTGTCACCGTGCCGGGTACACCGGCCCACCGTGGTCGGTACGCCGCCGCCCCCACCTGCCCGGCCGGCACCCGGCCGGACTCGTGTACGACAACGGTCCCGGCGACCGTCAAGGACACCGGCACCGAAGCCCACGGCGAGAGCATGCGGGAGATTCTGCCCGTCACCCGCAGGGCACGGGCGCCGTTCAGCGGGTACACAGGGCGGGACGGTCCGACCCGCCCCTGCACCTGCGGAGCCGGCTCAGCGGCGGTCGGCTCGCTGCCCTGCGCGACGCACGGCAGGGCCAGGGTGAGGGCAGCTGCGACGGTCGCGCCGTCAACCTCTTCGTGATCCACGTGACGCTCCAGCCGTCGAATGGGAGTCGGTGCCGTGGTTGCCCGTGGCGAAGCCGGGGAGCTCCTCGACGTACGGTGGCGGCTCCCGCCGCATCCACGTCCCCCCACGGCGTTCATCAGGGGAATGCAGGTGGCGGCACGACAGGACGATCGCGACCCGGTACGGCGCGCACCAGAGGACGGGGAAACGCACGGTATTACGGCGTGGGCCGCAGCGGCAGCGACGCGCCCCGTGCCGGCCCCACCGGCCGGAACGATGGTCGACGGCATCATGGTCGCGGTCGAGGCCGGTGCGGGCGCCGGGGGTGTGGACGGCTCACACGGTCGTGGAGGACCGGCCGAGGGCCACCGTCCGCGCAGACCGCTGCACCCGCAGCCGGGAACCGCCGGGGTGGCGCTGCTGACGGCGCCGGTCCGCACCGGAGGCCGAGGGACAACCTTGCCGGTCCAGTGGCCAGGGAACGGCTCGGTGAACACCTGACAGAAACGGTGCGCTGGATGTCGGGTGCCCGGGCCCGGTGTCGCCGGACGATGGCAGCATGGATGACACGACCTTGGTATCCCGTTTCCTCCGCAACGGCTTCGTCAAACTGGAGGGGGCCGTCGCGCCTCGCGTGGCCGCGGACTGCTCACGGCTGCTGTGGCGGGAGACGGGCTGCGACCCGGACGATCAAGCGACATGGACCCAGCCTGTGCACTGGGTGGCCGGCATGGCCCAGGGGCCGTTCGCCGCAGCGCCCAACTCCCCCTCGCTGCACCGCGCGTACGACCTGCTGGTCGGTGAGGGACGCTGGGAGCCGCGCTACTCGCTGGGCACGTTCCCCCTGCGCTTCCCGCACGAGGAGGAACCGGATGACGCGGGCTGGCACATCGAAGGAAGCTACCTGCCGGAGGGCGAGAGCTGGTACTTCACCAACCTGCGTTCGCGGGGCCGCGCGCTGCTGATGCTGTTCCTGTTCAGCGAGGTCGGTGAGGACGACGCCCCGACCCGGATACGGGTCGGCTCACACCTCGACGCACCGAAGGTGCTGGAGAAGTACGGCGAGGACGGGGCGAGTGGACTGGTCCTCGCGCCCGAACTGGTGGCGGCGTCCGAACACCGGCCGATCGCCCTCGCCACCGGATCCCCGGGGGACGTCTTCCTGTGTCATCCCTTTCTGGTACACGCGGCGCAACCGCACCATGGTGTGCGGCCGCGCTTCATGGCCCAGCCGCCGCTGATGCCAGCGGCGCCGTACGAATTGCAACGGGCCGACGGCGTGTACTCACCCGTGGAGGTCGCGATCCGCCAGGGCCTGGGTCAGCACACGCCGGTCGACAACCTCTCCTGAGAAACACTCGTCCCGGCACAGCCACATACGGGCAACAGGTCCCCTGGGCACGTCCTCACCGGCCATGGTGTCCGGCACGGCTGTCGGCGACAGCCGTCGTACGGCCGCCGGAAGGGAGGCCACGGGCCGGGACGGACAGCAGACAGCGCCAGGCGGGCGGTTTCGGCACGGACGCCCGCCGTCGGCCCTCCCTCGTCTGCCGCAGCAGCGGGTGACGCCTGTCGGAGGCGATGCGAGCAGCCAAGTGTCCGCTTCAGCAGGGGCCCTTGTCCTGGCCCGTGCCGCACACGGGGCCCGGGTCCTCGTAAATGGAGATCAGGAAAATGATGAAGGCCACTCGCTGGACTTCTGCGCCGCTTCGCCTACCTCCACTACGGCCTCGCGGTGCTCCTGGCCTTCGCCGGCGTCAAGCTCATCCTTTCCGAGACCCCCGTCGGCGAGCTGCCCATCCCCCTCACCCTCGGCGTCATCGCCGTCACCATCATGACCTCCATCACCTGGTCCTTGATCGCCACCCGCGGCCGGCCCGGTGACGCGGAGGAGCAGCCGACGAGGGTCGGGAATCGTGGTGCCGGCTGAAGCAGCCTTCAACCGCCTACCGCCCTGCGCCCCGTCCGTCCTCAGGCAGCCGCCCACGCAACCATGAGCGGTCACCCTTGAACGGGCGACCGGGTCGCGGGCCGTCGGGGATCGGCCGGCGGAGGACCTTCAGGCTTCGGTGACGAGCAGGCACGGCTCGCAGCGTCATCGAGCGCGGCTCCGGCCTGAGGCAGTTTCCGGCTGTCGCCACCCAGCTCACTCATGCGGTTGACTCGCGGACGATGATCGACTGTCAGAAGCCCCGGTGCCACCGGCCCCAGGACGTCCCGCGATCAACCATGCACGGACCCGCGTGCAGGAAGCTACGTGACCCGGGATGGTGATGACAGCGGCAACGGCCAGGGCGGATCCCCGGGGGGCTCGCCGCCGCGATCCGGAGCATGAGCAGCTCGCTGCGAGTGGCCCCGCTGAAGCCGACCCAGGGCCCGATCCGCGAGACGGGTCAGGTGCCGTGACCCGGGACGGGCACGGTGGTGGTCCAGCTTGGTGGAGCGCATCAGGATGGGGTTCCCTCCGCGCACACCGCTGCGTCAGGGTTCAGCGGCAGGGCGCGCACGTGGTCGGGTGAGAGGTGCAGCTCGTACGGCAGGCAGCAGTCGGAACAGAGGGTGGCGACCCGCGTTCCACAGGTGCAGAGCTGGTTCAGTCCGCCGTAGGGAGTGGCCCCGCAACACGCGGCGGAGGCGTGCCGCGTCGTCAGCCCGCGGGCGTCGTCCGGGTTCATGACGATGTTGCCTCGCGGCCCCTGGGAGACCAGCGGCTGCCCCTCGGGGTTGCAACGAGTCCCGTGGCGCGGCATCACAGGGCCGGGTACCTCGGCAACGACGAGAGGCGCACCGTACGGTTCCGTCTCGATCGCATAGAAGCCCGGCGGCACAGTAGCCGGTGACGGCCCCATTTCTTCCGCCTCCCACCACGCGTAGGAGGGAGCCTCGGGCATCGCCGGCAAACGCTTCAGCGGCCCCGTCAGCGCCGCGCCGCAGGCAGCGCACGCGAACACGATCGGCTCAGGCGTGTCCCACTCGGCCATGGCCGCGTCAGGATCGTCGGCCGGCTCACTCCCCGGCTCACCGCTGATTTCATCCTGATGACGCTGGTCCTCCACAGCGAAACCCTATCGGAGCGGGCCCGCAGTCCGGCGGCCGTCCGCCCGGCCTCCCTGCGTATGGCCGCGCGGCATGCTGTTCGCGGTCGACCCGCGGCGGCCTGGCGGACAGTCGTCGGAAGCGTGAGCAGTTGCCGGCTCCGGGGACTCCGCCCACTTCGATGTCAGCACCGCCTGGGACGCTCCTGCGCATGAAGCAGAAGATCATGCCGACTCTCCGGCAGATCACCGGCATGGACCAGGTCACTCCCGGCCTGACGCGTCAGCTCATTGCCTGCTGGGTAGCGGTCACGAACGCGGGTGGCGCTGCGGGATTCCCCTTCCCTCCGGTCCATGACGACGATGTCGCGCCGGTCACGGACGAGCTCCTCGGCAGTCTCGCCCGGTCGCGCAGCCGCCTCATCGTCGCCGAGTCCGGCGAGGCGCTTGTCGGATGGGTCGTGCTCAAGCGTGATCCCTTTCGGCTCGTCGCCCACTGGGGAACGGTCCACCACCTCCAGACCCACCCACGGTTCCGCGGGCGTGGTGTCGGCTCCGCTCTCATGCAGGAACTGCGGACGGTGGCCCGTGACGAGCTGGGGCTGGAGCAACTCCGGCTCACGGCCCGGGGGAAGGAAGGGCTGGAGGACTTCTACGGCCGCCTTGGATGGCGGGAGGTCGGCCGCTGGCCCAGCGCCCTGCGCTTCGCGCCCGACGACACACGGGACGAGGTCCTGATGCTCCTCGATCCCCTCTGACCAACAGCCCCTGACACGCGTCGCCTCGACCACTCGCGAGCCCGGACGAGGATGGTGGTGAGGCGGAGGACAGCCTGACGGACGAGAGCGGGCTTCTCCGTTCGCATGAAGGGACCACGATACGGGTGGGCCGGTCGATACATCGTTCGACCGCGTTGCGCGGCTTGTACGCTCCGGCACCGACAGCCGGACCGGCAGCGCAGGGGACGGCCCGTCCCGGAGGCTAACTCCTCCAGCCGAACCCGCACCGCCGCAAGCTCCCCAGCCCTCAAACAGCCAGCGAACCACCAGACACCATCGCAACAAGAGCAGCTGACAAAGCACTACCAGGAGCTGCCGCAGCAGCGCCCCGGCAGCGCGACCCAGCCGGTTGGCGCCACGCGGCGCCGCCACAGCGCGACGGTACAAGGGCTGATCGCCGCCCGCCAAGACGCCGACGGGGCGAGCGGTGGCGTACACCTACCGGACTCTCCTCGGCCCCGAGGTGCCGAGGTACTCAGCACCGCTGGACCGTCGGCACACCCCTCCGGTCAGCCCGTCCCGGGCTCCGACCATGGGCGGCGGTCGCCTCGGAATGGGGGACCGGTGAGGTGGTGCAGTGCCACACCGTGTTCGGCGAGCCGCTCCGGCAGGCGTGACAGGGAGGGAAGTTGCTCGATGTGGTGGACCCCGGCGGGCAGTGAATTGCTGAGCAGTTCCCGGGTGACGTACGCGGCGACCAGCGCGGTGACACGGCTTTGCGCCCGTCCGGTCACAGCGTACGCGGCATGGCGGTCCCCGCGGTGGGCGTCGGCCCGCAGGGCGAAGAGGTCACCGCCGAGGTGGACCCGGCGGAAGGAGGCGATCAGGGCTCGCCGTACGACCGCGTACCGGGCGGCCCGGCGCAGCGCGAAGAGGGCCGCGGTCAGTGGTGCGGAGTCCAGGCAGAGACGGGTCGTGACCCGCGCGCCGTCGAGGGTGCGTGGAAGGGTGTGCTGGTCGGAGAAGGGAAACGGGTGCGCGGTGCGCGTGCCGTGGCCGGGCAGGGGGACGCGCAACCGCCCCGCCGCCGAGGGTGCTGCCAGGTTCTCGACCGTCCAGCGGACCGCGTCCGCGCCGTGGGCTTCGCCGGCGCCGAGCAGCACGGTCAGGTCGATGCGTTCGGAGCCGCCTACCGCCTCGTGAGCCCGGCGGGCCAGGAGATTCGTCAGCCCCGGGGCCACGCCGACACTCAGCACCCCGGTCGCTCCGGCGTCGGCCGCCACCTCGTGCAAGGCCGCCACCGACTCGAGCAGCCGGGGCGTGGCCCCGATGTCGACCACGTGCACGCCCCGCTCGAAGCAGACGCGTGCGACGCGCGCGTCGGGCGGTTCCACGCACATCACGACCGCGGCCACGTCACCCAGCTCTGTCAAAGTCCGCCGGAAGGCGGCCGGATCGGTGACGTCCACACGCACGCCGCCCAGGCGCCGCGCCCTGGCTTCATCGCGTCCGCCGACCACCACCCGGTGCGGGAACCAACCGGAGAGCGTCGCGGCCACGGTCGTCCCCACGGCACCGTAGCCGCCGGCCACCAGGACCCGCCCACCATTCACTGTAGTCATACTCCAGTGAAACACACTGTAGTGTCACTACAGTCAAAGATGAGGGTCGACCTCCTGAGGAGGGGAACGCAGGTGCCCGCAGCCCTGACCCGAGCGGAGAAGGCACGCCGCACGCGGCAGCGGATGCTCGATGCCGCGGCCCGGCTGTTCACGGAGAAGGGCTGGACCGCCACGACGGTCGCGGACATCGCCCGCACCGCCGAAGTCGGCGTCCAGACCGTGTACTTCACCTTCGGCACCAAGCGGAAGTTGCTGGCGGAACTCCTGGACACCACCGTCGCCGGCGACCTCGACCCGGTCGCCACCCTGGACCGGCCCTGGGCCCGCGAGATCCTCGACGAACCTTCCCCCGCCACCCAGCTCGCCCTCCAGGCCGCCGGAGCGCGCCGCATCCTGGAGCGCTCCGCGCCCGTTCTCGACGTGGTGCGTGCCGCGACCGCCGACCCGGAGATCGCCGCGCTATGGCGTACCAACGTCGATCAGCGCCACGCGGTCCAGCTCCGCTTCGCACAAGCCCTCGCCGCGAAGGGTGCTCTGCGGCACGGCCACGACAGCGAGTCGGCAGCGGACATCGCGCTGGCCGTCCTCGGCCCGGAGAGCTACGGCCTCCTCGTCACGACCAGAGGCTGGTCTCCGGCCCGGTGGGAGGAATGGGCCGCCGACTCACTGGCGCGGCAGCTCCTCGCCTGAGCACGAGGTGAGGCACGCGCACTGTTGTGCCGCTCCGGGACCCGCCGTCGTGGGCGGTCAACGGTGGACCGGTCACCGGCGGATCGGACGGCACCAATCAGGGCATGGCGGCGGCACTGTCACCGGTGACCTGGCCGACGGCACGACGGAAGGGAGCGGCAGGCCGACCGGCGGCACGTCGAGCGGGCCCACGCAGGGTGCGACCACCGGAATCACAGCCGGCAGGACGGCCGGGACCACCCCGGATGCGACGGCTCTTGAGCGTTCAGGCCCGGTTGTCTCCGTCAATCCGACGGGGACAGACCGGGTCACGCGCGTGTGGCGCCCATGGTTCCCTCCCCGGCACCCGGGCGACAACCGGGAGTCACGGGGGCGCTGGAAGGAGCGACCGACGAACACCGGGGTCACCGGGCACGGCGGCATCGCCGCACATTTCGAGAGATGTCGAAAAACTGGACAACACCGGACCCTGCCGGGGAATTTGAGTGCGAGGCCAGGGCGCGGAGGCCTGCGGGTGCCATCCGAGAGAGGAAAGAGGGAACCGTGAAATCCAGAATGAGACAATGGATGTCGATCGGACTCGCCGGCTTACTGCTGGTACTGGGAACCCAGCAAACCGCGTCAGCGTCCCCATCCGACCTGCGATTCATGACGCAGGCGCGTGCGGCGGGGTTGTCGGATCGACAGGCGATCGCCCTGCAAAACAAGGTGGATGACTACCTGGTCAAGCTGCGTGGTCGTGGCACACAGATTTCACCGAACCAGATCGACTTGAGCGGGGCGGTCCTCAACGTGTCCGTCCCCGGCGAGAGGTCGCCGCGACAGCTCGTACCGGCGGCAGCGCCCGAGTATCAGGCGACCGTGTGCAAGGACTGGTCATCGACGTGGAGCCCTGTTCCGTACGGATGGTTCTGCGCGTATGAGTACCAGTGGGGCTCCGGTGACTCCATCGGCATGTACGCCTGCGACAACTACTTCATCCCGTTCTACTCCACGGGCTCCTGGCAGAACAACCAGACCACCGGCACGGTTCCACGGCTCTACTACACCAGCCTGGACTGGTCGGACATGCCTGCGGCCTTCTCGATGCAGGGGTACCACATGAACTGGTCGCGGGTTAACTCGATCACCAACTGCCGGTAGCGCACGAGCCCAAGCGCAGCGTGTGCCCCGAGTGAACCCGTGGTCCAGGCGGCGGCGTGCCGGCATGGGGCGTGTCGGCCGCCCGGGGCCGCGGCTACTGAAGGGCGGGGTACCCGACGCGCCACGGCGGCACGGCACGGCACGGCCGCGTACGACGGACAGGGTGTCGGACGAAGCCGGCTTCCTGCGAAGCAAGTGCTGCTGGCGAGCCTCCGCCAATCCAGTTCGCAGTGCACCTCTGCGGGAACGGGGCTGGACAGGTGCCGTGCAGCAGCCGCTGCCTACGGCGGGCCCCGTCCGAAAGAAGGAGCATGCAATGTCGCAGATCAGCCCGCCGCTCTGGACATGCTGGTGGACGAGCTGGATGCACGCGTCACCGAAACCGAGTTGAGGCCCGGCGCTGCCGAGACGCAGGAATGTGAATCCATGCTGTGCTCGACCATCTGTGACGAGGGTCAGCGCAGCGAGCCGCACGACCACCGGCCCGCCTGGGGCGGGGCCGGCTGGCTGGCTGACTGACTGACTGACCACGGTGAGGTCACTCACCGGCCCACGTCGGCCGGGACGGCCACGGCGTCCCACGCCCCCGTCCCGCAGACTGGTCCGATGCTCACCATCGGTGAGTTGGCGTCGCACGCCGGAGTGACGGTGCGCGCGGTGAGGCACTATCACGCCAAAGGGCTGCTGGAGGAGCGGGACCACTCCGGCTACCGGAGGTACGACGCCTGCGCTGTGCTCAAGCTGATCAGGATCCGGACCCTCACCGAGGCCGGGGTCCCGCTGGCGCGTGTACGGGAGCTGCTACGGGCCGACGAAAGGGGGGTCGCCGCGGCGGTCGCAGACATCGACAAGCGGCTGCGGGCGGAGATCAGGGTGCGGCAGCGGCACCGGGAGAGGATCGCCCGCCTTGCCTCCGGGGACCACCTGGCGCTGCCCCCGGACGTGGTCGAGTACCTGGAACCGGCTCCGGGCGCTCGGGGTCGACGAGCGGATCGTCCAGGTCGAACGCGACGGCTGGATCCCCCTGGTCGCGCGCTCCCCCGAGCGAGTGCCGGAGTGGCTGGCACGCAAGCAGGAGCAAAATCACCGACCCGCAGCTCATCGGCTTCCACCTCACGCTGGGCCGGGCACTCGACCGGACCGATGAGGCGCCAGGGCTGGTCGAGCTGGCCGACGAACTGGCCCTCTACCTCACGCGCATGGCCGACGATCGGGGCGAGGACTACATCGACGACACCGACATCGAGCCGCCCTCGTCGCGCTGATGGACGCCCTGGCGTTCGACGTGGTTCCGCCGGCCCGCGGCTGATCGAGAGCTGCTCAGACAGCGAGGGTGGACCGGCTGGACCAAACTGGAGCGCCTCACCCCCACAGCGGATGGGTCCGGAACGCGACGGGAGGAAGCCGCTCGGCGACGTTCCCGGCGTGGACGGTGACGGCGGCCGGGGCGCAGGGGGCGGGCGGTGTGCAAGCGGCGGCAGCTCCGCCCGGTCATGTCGGGGACGTTTGCGGCGTACGGGAGGGCCGCCCTGCCGCGGCCTGTCCGAGGTCTGCTGCCAGCACCGCCTCCCCGCCACGGCGCCGGCATCATCCGGCCCGGCGCCCGGTGGGCCGTCCAGCAGTTCCACCGGCCGGGACGGACCCGAACAGGTCGGCTGTCCGGACGCGCCTGCCACTCGCCGCGCGACGGGCCGAACTGAGCAACAGGCCCCTGATCAGAGTGTCTTCTTGAAGCCCACGTGGGAGGCCTCGAAGCCGAGCCGCTCGTAGAAGCGGTGGGCGTCGGTGCGCGTGACGTCGGAGGTCAGCTGGACGAGTCGGCAGTCCTGGCGGCGGGACTCCTCGACGGCCCATTCGATGAACCGCGTTCCCAGGCCGCCGCCGCGCTCGTCGGCATGGACGCGCACGCCCTCGATGATCGAGCGGGTGGCACCCCGGCGGGAAAGCCCCGGAACGATCGTCAGCTGGAGGGTCCCGACCACCTTGCCCCTGCGAACGGCCACGACCACGTGCTGGTTCGGGTCCTTCGCCAGGCGCTCGAAGGCGGCGAGATACGGGGCGAGTTCGTCGGGGGATTCGCGCTGTGCGCCCAGGGGGTCGTCGGCGAGCATCGCGACGATGTATGGGAGGTCTTCCTCGGTGGCCGGGCGTATCTCAAGATCGCTCATGCCCTGCAGAGTAGTCACGGCCTCCTGGGCGACGGGATGCTTCCGGACCGATCCGGCCGCCTGCCGGGCAACGGCGGCCCGCCGATGCCGGCGAAAGCCGCAGCGG
>NZ_KL591031.1:0-39287 GCF_000716335.1 Streptomyces sp. NRRL S-118 | reverse complement strand
CGCCGTCACGCACCAGCGGCGCACTGGTCCGCGTGACGACATCACGGCTGTCGACGAGGTCGAGCACCCCGTCGACGCCCTCAGGATGTGCGGCGCGCACGGCTTGGGCGGCGTCGCCGGTGCGGTAGTCGATCGCCTCTGCCGCGCCGAGGGTACGGGCGTAGTCGTGGTCTTCGCCCGGGGCGGCCGCGATGACGTGCACACCGTGGGCGGCGGCCGGCTGAAGGACGCAGGGACCCACTCCCCCGGTTGCGCCGACCACCAGGAACGTCTCGCCCTCGGACAACTCCAGCCAGCGCGTCAGGGCCAGGGCTGTGCCGCCGGTCATCGGCAGCGCCGCCGCCGACGCAGCATCCAGGCCTTCCGGCCGTACGGCCAAGGCGGCGGTGTCCCGGGAAGCGGTCATGTACTCGGCGTACGACCCGTGCGGCTGCCCGGCCACGGTCGCCGGGCGCCGCATCCCGAACACCTCCTGTCCCACCTCGAGCGCCGCCCCCTTCCCGGCGGCTCTCACCCGGCCCGCGACATCGAAGCCGAGCGTCAGGGGAAGGGGTACTCCACGCCGGACGGGAGAACGCGCCGGCGGCCAGTTTCCAGTCGATGAGGTTCACCGCGGCGGCACGGACCTCTGTCTGCACCCTCTCCCGGACCGGGCTCGGGAACGGACAGCTCCTTCACCGGGGGCTGGACGAAGGAGTCGATCGCAAAGGCATACATGACGATCCTTCCTGCCGTTCACGACGGCTGGCGGTGGGGGGCAGGCGTGGCTCGCAGCGAGCACACTCCGACAGGTTACATAGATGACTATGCTTCCTGTGGTGAGGATAGGTGCCTATGGAATGATGTCAAGGCACCCCGATCAGCACGCGAGGACACGAGGCGGCCATGGCGGCACGCGCACAGCACGAAGCGACTCCCACCGGCGACCCAAGGGCCCGCTCCGAGGCGGAGTCGATGGTCTGCTACACGGTGAACCACGCCGCCCGTCTGCTGGGCCAGGCCATCACCGCGCGTCTGGCCGTGCTCGGCGCCTCACCGGGTCAGCTCCCCACACTGCTCGCCCTCTACGAGAAGGACGGACGCACCCAGAGCGAGCTCGCCCGTCACACCGGCGTCGAGCAGCCCACCATGGCCGTCAACCTCAAGCGCATGGAACGCGACGGCCTGATCACCCGCAGCCCCGACCCGGCCGACGCCCGCCGCGCCCTTGTCCACCTCACCGACAAGGCCAAAGCCGTACGCTCGGGCATCCAGGCTTTGCGCTCCGGAATCGACGCCGAGGCCCTCGCCGGCTTCACCCCCGAAGAGCAGGCCCAACTCGGGCACCTCCTCGACCGCTTGGTGACCAACCTCAACACCCTCACCGGCCAGCCCGGAGCACAACACGCACCCTGAACCCGGCGCGGCACCACACGCCTCGCTGTTCTCCCCCGCGCACGCCATATCGCCCACATCAGCGGAGGCGCGCCTGATCCCCATGGGCAGGACGGACGGTCCGGGGGCCCAGCGTCCTCCCGCCGCCTCGCCGTCGCAGGGGCGGGGCTCCCGCCGCCGCAGGAACGGATGGCACACGGGCAGGCCGGCGACAGTGGGCGGGTGCATGATCGCCGGGTGGCACAAGCCTGCGGAGGCTTCCCGGATCCGCAGAGGGCTGTTCCGCAGGTGGGGGGATGTCAGCCCAGGCGTCTACTGTGCCGATCATGGAGACGATCTACCGAACATGGGCGGAGACGGTCACAGCGTTCGAGCGACGCGGCCTTCCCCAGGAGACCTACAGCAGCCTCGACGAGGACGAGTACATCCTGCACCCGGGCCACGCGGTGCTGGCCGGCTCCCTCTGGCTGGACGACCACCAGTACCGGCGCCGCAATCCCTGGATCAAGGCCGGCGGCCGACCCGAGTACGACGGAATCGACGGCGCGGTCACCGGATACGTCATCGACGGCGACCTCCATGTCGAGGGCAACATCCTCAACCTGGACTACGGCAGCCCGTCGCTGATCGTGCTCGGTGACCTGAAAGTGGCCAACCTCGTCCTCGCCGGCACCTCACGCCTCCTGGTGCAGGGCGACATCGAGGCCGAGACCTTCGTCGGCACCTCCACCGACCAGCACGTCGGAGTCCTCGGTGACCTGCGCGCCGCGCTGGCGATCATGTGGGACGAGTTCCTGCCCGAGGTCGGCGGCCGCCTGCGCGGGCGGGTTCTGGTGCCCGACCATCTCGACCTCGACGGCCATGGCCTGGTCGTCGAGGATCCGGCGCCGCACGCCGGCCTGTCCGACCTTGTGGTGCCGGAGGTCCTCATCGCCGATGGTGACGGCGCCGGCGATGACCTCTACCTCGTCGAGACGGGGCTGCGTTACGAGCACATGATCGACCGAATGGTGCGGGGGCTGCCCGTCGTACGAGGTGGGCGCACGGTCGCACCGCTGGAAGAGCTGCCGCCCAGGCAGTGAGAGGTCGTGCGGACGCGCCGCGGCATGGCCCGGCCGGTGAGACGCGAGCCGGGAGGGTGATCAACGCTCTCGCCCGTACCCGAAGGGCCGCGAAGCCGCTCCCGCCCACCGAATCGGTGCGGTGGTCGCCGAAGAGAGCCCCGTCGGGACCGACCGCAGTGGGGTGCGCCGCGTACCGGCGGTGCACCGACGGTTCAGGGCTCCTGCGCCGTGCCACCACCGGAGCAGCAGAGAGATCCCAAGTCCAAGAGGGTGATGCCCGGCAAGGAAGCTTGGTGCTCGGCCGCACCAGGCCCGGCTCGGTCGGCTTCGCTTCACGCGCACGCCGGGCGGACGGGAACGGGCCTGATTCGGCGTGGGCCCGATGAACGAGACGGAAGGCGAGGAAGGTGTCCTGGCCGGCCGCGGCTGTCCCTGGTGGGACCATCCCCGCAGGCATGGGAGCATGCCAAGTGTGCACGGAGCGTGAAGACTTGCCGTTCTCGGACACGCGTGGCAGTGCGCACCATGTCCCTTTCGGCGTCCGGTGGCCTCGGCCTGAACGGGCCAGGAGTGGCAGGAGCTCCTGGAGCGGCAGGCGGCATCCGGCGCGGGGCGGTGGCCCTCCGGTGGTCCGAGGCGATCAGCCTGCCTGCCACCACCCTGCGCCGGGCTCCTGATGCCCCGCGGCCTGCCGGGCCTGCTCGGCGCGCGGTGTCCAGCAGGCGCTGCCAGGAGCTCACGGTCGGCCGGCGCCGCAGCAGTGCGTCGCTCCCGCTCGGTCAGGCCGCCCCACACGCCGTGCTCGAGCAGTCTGGGCTCCTCGACGCAGCCACGTCACCGGACGTGGCCCAGCAAGGTGCGCAGGACGGCTTCGGAGTATGTCCAGAGCAAGGAACCGGCGGCATCGGGGAAAAGGTGCCGGGTCGCCGTCGGGATCATCCGGGCGAGCGATTCACCCAGATCCGGGGAGTGGACCGGGCTGGTGTCCTGCTGTCCGTACCAGAGGTCGACCGGGACGGCGATGTCAGCGGGGTCGAATGGCCAGCGGTCCATCGCCAGGACGGTGTCGCGGGCATAGCCCGCCGGGCCCTGGCTGAACGCCTCGTCCATCGCGCGCCGGAACGAGGGCTCGAAGACCGGGTCGGTGTAGACGGCCAGATCAGCCTCGGGGCTCGTCGTGACGATCAGATCCCACAGTGCGTCGGCGCTGCCGAAGTCGGCGAAGGAAGCCTCCGCGGCGTCGGCGCCGGCCGCGACGGCGTCCACCATGCCCCGCACCTGAGGGGTCAGCGAGTGGGCGAAGCGAGGATGGGCGAGTTCGTCGCTGCCGGACACCACGGCCACCGCGTTCACCACGCGGCCGGCCGCCAGGGCGAGGGCGAATGGTGCCCCCTGCGAGAACCCCACCGCCGACGGCGTGCGCAGGGCCCGCTCCTGGACGAAGTGGCGGATGTCGGTGGCCCAACTGCTCAGTGTCCGGCCGGGGGCCGGGTCCGAGGCACCGAGGCCGGGCCGGTCGACGCTGATGAGCCGGATCCCGGCCGAGTCGACGATGCCGCCACCGAAACCGAGCCACCTGCTGGTGGCCGCCCCCGGACACACCAACACCGGTATGCCGTCGGCCGGTCCCCATTCCGCCCAGCCCAGGAAGCGACCGTTCAGGAGCTGGGTCCGTCCGAGCCGTACTGGTTCCCTCACGCCGTAGTCCATGATCCGTATTGTCCCCTGCGCGTGCACCCTCGATGCCGCCCCCACCAGCCGCGGCGATGTGCGGCGGTCAGGACCGCGGGGATGCAACGGCGGCACCCCGCACCGACAGGAGCACCGCCCGGCAGAAGGTCGGCAACGACGGGCGGGCCGCTCCCCCACCCCCACGGGAGCCACCGATCTTCTGTGGTTGTTTGAAGGCTTCGTTGGCCACGGCCACCGCCGGCCGCTTGCTGAACTCCGCCGAGCCCTGCCACGCCGACCGGCCCCGATGGCTGCTGGACCGCCGGCCCACCGCTGCCTCGCGGGTCCGGCGGCCACTGTGCCGCCTCGGCGGGCGACGAGCCGTGGGTGGCGCCGGCCGCCGCACCTTCCGCTCCGGAGTCCGCTCCGGAGTCGTCCGCCTCCGCTGCCGCGTGTCGCGCTGGGCCGGCACCGATGACGGTGTCAGTGGTGCACCCCCGGCCAGCGCAGTCAGCGGAATCGCGTGGATGCTGATGGCCGGAGTCTGCGCCATCGCTTCGGTTGCCCGAGCGGGTAGCCCGTGGGTGCGGTGGCGCCGGCGGAGTCGATGGGCGGCGGATCCGGCCGATGGTGTGACGGCGCCCGGTCACAGGAAGAGGACACGGGCCAGGAAGAACCCCGCCACGATCACCGCGCCGAGGACGATGAGCCACACCCAGATGCCCGGGTGCTCCCACATGCCGCCGTCCGCGCGTTCCTCGTGGGCCTCGGCCGTGGAGCCCTCGACCGGCGGAGTCTCCCCGGGAGGCACGAGAGGGTCTGTCATGTCTCCAGAGTCGTGCACGACCGCCGTACGCGCATCCGCTGACTTCCGCGGTCCGTGCGGCGGGCCGGTGCGCCGGAGCCGATCCGCCGGGAACGGGACACGGGAGGGATGCGGGGCACGGTACGGGAGCGGGACAGGCTACGGCGGTACCGTCGCACGAGGCCGGTCGCGGCGAGCAGGACGACCACGCCGAGGAGCAGGCGGCAGGGTACGGCACCGGCCCGGCGGCCGGGGGCACGTGCACCGGCGAGGCCGTTCGCCGACGGAGCTCGGGCACCGGCCCGGTGCGGTGGTGACGCCGGCTCCACGGACCCTGCCGGCTCCCGGGAGAGCCGCTCCCACACCCGCTCCGGAGACACGACCAGCAGGTCCGACGCGTCGACGCCGCGTGCCGCGGTCACCACACGCCTCATCCACGCGAACTCCGCGCGACAGCGGTCGCACACGGCGATGTGCCGCAGAGCGGCGGCATCCTCGTCCCCGTCGGCGGCAGCATGGCCCAGGGCCAGCTCCAACAAGTGCGCGGGTTCGACGTGCGCCACGGTGTTCCCCTCCCGCAGGGTCCGCCCCACAGCCGAGCGGGGCTCCGCCGCGGCGACGGTCGTGGACGGATGTCCGGCCCGCTCCGGTCGAGCGGGGGTGAGCAGGTCCGGTGGTGCGTCCGGTGCGCCGTCCGGTGGGGTACACGGGCCGGGGCGGTGCTCCGGCGTGCCCGCCCCGGTTCCCGGGACGCAAGAGGCGAGCCGGGTGGGCGGCCGAACCGCGCTGCGGTGCGGCGCCGTTTCCTCCACGTGCGCGGCCGGTCCAAGGGCTGGGGCACCAGGTTGAGCAGTGCTGCCGGCATGGCGGCCGTCACCGAGCCCGGGTGCACCCGGCACCCGGCACCCGGCGGCACGGTGACCAGCGCCGCCGGGCGCCATCCGGCCGATGGGGCTTCGGACGGGCTCAGAACCGCGGGTCCGCGACCCGGCGGGTCACCAGGACACCGGTCACCGTCACGGCGCCGACGGCGGCGATCCAGGCAAGCCACTGACCGGAGGAGTTCGGGGCCGCGGCGGCACCGCTGCCACCTGCCGCGAGCGCCTGTGGCGCCGACTCCTTTGCACTGAGCGTCTGGGCGGTCAGAGCCAGGTTCTTGTCCTCGGCGCTGCCCCACGCGTAGACGATGTTGCTGGTGCCCTCCTTGAGGTTCAGGTCGGCCGGACCGATGGCCACGGTGTCCGTACCGGCGAGCACCACGTCGGCGGAGACGGCACCGGCGTCGACCACGGTGGTGTCCTCCTCGGGGTTCGTCAGGTTCGTGAAGACCGGCTGTCCGCCCGCACGGACGTCGACGGCCGGCGCCGCGGCCACGTGGCGCACGGTCAGCCGTGACGTGCCGGCGTCGAGCTTCGCGACGTCGTTCACGAAAGCTGTGAGCCGCGGCTTCCCGTCGGCAGACAGGTGGGCGGCGATGGTGGCGTTCGCTCCGGCCGGTACCTTGATCTCTTTCTCCACGGCCGGTGTTCCGTCAGGTCCCTGGCCCGCCGGGAAGATCTGGATGTCGTAGGTGCCGGCGTCGAGCGACTGCGGCTCCGTCACGGTGCCGGGCTTGAAGTCGCCGAGCAGTTCGTTGCCGTTGGCATAGACGTCGACCGTCAGCCCGGGAACGCCGTGGAAGACGGACACCATGGCTTTGTCGGCGGCGCCGGTGGACGCGGCCGCGGCGGCGGGCGCGGCGACACCCAGCGCGAGGGCGCAGGCGCCGGCAGCGGCGGCGATGGTTCGGGGGCTCCGGGAGTTCATGGGGATCATCCCTTCGGTGTGCCCTCCCCGGTGGGGGGAGTCGCTGGGGTTTCGGGACCCGGGGGCGCCACGGATGCGGCTGGTTCCCCGTTTTCCGTCACGCGTCCGTGGTGCCGGCCCGGCCCTGTTCGATCGCCCGGCGCAGCCGGTGCAGACCGCGGTGGGCGTGGCTCTTGACGGTGCCCAGGGGCATTCCGGTGCGCTCCGCGATCTGCGTCTGGGTGAGGTCCCCGTAGAAGGCCAGGCACAGGACGTCACGCTGGCTCCGGGGCAGCCGCGCCAGCTCGTCCACCAGCAGAACGCGGTCGAGGACCTCGTCCGGCCCGCTGCCGGGAAGCCGCGTGCGCGCACTGCGGGTGGCCGAGTCGACGAGTGCAAGGCGCCTCGTCCGTGCCTCCAGCGCGTCGACTATCTTGCGCCGGGTGATGCCCACGAGCCATGCGCCGAGCGGTCCCCGCTCCGGGTGGAACCCGGCCCGCCCCCGCCAGGCGCCGATGAAGACCTGCTGCGTCACGTCCTCCGCCTCGTCGGCGTCACCGAGGGACCGGGCTGCCATGGTGTGGACGACCCGGCCCCAGCGCCGGTATATCGCCGCGAAGACGTACTCGTCGGCGGTCCGCAGGCCACGGCCCAGCTCGTCCTCGTACAGCGTCCCGGCCGGCGGCGGCCCGGCAGAGGTCCGGGTACGGCTCTCCTGGCTCATTCGCGCGTGTGTGGTGCTCATGCCTGCTCCCTCCTGCCCTGCGCCAGGTTCGGCCGACGCCCTGCATCCAGTCTTGGACGGGTGAAACGGCGCGGACAACATGCGTCGTTCGTGCGTCGTACCGTGGAGACATGCAGGCGGACGGGTACGCCGAGGAACCGCGCGGAGGCGGACTGACCACCGGCGAGCTGGCCAGGCGCCTCGGGGTCGCGCCCACCACGGTCCGTACGTGGGATCGCCGGTACGGCCTGGGTCCCGACGCCCGCACCGGCGGACGGCACCGTCGCTGGATGCCCGGGGACGTGGTGCGGCTGGAGCGCATGTGCGCGCTGACCGCGACCGGGATGCCGCCCGCCGAGGCCGCGCGCATGGTGCGGACACAGGAGCCGTCCGGCCCCCTCCCGGCACCGCCGGACACCGCCCCGCCGCCGCCACTGCGCGCGCGCAGCAGGGCGGGGACCAGGCTGCGGCTGGGGGACGTCCGTCAGGAGAGCAAAGGCATCGCGCGGGCCGCACTGCGATTGGACGCCGCCGCTCTGGAAGGGCTGCTGGCGGCCGTGATGGAGGAGCACGGTCTGGTCGCCGCCTGGACGGAGGTCATCATGCCCACGCTGCAGGCGGTGGGCCGCAAGTGGGAGGGCTCGGGCGAACGGTACGTCGAGGTCGAGCACTTCCTGTCCTGGCACGTCTCCGGTGCGTTGCGGCGGTGGGCCCCGCCGGTGGTCGCCGACCGGCCTGGCGCGACCACGGTGCTCGCCTGCGTCCCTGGGGAGAACCACACGCTGCCCCTGGAGGCGCTGTCCGCCGCCCTTGCCGAACGAAACGTCCCGGTGCGCATGTTCGGCGGAGCGCTGCCCGTGGACTCCCTGGTGGCGGCGGTACGCAGGACCGGGCCGGCGGCGGTGGGGCTGTGGTCGCAGTCCCGTAGCACTGCGAGCCGTCCGCTGGCGGAGCACGTGGCCGCGATGGAGTGGGGCGTGCGCGGCGCCCGCAGGAAGGCGGCCGTCCTGACACTCGGGCCCGGGTGGGCGGGGCACGGCGTGCCCGGTCTGCCGCACCCGACGGGGCTGCGGGAGGCGGTCGCGGCCGTGGAGTCGCTCGTCGCGCGCTGACGCACCTTCTCCGGCGGCGGTGCCGGAGGGGCGAGGATTGCCGCCGGCTCCGGCCGCCGCACCCCGAGGCGGCTACGCGGAACGGCATGTCCGCCGGGAACCACGAGCCGTCGGCCGAGGCCCGCCACCGGCCCGCGGCCCCGTCGTGGCGGTCGGTCGGCCGGCATGCGGTCGGAACGAGACAGCATGCGTGGTGGAGCGGAGGCATCCTCACCACACCGGGAACTTCGCCATGACAGGGACCGCCGACTGCTGACCGTGCTCTTGATCAGCACACCGGCGGACACTGCCACCGACGGCCGGGACGGGCGGCCGGCGCAACGGCAGCCGACAGGTCCCGCAGGTGTGACACGGGAACCTGAGCCCACGGCGGGCCGGACGGCGACGGACCGCCTACTGCGGCTTCGTCGCGATCTGGATCAGGTTGCCGCAGGTGTCGTCGAAGACCGCGGTGGTGACGGGGCCCATCTCCAAGGGCTCCTGGATGAAGCGGACGCCGAGGCCGCGCAGGCGCTCGTACTCCGCCTTCACGTCGTCGACGGCGAACTGGGCAAGCGGAATGCCGTCCTCGACGAGGGTGTCACGGTAGGTCTTGACGGCCGGGTGGCCGGCCGGCTCCAGGAGGAGTTCGGTGCCGCCGGGCTCGTCCGGCGAGACGACGGTCAGCCACCGGTCCTTCTCACCCACCGGGACGTCGTGCTTCTTCACGAAGCCGAGGATTTCGGTGTAGAAGCGCAGGGCCTTGGCCTGGTCGTCGACGAAGACGCTGGTCAGATGAATCTTCATGGGGTGCTCTCTTCCGGTCCGGAGGTGTCGGCCACGGGCCATCGCTCGGTGATGTGGCGCAGCGGGGCTGTGTTCAAGTCGTGGAACTTGTAGCGGCCCTCCCGCCTGGTTTCGACCAGCCGGGCGGCCTCCAGTACGGCCAGGTGCTGGGATACGGCCTGGCGCGAGATGCCGAGCTGGTGCTTCATGCTCAGCCGCGAGCAGATCTCGAACAGTGTCTGTCCGGACTTCTCGGTGAGCTCGTCGAGAATGATGCGGCGGGTCGGGTCGGCCAGAGCTTTGAAAAGGTCGTCGGCCACCACCCCACAATAGGCAAGCTTCCACTTGCCTATCAAGTCGAGGCACGCCGAGCCCGTCCGAGCGGCCGAGAGGACGCCGGCGCAGGGCGGCGGCGCGGCGGCGACACGGCGGCGACACGGTCGGGACGGCAGCCACGACGGCGCAGCGCGAGGACCAGGCATCGCCGCAGTCCAGGACGGGACGGCAACAGCTCCGCGCGGTGTGACGCGAAGCCGGTCCGGCGGCACTCCCGTCAAGGGGCACCGCACTCGACGTCACCAGAGCGTGTCCGCCTCTCCGGCCTACGACTCGGTACAGCTGTTACGGAACCTGCCTCGGCCGATCAGGACCGCTCCAGGGACGCGAGCCGTCAGGTGCGGCCCGGTCCGGAGCGGCCTGCTGCCGTGAGGGAGGCGCGGCAGCGGCGACGGCGGGCTACCGCCGGATGGTGCGACCGCGGCGCACCGCGGCGGAGGCGCACCAACGCGGCACGGCAGGACTTCACCAGGGACGCGAGCACGCCGGCCGCTGGGCGCACCTGTGGACGGGCGGCGGCCGGGTCGTGTCCCGTTCGGCGGTCACCTGCACGGACCAGCGTCCCGCGCGGCTCGCCCACGCGGGCCCGGAGGATGTAGGCGACTCCTCTCCTGAGGCATAGCCCTCCCGAGGACCATCGCCCGGCTGCCGGTCGGACCGTTGCTCCGCGACCGGTGGAGCCCAAGCCTCCGAACTCCCGAAGAGAGAAGACCACGGCCAAGCAGGGACCTATCTTCGGCTTCCGCACGGAGGACCTCACCCTCGACAGTGACGGGGCGCGCCGCCTCTGCCCGAGCAGTGCCGTGACCGCGGATGTTCGCCGGGATGGTCAGGATTCCATGGGGAGTTGACGGCGTGGGTATGGTGGAGGGGAAGCGCATCAACGCCCGCCCCCGGGCTGTAAGCCGGGCGGGCCGAACGGGGGAAGAAAGGTGCGTGCCCGATGACGATCGGGCTCCTCTCCACGATTGCCGCTGTGTTCTACGGGGGCACTGTCTCGGTTCTCGCTCTTACTGCGACCTTTGCTCGGCGTCGAGCCCTGCGGCATGAAGCGCGCAGCACTCTTGCCGTACTGATACCAGGGAGGGCAGTGGAGTCACAGCAAGCAGAGCACGCGGCTGGAGGTCCAAACAGCTGACAAGTGCCGTGGCTGCATGGCGCCGGGTCGGTCAGGCTGTGGCTGTGAGGGGCGTCCGCCCCAGCGGACGCCCTTCTCGCTGCGGACGCAGGCGCGTTCTCGGCGTTGCGCGGCGAATAGGTCGGGGGCGGCGGGCGTTGGCGTTGCGCCACCGCAGGCAGGCGTGCACCGCCCGGGTCCGCACCGTGTGGTTCGGGTGGTTGAGGTTGTCCAGGTTGAACTGCCGCAGCGGGCCGAAGTGGGCCTTGATCGGGTGGGCCCCGGAGGCGCAATAGGCTGTGGCAACACGTGTGCCAGCCCAGAGCCTTACGGTCGGCGGCAGGCAGAGTGCTTGAGCAGCCAGTTTTCGGCTGCCTCCAGGGTTCGGTCCTGGTGTGCGCCTGTGAAGGACAGGCTGGTGTCGACTTCCTCATCCGGTGCGATCAGCGCTCTTGGCTTCCGTGAGGACGAGCAGACCGCCATCGGACAGGCGGTGGGCCTGGTTCCCCGTGGGAATCCCATTCGTCTGTTTGCCGAAGAAGCGCGTGTCGGGCCGTCCTCGGAAGGCGACGACGACTGCCTCGCCTGCACTTGCCGTACTCATGCCGGTCAGGACGGCAACCGGAGCATCGGGGTTGGCCACGGCCGGCTGTCCCCGTAGTCAGGGGAGCTCTCATGGCGAGGGCTGCCGTTGATGATCGCCCACACCGACTTTTTGCCGTCCGCGTCCAGGAACCTCCCGACTTTGCCGTCGCCGAGGATCGGGCCTGCCAAGGCAAGCATCGGCCACATGGATCCGCCGGTGTTGTCGCGCAGGTCCACCACCCAGCCACAGGGCCGGCTGCGATCAGTCTTCGCCACAGCCTCGCGACCTTGGCGCACGTACCGAACATCTGCCTCTTCTGCTCCTTGCACGCCCGGCAGAGAGAGGTATCCGATGCGGTTTTCCATGGAGCGGCCTTCCAGGCCATCGATGGGACCGGCAGGGGAGGCTTTGAGCTGCTCTGCCGCCTGTTTCGGCGTCAGGAAGAAACTGTGGTTGCCTCCGAGGGATCGAAGCTCGGAGCGAATCGCGTCGTAGGTGTCAGCCGGGTTTTGTGCACCTGCGTCCTGCGCCTGCGCCTGCGCCTGCGCCTGCAAGAAGGCTACGCGGCGCAGTTCCGCCCAATCGACCCGATGGCGCACCAGGGAGCGTTTCTCCATGACGGTCAGCGCTTTCGACAAGCAGGACCTCGAAGGCGTTGAAGTACGCGAGCATCGCGTCGGCCGGCTGCGCCACGGTCCGGCCGCTGACAGAGGCGCGGCGCCGGAGCGCCTCGAAGCGCCGGAGCGCCTCGAAGGAGAGCCGGCCTGGCGACCACACGCACGTCGCCGTCGAGGACCAGGCCGGACGGGCGCTTCTTCACGTACGCGCCGCGCATGACAGCCCCCTCCGCGACAGGGGCGCCGACGGTCCTGACACGGGACACGGTGCGCGTCGGCGGCACGCCGCTGATTCGGAAGGTACCCACCAGTAGGCTTTCAAGTTGGCCTGTATACAGTGGCTTTGACTGACTGCCAGCGCGTTTCGAGGCTGGCGGGGGAACGTGCGTGCGGCGGTGTGCCGCCGTGCGCGGGAACGAAGGAAATCATGGGTTCGATACACAAGCGCATCGGCGCGGTCCTCGGTTCGGCCGGCCTGTTCGTCGGCGTGGCGCTCACGGCCGGGGCCGGAACCGCCAGCGCCGACGAGACGGGGGACCTCGCTGCCGACATCGACGTCTCCGTGTCCACGACCGGGGTCTCGGAACGTGCCGCGATGTCGGCGGACGGGTCGTTGACGGTCCACCTCACCAGCCCCCGGGACGGCCACGACATGGGCTTCGTCCGGTGGAACGCGGACCCGCAGCCCGCGCCCGACATCCCGGGCGACTCCCTCATCGCCAAGGACATCAGCCCCGACGGCTGGGCGGTCGAGGCCGAGCTGAGCAACGGCCGCATCGCCTCCACGCGCGGCCACAAGGCGATCTACATGAAGGTCGTATCCGGCAACCTGCCCGAGGGGCACCGGTACAAGCTGCGTGGGTGCGTCGTGAAGGGCAGCGAGCGCATGTGCACCTCATGGCGCCCGGTCCACGCCTGATCAGCTAAAGGGGCCGGGCCGCTCAGCGGCCCGGCTCTTCGCCCGCAAGAAACGGCCCCCTCCAGACTCGGTTGCCAGCCGGTCCAACCCGCGGAAAACTCCGGCTCCTCCTTGCCGCCACTGTCCGGTGCGGCGGCCGGCGCGCCAGGCAGCGTGGGTGCGGGCGCGGGTCTGCGCCGACCTACGCCGCCACACGTGGCGGTCCTAAACCGGGCTCCTGCCTTCCCCCAGGCGCTCGCGTTCGATCCGATCGGCGTCCGGGTGCCGACCCTCCCCCAGCAGTTGTTCGGCCTGCCGCTCCGTCACACGCCCCGCCCCCTGCGGCCGGTTAAGAGGTCACCTCATTTGATGGCTACGTGTGGGGAATCCGCGACAAGTCGAGCCATCTCGCGCAGGCGGTGCCAGTATTCAGGGTCTTCCGCTTCGCTGAGTACAGGTACGACCCGGTCCAGGCGGGCGATGCAGCGAAGCAGATCGCTTCGACCTCGCGCTTCGAGCTCGCCGCTGTTCTCGATCCAGGTGAAAATCCAGCCTGCGGTGTCCGAGTCCAGCATCACCAGGTCGAAACCGGCCCGGTCCGCGCCGCCCAATTTGGGAGGAAAGGGCAGTTTCATCAACTCTTGGTACAGGCGTGATACGGCCTCAAGCTTTGCTCAGGTGGGCATCATGGCGCAGCTTTCACACCGCATGGAGTCGTCTTGAGTCGGCGGTAGCGGATGAGGGTGCAGGCGAGGCTGGTGAAGGCGAGGTCGTGCTCGGCCTTGCGTTCGTAGCGGCGGTGGAGTCGGTGGCAGCCGGCGAGCCGGGCCATGGTCGGTTCGATGGTGCAGCGGTGTCGTCCGAGCCGCTGGGACGTCTCCACGCCCTCGCGGGCGATGCGATACCGGACACCTCGCCGTGCCAGCCATTGCCGCAGGTAGCAGCAGTCGTAGCCCTTCTCGGCATGGAGCTAGCCGGGAATGTGCCGGCGAGGGCCTCGGCAGGAACCGGAAAGCCCTCACCACCCACGTCCGCGCATTCGGGAAGATGCTCAGCCAACTCGAAGACGAACGGCCCCTCAGCAAATCGAAGCGGTCCGCGCCGACGACCTGCCCAGCCTCCACGCCTTCGCCGACGGCCTCGAACGAGACCTCGCTCCCACCACTGCCGCCGACCTGACCATGCCCTGGGAACCCGGCGTCGCCGAAGTCCACGTCAACCGGATCAAAATGCTCAAGCGCCAGACGTACGGAGGCGGTGGCTTTGCGCTCCTGAGGAAACGAGTCCTACTCGCCGGCTGAGTTCTCGACCCCTGCGCGCAGATCACGAATCGGTAAGGTCACCGGTGAGGGACGCGCGTCGCACTCCTGACCGTGCAGTTCTTCTGGGAGCAATGACCAGGCGATGGCCTCATCGGGACCGCAGTACGACGGGTCCAGGTGGAACGTGGTCCGCGTCCCGCATGGCTTGGACGTGGCGAACTCCTCCCAGGCGCCGATCGCTGTCGTCCCATCCAGTTCCTGGCGATAGCCCCGCCCGTCGAGCCACACCTCAACAACCGTACAGACACTGAGGGCCGCGGCGGCCGCCGGCGCCCATCTCTCCTTGTCGATGAGGGAGCCGAAGAATCCGGGAACAGGTCTTCCGTGCTCGACAGCGATACGGCGCTGATCATCCTCCACGGTGAAGTTCAGGTCCGATCCGATCTCCACGCTGATCTGGCCATGCGTGCCGTCGCGGTGGTGCAGCGCATCCCAGATCACCTGCTGAAGAACCTCCGTCGGAAGCTCAGGACTGTCCCTGCCGACCCTGAAATACATCGCCGGACGCGCTCGTACGTGCTCTTCGAAGGTGAGCACCTGGATCTGATCAGCCGTGTAACGCTCCACAGACCCGATCATGACACTCACCACTGACAACCCTCACCGCCTACCGCCAAGGAGCAGGAAGTGACGCAGCGTTACCTTCCACTGGGTGTCGCGGATGCCGGGCGGCCTCAAGGAGGTCGCCCCACCACTCCGTGTCGATGGCCGCCTGACACCAGGGGCAACCGATCCGCTCCAGGTTCGCCCCGCAGTCGACGGCCGTCGCCACGCCGTGCCACGTCACCTCGATCTCCACGTTCACGCCGTCGGCAGCCCCGGGGGCCATCTCCTCGACGAGCGCGACGACGCGTTCGACCGTATCGCGGTCCGGCTGCCACTGCGGATCACTTGGAATGATCGACAGGACGTGGTCGCTCATGACTTTCCCATCGTCGTGCCTCTCAGCTACGCAGCCACCATGCGGCGGTGCGCCCGACGAAACAGCAGGGCCAGGTGACGACGCCAGGCGGACGCGGAACGGCGGGGATACGACACGGCCGCAGGACGCTGCCCGGTACCTCGCGCCCCGGGCGGCACCAGCAGGCCGTCCAGCGGCGGCTGTGCCCCCTCGGGGCCTGAGTACAGGGAGAGGAACATTTGAGTACGACGTCCGATGGCGGCCCACCGCACCGCTGATGAAATAGACACCATGATCACTTACAGGCCGCGGCGCGTGAGCAGACAGCACATCACCACCACGAGTGCGGCCCTCGCCGCCGCCCTGTTGCCGCTGGCGGCCGCCGTGCTGCTGGCCAAGGCGATGGCCGGTGATCCTCTGGCTCCGGTCAACACGCTGATCACCAGCGGCGGGCAGCGTGTACGGATCTCACCCTCGGTATGGCGTGGGAGCACCAGGACCGCGCTGTCCCAGTGGAAGAGCCAGACGCTGGGACGCACCCGATGCAAGCGAACAGCGCCACACCAGTCACCACGCCGGAACTCGTAACGTCCGCCCACGCCCCTGCCTGCGCCCGCCGCCACGAGCACCCCGCCCCACACGAGTCACCGACGACAGCACCACAGACAGCAGCATGGGCAGCAGCCCAGTAACGCGGAACGCAACAGCACCAGCCCGGCCGTAAGCGGGCGGGGCCAGCGGCCGCAGCGGCAGGACGGCACCCCGACCGGCGGGGCAACGGCCCCGGTGCGCGGTTGCAGCACAGGCCCGGACAGCGCGACAGCGGGACAGCGGGACAGTACAAGCCCGACGGCAAGCCGCGCGCACCACGGCGGACTTCCGCAGGCGCGGGGAGCAGCCCAGTCACCCAAGACGAAAAGGGCCCCAGGGATCATCCCCGCAGGCACGAGGAACAGAACGCCTTGTCCAGCGCGGCGGCGGATTCACGGCTCACGGAACGGTCCCCACAGCTTGCTCCGGCCGGCGCTTCGAGTAGTCCGCACCTCCAGCAGCCTCCACGGAACGGTCCCCGGACCCGGAACGGCAGTCAGTGGGGCCTGTTAGCGTTCACACATGGCGGACTTCACCAACAGACGACGGATCACTTCGGTGACTCAGCTCAATCCCATCCAGGTCGAGCAGGTCGCACTGTGCGGTGCCGCTTACGACGACGAGGACCTCCCGGCCGACCGCCGCCTCTCCTCGGATCCCCAGGACGAAGCCGTGCTGAACTTCTGCGAGCTCTGGGACGTGGTGGTCGACGGGTCGCCCGTCTACGAGGCGTGGTTCTACCAGTCGGACAGCGGGACGATCTTCCTGGCCGGTACCACCGAGATGGTCGCCGAGATCATTCAGTGCGGCCTGGAGTGCGCCAACGAGGATCGCGAGCTGGAGCTCGGCATGGCAATGGTGAGGGCCGGCCTGCTGCCGTCAGGCGATTCAGAGTTCGAGCGGTTCCGCCGAGCCGCCGATGGATCACCGTGAGCCCTCGCCAGGGCGAAGGCTCCCGTCCGAAGGCCCCGGCACAGTGAGACGCGCGAGACGTGGTCGGGGTGGCCCGCTGGAACGGTGAGCCGCGCCGTGACTGCAGCAGCGGGGGGGCAGCCTGGCCGGGACGAAATGAACAGCAGACACCTGCAGCTGTCGAACTTCGGCTCCAGGAGCCAGCCCGCCGGACGCGACACGGGTCTTCATCGGAGCGGCGAACAGAACGGACATCGAGCACGGTCCCGTCGTAGGGCTCACCCTCCCACCGTCCTTCGACGAAGTGCGGGCGATGGCGCCCAGTCCGCGTCGGAGCGTCATGGTCAACCCGGCGGTGAATGACAAGGCCGAAGGATCGACACCGTGCGACGATCCGATCAGGGCGGGATTCCCCGACCCGGGAGAGGCCGCTCGCGGAAGCACGGTGCGCCACTCCCCCGGCTACCGGCACTCACCACCACCGACACCGACCCGAGAGACCCCACACCACACGCTTCATGCGTGAGCGATGAGTTTGGGCAGCGGGTCGAGTCTGCCCAGGCATGACTCGAATCATCGCTGACGTCTCGGTCTCTCTCGACGGCTTCGTCACGGGCCCGACCCCCACTCGGACAACGGTCTGGGCACCGGCGGCGAGGCCCTGCACACGTGGGCGTTTTCCGACGACCCCGACGACCGCCGGGTCCTGCGCGAGGGAATCACCCGCTCGGGCGCCGTCGTCCTCGGCCGTCACCTCTTCGACGTGGTCGACGGGACGAGAGGCTGGGACGACCCTTCCGGCTACGGCGCCGGCGAGGTCGGCAAGCCCGCCTTCGTCCTCGTGACGAGTTCGCCGCCGGAGTCGGTACGAACGGCCGCCCTCGACTGGACGTTCGTCACCACAGGTCTGCCCGACGCTGTCACCACCGTGCGCGAGCGGGCCGAGGCGGCTTCGTCGGACAGCGGCAAGGACTTCGACGTCATGCTCATGGGCGGCGGTGCCACGATCGGCTCGGCGGTCGACGCGGACACCACTGTTCGCCGGCGGAGCGCCGCGCACGCTGGTGCAGCGCAGCGTACTCTCGACATCGATCGCGACGCGCCTGACCTACGACGTCTTCCGGTGATCCGATGACCACTGTCAACGCCAATGAGATCGCCTTGGGCATCGAGTCGTTCGGTGACGACGACGCTCCACTCGTCCTGCTCGCGGGCGGGCCGACGATGCTCTCCTGGCCCGACGCGCTGTGCGAGCGCCTCGCCGCCGGCGGGCGCCGTGTGGTGCGCTACGACCTGCGCGACAGCGGGGAGTCGACGACGACGGATCCGGAGGACCCCGCCTACACCCTGCGCGACCTCGCCGCCGACACGGCGGCCCTTGCTGACGCGCTCGGCGGGGGACCTGCGCACCTGGCGGGGATCGGGGTCGGCGGGATGGTCGCCCAGGTGGCCGTGCTCGACCATCCGAACGCGTTCTCGGCGCTCACCCTGGTCGGCACCCGCGCGGTTGCCCCCGGCCCGCCCGACCATGACCTCCCCGACCATGACCAGGCGACGATGAGCCGGCTCTTCGCGCGTCCGATGCCCGATTGGACCGACCGCGAGAGGGTTGCGGAGTTCGCCGCCGCCTGCGCGGAGATCCTCGGCAACGACCCCGTCGCCGCGCGCGCAATCGCTGCGCGCGTCTGGGACCGCACACCCGGCACCGCACAACCGGTCCAGATGGCCAACCAGATGGGCATGGTGTTTTCCAGGCTCGACTGCCAACCACGCTGGCGCGAGCGCCTGCCCGGGATCGAGGTCCCCACGCTCGTCGTCCACGGCCGCCGCGACCCGTTCTTCCCCGTCGGCAACGGCGAGGCGATCGCGCGCGAGATCCCCGGTGCACGGCTGCTCGTCCTCAAGGAGGCCGCCACTGCCATCCCCGATGCAGCGGTCGGCGAGGTCACCGAGGCGATGCTCACGCTCGGGTAATGGACGGCGGGTGCCGCCCGGGTCCGGCCTCCACCAGCAGTGGACGTCGCAAGCTCGATCCGGCCGCGCGCGTGCCGCGTCGCGGCCGGTATCTGTACGGCCGCGACCCGGCGGCTTCACATCCGAGGGCCTCAAGACGGCACAAGTCCCGGCGCCGGAACCGACAGTGGGCGGCACGGGGAACGGCAGGCGGCAGGCGGCAGCACCACGACACGGGCCAGCAGCCTCCAGCCGACGGGCGACCACCCCGGCGGCAGGCGACGGCCCGACGGCGGCTGCGGGGCGGCAGAGCGGAGACACGGCGGAGGACGCGGCTCCCCTCCGGCAGACCGCGGCGGATGGAGGGCGGCGCCGGACGGCGTGAAGGCGGACGGCGGCAGACCGGCAGCTCGGGATGAGCCACCGCACCGCCAAGCAGTGTGCCGACGCCGCGAGTCCGTAGGAACTGTTCACTGGGCAGTGGCAGAGCCGGCCCTTCGTCCTCGACGATCAGCTATGACGGCTCCTCACCGCCCCACAGCGATCGGGCCACAGCGTGAAACCGGACAGCAGGCGTTCACCACTTCGCGAGGCAGCGCCGTCTGGCACGGTTCGATCGCGCCAGCAGAACTCGCGCTTCGACCTCCGGGAGTCGCGCCGGCCGTTGCACCCTTCCGTGCCATCGAACACGGTCCGGCGGGAGCGGGGTGCGATCCTGCATGGATGAACCATCTCGGCGACGCGCACCTGCGTACGTGGACACTGCGATTCATGGCACTCCTGGCAGCCGACGTCCAGGATCAGCTCGCCTGGTTGGGCGAGTGTCAGCTGGAGACGGAGTCCGTCATTGATGAGGTGGAACTCCTCTGCCGCATCTCCGAAGGACTCGCGGAGAGAGAAGCCTTCGAATCCGCAGACCTGAGTGGTCTTCAAGCCATAGGCCGTCGTCTCAGTGAGATCGATGCCGCCTGCCGCGCCGGCACTTGGGACAACGCCCTGGCCACGGATCCAGCCTGGGACGACGTACGTCCTCTCGCCCGCCAGTTCCTCCTCGCGACGCTGGGCGACTGGCGTCAGCCCCTGCCACGTCCCGTGCTCCCGCACAGCAGTGGCCACTGAGCACCTCCAGGGCGCCTGTACGACTCCGACGTGGCCAGCGCCGCACACCGACGGACTCGACGGCGCCAGCGACGGCAGGCAGCAGCAACCGGGCGGCGCCGGACAGCGGGGCGGCAGCGCACGGCACCGGACGCCGGTAAGTCACAGGGCCCACCAGCAATACAGCCGCCAACCGGAAACCCGAGCGCGCTGAGCCAGTCCGGCCAGGGCTTCCAGGACATCGGCCGTGGCCTCGCCGGTGATGCCGACCTGCCGGAGCTCGTCGGTCATCGACCACGCTTCGGCACAGCGGACGAGGTCGTCCGCCGATGCCGTGGCGAGGGCATCGATCAGCGTGTCTGTCAGGCTGACCACGAACGGCGGGCCGTCCTCCGGCTCGGACAGCAGCTGTCCGGAGCGCGGGCGTTCGCCGGCCTCCTCATAGCTGCAGCCGGTCATGACGGCTTCGAGCTGGGCCATCGCGACGACCGGATCGATGTTCTTGAGGAAGACCACGTCGAGTTCGGCCTGCCCCGGCCCTCCAGGAGTCCCGAGAACCGCAACGGCGGCCTGATCGTCAGGGGCGGAGAAGTAATCGCACAGCGGCATGCCGACGATTCTGGCAGCCGCGCGCCCAGCGAGACCCGGCGGCCAGGCATACCATAAGGCGGCACGGCGGACAGGCCAGCGCCGGGACGGCTGCCGAGTCCGGGAGCGGCGCGGTTCGGACGGTGGCAGACGCCCACCGACCGGCCGACGGACCGGCCGACGGACGGCGGACGGCGGACGGCGGACACGACCACGACCGGGTGGACGACGGAACGGCGGCGCTGCGCGGCGGCCGGACTAGGGGACGGCCGGACGGCCGCAGCTTCGGAGCGGCGGCCTGACAGCGGCACGGTAGCGGCGTCCGGGCTGCGCCGGACAACAGGCGACCCCGCACGGCGGGACCTCAGAACGGCGACCGACGGGCACGGTCCGGCCCGGCCGAGGGGATCCCGCCCCCGGCCGCCGGCGCCGCGGACGCCGCGGACACACGCAGCCGCTCCCGCACCCCGCCACCGCGCCGCGGCGCGGCGCAAGGGGGCCGTCCCGGTCACGGTGTCCCAGTCGCATGGGGCCCGGGACCCGGACGTCAGAGGCCGCCTGCCGCCGCTGTCGGCGCAGCCTCCTGCCCTCCTGGCGTGATCCACGCCAACAGAGGTGTCGGATCGGGAAGTACGGGCATCCGGATCAAGCCGCCGTCCTCCCCTCAGGACGGCGCTATGAGGTATATCAGGTCATTATTCCACTATGTGAAGTAAGTCCTACTGGCCGGTAAGGCTTGGGGCTAGCTTCCGGGCATGACCAAAGCCAAGAAGACAACGGCGGACGCACGTCGGGTGATGGCCGCGGCGGCCGCAGTCATCGGTGTCGCCACGATGGTTCCGGGCACGGGCCAGGCGCACGCGGCACCATCTCAGCGAATCGTGGTCGACAGCGTGATCGACGCACCGGACGCGTCAACACGGGACGGGAAGTGCCTGTCGACCAAGGGGGGATGCACCCTGCGGGCGGCGGTCATGGAGGCCAACGCACACCCGGGTTCGACGATCACCCTCCCCGCGGGCCACTACAGCCTCAGCATCCCACCGCTGCTCGGTCGGCCCTTCACCGACTACACCCTGGCCGATACCGCACACGGCAACCTCAAGATCTTCGCGCCCACTACGATCACCGGGGCCGGGGCGGACGCCACAGTCGTCGACGGGCGCGGGATCGACCGGGTGTTCACCGTCATGCGGCCGGCGACCATCTCGAACCTCACGATCACCCGCGGCCGCTCCGAGCCCACGGCGTCGCTCTACAACTACTACGGCGGCGGTGCCGCGCTGAACTCCTCCCAGCTGACCATGGAACGGGTGCGCCTCACCAGGAACACCGGCAGGATCGGCGGCGCCGTGCAGAACATCCCCTTCAGCTCCTTCACCCTGCGTGACAGTCTCGTGGACCACAACGAGGCCGGCGAAGCCGGTGGCATCCGGTTCGACTCTGCGGGCCTGGTCGAACGGTCCACGATCACCGACAACCGGGTCATCGACCCGTACGACCCCACGCGGCCGGGCGAACTCGCGGGCTACGGTGGCGGCATCGACGTACGAGGAGTCAGGGATGTCACCCTCGTGGACACCAAGGTGACCGACAACTACGCCGAGAAGGGCGGGGGCGGCATCAACATCACCCTCGGCTACACCCCCGCCCCGCCGGTACGGGTCGGCCCCGGCAGCGTCCGGCTGAAGAACTCCACCGTCACCGACAACTCCCGGCTGGACGGCACGGACAACTGCCGTGCCGTGCTCGCGAGGTTCGTCGACTTCGGCGGCAACACCGACTCCGACGGCACCTGCGGGCTGAATTCCTGACCGCCGTCGATCGGCTCGGCATGGATCATCACGATGTATGTCCAGCTGCACGCCGAACGGTCACCGGACGTTCGACATGGGCACGGGCCAGGGCGGGACCATGCCCGCGGGCGCGGGGAGCAGTGGCGCGTGGCCGGTCCTCCCTTGAAGGTGGCGGGGCCATCCCCGTGAGTGCGGGGGCCGCGCCGGTGAAGTGGTCAGTGCTGCCAGTCGGTTTCGCCACCTGGACCAACCAGGACTGGTTCGAGTCCTGAGCCGGTGAGGCTCCAGGACTCGTGGTCGGGATCGGGATCGACGCTGAGTCGAGTGCCGTCGTCAAAGCCGAGGTTCAGGGTGCCCGGCCCGGTGACCTCGGCTGTGGCGACGGCCTTGGTGAACAGACCGAGGAGCGGTGCCAGAGCCGTTCCCGTCCCGGGCAAGAGGATGGCCTGAATGCCGGCGGCATCGGTGGCGGTGATCGGCGTCTCGATGACGAGTTCGCCCTCGAGACGGATGCGGCCGTCGGACTCATGATCAGTGAAGGTGATCCGGACCTGGTAGTCGAAGGCGAGCCGTGTGACACGGGCGCCGACCAGCCCTGCGGGAACCTTCACCACACCTCCAGCGGCTCAGTACGTCGCGAGCAGTGTAGACAGTCGCTCAGCCGGAGTTCCCGGCTCAGCGTCCTGCGTGGGCGGCTGTTGTGCCCGGCGGCTACCCAGGCCCTCACGGGTATGGACGGACACGTCGGTGACGGGGCCCCGGCGGCAACACCCCGATGACCTACCGATCGCGCTGCTGTGACGACGACGCCGGAAAGTGTCCCGGCGCCCTGACAGATGTCTTGATCCGAAGCCCCGGGGCAAGTGCCCCGGGGCTTGGTCCCGCGGTCACTCGCCCGATGTCCGCGAGGAGACCACCATGCATGATCACCGCAAGCTCGGCCGTGAACTGGGCCTGTTCGACACCGACCCGCTGATCGGCGCGGGCCTGCCGTACTGGCTGCCCGACGGCGCGGTCGTACCGCATACCTTGGAGGAGTACATCCGCGCCGCCGAACGGCGAGCCGGGTACCGCCACGTGTACTCACCGGCCCTCGGCAAGCGGGAGCTGTACGAGATCTCGGGGCACTGGGCGCACTACAGCGACGACATGTTCCCTCCGATGAACCTGGGCGGTGAACAGGTCGTCCTGCGGCCCAGCCTGTGCCCTTCATGCGGTGATCTATCGCCCCCGTTCCCACAGCTACCGCGAACTGCCCCTGCGACCAGCTGGGTTGGAAGGTACGTACCGCTCCGAGCTCTCGGGCGTGCTTGGCGTGCGGACCTGGTCCACCGCAGCATCTTCGGCAGTGTGGAACGAGTCGTCGCCCATCTCATCGAACAGCACGGCGGCGCCTTCCCCGCCTGGCTCGCCCCCGCCCAGCTGGTGCTCCTCCCGATTTCCGACACCGAACTGCCGAACGCCGCAGCCCTCGCCCAAGGCTGCACCCGTCTCGGACTGCGTGCCGAGATCGCGGGACCGGGGCCGCGGCACTCTCGCCGCACGTATCCGAGAGGCCCGCCTGATTCCCTACCGAGCCGCCATCGGCGCCAAGGAGGCCACTGACGAACACGTCGCGCTGCGCTTGCGTGACGGACGCCGGCTCGACCCACAGCCGGTCAGCGACGTGCTCACCCGCATCAGGGGGCTCGTCGATGCGCACAGCGTGAGTGTGGAGGGCCGACCGCAGCGCCTCCGCGCTGCGCGGCTGCTCCGCGGAGATGACGGAACTCTTACGCGGGCACCGCCACAGCTGACATACGGGTGTTCCACCGTGTGGACTTCTCGGCATCCGAACATTCGATCTTGCGATGGAGTGAGCATGAGAGGGATACGTTCCATGGTCACGGCGGTCCTTGGCCTGGCCGCCTTCCTCGGCGTTCCTGCCGCCGCGTCAGCGGCCACGACGACCGATGTGCCCGAGACCTTGCGCATCTCCGACGGCCCCTACGCGGGCTTCCAGCTCTGTGGCGCTCAGCCCCAGCCTGCGTTCAGCACGACCAACACGTTCGCACCGCTGTTCGCCGCCTCGGTCAAGGGCGTGGACCCCCAGCCCTACCTGGGCGGGACACTGGAACTCGCGCGCCTGGGCGAACAGCCGTTCCGGACATTCCCAGTCAGTACGGGGCCGCTCGGCCACGGGTGGGACCTCCAGATCCCCACCAGCACCTTCAGCCCGGGTGACTACCAGTGGCGGATACGTTCCGAGGGCCCCGACGGTCCGTCCGCCTGGTCCGCCTGGTGCACCTTCACCGTGACCGGCCCGGCGACCACGCCCACCCGGTTCACCTACAGCCCCGACGGCGGGGCGCACTGCCTGGATGTGAGCGGTGCCGGAAAAGAGAACGCCACGCCGGTGCAATTGTGGAACTGCAACGGCTCCCTGGGCCAGATCTGGCACATCACGCCCGAGGGCACCCTGGTGAACCCGAACTCCGGAAAGTGCCTGGACGTGGCCGGCGGGGGAACTGCCAACGGCACCAAGGTGCAGATCTACACGTGCAACAGCACGGGCGCCCAGCAGTGGCGCTACGACCAGCCCACCCCGGCCTCCTTCACCAACCCCGGGTCCGGCAAGTGCCTGGACGTGCCCTACGCGGACTTCGCCAACGGGGTCCGGGTCCAGATCCACGAGTGCAACGGCACCGGCACCCAGGTCTGGAAGCAGCTCTCCCTCGCCTGATCTGATGGTGGCCGCCGCCGCCCCCTCACCGCCGCATCCGGGCAAGGGGACGTGCGGCCAAGCGCCGCACCAGTTGGCGGCACCTGCGCGGGAGCCAGCCGGGCGACGGTGCCGTGCGGCGGCGCGGTGGCGGAGACAGAAAGACAACGGTGGACGGGCGGCGGCACCGCACGGGCGAGCAACGGAACCGGCACTGAACGCCCGGGGTGCGTGGCCGATGCCGCGCCGGCGTGGCGGGTCGGCCCGGCTTGCGACGAGGCGGAGTCCCGACGGTGGCGTGCGGCGGGCGTGTCAGCTGCCGATGCCCTGGGAGGCCGGCTCTATGGGCACTCCGCCCGGACCAAAGCTGGCCGCGCGCCGGGATGCGGCGCACGCCGACACGGCAGTCAGCCGCTTCCTCGCCCGGGCATCCGGCGACTCTCCGGGCACGGTCAGGTCAGGCGCGTGCCTCAGCGTCCGAAGCGGGCCGCTCATGCTCAAGGGTCTTCGCGACCCGGCGTCCGCAGGGCCGAGCTCCAGACGCTCGGTGTGCGTGAGCCCCTTCCGGGGAGCTGGCGCGGCGGCCGACGGCCAGCCGGATGGCCTGCACCCGCATGGGTGCAAGAGGGTCACCATGGCTTGGGGAGGGGCAATCTCGGATGCGTACCAGGCGGCCTCACCGTCGCCCTCACGCGGAAAGGCGCCAGTGAACAGCGAGCCCGCAACCCTCTATCGCGTCGATGACCTTCCAGCGCTGGAGTTCGACCCCTTCCTGCGCGCCTCACTCCATGAGGCTCCCGTTCGCCGGATCCGGCTGCCCCATGGTGAGGGCGAGTGCTGGCTTGTGACGAGCTACCACCTCGTACGGTTTGTCACTTCGGACCCGCGCTTCAGCCGCGACATCGCCGGCCGGCCCATCCCCAAGATGACCCGGCACCTCATTCCGCTGGACCGGGCGGTCAGCTTCGTCGACCCGCCCGACCACGCCCGTGTCCGGGCCGCCGTCGCCCCCGCCTTCAGTGGCACTGCGGTGAGCACTCTGCGGCCGCGCGTTCAGGACCTGCTCGACGCCATGGTCGACCGGCTCATGGACGGGCAGCGACCGGCCGATCTTGTCCGCGACATCACCTCCCCCTTCCCTCTCGCGGTGATCGGCCTTGTCATGGGCATTCCGAAGGCCGACCACGCCAACGTGCGCGAGTGGGCGACCACCCTGCTGACGAGAGCCTCTGATGAACAGGCCGCCCAGCGTGCAGAACGCGCCAAGCAGGACAGCCGCGTCTACTTCCAGCGCCTTGCCGGTTTGCGGCGCGCCGATCCGCGCGACGACACCATGACAACACTGGTGCGTGCTACGGAGAGTGGGACCATCGACGAGGAGGAACTGCTCGCGCTCGCCACGCTCATCGGGCTGAACGGATGGCACGCGGTGTGCAACAACTCCTCCAACATGCTCTACGCCCTGTTGACCACCGAGGGTCTGTGGGGCCGGCTGTGCGCCGAGCCGCACACCGTGCCCCGGGCCGTGGACGAGCTCCTGAGATGGGTGCCGCACAAGCACGGCGTGGGCCAGCCCCGCATCACCACCGAGGACGTCCGCGTCCGAGACGTACTGATCCGCGAAGGCGAGTACGTCTACGTCTCCTACGTGGCCGCCAACTGGGACGAACGCGTCTACCCGCTGGCGGGCGACATCGACTTCGACCGCCAAGCCCCCAAACACCTGGCCTTCGGGAACGGCCCCCACTTCTGCGTGGGCCCGCTGCTGGCCCACATGGAAGCGGAGGTACTGCTGTCGACCCTCACCGCCCGCCTGCCCACCCTGCGCCTGGCCGTCCCGCGGGAACAGGTCCCCTGGCAAACCGGCATCCTGATCCGCGGCCCCAAGTCACTCCCCGCGACCTGGTAGGCGCCCGGCTCGGCAGCGGGGCGAGGGGAACTGCTGACCAGGAGACCGCCCGCAGCCAGAGCCGAGGCGGGAACCGGACGGCAACCCGGGCCGACGCCGCCACGCCCGCCGCCACACCATCATGCTGGTGGCGTCGTCGCCCGTGCCGGTCTCCGAAGGACAGCGGCGGCGGCCCGGGCACGACCCCCGAGGCCGCCAGGGCGTGCAGCGAGCGAGCTGCGGTTCGCCCGCCCGGCCGCCCCTCGACCACCTGGAACAGTGGCTCGCCGTGCGCTACGAAGCGACGGTACTGATCGCGGTCCTCAACGAACGGCGTTGACCGGCACTCACGGAGAAGGTCCTATACCCGCAGCTCCTCGAGACGCGCGAGGTCGTCGCGAACAGAGTCCCGTTCGTCGGCGGTGAGGTGGATCGCGGCGGCCTTGGAGAGCGCGGAAATCGCAGTCTCCTCGTCACCGAGGCGCCTGGCGACATCCGCACGCAGCACCAGGAGGCGCAGCAGCTGCACATCCGTGGGCCGCTTGTCCTCGAGACGCAGTGCCTGGTCGAGGACCTTTGCGGCTGCCGCCGGGTCATCCCTCGAGTCCGCGAAGAGTGACGCGTAGTGCAGGGCGCGGGAGAAGGGTTCCTTGGGGGCGGGCCGGTGATGCAGGTCCTCACTCATCGGCTGACCGATGCGGATGCAGTTTCCGCCCGGATCGGTCATCAGGAACTGCCGCATGCCGTGCGACGCGTCCCTCAGCGCCCCGATACGAGGCAGGCCGCGTGTCGGAACCCTCCCGTACCGTGCTTTGAGACCGGCCCGGAAGGCCTGGTGCAGCCCATCGACGTCATCCGTCCGGATGTAGCACGTGCTGAATGATTCGGTCGGATCGTAGTGCTTCATCCCGAAGAACTGGAGCTGGATGCCTCCGCGTTCGACAACCGCGTACGGATTGGGACTCATCTGCTGGAACGTCACATCGAACCCGAGGGCGCGGTAGAAGTCGAGAACGGGCTGAATGGTGCGACACGGCAATATCGGAATCGTCTTCTCGCTCACACGAGAACTCTAGTCAAAGTTGACTAGACGTGCGAGGGGTTTGCATCGACAACCACAGCGCGGACCCCGCAGCGCACGGAAGGCGGCCCGCTGGCGGCACCGCGGCGGCGTACGAGGGCGGAACGCAGGCTGCCGGGCGGCCCCGGGGTAGCCGACATCGCCGGCACGTACGTGGTAGTCCGCGACCCAGCGCACCGGGGCAGGCACGCCGCGGCCCCGAGCGGCAGCGCGGGCCAGCGGGCGGCCCGGGGGTACCGGAAATGTCCTGGGGGTCACGGCCGGGCGTCTCGGTGAGACGGATCGAGGGCGAGCCTGCGGTCCTCGACCATGCGGGGGTCGACGACGTTCGTTGCCACCGTCGCGCAGGAGAGACGGCCGAGGCGACGCGCCACGGCTTCTCGCGGCCGTCGCGGTCGGCGTTGCGTGCGTCGAGGCTGTCGTAGCCGGAGGTCAGCGGAGTGAACGCGGCCGGCATGAGAGGTGATGACGCTTGGCTGAGTGGGGGAAATGCCGGGCGGAGGGCGAGGCGTGCCGTCCGTACCGGGGAGGTTCAGGGTGCACGGAGCCGCACCCCGGCGCGGGTCTCGCGCACCGTCGGCGGGCGGGGGTGCCGACCTCAGTCGGTGGTGGCCTGGGTGCGGCGGGCGTATGCGCGGGCGGCGCGGGCGCGGTCACCGCAGCGGACCGAGCACCAGTGACGGCGTCCGGAGCGCAGCAGGTAGCGGTTGCAGGGCGTGGAGGGGCAAGCCGTCAGCCGTTCGGCGTCGGGACCGGTGAGCAGGTCGGCGGCGTCGGCGGCGAGGATGCCGAGGGCCTGGTCGACGATCTGGTCGATGGGGTGCGGGGCGGTGCGGTGCATGCCGCGGACCGGGTCCCAGCCGAGCGGGGCGGCGGTCGGGACCCGGGTGAGGGCGTCGTTGACGCCGGCCAGCGCGGTGGCGGGGGCGGGGTGTCCGCCGACCTGGGCGGCGAGCAGGGCGCGCACCTGTTCGCGCAGGGAGCGCAGGCGTGCCGCGCAGATCTCCTGCATACCGGCGTCCGCGGGGGCCAGGTCGTGGTCGACCAGCCACTGGTTGGCGCCGGACGGGGTGCCGAGCGCGTCGAGGAACTGGCCGCCGGGCAGGGCAATGGCGCTGTTGGCGAGGTCGAGTGCGGGGTAGAACTCGGCGCCCGGCGCCTGCGGCAGCCCGAGAGCGACAGTGTCGCCGGTAGCGGTCTCACTCACACTCCTCACGCTACAGCTTGCCTATATCCGTGACAAACACACTACTGTCACGGATGCAAGCCAATCTATCCGTGAGGTGGTTCGTCATGACCGCAACCGGCGTGTCCAGCGAGCAGGTCCCCGTCCGTGTCTTCGGAGGGCCGACCGCACTCATCGAGTACGGCGGGCTGCGGTTCCTGACCGACCCGACCTTCGACGCCCCGGGCACCTACCCCTCGGGGCTGGCCAAGACCGCGCCCGCATCCGCCGCACCCGCCGATCTGGGCCGGATCGATGTGGTGCTGCTGTCGCACGACGAGCACGACGACAACCTCGACGTCTCGGGCCGCGCCCTGCTCCCCGATGTCCCCCTGACCCTGACCACGCCCAGTGGCGCGGGCAGGCTGGGCGGCACCGCACGCGCCCTGAAGGACTGGGAGTCCATCGACCTGGATCGTCCCGCCGGCGGCACGATCACCGTCACCGGCGTCCCGGCCCTGCACGGCCCCGGGGAACGCGAAGACCTCGAACCGGTCGTCGGTGAGGTCGTCGGTTTCGTCCTGCGCGGTGACGGCCTGCCCACCCTCTACGTCAGCGGCGACAACGCCCAGCTCTCCCTGGTCCGGGAGATCGCCGACCGCTTCGGCCCGGTGGACACCGCTGTGCTGTTCGCCGGCGCGGTCCGCACCGATGTCCTCGACCACGCGCTGCTCACCCTCGACAGCGCTCAGGCCGCCGAGGCCGCCCGCATCCTGGGCGCCCGCCGGATCGTGCCGGTCCACTTCGACAGCTGGGCCCACTTCACCGAGGGCCGCGGGCAGCTCGTGGACGCCTTCACCGCCGCCGGCCTGATCGACCGCGTGGAACTGGCCTGACCCCGCACGCCCGGCCGCTGCGGTGCCCTACGAGCGCACGGCAGCGGCTCATTTCCCGGCGGCCGGCCACTTGCGCCGGGCCGGCGCACTGCAGAAGCCCCGTGGACGACCGGTGGGCGGCGCGGACAACGCCGGCGCCTCGACGCATGACCGGACAGCCACAGCCCGGCCGGGCTTCCGCAGCAGCACGACAACGCCGAGACGAGTGCCGACCCGGAAGCGACGGGCGGCGCTACGGCGGTGGAAGGGCCGCGGGCGTGGAGCCGCGAGCGGCCTCGGCCCAGCCGCAGCGGCGAGTGCCCAGCGGGCGTGGGGTGCTGACACGGCGGAAGCAGGACACCTCGGCGGGCACAGCAGCGGACCGACGCGTCCGCGATGCCTGACGGAGGTGGACATGGGCGAGACCTGCTTCTGTGAAGACGCAGGTCAGGGATGGAGGAGGCCACCCGTTCGGCTTACTGGGCGGGCTGGCCGGACGCTTCGGCCGTAGCGTCGAAGCGCGGCTGCCTCGCGGCCGGAAGGGAGGCGGGATCATGTTCCAGCGTTCCGCACTCGTGGGTGCTCTCCTGGCGATCACATCGATCGTTCCCATGGCCGATGTCGCCCGAGCCCAGGACCTGGACTGCCGCGACTTCGTCCACCAGGAAGACGCGCAGGCCGTATTCAACATCGATCGGACCGATCCTCACCGCCTCGATGGGGACCAGGGCCCGGACGACGGTATCGCGTGCGAAGCCCTGCCCCGCCGCCCCGCAGCCGTCGCCCCCCGGCCGGTGAGCCCCGTGTCCCCCACCGCGACCCCGACCCGCGGCGTCCGCGGCGGGCTGGGTGGCTCTTCACCCTCCGAACACCCCGGCTGGCAAACCGGCGCCGGCCTGATGCTCACGGCGGGGGCCGCACTCAGCGGGTGCCGCACTCACAGCCGGCTACGTGGTGAAGCGACGCCACCGCACCTGATGGGCGGCAGCCCCGAACGGAAACAGGGCCCCGGGCAGCGCCCGGGGCCCTGTCCCTGTCATACGCCATCGGGCGCAGCGGGCGGTCCCCGGCGCCAGTCGGCGGTGCCTGTCCCGCCGGGGGCAGCGCAGAGGTGGCGGGACGGCGACGACCAGGCACACCATGCACCGAACAGTAAGTCAGCCGACCCAGGGCAGCCGCCCGGTCACACCAACCCTGCGGAGCCCATCGACCCAGCGGCGGATCAACAGCCGGAGGCGCGCCGTGCTCCGGCCTTCCGGCTGCTCCCGTCCGGGGTCGCGCGGCCCCGAAGGGCCGGTGTCGGATTGCCGGCCACCCGACGGCACCGGCACTGGCCGGGAGGCGAGTGGCGACTGTTCCGGCACGGGCAACGAACCCGACGACGGGACGATGAAGCCTTCGTCAAACGTGTATCCCTGCCTCCTGGTCGGTGGCAGGCACACCGACAACGACGCCCAGCTCCGGAACGATGCTCCGCTGACAGGGAGCGGATGCTCCTCATCCGGATCCCGAGCGTTTCACCCGTGCTCGGGCTCCACCGGGAGCCACAGTTCGGCGTCGGCCGCCGCCTTGTCCGCCGACAGGCGGGTGCGCAGGATCTCAGGGCCGGTACGGCTGCGGTACGGGTTCGACGGGAACCACTCGGTGAAGACGTCCCGCCACAGCTCCTGGATCGCCTGCGGCGCCGGCCCGGACGTGGTGAAGACCGCCCAGGTGCCGGCCGGGACGGCCAACGTGGTCGTGCCCTCGGGAGCGGCCACGGAAGTGATCACGCCCTGGTAGTAGTCGAGTTCGGTGCCCTCGGCGCGGCTGGGGTCCAGGCCGTCGCAGACCGCGACGATGCCGTGCGGCTCCTGGTCCGACAGCTTCTCCAGCCGCTCCAGCGTCTCCGGGGCGATCCCGCGGACGAAGTCCATGATCGCCTGGTTCGGCCCCGCATGCACCAGCGGTATCCGGGTCTTGAGCCCGACAACGGTGAAGTCCGCCTTGTCCACAACGCGGTATCGCATACTGCTACTCCCCTCGATGGTGAGGCGGAAGGCCATCCGGGGCTGGGAGCTGAGCTCGGCGCCGGTGCGCCGGGCTTCGCCCGGTCCGATGCCGTGCATGGCACGGAACGCCCGCGCGAACGCCTCGCCGGAGCCGTAGCCATAGCGCACCGCGATCTCCAGCAGCGTCTCACGCCCCGCGAGGACTTCGGCGCCCGCGAGGGTGAGCCGACGGCGCCGGACGTACTCCGACAGCGGCATGCCCGCGAGCGCGGAGAACATCCGCCGCAGGTGGTACTCCGAGGTGGCCGCGATGCGCGCCAGCTCCTCCACCTCGATGGCCTGGTCGAGATGGGCCTCGATGTGCTCCATGGCCTGGTTCAGCCGCTCCAGCATGCCCGCTCACCTTCCTCTTGACGCCCACCACGCTAGGCAGCACTCACCATGCCGGACCCGACATCCTGTGCCCGATCAAGTCGGGTGTACGAGACGGCACGGACCGGCTCCCCCGGTGGCGGGTACGCCGGGGCCGGCTCCCCGGCGCCGCCCGCGCTCGGAACGCGCGGGCGAGCGCGGGCCGAAGGCACTTCCGTACGAGTGCCGAGCGGGCCGATCCTGTCGGCAACCAGGCGGGGGTACGTGGATGGTGACAGGTTCTCAGCCAGTCCTTCCGGACCGCGGCGGCCGAGGTTCCTGAGGGCGGTCGTGCATGTCCCAGCGGGCGGCGCCCGTCGAGACGGCAGGCGGGGGCTTGCGGACCCTGATCCGCGTCCTGCCGATCAGCGCGCCCTCGGACCGGGCAACAGCGGCACTAAAAGGTGGCCGTATAGACCCATCCCCTGTTGCGCTTGCAGCAGGCGCACGTCTCGGCGGCCGCGCGGATGGACCCACCTGCGAGGGGGGCTCCCGATCTGCGGACCGGATCCCCTGACGTCGCCGGCCGGCTGACCTCGCGCCTCAGCGTGTCAGGCGGCGATGTCCGATGAAGGCTGCGACGCCGACCCCAGCCAGGAAGTGCTCGGGCTTGCGTTCGTAGTGGCGGCGCAGGCGTCGGCAGCCGGCCAGCCAGGACACTGTTCTCTCCACGACCCAGCGGTGACGCGCTCGAGCCCGTCGCCGGCAGGGGGCGTAGTCCTACCTAAGGTCGGCGTGGAGTCTTCGATCCGTTCTTGCCGCGGTCGGTCGGATGTGGTCCTACCAGGAGCCCCCTTTGCGGCGCGAACCCGCACCGAGTCGATCGCGCAGCGGGACCAGTCCAGCTCACCGCGCGCACCCAACTCGCCCAAGACCACGCCGTGAAGGCGGGCTCGGACCCGTGCGCCTCTCCACTGGGCGAAGCGCCGGTAGACCGTCTGCCGGCACGGCCCGAACACGGGCGGCAGTTGCCGCCAGGTGCGGTCGGAGGTGGCACGAGAATGATCCCGGCCAAGACCTCGCCATCATCCGCTCGCCTCTTCCTCCACCTGCGGGCGGACCACCTCGGTCGGCGGCACCACCCGCCGGAACTGATCCCCAGCTCCTCCGGCACCAGCCGCTCTACGAGACCTGCCATGCCTCGTGCAACGAAATAGACCCGAAACGGGTGCCTGAAGGTCGTTCGGCAGACCGGACTGGCCGCTTCCCTTGGGTCCTGGTCGACCACCGACTCGCGCCGCCCCACCAAATCCCCGGCGGACAGTTCACTATTTTCCATACGGGGCGACCCGTATGATATTTATGGAAGCATGATTTCTTCCCCTGCTGGACGAGGGCGCCCCAGAGACGAGCGATCCGGTGCCGCAATCGTCCGAGCGGCTGCCGAGCTGGTTGCCGAGAGCGGTTACGCGGCGATGTCCATGGGTGCCGTCGCCACGCGCGCGGGTGTCGGCAAGGACACCATCTACCGTCGGTGGTCCGGCAAGCCGGAGCTTGTCTACGAAGCGGTCTTCACCGCCGCCGACACCGCAGAACTGCCGGACACGGGGACGCTGGAGGGGGACCTCACGGCCGTGGTCCAGTCGCTGGTCGAGGAGTTCTCCGCGCCGGCGGCCGCGGCGGCCCTCCCCGGCCTGCTCGCCGACTTCGCCGCCACGCCGAAACTGCGCGCAACGATCCGCTCCCGCTTCCTCCAGCCGGCCAAGCAGCGGCTGGTCGCGGTATTCGACCGGGCTGCGCAGCGCGGTGAGATGGGCGCGGATGTCCCGGTGGACCTGATGCTGGACACTCTGGCCGGGGCCGTCTTTTTCCACCTCGGAATCGTCGGAGAACACCCGGACCCGGACCTGTCCCGGCGTATCGCGGCGATGATCACCAAGGGAATCGAGGTCCGGTGAACGGCTGGCTCCTCGCCGCAGGCGGCATCGCGGCAGCGACCACGGTCATCCACGTCGCCGCCGGCGGACGGTCCATCGTCCGCCCGCTGCTGACCGGCCCCCTGCCCGCCGAGCCCAAGCGCACCCTGCACGCAGTGTGGCACCTGGTCACCGCGGACCTCGTGTTCAGCTCCGTGGTGCTGCTCGCACTCGCCTTCGCGGCCGCTCCCAGTACGGCGCTCGTACTGTTCATCGCAGCGCAGTACGTCGCGTACGCGGTGGTGTTCCTCATCATCACGCTGGCCGCCGACCGGCCACGGCCGCTCCTTCAGCTCCCGCAGTGGATGCTGCTGCTACCGGTCGGAGCCCTGGCCCTCATCGGCACCCTCTGAACCGGCACGCGCGTCGGAGACGGACGACGCCGTGGCGGACGACGGGACCCCGCGGCGGGCAGCCTCACGCTCCCCACAGCGCGGCCGCAGCCGGGACGCCAGGAGCGACACGGCGACAGCGGCCCGGTGGGGCCGGAACCAGTACATGGCACATCCGGCAGCCGGGCGGCAACACGGCGGCTCCTCGCGTCCGTCGGTGGGAGCGGCCACCGCACGTCAACGACGCGGAGGCACGGCCCACGACGGGGCGGCGGAGGGCCGGCCCCCGGGCAGCAGCGAACCGACGCGGCGGAACGGGGTACGACGGCCCTGCGGAAGCCCAGAGGCACGCCCCCGACCGGCAGCACGCCGCCGGATCGGAGTCGCGACGCGCAGGAAGGGCCAGCTGTACGGCCACGTACGGCGGCGAACCACCGGAGAAGATCCCCGCCGGCGGGACTGGGGCACGGGCCGGGTGGGATTCCTGCGACGACGGAAAGGAAGTGCAGGACAGCAGCCTCAAAGCGCATGAGGGCCAGTGAGGTTCTCGACCACCGGCACCGGCCAAGCTGATGAGGAATGCTTCAGGCCCGCGGAGCATGCGCTCCGCGGGCCTCAGCACTGTGCCGCAAGGATCAGGCGGGGGTGATGTTCTCCGCCTGCGGGCCCTTCTGCCCCTGGGTCACGTCGAAGGTGACGGCCTGGCCTTCGGTGAGCTCGCGGTAGCCGTTGGCGTTGATGTTGGAGTAGTGCGCGAAGACGTCCGGGCCACCGCCGTCCTGCGCGATGAAGCCGAAGCCCTTTTCGGAGTTGAACCACTTCACGGTTCCGCTGGCCATGCCGGTGCCTCTCAGTCGATATCGGGCCCGCACCGCGCGGACCCGGAGGTGATCGCCCTGGTCCTCAGGCACTGCACAGCAAGAAGCCCACGCCACCGCGTGGGCAGGAACTGCGAACCACGACATCTACGAGCGACGTTACACCGCGAGAAGGCGCATCACCAGAGAGCAACCACCTTTCATGCGGAATGCGTCGCCCACAGATTCAGGCAACCGGCGGACGCGACGGCAGGCCGCGAGCGGCGACGGACGACCGGGACGGCTGAGCGGCGGACGGTGGGGTGACGGACAGTCGGCAGCCGGGACACACCATGCAGCAGTGCAACGGGACGGGACCCGACGACAGCGCGGAATCGTCACCCACGCGATCCGCATACGCGGCACTCCGGGAGAAATCCGTCACCGTGTGTCGCGCAGCTGAAGAAGGTACGCCGCAGTCAGCGCAACAGCACGGTCCCCGTCATGCGACAGCTCCACGAGGGCGCGTGAGGCCGTCGCCCCCGGGATGCCCCCCAACGCCTGGGCCAGCCGCCCGCGTGCAGGCGCAGGAGGGGTGTCGTGGGCGAGGCGGTCGACGAGGCCGGTCGCGATCCGGTCCGCCGTCACCTGGTCGCTCGCCAGCACGCTCAGTGCATCGGCCGCGTCCGTGTCGTTCCTTCCCACCACGATCATGTCGATGAGCGTCGGGACCGCATCGGCCACTCCACGTGTCCCCAGAGCCAAGGCCGCATACCTGCGGACCGCGACATCGGGGTGCGCGAGAGCCTCCCGCAGCTGCGCGGTGGCCTCGTCACCGGGCAGCTCGGCGAGGGTCCGGACGGCACGTTCCCGCACCGCGGCCATCGGTGAGCCGAGGCCCTCTGCAAGCAGCGCCACGCCGCCGTCGCCCGATCGCGCCAGCGCCCACCGGAGGGCTCCGGCGACGTTCGGGTCTGTCTCGTTCAGTGCCGCCTCGACGAGCGCCTCCACCGGCACCGGAACCTTGTCGACGGAGGAAAGGGCTGCGCGCTGGCGAGCGTCGGCACTCTTCGCTCCCAAGGCCTGGAGGAGCGCAACGATCTCGAGGACGTCCTCCCAGCCGGCAGGGTCCGCGGCATCGATCCGGCGCAGCCGCCTGAGCAGCTCGGTCTCCGCCGTGATGCGTTCGTGCGTCTTACGGATGAGGTCCCCGACGAGAGCTGCGGGCGTGAAGCCGGGATCTTCCAGCGCGCGCCCGATCTCACGCAGCGACAGCCCCAGCGACCGCAAGCTCTCGATGTGGAAGATCCGGCGGAGGTCCTCCCCGGAGTACTCCCGGAAGCCGGAGCCCGTACGCCCCGAGGGCCGCACCAGGCCGAGGGACTCGTAATGCCTGAGCATGCGGGCACTGACCCCGGACCGTCGCGCCACCTCACCGATCAACACGTCCTATTGTCCTTCCTGGCCGGACCCGCCGAGGGCCACGACCCGTCTGGCCTCCTCGATCGCATACTCGAAAACGGCGTCCGGCTCCCGCAGCAGCCGTTGTGTGGCGAGCGCGTGCGCGCGCACACCCGGGTCAGGGGCCGTCGTCGCAGTCCGCAGCGCCGGCACGATCACTTCACCCAGCGCGACCAGCGCCCGGCTGAGACTCAGTTGCATCTCCCGTTCACCGCGCCCGAGCTGCGTCGCCAACTCCGTGGCCAGCACAGGCTCCTCGCCTTCCGGCACGAGCACGACCGCCGCCCGCCAGGCACTGCGCGCCACCTCGCCGTCGGCGTCGGAGAGCAGCGCCCGTGTGATCGCCGGCCACGCCTGACGGTCCCCGATCTTGGACAGTGTGTGCAGCGCCTGGCTCCGGGCCTGCGCACGCTCCGAACGGACTTCGCGGAGCAGCCGGGGCAGCGTCATGGACGTCGGGTGACGGGTGAGTGCCCAGGTCAGCATGTCGCGGACGAAAAATTCGGGCTCGATCGCACATCGATCGACGAGCTTGTCAACAAAGCACGGGTCAGGTGTGGCGCCGACCGCCAGAGCAGCCCGCAGTCGTGCGGATGGACGGCCGTCCTCCAGCCCCTGGAGCGCTCGTAGCGCATCCATGTCCCGTTTCGTGGTCGTCATCGAGACCACCTCCTTGGAAGGCAGTGAAGGCCTTGTCACCGTGTCAAGGTCAAACCGGCCCGCTGCCCGGTACCCATCACCTGATGGACGCGGGCGTGCCCTGAGCGCTGTGCCTCGTGAAGTGCCGGGGGGCGGGGGCATTCCTCATAGCCCGGGTCAGCGGTGCCCCCTCCCCGCAGCCGCGCATGAGGCTCCGCCACGGGCCACACCACAGAGCCAAAGCGCCAGCAGGGCCCGCCGCCCACTCGGTCACAACAAGCCTGCTCAGCCGACCGTTCCAAAACGAGATGGGCGTAGGGTGCGAGGCACTCACGGTCGGAGCGGCGGTTGACGACTTCGTCCCACACGTTGCCGCCATCCGCCCAGATCCAGAGCGAGCGTCGCAGTGATGAGGACGCATGGCGCAGGCCGTCGTGAGGGCTTTCGCCCCGGGCTCCGAACCGTCGGCGTCGTAGAGCAGCTCCGGGTTGTCGACCGCCGTCAAGGAGAGTTGCCACTCCATCGTGCAGCCGCCGTACGCGAGGTGGAGTCAGGATGGCGGCAGGCCCCGCGTCCGGTTGCGTTCGTAGACGCTGACCGCGCACGGCCAGTGGCTCAGGTGCCTGGCTGCGTGATTGCCTTCGGTCAGGGACGCGAGGCCGCTGTCGGGGCCGAATCCTCCGTTGGCGGCCTCCGTGCAAACACGCCGGAGCAGTTCGGGCAGAGTTCGTCCGATGCGCCGCTCAGCGTCCTCCACCTCGGCCGGGGAGATCGGAGGGGACAACGGTCCACGGGGAGCGTCCGCGTGATAGGCGGTCACCTCCTCGGTCCGCGCTCTGAGCTGAACTGTTCCGTCACTGCAGTACGACACGATGTCGTCCCGGTCCTGATCCAAGCGCTCGCTGCCGTAACGCTCGGCCATCCACGCAGCGGGAACGTCCGCCGTGTCGAATCGCCGGCCCGGGTCCCCGCGCGAGCACGCAACTGCTCGATCGACCGTTCAAGCAGTGGCGTGGCCCGGCCATGCGGACCGACGAGCTCGCTCTCGCCCATCGGGCCGCACTCCGTCTCGCGGCGATGCTCATGCGGGTCCGAAGCGACCCGGAACTGTCAGACGTTGAAGATCCGTCGTGCGTTGCCGGACAGGAACAGCTCGGTGGCTTCCTCGTCCAGGCCGAGTTCGCCGAGGTGTTCCAGCGCCTGGCCAGGGGTGATCATGGGGTAGTTGGTACCGAACAGCACCTTCCTGCGGCCCCGGCCGCGCAGGTGGTCGACCAGCTCGCGCGGGTAGCGGCGGGCGGTGTAGGCGCTGGTGTCGATGTACACCTTGGCGTGCTTGTCCGCCACCGCGATCATTTCCGTGGTCCACGGGTAGCCGATGTGCCCGCACACGATGGTCAGCTCGGGGAAGTCGAGTGCGACCTGATCGATGTACGGAATGGGGCGGCCGGTCTCGGACGGCCGGAGGGGACCGGTGTGTCCGACCTGCGTGCAGAAGGGGATGCCGAGGTCCACGCAGGCCGCATACAGCGGGTAGTAGAGCCGGTCGGTGGGCGGGAGCTGCCACAGCCAGGGCACGATCCGCAGGGCCACGAAGCCGAGTTCCTCCACGGCCTGGCGTAGTTCCCTCACGGCCTGGACCGGCCGGGTGAGATCCGCGTCGGCCACCCCGCGCAGACGTCCTTCGGACTCGGCGACGAACCGGCCACCTCATCGTTGCTGATCAGTGGCCCTTGGGGCCCGTACCAGGCCGCCGAAAGACCGATCTCCACATCAGCCGCCGTCATTTCGGCCACCGTGGCCTTGACCGGCAACGGTTCCTCCAGCAAACCCTGCCCTGTCCACCGACGTAGCGACTCGAACATCTCATGGTTGGAGTGACGGAGCGTGGGGTGCTGCATCCACGCATCGATGACCGGCATCAGGTACCCCCTGCCTCTCTCGCGACGCCGATGGTCACACCGAGGCGGCTAAGCGGACGCTTACCGCGACCCTAGGGCTGTCTCTTATACACA
>NZ_KL591030.1:52557-53289 GCF_000716335.1 Streptomyces sp. NRRL S-118 | reverse complement strand
CCATCTCGTCGGCGAACACGGACGTCCAGTCGGCGCCGGAGGTGGAGATCGGCAGGCCGGTGTCCGGGTGGATCTTTCCGACGGCGTGGAAGCGGTCGGCCTCGTCCTGGAGGGCCGGCTGGTAGCCGCGGCCCTTCTCGGTGAGGCAGTGCACGATGACCGGGCCGCCGAACCGCTTGGCGCGCGACAGCGCGGACTCCAGGGCCTCGATGTCGTGGCCGTCGATGGGGCCGACGTACTTCAGGCCGAGGTCCTCGAACATGCCCTGGGGGGCGATGAAGTCCTTCAGGCCCTTCTTGGCACCGTGCAGCGTCTCGTACAGCGGCTTCCCGACGACCGGGGTGCGGTCGAGGATCTCCTTCGTACGGGCGAGGAAGCGCTCGTAGCCGTCGGTGGTGCGCAGCGTGGCGAGATGGTTGGCGAGGCCGCCGATCGTCGGGGCGTAGGAGCGCTCGTTGTCGTTGACGACGATGACGAGCGGGCGGTCCTTCGCCTCGGCGATGTTGTTGAGGGCCTCCCAGGCCATGCCGCCGGTGAGCGCGCCGTCGCCGATGACCGCGACCACGTGGTCGTCCCGGCCGAGGACCTCGTTCGCCTTGGCGAGGCCGTCGGCCCAGCCGAGGACGGTGGAGGCGTGGCTGTTCTCGATGACGTCGTGCTCGGACTCGGCGCGCGCCGGGTAGCCGGACAGGCCGCCCTTCATCTTCAGCCTGGAGAAGTCCTGCCGGCCGG
>NZ_KL591030.1:11601-52401 GCF_000716335.1 Streptomyces sp. NRRL S-118 | reverse complement strand
TGGTCAGCTCGACCACGCCCAGGTTGGGACCGAGGTGGCCGCCGGTCTTGGACACGGCGTCCACGAGGAAGGACCGGATCTCCGCGGCCAGCTGGTCCAGCTGCTCCGGGGCGAGCCGGTCGAGATCGCGCGGGCCCGTGATACGGGTCAGCAGAGCCACCCGTGCCTCCTTGCGTGTTGAGCTGGTCGAGCTGCCGATTTGGTCGAGTCTAATGTTCCGCCCCTGATCGTCATCATCGGGCGGTGGGGTCTTCGTCAGGGTGTACGTCACGCCAATGGCGCAGACGCAGCAGTGCCCGGCACCGGTTGAGCGGTGCCGGGCACTGCGGGTGTGACGTGTGCGACCTACGCGCGACCTGCGGTCTTCTGCGTGCGGCGGGAGACCGAGTCGATCACGACGGCGGCCAGGAGGACCGCGCCGGTGATCATGTACTGGATCTCGGACGCCATGCCGAGCATGTTCAGGCCCTGCTGGATCGACTGGATGACGATCATGCCGAGCAGTGCGGACCAGACCTTGCCGCGGCCGCCGAAGAGGCTGGTGCCGCCGATGACGGCCGCCGCGATGACGAGCATCAGCGTGTTGCCGCCGCCGAGGCTCTTGGTGGCACCGCCGGAGAGGCTGGCCACGAAGAGCCCGCCGAAGGCGGCGAGCAGGCCGGACAGGCCGAAGACCGTGATGCGGACGCGGTCGACGTTGATGCCGGCGCGGCGGGCCGCCTCCGCGTTGCCGCCGACCGCGAAGACCTGGCGGCCGAAGGTGGTGCGGCGGGCGACGAAGTCGGCGACGACCAGGACGATCAGGAAGAGCACCAGGGCGAGCGGCAGGCCGCGGGCGCCGGCGGGCTCGTTCAGGACGTACGCGACGACGAAGCAGAGCACCGCGACGACCGCCGTGCGCAGGACGACCTCGCTGGCGGGGCGTGCGGGCAGGCGGGCGGCCTTGCGGCGCTTGCTGTCCAGCAGGAGGGAGGCGGCGTACGCGAGGACGGCCACCAGGGCGAGGCCGTAGGCGGCGGCCTTGTCCTCGAAGTAGTAGCCGGTGAGGTGCTCGACGACGGAGCCGGTCGGCGCGTTGATGGAGCCTTCCTTGCCCATCAGCCAGATCTGCAGGCCGCTCCAGCCGAGGAAACCGGCGAGGGTGACGACGAAGGCCGGCACGCCGATCTTGGCGAAGAAGAAGCCGTGGAGCAGGCCCAGGCCGAGGCCGCACAGGACGGCGACGGCGACGGAGAGCCAGTCGTTCATGCCGTTGCTCACGTTGAGCACGGCCCACACCGCGGCGCCCACGCCCGCGACGGAGCCGACCGAGAGGTCGATCTCGCCGAGGATGAGGACGAAGACGATGCCGACCGCCATGATGCCGAGGCCGGAGGTGTAGACGGCGATGTTCGCGACGGAGCTCGCGGACAGGAAGTTGCTGTTCTGCGCCTGGAAGACGATCGCGATGACGATCAGGCCGATGAAGACCGGGAGGGAGCCCAGCTCACCGCCGCGGACCTTGCGGGTGAACTCGGTCCAGTAGCCCTTCAGGCCCTCCTCGCGGACGAGCAGGCGCGGGTCGACCGCCGGGATCGGGGCGGCGGAGCCCTCGGCCGGGGGCTGCGTGGTCTTGGTGAGGTCGCTCACTTCGCGTCCTCCTTCGTGGCCGTACGCGCCTGCCGGCGGGTCACGGCGTTGTCCGTGGCGCCGGTGATCGCGGCGATGATCTCTTCGTGGGTGGTGTCCTTGACGTTGAAGACACCGTTGTTGCGGCCGAGCCGCAGGACGGCGACGCGGTCGGCGACGGCGCGCACATCGGCCATGTTGTGGCTGATGAGGATGACGCCGTGGCCGCGCTCGCGCAGCCGCTCGACCAGGTCGAGGACCTGGGCGGTCTGCTCGACGCCGAGGGCGGCGGTCGGCTCGTCCAGGATGACGATCTTGGGGTCGCCGATCAGGGCGCGGGCGATGGCCACGACCTGCCGCTGGCCGCCGGAGAGGGCGGCGACGGGGATGCGGACGCTGGGGATGCGGATGGACAGGGTGTCCAGCAGCTCCTTGGCGCGCTTCTCCATGGCGATCTCGTCCAGGACGGAGCCATGGCGCAGCTCGTTGCCGAGGAAGAGGTTGGCGACGACGTCGAGGTTGTCGCAGAGGGCGAGGTCCTGGTAGACGGTCGCGACGCCCAGGTCCTGGGCGTCGTTCGGCCGGGTGACGCGGACGGGCCGGCCCTCCCATTCGATGGCGCCTTCATCGATGGGGTGGACACCCGAGATCGTCTTGACGAGCGTCGACTTCCCGGCGCCGTTGTCGCCGACCAGGGCGACGACCTCACCGGCGTGGATCTCCAGGTCTACGTCGGTGAGCGCCTGGACGGCGCCGAACCGCTTGGAGACTCCGCGCAACGCCAGCACGGGCGTAGCGGACACGTGAATCATCTCCTTCGCCGCCTGTCCGGCGGGGATGGTGGTGCGTTGAGCAAAGGGGTGCGAGGGCCGGGCCGTCGGCCGGGCCGCGGGGCCCGTACCGGGCCCTCGGGGCGCGGGGCCGCCGAGGAGCCTCGGTCCGGGAGAGGCCGGCGCCCGGCCCCCGGTGCTTGCGGGGCGTGGAGGGGGCGGGCGCCGGACCGGTGCAGGGGGGCCGCTGTGCGGGCCCTCACCTGTGGGGGGTACGCGATGCCGGCGGTTACTTGATGCCGGCCGCCTCGCAGGCCGCCTTGTACTCGGCGGTGCAGATGTCCGCGGGGGTGTAGACCTTGTCAGCGATGATCGTGGAGCCGATGTTCTCCTTGGTCACGATCTCGGCGTCGTACAGCTTGGCCGGGATGTCCTTGAACTCACCGGTGAGGCTGGTGACCTTCGTGGAGACCAGGTCGTCGATCGCGTCGCCCTTGAGGAGGCGGACGGCGATCTCCGCGGTGGTCTCGGCCTCCGGCTTGATCTGCTTGTAGATCGTGAAGGCCTGGTCGCCCTTGAGGATGCGCTGCAGACCGGCGAGCTCGGCGTCCTGGCCGCCGACCGGGACCTTGATGCCCTGCTTGCTGAGGGCGGTGATGATGCCGCCGGCCATGCCGTCGTTGGCGGAGTAGACGCCCTGGAAGCCGTCCTTGCCCAGGGAGTCGATGGCGGCGCCCATCTTCTTGTTGGCCTCGTCGGGAGACCAGTCCGGGATGTCCTGCTCGTAGACGACCTTCTTGACCTGCTTGTCCAGGACGCTGTGGGCGCCCTTCTTGAACAGCGGGGCGTTCGGGTCGGTCGGCGAGCCGTTGATCATGACGACGTTGGCGTCCTTGGCCTTGGCGCCGAGCGCCTTGACCAGGCCCTCGCCCTGAAGGCGGCCGATCTTCTCGTTGTCGTACGACACGTACGCGGAGATCGGGCCCTCGGCGAGGCGGTCGTACGCGACGACCTTGACGCCCTTCTTCTCCGCCTGCTGGACCCAGGACTTGGTGGCCTTGTAGTCGACCGAGTCGAGGATGATCACCTTGACGCCCTGCGTGACGAGCGCGTCGAACTGCTTCTTCTGGGTCTCGGTGTCCTGCGCGGCGTTGTTGTACTTGACCTCGCAGTCCGAGCAGAGCTGCTTGATCTTCGCCTCGATGATCGGGCGGTCGAACGTCTCGTAGCGGGTCGTCTTGTTCTCCGGCAGCAGCAGACCGATGGTCTTGCTGTCGCCACCACTTCCGCCGGCGTTGTCACCGTCGCCCGCCTTGCCACAAGCAGCGAGGGTCGCGGCCATGGAGACCGCGGCGGTGCCTATGACGAAGCGTCGCGTCATTGCGTTCATGTGGGTTGCCTCCCTGACGAGGCCGCGACGTTGCGGCCGAGGTGGCTGTGAGTCAACTCGGCCGACCCGTCGTCGTCAAGGAGTAAATTGACAACGAGATGACAACGGTGCCATCCGTTATCTAAGTGAACGCAGGCGTGGAGGCGGGCAGGGCGCTCTCCAGGAGGGTCGAATCGCCCATTTCGCTCAATACCAGGGCGAGCGCTCCGAGCACTTCGGCCCGCCCGCCGAGGGCCCCGGGAGCCACCGAGAGCTGCCGGGCGGCACTGGGGATCGCATACCGCGAGACCGACTCGCGGATCGGGGCCAGCACCAGCTCACCGGCCTCCGCGAGGTCGCCGCCCAGCACGACACGGCTGGGGTTGAGGAGATTGCACAGGTTGGCGACACCGCTGCCGATGTGACGGCCGACGTCGGCGATCACCCGGCGGCAGCCGGGATCGCCCTCCCGGGCGAGCTGCACGACCCGCTCCATGGTGAGATCGGGCCCGTGCCCGGGCTGGAGCAGGGGCAGGACGTACCGCGCGGCGGTGAAGGTCTCCAGGCAGCCGCGGTTGCCGCAGCGGCACACGGGGCCGGACTCGTCGAGCGTGATGTGGCCGATCTCGCCGGCGGTGCCGCCGGGGCCCCGGTAGATCTGCCCGTCGATCACCAGTCCGGCGCCCACACCGCTCGCGACCTTGATGTACGCGAGGTCCTTGACGCCGCGGCCGCCGCCCCAGACCAGCTCGCCGAGGGCGCCGAGGTTGGCGTCGTTGTCGACGTACACCGGGACGCCCAGGCGGCGGGAGAGCTCCTCGCTGGGGTTGATGCCGGTCCAGCCCGGCAGGATCGACGTGGAGCCCAGGGTGCCGGAGGAGACGTCGATGGGGCCCGGGACGCCCAGGCCGACGCCGACCACCTTGTCGCGGCCGATGCCGGTCGTCGCGATCAGCCGTTTGACCAGCTGTTCCGCCCGGTCGAAGCCCTCTGCGGAGGACGCGTCCACGTCCAGCGGCTCGGACTCCTCGGCGAGCACCTGGTGCGCCAGGTTGCCGACGGCCACCCGCAGGTGGGTGTGGCCGAAGTCCACGCCGATGACGATGCCGGCGTCCCCGCTGAGCGAGACGCTCCGGGCCCTGCGGCCGCCCGCGGAGGTGGGGGTCACCTCGACCGTGCCGCCGTCCTTCAGCTCCCGGACGATGTTGGAGACCGTGGCCGCGGAGAGGCCGGTGGTCCTGGCGATCTCCGCCTGGGTGAGGGAGCCGGCCATGCGCACGGCACGTACGACCCGCTCGAGGTTGGCCCGATGCAGAGATGTCTGCGACCCCGGAGTCTCCATCGACTCTCTCACTCCTGCCGTTTTCTCCAACATGTGAACTCTAAGCTGAGCCTTTTGGGTTGCTCCCCGTCAAGACCTTGAGCGTTGTGGGCCTCTGATGAGCGAACAAGATGTGGAGAAAGCGGGCATAAGCCCTTCTAGACCGCGAAACCGCTCGGCGGCGGGGGTGTCCCCGCAGCCGGGCGGTTTCGTTTCGTGACCCCGGTTCGGGGTTCACGTGGGCCGGCGGTGATCGCGCACCCCGGGTTCCGCGACACCCGCGGCGGGCCGGCCTGCGGTCCGGGCCGCGCCATGGGCGGTGGTGGTGGGCGGTGGTGGTGCGACCCCGTCACGCCGGAGGCGTGTCTCCCCGTCGACGCCGCGGCCGCCTGCGGGGGATTCGCTCGTGGGCCGATCGCGGGACCGGCGTCCCGCCCGGCCAGGACGGGCCGCTGCACGGGGAGGTCGTCGGCCCTGTCCTCCGGGCGGCGAGCCGGTACGTGCCCGGGCTCCTGCGCGAGAACGCACTCCATGACCACGGGCCCGTCCCCATCGAGTTCCGCGCCTCGTGCCCGTCGACCGCCGCGAGGGGTCGTCGTGTCCTCCTCGTGGCGGCCGACGACCGAGGACTCCCGGGCGCGGGCTCCTCGGGCGCAGGACTCCCGGGCGCAGGGGCCCCGCGCGCCCGTTCCGTTACTTGAGCGCACCGGCCGTGAGGCCGGCCTGCACCTGCCGCTGGAAGATCGCGTAGACGACGAGCACCGGCAGCATCGCGATCATCATGCCGGCCATCAGGGCGCCCCAGTCGTTCTCGTACCCCTGCTGCAGGGCGATCATCGCCAGGCCCTGGGTGAGGACGTACTTGTCCTCCTGCTGGTTCAGCACCATGGGCAGCAGGTACTGGTTCCACTGCCCGAGGAAGTTGAAGATGCCGATGCTGATCAGCCCGGGCTTGGCCATCGGCAGCATGACCTGGAAGAAGGTCCGGGTGTGGGACGCCCCGTCGATCATGGCCGCCTCCGCCACCGAGGTCGGCAGCGTGCGGAAGAACGCCGTCATGAAGAAGACGGTGAACGGCAGGGAATAGGCGATGTAGACCAGGATCAGCCCGTGGTACGTCGCCAGCAGCGAGCTGCCCGGGAAGTCCCGCATCACGAAGAACAGCGGGATCACCAGCATGAAGACGGGGAAGGACATGCCCGCCACGAACAGGTAGTAGACGAACCGGTTGCCGGGGAAGGTGAAGCGGGCCAGGACGTACGCGGCCATCGAGCCCAGCACCATCGTGCCGATGACGGAACCGCCCACCACGATCGCGGTGTTCACGAAGTACCGGCCCATGTTCGCGTCGTTCCACGCGTTGGACCAGTTCTCCCAGTGCAGGGCGGTCGGCAGGCCCCACGGGTCGGACAGGATGCCGTTGCTGTCCTTGAAGGCGCTCCACAGCACCCACAGCAGCGGCACGCCGACCATCAGCGCCCACACCGCGAGGATGCCGTGGGAGAAGACGTTGAGCACACCGCCCTCCGCACCCCGGCCGCCGGGCGGCCGCGGCGCACGGCTGAGGGGGCCGGGCCCGGCGGGACTTTCGTCCCGCTTCTCCACGACGGGGATCTTGCCGATCTCTTCGGTCGTCATCCGCCGTACCCCCTAGTACTCGATCCGCTCACGGCGCGCGAAGCGCATCGTGAGCACTGCGAACGCCATGGTGACCACGAGCATCGCGACGCCCATGGCGGAGGCGTAGCCGAACTGGCTGTCGCGGAAGGCCGTCAGATACAGGCGCAGCGGCATGACGTCCGTGGCGCCGTCCGGGCCGCCCATGTTCACCGACATGATCTGGACCAGGGCGAAGGCGTCCAGGGCGATGATGCCCATGTACACCCAGCCCGTCTGGACGGTGTCCCACAGCAGCGGGAGGGTGATCCGGAAGAAGGTGTGGAAGCGGCCGGCGCCGTCCAGCAGGGCCGCTTCGTAGATGTCCCGCGGGATGGAGGCCATCGCCGCGGAGAACAGCACCACGTAGAAGCCGACGTGGCCCCAGACCATCACCGCGCTGATGCACCACAGGGCGAGGCTCTTCTCCCCCAGCCACGCGTTCTGCAGGGAGTCCAGGCCGACGGCGCCCAGCAGGGAGTTCAGCATGCCGTCGTCCGGGTCGGGGTTGTAGATGTTGAACCAGATGACGGCGATGATCGTGATGGAGATGACCTGCGGGAAGAAGAAGACGAACTTGTAGAAGGCGGATCCGGTCACCCCGGTGACGACCGCGTTCTTCCGGCGCCGGCCGCCCACATTGAGCATGAAGGCGAAGAAGAGGCCGAGCCCGAGCGTGACCACCGGGACCAGCGCCAGCATGTAGACGTTGTGGCGCAGGGCGTTCCAGAAATCGTCGCTTTCCCAGAGCCTGGAGAAATTGTCCAGGCCGACGAACTTCGCACTGCCGACGAGCCCGGACCAGTCGGTCATGGAGATCTGGAACGCCTGGACGAAGGGCGAGAGGACGAAAACGCCGTAGATCAGCAGAGGCAGGGCCAGGAAGCCCACGATGAATCGGTATTTGCCGTGTTGCATGGTGCTCCCCGGCCCCTTCCCCTCGTTCTGGCGTGACGGCGTGGAACGACCTCGGTCCGGCTGTCGGACCGAGCGGTCAGGCGGAGCGCTTGAATTTGGTGACGGAACTGTCCTTGGCCACCTTGTCGCATTCCGCCTGGGTCTTCTTGATCCATTCGGCAGCTTTGAGCTCGCCCGTGAGCAGCTGGCCGGTCAGACCGCCGATCTTCTCGTCGGTGAGGGCCGGGTACCACTCCTGGAGCTGAAGGCTGATCAGGTTGTCGCCCGCCTCCTTGAACACCTTGCTGGCGGAGGCGAGGCCCGGCGAGAGGGTCATGCCCGCGGTGGCGTCCATGACACAGGTGAGCGACTTGACCTTGGTGGCGAAGTTCTGGGCGTGCTTCCTGGAGAGCATGATGCGCAGCAGCTCCATGCCTCCGGCCGGGTTCCCGCCCTTCGCCGCGACGATGTACGGCTCGCTCGGCTCGCCGCGCAGGGTGCCGTGCGGCATCGCGTCGCCGGTGCCGTCGAAGAGGGGGCCGACGGCCATGCCGAAGTCCTTCGGCGTGGTGGGGGCGGCCTCGTTCTCCACCCAGGAGCCGTTGGGGATGAAGACGGCCTTGCCCTTGTTCCAGGCGGTCTGGGACTGGATGTGGGTCAGGCCCTGGCTGCCCGCGAGGAAGTACTTCTTGGCGGCGAGCTCCTCGTAGTGCTCGATGACCTCCTTGACCGCGTCGTTGGACGTCCAGGCGTTGGGCTCGAGGTTGTCGATCGCGATCCACTTCTCCATGCCGCCGATCTTGGCGATCTGGGCGAAGAGGTTGAAGTGGACGTAGTAGGGATACTTTCCGGCGTACGTCCAGGGGGCGATGCCCGCCTTCTTGATCTCGCCGCAGAGGGTGACCATCTCGGAGAGCGTCCGGGGGTACGTCCAGCCCTTGTCGTCCAGCAGCTTCCGGGAGTACCAGGTCCCGTAGATGGTGAAGGCGTAGTAGAGCACGTCGAACTTGTCGCCGTGCCTGCCCTTCTCGATGGTGCTGGGGTGGATCGTGTCCCGGACCTTCTTGGCCGGGTCGTCCAGGGAGGGCGCGTCGAGCAGCGCGGAGAGGTCCTGGAGCTGGCCCTGGGTGGACAGCTTGTTCATGTCGAGGTGGTCGGCACCGGAGTTGTCGATGACGTCCGGCGGGTTGCCGCCCGCGAAGCGGGGCGTCAGCTTGGGACCGACCTGCTGGGTGCCGGTGTGCTTGACCTCGGCTCCGTAAGTGGCCTTGTAGTCGGCCTCCGCGTCCTTCGCGTACTGGTCACCCAGGCCGCCCTTGAAGATGAACGCCTCCAGGGGGGCGCCCTTGGCCACGCCGAGCGGGTTCTTCGCGGTCTTCTCGCCGCCGGGGGCCTTCGTCTCCTTCTCGCTGGTGCCGCCGCCACCGGTGGCACAGGCGGAGAGGAAGCCGGCCGTCGATACGGTGATCAGGCCGAGTGCGGCGGACCGCTTGATCAGATCACGGCGGCCGATGCCGTCGTCGCCGTTGCGTGCGGAGGTGGATCCCATGCTCAAGTCCTCGCCTTCTCCAGGACTCATGCGGTGGACCGGTCGCCCGTACTGCTCGCCCTCAGGCGAAGGGCCCCGCCACCGCGGTCAGGTGCAGCTCGGGTCGTGTCGCAGATGCTGGGTCGCCGACAGGTATAGTCCACTTTTCGTCAGCCGGGCAAGATCGAAAACAACTTTGGCCGGCCTTCTTTCCCGAGTTGAGACCTCACGGAACAGCGGGAGCACCTGATTCGCGTTCACGCGCCGTCAGGTACGGCAGAACGACTGAATTCCACCTTCCGCTCCTGCCAACACCCTTGACACCACTCACCACTTACTTCCTACTGGTGCCTGCGCAGCTCACCTGACAACGTTGTCCATCGCGCTTCGGCGAGAGGCAGGAGGCAGGACGCGGGATGCACCTCCGATCGAGAAAACGGGACAGACACCTCCGTACGGCCGCCCTCGTGGCGGCCGCTTCCCTGACCGTGACGGCCGCGCTGACCGCCGGGCCGTCGGCGGCACTGGCCCTCGCCCGCCAACCCGAGCCGGTGGAGCGCCGGTTCAGCTCCTCCTTCGAGGCCGGCGAAGCACCGCCCACCTGGCGCAACACCGTCGACGTGGATGCCGCGGGAGAACGGCGGGCGTCCGGCGTCGACGGCGGCTTCGCCGCCGGAATACCGGGAAACGTCACCGAGAAGGTGGCCGAGCTGCGCGCCAGCGGTGAGAACCCCGCCGCCGGGGAGACCAAGGAGAACCTGGTCGACCTCCAGCCCGGCACCAAGTGGCTGACGTTCTCCCCCACCGCCTGGGTCGAGTTCGACCTGGAGGAGCCGGTCGCGGTCGCCCGGTACGCACTGACCTCCGCCAACGACCACGCGCCCCGCGACCCGGCGGACTGGACCCTCAAGGGCTCGGCCGACGGCAGCCGGTGGACGGTGCTGGACACCCGCGCCGGCCAGTCGTTCGCCCGGCGCTTCGAGACCAGGACGTACGACGTCGACCGGGCCGCCCCCTACCGGCACTACCGGCTGGAGATCACCCGGAACAACGGCGCCGCCGACATCACGCAGCTCGCCGACGTCCAGTTCTCCGACGGCGACACCTCCACGCCCGTGCCGCCCGACATGCGCAGCCATGTCGACCGGGGCCCGGTCGGCTCCCCCACCGCCAAGGCCGCCGCCGGGTTCACCGGAAAGCGGGCCCTGCGCTACGCGGGGACGCACCGGGCGGCCGGGCGCGCCTACTCGTACAACAAGGTCTTCGACGTCGACGTGCGCGTCGGGCGCGACACCGAGCTGTCCTACCGCGTCTTCCCGGCGATGGCGGAGACCGACCTGAACTACCCCGCGACGCACGTCTCCGTGGACCTGGCCTTCACCGACGGCACCCGCCTCAGCGAGCTGGGCGCGGTCGACAGCCACGGCGGGGCCCTGACCCCGCAGGGCCAGGGCGCGGCCGAGCGGCTCTACGTCAACCAGTGGAACCAGGTGTCCTCCTCGATCGGCACCGTGGCCGCCGGGAAGACCGTCGACCGGATCCTGGTGGCGTACGACGCGCCCCGGGGCCCGGGGAAGTTCCAGGGCTGGATCGACGACATCGCGCTGGAGCCGAAGGCCCCCGAGCGGCCCCTCGCCCATGTCTCCGACTACGCCTCCACCGTGCGCGGAACCAACTCCAGCTCCTCCTTCTCGCGCGGCAACACCTTCCCGGCGACCGCCGTACCCCATGGCTTCAACTTCTGGACGCCGGTGACCCACGCCGGCTCGAAGAGCTGGCTGTACGAGTACGCGCGCGGCAACAACGCCGACAACCTGCCCACCCTCCAGGCGTTCAGCGCCAGCCACGAGCCCAGCCCGTGGATGGGCGACCGGCAGACCTTCCAGTTGATGCCCTCCGCCGCGGCCGGCACCCCGCCCACCGGGCGGAGCGAGCGGGCGCTGCCCTTCCGCCACGAGAAGGAGACGGCGAGACCGCACCACTACGCCGTGACCTTCGAGAACGGCCTGAAGGCCGAGATCGCCCCGGCGGACCACGCGGCGATGATGCGGTTCACCTACCCGGGCGCCGACGCGTCGGTCGTCCTCGACAACGTCACGGACGAGGGCGGGCTGACCCTCGACCCGGCGACCGGCTCCTTCACCGGCTTCTCCGACGTGAAGAGCGGCCTGTCCACGGGCGCCACACGGATGTTCGTGTACGGCGTCTTCGACGCGCCCGTCACCGGCTCCGCGTCGGCGGGTGTCAAGGGCCACCTGCGCTTCGACGCGGGCGCCGACCGCACGGTGACGCTGCGCATGGCGACGTCACTGATCAGCGTCGAGCAGGCGCGGCGGAACCTGGCCGCCGAGATCCCGCAGGGCACGCGCTTCGAGCGGGTGCTGGCGCAGGCACGGGCCGCGTGGGACCGGATCCTCGGCCGCGTCCGCGTGGAGGGCGCGACACGCGACCAGCTCGTGACGCTGTACTCCAACCTCTACCGGCTGTACCTGTACCCGAATTCGGGCTTCGAGCGCGTCGACGGCAAGGACCGGTACGCGAGCCCGTTCTCGCCGCGGACCGGTCCCGACACGCCGGTGCACACCGGCGCGAAGATCGTCGACGGCCGGGTGTACGTCAACAACGGCTTCTGGGACACCTACCGCACGACCTGGCCCGCGTACTCCTTCCTCACCCCGCGGCGGGCGGGCGACCTGGTGGACGGCTTCGTCCAGCAGTACAAGGACGGCGGCTGGATCTCCCGCTGGTCGTCGCCCGGCTACGCCGACCTGATGACCGGCACGTCGTCGGACGTGGCGTTCGCCGACGCGTACGTCAAGGGCGTGGACTTCGACGCGGAGGCGGCGTACGAGGCGGCGCTGAAGAACGCGACGGTGGTGCCGCCGAGCCGGGGCGTGGGCCGCAAGGGCATGGAGACCTCCCCCTTCCTCGGGTACGCGTCGACGGAGACGCACGAGGGCCTGTCCTGGTCGCTGGAGGGATACCTCAACGACTACGGACTGGCCAGGATGGCCGAAACGCTGCACAGGAGGACGGGCAAGGCCCGGTACGCGGAGGAGTCCGCCTACTTCCTCGACCGGGCACGCCAGTACGTCACGCTCTTCGACAAGGACGCCGGCTTCTTCCAGGGGCGGAACCTCAAGGGCGAGTGGCGGGTGCCGTCGGCCTCGTACGACCCCCGCGTGTGGGGTTACGACTACACCGAGACGAACGGCTGGGGCTATGCCTTCACCGCCCCGCAGGACAGCCGGGGTCTGGCCAATCTCTACGGCGGCCGGGCGGGACTGGCCAAGAAGCTCGACACCTACTTCGCGACGCCCGAGACCGCCTCGCCGGAGTTCACCGGCTCCTACGGCAGCGTCATCCACGAGATGACGGAGGCGCGGGACGTGCGGATGGGCATGTACGGGCACTCCAACCAGGTCGCCCACCACGTGACGTACATGTACAACGCGGCCGCGCAGCCGTGGAAGACACAGGAGAAGGTGCGCGAGGTGCTGTCCCGGCTGTACACGGGCAGCGAGATCGGGCAGGGCTACCACGGTGACGAGGACAACGGCGAGCAGTCCGCCTGGTGGCTGTTCTCGGCGCTGGGCTTCTACCCCCTGGTGATGGGCAGCGGGGAGTACGCGATCGGCTCGCCGCTGTTCACCAGGGCGACGGTCCGGATGGACAACGGCCGCACGCTGGTGGTGAAGGCCCCGGAGAACAGCGCGCGGAACGTCTACGTGCAGGGCCTGAAGGTCGACGGCAAGCGCTGGACGTCGACCGCGCTGCCGCACGCGGTGGTGGCGCGCGGCGGGACGCTGGAGTTCGACATGGGCCCGGAGCCGTCGGCCTGGGGCACGGGCGAGGACGCGGCGCCGGTGTCCATCACGCGGGACGACGAGGTGCCGTCGCCGCGGCGGGACGTGCTGGCGGGTGCGGGTGAGCTGTTCGACGACACGTCGGCGACGGCGGCCTCGTCGGCCGCGGCGGTGGACCTGCCCGTGCCGGCCGGCACCCGCGCCGTCCAGTACACGCTGACCTCGGCGGCGCGGGACGCCGCCCCCTCGGGGTGGGTGCTCCAGGGGTCGCGGGACGGCACCGTGTGGCGGGACCTCGACCGGCGGTCGGGCGAGTCGTTCGCGTGGGACCGGCAGACGCGGGTGTTCACGGTGGCGCGGCCGGGGACGTACGAGCGGTACCGGCTGGTGCCCTCGGGCTCCGCGACGCTGGCGGAGGTGGAGCTGTTGCGCTGAGGCGCACGCGGAAGGGCCGCACCCCGTCGGCGGACGGGGTGCGGCCCTTGTGCCGCGTGCCGGATCCCTAGTTGCGGATCAGGTTGCGCAGCACGTACTGCATGATGCCGCCGTTGCGGTAGTAGTCGGCCTCACCGGGGGTGTCGATGCGGACGACCGCGTCGAACTCGACACCGGTGTCGGTGGTGACCTTGACCGTGCGCGGCGTGCGGCCCTCGTTGAGCTCGGTGACGCCGGAGATGGAGAAGGTCTCCTCGCCGGTCAGGCCGAGCGACTGGGCGGACGCGCCCTCGGGGAACTGCAGCGGCAGGACGCCCATGCCGATGAGGTTCGAGCGGTGGATGCGCTCGTACGACTCGGCGATGACGGCCTTGACGCCGAGGAGCGCGGTGCCCTTGGCGGCCCAGTCGCGGGACGAACCGGAGCCGTACTCCTTGCCCGCGAGCACGACGAGCGGGATGCCCTGCTCGATGTAGTTGCGGGAGGCGTCGTAGATGAAGGAGACCGGACCGCCGTCCTGCGTGAAGTCGCGGGTGTAGCCGCCCTCGGTGCCCGGCGCGATCTGGTTGCGCAGGCGGATGTTGGCGAACGTACCGCGGATCATGACCTCGTGGTTGCCGCGGCGCGAGCCGTAGCTGTTGAAGTCGCGGCGCTCGACGCCGTGCTCCGTGAGGTACTGGCCGGCCGGGGTGTCGGCCTTGATGGCGCCGGCCGGGGAGATGTGGTCGGTGGTGACCGAGTCGCCCAGCTTGGCCAGGACACGGGCGCCCGTGATGTCCTCGACCGGGGTGGTCTCCATCGTCATGCCCTCGAAGTACGGGGGCTTGCGGACGTAGGTGGACTGCGGGTCCCACTCGAAGGTGTTGCCGGTCGGGATCGGCAGCGCCTGCCACTGGGCGTCACCCGCGAAGACGTCCTGGTAGGACTTGGAGAACATGTCCTCGCCGATGGCGCTGGCGACGACGTCGTTCACCTCGGCCTCGGAGGGCCAGATGTCCTTGAGGTAGACCGGGTTGCCGTCCTGGTCGGTGCCCAGGGCGTCCTTGGTGATGTCCACCTTCATGGAGCCCGCGAGGGCGTACGCGACGACCAGCGGCGGGGAAGCCAGGTAGTTCATCTTGACGTCGGGGTTGATCCGGCCCTCGAAGTTGCGGTTGCCGGAGAGGACCGACGTCACGGCGAGGTCGTGCTCGTTGACGGCCTTGGAGACCTCCTCCGGCAGCGGGCCGGAGTTGCCGATGCAGGTGGTGCAGCCGTAGCCGACGAGGTTGAAGCCGACCTTGTCGAGGTACGGGGTGAGGCCCGCCTTGTCGAAGTAGTCGGTGACGACCTTGGAGCCCGGGGCGAGGGTGGTCTTGACCCACGGCTTGCGGGTCAGGCCCTTCTCGACCGCCTTCTTGGCCACCAGCGCGGCGGCGACCATGACGTACGGGTTCGAGGTGTTGGTGCAGGAGGTGATCGCGGCGACGGTGACGGCGCCGTGGTCGATCTCGTACGTCGAGCCGTCGGGGGCGGTCACGGGGACCGGCTTGGACGGCGCGCCGTTGGGGGTGTTGGCCGGGGCGTCGGAGGCCGGGAAGGACTCCTTGCCCGCCTCGTCCACGTCGTCCACGTAGTTGCGGACGTCCTGGGCGAACTGCTGGGCGGCCTCGGCGAGGACGATGCGGTCCTGCGGGCGCTTCGGGCCGGCGATGGAGGGGACGACGGTGGAGAGGTCCAGCTCCAGCTTCTCGGAGAAGTCCGGCTCGGCGGAGGGGTCGAGCCAGAGGCCCTGCTCCTTGGCGTACGCCTCGACCAGCGCGACCTGCTGCTCGGAGCGGCCCGTGAGCTTGAGGTAGTTCAGGGTCTCGTCGTCGATCGGGAAGATCGCGGCGGTGGAGCCGAACTCGGGCGACATGTTGCCGATGGTGGCGCGGTTCGCGAGGGAGGTGGCGGCGACGCCCTCACCGTAGAACTCGACGAACTTGCCGACGACGCCGTGCTTGCGCAGCATCTCGGTGATGGTGAGCACCAGGTCGGTGGCGGTGGTGCCGGTGGGCAGCTCGCCGGTGAGCTTGAAGCCGACGACGCGCGGGATGAGCATGGAGACCGGCTGGCCGAGCATGGCGGCCTCGGCCTCGATGCCGCCGACGCCCCAGCCGAGCACACCGAGGCCGTTGACCATGGTGGTGTGGGAGTCGGTGCCGACGAGGGTGTCGGGGTACGCCTGGCCGCCCCGGACCATGACGGTGCGGGCCAGGTGCTCGATGTTCACCTGGTGGACGATGCCGGTGCCGGGCGGGACGACCTTGAACTCGTCGAAGGCGGTCTGGCCCCAGCGCAGGAACTGGTAGCGCTCCTTGTTGCGGCCGTACTCCAGCTCGACGTTCTGGCCGAAGGCGTCGGCGGTGCCGAACTTGTCGGCGATGACGGAGTGGTCGATGACCAGCTCGGCCGGGGCGAGCGGGTTGATCTTCGCCGGGTCGCCGCCGAGCTCCTTGACGGCCTCGCGCATGGTGGCGAGGTCCACGACGCACGGCACACCGGTGAAGTCCTGCATGATCACGCGGGCCGGCGTGAACTGGATCTCCTGGCTGGGCTGCGCCTGGGAGTCCCAGTTGCCGAGGGCCCGGATGTGGTCGGCGGTGATGTTCGCGCCGTCCTCGGTGCGGAGGAGGTTCTCCAGGAGGACCTTGAGGCTGTAGGGGAGGCGCGCGGAGCCCTCGACCTTGTCCAGCCTGAAGATCTCGTACGACTCGTCGCCCACGCGCAGCGTGCTGCGGGCGTCGAAGCTGTTCGCCGACACGACAGTCTCCTTCATCAATGTGCGCGTTCTTTACCGCATCCTGCCGCGATGGCTCCTCGCCGATCCGCTAAGGTAAGACTTAGTTAGGTAACCCTTACCGGCTGGCGCGGCTGCGGTGCGTCTTTCGGCAGATATCTCGATGTCGAGATAACTCTAGTACATGACCGCTGTCCGGTCATGCCCCGGCACCCCGTGACGGCTCCCGTCCTGTCGACGCGTCCGCTCAGCGGACCCGGCCGTCCGGCCGCCGGCCCGGAACCCGGTCGTGCGGGTGAGTACGGGGAGGCGTCACGCGAGGGACGACACGCGCCGCCGGACCCTGTGGCGGCCGGCGGGAGGGCCGGAGGCGGGGATCGCGTCGCGGCCCGGCTAAGCTGATCGGCCATGAATACCGGGACGGCATCACGCCACACACGGATCGGTGACCCGGTGCTCTCCTGAGCGCCGTGCGGGCCGGTGCGCGCCCGCTGCTCGATCGAGGATCTCGTGCCGCCGCACGGGGTCCGCCTCCGTCGTGTTGATCACAGGCTCGGCACCTCGACCACGACAGGAGAATGCATGCCCACCACGACACTGCGGATCCCCACCGCGGACGGCCGGGCGGACGCCTTCGCCGCCTTCCCCGACCACGGCGATCGGCACCCGGGCGTACTGATGTACGCGGACGGCTTCGGCATCCGGCCCGTACTGCGGGAGATGGCCCGCGAACTGGCCGGGCACGGGTACTACGTGCTCGTCCCCAACCTCTTTTACCGGCACGGCCCGACGCCGCTGATCGACCTTCCCGAGCACATCGGAGAGGAGGTCCGGCCCGCGCTCATGGCCCGGCTGATGCCCTTGATCGAGGCGCACACCGCCGAACGCGCGCTGAGCGACGCCGACGCCTACCTCAGGTTCCTCACCAGCCGGCCGGAGGTCGCCGACGGGCCGGTCGCGGTGACCGGCTACTGCATAGGCGGCCTCCTGGCGACGCGGACCGCCGTGGCCCACCCCGGCCGGGTGGCCGCCGTCGCCGCGTTCCACGGCCCCGTGGGCGCCGACGGGCCGGACGCCCTCGCCAGGATCACCGCCCCGGTCCACTTCGGCCACGCCGAGAGCGACCTGACACCCGAGGCCCTCCGCGAGCTCAACCAGGCCCTGGACGCCGCGAAGGTCGACCACACCTCCGAGATCTACCCCGGCACCGTTCACGGGTTCACCATGTCCGACACCGACGCTTTCGACCCCGCCGGACTGCAGCGCCACTGGGACCGTCTGCTGCCCCTGCTCGACCGCACACTGGGCACCGGCTGAGACTCCGGCCCGGAAGCCGGACGCGACACGGCTCGCCGTCGCCGCCGGGGCCTCCCCGGCGAGCGGCGCCCCGGGCCGTGCCGGCTGCCCCGGCCTCCGGGCCCCGAGTCCGGCGGGGCGTACGGACGGCCGACGGCCGGTCCCGGCCGGGACCGGCCGTCCGTCCCCGTACGGGTGCGCTCCGATGGCGCGATCCCGTGCCGCGCGGTGAGCATCGGAGCATGTTCAGTGGCGCGCACGTCATCCTCTACACGCGGGACGCCGACGCGGACCGGCCGTTCCTGCGGGACGTGCTGGGGTTCGACCACGTCGACGCGGGGCGCGGGTGGCTCATCTTCAAGCTGCCGCCCGCCGAGGTCGCCGTACACCCGTCGGGGGGCGAGGAGCGCCACGAGTTCTACCTGATGTGCGACGACATCGAGGGTGCGCTGCGCGAGCTGACGGACCGTGGGGCCGAGGTGGCCGAGCCGGTGAGCGACCAGGGCTGGGGGCTGCTCGCCTCGCTGCGACTTCCGAGTGGTGCCGAATTGCCCCTGTATGAACCGCGTCACCCCACTGCACATACCCTGTCACCCTGATGGCCTACCCCACCGCGAACCCCATCTCATATCTGAGATAACCTGCCGTCATGGCAGACGACTACCTCGTACGCATCGGGAAGCTCATCCGCGACGCCCGTCAACACCGTGGCTGGACGCAGACGCAGCTCGCCGAGGCACTGGCCACAAGCCAGAGCGCCGTCAACCGCATCGAGCGCGGCAACCAGAACATCAGCCTTGAGATGATCGCGCGCATCGGCGAGGCGCTCGACAGCGAAATCGTGTCGCTCGGTTACTCCGGGCCGATGCACCTGCGGGTGGTCGGCGGCCGCCGGCTGTCCGGCTCCCTGGACGTCAAGACCAGCAAGAACGCCTGTGTGGCGCTCCTGTGCGCCTCCCTGCTGAACAAGGGCCGCACGGTCCTGCGGCGGGTCGCCCGCATCGAGGAGGTCTACCGCCTGCTGGAGGTGCTCAACTCCATCGGCGTGCGCACCCGTTGGATCAACGACGGGACGGACCTGGAGATCGTCCCGCCCGCCCACCTGGACATGGAGGCCATCGACGCGGACGCCGCGCGCCGCACCCGGTCCATCATCATGTTCCTGGGCCCGCTGCTGCACCGGCTGCGGCAGTTCAAACTCCCGTACGCGGGCGGGTGCGACCTGGGTACGCGCACCATCGAGCCGCACATGATCGCGCTGCGCCGCTTCGGGCTGGACATCACCGCCACCGAGGGCCTGTACCACGCGCAGGTCGACCGGGACGTCGCGCCGGACCGTCCGATCGTGCTGACCGAGCGCGGCGACACGGTGACCGAGAACGCGCTGCTGGCCGCCGCCCGCCACGACGGCGTCACCATCATCCGCAACGCCTCGTCCAACTACATGGTCCAGGACCTGTGCTTCTTCCTGGAGGCCCTGGGCGTACGGGTGGAGGGCATCGGCACGACGACGCTCACCGTGCACGGCGTGCCGGCCATCGACGTGGACGTCGACTACTCGCCCTCCGAGGACCCGGTCGAGGCGATGAGCCTGCTGGCCGCTGCGGTCGTCACGGAGTCGGAGCTGACGATCCGCCGCGTACCGATCGAGTTCCTGGAGATCGAGCTCGCGGTGCTGGAGGAGATGGGCCTCGACCACGACCGCAGCGCCGAGTACACCGCGGACAACGGCCGTACGCGGCTGGTGGACCTGACCGTGCGGCCCTCCAAGCTGGAGGCGCCGATCGACAAGATCCACCCGATGCCGTTCCCGGGCCTGAACATCGACAACGTGCCCTTCTTCGCGGCCATCGCGGCCACGGCCCAGGGCCAGACCCTCATCCACGACTGGGTCTACGACAACCGCGCCATCTACCTGACCGACCTCAACCGCCTCGGCGGCCGCCTCCAGCTCCTCGACCCGCACCGCGTGCTCGTCGAGGGCCCGACCCGCTGGCGCGCCGCCGAGATGATGTGCCCGCCGGCCCTGCGCCCCGCCGTGGTGGTGCTGCTGGCCATGATGGCGGCCGAGGGCACGTCGGTGCTGCGCAACGTGTACGTCATCAACCGGGGGTACGAGGACCTCGCGGAGCGGCTGAACTCGGTGGGGGCGCAGATCGAGATCTTCCGGGACATCTGAAGGTTCTGAGAAAAGACAGCGCGCGACCCCTCCTGACCTGTGCAAATGCGGGGCGGGAGGGAGCCGGCCCGTAGGTGTCTCCGGGCTTTCCGGGACTTCTGGCCGGGCGCGGAGTCTTCGAGTGACAGGCGCATCACGCGATCCGCCATCGGAAATGATGCCGGAACCCAGAAAACCCTGGTCAGAGCCAGTTGCGCACCCTCGTCGGCCGCACCGTGCGCACCGTATGGAGGACGCCTTCCCCCAGCTCGCCTCCCGCACCTGGGCAGCGGCGTGACGGACATGCCGGAGCTGCACACGCGGCTCCTGGCGGATGTGATCGCCCCTGCGGACGGCCGCGCGCTGCTACGGTCGGGCGCCATGAGCTGGCTTCCCGATGACTTCGTCCACCCCGTCCTGGTACCGCTGCCGGGCGGTGGTCATCACCTGCGGCCGATCCGGGAGGCGGACACCCCGCTCGACTATCCGGCTGTGATGGGTTCGCGCGAGCGGCTGTGGACCATTTTCGGCCCGGCCTGGGGCTGGCCCGCGGACACCATGACCTACGAGGCCGACCAGGCCGACCTTTTGCGGCACGAGAAGGAGATCGCCGCGCACCAGTCCTTCAACTACGCGCTGTTCGACGCGGCGGAGACAGTTCTGCTCGGCTGTGTCTACATCGACCCACCGGAGAAGGCCGGCGCGGACGGCGAGATCTCCTGGTGGGTGGTGGACGAGCTGGTGGGCAGCAAGGTCGAGCAGGCCCTCGACGCGCTGGTGCCGCAGTGGATCGCCGCCGACTGGCCGTTCGAGCAGCCGCGCTTCCTCGGCCGCGAGATCTCCTGGTCGGACTGGCTCGCCCTGCCGCAGCATCCCGACACGTAAGTGGTTGTTACCCGTACCGATCTCGAGTCGGTCGAAACGGGAGTCTCGATCGGGTGACTGCGGCGGTTTCCGCGCGTGGAAGCAGGGCCTCCTGGTAGCTCGCGGGGTGCGATCCCTTTCCGAGTGCTTCCCGGAAGCCCTGTTGTCCTTGTTGTACGTGCCCGGGCACGTTGACTTCAACTCGCCCGCCGTGTCGTGCGATTGCCTCGCGCATGTGTACGGCAACGCGGCCGACCATCCGGACCGGGCGCGCCGGTATCCGTCGGACATGACAGACGCGGAGCGGGCGGCCGTTGCTGCCGGTGCCTGCCTGGTTCCAGGGGCGGGGTGGACGGCCCGAGGGCTACTGTCATCGGCAGTTGTTGGACGCGGTCCGCCACCTGGTCGCGGGCGGGATCTCGTGGCGGGCGATGTCCCGCGGACTTCCCCGATTGGGGCCGGGTCTACGCCTTCCTTGCGCACGCGCAAGCCAGGAGGGGTTGTGGCGCATCCGTGACTCCTCGACGGCGGCCCCTCCCCCGCGGCGGGTGAGGCACGGCACGCGCACTTCGGCTCCGATGGACAGGAGCGGCGGGCCGTGCGCGGTCCGCTGCCCGGCCGACTCCGTCGGCGTACCGCACCGACTCGGCGAGGTGGACACTGTGAAGCGCTGGCGGGCCCTGGCCGTCCTCGGTACGGCACAGTTCCTGATGGTCCTGGACACCTCCGTCATGAACGTGTCCATCAGTCAGCTGGTCGAGGACTTCGACACGGAGGTCACCGCCATTCAGGCCGTCATCACTCTGTACGCGCTGGTGATGGCGGCCTTCATGATCACCGGGGGCAGGCTGGGGGACATCCTGGGGCGTCGGCGCATGTTCCTCGTGGGCCTGGTCGTCTACGCCGCAGGGTCGGCCCTGACCGCCGTGGCACCCACGTTGTGGGTCCTCACGCTGGGCTGGTCCATCATCGAGGGACTCGGAGCCGCCATGGTGCTGCCCGCCATGGCCGCCCTTGTCGCGGAGTCCTACCAGGGGCGGGACCGGGCCATCGCCTACGCAGTCATCGGCGGACTCGCCGGAGCCGGGATCGCGGTCGGCCCGCTGCTGGGCGGCTGGGTGACGACATACCTCACCTGGCGGCTGGTGTTCGCCGGCGAGGTCGTGATCGTCCTGGCCGTGCTGCTGTGCCGCCGGGCGATCGCGGCGCCCGCCCCGGTCCGCCCGCGTCCCCGGCTGGACGGCGTCGGTGCCGTCCTGTCGGCGACCGGGCTGGCGCTGTGTGTGCTCGGCGTGCTGCAGAGCAGCACCTGGGGATGGGTGCAGCCCCGCAACGCACCGTTCACCGTGCTCGGCTTCGCCCCGACACTGTTCGTCGTCGGGGCCGGAGCTGCCGTCCTGGCGGTCTTCCGGCACTGGGAACGGCGCCGGAAGGACCAGGGCGCCGACCCGCTCGTCGACCTGTCCCTGCTGCACAGACCCGTGCTGCGGTCCGGCCTGCTGACCCTGCTGAGCCAGAACCTCATCCTGCTGGGGCTGTTCTTCGCCATTCCGCTGTACCTGCAGGTGGTGCAGGGTTTCGACGCCTTCCAGACGGGACTGCGCCTGCTGCCGGTGTCCGCCACCATGCTCGTGACCTCTCTGTGCGCGTCCTCGCTGGGACGGGTGTGGGGGCCGCGCCGGGTGGTCCGGCTGGCCCTGGTGACCCTCACCGCGGCCATCGTGTGGCTCCTCGCCACCATCGACCCGGTCATCGACGACGCGCAGTTCGCCGGCGCCATGGCCCTGCTCGGCGTGGGCGTCGGCCTTCTCGCCTCGCAGTTGGGCAATGTCGTTCAGTCCAGCGTCGGCAAGGGGGAACGCAGCGAGGCCGGAGGACTCCAGTTCACGGCACAGAACCTGGGCTCGGCGCTGGGCACCGCGCTCATCGGGTCCATCCTGATCGGTGCGCTGGCGCACGCCTTCACCACACAGGTCGAGGACAATCCGCAGCTCACCGCAGAGACCCGTGAGCAGGTCGGTGTCTCCCTCCAGGCCGGGATCACCTTCGTCCCCACCGATCAGGTGCGCTCGGCGGCCGAGCGTGCCGGCCTGCCGCCGTCCGAAGCCGACGCCGTCGCGGACTCCTACGCCTCCGCGCAGCTGGACGGCCTCAAGGCAGCGATCCTCGCGACCGGCGGCATCGCCCTTGCCGCTTTCCTGGTCACACCGCACCTGCCCACCGCCCCGCACCACCGTGCGGAGCAGCCGGACGGCGACGCTCCGGGCGGAGAGTCCGGGCCCGCGAGCTGAGCCGGAGGGATCGGGCAGGTGTCCAGAGGAACCGCAGCAGGACCGGCCACGGACCGCCGGGCACGTCGCGCCGAACGCCGGGCCCACGCCGACTACACAGGCGCCGTCTACGGCTCCATGCTCGCCGCCTCCGTGGTGGTCGGTGCCGGCTCCCTGGGCTCGTTCCCCCGCACCGAGCTGGTTGTGCTGTTGATGCTCACCAGCGTGGTGTTCTGGATCGCGCACGTGCACGCGCAGCTGTTCGGGGCACGCCTGGCCCAACGGGCACCGGACCGCCGCGTCGTGCTGCGCGTGTGCCGCGAGGAGTGGCCCATCGTCAAGGCCGCCGTCCCGCCGGCCGCCGCGGTGGCGGTCAGCCCTCTCCTGGGCCTCGACGTGCGGGGTGCCCTCTGGCTGGCTCTTGCCGTCGCCGTGGCCGACCAGGTGGGCTGGTCCGTGGCCGCGGCTCGCCGCGCCGGTGCGTCCCGGCGGCTCATGGCCGCAACGGCGTCGGTCAATCTCCTGCTCGGCCTGCTGATCGTCTCCTGCAAGATCGTACTGACGCATTGATACGGAGCTGTCCGGATGCTCGCCGCCGAGCACAGGGGCACCCGCACCGGGTCGGGCCCGGCGGAGCCGCAGGGCGGACGATCACAGGAATGCCCCGGCGACCGCCTCACGCGTGGCCACCGCCGGGACGGTCAGGGTCCGGCCTCCTGGTCCGGCGCGTCTCGGCGCTGCCGGCGCAGCCCCGCCTGGACCGCGCCCGCCAGGACCCGCGCGGCGACCCCCACGAGCAGCAGCCCGCCGAACATCTGCAGCATCGTCAGCACCCGCCCGGTCTGCGAGCGTGCCGCGATGTCCCCGAAGCCGACGGTGCTGAACGTGGTCAGAGTGAAGTAGAGGGCGTCCGTCCTGGTCAGCGGTTCGCTGAAGGAGCCCGGGGAGGAGTGGTCCAGCAGGTAGTAGGCGCCGGCGAAGAGGATGAGGAACAGTGCCAGCGTGGCGACCAGGGCCTCGACGGCCTTCAGACGTGGATGCGGTGAGCGGACGATGGCCCGCACCTCCCAGCCGAACACCAGCAGCACCGCCGCCAGACCGCCCAAGAGCAGTGCCGACGCACCGGCCGTGCCCCGCTCGTCCAGGGGCAGCAGGTAGTAGGCGGTGACGAGGCCGACGGCTATGAACACGGCGCGGGTGACGGATACGACCGCCGCCCGACGAAGGCGGGGCCGACCGGGAACGTCCGGCCCGGACGGCGTCCGGTCCGTGCGGGCTGCGCTCTGGTCGCTCATCTCGTGTCTCTTCGTTCCGTCCCGTCGCTCCGTCCCGCGGCGCCCGGCGGGTGTGCCGCACGGCCGGTCGACCGCGCGCCGAGCGATACCCACCTCACCGCCACGACGGCGCCGACGGATCACCTGTGGTGGGTGATCCGCGCTCCCCGGGGCGGGCGTGACCCTGGCCGTCAGGTCCCCGGCACACCGCCGATCACGCCAGGAGGAGCCATGACCATGCCGCGCGGTCCGGCATCGCGCACCGGACAGGAAAACCGGCCCGGCGGGACGGCTCCCGGCGCGAGGGGTGATCCCGCCGATGCGCTCGCGCGGCTCGGCCACTCCTGGCCCTGGCTGCTGGGCTCGGCAGCCGCGACCCTGATCCCGGGTGTCCTCGTACTGGTCTGGCCGGAGGCGACCCTGCACGTCCTGGCCGTCCTCATCGGCCTGTACCTGCTGGTGATCGGGGCTTTCCGGTTCGTGGACGTCTTCGCGCGCGGAGGCCACGAACGGCTGCCGGCGCTGCTCCTGGCCGTGCTGTACCTCCTGGCCGGGGTGCTGTGCCTGCGGAACCCCCTGCAGACGATCGCCGCGCTCTCGCTGATCGTCGGGGCCGTCTGGCTCATCTCGGGGATCCTCACCCTGTACGCGGCCCTCACCGCCGAGGACCTGCCGCACCGCGGCATCGTCCTGGGCGCCGCGCTGCTCGGCATCGTCGCGGGGATCGTGGTCCTCGCCCTGCCGACCGAGTCGGCCCGGGCCCTGACCCGCCTGCTCGGCCTGTGGCTGGTCCTGCTCGGCCTGGCGGAGGCGGTGGTCGCCCTCGCGTGGCGGGCCATGCTCCGCAAGACGCGCCCCGGCCCGCACGCCCCGGCCGGGACGGCCTGACACCGCAACCGAAGGGCCCGGCGCGCGCCCCGGCCGCGACCGGGTCCTGGACGGAAGGCAGCACTCATGAACCCAGCCGTGTCCCCCGATCCGCCGGACTCCGGCGGATCCGCGACCCCGAAGCACGTCATGACCGCCGACGAGCGGGCGGAGTACGAGCGGTTGCGCCGTCACGCGGCGGTGCGCCACCGGGGGGTGCGCCGGGCCGGCGCCTCGGTCCTCCTCCTGCTGACCCTGCTGCTCGCCCCTCTGGCCGTGGTCGCGGCCTGGGTCCAGGACACGGTCTCCGACACCGACAGGTACGTGGAGACCGTCGCGCCGCTGGCGTCCGAGCCCGCCGTGCAGGACGCCGTGATCAACCGGCTCACGGACCGCGTGGTGGCCAACGTGGACGTCAAGGCGGTGACGGACTCGCTCGCCAAGGCCCTCCAGGACGCCGGGGCACCACCCCGCGTGGTGGAGGGGGCCGGAGCCCTCACCGCTCCGCTGCAGGACGCGGTCAGGACCGTCGTGGACCGCACGATCAGCCGGGTCATCACCAGCGACACCTTCCAGCAGGTGTGGGAAGGCGCCAACCGGCGGTCGCACGCCGCGGTGGTGAACATGCTCACCGGGGACGGCGAGGGCGCCCTGCGCGCCGAGGGCGGAACCATCCAGCTGGATGTGGGAGAGGTCGTCGACCAGGCCCGGGAGCGGCTCGTCGCCGCGGGCTTCGAGAAGGCCTCCGCCATCCCGGACACCGACCGGACGATCACGCTGTTCGAGACCGAGCAGCTGGGCAAGGCGCAGGACACGATGCGACTGCTGGACGTCATGGGCGTCTGGCTGCCCGTGCTGACCGTGGTGCTCGCCGTGCTCGCGGTGTGGACGGCGCCGGCACACCGGGTGATGCTGATGGTCACGGCAACGGGCGTCGGCGTGATGATGGTGGTGCTGCTCGTCGCCCTGGCCGTGGTCAGACGGGTCTACCTGGACTCGGTTCCGCCCGCGACGCTGCCCACCGACGCGGCCGCGGCGATCTTCGACACGTTCGTCCGGTTCCTGCGCGACAGTACGCGCACTCTGCTGGTCGTGGCGGTGGTCATCGCCCTGGTCGCGTATCTCTACGGCCATGGACGCCCGGCCCGCGCCCTCCGCGGGGCGACGGACCGCGGAACAACGGCAGCCGGCCGGGCGCTGCACGGCGCCGGAGTGCGTACCGGGTCCACGGGACGCTGGCTGGCGGGGCACCGGGCGTGGACCACCGGCGGCGTCATCGCGGCCGCAGCGCTGACGCTGGTGCTCTGGAACCGCCCCTCGGTCGGAGTGGTGGCGCTCGTTCTCGGCGTCGCCCTGCTCGTCGTGCTCGTCCTGGCGATCCTCGCGGCCGCGTCCGGACCGGCGGACGGGACGGCGAGCGGACCGACGGACGGACCGACGGACGGGACGGCGAGCGGACCGACGGACGGACCGGCGGATCCGACGGCGGGCCGGGCGGTCCCGTGAGTCATGGTCCGGGACCCCGGGCCTCGGGAGCGGGAGCCGTCCCGCGGGCGCGCGGGACGGCTCGCCGCGCGCCTGCGTGCGGGGCCCGCGGCCCGGCTGCTGTCCCGCCTGTCGGCGCTCAACATCGTGGAGGGCTCCGTACGGCTGGCCGCGCAGGCGTTTCTCACCGCGCTCCCGCTGCTGATGGCGGTCGCGGCCTTCGCCCCCGACCGGGTGCAGGACCTGCTGGCCGATTCCCTCCGGGCGGTGCTGGGCATGGGCGGCGACACCCTCGACGAGATGCGCCAGGTGTTCTCCGCGACCGGCACGCCGCGGAACACCGCCGGGGCGGTCGGCGTGGCGGTGACGCTCCTGTCGGCCACGGCGTTCACCCGGGCCCTCCAGGCGGTGTGCGAGCGGTGCTGGCATCTGCCGCGTGCCCCGCTGCGGGCCGCGGTCTGGCGCTGGCTGCTGTGGCTGGTCGTCTGGCTGGCCTTCCTCCTGCTCCAGGCGCCGTTGCGCGGCGGGTTCGGCGGGGGCCCGGTCACGGGGCTGGTGCTCTCCGTGCTCTCGGCGGCGCTGCTGTGGTGGTGGTCGCAGCACCTGCTGCTGGGCGGCCGGGTCGGCTGGCGGAGCCTGGCGCCGGGAGCCCTGCTGGCGGGCGCCGGTACGGTCCTGCTGAGCAAGGCCGCCCGTCTGCTGATGCCCACGGCCATGGAGCGCAGCCTGGACGAGTTCGGGCCCCTGGGCCCCGTCTTCACGTTCCTCTCCTGGCTGATCGCCGTCTTCCTCGTGGCCGTCTCCGGCCTGGCGCTCGGCGAGTACGTCTCCTCCACCTCCTGGTACCGGTCGGCCGCGCTCCCCCGCCGCGGGCGGACCGGCCCCTGACGCGACGGCGGCAGCCGGCCTGCCGGTACGCCTCACCGCCGCGCACACTCACCCTCGCCGGGTGAGGACGTCCGGTGTGACCGTGGGCACGCTGGAACGGCACAGAACCGCTGCCGGGCCGGCGCCCTGGACGGAGGACGGACATGAGCGCACCGACTTACCTGGCGTACGACTTTCCGCTGCTGAGCGCCTTCTGGACGATGCTCGTCTTCTTCCTGTGGGTGCTGTGGTTCGTCCTGCTGTTCCGGATCATCGCCGACATCTTCCGTGACGACGACATGAGCGGTGGGGCGAAGGCCGGCTGGCTGGTGTTCTGCATCGTTCTGCCCTTCCTCGGGGTGTTCGTCTACGTGATCGCCCGGGGCAGGAACATGGGCCGCCGGGAGGCGGCGCAGGCGCGCGCCCAGCAGGAGGACTTCAACGCCTACATCAGGCAGACCGCGGCCGCCGGCCGCACCAGCAGCGTCGACGAGCTCGCCAGGCTGTCCGAGATCCGCGACCGGGGCGACATCACGGACGAGGAGTTCAGGAGGGCGAAGGAACTGGTCCTGGCCGGCCACGGTCCGGCCCCGCATGCGGGCTCCGCCGACCGCACCGCCGACCGCTGACAGCGCACACCACGAAACGAGGCGCAAGATGACCACGACACACACCCGACCGGTCCACACGGCCAAGCAGGAGTGGGCAGCCGGCCTTGCGGCCTTCGCGGCGGTGATGCTCCTCCTCGTCGGCATCCTCGACATCTTCCGCAGCGTCATGGCCATCGCCGAGGACGACATCTTCGTCACGACACCCAACTACGTCTTCGCGTTCGACCTCACCTCCTGGGGCTGGATCCATCTCGGTCTGGGCGTGCTCGCCGTGATCGTCAGCATCGGGCTGCTCCGGGCGGCGATGTGGGCGCGCGTCCTCGGCGTGGCCATCGCCGGGCTCGTCATCGTCGCCAACTTCCTCTCCCTCCCGTACTACCCGGTGTGGTCGATCGTGATGATCGCGCTCTCGGCCTTCATCATCTGGGCCCTGTGCGTGTTCCGGAAGGAGGGGTTCCTCGACACGTACGGCGAAGGCCCCCCGAGGAAGCCGTGAGGCTGCGCGGGACCACGGGCGGAGGACCCGGCGCGGGGCTGCGACACGGCGCGCACGCGGAACCCCGGGTCGTGCAGTCACCATGACCGTGCGCGACAGCAGTGCCGGACGCGCTCGTCTGGCCGTGCTCGCTCTCGCCGGCTGCATCCTGGTGCCGCTCGTCGCCGCCGGTCTGCGCAGCGTGCTGTGGGCGCTGGCCGGTCTCGCCGGACTGGTGCTCGCGGCCATCGGCGTGTGGTGGGCCCTGGCGCACACCGGTCCGCTGCGCGTCCTCGGGACGGCCCTGTCGGTGACCGCGCCGGTCGCGGTCCTCGCCCTGTTCGCCGCGTTCGGCATGCTCTGGCCGGCGGTGGTGTCCCTCGTCCTGTGGGCGCTGGCCGTCACAGCGGCGCGTACGGCCGTGGCGCCCTCCGGCGCCACCGCCGAGCATGTGGTCACCGGGGCACCGCACGCCCCCTGGATCGTCATGAATCCGCGCTCCGGAGGCGGCAAGGTGGGCCGTTTCGGCCTGGTGGCGAAGGCCGAGGCGGCGGGTTGCCGGGTCGCCCTGCTCGAAGCGGGGCAGGACGTCGTCGAACTGGCCCGGCAGGCCGTCGCCGAGGGGGCCGACCTCCTGGCGGTGGCGGGCGGCGACGGCACCCAGGCGCTGGTGGCCGAGGTCGCGGCGCACCATGACGTTCCGTTCGTGGTGGTCCCCGCCGGGACCCGCAACCACTTCGCCCTCGATCTCGGCCTCGACCGCGACGATCCGGCGGCGGCCCTGGAGGCCCTGACCGACGGCGTCGAACTGCGCGTCGATCTCGGCTACGCCGCCGACCGGGTCTTCGTCAACAACGCCTCGTTCGGCATGTACGCGTTCGTCGTCACCGACCCCGCGTACCGGGACGCCAAAGCCCGCACGACCCTGCGCACCCTCCCCGGCCTCCTCACCGGTGAGGAGGCGCCCAGGCTGCGCACGCGGGCCGACGGGACGTACGTCGACGGGCTGCAGGCGCTGCTCGTCAGCAACAACCCCTACGGACGTGCCGTCGACGCGGCCCGTCCCGGGCGCAGGGAGCGGCTGGACTCCGGGCTCCTCGGCGTGGTGTGCGTCCGGGTCGCCAACACCGCCCAGGCGGCGCGCATCGTGCGCGGCCCCGGCTCCGGGGGTCTGATCCGGCTGAGCGCAGGGGAAGTCGTCGTCGAAGCCGACACGGCGACCCTCCCGGTCGGCATCGACGGGGAGCACGTCGTTCTGCCGTCACCCGTGGTGTGCCGCAGCGCGCCCGGGGCACTGCGGGTCCGCGTGCCACGCCGTCGCCCCGGTACGCCGAGGTCGGGCGGGGCACCGGCCGACTGGCCCCGCGTGGCACGCCTGGCGCTGGGCCCTCTGTTCCACCGGCCGGGGACATGACGCGCTCGGACGCGGCATGCGGTACCCGGCGGCGGCGGGAGAACGGATGGTGCCGTGCCGGTGTGTCCCTCGCTCCGAGCCGTGTCCCGCCCGGCCGATCGGTTCGAGGTGGTGGCCGCACCCGTCGGCACCTCGGACAGCCGGCCCCGGCGCGCCCGCCCGGGGTCCGGCGTCCGGCGGCTGACGTCCGCGGCGCGTGGGTCCGGGCCGGCCCCTCGGCACGGCGTGTCAAGCCAGGGGGCCGGGGCCCCTCCCGCGGGGGAGCGGAGCCCCTGGACCGTACCCGCCCGTGCGGTCGGTGAGCATGCGGCCCACCACCGCGCCCAAGTGGATCACCACCCCCACCGCCACCAGCCACGAAATGATGATCATGACCACGCCGACGGGGCCGTACCGCTGTTCGTTGGCCACGATCGAGGCGGAGAAGTAGCGCGCGGAGAACAGGCCCAGGCCCAGCCAGCACACGCTGGTGATCAGTGCGGGAGGGAGGAGGGCGCGCCAGCGCACCACTCCGGACAGGAGCACCCAGATGGTGGCCCACCAGAAGGCGGCCGCCCACAGAAACCCCGTGAGACTCCTCAGCGGCAACCCCCCGGTCACACGGCCCAGTGCGGTCTGGACGGCGCCGAAGACGATCAGGAAGACGAGCCAGACCACCTGGACCGCCACGTCACGCCACCCGTGGCGGGGACGTCGAAGAGCAGTTGGTACCAGCTCTGCAGGGTGCCCGCGACGGCCACGGCCCCCAGTGCCATGAGAGCGCCGCTCACCACCGTCACGGTGTCCGAGCCGGGCCCGGGAACGAAGAGCGATGCCACGGCGTCCGCCGCCTCCTGGTTCACTCCCAGCCACCGGATGACGACCGCTGCGGTGTCGCGGCCCGTCGCCGCCGTGAGGACGATGAGCATCGGGAAGAAGCACAGCAGCGCGAGTGCGGCCAGCTGGAGCGCGTGGTTGAAGAAGTCGGCCGCCGTGAGCCGGCCCCACATGGCGTCCCACAGCCTGCCCGGCCGGCTCTTCCGGATGCGCCGGGCCGTTCGCGCTCCCCACCCCTCACCCCTCGACGACGGACCTGCGCGCCTGTCATGACCCTCGCCTCCCATACCGGCATGAAAACCTGCCGGCTCCTGCCTGTCATGCCGTCGTCGGCCGGTCGGCGCAGCGTGGCGCACACCTGCGGATGCGGACGGAGGGGTGGGCGCGGGACGCTGGGAGTACCTGCGGTGAGCCGGCATGGAGGTGCCGGAGCGCGTGCGAGGGAGCCGGGAGGTGGTTCCATGGACGGCAGGGCTTCCGGCCGGCCGGAGGACGAGGCGGCGGTGTCGATGCTGGACGCCTTGTTCCATCAGTCCCCGATCGGGCTGCATCTCCTGGATTCCGAGCTGCGGGTGGTGCGGGTCAACACCGCGACACCCGTGATGCGGGGCGTGTCCGTGGACGATCTCGTGGGACGCCCGGCCCGCGAGGTCTACGACATGGTCGAGGACGATGTCGACGGGCTGCTCGGCGGCGTCCTGGACACGGGTGTACCGCTGCTGGGGCGCCTCGTGCGAGCCCGCCTGAACGGAGTTCCGCGGTATTACGAGCTGACCGCCCTGCGTCTGCAGAGCCCGAGTGGAGCCGTGCTGGGCGTGGCCGCCGCTGTCGTCGACGTCACGGAGCAGAAGCGTGCCGAAGCCCGCACGGGTGTGCTCGGCGCCGTGCGCACGCGCGTGGGCCGCAGCCTGGACCCCGCCGTGACAGGGGAAGAACTCGCCGCGACGGTGGTCCCCGGCTTCGCCGACGCCGCGGTGGTGGAGGTGGTGGACACGGTCCTCCGGGGCGATGACCCGCCGCTCGCCCCGCTGCCACCGGGCGTGCCTCTGCTGCGCACCGCCTTCGCGGGCGGCAACGCCCTCCCGACCCAGGCTTTCCCGGTGGGCGAGGTGTGCCTCCTGCCGGCCCCGACGCCCTTCAGCCAGGCCCTCACCGACCTGCGGCCGCGTCTGCTGGCGCTGGGCTCAGACCTTGACTGGGGCAGCGTGGACGGCGCGCGAGCCAGGACCCTCCGCTCCGTCCGGGCGCATTCCCTCCTCGTCGTCCCCTTGACCCTGCACGGTGCGGTCCTCGGCCTGATCAGCCTGTACCGGAGGGAACCGTCGCCCCCCTTCGAGACGAGCGACCTGGCGCTCGCCGTGGAGATGGCCACCCATACGGCGCTCTGCATGGACAACGCACGCCGCTACATACGCGAACACGCCATCGCGGCGACCGTGCACCGGCAGCTCCTGCCCCGCCGGCCCCAGACCCACGCGTCGATCGAGACCAGCTTCCTCTCCGTCGCGGGCGTCGGCCCCGGTGCCTGGTACGACACGATCGCCCTGCCGAGCGCCCGTACCGCCTTGGTGGCGGGCCGCGTGTCCGGACGCCCGCTCAGCGCTGCCGCGACCATGGGGCAGTTGCGTACCGCCATACGGTCCCTGGCGGCCTTCGACCTGAGCCCGGATGAGCTCCTCGCCCGCCTGCACGGCACAGCCGATCAGCTGGCGGCCGAACGCGCGTGCCTGCCCGTCGGCGATCCGCTGCGGAGCGAGGCGCTCACCGCCGAATGCGTGTATGCGGTGCATGATCCCCTGACCGGCAGGTGCACCCTGGCCGCGGCAGGCTGCCTGACCGCCCTCGTCGTGCACCCCGACGCCACCGTGACCGTACCCACCACACCGGCCGGGCCCCGCCTCGGTACGACTCAGCACACACCCTTCGTCGCCACCGACGTCGAGGTGCCGGATGGAAGCGTGCTGGTCGTGGCGAGTGACCCGGGCATCGCCTCCTCCCTGGCATCGCCGTCCGCGCCACTGGCCTCTGCGCCCGATCTCCGCGACCGGCCCCTGCAGGACTTGTGCGACACACTCGTGTACCGGCTCCCGCCCGACGTCATCGCCCGCCACCCGGCGGTGATCGTCGCGCGCACCCGGGCCTTCCCGCCCGACCGGTGCGCCTCGTGGCAGCTCGACCAGGAACCGGCCGCTGCCGCCCTCGCGCGACGCCATACCCGCGGACAACTCGCCGAGTGGGGCGTGGATGACGACATTTGCCACAGCACCCAGCTCATCGTGAGCGAACTCGTCACCAACGCGGTCCGCTACGGCATGCCTCCCATCCTGCTGCGTCTCATTCACGACAGCACGCTGACCTGCGAGGTACGGGACGCGGGCTTGGCGACGCCTCACCTGAGGCACGCAGGCACCACCGAGGAGGGCGGGCGCGGTCTGTTCATCACCGCCCAGCTCGCCGACACGTGGGGTACCCGGTACACGCCTCCGGGCAAGACGATCTGGACCGAACAAACACTGTCGTCCCCGACCTGACCCGCTGATGCGACCACCGGTGCCCGTCCGTCACGGGTCGAGCGGCCGCCACGCCGTCGCCGCCACGCCGTCGCTGGCACGTCCCGGCAACGCCGGCTTCGAGCCGCGGGGCGACCTCACACCCGCACCCGACGCCTCCGCGCCCGGGAAGGTGTGCCGTCCTGCCGCGCTCAGCGGACGCGGCGGACGGCACCTCTCGGGCTCAGCGCTCCGACGCGAACCGCACGAACCGCTGCCAGCCGTCGCGGCCGACCGACAGGGCCGGGCGGCTCACGTCCTTGGAGTCCCGTACGTGGACGGCCTGTTCGGCGATCGCGACCTCCACGCAACTGTCGCCCTCACTGCCGCTGTAGCCGGACTTGAACCAGGCGAGTCCCGCCGTGCCGTTGCTCATAGCTCTCCTCGCAGTCGCTCCAGCAGGTCCCTGGATTCCTTCGGGCTCAGGGCCTGCGAGCGCAGTGTTTCATAGCGATGGCAGAGCACACTCACCTCTTTCGAGTCGGAGATGAGCCGCCCGTTCTTCTGCCCCTCCGAGTACCCGAGCCGTCGGCCCTCCGGTGTCTCCAGCACCTGCACCGGACCGTCCAGACAGGCGTGCAGCCCCGCGTCCAGCGGGACCACCTGCAGCGTCACATTGCGCGGGGCGCTCCGCTCCAGCACATGCTCCAACAGCCCGCGCATCGCCTCCGCGTCCCCGAACCGCCGCCGGAACACATGCTCCTCGACGATGAAGCTGAACGGCACGGTGGGCTTCTCCCGCATCATCCGCTGCCGCTCCATCCGCGCGATCAGCTGCGCCTCCAGCTCCTCGTCGGTCCGCAGCGGGATCGTGCCCTCGAACACCGCCCTCGCGTACTCTTCCGACTGCAGCAAGCCCGGCACCAGCCGGCACTCGTACGTGCACAGGCTCACCGCCTCCCGCTCCAGCCGCGCCCATCGCCGGAACCACGCCGCGAGGCCCACCTCGCCCCGGCTGAGATGGCGAGCGGCCCTGCGCAGCGCGCCGGTGTTGCCCAGCGCTTCCTCCGCACGCTCGACGAACGCCTCGTCCGGCATCCGGCGGCCCAACTCCACCGACTCCACGGTGTGTCGGGAGTACTGGACGACGGCGGCCAGCTCGCCCCGGCTGAGCCCCGCGTGTTCGCGCAACGCCTGGACGACCGCGCCGAACGTGCGCAGACTGTCCGACGGGTGGGGTTCCCGCTCCCCCTCCCCCGCCGGAACCGTCCGGGAGCCCACTCCCGTGGCCGTCTCCGCTTCGGCGATGTCCATCCGCCGCCCCTCTCTCCAGCCGCTCGAGCCCGTACACGTTCGGCACTCAGCGTGACGGCTGGGCGGGCGTACCGTCCACTCTTTGTGCCCGTACGCTGACTCGGCGTACGGGGTGCGAGGCTCGCGTACCGTCGCATCCGGACGTCACGCTGGCGCCATGAACCAACCCGCTCCCCCTTTCACCACCTCTCCCCTGGCCTTCACGCAGCTGCTGTCCTCCACACGGCGCGGTGCCCGGCTCGCCCGGCTGCTCAGCGTGAGCCAACTGCGGTCCTGGGGCGCCCCGCAGGACCTCACGGAGCGTGCCGAGATCGTCGTGGCGGAGCTTGCGGCGAACGCCGTACTCCACGGCCATCTGCCCGGTCGCAGCTTTCGGCTGACCCTCGGGTTCGAGGCTCCGCCGGGCCGCCGCCTTCGCATCGACGTCACCGACGCGCGCGGGGACAGGTGGCCGGTGGTCCGTCCCGCGAGCGCCGCACCCGGCGCAGTGCTCCACGCCGGCGGGCGCGGCCTCTCGCTCGTCACCGCGATCGCCGACCACTGGGAGACGCTCCCCCATCCGCCCGGTGGCAAGACCGTGCGGGCCGAACTGGATTCCCCGGCCTGAAGTCCCTCACCCCGCGGGTGCGCTCAGCGATCGAGCGCCTCGCGGATGCGGGCGATCACGGACAGGGCGTGTTCGTTGAGGTAGAAGTGACCGCCGGGGAACTCGTGCAGTGTGAACCCGCCTGTCGTGTGGTCCGCCCACGCGTCGGCCTCCGCCCGGGTGACCTCCGGGTCGGCGGTACCGGTGAGCACCGTGACCGGGCAGCGCAGCAGCGGCGCACCGGGGCTCCGGCGGTAGGTCTCGGCGGCCTGGTAGTCGCCGCGGAACGCCGGCAGCAGGCGGCGCAGCAGCGCGTCGTCCGCCAGCACCTCCGGTCTGGTGCCGCGCAGGGACCTGACGGTGGTGAGGAGCGTCTCGTCGTCGGCGAGGTGGACCGCGTCCTGGTCGCGGTGGCAGGACGGCGCCCGCCGGCCGGAGGCGAACAGCCTCACCGGCTCGACGCCGCCGGCTTCGAGCCGCAGGGCGACCTCGTAGGCGAGGGTGGCTCCGAGGCTGTGGCCGAAGAGCGCCAGCGGACGGTCCGCCCAGGGCCGCAGCTCCTCGGTCACGAGGTCGGCGAGCTCGGCCACGTCGCCGACCGGGGCCTCGTTCCGGCGGTCCTGCCGGCCCGGGTACTGCACGGCCAGCACGTCGACGGCCGGCGACAAGGACCGGGACAGCGGAAAGTAGTACGTGGCCGACCCGCCCGCGTGCGGGAAGCACACCAGGCGCGTGGGAGCGGCGTCCGCCGGATGGTAGCGCCGCAGCCAGGCACCGGTGTTCACGGTCACTTCGCTCATCGTCTCCTCCGTTCTCAGTGGGTGGCCACGGGCCGGGCGAAGGCGGTGAGGCAGTCGCGGACGGCCGCGCCGACCGCGTCCCACTGGTCGCTGAGGTAGAAGTGGCCGCCGGTGAAGAGCCGCAGCTCGAAGGCCGCGTGGGTGTGGTTCTCCCAGGCACGTACCTGTTCCACGGTGGCGGCCGGGTCCTGGCGGCCGGTCATCGCCGTGATGGGGCAGGCCGGTTCGTCCCCTTCCTGGTGGCGGTAGGTCTCGATCGCCCGGTAGTCGCCGCGCAGCGAGGGCAGGATCATGCGGACGATCTCCGGGTCCTCCAGGAGGCCGGCCGCGGTTCCGCTCTGCCGCCGCAGCTCGTCGATCAGGGCGGCGTCGCCCCGCAGGTGGATGTTGCGCGCCGGGACGGGCAGGCACGGCGCGCGGCGGCCCGAGACGATCAGCCCGATGGGCCTGTGCTCGCCCTGCCGCTGCATGCGGCGGACGACCTCGTAGGCGACGACCGCACCCATGCTGTGCCCGAAGAACACCAGGGGCCGGTCCGTCCACGCCTGGATCTCGTCGTGCACGCGGTCGGCGAGTTCGGCGATGGTCACGCACGCCGGTTCGGCGCGGCGGTCCTGGCGGCCCGGGTACTGCACGGCCACCACGTCGGCGGCCGTGCCCACCTCGGCCGCCAGGGGGTGGTAGAAGGACGCCGCGCCACCGGCGTGCGGGAAGCACACCAGGCGCACGGGCGCGTCCTTCTGCGGCGTGGGGCCGGCTTCCCGTATCCACAGGCCGTCGCGTCGACGTGTTCGTTCCATGAGTCCACTTCCTCTCGTTCGGGTGGCCGGTCTTTCGTTCCGGTCGTACGGGGCCGGGCGGCCGGCGGCGGTGGGGGCCGTGCACGTCCCGGCCGGGCACGGGCCGCAGGGCGTCCCGTGCGGTACCGGCCCCCACCGCTCGCCGGTTCAGTCGGACAGCAGCGTCCGCTGGATCAGTTCCTCGAGGTCGAGGTCGTCGATCTCCTGGTCGAGTTCGTCCATGGCCGTCGCCTCGTCGTCCGGACCGTCGGGTACGGGCCCGGCCTCCCCGAACAGCCGGTCCAGCAGGTGCACCGCCAGCGCCGCCGGTGTCGGGTAGTTGAAGATGACCGTCGCCGGGATCTCCACGCCGGTGTCCTTCTTGACGTGGTTGCGGAACTCCACCCCGCTCAGGGAGTCGAACCCGATCTCCTGGAACGACATCCGGGCGTCGAGGTGGTCCGCGGACGGGTAGCCGAGGACGAGGGCCGAGGTGGACAGCAGCAGTTCCTGGACCCTCTCCGTCCGCTCCTCCCGCGACAGGTCGGCCAGCTGCCGCGCGAGCGCCGGCCCGCCGCTCTCCTCGGTCTTGCGGCGCCGCGGGGTGACCATGCCGCGGTACAGGGTGTGCACGGTCTCCTGCTCCTCCAGCCCCGCCCGGTCGAGCACGGCCGGCACCACCAGCGACGTGTCCAGGCGCAGCGCGGTGTCGAACAGCGCGGTCCCGGTCGCGGCGGGGACGGGCACGAACCCGGCACGCCGGAACCGCGCGAGGTCCGCCTCGCCGAGCTCGCCCGCCATGCCGAGCTCCCACGGGCCCCAGGCGAGCGAGACCGCGGGCAGGCCCGAGGCGCGACGGTGGGCGGCCAGCGCGTCGAGGAACACGTTGGCGGAGGCGTAGTTCGCCTGGCCGGCCGTGCCGAACGTACCGGCGACCGAGGAGTACAGGACGAACGCCGCCAGGTCCTGGTCCTTCGTCAGCTCGTGCAGGTGCCACGCCGCGTCGACCTTCGGCGCGAAGACCCGGTCGACCTGCTCCGGCGTCATCGTCCGCACGCTGCTGTCGTCCAGCACACCCGCCAGGTGCACCACCGCGGTCAGCGGTGCCCCGGCCGGGATCCGTGCGAGCTCGGCGGCCAGCGCGCCGCGGTCGGACACGTCGCAGGCGGCCTGCACGACCTCGGCCCCGAGCGCGGTGAGTTCCTCGGCCAGTTCGCCGGCGCCCGGTGCCGCGGGACCGCGCCGGCTGAGCAGCAGCAGGCGTCGCACTCCGTGCCCGGTCACCAGGTGCCGGGCGAACAGCGCGCCCAGGCCGCCGGTGGCACCGGTGAGGAGCACCGTGCCGTCGGTCCACTCCGGACGTCCGGCGGTGGCCGCCGGTGCGGCGGCCAGGCGCGGCACGTACGCCACCCCGCGGCGGATCGCCAGCTGCGGCTCGGACAGGTCCAGCGTCTCCAGGACGGCCCGCGACGCCTCGTCGCCGTCGGTGTCCACCAGGACGAACCGGTCCGGGTGCTCGGCCTGCACGGACCGCATCAGGCCCCACACCGGTGCGAGTGCCAGGTCCGGCGTCTCGTCCGCGCCGAGGGCGACCGCGCCGCGGGTGACGACGACCCGCCGGGTCCCGTCGTCGAGCCAGGTCCGGACCCGGCCGAGCAGCTCGCGCGCGGTGGCCCGGGCCGACGCGGGCAGGTCCGCGCCCGCAGCCGCGGTGACATGGGTGAACTCGGCGTCCGCGCGGCTCGCGCCGCCCGTGTCCGCGAGCGGTGTCCAGTCCAGCGTGAACAAGGAGTCCGCCGCGGCGACCGCGGCGAGCTGGTCCGCGGACGCGGGCATCAGGGCCAGCGACTCGACCGACAGGACCGGCGTGCCGTCCGGCCCGGTGATCAGCAGCGACACCTCGTCGACCCCGATCCGCGCCGCCCGGACCCGGAGGTCCGCACCGCCGGCCGCGTGGAACGTCACCCCGGACCAGGCGTACGGCAGCAGGGTCCGCTTCCGGTCCGGTCCGGCGAGCAGGGCGAGGACCGGATGCAGTGCCGCGTCGAACAGCGCGGGGTGCAGGCCGAATCCGGACGAGGCGTGCGGCACGTCGTCGGGGAGCCGGATCTCGCCGTACGCCTCGTCGCCGGAGCGCCACAGGCCGCGCAGGCCCTGGAAGGCGGGCCCGTACCCGTATCCGCGGTCCACGAGCCCGGGGTAGAAGCCGTCCAGCTCGACCGGGTCGGTGCCCGGCGGCGGCCAGGCGTCCGGCGCGGCCGCGGGTGCGGGGGCCGGTCCGGGGGCGATGACACCGACGGCGTGCCGGGTCCACGACCGCGTCCCCGCCGTCCGCGCGTGGATGCCGATCTCCCGCCGGCCGGCGTCGTCCGCCGCGCCGACGGTGACCTGCAGGTCGACGGCGTTGCCGGTCAGGGCAAGCGGCGTCTGCAGGGTGAGTTCCTCGATCCGGCCGCACCCGGCCGTGTCCATCGCCTGCTGGGCGAGGTCGACGTAGGCCGTCCCGGGGAAGACGGCGCTGCCGAAGATCCGGTGGTCGGCCAGCCAGGTGTCGGTGGCCGGTGCGAGGTGTCCGCTCAGGACGATCTGGTCCCCCACCGCGACGTCGGTGGCCGCCGCGAGGAACGGATGACCGACCGCGGTGAGCCCGGCGCTGCCGACGTCGCCCTTCGGCGGTTCCGGCCGCACCCAGTACCGCTGCCGCTCGAAGGCGTAGGTGGGGAGGTCGGCGTGGTGCCCGGTGACGCCGACGGCCGCGAGGTACGCCCGCCAGTCCACCGCGACGCCCATGACGTGCAAGCGGGCGAGCGCCTCGGCCAGCGCGCGGGGCTCGGGGCGCGACCGGCGCGCCATCGGCACGGCCGTCGCCTCCGGTGCGATGTCGGCGAGGGTCTCGCGGGCCATCGCGGACAGCACGGCGTCCGGCCCGACCTCGACGAACACCTCCACCCCGGCCGCCACGGCGGCGCGCACGCCGTCGGCGAAGCGCACCGCCTCGCGGACGTGGCGCACCCAGTACTCCGGCCGCTCCAGTTCACCGTCCGCGAGGGCGCCGGTGACGTTGGAGACGACGGGCAGGCGCGGTGCCGCGTACGACACCGACCGCGCCACCTGCTCGAACTCCGCCAGCATCGGCTCCATCAGCGGGGAGTGGAAGGCGTGCGAGACCCTCAGGCGCTGGGTCTTGTACCCCTCCCCGGAGAACTTCGCCCTGAGGGCGAGGACGGTGTCCTCGTCGCCGGAGATCACCGTCGAGTGCGGACCGTTCACGGCGGCGATGCAGACGGCGTCCTGGTGGCCCTCGATCGCCGCGCGGATCTCGTCCTCGCGCGCCTGCACGGCGACCATGGCCCCGCCACGGGGCAGTGCCTGCATCAGCCGGCCGCGCGCGGCCACCAGGCGCGCCGCGTCCGCGAGGGAGAACACGCCCGCCACGTGCGCGGCGGCCAGCTCGCCGATGGAGTGCCCGACCAGGACGGACGGAACGACGCCGAGCGACTCCAGCAGGCGGAACGCCGCCACCTCGAAGGCGAACAGCGCCGGTTGGGTCATCGCGGTCTCGTCGAGCAGTGCCGCCGGCTCCGAACCGGGCTCCGCCGCCACGACCTCGTCGATCGGGTGGTCCAGCAGCGGTGCGAGCGCGGCGCCGGCGGCATGCCACGCCTCGGCGAACACGGGGAAGTCCCGCACCAGTTCCCAGCTCATGCCGAGGCGCTGGCTGCCCTGCCCGGAGAACAGGACGCCGACGTCCGGCACACCGCCGGCGGCGCCGGTGATCAGGCCCGCGGCACGCTGCTCGGAGGCCAGCGCGTCCAGTCCGGAGAGCAGTTCCGCCCGGTCGGTGCCGAGCACGACCGCTCGGTGGTCCAGGACCGCGCGCCCGGTGGCGAGCGTCGCCGCGATGTCGCCGACGCGGGGCGCCCGTTCGCCGGAGACCGCGTCGTGCAGGCGTACCGCCTGGGCCGTCAGGGCCGGGGCCGTGCGCGCCGACACCAGCCAGGGCACGACCGCGGCGGGCGCCGTGCCGTCGCCGGCCGCCGTGCCGTCGCCGGCCGGGGCGTCGTCGCCGGCCGGGTCGTCCAGGTCCCCCTGTTCGATGATCACGTGGGCGTTGGTGCCGCTGATCCCGAAGGAGGACACGCCTGCCCTGCGGGGCCGGCCCGCCTCGGGCCACGCGCGCTGCTCGTGCAGCAGCTCCACCGCGCCCCCGGACCAGTCGACGTGCGACGTCGGTGTGCCGGCGTGCAGGGTGCGGGGCAGTACGCCGTGCCGCATGGCCATGGT
>NZ_KL591030.1:11228-11384 GCF_000716335.1 Streptomyces sp. NRRL S-118 | reverse complement strand
GCGCCGTCCTGGTTGACCGCGCTGCCGCGCAGGACGGCCAGCACCCGGCGGCCGTTGCGCCGTGCGTCGGACAGCCGCTCCAGCACCAGCACACCGACGCCCTCGGACCAGCCGGTGCCGTCGGCGGCGTCGGAGAACGCCTTGCAGCGGCCGTCG
>NZ_KL591030.1:0-11022 GCF_000716335.1 Streptomyces sp. NRRL S-118 | reverse complement strand
GTCGCCCGCGAGTCCGCCCTGCCGGGCGAACTCGTCGAACATGCCGGGTGTGGACATGATCGTCGCACCTCCGGCCAGTGCGAGGGAGCTCTCGCCGGACCGCAGGGACTGCCCGGCCATGTGCAGTGCCACCAGCGACGACGAGCACGCGGTGTCCACGGTCACGGCCGTGCCCTCGAGGCCGAGGGTGTAGGCGACGCGACCGGAGAGCACGCTGGCCGCGCCTCCGGTCAGCGCGTGTCCGGCCAGCTCCTCCGGGACCTCGGACAGGCGCGGCAGGTAGTCCTGGCCCATGGCGCCCAGGAAGACACCGGTCCGGCTGCGGCGCAGCGCGGCCGGGTCCTGCCCGGCGTGCTCCAGCGCTTCCCATGCCGTCTCCAGCACCAGCCGCTGCTGCGGGTCCATGGACAGCGCCTCGCGCGGGCTGATGCGGAAGAACCCGGCGTCGAAGTCCCCGGCGTCCCGCAGGAAGCCGCCGACCCTGGCGTAGTCCGTGCCGGACCGCGGCCACCCCCGGTCGTCCGGGAAGGGCGTGATGGCGTCCGTGCCGTCGGTCACCAGCCGCCAGAGGCCGTCCGGGGACGTCACGCCCCCGGGGTACCGGCAGGCCATGCCGATGATGGCGATCGGTTCGTCGGATGCGGTGGACCCGGCGGTCTCGTTCGCGTGCTCCCCCGGCCCGGCCCCGGACAGCTGCTCCCGCAGGTGCCGCACCACCTCGCGCGGGGTCGGGTGGTCGTAGATCAGCGAGGCCGGCAGCTGCAGCCCGGTCGCCCGGCCCAGCCGGCCGCTCAGCTCCACCGCGGTCACCGAGTCGAAGCCGAGCTCGCGGAACGTGCTGCCCGTGTCGACCGCCGCGGCGCCGGCCAGTCCGAGCACGGCCGCCACGTGGGAACGGACCGTCGCTGCGAGGTCCTGCTCGGCGAGCCGGCCGGACCCGGCCGCCGCGGACCGGGGCTCCGCCGCGGCGGACGCCGTGACCGTGGTCGCGATGTCGGGCCGCGGTGGTTCGGGCTGTTGGCCGTGTTCTCCGGAGACCCAGAAGGACTGCCGCTGGAACGCGTAGGTGGGGAGCGGGACGCGGCGAGCGCCGTCGAACAGCGGCCGCAGGTCCACGGCGACGCCCTTGGCGTGCAGCTCGGCCATCGAGTGCAGCAGGCGTCGCGACTCGTTCTCGTGCCTGCGCAGCGTGCCCTGCACCACCACGTCGTCCACGATGTTCTGGATGGACATGGTCAGCACCGGCTGCGGGCTGACCTCCAGGAACACACCGTGGCCCGCGTCGGCCAGCGCGGTGACGGTGTCGGCGAAACGTACCGGCTCACGGAGGTTCCGGTACCAGTACTCGGCGTCCAGCTCGGCCACGTCCATCCGGCCCGCCCGCACGGTGGAGTAGAAGGCGACACCGCTGTCGGTCGTGGCGATGCCCTCGGCGATCGCGAGGATCTCGTCCCGGATGGACTCCACCTGCGCCGAGTGGGAGGCGTAGTCGATCGGGATCACCTTGGTGCGGATGCCGCGGGCCTCGCACTCGGCCTTGACCTGGCGCACCGCCGCGATCTCGCCGGAGACGACCACCGCGTTGGGGCCGTTGACCGCTCCGATGGAGACCCCGTCCCGTCCGGCGATGTGCGCCGCGATCTCCTCGGCGGGCATCGCGAGCGACACCATCATCCCGCGGCCGGAGATGCCCGCGTTGATGGCCCGGCTGCGCAGGGTCGCCAGCCGCAGCCCGTCGGCGAGGGAGATGATGCCCGCGGCGCAGGCCGCGGCGGCCTCGCCCTGGGAGTGGCCCACGACGGCGTCGGGCACCAGGCCGACCGAGCGCCACACCTCGGCCAGCGCCATCATCACCGAGAACAGCGCGGGCTGCACCACGTCCATCCGCTCCAGCGCGGCCTCGTCACCGAGCACGTCGCGCAGCGACCAGTCGACCATGTCGCCGAGCAGTCGTTCGCACTCGGCCATGCGGGCGGCGAACACGGGCGAGGAGTCCCACAGTTCCAGGGCCATGCCCGTCCAGTGGGAGCCCTGGCCGGGAAAGACCCACACGACACCGGGTGAGGGGGTGCCCGAGCCCTCCACCACGTTGCCCGCCGGTTCGCCCGCCGCCAGCGCGGTCAGGCCGGCCAGCAGTTCGGTGCGGTCGGCGGCGACGACGACACCGCGGTCGGAGAGCACCGACCGTGTCGTGACCGTGGACCAGCCGACGTCCGCCGGGCTCAGGTCCGTGTCGGCGGCCACCCGGTCCCGCAGTCGCGCCGCCTGGGCGCGCAACGCCTCCGGGGACCTGCCGGAGACCACGACCGGCACCGGGCGGGAGGGGTGTTCCGCCGCGGATCCGGGCGCGGCCCCGGCCGCCGGTCCGGCGGGAGCGGTCGCCGCGGGGGACGCGGTCGCGGCGGGTGGCGCGGCGACGACGACGTGGCAGTTCGTGCCGCCGACGCCGAAGGAACTGACACCCGCGATCCCCGGGGCGCCGTCCGGGCCGTCCGGCCAGGGACCGGTGCCGGTGTTGACCTCGAGGCCCCACCGCGCCATCGGGATCGCCGGGTTCGGCCCGGTGAAGTTGAGGCTCGCCGGGAGCGCACCGTGCTTGACCGACAGGGCGACCTTGATCAGTCCGACGACACCCGCGGCGGCGTCCAGGTGCCCGATGTTCGTCTTCACCGATCCGACGAGGAGCGGTTGCCCGGCGTCCCGGCCCGCGCCGAGCACCGAGCCCAGCGCGTTCGCCTCGACCGGGTCGCCCACCCGGGTTCCGGTGCCGTGCAGTTCGACGTACCGCACCTGCCGGGGGTCCACGCCGGCCCTGGCGTACGCCTGCCGCAGCAGCGCCTGCTGCGCCCGGCCGCTCGGCACGGTCAGGGCCTCGTCGTCGCCGTCGTGGTTGACCGCGCTGCCGAGCAGGACACAGGCGATCGGGTCGCCGTCGGCGATCGCGTCCTCGAGTCGCTTGAGGACGACGACGCCGGCGCCCTCACCACGCACGAACCCGTTGGCGCGGGCGTCGAAGGTGTGGCTGCGGCCGTCCGGGGACAGCGCGCCCGCGCGGGCGAAGGCCAGGGTGTTCTCCGGCGCGAGGTTCAGGTGCGCACCACCGGCCAGGGCAAGCCGGCTCGCCCCGGACAGCAGGCTCTCGCACGCCATGTGCACCGCGACCAGTGAGGACGACTGGCCGGTGTCCACGGCGAGGCTGGGTCCGTGGAACCCGAAGGCGTGGGAGAGCCGGTTGGCGATGAGCCCCCGGCTCAGCCCGGCCAGGGAGTGGTGGGAGACGGCGTCCGTGCCGTACCGCTGCACCAGCGACGCGTAGTCGTCGCCCGTGGCGCCGAGGAAGACCGCGGTGTCGCTGCCGCGCAGCTCCTCCGGCACCAGGCCCGCGTCCTCCAGCGCCTCCCAGCCGAGCTCCAGCGCCAGGCGCTGGCGCGGGTCCGTGGCGACGGCCTCGCGCGGGGAGATCCCGAAGAACGCGGCATCGAAGTCGGCCACCCCGTCGAGGAAGCCGCCCCTGCGGTACGGCGCCAGGTCGGGGACGTCGTACCACCGGTCCGCGGGAGCATCGGTGATGGCGTCCACCCCGTCGCGCAGCAGGCGCCAGAAGCCCTGGACGTCACCGGCCCCCGGAACGCGGCACGCCATGCCGACCACGGCGACGGCGCGGTCCCCCGTGCCATCGGTCCTTCGCTCGCCCTGTTTCACTGTCTCCCTCTCCTGTATCCCGCGCGGTCGGCCATCGCCACGCATGAACTTCTACGGTGTGCGGACGTCGCCCGCGGCTGCGTATCCGGCCGGCCGGTCCCGGCGCACCTTGCGGACGGTGCGGTCGACGAACCACTCGAGCGCGCCGGGCAGCATCACGGAGACGGCCGAGCCCACCCGGTTCACCGCACCGGGCACCATCCGGGTCTTGCGTCGTTCGATCAGGCGGATGATCCCGGCCGCCACCTGTTCGGGCGGCATCAGCTTCATGGCCTTGGAGAACTCCTTGGTCTCGACCGGCAGCCGCGGCCGTTCGTACGCGTAGTGCGGGGTGTCCACGTCGGGCGGGCAGATGAAGCCGACGTGGACGTCGTACGGGTTGAGTTCGGCACGCAGCGCCTCCAGCAGGCCGCGCACGGCGAACTTCGCCGGGCTGACGGCCGTGTAGCCGAAGGTGCCGGCGATCCCGACGACCGCGGACACGCCGATGACGGTGCCGCGCCGGCGCTCGATCATCGACGGCACGACCGCCCGGACGGGCCACAGCGTGCCGAAGTAGTCGGTCTCCATGACCTCGCGGAAGGCGCTGTCCGGCAGGTCCTGGAAGTAGCCCGCCTCCGTGATGCCCGCCGAGGTGACCAGGATGTCGCACGGTCCCTGACGGGCGGTCAGCTCCGTGATCGCCTTCTCCACCGCGGCCCGGTCGGTGACGTCCGCCACCGCGGTGGCCACCCGGGCGCCGCTCTTCGCGAGCTGCGCCGCGGCCTCGTCCAGCCGGGACGCGGTACGCGCGATCAGCGAGACGCGTGCGCCCCTGGCGGCCAGCAGCCGGGCCGTGGCCAGGCCGATCCCGCTGGAACCACCCGTCACGACGGCGTGCGTACCGGGACCTATCGCCCGGGCGGACCGCCCTTCGGCCTTGTTCCCCTTCATCTGTGCAGACCTCTCCCAACCCAGTGAGGACGAGCGTGGACATCCGGTGCGAACCCGGTGGTGGTCAGAAGAGCTTCTTGTCCCGCAGCTTCTTGGAAACCTCGATGAAGTGGTCCAGCTGTTCCTCGGTGTGCGAGGCGTTGATGATGATGCGCAGCACGGCCTGGGCACGCCGGGCCGCCGGGTACACGTACGGAGGGACCCGGATGTCGTGCTCGAGGTAGGCGCCGAACAGCTGGAGGCACTTGTGCTCGTCGCCGACGACGAGCGAGGTGAAGCAGGTCTCCGTGTCCGTGATCGGCAGGTCCTCGTCGAGCAGCCGCTTGCGGAAGTCGGCGACCTTGGCCAGGTAGTTGTCGACGATCTCCGGCTCCTCGTAGGCCAGGAGCCGGGAGATGTAGGCCGTGCCCGCCGCCGCGGGAGCCAGCACACCGGCGGTGAAGGCGCTCGCGCCGGAGAGCAGTTCGAAGGAGGTGATGGCGTCCTTGGGGCCGGCGATCAGGCCGCCCTCCAGGCCGACGGCCTTCTTCAGCGACACCATGATGAAGGTGGACCGGAGCAGCCCCTGGTACTCCTGGTGGAACTTGCGGTGCGGCGGCCCGTAGACCATGAAACCGTTCGCGTCGTCCACGTACGAGAGGGCCCCGTACTTCTCGCAGACGTCGACGATCTCGTGCATCGGCGCGACCACGCCGTCGATCGAGTACACCGACTCGAAGACGACCACCACGCGCTTGCCGCGGAGCTTCTTGAGGATCGCTTCGAGGCTCTCCACCGAGTTGTGCTCGAAGGCGAACAGCCGCTCGCCGAACTTCAGGTTCTCCGCGGACTTCCACAGCGACCAGTGCGCGTCCCGGTCGAAGACGAAGACGACGTCCCGATTCACCATCGAGAGGCCCTTCATGAGCGACTGGGTGCCCGCCATCGCGCTCATGAAGCCGATGTTGGCGAGTGTTCCGGTCGCGAAGCTGATCGCCGACTCCTTCTGGAGGTAGTCCGCGATCGTCCGCTCCATGTCGATGTGCGGGGGCATGACGCCCTGGAGGATGCGGCTGCCGCCGGTGGCGAGGCCGTACTGCTGGGTGGCGTCGAGGAGGACCTTCATCACGTCCTCGCGGCGCTGGAGGTCCAGGAAGTTGACCGACGCGAGGTTCGTGATCATCCGGTCGGTGCCGTGCACCGGTCCGGGTATCACTCCGGACACCGGCGGCTCGGCCATGCCGGCCGCCCGGATTCCTTCGGCGAACTTCTCGAAATTCCAGCCTGGCAGGGTAGTCATCGCGGGTGGAGCCTCGTTTCTTGTGGGTGCAGTCAGCGGGCCGTGCGCCGCTGAGCTGCGGGGATGTCAGGTGTAGTGCGGCCAGTTCTTTCCGACCGCACGGCTCAACTGGGGGTAGACGAAGAGGCGGCGCAGGGGCTTGCCACCGGTTCTGTAGGCCTGTCCGAGCAGACCGTTGGGTTTCCAGAGCGACGCCATCTGGGCGTAGTAGGTGCCCGTGCCGTCCGGGACCCAGCCGATGTGCATCAACGCGTGCACGGTCCGGTTGGCCAGCTCGGCCACGTACTCGGTGTCCGTCTGGTAGACGGCGGTGAAGGGGAGCGAGGCGAAGTCCGGGCCGCGCGGCCCGTCGCGGAGGTCCTCCGGGAGCCTGTCCCGGAGGGACCTCACGCGGTGTCCCACGCCCTCGCTCTCCTGGTCCCACCCGAACAGCCGGCCGAGCGTCCAGCGGACCCGGAAGAGGTTGCGGATGATGAAACCCGAGTTCTCCTCGTCGCCGTTGGCCGTGAACCCCCGCACGAAGCGCGCGAGTTCGTCCGGCCCGCCGGGTGTCGGCAGGGCCCAGACGTCCTCCACCTCGAAGTCCGGTGCGAACTCGTGGATCCGCCACGGTCTTCCGGTGTACTCGCTGTTCGGGACCCTCATCGGGTGTGCCCCATCCGTCCGTTGTCGCCGTGCCGGCCCGTCCCTGCGACGGCGGCCACTGTGGCAGGCCCCTGGGCCGCGCCGGCTCTGCTAACCGCCGGCCTCCGCCACGCGCCGGGGCCGGTTCCTCCGGGGCCGGAGCTCCAGGTGGGCCCCGCGCTTCGGCGTCATGGTGACGGAGCGGCCGACCGGCACCTCCGGTGTCATGTCCGGCCGGTGCAGGTCGCACGTGGTCAGCAGCTCGCGGAGCACCTCCTTCATCTCCACCATCGCGATCCGGTCGCCGAGGCAGCGGACCCGGCCGCCGCCGAACGGGATCCAGGTGGAGGTGCTGGGCTTGACGCCGAGGAACCGCTCGGGCCGGAACGCGTAGGGGTCCGGGTAGACCCTCGGGTCGTGGTGCACCAGGTAGGCGCTCGCCCAGAGCATGGAGCCCGGTTCGTAACGCACCCCGCCGATCTCGATCGGCTTGACGACCTCACGGGGGATGATGTGCGGGTTCGGGGGCCACCTGCGGAGCGACTCGATCACCGTGGCCGTGAGGTACTCGTCACTGGTGCCCTCGTCGATCTCCGCGAGGAGCCGCTCGAACACGGCCGGTTCACGGGTCAGGTGCTCCAGCGACCAGCAGATGGCCGCGGCGGTCGTCTCGGTGCCGGCGACGAACATGGTCATGATCTCGTCGCGCAACTCGACGGCGCTGAGCGGAGTGCCGTCCTCCGTCGTCATGCCGAGCATCATGGCGAGCATGTCGTCGCCGGGCTCGCCCGAGTTCACGCGCTCGGCGATCGCCTGGGCGATCAGTTGGTCGCAGCGGTCCCGGTTCTTGAAGAAGCGGTCGAGGCCCAGCGGCCGGATCGCCCGGAGCAGGCGGACGCCGAGCGGCGACATCTCGTGCGTCTCGATCATCGTCGCGACGCTCGCGTTCAGCTTGAGCATCTCCCAGATGACGTCGAACAGCTCGTCCCAGCAGGACGGCACGTGCTTGCCGAAGACGACCTCGCGGATCACCTGGATCGTGAACTTGTGCACGTACGGGCGGAGGGCGACGGCCTTGCCGCGCGGCCAGCCCGCCACGGCCTCCCGGGCCATGCGCCGGACCGCTTCCTCCGTCCGCTGGTGCGCGCTGCCGCGCACCGAGGGCATGATCCCCTTGCGCCGGGCGAGATGCTCCTTCTCGTCCAGCCAGGCCAGCCCCGTCTGGCCGAAGAACTTCTCCAGCGAGGCGCTGCCCCGTCCCGTGTGCAGGACGTCGCTCGGGGCGAGGAACATCTGCTTGACGTCCTCGGGGTCCGACAGCACGTAGAGCTTGTATCCGGGGAAGACCTTCAGCTCGAACTGCTTCCCGTACTTGCGGCGGCAATCCATCATGTACTCGCCGGGCCTGCGGAACAGCTGTACGTACTGCATCATCGTGGTCGTCCTCGGCCCCCGGATGCTGGATGCGGGAACCGCGGGCCTCTTCGGCCCGGTGTCGGTCGTGGTACTGCGGGTGTCCATTCCGTTCCGGCCCCTCGTGGATTGGTGTGGTGTGCGCTCGGTGTCGGCCGCGGCAGGCGGCTCGTCGGGGGTGGTGGCCCGGGCGGCCGGCATCAGCCGCTCACCGGGGCCCGGACCGCGGCCGCGAGGTCGCGCAACGTCTCGAGCAGCCCGGTCTCGCGCAGGTCCTCGATCGGGATGGCGGCGAGCATGGCCCGGACCTCGTCCTCCTCCGACAGCGGCGCGCCTCCCGCCGCCGGTCCGTCCTCGCCGGCCTGCTGCGCCACCAGGGTGAGCAGGTGCTCCGCGATCAGTTGCGGCGTCGGGTGGTCGAACGCGAGGGTGCCGTCGAGCTGCAGTCCGGTGAGCTTGTTGAGCTGGGTGCTCAGTTCGACCGCGCTCAGCGAGTCGAAGCCCAGCTCCTGGAGGTCGCGGTCCGGGTCGATCGTGTCGGCCGAACCGTGGCCGAGCACCACGGCCACCTGGGCACGGACCAGGTCCAGCACGACGCCGGCCCGGTCCGCCTCCGCGACGCCGGCGAGGCGCCGGGCGAGGGACTCGGTCGTCCGCGCGCGGCCGGAGGTCCGCACCAGGCCGCGCAGCAGGGCGGGCAGCAGCCCGGCCGACGACTGGCGCCGCAGCGCGGCCTGGTCCAGCTGGACCGGGACGAGCACCGGCCGGTCCAGGCCGAGCGCCTGGTCGAACAGCCCCAGCCCGAGCTCGGCGGACAGCGGGCGCAGGCCCATCCCCTCGAGTCGCGCGAGGTCGGTCTCGTCCATCCTGGCGGCCATACCGGTGGTGTCGGACCAGAGGCCCCACGCCAGTGAGACGGCCGGGAGCCCTGCCGCGCGCCGCCGCGCGGCGAGCGCGTCGAGCGCGGCGTTGGCCGCCGAGTAGTTCGCCTGGCCGGGGCTGCCGATCGCGGCCGCGGCGGAGGAGAACAACACGAACGCGGACAGGTCCATCCCGGCGGTCAGCTCGTGCAGGTGCCAGGCAGCGTCGACCTTGGGCCGCATCACCCGCTCGACCTGCTCCGCGGTGAGCGCCCCGACCACGCCGTCGTCCAGCACACCGGCCGCGTGCACGACCGCGGCCAGCGGCTCGTCCAGCGATGCCAGCAGTCCGGCGACCTGCTCGCGGTCGGCGGCGTCGCACGCGGCGACCCGCACGCGGGCGCCGAGCCGCTCCAGGTCGGCCACCAGCTCGTCCGCGCCCTCGGCGGCCCCGCCGCGCCTGCTGACCAGCAGCAGGCTCCGGGCACCGTGCCGCTCCACCAGGTGCCTGGCGAACACCGCGCCCAGGCCGCTGGTGCCGCCGGTCACCAGGACCGTTCCGTCGAACGCGGGCGTCGTGTCCGGCACCGCCGAGACCCGTGCGAGGCGCGGTACGCGTGCGCGGCCGTCACGGACCGCGATCCGCGGCTCGTCGAGACCGGCCAGCGCCGCCCAGTCCGGGTCCTCGGTCCCGTCCACGTCCACCACGACGAACTGGCCGGGGAACTCGGCCTGGGCGCTGTGCACCAGACCTCCCACCGCGGCCTGGGCGGCATCCGGCGCCTCGTCACCGACCGCGAGACCGCGGCGGGTCGCGACGATCAGCCGTGCGCCGGTCAGCCACTCGAGGGCCAGCCACCGCTGGACCAGGCCGAGCGCGTCGGTCACGGCTTCCCGTACGGCATCCGGCCCGTCACCGGGCGGTGTGGCGACCGTGGCGACGACCGTCTCCGGCGCCTCCGCGCCGTCGGCGATCGCCTGCTCCAGCGCGTCCAGGTCGGCGAACTCCTCGCCGAGGACCACCACGTGTGCCGTGGCCGGGGCGGGCGTGACCTCGCTCCAGTCCGGCTCGAACAGCGCGTTGCGCCTGGCCCGGCCCCCGTCGGCGAGCTGCGACGGCTCCAGGGGACGCATGTACAGCCGGTCCATGCTCAGCACCGGCTCGCCCTGCTCGCCGGCGATGTCGACCCGGAGCGCGGTGCCTTCCTCGGTCCTCACGCGGGCCCTGACCCGGGAGGTCCCGGTCGTACCGAGGCGTATGTGCGACCAGGAGAACGGCAGCAGCGCGGTCTGGTCGGCACCCCGCTGCAGCAGGCTGCCGTGCATGGCGGCGTCGAACAGGGCCGGGTGGATCCCGAACCCGTCGCCGCTGGTGCCGTCCGGGAGCGCCACCTCGGCGAACACCTCGTCGCCCGCGCGCCACACCGCCCGGACGCTCTGGAAGGCGGGCCCGTAGTCGTAACCGAGGTCGGACATGCCCGCGTAGAGCTCGTCGACCGACGCCTCCTCGGCGCCCGGGGGCGGCCACTGGACCGCCCATTCGGCTGCCACGGGCTCGGCCTCGGGGGCGAGGACGCCCCGCGCGTGGCAGATGGTCTCCGCCGGCTCGTCGTCCCCGCCGTGCTCCGGGCGGGTGTAGAGGGCGACGTCGCGGCGGCCGTTGTCGTCCGCCGGTCCGACGGTGACCTGCACCTGCCGTACGACACCGTCCTCCAGGAGCAGCGGTGCCTCCACCACCAGCTCGTCGAGGGCCGGGCAGCCGGTCCGCTCACCCGCGGCCAGCGCCAGTTCGACCAGTGCGGTGCCGGGAACGATCGTCACTTCCTGCACGACGTGGTCCTGGGTCCACCGCTGGATGTCGGTGGACAGGCGGCCGCTGAACAGCCACTCGTCACGGGTCCCCAGCCGGGTGGCGGCCGCGAGGACCGGGTGCCTGACCGGGCCGAGTCCGGCCGCGGCGACGTCACCGGTTCCCGCGCCGGTGGTGAGCCAGTACCGCTCCCTCTGGAAGGCGTAGGTGGGCAGGCCGACGCGGCGCGCACCGGTCCCCGCGTAGTACGCCGCCCAGTCCACCCGTACGCCCGCGTTGTGCGCCTGCCCGAGGAACCCGGCGAAGGTCTCCGCCTCCGGGTGCTCGGCCCGCAGCGCGGTCAGGAACACCGCGTCGTCGCGCTGCTCCAGGGTCTGGCGGGCCATCGCGGTCAGCACCGC
>NZ_KL591029.1:42444-58591 GCF_000716335.1 Streptomyces sp. NRRL S-118 | reverse complement strand
CCGAGGTCAACGACCGCCTCACCACATAGGACACGGTCTTAGAACTCCTAACGAAATGATCTTCGAGTTGGTTGGATCGCTCCGGGGCCAATGATCCGGGGGTGCAGGGGTGGCTCGTCCGAAGCCGTGGGAAGTCGACGACGAGCTGTGGGCGGTGATAGAGCCGCTGCTGCCCAAGGTCGAGCGCCGGACCCGGCATCCAGGACGCAGGCGACATCCGGACCGGCTGGTGTTCCAGGGCATCCTGTTCGTGCTGCACACCGGGATCTCCTGGGAACATCTGCCGCAGGACCTCGGTTTCGGGTAGGGGATGACCTGCTGGCGGCGCCTGGCCGAGTGGACCGAGGTCGGCGGGTGGTCCCGGCTGCACGAGGTCCTCCTCGCCAGGCTCCACAGCGCGAACGCCCTGGACTTCTCCCGAGCGGCCGTCGACGGCTCCCACGTCCGCGCGTTAAAGGGGGCGCCAAGACCGGACGAAGCCCTGTTGACCGGGGCAGGACGGGCAGCAAGCACCACCTGATCACCGACGCCACTGGCATCCCGCTCGCCGCCACCCTCACCGGCGGCAACCGCAACGACGTCACCCAGCTGATCCCACTGCTCCAGGCCGTGCCGCCGGTGCGGGGCAAACGCGGCCGGCCCCGGCGCCGCCCGGACGCGGTCCTCGCGGACCGCGGCTACGACCACGACAAGTACCGCCGCCTGGTCTGGGACCTCGGCGTGAAACCACTGATCGCCCGCTGCGGCACCGAACACGGCTCCGGTCTGGGCACCCAACGCTGGGTCGTGGAACGCGCCTTCGCCCACCTGCACTGGTTCCGCCGCCTACGGATTCGCTGGGAGATACTCGACGGCATCCACGAAGCATTCCTCACCTTGGGATGCGCACTCATCTACTGGAGGCGTCTCACCCGACGACGGCAGACGGCCCCTGTACCGCATGGACCGTGAACTGTAGAGGCTGGTCAGTGCACGCGTTCACCGCACTCTGCTGGGAACAGGACGGCGCCGGGCGGCAGTCCAGCTGGACGCCATCCCGTCACCCGCAGGCACGCTTCAACAGAGCCGTCCACGGGTGGATACTCGAGGGCAACCTCGTCCAGCACGGCGATCTCGCCGCCGACGTGTAGTTCCGCTGCGTGCACGCCGCTCGGGAAACAGCCGACCAGAGCCCCGAAGGCTGCCGTGTCATTGCTGTCGGCGACGCACTCTCGGATTTCGAAACGCCAGTGCTTGGCCGCATCGGCAAGCAGTGCCCTGCCCCGCTTGCCCAGTCCAACAAGGAAAGCTGAGCGAGTTCGCAACTGGTGGGCGATGGCGCAGCAGATCGGGACTGCTGTGCCGAAGGACGTCGCCACCCGCGTGTACTCACCGTGGGGATAGGACGACAGGGCCTCACCGACCATCCCCAACGCGGCGTCCCGTGCCGCCGGGTGACCCTGCTGCGCGATGTCCAGGAGCAGAGGCGTCGCGACCGCGGCCGCCGGAAACACTGCGGCACTGTGGCCATGGACGATTCCGCCGCCGCCGAGCAGCGAGCTGGCCTCAGCCGCCTCCACCAGGTTCGCTGCATCCGCGAGCGCGCGCAGACCGCGCTCGGCACGAGCCGGTTCATACCAGTCGGGATGGCCCGGTATGGCACCCCAGTCCACCGCGTTGATCGCATCCAACACGACAGCATCCTCGCACCTGGCTGCTACCCACTGCCCCAGGGCCCGACGATGCCTCGTGAGTCATTCCGTTAGGAGTTCTAAAAGAGCGTTTTATCCCGGCAAGGATGTTTGGTAACTGGCGCGATGCCAGCCGCTTGGCGTGGTCCGTGCTGGCGTGTGAGGATCCGCCTGTGGAGTGTGATGTGTGCGGGCGGTCGATGTGGCGGTGGCCGGTGGCGCCGACAGCCTGGGAAGAGGAGATCTGGTCCTGTTCCTGGTGCCATGCGGTCACCCATGTGGGCGGCGAGTGGTTCGAGATTTCGCGAACGCCGTATCTGCCCATGGGGATGCGATGGGAGGAGGCCGTCGCAGATGGCCTTGCCCTTGGCACCTCCCACGCATTCGGCATCTTCGACAGGACGCTGTGCGGCATCCAGGAAGCCGGCATGGTGCCGTCCGACTACTGGTGGCTGCCGGAGCGCGGAGACGCCTGCGGTGCCTGCCGGGAAGCGGCGGGTGTCATCGATGCCCGATGGCCGCATGAAATGAGGGGTGAAAACGCGCGGGTCGTGCATGAGCCAGCCGAAGGTCCGCTCGACGACCCAGTGTCGCGGAATCACCTTGAAGCCCTTTTGGGCGGGGTCGCGGCAGGTGACTTCGACGTCGATGCCCAAGCGGGCGCCGTGGTCGATGACCTTGGTGCGGTAGCCGGTGTCGGCCCAGGCTTTGGTGATGCGGGGGTGGTCGGAGGCGATGCTCGAGAGCAGGTGGATGCCGCCGATGTTGTCGGAAACGCTCGGCCAGGAGGAGGCCGAGCGTGTCGACGCCGATGTGACGTTTGCGGCCCGCGATCTTCTTGCCCGCGTCGATGCCCTGGCCGGCCGCGGGCACGTTGGCTGAGGTCTTGACGCTCTGGGCGTCGAGGACGCAGGCGCTCGGCTCGACGTCGCGGCCTTCGGCTTTCCGGACCAGGCGCCGCAGGAGACCGTTGAGCTGGTCGAAGACCTTGTCCTTCTGCCAGGCGGCGAAGTACCGTAAACCGTCTCCCATGGGGCGAAGTCGTGCGGCAGATACCGCCAGGGGACGCCGGTTCGGTCGACGTAGAGGATGGCGTCCATGATCCGGCGCAGATCGTGCTCGGGCGGCCGCCCGATGTCCAGGCCCTTCCCTCTTCGCTCGGCCCGCCAGGCCGTCAGAGTTGGTTCCAGCAGTGCCCAACGGGCATCGGACAGGTCACTCGGGTACGGCCGCTGCTTACGAGGCATGTTTCTGTAGTACTGATGACAGCCGTCCCGCCACAGGGCGCAAACCGGCGCGACCGGGGGCGTGTTGGGATCAGACAGGAGCGAAGGGACCGAAACGGGCCCTCGAAGGCCGTCATCTGCCTCACCTGCCACAAGAGATGTCTACTGCCCCAGCCGACCCGAAACGGTCCGCCACCTGAACTGCAATGAAGCACCCCGGGCGGGACAAAACGCTCTTTAAGTGCGGGCGCCGAGTCCGCGTAACGGATGGCGGTCTTCTCATCGATTTCGAAGACGAGCGCGAGGTGGAGCGGGTCGCGCCGTGGGTGAGGGCTTCTTCGAGCTGGCGGTCGACGCGGAGCCGTTCGAGGATGGCGGTGAGATTGCGGGTGGCCCCAGTGGTCCGGAGCTTGCCGGCCGGGCCGAGTTCGACGGCGGTCTCCTGGGTGATCAGCAGGTGGGGGTTGGCCGTTTTCGGCCAGCGGTTGCGGCGGTGGCCGAGCCAGTCCAGGACCGCTCGGTGGGTGAGGTCGTCGAGTGGGCGGATGTGGCCGCCGACGGTGATGCGCCGGTTACCCAGGTCGACGTCGTCCATCTGCATAGTGCGGATCATCTTCGGCCGTGCTGCGTGGACGGCGGCCAGGGCGACGATGAGCCGGATGTCTGGGGTGGTGGCGGTGGCGATGGCCTCGTCGATGTCCGCCTGGGCGAGTGCCTGGAGGACGCCGCCGGTCTGTCGGGGGACACAGATGCGGATCGTGGAGTTGCGGAAGATCTGGCTGTTCTTCTTCGCGTGCCGGGGCCGGTGCAGGTGACCGTGGTGCCGTCGCCCATGGCCCATGCGATGGACGACACCTTGGCCGTGGCGGTGACCGTGACGCCGCCCGCCGTCGCCGTGGCGGTGTCCGGCCCGTACGTCGTCGCGGACGGCGCCACCCAGAGCCACATCGGCATCCCCGCGACATACCGCCCGCATGCCTTCGGGCTAGCAACATCGGGCCCCACCAGCTTCATGGAGTCGACCGCCTGCCGGGCCACCAGTTCCGGATCGATCGTCGGCGCGGCCGGGCCTCCGCCGGTCGGCACAAACACCATGCCCACCCGGCCCGTGTCCGGGCACACCACCTGGTAGACCGCGCCATCCTTCGCCGTCCTGCCCTCCCACGCCAGGTTCGCCGCCGGGGGCTGCGGCGTGAGCCTGGTGTAGGTGCAGGGCGGCTCCGAACCGCTCCCGCCAGAAGCGCCGGCGGGCTTGGCCGCCGTGCTGGAGCCGCCGCCTGATCCGGTCGAGCCACCGCCGTCCGACGCGCACACCGTCACCGTCAGCGCCACGCCTTCGCAAGGGCCGCCACCAGGACCGTCAGGTGGTACTCGATGAGGGCCTCGCCCTGGTCCAGGGCGGCGACGGCCTCCTCCAGCGAGGTGACCGCGGCCATTCCGGTCAAGCCGGCATCGTGCTGCTGGTAGTGGGCGTTCAGTTGGCGGAGCTGGTGGGTGAGGCTCTCCGGGACTTCCTTGAGGCCGCCGAGGGGCAGGCGGCTCGCCAGCAGCATCTCAGCCACCACGCCGTCCGTGGCTCCGCTGCCCATGAAGAAGGCCTGCGCCTCACCGGTTTCGGCCGCCCGGGCCGCGGCAGGATCGCTGATGCCACGGAAGTGGCCGCTCAGCTCGTCCAGCAGGACCCGTGCCTTGTTGGTCTCCACGGAGCGGAAGGCGTACGCCGGGTCCCGGCCCGCGACCAAGGCGTGCTCGTCTTCGGCGTACTGGGCCCGGGAGGCGCGGTAAGGCACTGTAGGACAGGCCAGTTGAAGGCCGCGCCGTTCGACTCAGGGGGAAACATGCGGGCCCGCGAATGCGCACTCGTACTGACCGTTGGCAGTGCCATCCTGCTCTCCGGCTGCTCGGGTGACCCCGAAGCCGCCGCGCCGAGTCCGAGTCCGAGCGGGAGCCGGAGCGTGAGTCCGAGCGCGAGCCGGACCCCGACGCCCGAGCCGACCCCGGCCAGTGCACTCGTCATCCTCTGGTACGGGCAGGGCGGCTCCGAGCGGTACAACGAACTGGTCGGGCATGCACGCGCCGCCCAGAGTTTGCACAAGCAGGACCGCGTGGTCATCGACTTCCAGTACCTGTCCGAGGCACTCCGCGCCGCCGAGGCGTACGAGCAGATCCCCGACGCGCCGACCCAGAAGGTGTGGGCGAGCGCGCTGAAGCAGACCCGCAGTGGCATGGCGAGCGTGCTGGCCGGTTCGTCCCTGGCCGTCCCGCCCCTGCCCGAGGACGAGGCCAGGGATGCGCAGGCCCGAGGGTGGGAGAAGATCGGCAAGGGTCTCGCGGAGCTGAAGGACCTGGACGCCCGGTTCCGCGCCTTCGGAGTCCTGCCGCTGAAGGACCCGTGGACGGCCTAAGAGTTGTCCCGTAAATGATCTCCGAGTCGCCTCGGGCATGCTCGGTGGTGGTGTGGGCGCGCGGGTAGCCCTCGGCCAGCTGCCAGGGGTCCGACCGCGCCAGCGGGAGCCCGAGTCCCTGGACCAGTCCCATGACGAGGGTCGGCTGGTGGGCGGCCGGGTTCTCCTGGGCGAGCCGCCGCAGGATGGCGAGGGCCCCCTGGCGAGGACGTCCTCGTGCCGGTTCAGCTCGGCCGGTGGCAGCGTGAGCTTGATGAGGGAGAAGGCCAGTAGCTGATCGGCTCAGGGTGGCTGAGGCGCCGCCAGAGTGCCATGATCTCTTCGTAGGTGCGGACTGTCTCTTTGTGTCGGCCGGTCGCCGCAGCAGTCGGCCGGGCATTTCCAGAGCCACCGCCAGATCGAACTCGTATCCCTCGTCGGCCTGCGCCAGACACCGCCAGGCGTTGACCTCCTGCTCACCGGCCTCGACGGCCCGGTCAAGACGATTCAGTGCCGCCAGGGGCCGCCCGAGGCTTCTGAGTGACGGCGGCCCCCGTGGCACTGGTCTGCCCTGCGGCGTGGTGTGCCGGGAGCAATCCGCCCCGGCGAGCGCAGCGCGACGGGTCGATCAGTGGTGCGAGTCGGCCGCGACGGAATCCATGTGCACCGGTTGATCGGCTTGGGGGACACTGCGCGGATGAGCTCGAAACATCCCAGACGCCGCAGGAACGGGCCCTTCGTCACGTCACGGCACTGGCGTCGGGCCCTCCGGTGGACCCGCCGCTGCGGGTGACCCTCAACCGCTGAGGACAGCGTCTACCGCTCGCAGTTCGTCACGGGGACCAGCAACGGTGGACTGGCTGGGTCGGCTGAGCGGGACCGGCAGGGTGGTCACACCCCGCGAGCACGACCACACGGGGGCGGCCGCGCTCGTGGTCACTGGCCTTCTGCGGGATGGCAGAAGCGCGAAGCCCCCGGGTGGTTGGCCCGCCCGCTCGCCGTGTCACCTCCGGCTCCATAGCGGTATGTGGATGTCCAGGACGGGCCCGGTGGCTCGGGTGGGTGGAGCGTCCAGACTTTCCAGGACGTGCAGCATCGGCGTGTTGACCGCGGCGACAGTGGCGGTCAGCGTGTGGTGTCCGGCTCGTCGGGCTACGTCGGCCGCGTGTGCGGCCAGGGCGGTACCGAGGCCTTTGGACTGCCATTCGTCCTCGATGAGCACGGCAAGTTCCCCCACTCCTTTCTGATCGGTTCGCATGACGTTGGTCATGGCGATGATGCGGTCCGTTTGCTGGGCAGTGGTGGTGACCAAGGTGGTGCCGCGCGCCGGATCGGACAGCTGCCGCCATCCGGCGGTGGACAACTCGCGTTTACCCGCGTGGTAACGCAGAGCTCGGCTGCCCGGCGAGCAGCGGCGGTGCAGTTCCTGGATGGGTCCGAGGTCGGCGGGAGTGACCTCGCGAGTACGGGTGGTGGTGCCGTCGTTCAGGGTGATCGGGTATGCCGTGCGTCGAGGGCCGGCATCGGGCATGCGGCGGTCTCCTCACGTGCGAGCGTGACTGGTGTGCTGGATCGCCGTCGGGGCGCATGTGCCCCTCCGCGTTAGGAGGAGTCTTTTGCCCCTCGCCCGGACGATTCAAGGCGGATTTCCGCCATGTCGATTACGCATGGCTTGCAACTCGTCACCGAGCGGAGTGAGCAATGATGGAGGAATCCATCCCATTCTGGGGTAAACGAACCGGCAGCGGACGGAGACACCTTCACCGGCTTGGCGTGGCAGCGAGGACAGCGGGGGCCTTGGGTGGTCGAGCCTGTCTGAGCCGCGAGCACAGAGGCCAGTGCCGGCCGGGCAATTCCGGGAGCGCTCCGGACGACCGGTACACCAGACCGCACTCTTCCGTCGAATGCGCTCCCTCACCGTCCTGCACCGGCAGCCGACGGATGTCCGCAGGCGGGGAAGCTTTCGACCGAGACGGCGACGGCGGGCGGGGTGGTGAGGCGGGCACAGGGGGTGTCGCGGCATGGTGAGGCGCCAGGACACGGCCCGCAGCGACGAGAAGGCAGCGGCCCGGGCAATTCCGAATGCGGGCTGCCCGTTGCCTGTCCCGCCGGTCCAGTCGCGCGTGAAGCCCTCGCCGGGCGAGGGCAAGACGGCCGTGATGTCCTGGCGGATGGACAGATGACGACGTCACCCGTTCGGCCGAAAAGGCGGCCCTTGCGCGCGGCGGACGCGAAGAACCGCTCCAGGTCCAAAAGCGTGCCGATCGCGTGCGACACCCCCGCGCCACCGTCCGCACGAGCGAGTGGCCGGCCGCGACCACCTCTTGAGCGGTGAGGTCGAACACCTCCACGGCAGTCGCTCGTGAGAGTCCGGAGGCTGGTCAGGTAGCCCGTCACCCCATGCCCTGTGGCCGGGCCGCGAAACTGCTCGGAGCGCACGAGCAACTCCCGCCGCTTCTCCTCGTGCGGCGTCACGGCTCATCGGCGGAACAGCGCTCGTACGCCAGCTGATCGGCGCCATCGACGGCGCAGGCATCCGGGCGGAATGCGTGCAGGTAGCTCCCTCGACTGAGGGATCGTGTACATCAAGCGTTCATCCGTGACCCCAAAAGGTGTGGGCGAACTGCGTTGGCATGCGCAAGACCTTTGGACTCCCGGGCGGACCGCGGGCCCGGGACAAGCCCGTAGGGGCGGCACAAAGAAAGCCTCGTACGGGCGACGCTCCAGTTGTATGACTAGCGCGATCCACTGGGCTTGGGCACGTAGAGACATGCCGGCGGTACTGGCTGCGTGGGGCGTACGGGGCTCCAATCGCCGGAACCGGCCAGCGATCCGGCCATGGCATGGACGAACATCGCTCGCCAGCACGCAGGGGGCTGCGCACGATCAGAGCAGCATCATGTGGATGCTTTTGTCGCCGGAGCGCCACTCGACCCCCTCGACCTGCGCATACGCGCTCCGGCACACAACGGCCGTACCGCCGAGCGGTCCCAGGGTGGTCCCTCAGCCGTGCAGGAGTCGGGCTTCAGCAGTCGTTTCCCACGCGCTGGCCCGAGAGCCGGCCCTCGATCCAGCTGAGTGACTGGGGGGCAGACGCGTAGAACGCGGCTATGTGGGTGGGAACCGTATAGGGCTGCCAGTCCACCGTGGCCCCGAGTGCGCACAGCCTGTCACGTAATTCGGTGCTTGCGTGATAGGGGATGACGTCATCCCGCTGCGAGTGGTAGAGCCGCACCGGGGTGAGGGGGCGCCGTCGGCCGGCCTTTTGCTCGCCGAGCCTTTGGATCCATTCCGGGCTTTGGAGGATGTCCTCCCGGGTCACGGCTTTCCACGTGCGCAGTCCGTATTTGGCAGCGATTTGCAGGGTGCAGTCGTCCGTCACATCGCTGATCAGTTTCCTGCCGTGTTCGGTCAAGGCTTCGTCCAGCCGGAGTTCGGGATAGGCAGCCTTCAAGCCCACGCCGGCCGCGAGACCGAATCCGAAACCAGCCCTGCCGTCGAGGTGCTGGGCAACTGCCTGCAGATCCGCCGCTGGAGCTCCTACGGAGGCCGCGCGCAGGTCAAGATCTGGGGCGTATGAGGGCTGGAGCTCCGCGGCCCAGATTGCGGCCTGCCCGCCCTGGGAATAGCCGGTGACGGCCATCGGGGCCTCGGCTGACAGGCCGGTGCCGGGGAGGCGTCCGGCGGCACGAAGCGAGTCCAGCACGGCCTGTCCCTGTGACCGTCCGTTGGCGTAGGTATGGGCTCCGGGAGTGCCCAGGCCCTCGTAGTCGGTGACCGCCACCGCCCAGCCGCGTTCGAGCATCGCGTGAATGACGACGCCTTCGTAGTCGGTGCCGTTGGCCAGCGTGCGGGTGGGCGCGCAGTGGTCGCCGAGGCCGTGGGTCCCGATGGCATAGGCCACGATCGGCCGCGGTCCGTTGCCGTGATGAGGCTCCCGCGGTACCAGGAGGGTGCCGGAGACGGCGATCGGACGGCTGTGCGCATCGGTGCTGCTGTAGAGGAGTTGCCACGCGTGTACAGCGGTGTCGACCAGCCCGGACGGTTGGACCCGGAACCTCGAAGTGCGGGACCGGATCACTGTTCCCGGCTTGGCGGTCACCGGAGTGGGCGGATGGAAGAAGGGGTCGTCGACCGGGGCGGTGGAGCTGCCAGGGGCCGAAAGGGCGGCAGGAGGGGTGATGGGCGCGGGCGCAGCCTGTGCAGGCTGCGGCGGGCTCAGGAGCGCCGCAGCCGACAGCACGGTGATCAGGGGGCAAAGGCGGGTCGCTCGGGGCGCTTTCATAGAGATCCCTTCGCGTACGTCGAAGCTCCGGGCAGGCTTTCCGGAATCCCTGGGATCTTGCTGGCTGGAGCCCGTGGCCACGATGGACCTGCCGACAGGAACGGCATGGCCACGCTGTGGCGTTCGACATTGACGGCCGGCGTTCACAAACAGCGGGACGTCGGCGGACTCTTCTCCTAGAGTACGATCATGGCGGCTCACTCGATGCACGCTGCGTTGTCCGACCCTCAACTCAGGCGTCTTGCGAAGTCCTTGTACGACCGAGTGGCGGATCTGACCGAAAAGGTCACGGACCGTGTCCGTCGTGGCCCGCACGCCGGATTCATCCCAGGTTCCGTGCCGCTCGATGACCTGCGGACCTCGTGCCGTGCTCACCTGGCTTTCGCTCTGCACAAGCTCGGCGGCGGGTACAGCCCCGATCCGGCTCCGTTGGTAGGGCGGCAACGGGCCCGGCAGGGTGTGCCACTCCCCGCCGTTCTCGGCGCCTACCGCGTCGGCGCTCTGCTGTTGTGGGAAGAACTCGTGGAGGAAGCACAGCAATCAGGGCGCTCCAGCCTGCGGGCGCTGCTGGCCGGCGCCGGCAGCATCATGGAGATGATCGAGGCCGGTGCCGAAGCGCTTGCCGTCGTTTACCAGGCCACGGCGAGTGAGCAGGCGGCATGGCGGGAACAGTACCGCTCGGCCCTGCTCGCAGACCTCCTCGACGGTACGGTGGTCGACACGGCGGCGCTCTGGCGGGCCGCTGATGTGCTGCGTCTCCCCTATGAGGGCCCGTTCGTCGTCGCGGTAGTGGAGGCTGCAGCGGGAGGAGGGAGTCCGGCCGCCCCGCAGGCGGCGGATTGGGAAAGCCGTTTGGCCGCCCAGGGCATCGCGTCGGCGTGGCAGCATACTCCGGAGATGCTGATCGGTGTGGTGTCGGTACGGGACATACCGACGTTTCGGCGCTTAGCCGACCGGGCGGGACTAACCGACTCGGCTCGCATCGGGGTCAGTCCGCCGTTCCGTACGATGGCCGGTACGTGTCAGAGCTTCCGTCTCGCTCGCCTTGCCCTCGTCGCCGCCGCCCCCGTGGTGCGCGGGCTCATAACCTTCGACGACCAGCCTCTGGCCGCGCTGGTCGTTCACTCGCCCGATGTCAGCGCCCGGCTGGCGTGGGCCGTCCTCGGCGGCCTTTTGGGTCTGCCGGCCCCTGAACGCCAGTCGCTCCTGGACACCTTGGCAGTCTGGTTCTCGGTGGCAGGTTCGGCAGAGCTGGCGGCCCGCCGGCTTCACTGTCACGCCAACACCGTCCGCTACCGGCTGCGCCGAGTGGAGCAACTCACCGGCCGCGCGGTTGCCGACCCGGTGACAGTGGCCGAACTGTACGTCGCGCTGCAGGCCGTCCGGCTGCTGCCTGCCTCGAACTGGGCCGCGCCCTGATACTCCCCGGGCATGCCTCACCCTGCCCGGCAAGCTCGCTGGACACTAAGACCGTGTCATACGTGGTGAGGCGGATGAGTCGTTTGTAGCAGCAGAGGGCGGCGGCGAGGCCGAGAAAGGCCAGGTAGTTGCCGGGATCGCGCTCGTCCGCCCGGCAACATCTCGAACTTGGCACCCGGGACCCTCTCGGCAACTGCGCGGCCAAGGTGCGGCGGTGTGGCGATGTCCAGTTCACCGGCAGCACCAGGGTCGGCGCAGTGATCTCGGCCAGGCGGGCGAGCGTGTCATGGGTCCTGAACGCGGCGAGCTGGCGCTGGAAGGCCTCGATGGACTGCGGATACGGGAAGGCCAGCGTCTCCTCGATGATTCGGTCCACCGTGCCGTCGGCGTGTGCCCGCGGGGTGTAGATCCACAGCAGGAACGCCGCCAGCATGGCGCGCTCGGTGGGGGCTCGCTCGGACATCCAGTGCCAGAAGTCCGTCATCGACCGGAGGTAGGCGTCGGGGCGGCCCCATGTGCTCATGAGGACGAGGCTGCGGACGAGTCGGGGATGGTTGAGCGCCAGCTCCTGTGCGATGCGGCTCCCTCCCGAGAACCCCATGACATGGGCGGCCGGGATGCCAAGCGCGTGCAGCACGGCGGCGGCGTCCTCGGCCATCCCGGGTACCGACAAAGGCCCCTCGGGCAGCGGCGTACGTCCGGTGCCGCGATTGTCGTACGCAGTGAGCCGGTAACGGCCGGCGAGCCCATCGAGCTGTGCCTGCCAGGCTTCGGCGGGATCACTGAGCCCCGCGATGAGCAGGACGTCCGGACCGTTGCCTCGGCGCTCAACCCAGATCTCGCCAGTGTCGGCTTTGATCAGTTCGCCCATGCCCGGCCTCCTGGAAGCGGAATCTTCGTGGAGAGCTCACGCCAGCGCACCCGTACTCTCACCGTCCCACAAGTTCCGGAGGTCTGCCTGGGTCGCGGCGACCGCAGAGGCGGTGCCACTGCCTCGGATGGCGGCCTCTTCCCTCCGGGGCGATGCTGAAAACGGGAGGCGACCCCCATGAGTGAGACGCACGACCGTGGAAATACATCCGAGCGTGGAGAACGGACCAGCACGGATACCGGTCTTCCCGGCCCCGTCCTGGATCGCTTCGCCTCACGGCTGCGCGGGCGCCTCATCCGGCCCCGGGACCGGGATTACGCGTCGGCGAGAGCGCTGTGGAACGGCATGATCGACCGGCGGCCGGCGCTTGTGGCCCGATGCCGCGGTGAGGACGATGTGATCGCCTCCGTGGACTTCGCCCGGGACAACCTGCTGCCGCTCGCAGTGCGCGGGGGCGGGCACGGAGTGGCAGGCCATGCCCTCTGCGACGGCGGGCTGGTCGTCGACCTGGCGGAGATGACGGACATCGACGTCCACCCCGAGAGGCGCACCGCCCGGGCGCAGGGCGGCTGCACCCTGGGAGACCTCGACCGCGCAACCCAGCGGCATGGGCTCGCCGCACCCCTGGGGGTGGTGTCGGCAACCGGGATCGCCGGGCTCACCCTGTCGGGCGGAATGGGCTGGCTCCGGCGCAAGCACGCCCTGAGCTGCGACAACCTCGTATCGGCTGGATTGGTCACGGCCGACGGGAAGCTGCTCACCGCGAGCGGGAGCGAGAAGCAGGACCTCTTCTGGGCCATCCGCGGGGGCGGCGGCAACTTCGGCGTGGTGACATCGTTCGAGTATCGCCTGCATCGCGTGGGCCCCCGCGTCTTCCTCTGCCACGTGTACTACCCCATGGAATGCGCCGGGGAAGTGCTCAGGGCGTGCGAGCGGTACGTCGCGGAGGTCCCCGACGAGGTGGCACCGCTCGCCGTCCTCGGCCGGATACCGCGGGCCGAGGAGTACCCGGCAGCGGTGCACGGAGAACCCTTCGTGGCACTCTTCGCCGTGTCGACCGGCGCCGGTGAGGCCGCGGCCGAAGAGGGTGAGCGCGCACTGCGGCCGCTCCGGGAGATCGCCGAACCTCTCTGCGACCTCAGCGAGGTCACGACGTACACCGAGGCGCAGAAGTTCCTGGATGACGACTACCCGGACGGCGGGCTCTACTACTGGAAGTCCGCGAACGCTCCCGAGCTCAGCGACGAGCTGATCGAGAGCCTCACCGAACACGCCGCCGCGGCACCCTCGCCCGACTCGACCATCGACGTCTGGTATCAGGGCGGCGCTATGGCGCGGGTGGCCGAGGAGTCAACCGCCTTCGCCAACCGCGGCGCGCCCTACCTGGTCGGCATCGAGGGGAACTGGGGCCACCCAGCCGACTCGGAGCGGAACGTGGCCTGGGTCCGCGACACCTTCGCTGCCATGCGTCATTTCTCCGCCGGAGGCGTCTACCTCAATTTCCCCGGCTTTCTGGAAGAGGGGGAGCAACTCCTGCGGGAGGGCTACGGCAGCAACTACGAGCGGCTGTCCGAGGTGAAGGCGAAGTACGACCCCGGTAACCTTTTTCGCTTCAACGCGAACGTTGCCCCGAAGGGCTGAGCGCCACGCCGCCCCGGCGAACGACTCCCTCTGCCGTCTGCAAGCCCTCGTCCGGCATTTGGGCGGGGGTGCGCCGCCGCGGCCTTACGGATCCCTGCGAGCCCTCGCACCCGGACTGTCGTGCGCCTGATGGCTTCGCGTGCTGACCGGTGACAGTTGAAGCGGGCGGTTCCACTGCAGTGACAGGGATGTGATCAAGTGGCTGTCCCACGTAGCGTCCGGGTACTTGTTTCGACCTCATTGTGTGAGGCCGAATCCCCCGCGGCAGCGTCCATCTCCACCCGGCGAGATACACCGTGTGACGCCACATCATGCCGCCACCGCGTCTGCGGAACCGACGCCCGACATCCACCGGCCACGATGACAGCACAGCAGCCGAAGGAGCCCGCAAGCCGCCCGTAGACGAGGAGGTCATCGAGTCTCACGCCCGCCTCTGGATCGACCTCCCGGGCGCCGCCACCTGGCTCGGCACCCGCCGCCCGGCCCGGTTCCGTCGAATCCGTGAGCTGAAGCACCCGTATGGCGCGGTCGGCAGCGGTACCAGCAACTCCCGTGCCGCGGACAGGACCGACGTACAGGCGGGCGGGGTCGGCGCCGCCGCCGTGCAGGGTGCCGCAACGCAGCACGGTCATCCGCCGACAACCGCCCGGGATACCGCTTGCGCCGCGGCGGACGAGCAGGCACAGCGGAGCCACACGTTCCCACAGGCCATCAGGCACAAGATCACCAGACAGCCCACAGATCCTGCCGACACAACGCCCAACTGCCATGCCCAACAACGAGCTTCATTCTGAAACGATCAGTTGGTCAGCGCACCGACAGCGTCTGGTCGAGCCAGTCGAAGACGACCTCGCAGTGCTGCTGCGGCGCCATCGGGGAGCAGTGCAACTGCGCCCCAATGGCCGCGGTGAGTTTCACGTATTCCTTGGGCGAGGTCAGGTTGTCGAACAACTCGCGGGGCTGACCCGGATAGAACTGCTCGAAGTCGTAGTCGAGGACCAGCGTGGGCGCCTTGATGCGGCCCACGACGTCCGTGATCGTCAGGGCCTCGACGCGCTTGGCCGGGGTGTGGAAGTCGGTGAACATCTTGCCCTCGCGGGCACCGAGCATCGCCTGGACGGAAAAGGGCTCGAAGCGCTTCTTGATCGTCGCCGCATCGTCGGCGGGCAGCTCGGGGACGACCTCCTCGTTCCAGATGTTGTTGGTCTCCTCCTTGCTCGGCTGGAGGATCTCCCGGATCTGGGAGGGGAAGCCGAGCCAGGGCGCCACGCAGCCGGGCATCGCCACCAGTGCGGCGATCCGGTTCTCGAAGGCCGCGGCACGGGGGGCCAGGTCGCCGCCCATGCTCAGGCCGGTGAGGGCGATCCGTTCGGGGTCCACGTCCGGGCGGGCCACCAGCCAGTCGACGAGCGGCGTGACCACCTTCTCCCAGGTCGGTGTGAAGACCACCCGGTCCACGAAGAGCAGCTGCCCCTGGCCGGGGCCGTCGTAGACGAGCGCGTTCCAGCCGCGCTCCAGCGCGGCCTGGACTCCATAGGTCCACATGTCGACGTTCTGGCCGTCGCTGCCGTTGGTGAGGATCACGGTGGGGCGCCGGGTGGTGGACTCGTCCGGCCGGAAGAACCACACCGGCAGCGGGGTCTTCTCGTACGGGACGTTCGCCTTCACGGCTGCCGGGTCGCAGAGGCCGCAGAACTTGTCCCAGGCGCCTCGCCCGGCCTTGTACAGCCGCTCCTCGCTGCCGGGATCGTCGGAGCCGAGGACGAAGAACAGCGCCTGGGCGTAGTACTGCGCTGCGCGCAGCGCACGGAAGCGCGTGGTCTGCTCGTCGGGCTTGGCGCCCTCGGGCGCCCCCATCAGCCGGTCGCCGAGCTTGCTGAACGTCTCGACGTACGTCTGCGCGGAGAGGCCGGCCTTGTTGATCGAGTTCACCGCGGTGAGCACTTCTCCCACCTCGGCGGATCCCTGACCGGACGCGCCGAGCGCGAGCAGCCCGCTGAAGTTGTACGCCGGGTCCTTGAACAGGGTCATCACGCCCGGCGTGGGCCCGCCGGCGGGTGCGGTGCCCGTCGCCGTCGGGCTGGGGGTGGGCGCGTTCACGGGCCTCGCGTCGGACGGCGTACAGCCGGCGGCCAACGCGGCCCCGGTCCCGGCGACTAGTCCGGCAAGTGCGGCGCGACGGGTGGGGCCGGATGTGCGATCGCCTGATGCGTACGTCATACCGACCGAACGTACGAGCCGCGGGCACAGCTCCACAGACGCGACACCCGCCGTTCCCTCGAACGGCGGGTGTCGCGGCATGCGTCGATCAGGCCCGAAGGCCCATGGACCCTCAGCCCAGCGCCGACTTCACCGCGTCGGCGAGGCGCCCGGCCGCCGCGCGCGCCTGGGCGATGTCCGCGGCCGTGGTCGTCGCGGTCGGACTTCCGCGGGGTCCGCCGGGGGCCGAGCTTCAGCAGGCCCTGGCGCCCGTCTGCGAACAGATCTTGCCTAGTACTGCAACGGTCTTTGCGGTGACGGTTGGGTAGGTCGGTCGTTGGTCTGCTCATGGGTGGGGAACTGTCTGATGCCCGGTCGTGGGCGGGTGAACTGAGGGCTCTGCAGGAGCGGTTCGTGCATCGTTTTGCCAGGTCGGAGCCGCGTGAGTCGGC
>NZ_KL591029.1:0-42329 GCF_000716335.1 Streptomyces sp. NRRL S-118 | reverse complement strand
ACTGGGACGCCGACGAGGTCCTGTACGACGTGCGGGAGTACGTCGTGGAGCATCTCGGCGACCCAGATGCGGTGCTGATCGTGGACGACACCGGTTTCCTGAAGAAGGGCGACCGCTCGGCAGGTGTCCAGCGGCAGTACTCCGGCACGGCGGGGCGGACGGAGAACTGCCAGGTCGGGGTCTTCCTCGCCTATGCCGCCGACCGCGGCCGCACCTTGATCGACCGGCGTCTCTACCTGCCCGCTTCCTGGACGGACGACCGGGAACGGTGCCGACAGGCTGGCATCGGCGACGCGGTCGTCTTCGAGACGAAGGTCGCGATGGCCCGGGCGATGGTTCGCCGGGTGATCGAGGAGGAGATCCCGTTCCGGTGGGTCACTGCCGATGCCGGATACGGCTACTCGAAAAGCTGGCGGACCGAGCTGGAGCGCGCGGATGTCTTCCATGTCATGGCCACCACCCGGCACGACACCGTCGTCACGCGCTGGGCCATGGACCATCCTGTTCACGACCTGTTCCACGGGCTGCCCAGGCAGAAGTGGAAGCGCCGGTCCTGCGGAAACGGCTCGCACGGGCCCCGCGTCTTCGACTGGGCGAGGGTGGAGGTCAGGCCCTGGCACCGGGACGACCGGCGGCACTGGGTGATCGCCCGCCGCAGCGTCCGCCGGCCCGAGGAGATCTCCTACTACATCGCCTACTGCCCTGCCGACACCACACTTGACCAGCTCATTCATGTTGCCGGCAGTCGGTGGCGGTCGAGGAGTGCTTCCAGAGTGCGAAGCAGGAATGCGGTCTGGACGACTACCAGGTCCGCCGCGTCCCGGCTGGCACCGCCACATCACCCTGGCCATGGCCGCCCACGCCTGCCTGACCGTCCTGCGGGCCCGCGAGCTCGACACCCAGAAAGCAGAAACGGATCCTTTGGCCTCGTCCCTCTCAGCCTTCCCGAACTCAGACGGCTGATCCACCGCCTCACCCACCGGCGACCAGCCTCGCTCGACCACATCCTGCACTGGTCCCACTGGCGTCGCCGACGGCAGCACCAAGCACGCACCAGCCACTACAAACGACGCGGTCACACACCACCCGAACCTGCCCAACCATCAGGACAAAGACCGTTGCAGTACTAGGCCGCGTCTGAAAATGATCACCGAACGGAGACGTGGTGCTCGGCGCAATCTTCTTGCTGTGCTGACGTCGGCCGGCGATTCTGGGTCGATGCCAGGACAGGGGAGGAGGAAGAGGCGGCAAGAGGCAGGGAGGCAGCAGCTGGCTGCTCGCACTGCGCCGGACGCCGGACAGTGGGAAGTAGTCCTTGAGACGAAGGACCAGGCAGAGTTGCGTGCGCGCTTGCGGCGTCTTCGGGAGGAGGGGATCGACGAATCGCTCATCCGGATTGACACGCTGTGCCGACGTCCAGTGGAGCAGAGCGCCTATCGGCTAAGCCGGTTCGTGGAAAACACCGCTCGCAGGTCGGATCACGAGGTCTCTGATTATTGATCCCGTGGCGGGTCGAGGTGAGTTGACGGACGCGGCGTGGGAACGGATAGAGCCCTTGCTGCCGCAGGTGGACGGGCGTGGTCGTCGGTGGCGTGACCATCGCCAGGTATCAACGGTGTGCTGTGGCGGCTGCGGACCGGGGCGCCGTGGCGTGATCTGCCGGAGCAATATGGGCCGTGGCAGACGGTCCACGAGCGGTTCGCCCGCTGGGAAGCGGACAGAACCTGGGCGACGCTGCTGGAGCACGTGCAGGTCCGTGACGATGCGGTGGGTCGGATCGCATGGACCGTCGCCGTCGATTCCACGGTCAACCAGGCCCACCAGATGCGGCCGGCGCCCACAAAGGGGGGCGGCGGCGACCGCGGCGCCCTCCACGTCCAGCAGTCCGGCTCTGCGGAGTTCCGCGAGGAGCATCTCGTGCAGGCGGGGCCATACGCCGGCCTCGGTCCAGTCCCGCAGGCGCCGCCAGCTGCCTTCCTGTAGCTTGCCGCCCAGCGCGTTGTTCGCCCACCAGAAACACTGGTCGGTGGGATAGGAGTTGCTCGACCACCAGTCGTAGCACCAGGCCCCGGCCTCCGGGGTGGCGCCGCTGGGGTCGTCCGTGCCTTTCTTGATCTCCTGCTGGACTGCCGGGTTGCCAGCCTCGTCCATGACGTACAGCCACATCCCGCTGCACGTCGATCCCCGCAGCGGCAGCTTCACCTGCCCGCCGATCGACAGAAGTCCCGGGTACGCGGTCGCCCAGGCCGACACCGACACCGGGTTTGCTGGAGCCGCAGCGAAGCTCTGCGCGCCCGCGCCCGACCCGGCGGCGGGACCGCGCTTGATGCGCTTCGCGTCCGGCCGGCTGTGGGGCGTGCCCTTGGCCTTCCGCTCCGGCGCGCCCATGTAGGCGCGCATAGGCGACAGTTCGTGCCGCTCCTTCGCAACCTGCCTACGACGCTCGGCCAGGGTCATGGCCTTGGGCGGCTTAGAACTCGCGCAGAAGGCTCGATGGCACCTCGGAGTACTGCTCACCGCACGGGGCGTGCCGTCACGCCACGTGATAGGAAGTTTCGGCACTATCGTGAGCTGCGTGAGCTCTCTCGTCGTGTCGCCTGCCCTTCTGCGTTGGGTGTCCGGGATCGATGTCGCTACGGCGGGCGCTTCGGCGGCGGTCGATGTGCCCCGATCACGCCACCACACTTCTCCTGCGCATCGACAAGCGTGAGCTGATCCCCCTGGGTCCCCGCACCCGGGCCGCCTATCACGTCGGCGCGCCCGGGCATTCGCGCGTGCGGGTTCGCATGCGGCCGGGGCGTGCCCAAGCCCTGCTCGGCCGTCCGCTGCGTGATCTCGCCGACCGGGCCCTGCCGCTCCGCGAACTACCTGGCCTGGACGTCGACCAGCTCGCCGCCGACCCGATCGCCGCTCTCGAAGAAGCAATGGCCGGTCGGCCGGAGCGGCTCGGAGAGGCGGCACACCTTCTGGTCGGTGGCACTGTTGCCACGACCGCAGCACGGTTGCACATCAGTGAGCGCCGCCCTGCACACCTTGTTCACCGCCGGCACCGGCTTGTCCCCCAAGCACTTCGCACGCATCGACCGCGTTCGCACCGTGCTCGCGGCCGATGCCGGCTGGTGGTCGGACATCGCCGCGACGGCGGGTTACTACGACCAGTCCCACATGACGGCCGAGTTCCGCCACTTCATGGGTGTCCCGCCCGCCGCGTTCACCGCAGGGCGGCGCCCCGCAGCGATCCCGTGCACTGCCTGAGTTTCCAGGACTGGCAAAGGCGGAGTTGCAGCAGCTTGTCGAAGATGGTCCGGTCGCTGATCCGCGTGCGGTGGCAGCCCAGCGGGTGAGTCGGATCGTAGGCGGGCCGCTGCGGCAGCAGCGCCGCGAATTGGTCCCACAGGGGTTCGGTCAGCCATGATGGCAAGGCAGGCACAGGTCTCCCGGTGATCACAGATCGCAACTCCATGGTCGCCAGGGCCTGTTCCTCTTTTTCTTACGAGGTGCCATCGAGCCTGTCTGCGCGAGTTCTGGAGGGCGGGGGCCGCGCCGTCTCATACGTGCGGGTTCGGCGGCCCGCCCTGCGTCTGCTGGTAGTGCAGCAGCCGTACCGCGGCGGCGGGGACGACTTCCTCGGTGGCGACGTTGGGGCGTCCGCCGACCCTGCCGCGGGCGCGGGCGGCGGCCAGGCCCGCGTTGGTGCCGATGAATCCGTGCCAAGCCTGTAGACGCTGTTGCTGCTGCTCTTGGACCCGAGCGGCCAACCCGGGGGTCCACTTCAACGCCCCGGCCGGCTGACCCGTACGGCCCCAGGGGGCGGACCCCGCCGTTCCACCCGTACCGAACGCCCTGGCAGGGCGGTGCGCCCCGGTCAGCCCGCAGGTCGGGCGGGGTGCCGGTGGCGGCCGGAAGACAGCGGACCGCGCGGCACCGGCCTTGCCGGGGGCCCGTGCCCCTGACAGTCTTCCGGCGCGCGCCCTGCGGTGGCCGGGGCACGGGCCAGACCCCCGGCCGGCCCCCACCCGTTGACTCTGCCCGATCGACGAACCGACCAGGAGTGCCCGCCATGCCGCGTACGACCTTCCGTGTGCCCCGCACACTGCTCGCCGCCACGGCGACGGCCGCCCTCGCCCTCGCCACGGCCCTCACCACGGCGACCGCCCCGGCCGTCGCCGCCACGGCCGCCGAAGCTGGGACCTTCGCCCAAGCTCCCAAAGCCGGGTCCACAGGGGCCGCCGGGGCCACCTCAGGCTTCTGGGCCTGCTCCGTCCCGTCCGGCTACACGTACACCTCGTCCCGCAGCTCCTACACCTGTTCGGGAGGCAGCAGCTACCCGACCACCGAGTTCTACGTCCAGCCGCCCGCCGACGGCCTCTGGGCCTGCACCACCATGCCCGGCTACACCCACACCGGGGTCAGGAGCAGCCAGACGTGCTCCGGCGGCGGAAGCTACACGACCAGCCAGTACCTGCTCTACAAGCCCGTGACCGGCATGTGGGCCTGCTCCGTGCCGTCCGGCTTCACGTACACGGCCACCCAGCAGAGCTACACCTGCTCCGGCGGCGCCAGCTACACCACCACCCAGTTCCTGCTGCGCGCCCTGTAGACCCCGAGGGCCCCGGGCCCGGACGCGCGCTGGCTCACGAGCCCGGTCTCCAGCCGGAGGACCACGTTGTGCTGATCCGGCTGCTGCTGCGGGATCCGGGGCTGCCCTCGGGGATCTTGCCGCTGTGGGCGCCGCCCGGCCGAGGCCGCCATCAAGGCCGCGGCCGTCGAGGACCAGGAGGCGGCCGAGCTCGTCGAGGCCGCCGTCGGCGGGCCCGCTGCTGCGCGTGCGGCCGAGTCGCTCGTTGGAGTCTTCTCGTGAGCACGGGTGTACATCGGTACAGCTGTTATCGGTGGGATTGATCATGGTCCCGAGCTGAGGGTCCCCAGCCCGGCACTTGTCCTCGGCCCTCGCGGTGAAGCGGCGGGCGGCGAAGCAGCAGGCCGAGCAGGAGAAGCGGGGCGGTGAGCTGTCGCCGAAAGAGGAGCACCGGCGATTTGCTCGCTGCGCAGGATCGCATCCGTGAGCAGCGGCGTGCCCGCAGTCAGCCGAAAGGCGAGCGCGGCGGAATCTGACGCGCGGCCACGTCAGCGGTTGGCCCCGCGGCGGCGCCTGTGTGGCCGGCTTCCGCACAGCGCCGCGTTTCTCCCTCTCCCCCGCCCGGGCGGCCCGCGATAATCGAAGCTGCGGCCGTGCGGCACGGTGCTGCGCCGCCCATGGATGAGGAGATTCGATATGGCCACCGGCACGGTGAAGTGGTTCAACGCAGAGAAGGGCTTCGGCTTCATCGAGCAGGACGGCGGCGGGCCCGACGTGTTCGTCCACTACTCCGCCATCGCCGCCACCGGGTACCGCGAGCTCAGCGAGGGGCAGAAGGTCCGCTTCGACGTCACGCAGGGACAGAAGGGGCCGCAGGCCGAGAACGTCACACCGGCCTGATGTGGACCAGCAGGCTCTCGGGCTGACGTCGTGTGACGTCGCCCGCAGGTCCCCCGGGGCAAGGGCCTCCTCCCGCCGGACGACGCTGCATGGTCACCCGCCGCCCGCCGGACTTCGACGGCCGGGGCACGACGATCGGCACACTGCACACGTTCCCAGGCTCCCCCGCGCCGAGGCCGCCCGGCCAGCCGACCGCGTAGACCTCTTCCCCTCGGTCTATCGCGTGGAGAAGACACCTCATCAAGTTAAGCCGTCAAGCGGAGACCGATCCTCGGCGGACATCAGGTACTCACCGCGGATACAGCCTGCGAGGCTGTGGGGGTGACTGAGACGACCCCGTATGACGCCGACCGTGCCCGATTCACCCGCCAGGCGCTGGCCCGCCTCGTTCTGTGCGCTCAGGCAGCGGACGTTGCGGATGGCGCCGCCGGTCTGGTCGCCACCGAGAACGACCCCGACACCGGTCACGGAGGCCGGGTAAGCCAGGCATTCCAGCTCATCGAACTCGCGGAGCGCGCTCTGGCCTCGGCCGTGATCTACGAACGCGAGCGAGGCAGCTCCTGGGCAGAGATCGCCCAGTACCTGGGCATCAGTCCAGCAGAAGTGGAAGAGCGGTTTGCCGCGAACCTGGACGGCTGGAACACGGCCTTCGACATCCCCTATCGGCTCGACGACACCGGCCGAAAGCGCATACCGCAGCTGCCCACGGCAGCGTACGACCCGGCCTGGGCATGCGACCGGCTCGATACCTGGGCCAGGAACCGGCTCATTCTTGTCAACGACGAGCGCCCCGTCAGCTCGGGTCTCGTCATGGCTATGCCGGAGAAGGAAGTCCCGTCAGTGACCCCGTAGCGGCGTCTGCTGGAAAGGCGATCGCTTCGTCGAACAGACTGCGCGCGTGAAGGCAGTGGTGAAGCTGGCCGAGCATCCGATTGAACAGATGCCGCAGAGCCTGTCCAATGCTGTTCTCGAAGGCGAGCACGCGGGGCCGCACGGCGCACTAATTCCATGGCTCCAAGGCCCGCCACCTCATCAGCCGTGCGCGGCGCCGCCGGACCGCACGGACGCACGCCGTGTCTAGAGCTCGGAGCTCGTGAGAAGAAACGCGTCACCGTGCGGCAGCTCATCCATCGAGGATCCCGAACCAGACGGGCCTGCGGGGGCACAACGTGCGAGGACCGGCCGGCGCCCAGCGCCACCAGTCTTTTCTTTACAAAGACCTCGCACGGTCGGAGGTGTCGTAGGGGTCACCACGGCACCGACCGGACCACACACGTCCTACCCTGGGCTGGACAACGCCGCCCCGGGCCCCTCAGAGATCCAGAACCTCTCATTGCTAACGAATCAGAGGTGTCGGTGTGCGTGACCGGCTTGCCCGCGGGGGACTCGCGGAAACGAGTGGTGTCCGATTCGCCCGGCTGCCACCTCCGGTCACACCTTCGGTCCCCGACCGGCCGCAACCGTCCAGTCAACGGTTCAGCCGTCTTCGGTGCAACCCTCAGCTGGCCGGGAGGGGGCTCTGCGCAGGCGTGGCGTGGGCCGGGCCGGGTACGCCGAGCGCCTGGTCGCCCTCCGCTCCGCGTGCGCGAACAGCCCGGAACGTTCGGTGGGCATCGCGAGGACCTCGTCGCGGGCGGCGTCCACGGCCTGGTGCTCGGTGCCGGACGTGGATCGGGGCGGTGACGCCGGGACCGACGACGTTGTCCGAACGGCACTGTTCGAGCCGTCGTCTCCCCCGCGGCCCGCCCGCCGGATGCGGACCTGCCGCACCGCACCATCACGCGAGGTGTTGCGCGGCTGCCAGGCGACGGTAGAAGGCGTCGGCCGCGAGCAACTGCGCGTGGGTGCCGGCGGCCCGTACCCGCCCGGATTCCAGCAGCAGGATCTGGTCGGCCGTGGTCACCGTCGACAGTCGGTGGGCGATCACCAGAATCGTGGTGGTGCGGCTGATGTCCGCAAGGGTCTCGTGCAGCGCGGCTTCGTTGGCGGCGTCGAGCTGGGAGGTGGCCTCGTCCAGCAGCAGAAGTCCCGGGCGGCGCAGGAGGGCACGGGCGATGGCCACCCTCTGCCGTTCGCCACCGGACAGTGTGCTGCCGCGGTGGCCGATGGGTGTGTCGAGTCCGTCGGGCAGGCGCGCCACGAGGCAGTCCAGGCGGGTGCGGCGCAGGACGTCGCGTACCTGCGCCGCATCGGCATCGGGAGCGCTGAGGAGGAGGTTGTCCCGCAGGGTGCCGGACAGGATCGGGGAGTCCTGCTCGACGTATCCGATCAGGGCGCGCAGCCGGGACAGCGGGAGACGCGCGATGTCCTCGCCGTCGAGGAGGATGCGGCCACGGTCCGGTTGGTAGAAGCGTTCGAGCAGGGAAAAGACGGTGGTCTTGCCCGCTCCGGACGGGCCGACCAGGGCCGTGGTGGTCTTCGGTGGCACGGTGAACGTCACGTCCTCGTGCACGGGCGGGGCCTCGGGGCCGTAGGAGAAGCGCACACCCTGGAAGACGACCCCGACCGGCCGGCGGGGCTCCGGCGTGGTGGCCGGGGCCTGATGCGGACCGACCGGCTCGGTGTCCATGGAGTGGACCTCGCCGATACGCGCGGAGGCGGCCGCTCCCGCCTGCAACAGACCGACCGCCTCGACCAGTTGCCCCACGCGGGGGGCGAGGGCGAAGACGTAGAGGAGGAAGGCGACGAGGGTCGACACGGTGATGGCCCCGGTCGCCACGCGCGCTCCGCCCACGCCCAGTACGACGAGGAAGGACAGTTGCACGGCGACGGTGGAGGTGGTGGCCGACAGAGCCTGCCACCGGGCGGCCCGGGTGCCGGCCCGACGGGCGTCCTCGGCCGCTTGGTGCAGACCGGCCGTCTCCCGGCCCTCGGCACCGGACGCCTTGATGGTGCGCACGGCGCCCAGGGTGCGTTCGAGCAGGGAGCCCATGCGGCCGACCGCCTCCTGGGCCTGGCGGGCGGCCCGGGCGATGTGGGGAACGGCCGCGGCGACGGTCGCGCCGATCAGCGCGATGGTGACCAGCGTGATGCTCAGGAGCACCGGATCCAGCAGCGCCATGAGGGCCAGCGTCGCCACCACGACCAGCAGGCCGCTGCCCGCTGAGGCGATCGAGCGGGTGGCGACCTGGCGCAGCACCGTGGTGTCGGACGTCACCCGGGAGATCAGCTCGCCCGGCTCGGTGCGGTTGAGCACGGGCAGACGCAGACGCAGGAGGCGCTCCGACAGGCGCCGGCGCGCTGTGCAGGCGACCGACTCGGCGGTGCGCTCCAGCACGTACTGGCCCAGTGCGGCGGTCGCGGCGCCGGCGACGACCAGGGCACTGAGCAGGACCAGTGCGCCGGCCGCGGGGCGCCCGCGGTCCAGGGCGTCCACCATCTGCTTGGCCACCAGCGGCTGGGCGAGCGCCAGCAGGCTGCCCGCCAGGGACAGCGCGCTGCCCAGGAGGATGCCGGGGCGGTGCGGCCGCAGGTGGGTGAGGACGTGCCAGGGTCGTGTCCGCTCGTCGCGTACGCCTGTCCCGGGACGTGCGCCGCCTGCCGCTGGGGAGCCGCTCGGCCCGTGCCTCGGCGGTACGGAAGACTCCTCCCCGGCCAGCACCGACTGTGCGCGGCGGTCCGCCGGCCCGGGCGCGGGCGGTCGCAGGGGAGGCTTCGCGAAATACGGGGAGGGGGACGGGGAGGGGGTCACCTGTGTTCAGTCCACCGTGAAGAACCGCTGGAAGTAGTCGGCCGGGGCTCCTTCGCCGACGAGGACGCCCTCGGCCTCCACCCAGGCGTGCGCGGCGAACGGCGGCTGGGTGCGCACGCCGACGCACCAGGTCGGCCACTGACCGCGCAGGCGGCACAGCAGCACGGTGGCCAGCGACCGGGCAAGGCAGCCCTGTTGCCCTCCGGCGGCCAGGCTTACGGCGAGGACCGTCTCGCGGGCACGGGCGGCCTCGGCGAGCGTCGCCGGCCGGGCGCCCTTGCGCAGCCACCGCAGTACGTCGCGGATACCGGCCGGGGACCGGCGTGCGAGGACATGGGCGCAGACGACGACCAGCCGGGTAACCAGCCGCCGGCCGAGCGGAACCGACCGGGGGTCGTGCGGGACGACTTGCGAGGTGGACACTGCTCTACCCTTCGGAGACGACGACGAATGCGGGCCGCGGACGATGACGGACACGGGCGGAAGCCGGGCCGGGCAGCTCTCGCGAGAACGCCGGGCGGTGCCTGACGGCGACGAGGCGCGTGCCGGGACGAGCCAGGACTCACCCCGTCAGCAGCCGGGCGTCGCGCAGCTCCTGCAGAATGCGGGCGATGTCCTCCTCGACCTGCTCGGCGCTCACGTCGTACTGGTCGGTGAGCGCGGTCACCGCCTGGTCGGTGGTGGTGCCGTCGAGCAGGGCACGCACGATGACGGCGGCAGTGGGGTTCAGGGTGTAGTACTCGCCGCTGCTCTGGTCGAGCAGGGCCATCCCGTACTCCGTGTCGGCCGTCACCACGCCGGGGCGCAGGGTCATCGTCATGCGGGGATGCCTCCTGTGTCGGTTCGGGGCCGGCCCCTTCGGCCGGCGGAATTCTCCCGGGAACGCAGCCAGACCTCGCAGCCGACGGTGGCGTGCAGCAGCGCGCTCTCCAGGTCTGCGGCGAGTGGCCGACGGCACCACGCACGGACGGCCTCCACATCGATGAGTCCCAGGCCGTGCAGATGGGCGTCGTTCCACAGGGCGAGCAATGAGGAGCGGTGCCTGCGCAGCCCGGTTTCCTCTTCGAAGGCCGCGTGGGCCTTGGTGGTCCGCCGGCGGCTGGCGTCGGGTACGACGCCCCGCATGGCCTCCTCGATCAGCGGCTTGTACCGCCAGGGGGTCACACGTTCCTGGGGGCGGACCGCGAGCGCCGCCTCGATGAGGAGGTCGTCGTAGTAGGGGGAGGCGAAGGTGATGCCCAGGGGCTCGGACATCTGCTGTACGTGCCGGGCGAAGCGGGCGAGGGTGCGCATCGTGGCCAGCTCGCGGTGCACACCGTGTCCGCTGCCGAGCGGCTCCGCCTGCGGGGCCTGCGTACGGATGAGGTCCCGCACGGCCTCGACGGCCCGGCCGGTGGCCCAGGGGGGCAGCCGTGGCGGGGTGCCCCACTCGAAGAGGGGTACCGACATGGGCGGTTGGGGCAGCGTGAGGTCGCGGGCCACCTGGTCCAGCCAGGCCCCGTAGGAGCGGCCGTCGAGCAATTGCCGCAATGCCGTCCGGCGCGACCACCGGTGCCTCGTGACGAAGCCGCGGGTGTGCCGCCAGCCCGTACGAGGATGCCGGCGCAGCAAGCCGTGAACATGGGCGCTGGCGCCGCTGAACAGTTCGTCCCCGCCCATCCCGCTCAGGTGCAGCGAGGAGCCACGCTCCGCGGCCCGCTCGATGATGTACATGCGCCGGTGGCGGTTGACGGAGTACAGCGACGGGGTGTCGAGCGCGTCGTCGAGTTCGTGCACGCCGTCGAAGGTCAGGGGTACGGCGGTCGCGGGCACCACGTGGTGTTCCAGCGAGTCGAGCGCCTCCGCCGTGCGCTGCGCGTAGGTGACGTCGTCGCCGAGGACATCGTGGACGGCGGCCGTGTAGGCGACCATCTTCGCTCCTTGGCGGGCCGCGGTGCAGACCACCGCGGTGGAGTCGACCCCGCCCAGGTCGGCGGTGACCGGTCCGCCGCCCGCGACGCGTACGGCGACCGCGTCGGCCAGCCTGTCGCGGACCAGCCGTGCGCCCTCGGCCAGCGACAGCTCGGCCGGCGGCGGCGCCCAGTGCCGACTCGTACGGGCGTGTCCGTCGCGGTCGAGCGTCAGGCGGTGGTCGCCGGGCACCACATCGACGCCGCGCCACACCGTCTGTGCCGTCAGGGGGTGCAGGATTCCGGGGCTGAGCAGGTGGACGGCCAGCCGGCCCTCGTCCAGCTCCGCGTCGACCAGGCCGGCCAGGACGTCGGCGCGGTCGGCCGCGACGCACGCACCGCCCGCGCCACGGGCCGACGCCACGAAGAGGCTGCGTACGCCGGTGACGGTGCCGAGAGCCAGGATTTCGCCGTCGAAGCTGGCGAGCAGATGGTGACTGCCGGGCCAGGTACGGGCGAGCCGCTCGGCCGCTCCCGGGGATCCGGCGCCAGCCGCACGCGCCGCCTCCCGCTCGGTCACCGCGTGCTGTCCCAGCACGCACAACCGGGTCCGTCCGCAGACCGCTGTCGTCACACTGTCCTCCGGCCAGCACCCCAGCAGCCAAGGCCGGCCCGAGGCATGCCTGATCTCCCGTACCGCACGCGAGCGAACCGGTGCGGCCAGGGCCGCGACGGCGTCGGTGTCCGGAAGGACCAGGAACCAACTCGCCCCCGGGGGCAGTGACGTACCGGTCGCCATGCACAGGCCTCTCTTGGTCGATGCGGTTCCAGCAGCGGTACGGGGGACGAGCGTGGGCGGCGCGGTACGCCGCCCACGCTACGGACCCGACGTGCCCCGGGACGTACCGTCGGTGTTCGGATCGCCCGGGGCCGATGGGCGGGCCGGATCAGAGCAGGCTGTGGCCGCCCAGAAGGTCGGGGCTGCCCTGGCCGGCCAGTCCGGTGACCTTCTGGAAGTCGCCGACCTTGGTGAGAGTGGGGCGTTCGTAGGCCATCGTCATGCCCTTTCGTTGTGGGATGAACTGGACTGGTGCTGTTTCCGTACGCGAGTCGGCGCCCCCGGCAGGATCGAGCGGGGCTCGCCGACGCAGTGCACAAAGCTAGGTGCGCGCATTACCTGCGGCAACGGCGCACACAAGCCATTCAGCAAGGCGCTTCCGCAGTATTCCGTGCGTGCTTCACCTGCGGATTTGCATAAATGGCACGAGCGGTCGGTCATGATCCTGCGCAGTCGGGGTATCAGCGATGCCGCTTTCTGCGGGCGCGCGCGTTTCGAGACACGTACGGCGGGCCCCGACAGCACGATTTACGGCTGTCTCCCCGGCCTGACCTGCGGCGACGGACCGTGAGGCCGTGCCGGAGCGAAGTCGATCCGGCCACCCCCTCCCCCGCCGTCCTGGAATGCGCACTTGCGTGTGTCCGGCTCACAGAAAACACGACGTACCCCTCGCCGGCCGCAGGAGAAGAGCGCCGCGTGCATCCGGCGGGAACACCAGACGTTCACTGCGCCCTTACGCGCCGTCTGCACGGAGGAGCGGAAGGAGACACGACCATCCTCCACGACCTCCGCGATGTAAAGAGCGTCACACTGGAGCACCGTCCTTCATCACGCGCCGACGCCCCGTGCCTCGCCGAACCGGGTTCGCCACGGACTCCGGCGAGGTGCGTGCCACGCGTCGGGACGGCCATTGCCGGCCCCCACCCCTATGTAGCGCGGCCCGCAAGCCGCCCGATGAGCCCGCCCGCCGCACCACCATCGGTGCCCAAACCGCCGGCCTATTGAAGGACCTCACCGAACGCCTGCCCGCCACGCTCATCTACGCCGGCATCGACGTCACAGACACCCCCCTCTTCAGCGGGACACGGGGTGCCCAGCTCGCCGGACGCGCCACCCTCATCACCTGCGGCCCCCTCTCCGCCCGCCACGGCACCCTTCCGCGACGTCATCACCGACATCGAAAACAACCTCGACCTCCAACGGCACAAACCCGGCACCCCCCGCCGCGCGGCCTACCTCCACCAGCGCACCGCCGGCCGCATCGGATCCCTCACCCGCTTCATCCGCCAAGCCGCCATCAGCGACGGCACCGAACGCATCACCAAGACCGCCCTCGAAGCCATAGGTCGAAGCCCAGCCCGGGGGTGCGCTCCTTGGCCTTGTCGGTCTTGGGCGAGCGGTTGTGCTCGATGGGCCTGCCCAGCACGGTCGCCCTGGCCTGCGCCGGGCTCCTGCCCTGCGCCAGGAGCTCGCGCTCGATCCGGTCGGCGTCCGGGTGCCGGCCCTCCCCCAGGAGCAGTTCGGCCTGCCGCTCGGTCACCACGTCCCCGTCCGTCAGGCCGGCCGCGGCCAGGCCCCGGCCCTGCCGCGCGCCGGGCCGGACACCGGCTTTCGTCCTGGGCGGCGCGCAGCGGCGTGCCCCCCAGGGCGGTTGCCGTCGCCGGCCATCACGCCACGGAAAAGGTAGCGCCACCCGTTTCCCGGGCGAACTGGCGACATGCTGATCACCGGCCCATGGAACCCCGTCACTGACCTGCAGGAAAGCGCCATCCGGGGCCCTTCCCGCCGGGCGGGAAGCCATCATCAAGTCCTTACCGCGTGGCACCCGCCGGGCCGGCCGCCCGGCCAGCCCGGGACGGTAAGCCGCCGGCGTGTGCACTCTCCCGACCATGAAAATCACCAGGTACGGAGAGCCCTGTCCCCTCTGCCGCACGCCGCTGCTCCTGGACGTGCTCCAAGTGCGCTCCGCACAGTCCGACTTCCCCACCACCGAGCGCGTCACCGGGCGCCGGTGCCCCGGCTGCCGGACGACCCGGCCCGCGCAGTGGAAGAAGGTGATGCGGAGCCACTGCAGCGACGCATGACGGTGCCTTGCGCATACTGCGTCACGACGACGCGACCCCACCAGCCCCGAATCGTGCTGCAACCGACTCCACCGTCATGGAGCGTGCACCACCGCACCACTCCCCCGGGCACGCACCACGACTGAGCGCCACGTCACCGAAGCCGTTCAGTACGAACGGCTGCCAGCCCCTCGACGAAGGTCATTGCCTACGGTCCTTGCCATCAGCGCCGGAGTCACCGATCTGTCAGTGGCATTTCCGGGGGCGCCGAATCGCGCCAGGTAGTGCCACACCTTCTTGAGCGCCTGGGGGTCATGGAGGCCGGCGCGTGCAGCGTCTCCGACGATCCGAGGATCGAGGATGCCGTCGACTGCGATCCGCGTGCCCAGGTCGACGTACTCCTGACCGCGGTAGCCGGGGTGACCCCGGAGTTCTTCGACGCTGAGTCGGAAGCCGGGGTGCCACTCCACCGGGCAGCCGAGGGCCGAAGCCGCGGCCTCAACCGTCGTACCTTGGTAGCAAGGGTCCAGGACCAGTGCCTCCACATCGCATTGCATCCGAACCGACCCGTGCACTTGCGCCTCGATGTAGTCGTCCAGCTCGTCCTGACGATCGGCGAGGGCGAGGTCGATGAGCCCCATGCGGGCTGCGACACCGAAATGCGATGGTTCGAGGAAACTGTCCGGGTAACAGAACGTGGTGCGCGTCAGCGTCTGGGCTGTCAGCCGGAAGTGGGCCGAGCCGAACCGCGGCGCACCTCCTACTGGCTTGAGGCGGAAGTTCAACGCCCCGTAGACGGGCCGCGCCTGAGCGGTCGCCTCATCGTACGCCCCGTCGAAGATCCGGCTCTCCCAGCGCCACCGGTCGCCGCCCGGATGCGCGGTCAAGCCGCCGTTGCTGGTCCCCGTGACGAACTGCGAGTGGTAGACGCCGCCCTCGGCCATGGCATCCAGGATCGGCTTGCCGTGCAGCAGACGGTCCGGGTGGAAGTTGAGGGTCACCCGCAATGTCGGGTCCATGGGAGGACCGGATGCCAGTTCCGCAACATGCCGAAGGGCCCGTTCCTGCGCTGTCTGGGAGGCTGCAGAGCTCATCAGCACAGTGTTCCCCACCCTGGTCAACCGGTGCACGCGGTTTGTCCACCGGCAGCCTGCTCCGGCTAACGAAGCATTACCTGATCACCTGTCGAGGAACGTGGAGCCGCTGATCGACCGGCCTGCCGGCATCGCGTCGATCGGCGCGATCAACTGGGTGAAGACCGCCTTCTGATGGTCCGCCGTGCGGAAGGGGTCGTTGAGGACAGGCCCGTTGACGAGGGGCTTGGCCCACGGCGGCTGCCTGAGGGGCGCCACCGAGGACGAGGGCACAGGCCAGCGCCAGAGCCATGGCGAGGGCCCTGATGAAGCCGCGTCCGCGACTCCGTTGTATGGATGAGGTCATGGGCAATGCGTCCCGGGGTCCGCGCACCGAGTCCGGCCTGGGTGCGGATGACGGAAATGGTGGGTCGACATCCTCGCCGGGCGATTCGGCTTGGTCGTGGGCAGCGGGTGCCATGCCGTTGGCACCCGGCGCCAGAGCGCGCAACGACGTACGGCCCGCCCCCCTGTGCGGGCGGGAAACGGGCGGTCACCTCATCGGGTCGGCGGCGCGGTGCCCGGAGGGGCGGGGCGACCCGGGTTCGGAGCGCGCCGCGGGCAGCCGTACGGCGGGCGGCGAGGGCCGGCCCCCGCACGCGCGGCCACGCGGAGCGGCGGAAGGCTCCGGCGGAAGCCCGGAACCGGGCGCCGGACAGCTCGGGCGGCGGACGGCGCCGAGACCGGCCCGGCGCGTGCGGGACGGGACGGGACGGGACGGGACGGGACGGCGGCGAAGGGGTCCAGGCCCGCGGCGGGCACGAGTGCCACTGAGTGTCCCCGGCCGGATGCGTGGCCTGCTCCCCGGACGGGATGGGCGCCAGGGACGGGATACGTGAGCGCGAACGACACCACGTGCACCGACGGACCGCGCCATGCCGCCCGATGGCATCGGTATCCGTACGAGGGGGAAGCGGATGAGCCTGATCCTGCTGGGGGTGGATGAGGGGTATCTGCTGCTCGGCGCGGACCGGTCTGCCAGCTCCGGCGGCGGAGAGCGGACGGGGCCGCTGCCGGCCTCGAGCGGGCTGTCTACCAGCCTCAGCCGCTCCACCCGCCGCCGGAGCGCTGCCGGAACGACGGCGCGACGGCGGGGCGTGACGTGGCCGCCGCGGTTCCCACACTCCTCGCCGACGGCGACTGCGGAGAGGTGGCCGTGTACGGACCGCGGCCGAGCCGGGGTGGCCGTGGTCGGCGGCTCAGCCGGCCTCACGCCCGCAGGGCCCCGCCTGCTGTGACTGATCAGGCGGCGCCCCATTTATCAGTCGTCCTCGTCGCTCAGTGGCGGACCTGTGTAGCCAAGGTCGAGCACGTAGCGTTCCTGGATGGGCGACTGGGTCCATGCCTCAGTGATTTGGTCCAGTGTCCAGTCGTCGGTGATTCGTTGCAGGACCTGGTCGTAGTACGCCCTGGCGGGTTGCCTTCCGGTCCACCAGGCATGACCGGTGTATACGCCAGGCTCGGGAAGGGTGATTTCTCCGGCGGGTCCGAAAGTGAGCTGGTTGACCACCAGGACGCCAGTCTCCGACTCGAGCGTGACCGGTACTTGTCCTTCGGCGTCGGCGGGTGGTGCGGGTGGTGAGTCCCAGAGCCGGATGGTGACGTTGACGGGCATGTCTGGCTGCAGGCAGAGGAGGTACAGGTGGTAGCCGTTGCCGGCCACCACGTACTGCTCTGCTGCCTCAAGGGCCTGCTCGTCGCCGAGGCAGGCGTCAGCGTCGTAGACCTCGACAACGCACCGGTCAGGGCGGGCTGTGACGCTGTGCTCGGCGACAGGCTTCACGGGCTGCTCCCTGATCAGAGGATGATCTTCACCATTGGAGGGTCACCGTCGAGTATGCGGTTGTCTACATACAAGTTGTTGAGTCTGGGCCCGCGCCCGGCCGGCCGAGGCACCTCGGACCTGACATGCTGTCGCCGACACCGGACCGGCATACAGGACTGATTGGTCTCCCCGGTCGGTGGCGTACCCGCAGTGTCACCCGGCGGAAGGCGGCCATGTACCCATCCTGGTCCGCCTTGGACCGGCACCCGGCCAGCGCCGCGGTCCGCGAGGACGGCTCCGGCGACAGCGTCCGGACCTCGAGCGGATGCGGGCGTGCTTCATGAGGTCCTGTCGGCTCGGAGAGAGCCGGCGTCTGTCAAGAAGGTGCCTGTACGTTCTTGGTGGGGCGGTTCGGCTTTGGTACGAGGTGGGCAGGCCGGTCGGTGAGGGGCCCGCGCTGGCAGAGTCGGGAACCACCAGTTGGCGTCACCGAAGCGGTTCATGAAGGGTGGGACCAGCAGCGCGCGGACCACGGTGCAGTCCAGCAGGACGGCGAGCGCGAGTCAGACGCGAACACCTTGAGCAGCAGCAGGGAGGACGTCGCCAGGGGCGCCGCGGCGGTCACGAAGACCAGCGCGGCCGAGGTGAACAGGCGGCCCGTGTGTTGCAGGCCCAAGGCCACGGCCATCGGTGTCGGGTGACCGCGGCGGTGTTCCTCTCGGGCACGTCCCGCCAGGCGACACCGGCGCGGAACTTCCACACGATCCCGTTCAGGACCCTGCGGTCTTCCAGCCGCTTCCGCCCCCGCAACGACTCTGGCAGCAACGGCCGGACAAACTCCCGCTCGGCATCGGACAGTTCATGGCGAAGTATCACGCCACCGTGATCCACAATCCGAGATCATTTGAAGACACTGCCTAGCATGGCGGCATGGCTGAGCGCCGCTGGGACGCCGGAGCGCTTTGGCGGGCCTCCCGAATCCCGCATGGACCCGTGACACTGCGACCCTCCGCCGTAGCCGGTGCGATCGTCGGCGATCGTCGGTGAGGCGTGGGGGCCTGGTGCCGACTGGGCCCTGGAGACGCTGCCAGCCCTCCTCGGTGCCGAGGACGAGCCCGCCGCGTTCACAGCGCGGCACGGATCGTCGTCCAAGCCGTCCGCCCGTACCCGGGGCTGCACCTGACGCGGACCGGACCCGTCATGGAGGCCTTGGTCGCCAGCATGCCGGGACAGAGGGTCTCCACCCGGCCGTTCGGGGGAACCGCGGGCCACCCCGGTCCTTCTCCCACCCAGCGCGGGCATCCATTGATGGAACGAAAGAGAGTCACGATGCCGCTCTATCTGTCTAGGTTCAGCTACACACCCGAGACTTGGGCGAGGCTGATCGGCCACCCCGAGGACCGGGCAAAGGCCGCTCGGTCGTACATCGAGTCGGTCGGTGGGAAGCTCCACGGCTTCTGGTACGCCTTCGGCACGCACGACGGCTATAACCTCTGGGAAGCTCCGGACAACGTGTCCATGGCCTCGGTTGCGCTGGCGATCAGTGGAGGTGGCGCGCTGAGCTCGTTCGAGACGACCGTTCTCCTGAGCGTCGATGAAACGCTGGATGCCCTGCGCAGAGCCGAGCAAGTCCAATATCGGGCTCCCGGCGCGTAGCGGCCCGGCGAGCGGGCCTGCTGCCCCAGATGGCACGTGCCGGGCAGACAACATCCACCACACGGCCGGTCTGCCCCGACTGCTGGCCGAGCGCCTCACGCACGCCTTCCTTCTGGGAGCCACGGCGTCGTCGGCGACACGGCGGCGGCTGCCTGGACTGGGGCGCAGACCGCCTTTTGGCGTAGTCGTCACGGAATAACGGTCAGTTCCAACGGGCCTGCTCAGCCACATCTCCACGGGTGGCTACGAAAGGGAGAGGCGGGAACGCTTGTCGCTCAGCGCGGAGAGACTCGCTCGTTGCGGGCGCCTGAAATATTGGCGAGTCCTGGGTTCTGGCACAGATCTTGGGGAGTCGTCGCGGAGCGTTACCTCTACGTTCGATTGCGAGGAGACGGGGTCGTGTGAGACGGCGTACGTCTTGTCGTCTCACGGACCGAATTGACGCTGCCTCAGGTGTCTGCCGATCGCTGCTGCGGTCGGTTGTGGACGGTGATGGTGCTGGTCATGCGGACCGATGCACCGTTCTGGGGCTCACTGGTGTTCGAGGGGATAGACGATGTGGATGTCGAGGCGGCTTCGGCCGCCTTCGGCACGGTCGAGGCGGTGGTGACAGGCCGCGCGGCCGGGGCTGCGTGTCCGGACTATGGCCGGTTCTCGGGACGGGTCCACGACCGATACCAGCGCAGGCTGAGGGACCTTCCACTCGCTGAGCAGGGCTTCGTGATCGGGCTGACGGTCCGGCGCTTCATCTGCGGAGCGGCGGACTGCCCGCGCCGGACGTTCGCCGAGCCGTTCTCCCGGCCGGCCGCCCCGCACGCACGGTTCACCACGCGGCTCAACCGTGCCCTGGAGCGGGTGGGGCTCGCGTTGGCCGGGCGGGCCGGCGCCCGGCTGGCTGGCTGGCTGGCTGCCCAGCTGGGCTTCGGAGCTGGCCGGATGACCTTGTTGCGCAGGGTCATGGCATTGCCCGATCCCGCGTTCAGCACGCCGCGTGTGCTGGGCGTGGACGACTTCGCGATCCGTCGCGGCCAGACGTACTCCACGGTCTTCACCAGCGTCGAAGACCATCGCGTGGTCGATGTGCTCCCGAAGCGTGAAGCCGGACCGCTGGCCGCGTGGCTTGTCCGTCACCCCGGCGTGGAGATCATCTGCCAGGACCGGGCGGGCGCCTATGCCGAGGGCGCCCGCCGCGGTGCCCCTGATGCTCTGCAGGTCGCTGACCGGTTCTGTGGCAGGGCCTCGGCCGCGCCGTGGAGACCTGCGTCGCCGTCCATCGCGTCTGCCTGCGCAATCCTTCGCCCAGTGGCATCCTGCCGGAGGCCACCCGGCTGGCTTCCGGTCTGCCGCAGGACGACTCGGTGCCCGTCGGCCGGCGGGCCGAGCGGAAGAAGGCAGCACATGCCCTGGTCCACGAGCTTCTTGCTCAAGGTCACTCACGCCGGGCGATTGCACGGCACCTGGGCTGGGGCCTCAACACCGTGCTCAGATACGCGAACGCCGCGAACTGGCAGGACACCATCCGCGAAAACCGGCCCCGCCCCAGCAGACTGGGCCCCTACAAGCTCCACCTGGAGCGACGCTTCGCCGCGGGATGCACCAGCGTCACCCAGATCCACAGCGAACTCGTCGCCGACAACGCGCCCGTCACCTACCAGATGGTCCGCGCCCACATCGCCACCCTCCGCGGGACTCCCGCCGGCACGCCACCCCGATCTCCGACGGTGCGTCAGGTGACCGGCTGGCTCACCCGACACCCCACTGCGCTGAACGAGGCAGACCGGGCCGGCCTGAAGGATGTCCTTGCACGCTGCCCTGAACTGGACACAGCCGCCGGACACGTCCGTCCGCGACTTCGGCGAGATACTCACCGACCGCCTCGGCTCCACACTCTCCACCTGGATCGACGCAGTCGAATTCGAGCGCCGCACCCTGCCCGACCCCAACAATATTGAGTTGACGGTGTTCGGCTGGTGGTGGACCAGAATGCGAGAACGCTGACGGGCCCCGGACCCGCGCCCTCAATCGAACGACACCGTCACCCTCCGCGACCATTCCCCAAGATCTGTGCCAGAACCGAGTCCTGAGAGCACCCTTTCGGCGTGTCGCGTCAGGCCTCTCTCTTGGTTCTTGCCGACGGACAGCCTGGCAAGAACCAAAAGCGACGTCCTGGGCTCTCGCCCTACGGCGTGGCGGCCTTCGGCAGCGCCTCGCGCAATCGGTCGAGGAGCACCTGGGCCGCAGGGCTCGCGGGCCCGGCGGCGGGCCAGGCGAGGACGATACGGGCACGCATCCGGGGTTCGACGATCTGCAGGGTGCGCAGCGGTCCGCCGAGGTCCACTTCCTCCTCGCCCAGGGGCAGTACGGCGACGCCCAAGCCTCGGGCGGCGAGCTGTGCGAGGACGTGGGGGGATGCTGCCTCGAAGGCGACTCTGGGCCGGAATCCGGCCTGTGCGCAGGCGCGTTCGAGGGCCGCGCGGACTCCGGTTCCCTGCGGCAGGCAGATCAGCGGGCGGTCCCGCAGATCTGCCAGGGGGACGTTGGGGCGGTCTGTGGGGGTGAGGAGCGGGTCGCCGGGTGCGACGGCGGCGGCGAGCGGAGCGTCGATGACCATGCGGTAGGCGATGCCGGGCGGGGGTGCTTCCCCGGTGGGTCCGAGGAGGGCGATGTCGATCTCTCCGGACAGGAGTGCGGCCTGCATCCGCTCCGAGGTGTCCTCGGTGAGTGCGATCTCCAGTGCGGGGTGGGCGCTGTGGAAGTCCGCGAGGAACGAGGCGACGTCGAAGGCGTGGCTCGTGGCGCCGGAGACCAGTCCGAGGATGACACGGCCGCGCAGCAGTCCGGTGTGCTCGTCCACGGTCTGTCGCACCGCCTCCGCGGCCGCCAGTGCGGCGCGCGCGTACGGCAGGACGGCCCGGCCCACCTCGGTCGGGGTCACCGACCGGTTGGAACGGTCGAGCAAGGGTTGACCGAGCTCTTTCTCCAGCTGGCGGATCTGGGCGCTGAGGCCAGGCTGGGCCAGATGCAGCCGGGCGGCGGCGCGGGTGAAACCGCCTTCCTCGACGACGGTGACGAAGTAGCGCAACTGGCGAAGTTCCATAACCAGTGATTCTAGATCGCAGCACATCAATCTATTGGAATTATGTTTCGGTTGGCCGCAAGCTTGCTCACATGGAGAAGGCGACATCTCGCAAGGGCAGGAACGCGGAGGTCACGGCGTGGATCGCGGCGGAACGCCACGAGCCGGCCGACCTGCTCGACGGCCCGCGTGACGACCAGTGGGACGACCCGAGCCTCTGCGCGGGATGGTGGGTCCGTGAGGTCGCGGCCCACATGCCGTTGGGGTTCCGGCTCTCCCTGCCCGCGACGCTCGGCGAACCGGCCAGGGCGCGGGGGAACCTGCACGGGATGACCGACCGTGGCGCGCGCAGGGACGCGGCCGTTCATTTCACCGCCGAGCTCGCCGCGTTCTTGCGGGAGGGGGCGCCGCACTACCCCTGGACGTCACCGGTCGGCGGGTACACGGCGGCGCTCGGCCACGACGTGGTGCACGGACTGGACATCACCGTCGCTCTCGGCCTCGACCGGCGTGTCCCCCAAGGAGCGGCTGCGCGTGCTGCTCGACGGGATTCGGCCCAGAGCGGCCTGAGGTTCTCCCGCCGACATCGCCGAAGTGCGGCCGTGCGCTGAGGACCTGGACTGGTCGTACGGATCCGGCTCTCCCGTGTACGGTGCGCCGCCCAGGACCTCCTTCTGCTCGCCTTCGGCCGCAGGCTTCCGAACGGTCAGCTCCGGGGCGAAGCGAGCGGCCGCTTCACCACCGTTTGAACCTGAGTACCGCTCACTCTCGCAAGGAGGCACCACCATGCGCACGCGTCTGCTCCAGGGACTGTCCCTGCTCTCCACCGGGCTGCTTGCCGGCGCTTTCTGCTACGGCGCCGCGAATCTCATGCCGACCTTCAACGCCGTGCCACTCGACATGAGACTCGACTTCCACACCGAGCTGATGAAGATGAACGGGATCACCGTGCAGGGGACCATGGCGATCTCAGCCCTCAGCTCCCTCGCCCTGGCTGCTCTCACGCGCGGCCGGACACGAGTCCTCGCGGCCACGGCAGGTGCTCTGACTGTCGCGTCCTTCCTGATCACCCGGTTCGGGAACGTACCGATCAACGGCCGCATCAAGCAGTGGGCCGCCACTGCGCCGCCGGCCGACCACGCAGGCATCCTGCACCGCTGGGAACTGTTCAACTACGCTCGTACCCTCACCGCCGTGGTGGCGTTCGCCCTCCTCACCTTCCTGGCACTGCGAGAGACCGCTCCCTCACGAGGCTCGCTTGGACGCGAGAGCCAGGCACCTGATCGGGTTCCTCGCGACACATACCGAACGTCCCGTGGCAAGCACCCTGACGTTCCTAACACTCAGCGACATCACTCCCCCGCTCCATGAAGCGCTCTCACCGTCGAGCATCGAACGTTCTCGGAACTCCTCAACAAAGCCAGGATTGTCGGCGCGGTCCGCGAACAGCAGTAGGCGCGGTGCGTTGCGAGCGACGGCATGGCGAGCCCCCCAGTCCTTGGCCTGCTCGGCCCTCTGCAGCGCCCGCTGCGCTGCCGGCTCGGGGTCGGCGCCCTTCACGTAGGCGTGGAGCGCCTCACGGTACGTGCCGAAGGCGGATCCGTCCGATCCGCCGAAGGCAGGGCCGGTAAGGACCAGCGGGGCGAGGCCCTCGCGCGCACCGGTGATGAGGGCGCAAGCGGTTGCGCTGTGCCGGCCCTGCGCCAGATCACCACATGCACCGCGCCGTCGACCGTCGTCGAACGCCGTTGCAGGAATCGACCGGTGGGCTGAAGACTGGTGGTCTGCCGCCACCGTCGCTCTCTCGGTCGCCGCCTGCCGGGCCGGATTCTCGGTCTACTTCACGAACCTCGACTACATGGTCCGCCAGCTCAAGGTCGCCGAGGCGGCTGGACGACTCAACAGCAAGCTCCGCACCTACCTCCGGCCCGGAACTCTCGTCGTCGCTGAGGTCGGCTACCAGCCCCTCGAACGCGCCGAGGCGAACCTGGTGTTCCAAGTAATCTCCAAGCGCTACGAAAAGGGCTCGATCGTCCTGACTTCGAACAAGACCTTCAGCAAAGCGCACACGTTTCCGGCGAACCTGTGTCAGGCAGCGCCGAAACCTTACGGGTTCCGGCAGGAACGCGGATGCTGCTGCATGATCGAACGATGCTGGTCGAACTGGTGAAGGTCGCAAAGTTTCCTTGGAGCCCCTGGCTGGCCCAGGTCCGGACGCCGTTCGGCGGGACAGCGGTCCGCTGGTGCGGTGACCAGGCCGCGAAGCCGGGCAGGTACCAGGTTGAGTGGACGGTCGATGAGGACATCGCCTGGGGCCAGAACGCGAAACCGGCTGTCGGCGTCGGACCGGGAGTCCGACCTGGCGGGCACTGCGTGGTCCTGCGCGGACGGCTGGATCTCACCGTGGACGGCGCCGCCGTGCTGGATTTCGATGGCTCGCAGATTCTGCTGGACCTTGCTGATCCGCTGCCAGAGGGTGTTGCCGGCACGTGGGTCGAGCTCTTCATAGAGCGGGAGAAGATCGCTCTCTACCCGTACGAACTCTGACCAGAGATCAGTCGTTGGCCGCCGCCCACTCTGCCAAGCGGGTCTCATCAATGCGGTCGGACAGAGAGATCATGGTGGCCTCGGGGTCCATGCCGAAGGCGGCGGCGACAAGCTTGGGGTCCATGGTGTTGACCAGGTCGAGCAGTCGAGTGCAGCGGATCATGCGGGGTGGGAAGCCGCAGGCGTCGAGGACGTGACTGACATAGGCGGTGGACGCCGGCCCCCGGCCGGACTTCGTCTGGCGGGTGACCATCACATGCGGGTTGTCCGTCTTCTGTTCTTCGCGGTGGGCCAGGCAGCGTTCCACTGCCACCCAAGACGGCGGATACAAAGGAACCGGATGCGGACGGTCGCCGAGCCGAGCGGTCCGGGCACGAAAGTCGAGGTCAACGGTGTTGAGTGTTTTGACCTCGCGGCTTGAGGCGCCGTGCAACAGGGCGAGCATGCCCAGCAGGGCCTCGTGCGGCTGGACGGCTGGATCCGTTGTCCAGCGGCGGAACAGCAGACGTTGCTGGTCAAGCGTCAGAGTCGTGCCGGTGAGACCGCTCGGTCCTGTGGCGGTCAGACCGCGGGCGGGATCGACGAGGACGATCTTCCGGGATCGCGCGAAGCGGAAGAACTGTCCGAGCACCACCAGCCGACGCTTTCGGGCCTTGGGTGAGCCGGCTAGGAAGGCTTCGAGATCGTGCACGTCGGTCAGTGCCCAGTCCTCCTTGCCGCGCTCGCTAGCGAGGAACAGGGCGAGGTCACGCACGATGGCCAGTGCGGCTTCGATGGTGCCGTCGGTGCGAGGCAGCGTTCCGGCACGCCGGGATCGCTCACGCGAGCGGATCATGAAGTCGGAGAAGGCCTCCACCAACGGTCGCAGGGGGCCGGGAACCGCGAGGACCCGGCGTTGTCGGCGGCCGGCCGCCAGCCGCTCGGCCTGGTCGGTGGCCATAGCCAGACCGCGACTGGTGAAGAAGGTTTCCAGGGCACGGGCGAGGGAGCCCATTGAACGCCCCGGGCGCCGGGAGCGTTCGAGTACGGGCTGGGGGAGGTTGGGCTGGCCGTCGCGAAGAAGCCGCCCGAGGGAAGTGATCAACGTGCAGGCCCGGCCGACGGAGTACTTTGGGGCGAGATCTGTCGTGAAGTCCTGCAGCCACTCGGGGGGATTGTCGAGTTCGGCAATGAGGTGTTCGGCCCGGACGAAGGGGCGATCGGGGTGACGCTGCCAGCAAGCCGAGCACAGTCCAAGCCCTGCGTGCTTCCGTGCTCTGCCGCATTGCTCACAGGCCCGGGGCGGCTGTTTGGCCTGCCGGGGACGCGAGCAGAGCCCGCACAAGCCGGTGTCCTCGCGCGGATATCCGGGCCGGCTGCAGCGAGGGCACGGATCCTTGGCGGCGTCGCGTTCGGACTTCCGCAGGCAAGTGCGGCAGAGAGCGGAAGATTTGCTCCGCAACGGGTGCCCGCATGCGGTGCATACGCGAGAGCAGGTGATGCACCGGCCCGTGTCCGCCTGGAGGACGCGCTGCTGTCCGCACCGGGGACAAGCGGCACGGGCCGCGGCATCCTTCTGCCGGGCGGTGCAGCGGCAGCAGTAGCGCCGGTCGATGAAGCCGACCGGTGCTCCGCAGCCGGTGCAGTCGCTCTGTTTAACGCCCACGATGCCGCGCTCTCAGGGTCAAAGAGGAGGCATCGAACGGCCCCGCGCGGGGACTGCCTTCGGCAGGTCGGCGACCGGCCGAATCGGGGCCGCGGGACGTTCGACGGGGGTGGTGTCGACCTCGAAGAGGTCGTTGGGGGTGCAGTCCAGCGCGGTGCACAACGCGATCAGAGTGGACATCTTCACCTGGGAGGGCTCTTTGCTGAACAGTGCAGACACCGAGGCGGAGGACATTTGCAGCCCGGCACGTTCGGCCAGCAGCCGCTGCAGCTGGGTGCCGGTCCAGACCTCGCGCTGGGCGGCGGCCATCCGCAGGCGCCATCGGATCTTCATGCGGAGCTGTCCCCCTCGGCGGTCAGCTCGCCGAGCGTGGGTGGCCGCCCCGGCAGCCGGGGCCGCATTCTCCCGCGCGCCGGGACTCCGATTCTGTTGCAGTGCACCAACCACCCCGGATCGATCTCCTCGTGGTTGCTGTGATCACGGCGTCGGAGCCGTGGCATATAACACCGTTCTTCGGAGCGAGCCCGCAGCTGGCGCTTACCAAATCTCCTCAAGTACTTCCCCGAGCATGCGGTTCCATTCGGACTCGGGGTCAGCCAGTGGGGTGCGGTCGAATGCGTTCACCGCCTCTCGGAACGTGTCGACCAGATACTCGATATCAGGGTCGGAGGCTTTGTAGCCGTCCTCGAGCTTCCTAAATTCGGCCAGGCAATGCACCAGGGCCGCGACGTCCCGGTGCGCGAGCTGGTAGTCACGCTCGCTCTCCTGAAAGATGTACACCGATCCTGAGGCGGGGTCGAGAGTGACGAGCGCTGCCGGCAGGTATCCCAGGACCTGCCAATTGCGCGACTCCTCAGGACAATAACGGTCGCCCAAAGCGAAGAGGGGGCCCAGTTCGTAAGGGTCCCGCTGTGAGCCCGTGATGCCAGCACGGGAGGTGAAGAATCTGTCGTTCGGGAGACCGACGGAGCCGAGGAACTGAGCAGTCGGAGCGTCGAGCGGGCTGTGCTCCTGGATGGGGTGGAGAACCACGCCATCGATGCCATAAAACTGAGTCAGGTAGCCATAGGCTACAGGGGTTTTCACGCTCGCATCCTACTCTAGCTCTTCCCGTGCGCTTTCCTTAGGTTGTCCACATACTTGCTGTGCTCTTTTCCCTGGCCGGGGCTGTGCTGGTCGGAGTTGGCGCCGTGTGTCACCTCAAGGTCCGGGTTGGACGATTTGAAGTAGCGGTCCAGCCATCTGTTGCATCGCGGGTTCTTCTGGCACGGCTCACGTTTCGTGAACTACTCTTTTGGCTCCGAGGTGTTTCCCTGTGTGCAGCAGGGAGTGACCGATCTGCTTCTCCGAGTGGAATCCGCCTTCACTGCGTCCGACCAGAACGGACTCGCGGCCGTTCTCCGGGTCGATGTACCTTCCGACGGGGCGTGTCCGCGTACTCATGAGAGTGCTCAGTGAGGTACGGAGAACGCGCCCAGTTCGACGACGGTGTGAGTATCAGCCTCAAGACCGCGCCATGCCTAGGCGCCTGTGGCCTACTTGACGAGGTGGGCGTCTGGGTGCTGTAACCAGGCACCGAGGAACTCCTGGTCGCCAACATGCCGGAACCAGCGGTCGCCGCCGCCCGTGTCGTGGGAGACTTCTCTGACGGTGCCGGAGAGAGATGCCACCAACGCTCGTGCTCGGGCCAGGCCTGCGACTTCCTTCGTCTGATCGCGAGGGTGGGGTATCCAAGGACGCCGTCGAAGTCGATCATCGCGTTGAGCCGACGGGCGAAGGAAAGGGCGAGATGGCCGAGCAAAGTGTGGTTCACCTGCCCCGAAACGCCGGCCGCCAGCACGAGACCTTGAACTGGCGGCGGTGAGAAAGCCGAGCAATCCTCGTCTTCTGCCGGGATGCAGTCGTCCTCGGAGAGAAAGAACATGCCCGCCCCAGTGGAATTGAGGTGGGCACTCCAATGACTGCAGGCTCTCGGACTCGGAAAGTCAGGTCGCCACCAGTCTTTGGCCTCGTCCGCCCGGCCGGCGTACTGCTTCAGGCTGTCGGCCAGGTGGGGCAGGCCTTGCTTAACGGCCGCGTCGGGGCACAGGAGGCGTGCGGCGGTCTCGGCGGCCGCCTTCGCGGCCCCGTACGGAGTGAGCGGGTCAGGAAGGCAGGACTCGTCGTACCAGTCGCGGCCTGTACCGGAGAAAACGGCGTCGCTGGAGACGTGCACCAGGCGGATGCCGCGGCCGGCTGCGGCCAGGGCGAGTCGGATACCTCCTTCGGCGGTGACCGCCCAGTCCGCTCCGCCGCTCGCCGCGTTGATCACCACGGCCGGAGCCACCGTGTCGAGGACCACCTCCAAGCGGAGGGGATCGCGAAGGTCGAGGTGATGCCATGCCGCTCCGTCGTAGTCGCCGGGGCGGGGGTGGAACGTAGCGGTCGGGCGCCGGCCCGCGGATGCCGCCTGGCGTACCAGCTCTCGGCCCCCAGGAAACCGCTGCCGCCGATGATCAGCACGGTCATGCCGCCTCACGCTACTGGCGAGCGCCACCGCCCAGAGCGACTTCGGCAGAAATCACCGGCTAGCCCACTGAGGCGTGAGTGGGGCCGAAGCGAAGTACAAGGAGCTCGCACACCGAGCTGGCCCGGACAACTCCTCGTCACCCGCACCCCGGCGGGCACGGTCGAGGCGGTCTCCCGGGTCGGCCGCGCGGGTACCGGCCCTTGCTCGGCTGCCGGTGGCTCAGCGCGTTGGACCACCGCGCCCGCATCAAGGCCGACCCCGGCAGGGCGCGACCGGCCCGGCTCGCGCCGCCGCCGGACGACGCCTGCGGATTCTGGCACGCCGCCACGTAACCGCAAGCGCCTCAGGGGGCTCCGGACGGAGCTCGGCCGTCACAGCACGCCGCCCGCCTCGTCATGGAAGACCTCCGGCCAGTACCGGTAGTCGTCGGGGCCCTCGGCAGGGCGGCAGGCAATCGGGTCGACCGAGAACAGCACCTCGATCATGGTGTCGGCGAGCTGGTGGTAGAAGTCCTGGGTGAAGTCGTGCTCCTCGTCGAGAGCTTGCTCCCGCTGGTGCAGCCAGAGGGTGAAGGCGAGCGTGGAGAGGTCGGCATTGACCGGGACGACGTGGTCGGCGCCGAGCTCCGTGTAGAAGAGGGCACCGGTCCTGCCGTCGATGAGGACGCTGAAGTCGTGGACAAGCCCGCCGAGCACGACCAGGTGCTCCGCGTCGGGCGGCAACTGCTCGTCGCCGTGCCACAGGTGGGCGTGCCGGGGGTTGCTCTGCGACTCGGCCCAGTCCTGCGGGAGAGTGGGCAGCGGCTCCGGTTCGGGGCCGTAGAACATGAACCCGTCGGAGGGCAGGCCCACGGCGGTCAGGAACTGGCGCGTCGGCGCGTGGACGAGGGCCGACGGCAGCTGATCGTCCGTCAGCCGCATCATGTTCTCGGCGCCGAACTCCCCTTCCAGCAGGCCTTCCGGCAGTGCCAGGGCAAGCCCCCGCCCGGGCCCGGCGATCAGGCCGAGGGGACGGATCACCGCGGCGATCCGCCAGAACGCCGGTATCGGCTGTTCCCAGTCGGACCGCGGACCGGCCGGACCCCAGCCGTCCTCGCCCCACGCCTCCTCGGTGAACACCGCGGTCAGCGCCTGCTCGGCCGCCCGCACCGCCTCGGGCCCCGTCCGCCCGGCCAGGGCGGCGAACCTGCCGCGCAGGCCCCGGAAGTCGTCCACCGCATCCAGGAAGCGGAGCAGCGCTCCGACCGACGGTGCCAGCGGGAACAGCCCGGCTCCGTCCGGCGACTTCTCGTAGAGCCACATGCTGAACACCCGCCCGGTGGCACCGTCGAGGACGACCTCCTCGCCCTCCTCCCCGTCCACGATCAGATGGCCGATCAGCAGCAGTTCCGAGTGGTCCGGATCGAGCCGCGCCGGATCGCCGCCCCGCACGATCAGATGCTCACGGACCGACAGCAGCGACGGCTCGGTGAGCGGGCGGAAGCTGACCAGGCCCTGGCCGTCCAGCCGATTCCCCGGAGCCAGGGCGCGGCGGGTCGGCGCGTGGACGATCGACGGATGCGGCGCGTGCCTCGGCATGACGATGCTGGTCTCGGACATGGTCCCCCCGCGTGCTGAGTTCGAGCGACACCCCACCATAAGACGTCGTTTCCTTTGGCTGAGGTTCGCGCCGGTGACAGGCCAGGTCGGTGTCAGTGCGATGTGGGAGTCTCCGGGACATGAGTGACGACCTTGCTGTCCGGGAAGGCGAGAGGTCGGCGGATGACAAGACCGCCGGAGCGACAGACCAGGACATCCCCCAGTCGATCGAAGACGAGCCGGGAGGAGCTGGTCGACACTCTCGCCCGCGCCGGACGAAGCCGTCACAAGACTGCCGCCTGACGTGCCCTGGCGGTCGCACTCCACGACGGCAGGCCGAGGGGTGAGCCGACTGCTCCAGCCGGTGCGCATGAGGCTCCGCTCTGCGCACCGGCTGGGGCACCCCGACAAGGTTCAGGGGGCTGGCTCGTACGTGAAAGTGGTGGTCGCGCACTGGGTGGCGATCTGGAAGAGGGCCTCGTGTTCGGCCGGGTCGACGGCAAGGCCCCAGCGCAGCTTCGTCGCAGTCCACTCCGCGGCATACCGGCAGTGGGCGCTTCGCTCAGCGGCTTCCACTCACGCGGATCCTGGTCGGCCTTCTGGCGATTTTGCTGGGCGGTGACCGCCACCAGCGACGCATGAGTTCCGAGATCTTTGGCGTACGCCTCACGCCGCTGCGCGGACCACGCCGAGGCGCGGAGTGGCGGGGAGCTCATTCCAACTGTGCTGTATTCGAAGCTGTCGGTGGTGTCGGCCTGGCGCCAGGGCGAGCGCTATGGTGCTTGGCCGTGGACGCTACTGATCTTCACCACCGGCCCCGGACGCGGTCCGGGTGCATCCCGCCGGAGCTGGTCTCGCGGCTGCTCGAACGAGGCCATGCCGACGTGGTGGAGTTGCAGGCCGGACGCGGGGAGTGGTTCTGCGCGCTGGCGTGGGCTCGGGTGCTGGGTGATCAGGGCCGAGAGGCCGACGCGTTGGAGGCGCTCGCCCCGTACGTGTCAACGGGCTGGTGGACGGCTGTCGTTGCCGTGGCCGAGTTGCTGGAGGGCTGGGGCCGCATCGATGAGGCCATCGAAATCACCCGGATCCGCATGGAAGCCGGGCACCCGATGGCTTTGGAGGCCTACACGAGGCTGCTCGCCCGGCACGGCCGCGCCGAGGAGGCGTTCAACATGCTCGTGCCGCACGTCGACGACTGGATGCTCGCCACCGCCCTGGTCGACGTCGCCTCCGTTGCCGGCCGCGACGAGGAGGCGTCGCGCAGCTCAAGACCGCCCTGGAGTCCGTGATCTTGAGCCCCAGCGCAGTTCGCGAGATGGTTGCCCGTGCAGAGACGACAGGCTTCGAGTCCGACGACTGATGCTGTGACCAGCAGGTCTTCTGGAGTCAGGCCGCAAGCCGAAGAGGCCTGCCGTCCCAGCCCCCGATCAGCCGGTCGCCGTCCTGAACTTCGCTTCCGCACCGGACAACGCCTCCTCGCCATGTCGGCGGCTCGGGCTGCGCTGGGTCGTCTTCCCTGCCGACGCGGTCACCAGCCCGTGTCCGACGACTCTCGGACGAGATGCGCGTGGCCCCAGTAGGCGCCGTGTGGGTCGTCCTCCAGGACAGCGTCGCCAGGCTCTGTAGGGGCGAGATGCAGAGCCTGAGGCCCGGGACCACGGCTGACGCGAGGGCGGAGTGGAAGACTTAATCACAGCGAAGGGCCTGTTCAGCGCTGTTCTCGGTCCGTGCGGGTACACCTCATGCGGTTGGGTCAGATGGCGGGGCCGTGAGCCGGGTGTTCAAGCAGTGTCGATGCTCGCGACGAACACCACCAGCGTGAACTGCCGGGCCGCTTCAAGGCACGCTCTGCCGCGCGCATCGGTCGCGCTCCTCGGCGGCCTGCTGCAGCAGACACCCGGCGACGATCGCAGTGTCGACGGCATCGTCCAGGATTTCCGCCACGGGTGTGCGCCAACCTCATGTGGACGGGCTACACGCTCTTCCACGACCACCATCTCAACGACGACGACCTGCGCGCCCCGATCACGGAGCAGCTCGACGACATCGAGAAGGCGCCCGTCGAGAAGCGCGTGCGCATCGCGCCCCCAAGCGCGCCGTCTCCCGTCGTTTACCGTCCGTCCTCTTCTCACATGGTGGTGTCCAGCCGCGGCTTGCGCTTCACGTCGGTGAGTTTCACGTCCTCCGTCTCCGGAGCCCCGAACACCTCCACGATCACCCCGCTGCCGGTACCGGTGACCTCCAGGGCGGCGTGACCGCCCATGAAGCGCAGATCGACCCGAGCCCGGGGCTGGCCCCCGTGGTCCGGCATCCGGTGCACCCGCGCCGCCGGGTAGTCGAGGGCCGTCAGCTTCGTACGCATCGCGTCGTAGCCGTTCGCCTTCTTGTTCTTGAACGCCTCGACGACGCGGTCCGCGTGCCAATCGCCGTAGCACTTCTCGTTGCTGGGCAGCGGGACCTCGACCGGCTGCTTGGGCTTGGCGGAGCCATTGGCGGGGTTCGGCGGCTCGGGAGTGTCCGAGGGAAGGGGAACGGGGGCCTCCTCCGCGTCGCCCGGAACGGCCGGCGGGGTCTCACCCGGCCCGTATATCCGGGTGGGCTCCTCCTCGATCACCAGCCCCTCGGGCACGGCCGCGCCCTCGCCGCCCTTGTCGTCGGGGGCGTCCGGGGAGCAGGAGTCGATCGCCTGGCCCACCAACTCGATGAACCGCACCTCCTGGTCTTCCGCGCTCGGCGGAGCCTTCGGGGAGGTGGTCGCCTTCACGGGGCTGCCCGCGGAGGCCGCGTGATCGGTGGCGGCCTTCTGAGTGCCGCAGGCGGAGAGGACAAGGCAGCCGAGAGCGGCCACCAGCACGGACTTCGGGAAAGATCTCGATCGCATGCACGCATCATGCTGACGCCAGCCATCCCGGGGCATGAGTATGCGTACTCACACCGGCATGAACTGCCAACCGTGCAACTCAGGCGGTCCTTTGGCTCCGTCATACGATGTGCCGGTAGGCGTTGACCTTGGCATGCGGGGGCAGGGGTTCCCTGCGCGCGGGCTCGTCGGCGACGCGTAAGGTCGCCGCGCTCATCGCCGCGGGCTTGTCGCCGTACCGCTCGCGGACCTGCGCCTGATCCTCGTATGAAGCACTCCGAGGCCGCAGGCGGCCCCCGGCCGCGGCGAGGCGCGAGGCCGTCCAGCGTCCATTCGACTGACCCCGTTACGCGGAAGCCCCTGTGCTTTGGTACATGCGGCGCTGCGGCGGGCGCTGCCCTACTGGGTGGGCGGGGTGTCATCGGCTGTGGTCGTGGTGAGCCAGTGGGTGACGACGGTGTCGGTGCAGGTATCGGTGAGGGGCTCGCGGTCGAGGAAGTGGCGGAACATCAACGGTCCGATGAGCAGGTGAACTCGTCGGCCGTCATCCGGATGCCCGGGGACCAGGAGTTCGTCGAGGGCCTGGTGGCGGTCCTGGATCATGCTGGCCAGCGCCTGACCGGCATCGGCGTCGCGGTCCGCCTGGGCGGCCAGGGCCATCAGTGCGCTTCCGGTGGCCGTGTCGGCCAGGCCCTGCCTCAGGCTGTGCGGGTAGGCGGTGAGCACTTTCCGCTGGTCGGTCCGGGCTTCGGATAGCTGTCCGCGTCGCCTTCATGTCGGCGAGGATGCCTGTGCCGGTTCCGGCGTCGAGGCCACGATCACTTTCTTTGATCCTCTCCGCCATGGCGTTGTGGAACGCGGTCAGGCGCGTGGTGTCGGCGAGCATGCGTGCGTGGTGGTGCGCCTCGAACATCAGACCTTCACCTCGGTCGTCTGCTGGGTGGAAAGCGTCGCTTCGATGCGGTCGTTGCTGAGCCAGCGGAAAAGGATCGGCCCGAGAGCGACGACGACGGCGCCGACGATGATGAAGGGCCAGGACAACCCGAGTGCGCGCGCCAGGACTCCGCCCAGGACCGCACCCAGGGCGGAGGCCCCTGTCGACAGCGTGCGGAAGACGGCGGTGACACGACCGAGCATGTGGTCGGGGATGAGCCGGGCCCGCAGGCTCACGCCGATGACCGATTGCGTCAACACGACGAATCCGTCCACCGCCATCAGGGCGCTGAGGACGATGACGTGGTCGGCCAGTCCGATGGCAGCGATCGCCAGGCCGGATACGACGGTGGTCCACAGCAGGGTCGTACCGGGGCGCGTGAGTCTGCCGATTCGATCGCCGTACGTGCCGCCGAGGAAGGCTCCGACGGTACCGCCGGCGAGGACAAGACCGAAGGTGGCGGGGCTCGCGTCGAGACGTTCGACGACGGTCAGCGCGACGAGGCCGTAGGCGGCCGAGCTTGCCAGATTGCCGACACCGAACAGGACACACAGGGAAATGAGAAGGGGTGAGCCGGTGAAGCCACGAACTCCCGCTTCGAGATCTTTCACGAAGGTGGTCGGGGCCCTGCCGGGCGTTCGCTTGCTGTGCGTGAGGGGGAGCACGGTCAACAGCAGTGCGGCCACGGCGTAGCCGGCTGCGCCCAGGGCGAAGGGGGCGGCGACCGCGAGGGCGAAGAGGCTGCCGCCCAGAGGGGGGCCGAAGAAGCTGTTGGCGACGGTTTGGGTGGCGTGGAGCCTGCCGTTGGCCCGTTCGAGCTGGTGGTCCTCGACGAGGGTGGGCACGAGTGCCGAGGAGGTGTTGTCATAGAGGGTTTCGGCCAGGCCGAACAGGAACGACAAGGCGTACAGCATGAGGATGTGCACATGCCCTGTGGCCAGGGCCAAGGCCAGCAGGCCGACGCCCAGGGCCCGGGTGGCGCTCGCTATGCGGAGCAGAACCATGCGGTCGACGCGGTCCGCCAGCGTCCCCAGCGGTACGGAGAACAGCAGCCACGGAAGGTACTGCATGGCGGTGACCGTGGTGATGGCCAGGGGATCGCGGGTGAGGATTAGCGCGACCAGTGGTGTGGCGGACAGCAGCATTCCGTCGGCGAGGTTCGACGCGGCCGTGGATGCCCAGAATCGTCGGAACCCGCGCCAGGCTGCTTGGTCGTGCGTCGAGTCTGACATCGTCTTTCTCCTATGACGAGCTTGCGGTGCCGTGACGCTACAGGCGTCCCTTCGTGACCGCGGAACGCGCCGGGTGCGCTGTGGGCCGAAGGTTTTCGTTGCGGCACGACCGTTCTGAGAAGTTGTTCACCCGCGAGGCGAGGGCATACGGCGGCGTCGACCTCACGCTCGGCCACAGCCGGGCGCCTCACCTCATCGTCAGGGGGGCGGGCTACCTCGCCCTGCTGCTCACCGCGGTACCCGGCAGCCCGGCGGTCCGGGCCGTCATGGGCCCCGCCGAGTGGCGCGCCGTGCACCGGCAGGCCGGTTCGCTGTGCGCGCGGCTGCACGAGGCCGGTGCACTCGACCACGCCGACCGGGCCGAGGCCGAAGCAGCTCTGGACGCCGCCGCCGACGGAGCGGAGAAGTACCTGGACCGCACCGCTGACCGGCCCACCGAGAACGAGCAGCAGGTGTTCCGCGGCTACGCCGCTCAGCTCCGCCGCATCGGCCCCCTGCCCGTCGGATACATCCACGGCGACAGCCAGCCACGGAACTGGCTGATCTTTCCGGCGGGGCTCGCGCTCGTCGACTTCGAACGCACCCGGCCCGCCGCCCGCATACCGGACCTCGTCATCCTCGCCGTGACCGAGTGGCTCGACCACCTCGGCCGCGAGAAGGCGTTCTTCCAGGTGTACGGGCGAGCGCTCACTGGCGCCGAGTGGCACGGCCTGCGCTGCCTGACCGCGCTGGACGCGGTCAACTGTCCTGGCCGGGGCCCGGACAACGACGATGCCGAGGTCACCGCTCGGGGCCGGCGGACCCTGGACCGGCTCATGAGGCAGAACAGGCCGTGAATCGCACCACCGCAGCATCTCGTACGGGAGGGACCTGCCGCTGGCCTCCACCGTCCCAACCCTGCGGACGTATCCGCTCGGTCCGGCCCCGCGGCCGGGCCGCCAGCCTGTGAAGGAGCTTCATGACCACAATCGAGTCCAACGCGAGCACGGCCGACTGGGAGCTGCTATGGGCCCAGGGGCGCCGATACCGGCGGCTCGATGATGCCGAGAGACGGCTCATGGACGAGTACCTCGGTCCAGGGCGCGGTCGCCCGGCCCTCGACATCGGCACCGGCGAAGGCGCCGTGGCCCGGCACCTTCAGCACGAACTCGGTTACCGTGCCACGGGGGTGGACTGCTCGCCCAGCGCCGTCGCGCTCGCCGCCTCCCAGGGCACCGGGCCCGGCGCCGGGCCGGCATGGCAGTGCCTGGACATCACCGCCGACGATCTCGCCGCCCTGCCGGAGCCGGCGTACGCGGTCATCACCTGCCGCCTGGTCTACCGGTGGATGGACGACAAGTCGGCGTTCCTCAACCGTGTCCGCCACCTTCTGGCCCCGGGCGGCACCTTCTGGGTCGTCACCGAGGTCGAAGGCCGCCGCACGACCACCGACCTAGCTCTCCTGAGGCTCGGGGTCACCCCCGTGGAAGCCGCGATCCTCACGGCGGGCTGGTCCGTCGTACGCACCGCCGACCTCGACGTCCTGCGCTGCTACGCGCTGCGCCCGTGACCCCGTCTACTGCCGGAGCACCCATGTCAGACATCGAGACAGAGAACCGGGACACCTGGACCGTGTACGGCACGCACCAGTTCACCAGGGGCGTCGAGTTGCCCGAGCTGGAAATGTGGGTCTGGGACATCCCAGGAGCCGGTCCCGGCGTCGAGCTTCTCGGCGGCGTGACGGGGCTCCGTGTGCTCGACTTGGGCAGCGGACCGGGGCGGCACGCCGCATTCAGGTCGCCCTGGGCGCGAGGGGCACCACGGTGGACTCCTCACCCACCCAGCAGCAGCGCGCCGTTGCCCGCTACGCCGACATCCCAGGTCTCCGCCTGGTGTGCGCCGACGCCGTGGGTCACCTGCGGTACGTCAAGCCGTATTCTCACGGCTCACCCCGCTACGGCAGATCAGCGCGGATGGCCAGGGACGCAGCCCCGGGCGGCAGCGGGCGCAGGCCCGAGGTCAGGGCGGCACAGCAGCAGCACGGCGCAACGCGGCGGAGGGACGGCAACGCCCGACGGCGGACGGCGGCCGGGAGGCGGCGGGGCGACACCCCGGCAGACGGACTCCTGCTCTCCGCTCTGCCTGGAAGGCTTTCCGAACTACTTCTTGGGGTCGAAGCAGACGGGGACCCACTCTCCTCGCGCTCGTGGTGAGTGTGCACGGAGACCAGTTCATGATGTACCCGATCCTTCCGGTCACTGAGACGAGAGAGGAACCCTGCATGGGTCTGGGAATGCGGCGGCTGAACCGCGCGCAGGACGTCATCGAGCAGTTCGACGACGACGCGGAGGACACCTTCCTCGCGCTGTGCGGCCGAGCGCCGGACACCAGCCTGCGGCGGGGCATCTCGCCCTACGACCTGACCATGTTCAACACCCCTCAACTGGAGCGCCTCGTCGTCGAGCTCGAAGAGCTGCCGGAGGACGTGAAGAGCCCTGTGGTGAGACGGGTCATCGAGGAGGCCCGCGAGGCGATTCGTCGCTCGGGCTACCTGTTGTTCATCGGGGACTGAGTAGCTGCGCGCGGGGGGTCCGGCAGCTCTCGCTGCCGGACCCTCCTACTTGAGAGGGAGTGAACCTGGCAGCAGCCCCTTCGCCGATTGGCGAGATCCGCCCGGAAGCGGCTGCTCGACGAGCGGCGCGGTCGGCGGTCGGCGGTGCACACGGTCGGGCACGTCGCCATCCGTCGCGTGAGTTCGTGGATTTCCACGATGCCCGGACCCTGCCCCGCACGACAGTCTGATGCCCGGGCAGTCGCCCCGCACCGTCCTCCTCCAACACCGGGAGTTCCCCATGCGTGTCACCACGACCGTGCTCGCGGCCGTCCTCACCGTGGCCGTGGCCGGCGGATCCGCCGTCGCCCACGCCACCGCGGCGGACGCCGAACAGGCCGGCGCCACCGGAGCGCACATCACCGCACCCAGGCCCGCCGCCACGGTCGTCGCGCACCCCGCCTCCACCGCGGCCGCCGAGACACGCGCCGGGGACGCCGTGGACACCGTCCGCTCAGCCACCGCTCACCGGGCCGAGGCCGGCGCGCAGACCCTGCGGCGGGAAGGCCCCTACCCCAACCCGGAGATCGCCACGGGGGCCGCCCAACTCACCATCGCGCTCGGCCTGGCGACCGGCTACTACCTGGTCCAGGTGTGGGACACGGTGCGGCAGACCACCAACTGGTGGATCAACTACACCTGAGCCACCCGGGCCGCCCGTACCCGCGGGTCGGCTGACGGACCTCCGATCCTCCTCCGTGTGAAAGGCAACCGTGAACACCAACACCACGTCCCAGGCCTCCCGGCCCCCGCGCACCCCTCGCACCGCCGCCAAGGTGCTGCTCGGCGCCGTGCTCGTCCTCGGCGGCACCGGGGTCCTCACGTCCCCGGCCGCGGCCTCGCCGGCCCGTGGCGACGCGCCGGACGGCCGGCCGGCGGCCGTGGCCCTCCCGCCGGCCGCCCAGGCCGCCCGCAGCACCAAGGTGGAATTCGACAACAGGACCGCGAGCGGCATGCAACGCATCCAGTCCGAACTCCAGCACGGATGCTGGACGACCCTGGTGCCCGAGTACATCTCCGGCCACCAGCTCCGCTCCTGGGAGAGCGAGTCCTGCGGCATGATGACGGGAACGGAAGGGCGCGCCTCGTTCTCCGTGCCCGGCGGCGAGGTCGCCATCCACTGGAACAACCCCTATGTGGGCAGTAACACCTACCACTGCACGGCACCGTCCGGATACCGCTGCGTCAAGGATTCGTCCACCGGCGGCGGCAACAACGCGACGGTCCGCTTCCAGCTGTCCGGGGCCCCGGCCCTGGTGGCCAAGTCCGGCACGGCCAAGCCACCGGCGGCCCAGGCCGCACGCAGCACGCACGTCACGTTCAACAACCACACCGACCGTCTGATGGCGCGTACCGACGCGCGCCTGTCCTGGGGGGTGTGGACGGCCAACCAGTACCCGCCGGAGGCCATCCCGCCGGGCAACACCCGCTCGTGGCAGAGCGAGTCCGAAGGGTTCGCGACCGGCACCGAGGGCGAGGCGACGTACGTGCTCCAGGGCGTGGGCAACGTGAAGGTCAGGTGGAACAACCCGTACGTGGGCAGCAACAGCTACGAGTGCTCGGCGCCCGCCGGTTACCAGTGCCGGCGGTCCGGCGGTGGGGGCGACAACGCCAGCCCGGTGTTCACCCTGTCCTGAGCGTACGGGGCGCCGCGCTACGGCCGGCCCGGCGCCCCGGCGGGCGTGGTGACGGCCATCGTCGTGGCCGCGGGGGCGGTCCCGTCCGTGTCCCGGGCCAGTACCGCCGCCAGTTGGGTGCGCCGGGTGACCTGGAGCTTCCGGTACGCGCTGGTGAGGTGGCTCTCGACGGTGCGCCGGGTGAGGTGCAGCGCGGCACTGATCTGGGCGTTGCTGTGCCCCCCGGCCGCCAGCCCGATGATCCGCCGCTCGGCGGCGGTCAGCGCCGCGCAGCCGGTGCCGGCCTGCGTCCGGCCGCGTACCCGCCCCTCGCGCAGCGCCTCCTCCGTCATCCCGAGGAGGCGACCGGAGAGGGACGGGGCGCCGTCCCCGGCGTCGGGAGCGGCCACGGCGAGCCGCTGCGCCACGGTGTGCGCCTCACGGAGGCGGTCGCGGCCCTTGCGGCCGTTGCCGGCCTCGATGTGCGCCCGGCCCAGGTCGACCAGCGCCTCGGTCAGTTCGACGGGTGCGGGGCTCGGCCGGAGCAACTCGACCGCCTCGGTCAGCGATTCCAGGGCCAGGCGACCGCCCACCGCCGCCGCGTGCGCCCGCAGCGCCCGGCCGATCGTACGGGCGGTTCCCCAGGTCCGGGCGTGGCGCAGCTCCTCCTCGGCGAGCTCCCGGGCCTCCGCGGGCCGTCCGAGCCGCACGAGGGCCAGCGCCGCGCCCGAACGCCACGGCGTGGCGACGGGGCTGACGAAGTCACGGGCGTCCTGGCCGTCTCCGCAGGCCAGGTGCTCGTCGAGAGCGGCCTGCCAGTCGCCGTCGGCCGCGTGCAGCAGCGCCCGTGCGTAACTCAGCTCGTTCCACTCCCAGGAGCTGTCGGCGCCGGACGGACCGGGGGCGGCCAGCACCTCCCACGCCGCGGTGCGTTGGCCGGCCTCCGAGCGGGCGGTCGCCACCATCGCCACCAGGTGCGGCAGGCGAACGCCGTGACCGGCGGACGCCTCCACCAGCGGGGTGTTCTCGGCGAGGACACGGGTGAAGTCCCCGGCCCACAGGGTGGCTTCGGCCCGGACGCTGTGCAGGCACTGGAGGCCGGCGTCGGTCAGGTCGGGGGGCGTGGGCGGGGCGGGCAGGCAGCTGTCGGCGAGCCGGCGAGCCTCCGGCAGGCAGTCCGCCCACTGGAGGAGGGTGGCCGCGCTGCCCAGCCAGGCGGTTCGCAGGCGCGGGTGCACCGGTGCCGTGAGGCGCGGCCGGATCCGCCGGAGCGCCTCCGCCGCCGAGCAAAGCCCTGCGCCGGCTTCGTACTCGGTGATCAGGCCGCAGACCAGGGGCTCGATGGTGGCCGGTGCCGTCGGTGCGAGCACGCGCAGGCCCGCGACGGCGCTGCGCCACGCCACGGCGTCATGGGAGGAGATGAGTGCCGCGAGCGTCTGGAGCACCTGGACCAGTTCGTCGTCGTCCGCGCCTCGGCCTGCCTGGTGCAGGACGCGCAGCGCGATGTCGGTGCGCCGGCCGGCGACGAGAGCCGCGCTCAGGGCGTGTGCCGCGGCTGCCCGTTCCCGGACGTCGGTGTGGAGTTCCAGGCCGGTGCTGAGCCGGCGGATGCCGGCGGTGGCGCTGTGCGGGAGTTCCAGGGCGCCCAGGCGGAGGCTGAGCGTGGCACGCCGGTCGGCATCGAGCGGGCCGCTCAGCGCGTGGCGCAGGTACGCGGTGGCCTCGGCGACCCGGCCGGCGCTCGCGGCCTCTTCCGCGGCCTCGGCCAGGGCGCGGGCCATCCATCCGCCGGTGGGGCGGTCGAGGTGCAGGAGCCGGTCGGCGACGGCCGTGGCGGGCGCTCCGCTCTGGTCGAGCAGTTCGGCCAGGCATGCGTGGAGCGCGGCGGTCTCGTCCGGTTCGGCGGCGGCGAGGACGGCTTCGCGGGCGAGGGGGTGGCGCATCAGTCCGCCGAGTCGGCGTACCGAGCGCGCGCTGGGCGGGTGCGGGTGCGGGCTGAGGTCGGCCGTCCGGTCGAGGAGGCCGGGCGCGGCGGGCGTGTCGCCCTCGGCCGCGACGGCGAGTGCGACGCAGACGTGGCGTGAGCGCGGATCGGCCCGGTGCCGGAGCCAGTCGGTGATGGTGTCGCGGTAGCGGCTGCGTGCCGGGGCGGACGGTGAGCGGGGCAGAGGTCCCTCGCCGAGGTCGGCGACGAGCGCTTGGACGAGGGCCGGGTTGCCCGCGCCCGCCTCGACGCAGGTGGCGGTCTGCTCCTCGTCCAGGCCGGCGACCCGGGCGAGGCGGGTGACGGCGGACGCGCTGAGCGAGCGCAAGGCGACGGACATGCCGTGGTCCGGTGCCGGCGGGGTCGGATCGGACTGGTCGAGGCACTCGGTGAGCACCAGCAGGACGGGGAGTTCGGCGATGCGCCGGGCGAGGTATCCGATCCAGCGCCGGGACTGCTCGTCGGCGTGGTGCAGGTCGTCCACGGCGAGCAGTACCGGGCGTTCGGCGGCGGAGCGGGCGAGCCGGGTCACCAACCGGTGGGACACCCGTTGTTCGTCCGGCCCGGCCGGCGCCGAGAACGGGACGTCGTCGTCCTCGGGGAAGACCTGCCGGACGAGCCCGAAGGGGAACTCCCGCTCCTCCGGTGCGCAGCGCGCGTGCACCGCCCGCATGGCGCCGCCGGCGGTCTCCCGCCGTACGATCGCGTCGAGCGCCGCGGTCCGGCCCAGGCCGGCCGCGGCCGCCAGCAGCATCCATCGTCCGTTGCCGGCCCGTGCGGCCCCGGCGGCCGCCGCGGCCGCGCTCCACACGTCGTCGCGCTCGAGCAGCACGTGTTCCGTCCCCCTTCGTTCCGGTGCCGGTGCCGGGAGCACGCGGGCACCGCCCGTCCACTGGTCGGGTGGACGGGCTCCCGTAACGAATCATGGAGGATGAGCGGCGCTCGGAAAGGAGGGGCGTCGGCCACGTTCGCCCAGGCAGCGCGCTGTTCCGGCCAGGCGGTGCCGGGGCGTGGCGGGCGTCCCCGTGTCCGTGGACGGACGCGGGACACCGGGGACGTCCGGTCAACGGTGAGCGGGTCCACGAGCACAGCCGTGTGGTAGGCGTGGGCGGTGGCCCCCTGGCCGAGGCCGCCGAGGCTGGGGCACCTCTCGCCCTCCTCCTGGTCGCCGTCGTCCTCGCGGTCGCCGGATGAGCAGCTGGCCGTACGCGCTCGCCCAGATCCTCACCGCGGCCGCCGCGTCAC
>NZ_JOBL01000174.1 GCF_000716335.1 Streptomyces sp. NRRL S-118 | reverse complement strand
GCACAGGCGCGGGGGCCGGGGCGGGGACCGGCGCGGCGAGGGGATGGGTCGGGGGCACGGGAGCGTGGGCCGGGGCGGGCGCGGGCGGGTAGCCGTACCCGTACTGCGGCGGGGGCCCGTACGGCGGCAGGGGCGCGGGGCCCTGCGCCGTGGCGGCGGGGACACGCTGGTGGTGGTGGATGTCGACGATCAGGTAGTAGGTGACGACCCCGGCCATCTGCAGCAGCAGCCCGGCCATCCCGACGTTCGAGATCCAGTGGTCGGCCAGCCGCTGTTCCAGGGTCGCCAGGCAGGCGATGTTCAGCACCAACTGCAGCCAGAAGAGCGCCCAGTCGCGGCCGGACCGGCGCATGATCGCGATCCGGAGCATGGCCACCCAGGCGAGCATCCCGAGCGTGAGCGCGATCAGGACGCAGATGATCACACGCACGGCGATCACGCCGGCCGTCACGGCGGGGCGCGGTGGCGTCATGGGCGCGTGCCCGTGCATAAGTCGCTCCAGAAGGTGCGGTTCAGAGGGAACAAGAGCGTATACACGGACACCACCGACCGCCTCAGGGTTGTACGACACCGCTCACCGCCCCGTGGCCCCCCGGGGTCACTCGGGCCGTACGGTCCCGTCCGCCAGGCCGTCGTACAGGCCCTGCACGAGCTGTTCGCCGAGGCGCCCCGCGAGGCGCAGCGCGTCCTCGAACTCCGCGAGCGCCTTGAAGCGTTCGCCGTACCGCCGCTGGTCCGCCAGCGGCAGCCGGGGCAGTTGGAGCCGCCGTACGTCGAGCCGGGTGGCGGTGGAGGCGTAACTGCTGGCCTGCCGCTGGTTGGCGGTGCCGCGCAGGAAGCCGGCGAGGAACCAGGGGTCGAGCGCGGTGCGGTCGGGCCGCAGCAGCTGGAGGTTGCGGCCGAGGGCGGCGCCCGCCGTGGTGGCGTCGACGACCCGGGCGACGGACCCGCCGCCCAGGACGGGGACGACGACGTCGCCCTCCTCGGTGAGCACCGGCTCCTCCGGCGCCCCGTCGGGGAGGGTGCCGGAGGGGGCCGTACCGGCGAGCACGTCGTGCTCGGTGAGGACGGCCGCCGGTTCACCGGGGGGCGCGGTGCCGGCGCCGCCGGCCCGGAGCAGGAGGGCGCCGGCGCGGGCGAGTTCGCCGACGGTGGTCAGCGGGCGGGGGGCGGGGCGGGCGGGCGCGGCGGGCGGCGGCGTCAGCTCCATGGTGCGGCGCAGGGTGCGGTCCAGGCGCTCGCCGACGGCGGCCAGGTCGGCCGCCGAGCCGCCCGCGGCGGGGGCGGACAGGTGCCGGGCCGGGGCCAGGTCGACGTCGTCGTCGAGGAGTTCGATGACGGGCACCGAGCGGCTGACGCCGGGCTGCTCCTCGCCACCCCGCCAGGCGTCGAGCACGGCGGTCCGGAGGGCCTGCCAGGGCATCTTGTCCCGGCCGCCGTCGGGGACGAGGCCGGTGGTGTCGACGAACAGCAGCTCCGGGCCGGGCCGCTGGTCCGGTCCGGGCCGGCACAGCACCCACAGGTGCAGCGGGATGCCGTACGGGGGCGCCGCTCCGGCGGGCAGGGCGACGACGGCGCGCAGGGCGCCGCGGCGCAGCAGGTCGGCGCGGATGCGGCGCCCGGAGCGGCGTGAGGCGACGGCGGGCGGCATCAGCAGCACGGCGGTGCCGCCGTCGCGGAGGCGGGCGAGGGCGTGCTGCACCCAGGCCAGCTCGGACTCGGTGCGGGCCGGGAAGCCGTACTCCCAGCGGGGGTCGTAGGCCAGTTCGTCGTGGCCCCAGTCGCGTTCGTTGAACGGCGGGTGGCACAGCACCGCGTCGGCGCGCAGCCCGGGGAAGGCGTCGGCGCGCAGGGTGTCGGCGGCGGCCGCGCGGACGTCGGCCGTGCCGTGCAGGGCGAGGCGCAGGGCGGTGAGCGCGGCGGTGCCCGGGTCGGCGTCCTGCGCGTGGAGGCTCTCGGGGCGTTCGACGGCGCGCAGCAGCCCGCCCGTGCCGCAGGCGGGGTCCAGCACCGTGCGGGCGGGCCCTGCCAGGGCGGCCATCAGCTCGGCGAGTCCGGGCGGGGTGAGCGTGTACTGGCGGGGGTTGGCGTCCAGGTGCCGGCCGAGGAGGAACTCGAACGCCTGGCGGGCGCCGAGCTGGGCGGCGAGTTCGGCGGCGCCGCGCAGCAGGGGCGCGGAGGGGCCGAGGGCGGCCGCGGTCGGGGTCGGTACGGCGCGATCGGCGCCGAACCGGGCGGTGAGCACTTCCTCCAGGGCGGCCGGGAGCGCGGCCGTGAGCCGCTCGTCGGAGCCGGCCGCCCGTTCCAGCCAGCCGGTGGGCCGCTCGTGGACGAGGAGCAGGACGCAGCCGGCGTGGACGAGGGCGGCGACGGCCCCCGCGGGGTGCGCGGTGAGCTGCTGCCAGACGCGCTCGCGCAGCGGCACCTCGGCGAGCTTGCCCTGGTCGCGGAGCCACTGCTCGACCTCGGCGAGGGCGAACGACGGGCTGGTCTCGGTGCCGCCCACGGGCTTGGGGAAGTCGGCGTGCCGGCGGCGCCAGTTGCTGACCGCCGCCCGGCCCACCCCGGCCAGCCGGGCGATGCCGGCGGCGGTGACCTCTGCTGCGTGCTCCTGCGGCACGTGTCCGCCTCCCCTCATCCGCGATGAGCGTCGAGCATACCGAGGCGCTGGTTCACAGTGTGATCGGATCCAAAATCCGTGAACCGTGTTGACTCGGTTCACAGGCTCTGCTGTAGTTGATCCCGTCGAAGCACGGAGCACGCAAACAGCGCCCGGGAAGGTGCCACAGCCATGTCTCAGTCCATGTACGCCCCGCAGCAGCCGCAGCAGCCCCAGCAGCCCCAGCACGGCCGCCCCGAGAAGAAGCGCGGCTGGTTCGCCCGGCACAAGCTCCTCACCGGCCTGGGCGCGGTCGTCGTGGTCGTGGCGATCGCCTCGGCGGTGGGCGGGGGCGGCGACGACGGCGGCAAGGCGCCGGCGGCCGGCGACACCAAGGGCAAGCAGCAGCCGGCCGGGCAGCAGGAGCAGCCGAAGAAGGCGGCCGCCATCGAGGGCGACGGCGACTTCGAGGTGGGCACGGACGTCAAGCCGGGCCTGTACCGCACGAGCGGCAACGAGGACGGCCTGTGCTACTGGGAGCGCGCCAAGGACGCCTCGGGCGAGACCGACTCCATCCTCGCCAACGACAACGTCACCGGCACGAGCTACGTGACCATCAAGGCGAGCGACAAGATCTTCAAGTCCTCCGACTGCAAGGACTGGGAGGCGGTCGACGAGAAGGCCACCGGCACTCCCAAGACGGAGGCCAAGGGCGACGGCGGCATGTTCAAGGTGGGCGTGGACCTCGCCCCGGGCACGTACAAGTCGACGGGCAACGAGGACGACATGTGCTACTGGGAGCGCGCGAAGGACGCCTCCCACAACACGGACGCGATCCTGGCGAACGACAACGTGTCGGGCACGGCCACGGTGAAGATCAGCGCGACCGACGCGTACTTCAAGACCTCGGGCTGCAAGGACTGGGTGAAGACGGGCTGAGCCCGATTCGTGACAGGCGGTTCTGCCCCTGGCCACTGCCCCTGCGCCTGCCCTGCGGGCGCGGGGGGCGCGGCCCGGTCGCCGCGCCCGGGTGTCACCCGAGCTCCCGGGGGTCGGTCGCCGGCCCGTAATCCGCGTCGTGGTCCCTGGTCAGGGCGGACAGCAGCTCCGGGTCGGAGTGGACCTCCGCCGTGTGCTGCCAGGCGGCGAGGAGTTGCGCCACCGCGGCGCTGTTGCCCACCGAGTCGGCAGCTCGCATGGTGCCGACGAGCTCGACGGCGAAGGCGTGGACGTCCCGTTCCGGCAGGAAGCGGACCCACGGGAAGGCATCCGGCAGTATGTCGAGGAGCAGTTGCACGCTTCCCGGTTCCCGCCGCGCGAGGGCGGAGAGCATCCGGGTGGCGGCCGACACGACGGTCCGGTCCTGTTCAGCGCGGGCGGCGGTGGTGAGGACGAGGTCCTCCCCGTCCCGGCGGTGCAGCAGCAGCCGTGGCGACTCCTTGAGGCGGGCCAGCGTCTGCTTGTTCTTGTTCACCAGCTCGGAGAAGTTCACGGCGGCGTTCTCGGCGCTCATAAGTTTGAAACTACTTGGAAACTGGGTGCTCCGCCATCGCGCGGGAGAGTGACGGGACGAACCCCGGCCCGCCCGCGCATGTGGCCGGTCCGGGGTTCCCCAGGTCCCGCGGGTCCTACTTCTTGATGCCGTTCAGGCAGAGGACGAACTTCTCCTGGTCCCACTGCTGCGCCAGGGCGGCCTCACCGGTCGTGCCGCAGGCGTTGACGTCGAAGGTGTTGTCGACGACCTTCACGACCTTGTAGTTGGCGTCCTTGTCGCCGCACTCCTTGGTCTCCACCTTGGGGTCGGTGTCGCTGCCGGTGACCTGGACGCAGTCACCGGCCGCGGCGTGCACCGGGGAGTTGAAGAAGTACGAGATGCCGAGCTTCACCGCGACGGCGACCACGATGAGGGCGACGATCCGGAGGATCTTCTTGCCCCAGCCCGCCTTGCGGGGCGCGGCGGGAGGCGGCACCGGTCCACCGAACCCCTCGGCGGGCGGCGGGACCTGCTGAGGGTCGGGGGTGTGCGGCGGAGGCGGCGTGGCCATGAGCTGTCCTCAAGAGAAGGAGTGATCGAACGCGCGAACGCTACAGACCGCGCCACCACCCAAAACGCCCAAGAGCCCCGGCGGTCCGATCAGATGCCGAGTCGTGACGCCCCCGAAACCTGAGCCTCCGCTTGTGCGCGCTTCGGCCCCGTCCCGTTCACCGGCCGCCGCGCTCGCGCCCCTGAAGCACCGCCAGGCGCCCGCGCCCCACCTCGGCACACGCCTCACGCAGCCCCTCGGTACGCGCCACCGAGCGCCGCTGCCACGCCAACTCCTCGTCGTACAGACCCGGCTGGGGGAGGTTCTGGTCGAGCAGTCCCATCGCCGTCAGGGCGACATGACCGCACTGCCCGGCCTCTGCGACCTCGCCGGTGCCGGCGCAGAGGACGGCGTACCGCAGCGCCAGCACGGCGTGGAAGCAGTGGATGTCGGCGGAATCGGTGAGACCGGTCTCCGTCGGCCGCAGCTCGGCGAACTCCTCGACCTCTTCCGCCAGCCGCTCGGCGTCCGCGAACGGATCCGCGGGATCCCACAGCCGCCACAGCGCCCTCACGAAGAGGTCCACGTCCGCCTCCCGGTCGCGAGAGCCGCCGCGGAGCCCGAGGAAGACGGGCGCCAGACGCTCCACGCACGCGGCGGCGTACGTCCGCACCACCTCGCGGCCGCCCCGGGTGAGCGCTTCCGTCACCGCCGCCTCCACCAGCGTCGCCATCGCGCCACTCCGTTCCTCTTCTTGTTCTCTTCTTGTTCTCTTCTTGTCGCCGTCAGCCGAGCAGATCGAGGGCGTCCGGGAGCTCCGGGAGACCGGGCGCACAGCCGGGACAGGCGTACACGTTGAACCCGGGGCCGGTGCCCTGGTGAACCTCGGCCACCAGCACCGGGGCCGAGGTGATCCGCTCGCAGCGTACGCACATCCGCACCGGCTGCCGCGCCCTGGCCGCCGCCCCGGTGGCGCAGCCCTGACAGACGGTCCGGTGGCGGACCCCGCCGGCGGCATCCGTGGTGACGGTGGCCAGTGGGCCGGCTGCGGCTTCCCCGCACGCGTCGCAGTTCACCAGGCCACCCCCGCGCCGTACGGAGTGTCCAGGTCGACCCCGAAGTCCGCCGCCAGCACGAGCGCGAGCCGCCGCTGCCGCTGGCGCGTCCGCTCCTCACCCTGCTCGTACGCCACGAGGTACGGCCGTACGAGCGCCGACGCGCTGCCGTCCAGGGGCCCGTCGATCCCGTACGGCGACCGGGCGGCGGGCAGCCGCGGCGGAGAGGCGGGCGGGCACGCGTGCCGGGGCGCTGCGAGGGCGGGGCCACTGCGATGGCGCCCGCGAGCGCCCGACAGGAGGGTGAGCCTCGCCCATGCGGCGAGGGCCCGGATAAGGTCGTGCATGTCGGTCTGTCCTTCGAGTGGAGATCGGCCGCGCCCCGGGAGGTCTGGCCACCTCGCCGGGGTCTTTGCTGTCGGACACCACCTTATAGCGCCTTGTATCGCTACGTACAGATACGTATCTCGATGAAGCCACTTCTTGCTCTCTGAGTAGCTTCAACGTCATGGAATTCGAACCCGATGCCGAAATCGACCACGCGGGCCCGGTGACCCCCTACCGGCAGCTCGCCGGCATCCTGCGCGCCCGTATCGCGCGTGGCGACTGGCAGCCGAACAGGGCCATCGCCAGCGAGACGCAACTCGTCCAGCAATACGGCCTGGCACGCACCACCGTGCGCCGGGCGATCGCAGTCCTGGTCGAGGAGGGCCTCGTGTTCACGGTCCCGCAGCGGGGAACGTACGTGTCCCCGGGCGCGGCTTCTGCCCGGTCCGACGACACCACCGCCGACTGATCGCCCTCATGGCGAACCCTGCCGAAAAGATCAAGGTCTGGTTCCGGTTCGTCCCCCGGGAGGGATGGTTCCCCCAGGACACCGAGGGCCTGTGGGCGACCAGGCTCGATGCGGACACGGCCGAAGTGCGGAACGCGCCCTTCCTCCAGAACGGCGTGGCCGAGGGGGATGTCGTGCGGTACCGAACCGACGCCGACGGCCTCCACTGGGCGGTCGGCCGGGTCAGCTCCGTCGGCAACGGCACGATCCGCGTCGTGCCCCTGCCCTCCGGGCCTCTGGGCCGCAGCGCCCAAGCGGTGCATCAGCGCCTCTCGGCGTTCGGGCTCGGGGGCGAGGTCTTCAGCGAGGACTTCCCCATGGTGGCCTTCACCGCTCCGGCCGGCGCGGACTTCGCGGGACTGAAGGCGCTGCTGACGCGGGGGCGGGAAGAGGGATGGTGGCACTACGAGGTCGGCTGCGGCACCGAGGAGTGGTGGGCGGCCTGAGGGCTGGTCAGCCGAGGCCGATCCCGGCCCGGTCGAGGTCCAGCAGGTCGGGGTCCTGGCGGACGAGCTCGTGCTCGAACGCCTCCCAGCCGCGCCGCTCGACGAAGTCGGCCTCCGCGGAAGTGACGGGCACCAGCCACACCACGGCGACGTCGGACCCGTTCTCCAGGACGACCGAGGCGAAGGCGTCGTCGTAGTACACCGGCATCGCCGCGTACAGCGCGGTCATGGCGCCGCCGGGCGTCAGCGCCATCGACAGGCGCAGGACGTCACCGCTCAGCACGGCTTCCCGCCCGGCGAGAAGCTGCTCCGCCACGTACTCCAGTACGCCGGGGAACGGCCCGGTCTCGTCTCCCGGGACCGGCCGGTTGCAGCCGAGCAGCTCCAGGTGCAGATGGCGTCCGGTGGTCCGGGACAGGAGCGGGGTCGCGTGCAGGCCGATCGTCGCGTACGACTGCACTCCGCCGCCGAGGCGCCCGCCGGTGAAGTACCCCACCTGCGGGGCCCCTTCGGGTGCGCCCTCCCTCGCGGACCAGGCGCCGACGAGCCCGCCGAGACGTGCCTCGAAGTGCTCGACCAGTACCGCTGCCATCGCCTCTGCTCCCCTACGACCGGCCTCAGAAGAAGGTCTTGTCCCACTCCCCCGAGACCAGCGCCCGCACGGCCTCCTCGAAGCCGTTCGCAACGCGCTGCATCCCGGCGTCCCCGGCGAAGAGGATGTCGCCGTTCTCGGCGAGCAGGACCGTCTCCTCGGTCTCGAAGGCCGTCCCGACGGGGAGCACCGGCATGCCGAGGCGCCGGGCGCAGCCGCGTACGTTCGGCGCGAAGACGTCGAGTGCGGCCTCGACGGAGATCGTGACGACCGCTTCATGCCGAGCGGCGCCGTAGGCCCAGCCGAGGGTGAGCTCGCCGTAGTCCGCCAGGAACCGGACCAGTTGGAGGGTGACGCCGTATCCGGCTTCCGCGTAGGCCGCGCAGGCCGCCGGGACGTCGATGTCGCGGAGGTCGAGGCGTAGGGCTCCGTCAGCCACGCGCCGGAGATGGTCGAGCCCCGGCCGGGTCCCCGCCGTCTCGATCGCGATCCAGAGGTCGTCGTCCGCGTCCAGGGTGCCGTCCTCCGCGACGAAGAACACCCCGGCCCGGTAGAGGTCCCGGAACGCCTCCGCCATGTCGGCGACGCTGTCGTACGCCGGTCTCGGCTCCTCGCCGGCCATGACGCTGACGACGCGCGGGGCCCCGTCGCCCGGCGGCGTGGGCACGGCGGCGTAGAAGTCGCCGCCTCCGGTGCCGAGCAGCGGGAACCACTGCTCGCCGTACGACCGGCGCAGGGCGGCGGCGTCCCGTACGGCGAGGGGCTCGTACCCGGGGACGAGCGCGGCGTCGTCCTGGGTCTGGCCGGGGCGCCAGGCGACGCCGTCGGCGTGGCCGAACCACGCGGCGACGTCGTCGGGCACCGGCCCGCCGAAGGCTTCCCACACCTGGTCGGGGGCGATGCCGGGGACGCGGAGCGCGGCGGCCGGGCGGTTCAGCCGTTCCGCCTCCTGCCAGAGCCCCGCGATCGCACGTATGAGTTCTCTTCTCGGCACCGGGCCACTGTAGGCACGCCACCTCACTCCGCGGCCCGGCCCCCGAGGGCGGCGGCCAGCGCGCGGACGTACTGCGCACCGGCGACGCGGGCGCTGCCGAGCAGCTCCCGGAAGTACGCGTCGTCGTGCCCGGTGAGCGCCCTCTCCTCCGATGCCGTACCGGCTTCCAGAGCCGTGAAGTACTGGGGTCGACCCAGGTCGACCCCACTCTCCGCGAGCTGCCGGTCGACATGCCCGGCGTACCGCTCCGCCCATTCCGTCAGCGGCACCGGAGCCTCATCGGGCAGATCTCCCGTGGCGCTCCGGCAGTACAGCTCGATGAGCTCCGCCGCCTTGTACGGGTAGTAGGCGTGCCCCATCGGCTCCTCGCCGAAGAGGTCCAGCAGGTCCCCTAGGGCCTTCAGCAGCCGCTCCAGCTCCGCGATACGGGCCGTGGCCCCCGGGTCGGCCAGGCGGGCCAGCTCCCGGTGGAGCGCCTCCGCACCGGGGCGCCCGGCCACGGTCGCATCCCACTCCGGGGAGAGCCCGGAGCCGACGACGGGCGCGAACCTGGCGACCGCGACCCGCGCCCGCTGGATCCTGACCGGCTGGTCCTCGGGGTGCGCCTTGCGCCTGAGGAACCTCACCACGCCTCCACGCACCACCGGCCTGCGCGCCGTGCCATGTCAGCGGTACTTCCAGACGGTGTCCACCATGGCTTCCGCCGACCCGGGCTGCCCCGCCAGTTCGCCGGCCCGGCGGATCTCCTCGTCGGTCATGCCACGCGCCATGGTGATCGCCTCGTGGAGGCCGTCGGCGTTGCCGGCCTCGATCATCGCGAAGAACCACCGCAGGGCTTCGACCGTGTCCCGCCGCCCCGCCCGGCCGTCGCGGTACCAGCAGGCGGCGACGTACATGCCCCGGTCGTCCCCGGCCCGGGCGGCCGTGAGGTAGCAGTCGAGCGCCTCGGTGTCCTGGCCCATGGCCCCGAGGAGGTCGCCGAGGACGACGTACGCGTCGGTGACGCCGCCCTCCGCGGCGGCTCGCAGGAGCGCGGCCACGGCCTGCGGGTCGCGCTCGCCCCACCACATCTGCGCCAGGTTGAACTGCGCGTACGCGTCCCCGGCGTCGGCCGCCTCCCGGAACAGCCGCTCGGCCGCCGCGGCGTCCTGCTCGACCCCGAGTCCGTTGACGTACAGGTACGCCAGGCTCCGCTTGCCCACGGCGCTGCCGCGCTCGGCGGCTCGCCGGAACCAGGGCGCGGCCTCCGCGGGGTTCTCCTCCCATTCGAGGAGCACGCCCCCGAGCACCTCCTGTGCCTCCAGGTCACCGGCCTCGGCGGCGCTCCTCAGGGAGGGCAGGGCCTCGCGGAGCGCTTCGGCGGCCGCCGGGTCGCCTTCGATCGCGGCGTCCATGAGGCGGTGGGCGGTGGCGGCCATGCGGGAGGGTTCGTCTGGCACCGGGCCACTGTAGGACCGGGCAGGTGCGGCACTGGTCCTGGGGTATCACCCGGCGGCGTCCAGCAGGTCCCTCAGTTCCGCCTCCGAGGTGTCCTGCCGGAGCGGCACCTGAACGTGGTACCCCGCATCGCAGAAGACCAGGCCGAGCCCCGCCGGGGCGAGCCGGCGGAAGACGACCGCCAACCACACGGCGTCCTCGTCCGGGACGTCCATGGAGAGGCAGGTGCCTTCCTCGTGCAGGTACGCCTCGCCGGGCCCGTCCTCCGTCTCGAAGCGCCAGCCGAAGCTGCGCATCTCATCGTGACGCGTCGCGTCGATCTCGACGTCCGCCCATCGGCAGCGGATCGCCTCGGCCAGCGCGTCGCGATCGACCCGCCATCCGGCGGCCTCACCGTCCACGAACACCAAGAACTGCGCCATGCCCCCTGGTTTAGCACCGCAGGGGTTTTCACTCAGCCCCGGAAGCTCAGCCGCGGCGGGTGCGAGGCGTCCGCCGGACAGGCGAAGACCTGCATGGAGCCCCAGCGGCCGACGGTCACCTGGGTCGGGATGTTGGCGTCCATGGCGTCCGCCGTCGGCCGGCCCTCCAGGGGAATCCATCTGCGGCTGCCGTTGTCCCACTCCTGGCTCGCGACGGTCAGAATCAGGTCCATTTCGCGGCCGCAGTCGCATGTCATCCTTGCCGGGCCGGCCCCGTGCCACCGGGCGAACCCGCCCGCCTTCCATCCCGGTGCCGTCGACAGGTCGGACCGGTAGAGGACGGCGTCCTCGTCCAGGTCGTCCTCGTCACCCTCCCAGGCGTCGATGCGCTCGCGCAGGTCCTGCGGCAGCGCCTCGATGTCCTGGTGCTCGACGACCTGTTCCGGATCGAGCGCACACGCCACGGGCACGTACCCCTCCGAGCCCACGACGTCGGGCTCGGGCTGGTCGGTCAGTACGTCCGCGACATCGGCGGAGCGACGCCAGCGCAGTTCGACGGCGGGCTCGTGCCGACCGTCGTGAGCGTCGAAGGGGCACCACAGCACCTGGAGCAGGTCGTGGTTGGCCGGGCCGGCGAGGTCGGGCACGTCCCGGCGGTACAGCTGGGCCAGGGGGCCATTTGCCGCCGGTGCGGCTGCGTGCACATCGGCCACTGCTCGTCCGCCGGCCAGAGGAGGGGCCCGCCCACGGTGCTCCCCTGCGGCCCCTGGGCCCCAGGCCTGGGATGCAGACGGGTCGCCGTGCGGCGGTGGGCGGCCAGCTCAGGGAAGACGGCAACGATGTCGACGGGGCGAGCGGGGGTGGTGCGGGTCATCGCGCGCCTGACTGGTTCGCAGGTGCCACCGGCTTCGGCTGCCAGTCCACGGCGCTGCGCCACCCGGGACGATCGTGGCCCCAGTCGTTCATCAGGGTCGCGATGCCTTGGTACCGCTCCACCTCCGGCGGCGCCGGGACCTGGGCCTGGAAATGACGATCCGCCGAACCTTCGCGGTACTCGACCTGACAACTGTGGTCGTCGTTCATGTAGACCTGCATGTAGTGCTGATCCGCTGGTTCACGGTCGAGCCGCTCAAGAATGACGAAGCGGTACCGCGTGTTCATCTCGCTGAGCGCATCGGCCAAGGTTTCCCATGATGGTTCGTCGCGGGACTCGCCGGCCGCCGTGATCATGCGCAGCACTGGTGTTGCCATGCGGGCGATTGTCGCACCAATGACAGCGAGCGCCTCGATGCACCGGGCAACTGCGAGTAGTTCCGTACAGACGCGCACAATCCGTCAAAGCTGAAGCCCCGGCCGGATGGAGCCCGGCCGGGGCTTCAGGCTGTCACCGCCTCGGACGATCAGACACTGTCCGGGCGAGAACCGGTCTCGGTGGCGATCCACAGATCGTCATCCGCGTCCAGAGTTCCGTCAGCGGCAACGAAGAACACTCCGGATCGGTAGAAGTCCCGGAATGCGGTCACCATCTCCTCAATGCTGCCGTAAGCCGGTCTCGAGTCTTCGCCGATCATGACACTGACGACATGCGGTGACGTGGACGAGTCTTCTTCCACGGCTGCGTAGAAGTCACCACCGCCGGTGCCGAGGAGCGGGAACCATCTCTCCCCGAGGAGGGGATCCTCGCTCCCGTACGACGCCTTGACCGCGGCAGCATCCTGCACGGAGAGGGGCTCGTACCCCGGAATCAGCGCGGCGTCGTCCTGTTTCTGGTTTGGCTGCCATTGGACGCCGTTGCTCCAGCCGAACCACTCCGCGACATCACCGGGTACCGGCCCGCCGAAGGCATTGGCCACCTCATCGGGGCCGACACCCGGGACGCGGAGTGAGGCAACGGGGCGGTTCAGGCGCTCCGCCTCCTGCCAAAGGCTTTCGATAGATTCCGAGAGCACAGGTTCATCTTCCTTTCTGTTTACCGGGTTCTATTTTTTGATGCGCACGACGTACTTGTCGCCGTCCTTGAGCTTGTTCTGACGGTAGAACTCCTTCAGAGAGTTTCCATGGCTGGAATTGATTGTCCCCGGGGCCAGCGTGAGCGTCGCTCCCGTGCCACCTTCGTAGGAAGAGGCGAACGGGTACTCCTCCCAGGTCGCGTTGGATGCGAACTGACGGGGCCGAGGCGCGTGGGCCTGGGCGTGACGCCTGTTCCTCCGGTGGTTGGCCTCTCCGGTCCGTCGAGTCAGGATCGCTGGGGCGCCGGCTTGTACCGCTCGCTGCTGGTTCGCAGCCATGGGCCCGTGTACAGCGGGGTCAATCTCATGGACGGGAAGCCTCGTGGCCTCGCCCCTGGAGTCGACCGCGAAGACGACGGGGCACGCCTCGTCTGCGTTGTGCACGAGCACCGTGGTGTCGCCGGCCAGCACGTGGTAGGTGTGCAGGCCCTCGACGCTCAGGTCGTACGTTACGCGCTGCGCCTTGTACTCCTTGACCGCGACAATCGCCGTCGGCCCACCCGAGCCGTCCTGGAGCTTCTGGCCGGCCTTGAGGTCGCCGGCCTGCGTCCAGGAGTTGCGGGTGATCTCGTAGAACTGGTGGTGCTTGGTGGTCTGGATCGTCTTCGGACCCGACTTCGTGGCGACGACGACATCGACGTAGTCACGGTCGGTCTTGGTGACGATCACCGCCTTGACCCGGTGCTTCTCCTTCTCCTTCTTGCCCGGCTCAGCCGTCAGGACGTAGTCGCCGACCTTGACCTCGGAGATGGGCTTGACCGTGGCGTTCGCCATCAGCACACCGGTGAGACCGGTGAAGCTGTGCGGCGTGCACCCCTTGCGGCCGAACTTGCTGGCCGCAGCACCGAACACACCGCCGCTGGCCGCGCCGACCGCCGTAGCCGTCGCCGCACCACCGACACTGCAGCCTTCCTCGCTGTTGATGCAGGAGACGCCGTATCCGACCGCGCCTTCCGCGGCACCGCCTGCTGCACCCATGGCAGCACCCTGGGCCGTCTTGCCGCCGACACCGGCGAGCAGGCGTCCCACTGCACCGGACGCCGCACCGCCGGCGGCACCACCGAGCGCACCGGTCACTGCGCCGATCCCGACCGCGGTGGCGAACCCACCGAGGGTCTTCGGGCCGTCGCTCATCATGTAACCCACGCCGTTGGCAGCGGCGCCCGCGAGAGCGGCACAGCCGATCGCGCCGACGCCCGCCGTGATCGCCGTGCATCCGGCGAAGACCGCCACACCGACCGCCACCGAAGCGATGGTCGCGGCGTGCTGCTTGACGAAGTTGGCTGTGGCCTTGGCCGCCTTCTTGACGGCTCTGCCGACCTTCTTGGCTGCCTTCACCACCTTCTTGGCGACGTGTTTGACAGCCTTGGCGACCTTGCGGACCGCCTTCTTTACCTTCTTGACGACCTTGTGGGCGTAGTGCTTGACCCGCTTATAGGTCCTCTTGACGTATCTCTTGACCTTTCTGACGCTGTCGGACACGTACCGCACGGCCTTGCGCACCGAGCGGTACGCCTTCCGGACGGTCCGCTTGACCGCGCGCTTGATCCGCTTGGCGGCCTTCTTGACGACCTTGGCGACCTTCTTGACGGCCTTCTTGGTCTTCTTCCAGGCCGACTTCGCGACCTTCTTGACCTTCTTGGCAGCCTTCTTGACGGTCTTCTTGACCCAGCCCCAGAAGTGGCCGTTCGGGTCGGTGGCCGTCATCGGGTTGGCCGCGGCGTACGCGTAGCGGTTGCCCTCGATGGACTGCGGCAGCGGGTCCAGGTCCCAGGTGTCGCGGCTGTTGAACTGGCCGGTCTGCGGTGAGTACCAGCGGGCGGCCATGTTGACCTTGGCCGTCTGCGGGTCGGTCCAGCCGGACTGGTAACCGAGGTTGCCCACCATGCCCTGGGTGTTCAGGACCTTGCCGAACGGCGAGTACGTCGTCGAACCGGTCAGTGCCTCGCCTGCGGCGGTGAACTGGCCGATCACGTCGTCGTGCACGTCCGTCAGCGCGAGGACGGCGGCCATGCCGGTCGCCTTCACGCTCAGCAGAGAACCGTCCGCGTCCCGGCTGTAGGTCGCCGAACCGTCGGACGCCACGTCGTTGCCGACGCCGCTGTACTGGAAGGAGAACACCGGACCCGAGTCCGCGTCGCTCGCGCTGAGCACACGGTCGAGGCCGTCGTACGCGTACGTCCGGTCACCCTCGTTGATGACCCGGTTGAACGCGTCCGCCTTGATCGACGTCTGCGTCCCGTCCTCGGCGGTGATGGACCTCATCGTGCCGCGGGCGGTGTACGTGTACGTGTTGTGCCCGTCCGACGTGAGGCGGTTGCGGGCGTCGTAGGTGTAGGTGTCGCCACCGACGCGGGTCCGGTTGCCGGACGCGTCGTAGCCGTAGACCTCCGTGGTGGATCCGTTGTTCCACGACGTCAGGCGGTTCGCCCAGTCGTAGGTGTACGTGTTCGTCGACGCGCCGGTGACACCGGTCGTCGTCTTCGACGTCATGTTGCCGTTCTCGTCCCACCCGTAGGTGATGGAGGACAGCACCTTGCCGGTCGGCGAGGTCAGCTTGTCGCTGGTGATCTGCTCCAGCGCGTCGTAGCTGAACTCACGCTTCGACTTGCCCGCGCCGTAGTCGACGGACGTCACCTTGCTGTTGACGTCGTAGCCGTAGGTCATCGTGGTGCCGGTGGCACCGTCGTTGACCGTCTTCAGGCGGCCGGCAGTGTCGTAGCCGTACGTCGACGTGCCCGCCGCGTCCGTCCGCGTGGTCATCGCGCCGTCGCCGTTCCAGGCGAAGGACGACGAGCCCGAGGGGCCGGACGCGGTCAGCAGCAGTCCGCGGTCGTCATAGGTGAAGGTGTTCTTGTCCTCACCCGATCCCGCGACGGCCGTGATCCGGTCGTCGGCGTCGTAGGCGTAGGTGTGGTCGACCGTCGTCGCCTCGGCGCCCGTTCCCGCCTGGCGGGTCAGCCGGCCCTTGGCGTCGTACTCGTGGCTGACGACCACGCCGCCCGGGGCCCGCATCTCCTTCACCCGGCCGTTGGCGTCGTACACCGTGGTGAAGGTGCGGTCGGCCAGGTCCGGGTGGGACGGGGTGGACGGCTCGATCTGGGATTCCGGCAGCCCCCACTTGTTGTAGGTGGTCAGGAACGGGTTGCCACGGCCGTCGGTGAAGCGCGTGCGGTTGCCCGCCGCGTCGTAGCCGTAGGTCGTGGTGATCGACTCGGTCGCGGAGACCGGCTCCACAGCCTTCGTCACGACACCGGTGGCGTCGTACGTCAGGCGCGTGGTGTGACCGCGGTAGTCGGTCATCGCCACGGGCTGACCCGCACGGTCGTACTGGGCGCTGCTGGTGCGCAGCACCGTGCCGGTCGCGTCCAGGTCACTGGTGGAGACCAGCTGGCCGAAGCCGTCGTACGTGTTCCGGGTGCTGGTTCCGTCCGGGTCCGTCGCGGTGAGGAGCTGGCCGTCCATGTCGTAGGTGAACTTCGACGTCTGGCCGGCGCCGTCCGTCACCTCGGTGGTCTCGCCCAGCGCGTTGTACTTGTACGTCTCCTGGACACCGGTCGGGCTCACGGTCCGGGACAGCTCGCCGCCCGGAGCGTTGTACTCGTTGATCGCGGTGTACGCCCGCTGCGTCGGCTGCCGCACGATGTCCGTGCTGGTGAGCATGTTGCCCAGGTAGTCCCAGGTGCTCTCCTCACGGGCGCCGTTCGGCCGGGTCGCCGACAGCTGGTCGCCGTTGGTGTCGTACGTGTACGTCGTCGTACCGCCGCCCGGCTCGGTGACCGAGGCCAGGTCGCCCAGCTGCGTGTACGTGTAGGTGGTGCGGTTGCCGAGCGGGTCGACCTCCGCCGTGACCTGGCCGAGACGGTTGTACTCGTTCCAGGCGGTGGCGGTGATCGGGGTGGTGGACCCCGGCGGGGTGTAGTCCGGCAGACGCGTGGAGGACTCCTGGCCCTCGGCGTCGTACGCCGTCACCGTGACGTTGCCCAGCGGGTCGGACGACTCGGTCGCCTCACCGAAGGTGTTGTAGCCCGTCATGGAGACCGGGCGGATCGCCACGGCGGCCTCGCCGTTCTGCTCCGCGTTGACGACGGGCTCCGTGACCGTGGTCTGCTGACCGGCCTCGTCGTACCCGTAGTCGGTGGTGTTGCCGTTGGTGTCCGTCATGGACACCGGCAGGCCCCGCTGGTCGAGCTCCCACGTCGTGGAGCGGACCGAGCTGCCCGCGGCCGGCAGGGTGCCGCCGTGGACCGCCGAGACCTGCGAGGCGGACAGGGCCTCGCCGTAGACCTGGACGTCGTCGATGCCACCCGGCCAGAAGCCGCTGTAGGCGCCCTGGTACTTGACCCGGCCGATCTGCAGGTTGCCGTTGGCCGACCACGGCGTCGTGACGTCGTCGGAACCCTGGAGGGCGCCGTTGACGTACAGCGAGACCTTGGCGGTCGAGGCGTCGTAGACCGACGTCAGGTGCGTCCACTGGCCCGTGACCGGAGCGGCGGTGGAGTACACCAGCTGCGTGCCGAGCGAGCCGGAGGCGTCATCACGGGTCGGGATGCGAATGGCCCACTTGTTGGCCGACTGGACGTACCCCAGCAGGAAGCCGCCGTGGTAGTCGCCGTCCTGGCTGACCGCCGTGTAATTGGACGCGGTCGAGGTCAGCTTGACCCACGCGGAGACGGTGTAGCTGCCGGAGGTGTTGACCACCGAGCCGTCGGTCTCCGCGTACGAGTTGGCGTTGCCGTCGAAGACGGCACTGCCACCCCGGTCGGTGTTCCAGTGCATACCGGTGCCGTGGGTACCGGTGTGGTTGGCGCCGGAGGAGTCGGCCACGGAGAAGCCCGTGGTCTCGTCCAGCTTGTAGCGCGCCACGGGTGCGGTCGTGCCGTCGTGGACGGTCGTGCCGGTGACGTTGCCCAGGTCGTCGTACGTCGTGTCCGTGGTGGACACGTCGCCCGTCGCCGGGTCCCGCTCCGTCTCGGACACCACGTTGTCGTCCGGGTCGTACGACACCGTCGTCGACCGGTTGACACCCGTCGGGTCCAGCACCGAGGACGTGGTGCGGTCCGCCGCGTCCACCGTGAAGGTGGTCGTGGTCTGGCCGTCGTTGGTCACCTGCTTGATCAGGTTCCCGGCCGCGTCGTAGGTGTTGGCCTGCTCCACGAACTGCTTGCCGTTCGCCGGGTCCTTGCGGACCACGGAGGCCGACAGGCCGTCGTCCGTGTAGGTGTACTCCGTCACCCAGCCCATCGCGTCGGTGATCGACGCGAGCCGGCCCGCCGGGTCGTACGCCCGGGACTCCTGGACCAGCGTGGTCGGCGCCGACGGGTTGTTCGGGTCGCCGGTGTAGTTGAGCAGGCTGGTGGTGAGCGGACGGCCCTCGCCGTCGAAGGTGTAGGTGTTGACGTTCCCCGCGGGGTCGGTCTCCTTCACCTTGTTGCCGTAGACGTCGTACTCGAACGACGTGGTGTCGCCGCCCGGGTCCGTCCTGGTCGCCATGCGGTTGTACGCGTCGTACGTCATGGTCGTCGTACGCGCCGCGTCACCGCCCGTCAGGTCCTCGATCTTCTGCTCGAGGATGTTGCCGTCGGCGTCGAACGACGTCGTCGTCCTCGCCTGGTGCACGGCACCGGTGACACGGTTGGTGACCTTGGGGTCGGTCTCGGTGGTGACCTGGTCGTTCTTGTCGTACGTGAACGTGGTGGTCAGACCGCTCGGCTGGGCGTCCGTGACCTCCGTCTCGGTGATCTTCCGGCCGAGGTTGTCGTACGTGTACTTCTTCGTGGCGCCGTTGGCGTCGGTCACCTCGGCGAGGTCACCGTTGGAGAAGTACTTGTACGTGGTCTTCTTGCCGCCCGGGGTCGTCACCGTGTCCATGAGCCCGGCCGGCGCATTGCCGCCCCCGACCGCCACGGTGGCGGTGGTGGTGTAGGTCGTGGTCGCGGTGCGGCCGTTCGGGTGGCCTGCCACGGGCGGGGTGGTCACCGAGGTGACGTTGCCGGCCGTGTCGTAGGTGTAGCTGGTCAGGTACGTGTTGTCCGCCGGACCGGAGGAACGGCCGTCGCGCTCGGTGAGCATCAGGTCGTTGCGCAGGTCCATCGGCGGGAACGCCGTGGTCGCGTCCGGGAAGTACGTGTAGTACTCCGTCGAACACTTGGCGGCCGCCGTGTCCTGGCAGCTGGTCTGGGAGACCGTGTTGCCGCGGACGTCGTGACCGGTGATGCTGCGGTTGCCGTTGGCGTCCGTCACGGTGTGCAGGAAGCCACCCGTGTCGTAGCCGTACGTCGTCCGCTTGCCGTTGGTGTCGATCGCGGCCAGCAGACGGTTGCCCATCTCCGCGTCGTACACGTACGTCAGCGTCTTGTTCGTCGGGTCGGTGAGCTTGACCGTGCGCACCGGGGCGATCCCGGAGGACGCCTTGTACGCCGACCAGTGCTGCTCGACCTGGTCCTCGGACAGCGGGTGGGCGTAGGCCGCGACCTCGGCGATGGAGCCGTTGAAGAAGCTCACGTCACCGGGGGAGCTGAACCAGTACTTGCCGAAGCCGGCGCCGATGAAGGTGCGCGTGTTGCTCTGGTCCTTCGCGGCACCGCTGTAGTCGGCCTGCTTCACGCCGTCGACGTACAGGGTCTGCGTGCTGCCGGAGGCCGACAGGACCGCGTGGTGCCACTGGTTGTCGTTGACCACGGCCTTGGAACCGAAGTCCGTGCTGCCGGAGCCCGAGACGCTCCACCAGTGACCGTGCAGCTTGCCGTCAGCGCCCACGTACAGCAGCGGGTTCCAGCTGCCGGTCGGGGTGGCACCGGTCGGCGGCTGCGACTGGTCGGACAGGATCACACCGGGCGAACCGGTCTTGAACCACAGCTCGACGGCCCGCTCGCCACTCCCGTGCCACGGGTTGAACGGGATCTCCGCGTACGACGACGTGCCGTTGAACTGCGCCGCCGTGGCGTCACCGGTGCCGAACGGACCGGCCACGCCCTGCGTGACGGTGTTGTACGTGCCGAAGCCGGTGTGGATCTCGTTGGCCGCCTGCGGCGCGCCCTGCGTGTCGTCCAGCCGCCAGTAGCCGGACGGGGCGGAGCCCATGACGGCGGAGCGGTAGACCTGCGAGGAGCCGGAGATGGTCGGCGGGTTCAGCTTCCAGGTGCCGCCGTCGCCGTCCGTCGCCTGGGTGACCAGGTCGTCGGTGGTGTTGTAGGTGACGGACGCCTGGGACTTGCCGCCCGGCGTGGTGATCTTGTTGAGCAGACCGGCGGACCGCTTGGCGGCCTGGTACTGCGCGGTGATCACCGTCGGGTCGAGCGGCTCGGAGTAGATGGCGACCTCCGCCATCTGGCCCGTGTAGTGCCCGAGCTTGTCGTTCGGGTTCATCGCCGGCCAGCCGTCGGTGTTCACACCGGCGCCCAGCGAGATGTAGGGCTGCTCCCAGTCGTTGATGGTGCCGGACAGGGAGCCCTGCGAGACGCCGTCCAGGTAGAGGGTCTGGCTGTTGGCCACACCGGTGAGGACCGCGTTGTGCCACTGGCCGTCGGTGACGGTCGCGGTGGACGTGATCGTGGTCATGCAGCCGGGCGACATGGCGAGGCAGCCGCGCAGCTTGCCGTCCGTGCCGACGTACACCGCCGGGGTGTTCTTCGTGGTGGTGCCGACCGGGTCGGTCCCGCTCAGCGGCTTGTCACCGTAGTAGAAGAGGACACCGCCCGCCGTGGTCGTCTTGAACCACAGCGACACCGACATGTACGACGGCGTCGCGCCCGGGGCGCTCGGCATCTCGACGTACGAGGTGGTGCCGTTGAAGGTGGCGGTCTTCTGGGTGGAGCCCGCCAGGACGGACGTGGAGCCCAGGGTCACGTTGCGGTACAGACCGTTGTACTTGCCCTGGTTGCTGTCGACGCTGTCCTTGGCCACGGTCCCGGAGGTCTCACCGAGGCGCCAGTAGGCGAACGGGTCGGCGTCCAGCACCGTGGTGCGGTAGTGGTTGCCGGTGGCGTAGCCGTAGACCGTGCACTTGGTGGCGTCGGCCGGCGGGCACACCTTGGTGAGCTGGTCGCCGGTGTAGCCGTAGGTCCAGGTCTGGACCGTGGTGGCGTCGCCCGTCTTCGACGGGTCGGTGGCGACCGTCGCGACGTGCGCGGCGGTGGCCCCGGCCGGCGTCTGCCAGGTCAGGGTGAGCGACCGGTTGGACGTGGTGTTGGTGATCTTCGTGAGCTGGTTGGAGGCGTTGTACGTGAACGTCTCGGCGCGGCCCGCGTAGTCGGTGATGCTGGATATCGCCTTCACCCCGGCCTTGGACGTGGCCTGCGTGAACGCGTAGGCCGTGAAGTCCTTGTCCGTGAGCTTGTAGCCGCCGGTGACGGCCTCCAGACGGGCGTAGCGGCCCAGCGGGGGCTGGAAGGTGCCGTCGCTGTTGCGGCCGAAGGCGACCTGCTCACCGCCCGGGTAGGTGATGACCACGCTGGCGATGGCGCCGGCGCCGTCCCTGACCTCGGCGGCCTTCATGTCGACGACCGTCGACCAGCCGGCGCCGAAGGCACCGTCGACCCGCGGGTCGAGGCTGTTGTACGAGCGGTCGATCTCCAGCGAGGGGCCGATCACCGGGATCTCGGCGTCGGTGTCCTCGGTGGTGTAGTTGCCGTCGGACGGGTCGAACTCGTGGCCGTCGGTGTTCTGGGCGAGGCCCGAGGTGACCGGCGGCTGCGGCACGGCGGTGGTGAAGCGGCTGGAGTAGGTGACTTCCTCGTAGCCGTCGGAGACACCGACGTACCAGGTGTAGTTCTTGCTCCACTTCAGCTTGCCCGCGGGGATCTTCCACGAGCCCTTGGTGAGCGGGGTCGCGCCGGAGGTGACGACCGGAGTGGTGCTCTCGGTGTCCGCGTCGTACACCTCGAAGGTGTACTGCAGGGACGCGTTCGGCCACTTGTCGGCGTCGCTCGCGTAGACCAGCAGCTCCGGCTGGAGCGTGTTGGCCTGGAAGTTCTCCGGCGGGTACTGGGCGTTGACCTGCGGCTTGGTGTTCGGCGCGTAGGTCAGGTCCAGGGCGGGGCGCCAAGTGGCGGTCGCCGAGTTGTCGGAGTGGAACTTCTTCCAGTGCAGGTTGTCGGTCGTCGGCGCGGTCAGCGCCAGGCCGTAGTTGGCTCCGCCGGTGGCGACCTGGGTGAACCAGCTCGTGGAGAGCGACACCGGCATCTTCACGCCGACGTCCGCCCCGCCGTCCGAGTTGGTGCAGGAGGCGCCGGGCGTGCCGGTGGCCGTGCCGATGGACGAGCCGTAGGCCGGGCCGGGGTAGCTGGTGACGCCGGACGGGGTCCACGACTGGGTGATCGGGTGGACCGTGAACGGCTTGGCGTCACAGACCGAGGACCACAGCGCGTACACGTTCAGGGTGGCCGCGGAGACCTTCTGGCCCCTGAGCGTGGTGCCCAGCGAGGAGAACTGCAGGAACGAGTTCGCCTTGTTGGTGCCGGCGTCGTACGAGCCCACCTTGATCTGCGTCTCGGTGGAGTGGTCGCCGGCGATGGTGTTCTGGGCGTACGTGGAGTTGCTGGCGGTCACCGTCGGGTCGACGGTCACCGGGTAGACCCGCTCCGGGTCGTCCAGCCACGCGCGGTCGGCGGTCATCCGCAGCGCCGGCTCGCCGTCCACGGTGGTCAGCTCGTAGCGGACCGCCCGGGACTGCGCGGCGTCACCGGAGCGCGGGTCGACCTTGGAGTCCTCCATGTACGCGTGCGGGATGGTGGCGGTCACCTTGCCGTCGGCGTCGGTGAACTCCACGTCGCCGTCGGCCGCGATGCGCGGCGCGAGGCCCTTGACGTCGAGGGGGAAGACCCAGGAGTTCGCCGCGTCCGCGGAGCGCAGGACGATGTTCTCCTTGAAGCCCTCGGCCAGCGGCACGAGCTCCACGTCGGTGTCCGGCAGCACGCCCGGGTAGGTCACGGTGCCGTTGGCGGCCACGGTCGGCTCGGCCTTCACGGCGCCGCGCAGCGCGTACGCCAGGCTGCGGCCGGAGCCGAAGTCGACGGAGGCGAGCTGCTGGTCGGCCGCGTCCGGGGCGAACTCCACGTCGAGGGAGTTGGCCCGCTGCTGGAGCCGGCCGTCGGTGTCCTCGGTCAGCCGGGTGTCGATCGGCTTCCAAGTGCCGTCGTCCGCCTTGAAGTTGTGGCGGCCGGTGTAGTGGCGGATGGTGGTGGAGCCGTCGGCGTTGACGTAGTAGTCCGAGGTCGCCGTCGACTTCCTGGCGTCGCGCTTGCTCGTCGCCGGGTCGAAGCTGGTCGCCGTGCCGCGGGCCTTGCCGGTGGTGGCGGGGTCCTCGGCGTCCACGGTGCGCTTGAACGGGTCGAGCTCACCCTTGCCCTTGCCGGGCTTGCGGCCGACGCCGCCGTCGGCGCTGGTGTCCTCGGCCGAAGCCTGGTGGCTCTTGCCGCGGGCGGTGCCCCCCTCCTGTTCGGGGGTGTCGAGAGGTGATTTGTTGGCCCACTCCCACAGTCCGGAGAGGGACAACTCGGGCATGCTCAGGGCCGGAAGCGTCGCGCCGGTGGCGGCCGCCGTCTCGGTGGTGAGCATGAAAGAGAAGGAAACAAGGACAGATACGGCCGTAGCCCTCACTCTGCGTCTTCCGGTAGGACCCGGAGGAAACAGGCGAGGGCTACGGACCCAGCGGATGCGCATGGGCAACCCTTTGCTTACACGAAGCCTACAAAAGCTTCGTGAGCTTGCCCGAAGTGCGCATGCCAGTTCCACTTGAGAGCGGTGGCTTGATCTGATCGTTACCAGACACGCGGAACCAGCGCTTGAGTGTTACTTCCCCGACGCTTCGGAGTCCTTGACGGCGCGTCGGATCGCGCTTCCGACCGCTTCGTCCAGTTCGGCCATGTCCCCGGACCGCACCGCCGTCACGTTCCGCTGCCCCGCCCCGTCACCGTCGACCACGACGAACCGGGCCTCCGGGTACTCCCTGGCCCCCGCGACGGTGGCCTGCACCTGCGGGCCGCCCACCGCGAACACGACCGCGCACTTGCGCTGCATGAGACTGTTGAGGAAGGGGCGCGCGTTCACCGCCGTCTGCTCGCCCATGACCGGGACGTAGTTGACCCGCGACCGGGTGTCCAGCGACGCCTTCTGCATCGCCTGCCACACCGCGGCGGCCGGCGTGCCCGCGGCGACGCCCTTCTCGCCGGTCAGCAGGCAGGCGTCGATGTCCTTGTACTGCCGCGCCCGCGGGTCGGGCGGGCCGTCCTGCCCGCCGCCGACGAACAGCGCGACCGCCACCAGGCCGAGCACCAGCACGGCGGCGCTCCCGGCCGCCCAGGCGGCGCGTCCGCGCGGCATCCGCAGCCGCGCGAGCAACATCCGTACGTTTCGCCCGCTTTCGGGGCGCTTCTCGGCCCTTCGCCAGGTACGCCGCGTCTTCATCGCCGCTGCCCCGTCCGGTGGGACGCCAGCAGGCAGTGCAGCGCGGCTCCGACGGTGGCCAGGGAGAGGAGCACCAGGTCCCCGGCGAACTGCCACCCGTGGGACTCCACCGGCGTCAGGACGGCCTGGAACAGCCAGGCGACCGTCACCGCCGTGAACACCACGGCGGCGACCCAGTCGGCGCGGGCGCCCCGCCGCCACGCGATGACCAGCGAGGGCAGCGCCCCCATCATCCCCAGGCTGACCACGGGGACGGCGGCCAGCAGAACGCGGGCGAGCAGCCCCGGCGCCCCGGACCCGGGCGCCGCTCCTCTCATCGGTTCGGCCACCGTCTCGGCGGTGGCGGCGTCGGCGTGCTTCACGTTCGGATACCTCTCGGGCGCGCGCAAGTGCGGGAACGGTCGTGCGGAAGGGGACGCCGTACGGTACATCCCGCGCCGCCCGGCGTCAGCCCCGGGGCTCACACCCCGGGCCCGGCCCGCCCGGTCCGGCCCCGCTGCCGTCGTCATTCGCGCGCGACGAACACCGCGAGCGCCGCGTCCCGGACGTCCGCCACCGGGTGCCGGCGCAGCGCGCGCAAGGCGGCCCGCCACGGCGCGGGCCAGTCGAGGCGGGTCCCGAGGATGTGCACCATTCCGACGGCCAGCAGCCCGGCTCCCGGCCCGCCTGCCGCCGCGCACTCCTGGGCCACGGCCAGCAGGGGCTCCGGGTCCTGCCCCGCGTGCGTGATCGCGAGGGACGACCCCAGCCGGTCGGCGACCCTGCCGGCCAGCACGGGCCTGCCGTCCACCGCGTCGGCCACGGCCCGCAGCCGGGCGGCCAGCTCCGACGGGTCCGCGTCCAGCGTGACCAGGCGCCGCAGGAGGTCGGCGCGGGCGGCGGTGAGGGACGGCTCCCCGGCGAATTGCGCGGCCAGCGCCTCCAGGACGGGCCGGGCCCCGGCCCCCGGCTGATAGGGCAGCAGGTCCACCAAGGCGAGCAGTCGCTGCCGGGCCGGCAGGTCACGGTCCTCCAGCGCCTCGAACTCCCCGGCCGCGACGGCCGTGAGCAGCCGGGCCGCCGTGTCGTGGAGCAGGCTCCCCGGTGCCGCGCCGCCCAGCGGGTGCGGCAGCCCGGAGACGGCCAGCGATGCGACCGCATGCGCGGCGGTACGCCAGGTGTTCGACCAACCGTCCGTTCTCTCATCGAGGTTGCCGACCGTGGCGGGCAGGACCTCGGCCGCCTCGGGCGCGTACCCCGCCCAGCGGGGCAGGGCCTGCAGCGCGGCCGCCGCCGCCTCCGGGTCGGCGGACCGGCACACCTCGCCCACCAGCCGCGCGTAGTGGGCCCGGTGTGCCTCCGGCAGGGACCAGGGCGCGGCGCCGGCCAGCGCCCGCGTCACCTGCGGCGCTCCGCGCGTGGCCTCGGCCAGCACCGCCCGGATCTCCTCCTGGCCGAGCAGTTCGGCCGAGCAGCCCACCACGGCGGCCTGTACGTCGGGGTGCTGGCCGGGCGCGCGGTACGCGGCGGCCAGCAGGGCGGCGGCGCGGCGCGGCGGCAGGTACCGGGCGGCCAGCCGCGCCGCCTCCTTGCGGCTCGTCACCTTCACGGGGCCCGCGGCGCCGGACAGCAGCGTCCCGAGGCGCTCGGCCAGTTCGGACGGCGGGACGAAGCGGGCGGCCCGCGCCGCCGCGTACACCGCGGTCCGGGCGCGGTCGCTCCCGGCGTGGGCGAGCAGCACCGGCAGGGCGTCCTGCGGGCGCCCGGTCCACACCAGCGCTCCCAGCGCGGCCTCGGCGAGCGCGACCTCCGGGGATTCGGCGTAGCGCAGGGCGAGCGCGGCCCCATGGTCCGGCAGTGCGGCGGCCGCCCGGAGCGCGGCGGCCCGCTCGTGCAGCGGACGGGAGCCGTCCGCGACGGCCTCGTCGGCCAGGCGGGCGACCGCGGCCTGCTGGCGGGGCAGCCAGCGGGGGGCGTGCCACGTAGCGGGCAGGGGACGGCGGGTGCCGGGGCGCAGGAAGCGCCCGTAGGGAGGGGTGTCGGCGATCAGGACGTCGAGCAGGTCGACGCGTGTGGACGTCAGCACCCGCTGGACGGGGGCGAGAACGGCGGCCGACGGTTCCAGCGCGAGGATCCGCTCCACCCGCTCGCCGCGGGTGGCCGGGGCGTCCAGCCACCACCGGGCGGCGATGGCGAAGTCGGTGTCGTCACCGGTCGTCAGCACGCCCTCCAGCATCCGCTGCAACGGCTCCATCCGGTGCGCCCGGTCGCCCAGTGCGGCGGCCAGCGCGAACAGCGGCCGGTGGTCGCCCTGCTCCGCGGCCGCCTCCAGCCACGGCCGCAGGATGTCGAAGAGGCGGTACTCCCCGCCACGGGGCAGGCTGCGGTGCAGGGGTCCGAGGTCGACCACGCCGGCGTACCGGGCCATCCGCTCCAGTGCGCTCAGCGCCCAGTCGCGCAGCGCCGGTTCGCCGTCCCGGGCGTGCTCGCGCAGGAGCGCGGCGGCGAGGCGGCGCACCGCGGCCCGGCTGCGCGGCGAGCTGTCCCGCGCCTCCAGCGCGTCGGTCACGATCCGGTCCAGCGGCCCGATGCCGTCCGCGGTGAACAGGTCGGGGCGCACGTCGGCGAGTGCGTCGAGGGCCGCGGCCCGGACCGGGTCCTGTTCGTTGCGCAGCCGCTGCATCAGTCCGAGCAGGTCGTGTACCGCCGCCGGGTCGCGGGACGCGCCGGCGTTGGCGACGAGCAGGGGCCAGACGAACGCCCGCTCCTCTGCGTCCGGCCGCGCGAGTGCGGCCAGCAGCTCGGGCCGCGCCTCCTCGACGGGGCAGTGGGCCAGCGTCTCCAGGACGTCGCTCCAGTGCCAGCTCTCGGCACGGCCGCGGGAGACCCAGCGGCGGGCCTCCTGGTAACGGCGGTCGCGCGGCAGCAGTGCCAGTACCGCGTCCGCGATCCGGCCGTCCGTCCCCTCGGTGACCGTGTCGAGGAAGGCCGTGCGGCGGGCGGGCGGCAGCGCTTTGAGGAGCGCGGCGAACCGCTGGGGCCGGTTGCGTGCCCACAGGCGGCCGAGTACGGGGAGGGACGGCGGGTCGGCCCGCGCCAGTCGCCGCAGCACGGCGGGGCGGGGTGACGGGTCGTGGCGGGACGTCCGCTCCGGGGACACCAGCAACCGCACGGTGCGCTCGGCGTCGGCCTCCGCGAGGACGGCCAGCTTGTCCCGCAGCGGCGCGGGCAGTGCGCCCGGTCCGTGGGCCTCCAGCAGCGCCAGCACCCGTCCGGGCCGGGCGGGAGCGGCGGCGGCCACGCCCCGGGCGTGCTGCTGCCACCACACGTCCCGCAGGTGGTGCGGCTGTTCGGCGAGCTCCCGTTCGGCGTGGTCGAGCACGGCGCCGGGGTGGCGGCGGCCGAGCTGCGTCCACGACGGGACGGCGTGGGCGAGCTCCGGCAGCAGCCGCGCCACGAACTCCGGGGAACACACCGGCAGCAGGCGCGCCGCCTCGCCGTCTCCCCATGCGGCGCGCAGCCGTGTCACCAGGCGCTCGGCGAGCGCCGTGCGCCGGCCCGCCATGACGACCCGGGCGAGACCGCGCCGGGCCGCCTCGGAGGCGTCGTCCCAGGCGGCCTCGACGGCGGCGTCCGGCAGCGCCAGGACGTGCACCGCGTGGAGCGCGTATCCGCGCACCACGGGGTCGGGGTCGGTCAGCCGGGCGGTGAGGTGGTCCGCGTGCCGTCCCGCCAGCGCTGCCAGCGCGGCCAGCCGCCGCTCATAGGTGCCGCGGCTGTCCAGTTCCGCCAGCACGGCCGGCAACTCACCCTTGCGGGCGAGGTCACGGGCGGTGCGGGCGAGGTGTGCGAGGCGCGCGGAGTGCGGCAGCGGCTCGAGGGAGGCGAGCAGGCGTTCGACCGTAGGGGACATGACGGGGATTCTGCCCGGTGGACCGTGTGACGCCCACGGAATATCACCGGCGGCCGGTAATCCCGTGAGACGTTTGCGCGCTCTCAGCGGCGGCCCGGTGGCCCTGCGGACGCCTGTGCAATACCACCACAGCCCGGCGGCCCGGTGGCCCTGCGGACTCCTATGCGCTACCACCACCGCCGCCCGGCGGCCCCGTGGGCCTGCGGACTCCTATGCGATTCCACCGGTGCCCGGCGGCCCGGTGGCCCTGCCTCAACCGTCGCACTGCCGCAGCATCATGCGCCGGTCCGCCGCCGTCACCGGCAGGTCGTACTTCACGGCGACCTGGGCGAAGCGCACCACGTACGCGCACCGGATCCGCTTGTCCGGCGGCAGCCAGGAAGCCGGACCCGAATCGCCCTTGGCCGAGTTGGCGCGGCCGTCCACCGGCAGCAGGTTCAGCGGGTCGTTGGCCAGCCGTTCGCGCTTGGCCTCCGGCCAGCGGGCGGCGCCCATCTGCCAGCTGTACGACAGCGGTACGACGTGGTCTATCTGCACCTCGGCGGCCTTCTGCTTGCGCCACTCGACGGTCCGGCCGGTGTACGGGTCGTGCAGCGTCATGGCGACGACCACGCAGTCGGAGCCGGAGCGCAGGCGCAGGTCTTGTCCGTCGCGCCGCAGCAGGTCGTTGCGGGTGTCGCAGCCGTTGCGGGCCAGCGGTACGCCATCGACCGAGTCCTTCCAGGCGTAGCCGAACTCCTCGCGGTCGTAACCGGTCCTCGGTCCGCGGCCTTTGACCGCGAGGCGTTCGAGGAGCCGGCGGGCCTCGGCGCGGTCCGCCCCGGAGGCGACGGGCGCGAGTCCCGGTTCCGTACCGTCCGGGTTGTCCAGCGGGACGGCCGCGCGGGTGCCGGGCGCGGGGCCCGATGCCGCGTCACCGGTGTCGGCGGCACCGCATCCCGCGGCGAGCGAGGAGACCGCGAGGAGCGCGGCGGGCACGAGGGTCCTCCGGAGCGTGGGCATGGGCTCCACGGTAGGGCCCTCGCCTACACCTTCCCCACCCCCAGGGTGTTCTCGCGGGGCAGCAGCCCGGTGCCGAGCACGGCGACCCAGGTGCCGCCGACCCGTTCGGCCAGCTCCGTCATGCCCTTGTCGCCGAGCGCCGCCCAGGGGCCGGCGGCCAGTCGGTCCGTGCGGCGCTCGACGTCGTCACGCAGGGCGCGCCCCGCGTCGGTGGCCTGCCCGTCGGCGGTGACGAGCCCCCGCGCGGCGAGCCGGTCCCGGGCGGCGGCCCACTCCGCCTCGCTCCAGCCGCGGCTCGCGAACGTGGTGACGGGCGCCGCGCCGACGGCGGCGAACGAGACGAGCGCCTCCACCGGGTCGAGCCCCTCGGTGAGGAGCGCGGCCAGGTGTCCGTCCCCGCGGTGCTCGCGCAGCACGGTCGCCGCCTGCCACAGCACCAGGTGCGGTTCCTCGGGCCAGTCCAGCGCGGCGTTCGCGGCGGCGAGCGGCCGCCCGGCGCTTTCGGCGGCCTCGGCGGCGCGGCGCGCGAGGGCCGCCGCCTCCACCAGCTCCTCCGCGGCGACCGCGTCCCCGAGCAGCCGCCGGTAGAAGCGGTCCACCGCGCGCAGCCGTGCCGCCAGGACGTCGCCGGGTGCGGCGGTCCGCCAGGCCGCGGGCACGTACCGCCGCACCATCGCCGGGCTGAAGCTGTAGAAGGCGGCCGCGACGGGCCCGGCGTCCACGGGGCCGAGGGGGGCGGCACGCCAGGCGAAGTACGCGGGCCAGCGCTCGTCGGTCGCGTATCCGAGCGCGGCGGCCTCCTCGACGGCTTCGGGTGCGTAGTAGAGGACGGCGTGCAGGGGCTCCAGCAGGTGCCACATCTGCCGGACGCGTGCGGGTTCGGGCTGGAACACCGGGACCACTCCCATCTAGTCACTGCCTAGATCTGCTGACACCAAGACTGCTCCGGCCCGGCAAACTTGTCAATGCCTAGATGGGGCGTACGCTGCCTCCATGACCACGAGCAACAACCGGCGCGGCTACCACCACGGCGATCTGCGGCGGGCCGTGATCACCGCCGCGCTGGACGCCATCCGCAGCGACGGCCCGGCGTCCCTGAGCCTCCGGGACCTGGCCCGGCGCGCCGGCGTCTCGCACGCCGCGCCGGCCCACCACTTCAAGGACCGCGCCGGCCTGCTGACCGCCATCGCCGGCGAGGGCTTCGACCTGCTGGCCGCGACCCTCGGCAAGGCGACGGACCTGCGGGACGCGGGCGTTCGGTACGTCCGCTTCGCCGTCGACCACCCGGCGCACTTCCAGGTCATGTTCCAGCCGGACCTCCACCACCCGGACGACCCGGAGCTGCGGCGGGCCAGGGGCCGTGCGGGCGACCGGCTGCGTGAGGCCGTCACCGCGGTTCCCGCCGGGGGCAGGGGCGAGGACGCCCGGCTGGCGGGCGTCGCGGCCTGGTCCCTCGCGCACGGCTTCGCGACACTCCTGCTGACCCGCAACCTGGAAGGACCGATGGCCGGGCGCGACCCGGAGGACGTCTTCCGCGCACTGGCCGGCCTGCTGTTCCGGACGGACGACGGCCCGGCGGTCCGTGACGGCGGTCCGTGACGACGGCCCCTGACGGCGGTCCACGGGCCACGGCTCATGGCAACGGCTCACGGCCATGGCTCACGGCGGCCGTTCGTGCGGGAGGCGACGGCCACGGGCCACGGCTCATGGCATCGGCTCACGGCCATGGCTCACGGCGGCCGTTCGTGCGGGAGGCGACGGCCACGGCATCGGCTCACGGCCATGGCTCCTGGCGGCGGTCCGTGCGGGAGGCCCCCGGCGACAGCGTGCGGCGGCTCCGGAAACACCGCGGCGCGCGGACCGATGAGTTTTCCGTACACCTCCGGTCTCCACACCATCAGCAACGACGACACCACGGGAGTCACCCCATGCGCACCTTCAAGCTCCAGGTCCAGGTCACCGCCGACGGCTACATGGCCGGCCCGAACGGCGAGATGGACTGGATGACGTTCCCGTGGACCGACGACATCAACGCCTACATCGACGCGCTCACCGCACCGGTCGACTGCATCGTCCTGGGCCGCAGGCTCGCCGAGGGCTTCATCCCCACCTGGGCCGCCGGCCCCGAGGGCGAGGACCGGGCGTCCATCGACAAGATGAACAACACGCCCAAGGTCGTCATCTCCCGCACCCTCACCGCGTCACCCTGGGAGAACACCGTCGTCTCCGACGACCTCGCCGGAACCGTGCAGGAGCTCAAGTCCAAGCCCGGCGGCGACATCATCGCCTACGGCGGCGGCACGCTCGTCCGCGACCTGATCGCCCAGGGCCTGCTCGACGAGCTGCACCTCTTCGTCAACCCCACCGCGATCGGCGCCGGCATGCCCGTCTTCCCGCACACCGACGCCTACCAGCACCTGCGCCTGGTCACCGCGCGCCCCTTCGACTGCGGGATCACCGCGCTGCACTACGAGCCGAAGCGCCCCTGACCCGGCGCACCCGCGGCGGGGCGGCCCTCCGGGAGAGCCGCCCACGAGCCCACGACGCCGTACCGGGAGCTACGACCCCAGGATCGTGGTCAGGAACTCGCCCGTCCACGCCAGCAGTTCGCGGCCCACCACCGGCTTCCCGCCGATCTTGCCCGTGGTGGGACGGGGAACCAGGATCTGGTGGGCCTGCGGCTTGATCACGGTCCGCGGGTACAGGCGCTTGAGACGCAGCTCCTGCGACTCGCGCAACTCCACCGGCGCGAAGCGGACGTTCGGCCCCTGGAGGACGATCTCGCCGACACCGCAGGCACGCGCCAGCATGCGCAGGCCGGCGACCAGGAGCAGGTTCTCCACCGGCTCGGGCAGCTTGCCGTAGCGGTCGGTCAGCTCCTCGCGGACCGCCTTGATGTCGTCCTCCGTGTTCGCCGAGGCGATCGCCCGGTACGCCTGGAGGCGCAGCCGCTCGCCGGGCGCGTAGTCGTGCGGGACGTGCGCGTCGACCGGGAGCTCGATCTTGACCTCCAGCGGCGGCTCCTCCTCCACGCCGCCCTCCAGCGACGCGCGGTAGTCCGCGACCGCCTCGCCCACCATCCGCACGTACAGGTCGAAGCCGACGCCCGCGATGTGGCCGGACTGCTCGCCGCCGAGCAGGTTGCCCGCGCCGCGGATCTCCAGGTCCTTCATGGCGACGTACATGCCCGCGCCCATCTCGGTGTGCTGGGCGATCGTCGCGAGCCGCTCGTGGGCGGTCTCGGTCAGCGGCTTCTCCGGCGGGTAGAGGAAGTACGCGTATCCGCGCTCACGGCCGCGGCCGACCCGGCCGCGCAGCTGGTGCAGCTGCGACAGGCCGAAGTTGTCACCGCGCTCCACGATCAGGGTGTTGGCGTTGGAGATGTCGATGCCCGACTCGACGATCGTGGTGGAGACCAGGACGTCGAACTTCTTCTCCCAGAAGTCCACCACCACCTGCTCCAGGGCCTGTTCGGTCATCTGGCCGTGGGCGATCGCGATGCGGGCCTCGGGGACGATCTCGCGCAGCCGGGCCGCCGCCCGGTCGATGGACTCCACCCGGTTGTGGATGTAGAAGACCTGCCCCTCGCGCAGCAGCTCGCGGCGGATCGCCGCCCCGATCTGCTTCTCCTCGTACGGGCCGACGAAGGTCAGCACCGGGTGCCGCTCCTCCGGGGGCGTCGTGATGGTCGACATCTCACGGATGCCGGTCACCGCCATTTCCAGGGTGCGCGGGATGGGGGTGGCGGACATGGTGAGCACGTCGACGTTGGCGCGCAGCTTCTTCAGCTGCTCCTTGTGCTCGACGCCGAAGCGCTGCTCCTCGTCGACGACGACCAGACCCAGGTCCTTGAACTTCGTCTCGGACGAGAACAGCCGGTGCGTGCCGATGACGACGTCGACGGAGCCGTCCTTCAGACCCTCCAGCGTCGCCTTCGCCTCCGCGTCCGACTGGAAGCGCGACAGGGCCCGTACGACCACCGGGAACTGGGAGTACCGCTCGGAGAACGTGCCGAAGTGCTGCTGCACGAGAAGGGTCGTCGGCACGAGGACGGCGACCTGCTTGCCGTCCTGGACCGCCTTGAAGGCGGCGCGCACCGCGATCTCCGTCTTGCCGTAGCCGACGTCGCCGCAGACCAGGCGGTCCATGGGGACCGTCTTCTCCATGTCCTCCTTCACCTCGGCGATGGTGGACAGCTGGTCGGGTGTCTCCGCGTACGGGAAGGCGTCCTCCAGCTCCCGCTGCCAGGGCGTGTCCGGGGCGAAGGCGTGGCCCGGCGCCGCCATGCGGGCGCTGTACAGCTTGATCAGGTCCGCGGCGATCTCCTTGACCGCCTTCTTCGCACGGGCCTTGGTCTTCGTCCAGTCCGCGCCGCCCAGCCGGTGCAGGGTCGGTGCCTCCCCGCCGACGTACTTCGTGACCTGCTCCAGCTGGTCGGTGGGGATGTAGAGGCGGTCGCCCGGCTGGCCGCGCTTGGCGGGGGCGTACTCGACCAGCAGGTACTCACGGGTGGCGCCCTGCACGGTGCGCTGCACCATCTCGATGTAGCGGCCCACGCCGTGCTGCTCGTGGACGATGTAGTCGCCCGTCTCCAGAGTGAGCGGGTCGATGGTCTTGCGGCGGCGCGTGGGCATCCGCTGGCCGTCCTTGCCGGCCGTCCTCTGGCCCGACAGGTCGGTCTCGGTCAGCACCGCGAGCTTCAGGCCCGGGGCGACGAAGCCGTACTCGATCGAGCCGCACGCCACATGGACGAGGGACGGCGAGATCTCCGTCAGCTCCCCGTCCAGGCGGGCGGCGATGCCCTCCCCGCCGAGCACCTCGACCGTACGGGCGGCCGGTCCGTGGCCCTCGGTCACGAAGACCGTGCGCCAGCCGTCCGCCAGCCAGCCCTTGGTGTCCGCCAGGGCCCGGGCGGTGTCGCCGCGGTACGACTCCGGGGCGTGCACGCCCAGCGTGAAGGTGTCCTCGTCGAGTTCCTCGTCCGCCGCGAACGGGGACACCGACCACCACATCATCCCGAGTTCGCGCGCCCGGTCCCGGACGTCCGCGATGCCCCACAGAGACGCCGCGCCGACGTCGATCGGCGCCTCCCCGCCGCCGGCGGTCGCCGCCCACGACGCCTGGAGGAACTCCTGGGACGTGGCCACCAGGTCCGAGGCCCGGGTGCGGACCCGCTCCGGGTCGCACACCACCGCCATGGAGCCCTTCGGCAGCACGTCCAGCAGCAGCTCCATGTCGTCCACGAGCACCGGGGCCAGGGACTCCATGCCCTCCACGGCGATGCCCTCGGCGATCTTCCCGAGCAGCTCCCCCAGCTCGGGGTGCTCCTCGGCCAGGGCCGCCGCCCGCGCCCGGACCTGGTCCGTCAGCAGCAGCTCACGGCACGGCGGCGCCCACAGGCCGTGCTCGGCGACCTCCAGGGACCGCTGGTCGGCCACCTTGAAGTAGCGGATCTCCTCGACGTCGTCACCCCAGAACTCGACCCGCAGCGGGTGCTCCTCGGTGGGCGGGAACACGTCCAGGATCCCGCCGCGCACCGCGAACTCGCCGCGCTTCTCGACCAGCTCCACGCGTGCGTACGCGGCGGCCGCGAGCCCCTCCACCACGTCGTTCAGGTCGGCCTGCGAACCGGTGCGCAGGGACACCGGCTCCAGGTCCCCGAGGCCCTTGACCTGCGGCTGGAGCACGGAGCGCACGGGCGCGACGACGACGGACACCGGGCCGGCCGCGGGGTCGTCCGCGGACGGGTGCGCCAGGCGCCGCAGCACCGCGAGGCGCCGGCCCACGGTGTCCGAGCGGGGCGAGAGCCGCTCGTGCGGCAGCGTCTCCCAGGCCGGGTACTCCACGACCGTGTCGGGGTCCAGCAGGCTGCGCAGCGCTGCCGCCAGGTCCTCCGCCTCCCGCCCGGTCGCGGTCACCGCGAGCACCGGCCGCCCCGCCTCACGGGCCAGCGCGGCCACCGCGAAGGGGCGCGCCGCGGGCGGCCCGACCAGGTCGACATGGTGCCGGTGGCCGTCGGAGGCCGCCTTCACCGCTTCGGCGAGGGCGGGGTCCTTGACGACGGCGTCGAGCAGACCGTGCAGGCTCATGGAGACTTCCATCCCGGTGTGTGGGGCAACGCGAACCGCCCGACACGTCTCACGGGCCGGGGGTTCCCAGCCTACGACGTCACCCGGACCGTCGCGCTCGAAACAATCCCGGGCCGCATGTCAACCGGACACGTGCCCGGGTGCGTATAGGCCATGAGAACCGTCCGACCACTGGGGGCCCGCATTGACCGAAGAGGAGTTCCACGAGCTCTACGCTCACTCGGTCACGCGCCTCGTCGGCCAGCTGTACCTGATGACCGGCGACGTCCACGAGGCCCAGGACGTCGTCCAGGAGGCGTTCGTACGGGCCTGGGGGCGCCGCTCCCGGCTCCTGCGGGACGCCGGGCCCGAGGCGTGGGTCCGTACGGTGGCGTGGCGGCTGGCGGTCAGCCGCTGGCGGCGGCGGGGCCGGGCCGCGGAGGCGTGGCGCCGGCACGGCAGCGGTCTGCGCGACAGCGTGCCGGCGCCCGACGCCGGCTCCGTCGCCCTCGTCGCGGCGCTGCGCACGCTGTCGGAGCGGCAGCGGCGCGTCGCCGTCCTGCACTACGTGTGCGACCTGTCGGTGGAGCAGGTCGCCGCGGAGACCGGGCTCGCCACCGGGACCGTCAAGACGCACCTGTCCCGGGCCAGAGCCGCCCTCGCACCCCATCTGACCGAGGAGCAGCACGGTGTCTGACCAGCGCAGCCAGCACACGGACCAGGCCATCGCCGCCGCGCTCAAGCGGGCCGCCCGCTCCGGTTCCCTGCTCGTCGAGCCCGAGCCCGCGGCCCGGGTGGCGCTGCGGGGGCGGCGCCGCCGCGGCCGTACGCTGGCCGCCGCGGCGGTGTGCGCCGTGTGCGTGCTCGGTGCCACGGGCACGCTCGCCGCGCTCGCGCTGCTGCCCGACCGGCCCGGCGTGCCGACGGCGCCGCCGTCCCCGTCCCCTTCGCCGTCGGCCCCGCCGGCCTCCGCCTCGCCCTCGTCCGCCCCGCCGTCCCCCGCCTCGCCCACGTCCGTCCCGCCGAGCTCCGTCCCGCCGTACTCCGCCTCGCTGCCGGTTCCGCCGGCGTCCCCGACCCCGACCGTCCCCACCCCGATCCCGTCGAGCCCGTCGTCCGTCCCGACCACCGCCGTCCCCGCCCCGAGGGCTGCGGCGCCGGCCACCGCCACCCCGAGTGCTCCGCCCCCGAGCGCGTCGGCCTCGACCGTCCTGCCCGCCATCGGGTCCCGCCACCCGTAAGCGACCCGAAGGAGCCCGCCCCGCATGCGTGGAGCCGTCCTCGCCGCACCCGCCGGCCGCCGCACCGCACCGGAGACACGGCAAGCCGCGCCGATACCGATAACCGGGCCGCCCGCCGCCGCACCGGCCGCGGGCGGCCCAGCCCCGTACCTCCTCGCGCTCGCCCTGTTCACCGCGTACACCACGCTGTCCGTGCTCCGCCACCGCCGCATGGGGAGCCGCTCCTGGGACCTCGGCATCTTCGAGCAGGCCGTCCGTGGATACGCCCACCTCCAGGCGCCCGTCGCCGACCTGAAGGGGCCGGGCACGAACATCCTCGGCGACCACTTCAGCCCCGTGACCGCGCTCCTCGCGCCGGCCTACCGGCTCTTCCCCACGCCCGTCACCCTCCTCGTCGCGCAGGCCGCGCTGTTCGCGCTCGCCGCCATCCCCGTCACCCGCGCCGCGACCCGCCTGCTCGGCCGGGCCTCCGGTGTGGCCGTCGGCGTCGCGTACGGCCTGTCCTGGGGCATCCAGCGGGCCGCCGACTTCGACTTCCACGAGATCTGCTTCGCCGTCCCGCTGATCGCCTTCTCCCTGGAGGCGGTCCTGCGCGCCCGGTGGCGTGCCGCACTGCTGTGGGCGGCACCGCTCGTACTGGTCAAGGAGGACCTCGGCCTCACCCTGGCCGCCCTCGCGCTCGTCGTCGCCTGGCGGGCGCGGCGCACCTCGCGGCGTGCCGCCGTGTACGCGACCGGTGTGGCGGTCCTCGGAGCGGCCGCCACCGCGCTGACCCTCCTCGCCGTCATACCGGCGTTCAACACCGCGGGCGGCTACGACTACTGGAGCAAGGTCGGTGAGGGCCCGGGCCCCCTCGCCGGCGCCGAAACGAAGCTGCGCACCCTGGGGTGGCTGCTGCTGCCGGCCGGGCTGCTCGCCCTGCGCTCCCCGCTGCTGCTGGCCGCCGCCCCCACTCTCGGCTGGCGGTTCCTGTCCGGCGACCCCCACTACTGGTCCACCGACTGGCACTACAGCGCCGTGCTGATGCCGGTGGTGTTCCTCGCGCTGGCGGATGCCGCGGACATCACGCGCCGCAGTCCGCGCCCCTGGCTGCGCACGTACGCGGACCGGCTGCCCGCGTGCGCCGCCGCGGCCGCGGTCGCCCTCACCACGTCGCTGCCGCTGTCGGTGCTCACCGAGGCGGAGGCCTACCGCACACCGCCCGGGGCCGTCGCCGCCCAACGGCTCCTCGCCCGCATCCCGGACGGTGCGACCGTCGAGGCGAACGTCGGCCCCATCAGCCGCCTGACGGGCCGCTGCCGCGTCCTGTGGATCGGCGACGCCAGGAACCCCGCCCCCGACTACATCGCGCTGAACAACAGATCCGGCTGGGTGCGCGACGCGCGCGGCTACGCCAAGCAGCTCCACCCCGACGCCCGTTACGACCTGACCGGCGCGGCCGCCGGCTACGTCGTCCTGGAGCGGCGCACCTGATGCCTCTCGGGGCTGCCGTGCGGATGCGGTCCCGGTGGGCATGGAGGACGCCCACCGGGACCGCGGCCCCTCACCGTACCGGTCAGTCGGTGGCGATCGCGTTCAGCACGTTCATCCGACCCGCCCGGAACGCCGGGACCAGCGCCGCGAACAGGCCCACGAACGCCGACCCGACGAACACCGTCAGGATCGTCGGCCACGGGATCTCCAGGACCCCCAGCCCCTCCAGGGCCAGCAGCTTCTGCGCCGCCGTGCCCCAGCCCATGCCCAGCCCCAGGCCCAGCAGGGCGCCGAAGAGGGCGATGACCACCGACTCCAGGCGGATCATGCGGCGCAGCTGACGCCGTGACAGCCCGATCGCCCGCATCAGGCCTATCTCCCGGGTCCGTTCGACCACCGACAGGGCCAGGGTGTTCACCACACCGAGCACCGCCACGATGATCGCCAGTGCCAGCAGCCCGTAGACGATGTTCAGCAACTGCCCGACCTGGTCCTTCAGGTCCTGCTTGAAGTCGGTCTGGTTCTGCACCTTGTACTGCGGGTACGGCGCCAGGGCCTTCTTCAGCTCGGCGTACGCCGCCGTCTCCCCGCCGTCCCGCGCCGTGGCGAACAGGATGATGTTCTTCGGCATCTTCCCCGCGGGCACGTACTGCTGCGCCGTCGCGATGTTCGTGTACATCGCGCCCTTGTCGACGTTCGTGTCGTCCGAGGTGATCGCCGCGACCTTCAGCCTCGCGGGACGCTCGCCGTGCTTGAACGCCACCGTGAGGGTGTCGCCGACCTTCACGCCGTGCCGCTGCGCGTACTCGCTGCCCACCGACATCGCGTCCTTGCCGTACGCGTCCGGCAGCTCGCCCGACACGGTCTCGCGGCGCAGGTCGGAGGCGTACGTCGGATCGGCGGCGACGATGCCCTCGTCCTCCGTCCTGCCGTCCGGTGAGGTGAGCCGGGCGTCCACCTGCTTGTACTCGGTGACATGGGCGATGCCCGGCGCCTTCTCGAGAGCCGTCTGCGCCTGCGGCACGATCGGCTGGCCGTTGGCGCTCTGGACGATGAAGTCCGCGCCGACCGAGCGGTCCAGCTCCTCGGTCGCCGATGCGACCATCGACGAGCCGACCACCGACAGGCACGCCACCAGCGCCAAGCCGATCATGAGGGCCGCACCCGTCGCACCGGTACGGCGCGGGTTGCGCAGCGCGTTGCGCTCGGCCATCCGCCCCACCGGTCCGAACACCCGGAGGATCAGGGCCCCCAGCACCCGCACCACACCACCGGCGAGGACCGGACCGACGACCACGAAGCCGAGCAGGGACAGCACGACACCGACCCCGAGGTACAGCGACCCCTCGCCCGCCGCGTCCGCTCTCGCCGCCGCGTACAGCGCCGCGGCGCCCGCGCCCGTCACCACCAGCCCGGTGACGGCGCGTACGGCACCGGTCCTGCCGTCGGCCGGGGTGCCGGCATCGCGCAGCGCGGCCATCGGCGAGACCTTGCCGGCCCGGCGGGCCGGAACGTACGCGGCGAGGACGGTGACGACGATGCCGAGGACCAGACCGACGGCCGGCGTCGTCCACTTGACGGTGAGGTCCTGGGTGGACAGCTCCATGCCCATGGACGACATGAGCTCCATCAGCCCGATCGCCAGGCCCACGCCCGCGCCCACGCCGAGCACCGAGCCGACGACGCCCAGCAGCACGGCCTCGACCAGCACGGACCGGTTGACCTGCTTGCGGCTCGACCCGATGGCCCGCATCAGGCCGATCTCCCGCGTGCGCTGGGCGACCAGCATCGAGAAGGTGTTGACGATGAGGAAGATGCCGACGAGGAAGGCGATCCCGGCGAAGCCGAGCATGGCGTACTTCATCACGTCGAGGAACCCGCCGACGTCCTCCCGTCCGGCGTCAGCCGCCTCCTTCTGCGTCTGCAGCTTGTACGCCGCACCGTCGACGACCGCGGCCACACTCCGCTTCAGCTCCTCGTGGCCGACGCCCTCGGCCGCCTCCACCGCGATGTGGGTGAACAGGTCCTGGCCGCCCAGGAGGTGGCGCTGCGCGGTCGAGGTGTCGAAGTAGACGACGGCGGCACCGGGGTTGGTGACCTTGAAGGAGGCGATACCGGAGATCCTCGCCGTGAAGTCCCCGGTGACGGCGATGGTGCGCAGCTCGTCACCCAGCTTCAGGTGGTGCTTGTCGGCGGTGTCGGCGTCGACCATCACGTCGGTCGGTCCGCGCGGCGCGTGCCCCGACGTGATCTCCATCGACCGCAGGTCGTTGCGCGTCCAGTTGCCGGCGATGGTCGGGGCCCCGCTGGTGGGCCCCATGTTCTTGTTGTCGGCGTCGACGACGGTGACGCTCATCGAGACGACCGCGCCCTCGGCCGCCTTGACGCCCGTGGCGCTCCCGACGCGCTGCACCAGCGAGGCGGGCAGCGTCTCGGGCTTCCCCGTCTGCGGCATCTCGTCGTCGGCCGTCGCCGCCTTGGGGCTGACCGTGACGTCGGCGGCCGACGACGCGAAGAGCTTGTCGAAGGTGGTGTTCATGGTGTCCGTGAACACCAGCGTCCCGCTCACGAACGCCACCGACAGCAGCACCGCCACCGCCGACAGCGCCATGCGCCCCTTGTGCGCGTAGAAGTTGCGCAGGGAGGTCCTGAGCACGGTCACGACGTCCGCCCCCGCGCGTCGAAGTCCTTCATCCGGTCCAGGACGGCCTCGGCGGTGGGCCGGGACATCTCGTCCACGATCCGCCCGTCCGCCAGGTAGAGCACCCGGTCCGCGTAGCTCGCCGCGACGGGGTCGTGCGTGACCATCACGATGGTCTGCCCCAGCTCGTCGACGGACCGGCGCAGGAAGCCCAGCACTTCGGCCCCGGCCCGCGAGTCCAGGTTCCCGGTCGGCTCGTCACCGAAGATGATCTCGGGCCGGGCCGCCAGCGCCCGGGCCACCGCGACCCGCTGCTGCTGCCCACCGGACAACTGGTTCGGCCGGTGCTTCAGCCGGCCCGCCAGGCCCACCGTCTCCACCACCCGGTCCAGCCAGGCGGCATCGGGCCGGCGGCCCGCTATGTCCATCGGCAGCGTGATGTTCTCCAGCGCGTTGAGCGTCGGCAGCAGGTTGAACGCCTGGAAGATGAAGCCGATGCGGTCGCGCCGCAACTGCGTCAGCTTCTTGTCCTTCAGCCGGGTGATCTCCGTGTCGTCGAGGAAGATCTCCCCGCTGGTCACGGTGTCCAGCCCGGCCAGGCAGTGCATCAGCGTCGACTTGCCGGACCCGGACGGGCCCATGATCGCGGTGAACTCGCCCCGGGCGATGTCCACGTCGACGTGGTCGAGCGCGACGACCCGGGTCTCCCCCGCGCCGTACGCCTTGACGACCTGCCGCGCTCGCGCCGCGACGGCCGTACGCCCTCCAGTACCCCCGTGCCTGGGGATGGTCACAGCCGTTGTCACGGTACGTCTCCTATGTCGGATCGGCTCGCGCACCGCACCGCGGCGCGACGAGGCACGAGCGGGAAGGCGGCAGCAGCGAGTCCTGGGCTACACGTCCTGAGTTTTCCGCCCCGGCAGGCCCGTGCGCACTGGTGCGCGGCGCACTCTTCGCCCTGGGGTTTTCCCCACCCACGCTAGGCAGCCGTCCCCCGCCTCTCGTCCTCCGGCGGGACGAACAGCCCCTGGCCTGAAGTGAGGAGGAGCCCCTAGGGGTTCTCCGACCGGGGACGGAGTGAGAAGCTGACCGACGAAATACATGCATGGGGAAAGGACCTCGGTGACGGATTCGCTGACCGGGGCCGCCACACCGGCGGGCAGCGCCACGACGGGCAGGCGCGGACCGGTCGTCGCGGCGCTGATGCTCGCCATGGCCCTGGCCGCCCTCGACGGCACGGTCATCGCCACCGCCGTACCGCAGATCGTCGGCGACCTCGGCGGACTGTCCGTCTTCTCCTGGCTCTTCTCCGGCTACCTGCTCGCCGTCACCGTCACGCTCCCCGTCTACGGCAAGCTGTCCGACACCTTCGGCCGCAAACCGGTCCTGATCACCGGCGTCGTCCTCTTCCTCATCGGCTCCCTGCTGTGCGCCGCCGCCTGGAACATGGCCGCGCTGATCGCCTTCCGCGTCGTCCAGGGGCTGGGCGGCGGCGCCCTCCAGGGAACCGTCCAGACCATCGCCGCCGACCTGTACCCGCTGGAGGAACGCCCCAGGATCCAGGCGCGCCTCTCCTCGGTCTGGGCGACCTCGTCCGTCGCCGGCCCGGCCCTCGGCGGGCTGCTCGCCGGGTACGCCGACTGGCGCTGGATCTTCCTGATCAACCTGCCCGTCGGCGCCCTCGCCCTCTGGCTGATCACCCGCCACCTGGCCGAGGCGCCCCGTGCCCGTGCGGCCGCAGTACGGGTCGACTGGCCGGGCGCCCTCGGGGTGTTCGCCACCGGCACCCTGCTGCTCACCGCGCTCGTGCAGGGCGGCGTGGCGTGGCCCTGGCTCTCCGCCCCGTCCCTGGGGCTCTTCGCCGGCGCCGCCGTCCTGGCGGCGCTGACGGCGGTGATCGAACGGCGGGCGGCCGAACCGGTCATACCGGGCTGGGTCTGGCGCCGGCGCACCATCGCGGCCGTCAACCTTGCCCTGGGCGCGCTGGGCCTGCTGATGGTCGCGCCCACCGTGTTCGTCCCCACCTACGCCCAGACCGTCCTCGGTCTCGGCCCGGTCGCCGCGGGTTTCGTCCTCTCCGCGATGACCCTGTCCTGGCCCGTCAGCGCGGCGTTCTCCAACCGCCTCTACACCCGGATCGGCTTCCGGCTCACCGCGGCCGCCGGCACCACCCTCGCGATGCTGATCCTGCTGGCGATGCCGTTCCTGCCGTATCCCGGCGAGCCGTGGCAGCCGGCGCTGATGATGCTGCTGCTCGGCGCGGCGCTCGGCCTGGTCCAGCTGCCGCTGATCGTGGGCGTCCAGTCCACGGTGCCGTGGTCCGAGCGCGGCACCACCACGGCGTCCGTCCTCTTCTGCCGCCAGGTCGGCCAGAGCCTCGGCGCGGCCCTCTTCGGCGCCCTCGCCAACGCCGTCCTCGCCGACCGCCTCCCCTCCGGCGACCTCGACGACCCGGCCACGCTCACCCCGGCGGCGGTGGACGCGGCCGTCGACCACGTCTACGTGGGCGCCGCGGTCGCGGCGGCGCTGGCGCTGGTGGTCCTCCTGACAGTGGCTCCCCGCCGCTTCCCGGTCCTGCGGGCGGAGGACTGAGCCGCCCGGGCCCGCAAGCACGGCGCAACTCCCGTATGGACACGCCGGGTACGGACGGATCCGGCGAGGGACCCGCGCCGGTTCCGGTGCCTGCACCGCGCCGCGCCCGCGCCCGCGCATCGGACCGCACCGGCGGGGCGGCTGGGCGGCTGGGCGGCTGGGCGGCGCCGGGCCCCCTGCCGGGGCCCGCGCCTGCTCCGGAACGGGCGCGGCCCCGGCATCCTGAGGGGCGGAGCCCTCGTCACGGGAGCCGGGGCCGGGCGGAGAGTGGGCAGGCCGGACAGGGGCGGGGGGCGGAAAAGCCGGGGCGATGCGACCGCGTCCAGCTCCGGAACCGGCTCCGGCTCGACTTCGGATCGGCTCCGGCTCGACTTCGGATCGGCTTCGGATCGACTCCGGATCGACTCCGGATCGGGAACGTGGAGGCGGTCAGGCCGCGTCCGGATCCGGGTCCGGAGCGCGGCCCGTGAGCGCCGCCAGGCTCTCGCGGACGTGGGACATGTGCTCCCGCAACCCCTCCCGCGCCTCCGCGTGCTCCCGCAACATTTGCTCCGTCTCCTCCTCGATGCGCTGTTCCTCCACCCGCGCCGAGGCCAGCAGCTCCGCCGCCCGCGCGTCCGCCTCCTGCTGCCGCCGGCGCGCCGCCTCCTCCGCCTCCGCGTACACCCGATCGGCTTCGGCCAACTGGGACTCCGCCTCCGCGATCATCGCGGCGATCCGCTCCTTGGCCTCCGCCCGCCGCTCCGTCAGCTCCTGCTCGGCGGCCTTCCGCTGCTCGGCCTGCACCTTCTCCTGGGCGGCCAGCAGCGCCTCCGTCCGCTCCCGCACCTGCCGGAGCTCCGCCTGCGCCTCACCCCGCGTACGGTCGGCCTCCCCGCGCGCCTCCGCCCGCAGTTCCTGGGCCTTCTCGCGCGCCGCGAGCAGGATCTGCGTGGCCTCCTCCTCCGCCGCGGCCCGCTGCGCGTCCGCCGCCTCGCGCGCCGCGTCCCTCGTCTGCCGCCCGGCCTCGTCGGCCGCGTCGGCCAGGGCCTGCGCGTGGGCCACCGCCCTTGCCCGTACCGCCCCGGCTTCCTCCTCCGCCATCACGAGGAGCTGATGCGCCTGCGGCCCGAGCGACTCGTACCGCTGCGGCTTCAGCCCGGCGACGGCCTCGCGCAGGCGAGCGGCTTCCTTGTCCATCTCCTTGGCGAGCACGGTCAGCCGCGCCGCACGCTCCCACGCGCTGTCGCGGTCGGCGGACAGCCCACTCACATAGCCGTCGACGTCCTTGGGCCGGTAGCCCCGGCCCTTGGCGACGACCTCGAACCCATGCGGTGATGATGATGCTGTGTCAGGACTCATACGCCCAGGATGCGACAATCATCACAAAAAGGGACGTAATGACCGGTCTGCTCGCGGCAGGCCGGTCACCACGCCCTCGTCACCTCACAGCAGCCCGTCCCACATCTGCTCCAGCAGCACCGACCACCAGCTCTCCGGCGACGCCAGCGCGGCCGGGTCCAGCATGGCCAGCTGCACCTGGAAGTCCACGGTCCAGCGGCCCGCCTGCTCCGGGTTCAACCCGAACCTCAGCCGCCACATCCGTCCCAGCAGCGCCAGGCACCGCGTGAACTCCGGCAGCCCGGTGTTCACGAACTGCGGCGCCACCGGCTGACCGCCCGGACCCCCCTCCACCGGTACGGCGACGATGTGCGCCGTCCCGTACTGGACACAGATCGCCCGGCCGAAGTCCGAACCGAGCACCAGGTACGAGCCCGCGTCCGAAGCCGGCTGCACCTGCCGCTGCGCCGCCAGCTCCGCCAGCGTCGGCACGACCGGCTGCGCGGGCTGCGCCCAGAAGAACGGCCCGAAGTCCGCCGGCAGCCCCGCCCACACGAGCGTGCGCGCCACCATCTCCGGCACGCCCTGCCGCGACACGGCCCGCTGGTCGAACCGGCAGATGCCCTGCGGCCCGAACGCCCCCGCCAGCTCCTGCGCGATGCCCTCCGGCGGGACCGGCGGCGCCGGCTGCACCGGCGGCAGCGGGGTGCGCAGCGGCGCCGGACGCGCCGGACCGTCCGCCACCTGGTGCAACTCACCCTGGTGGGCGATCAGTTGCTGCACACCCTGCTGCCGGCTCGCGTGATCGCGCCCGTACGGGGAGATCGACGTGATCCGCGCCTGCGGCCAGGTCTCCCGGATCATCCGGGCACAGTAACCGCCGGGCAGCTCGCACGACTCCAGCTCGGTGTGCAGCTCCAGTACCTGGTCCGGCGGGATGTTCATGGCCCGCAGCTCGTGGAAGATCTGCCACTCCGGGTGCGGCGTGCCCGGCGCCGAACGCCGGATGAGCTGCTGCTCGGAACCGTCGGGCGCGCGGTAGCGCAACACCGCCTGGTAGCCGGGCCCGACGGTCGGCTGACCGGTCGGCCCCGGCGCCTGCGGCTGGACCGGGGGCTGCGGGAAGCCGGGCGGCGGTACGGGCGCACCAGGACCACCGGGACCGACCGGACCC